>NZ_JBLFFJ010000001.1:0-224828 GCF_051400735.1 Chryseobacterium hilariae
ATTTAAAAATTAATCTCTTATGAAACACTCCTTAAGTGAGAGCCTAAATCAGTACACTTTTTGCTGACGATTTACAAGGTTCATTAATGAATCAAGTATATGTTTGAGAGTGAGTTTAAGATCTGTCGGGTTAATCCTTAAAAATTTAATATGTGGGTTAATGGCCTGGCAATCCACAATTGTGTATCCCTTCATAGTTATTGGTTTGACTAAATATAATAAATATTTTGGTAAGAGAAATCTACGATATATTAAAATATTAGCATTATGGATTTCCGTAATAAAGAGAATAATATTGTGTAAATCGGGAAGGTATTTTAACTTTGATTTAGAAGACCATTAATATTATTATTTAAACTTAATGATTGTTTGTAACTAAAAACAAACAATATAACATCCACGAATTACAAGGCATGTCAATTGGAGTTTAATTTGGTTGGAATTATTATGCTAGGAGAGAGTAAAAAGTTGATAAGGCTTGTATTTGCTTGGGTGAAAATTTTTGATAGACTTTGATTATGAGTGTGTTAAAACAGGGTGTTGTGATTCTGCTAATAATATCTACTTTGGATTAAGGATGAAATATTAAAATAGATTTTATGCTATTAAATCATTATTGCTGTAATATTTCCTTTTTACTGCGGTATCCTTAATGACAGGAAGATATGTATTTATTGTAATGAAAATTTTGCAGTTCCTTAAAAATACTTTTGATATCTAGGTGTCATATTGATGTGAGAATGTCATTAATTACTGCTGCTGCTATGAAAGTTTCTACTGAATTTCCCTTTTTAATTGATATAGCGTAAACTGCTTTTTGTTTATCATTTCATATGATTAAAAATATTAATTTGTAAATCAAATAAATACATTAATTATATGAAGTCAGCCTATTTATACGTCCGCGTAAGTACAGATGAACAAAAAAGAAAAGGTTACTCCCTGCCTGAGCAAGAAGATAGATTATTGAAATATTGTAAATATAACAATATCGAAGTCAAAGGAATCTATCGTGAAGACTATTCTGCCAAAAATTTCAACCGACCTGAGTGGAAAGAATTGTTTTCAGAAATTAAAAAGAAATCATCAGGAGAAGATAAAAACATACTATTTATAAAATGGGACAGATTCAGTCGTAATGTTGAATATGCTTACGAAATGATTGGAAAGCTTCGGAAATATAAAACAACAGCAATGGCTATTGATCAACCAATAGATTTTTCTGTGCCGGAAAGTACCGTTATGCTGGCTGTATATTTAGCGGTTCCGGAAGCGGAAAATACTCGGAGGGCTCAAAATACAGCAAATGGTATTCGTCGAGCGAAGTTGATGGGTAGGTATCCTAATAAGGCACCTATCGGATTTATTAATTTGACATTAATGGATGGTAAAAAAACTATTGCTCCTAAAGAACCTGAAGCGGATATTATAAAGTGGTCTTTTCATCAAGTTGCCCAGAACGATCATAAGATTTCTGAAATCATGAGAATGGCTAATGAGAAAGGATTGATATGCTCACGGTCACACTTTTTCAGAATTTTACGGAATCCAGTTTATTGTGGGCTTATATCAGTCAAACTTAAATCTAATGAAGAACAAATGATAAAAGGTTTGCATGAACCTTTAATATCTGAATCGTTATTTTATCAGGTTCAGTCTGTCATTAATACAAAAAGAAAAACTACAGCTAAGAGGGATGATTTAAAAGCAATGTTTTTTCTTAGAGGTTTTTTGATTTGTCCTGTTTGTGATCGAAAACTCACTGGAAGTATTGCACAAGGAAGTTCAAAAAAATACCCATATTATCATTGTCATGATCGCTGTAGGACAAGGATAAACGCAGTTTTTCTGAATGATTGTTATCAAAATAAGCTTCAGCAATTAATACTATCAAATAATACAATTGACTTATTTAAATGTATTTTACAAGACCAGAATATAAAGACACTGAAAGCAAGTTATTTGTACAATCAAAATTTAATTGAGAGAAAAATAAAAGAAGAGGGGCAAGTTCTTTCTCAAGGCAGAAAGTTGTTTTTAGCAGGAGTATTAAAAATTGATGACTACAATGAATTAAAAAAAGAGAATCAAGTTAACATTAGGCATCTTAAGAAGGAAGCGCGTGATATTTTTCTTAAATTAAAAGCTATTGATAAAAGGGATCAAATAAAAGATAAAGAATTAGTCGAAGTTTTTCGAAAATTTTCCGAGTTTGACATCTCAGATAAAAAAAGTCTTGTGAGTCTTATTCCACCAGTTAATATTGATTATAAAACAGGAGATCTCTCTTTGGACTTGAATCAAGCATTTTCAAAAATATTATTAAAAAAAAGTAACCGAAAAACTAATAAGAAAAATGAATTTCATTGATAGGAATGTTTCAGTAGAACAAGCAATTATTATTCTGGCCAAGAATGGAGTTCAGGTAAATGAGAAGGACGCTAAAATTATATTGGAATTACTATATTTAGTATCAAAAAATTATGATAAACCGAAAGAGAAAAAAATACTAGAACCTTAATGGGATTTCAAACTATGCTTCAATACCGATGAAATCTCTGATAGAGCACTTTTAGACTGTCTGTTTCAGATGGACTAGGGATTTCACATCAAAAAATTCAAACCATAAAATGTCAGGCTGTAAAAGTTTGATATAGAGACTTTTATGCGTAAAAAAAGAGAGACAACTATCAAATAGTTGTCTCCTTAAGTGACCTCGACAGGATTCAAACCTGTAACCTTCTGAGCCGTAATCAGATGCGCTATTCAGTTGCGCCACGAGGCCGTCGTTTCCTTGATGTTTTAAGGTTTGCAAATATAGCACTTTTTTCTTTTCTTTGAAAGATGAAACAGAGAATTTTACTTTTATTTACGGTTATAGCGCTAATCTCCTGTAAAAGAGAACAAAAAAAATCGTCCTCGGACTGGACCCATATATCCAGTCGCACTCAATTTAAAGAGCATGACGGTCTTTTAGAGTTGAAGTCAGGAAATTTCACCTATAATTTTAAATCAAGTCAGACTCCGTTTAAGAGAATTATCCTTTTAAATGCAAGCATGGCAGGATATATTTCTGAATTGGGTGCGGAAAATCTGGTTGTTGGAGTTTCCAGTCCGGAGTACATTTATTCAGAGAAAATTCAAAATCTTTTAAAGGAAGGTAAGATCCAGAATGTGGGGAGCGAACAGAAATATGATGTAGAAAAGATCATTTCCATGAAACCGGATGCAGTTTTCACCAATTATATTGCAAGTTTCGACAATGCCTATCAGCTTCTGAAAAATAATGGAATTCAGGTAGTTTTTCTGGATGAATATATGGAACAGCTTCCGTTAGAAAAAGCTGCGTATATCAAAATTTTTGGGGAATTCTTTGGAAAAGAGAAAGAAGCTGAAGCTAGATATAAAGAAATTGAAAAAAATTATAATGACCTGAAGCAGCTGGCATTAAAAGGAAAAGAAAAACCAGTGGTGCTGGCCAATGAAATGTACGGAGATGTATGGTATCTTCCGGGCGGAAAAACCTCTGTGGCCAACTATATTACAGATGCCAATGCTTCCTATATCATGAAAGACAATAAAGAAGAAAAGTCTCTGACGATGAGTTTTGAAGAAGTATATGCCAAATCAGGGAAAGTGCAGTATTGGGTGAATGCAGGAAATCACACCTCAAAAAAAGAGATGCTGGCCGGCAATCCTTTCTACGGAAAGCTGGAAGTATTCAACAAAGGAAAAATTTATACCGTTGCAGGAAAAGAAAAAATCAAAGCCAATGACTTTTTTGAAAGTGGTGCTGTACGGGCCGATCTTATCCTGAAAGATTACATCAGAATCTTCCATCCCGAACTTCTTCCGGAATATAAGTTAACCTATATGAAAGAGCTTCAATAACTCGGGTGAATTGCTTATTTTTGCAGTTCCTTTAGACAAAATTATGTGGAAAAAAGTTAAACAGGCTATCTTTATTATTCTTGTCCTGAATGTAGTTTTTATTATTTGGGGCAGATTCTTTAATCCGCCGGTTACCATTACGCAGATTGGAGGTCTTTTCGAATTTGGAAAGCTGCACAGAGATTATATTTCCTATGATGAAATGGGAAATAATGTTAAAAAAGCGGTGATTGCTTCTGAAGACCAGAAATTCTTTAATCATAACGGGTTTGATTATACAGCCATTGAGAAGGCCATGAAGAATAATGAGAAAGGAAAGAAAATCCGCGGCGGAAGCACCATTTCCCAGCAGACTGCAAAGAATATTTTCCTTTGGCAGGGAAGAAGCTGGTTCAGAAAAGGACTGGAAGCCGTTTATACCTTCATTATTGAGAAAGTGTGGAGCAAGGACATTATTTTAGAACGATACCTGAACTCGATCGAAATGGGACAGGGTGTATTTGGAGTAGAAGCTGCAGCTCAGTATTATTTTGGAAAATCATCCAAAGATTTAAGTGCTTCAGATGCAGCCTGGATTGCTGCCGTACTGCCTAATCCAAAGAAATATGATCCTAAAAATCCATCCCCTTATTTAAGAAAGAAACACAATTGGATCATGAGACAGATGAGGAATGTGAGTTTGAAATAGTATCTTTGCCCTAATGAAATTTTTTAATTCCAGCACAAATTTTGAATCAGTTCTTAAAAAATATTTCTCTTTTAAGAACGAGACTATTTCTTTAGAACCATTTGCCGAGTTTTTAGAGAGCATTAAAAGGGCAGATTTTACAGATGTCCTTAATTTTCTAAGAAATAATCCGGATTTTGCTGAAAATTTTAAACATTACATCCATAATATTTTCAAAGGGAGACCCTTCAACCTTTCCCTTACCGAAGCTAATATTCTTTCGGAAAATGCTTTCTTTCCGGAACTTAAAAAAAGAATCCTTAACAAAATACTTCCGCCCGTAGAAAATGAAAAAACGGTGTGGTACATGATTGATAACGTTAGCTTTAGACCCAAAAGCGATCTGAAATATCTTCACAATCTTCCGGAGAATGAAATTGATGAATTTTTAAGCCTTCTGGGCGCTTCAGATTTCATTACCAGACCCAATGTCAAAAAAGAACTGATCTTTTCGATGAGCATTCTTTCCTGGCGTGTTACAGGGATGGCTATGGAAGTGGAGGTCGTAAGAATGGCACCTCAATACAGAAACCTGGATAATCCTTTTCTGGCTCTTCAGAATGAACTGGAAGCCCTTACTGAAGATCTTAAAAATGATCCGGAGCTGCAGCTTCATTCCAAAGACAGCCGCTATAAGCAGATCAAGATCTATACAGAGCACTGTCATGAATTTGTCAATATTGCTTTTAAAAATTCTGCTAAATATGGGATTTCCGGGAAAATCAACCAGTCGCTGCTTAAAATCCGCCAGCAGACCGAAAGGATCTATGAGATCGTACAGCTTTTGGTGATTGATAATGAGCAGGATATTACCATAAAGTCTAAACAGCTGATCTTTAATATACTCAGCTACAAGTCCCATAAAAATAATATTGCAGACCTGATTAACGACAGCACACGTCTTCTCTCGCATCTTATAACCAACCACACGGCAGAAACCGGTACTCATTACATCACATCTACCCGGAAGGAATATATGACGATGTTTTATAAAGCCAGTGGAGGAGGAATTATCGTTGGTGTGCTTTGTGTTTTGAAAATGCTTTACGGATATATTCCCGGAAGCGATTTTTCACATGCCTTCTTATACTCAATGAACTACGCGATGGGGTTCATTATGATCTATCTGATGGGTTTTACGCTGGCTACCAAACAGCCTGCAATGACTGCGGCTACGATGACCAAAGTTTTGTCTGAAGAGGGAAACAGCAAGCGTAATAATACTGAATTTGCCCATCTGGTATCAAAGCTTTTCAGGAGCCAGTTCATTGCATTTGTAGGCAATGTGCTTCTTTCATTCCCGATTGCGCTGGCGATCATTTATGGGTTGGATGTATTTTTCTCCCAGAATTTAGCCGTAGAACGGTCAGATAAATTACTAAAAGACCTTGATCCGTTCAAGTCAAAAGCTATATTACATGCCAGTATTGCTGGATTTTACCTGTTTATTTCAGGGATTATTTCAGGGAATATAGGAAACAATTCAGTCTTCTACCAGATTCCGGAAAGAATTGCAAAAAATCTTTCTATCAGAAGTTTTTTAGGAAAGAAATTTGCAAAAAGTTTATCTAAATATTATGCTAAAAACTGGCCGGGAATCGTTTCCAATTTCTGGTTTGGGGTATTTTTAGGAGCAACAGCTCCGGTAGGCTTATTTTTCGGATTGGATCTTGATATCAGGCATATTACTTTCGCGGCCGGAAATTTTGCTTTAGGGCTTTATGGAAAAGATTTTTCTGTGGATACTTACACCTTCTGTATATCTTTCTTCACTGTTTTTCTTATAGGATTCTTCAACTTCCTGGTAAGCTTTAGTCTGTCCATGTTTTTGGCATTCAGATCAAGGAAAATGAATTTTGGGCAGGTAAGTGAAATTTACAGGGAGATTTTCAAATATTTTGTAAAGCATCCGTTTAAGTTTTTCTTCCCGTTGCGTTCAGGTTTGGATAAAAAGGCGGATGACCTGATGAGCAGTACTATTTCTAATAAGCCGGAAGAGCGTTAGATTGTTTTGATTGCATCATCTTTATTAATAATGCCCCGTTAAGGAGCATTATTTAATTTTAAATACAGATAGGGAGTAATGGACATTTTGCTGGAAGTTGGGTCCAGTATGCACATTCGTTTTCATTGGCACAGCTTACAGCACAGCAAATTTGGCCTGCAGCTCCCTGGATTTTTTTTAATCTTTCTCTTGTCAGTCTTTTTGATATTAATTTTTTCATAGTCTGGTGATCTATTTGTTGTTCCCAAATATATGATTTAATTTTAAAACTAAGCTTAGATAAATATGATCATGTAATTTTTATATCATTGAATTTATCCTCTCCAAACTTATCCTGGAATTTTTTAAGATAAAAGCTTTTCCGCATCTGAAAATCATGCTTGAGCAAAGGAGAATCGATCCTGATCATGATGCATTTGTCCTCAATATTAACGCTTTTGATCTCCTTAAAAAGGCTTTCATCCAAATAATCTTCCAAAAAATCTTTAATTTCAAAAGCAATCAGCTTATGCTCAAAACCATAAATCCTTGCAAAAGATTTTACAAGTTCCGAGGATTGAAATTCACGTTTTTTATTCTTCTTCATGGAATGATTTTCTGGGTTTGGGATTTGACGTCTGATATTCGAGAATAATCTTAAAACTTTATCAAACCTCAAAAATTATACTTTCCTCATTAATTTTCTTCACCACACTTTCCGTACGTTCCCTGTGCGTATCCGTAATGAAAATCTGTCCGAAACTTTCCTGATTAACCAGCTCGATCAACTGTGAAACTCGCGTATCATCAAGCTTATCGAAAATATCATCAAGAAGAAGGATCGGAGTTTTTTTTGTCAGCTCTTTTACAAGACTCATCTGAGCCAGCTTTAAAGAGATGAGAAAAGATTTCTGTTGACCCTGTGAACCTATTTTTTTGATCAATACATGATCCATTTCAAACAGAAGATCATCTTTGTGAATTCCTTTTGAAGTATACGTCAGCATCCGGTCTCTTTCAAGACTATCCGTTAAAAGGGTTCTAAAAGCTTTCTCAGGCTGAGCGGAGTCAAAGCTGTCACTTAAATCTGACTGATAGTAAACAGAAACCATTTCTTTTCCTCCGGAAATAATCTGGTAAAAATTCTGAACAATAGGCCCGAGTTTTTCAACAAAATTTCTTCTTTTCTCAAAAATATTGGTTCCGAATTTTGAGATCGGGCCATCATAGATCTCTAGAGAATCCTTGTCCCAGGTTCTGTTTTTAGCGAAATATTTTAGCAGCGCATTTCTCTGTTGTACCGTTTTCTGATACTGTATCAGGTCAAAAAGATACTCCGAATCGGTCTGGGATATCATAGAATCCAGAAATCTTCTCCGGCTTTCCCCCGAATCCGAAATCAGGTTGGAATCATATGGTGAAATCATTACACTCGGCAGATATCCAATGTGATCCGCAAGTCGGTCATAGCTTTTATCATTCTTTTTAATGATCTTTTTGGCTTCCTTAGGCTGAGAAATCTTGATAATATCCTCACTGTCTTCATTAAGGATCTCTGCATCAATGGAGAAAAAATCTTCCTCCCTTTTGATATTGTTAAAATCAGTATTCCCTAAAAAACTTTTTCCTACAGATAAATAATGCAGCGCATCCAGGATATTGGTCTTTCCGGCGCCGTTGTTTCCCACAAAACAGTTGATCTGCGGAGAAAACTCAAACTTCTTCTCCGAGTGGTTTTTGAAATTGTAAAGGGAAAGCTTTTTGATTATCATTCGTCAAAAATACTCCATTATTAGTAAAAATAAAAAAGGAAGTGCAGAGCAGGTTTCTATCCCGAAAGAAAAATAAGCGTCATCTCTTTTATTTTCAGAGAAATAGATCAGGATAAAGGTGATAATTCCCGATAGAAAAAATGCAGTACCATAAACAGGTTTAAGAAAAAATGCAGCAATAAGCATGCTGATAAAGACTAGAAGGTAAGCAATATATTTTGTATTCTGTACGCCGATCAGTTTGGGAAAAGTCTGTACCGTATCACTTTTCATATCCCGGATATCAAAAGGCAGAACGAGCGCCGTTATAAAAAAGAAGCTGATCAGGAAAATAGCAAGACTGAATTCCGGGAGTGTAAGCCAGCTGTTGACCAACGCCCAGACCAGGCCTACATAAAATACTTTCAGCAATGGAATCTTCCGGATATAAACATCCAGGAAAAAACTGTTGTATAGTAATCCCAGAACCACAATGATAAACCATTTCAGAAGTCTTATCCCATTATGATTATGAATGATCAGAAAAGCACACACAATACCCGCTGCTGCGTTCAGCACCAGTATTTTCAAAAAGTGTCTGGTATATTGGTATTTCGTGTAAAGATAACCGCTGAAATAAGTAATGAAAATGAGCAGTATGGTAGGGAAACGGAATGTGTTTTGCTCTTTCATGAAAAATACTGCAAATAAAGTTCCCATAACGGAGACATAAATTTGGCTGTCAATGACAGTTTTTTTCAGTATTTTTAAGAAATTCATTTATCAAAAATAACATATATGAAAATATTTTCCAAGATTTTTATGCTTTTGCTTCTAATGCTGAGCTTTTCTGCTGTTTCGGCACAAAAATACTATGACGACCAGTGGAAGAAAGTAACTGAAAACAGTGCGAAAGGTGCTTATAAATCTAATCTTCCCATCATTTTAGACATACAAAACCACGCCATGAAAGAAAATAATACCATACAGCTCATCCGTTCCCTGAAAGCGGAATTCAGTATTGTCAACCAAACAGTAGATGATGATAAAAATGATTCTGCATCCCAATTTTTTAAGAAGCTTCAGGAAACAGATTCTAAACTTAAAGGAGAAGAGAAATTGGTATATAATGTTCTTCTGAATGGTTTCTTTATGGACTATTATAACCAGAACTCATGGGAAATAGAGAGCAGAACCAATATCAATTCTCAGGATTTTTCCCAGATCGAAACCTGGACTAAGCTTGACTTTAAAAACTATCTGAAAAAAAGCTATCAGGAGCTTGACCAGCAGAAGCAGGAGATGAAGAAAATTCCACTGTCAAAGTATAAGGATATTTTTACAGAGATTAAGGATATTGCTTATTTTCCGACCGTCTATGAGTGGTATTCTATGAAAAAGATCAGTTTTCTTTCTGAAAATGGTCTTTTTACAAAAAATGAATTAACAGAGAACAGAACACAGATTAATGCCACTTTTGATGAACTGATTGCACAAAACAGCGGAAATCCAAAGTTGTATTTCATGAGAGAAAAGCTGACGGAGAACTGCAATTATAATCAATGTAAAGACAAGCTTGAGCAGCTTCAGAATCTTTTGAAATCTGAAACAGAAGGAGATTATAAAGTGATTATCATGGAAGATATCATGAATGAGCTTCTTGCCAAAAAGAAAGAGAAAGAAGCTTTGGCCATCGCAGCTCAGGCAAAGAATCAGTATCCGAAATCTCCATTTATTGAAAACATAAAAAATAAGGAAAACCAGATCATCAATCCGTTTCTTACCATTAAATATGAGCAGCAGACCCAGAATAATCTGCCGATCCATTTTGTAGCGGACCATAAGAATGTGGCGGAATTTTCTCTGAACATCTATGAAGTAAAAGAAGATTTTACTACGTTGATGCAGTATGTACAGAATTCTTATAACAATACCTTTGGAAAAGTTAAAAAGAGCCTGGTAAGAAAAGAAACCTTCCAGCTTGGCGATTCCAAAGACTATCAGGTTCATAAAACTTCATTGGAGATCAAACCTCTGCCTTCCGGAATTTATGTTGTTGAATATTCCGTTGCAGGATCTGAGCTAAAAGACAATGATTCCAAACAGAATTTCTACTTCTTGGTTTCCGGAAACAGAATAATTTACCAGACAAAAACAGACAGAAACCAGCTTTCCAATACACTGAAGCTGGTGAATAGTGAAAACGGAAAGCCTGCAGCAAATGAAAGTCTTACTTTCTATGAATTTGTTGCTAATAAAACTTTAAATAAAATTGACGGAAAAACTGATGCGAACGGTGTTTTTAAATTCCCTTCCACAGACAGCAAAGAATATTACAGAACTTTCCTCATCCGCCAGCCTAAGACCAATGATTTCCAGATCATGCAGGTGTATGGAAATAGCGGAAATGCAGAAGATTACAATCCAAATAAGCAGGCCCGAACTCTGGCTCAGATCTTTACAGACAGAGCAATTTACAGACCGGGACAGACTGTTTATTTCAAAGTCATCAATACTAAGCTAGATAAAGAGACAGAAGCTGTAATTTCGGGCTTAAAACAGAAAATCACACTTCTGGATGCTAATAGTCAGGAAGTTTCTTCGCAGAATTTTTCTACAAATGAATTCGGATCTTATCACGGAAGCTTTATTCTTCCGAAAGGTCAGCTGAACGGAGTTTTTTATCTGAGAACAGATGAAGGATCTCAGGGTTATAAAGACATCAGAGTTGAAGAATATAAAAGACCGAAGTTTGAAGTGACTTTTGATCCTGTAAAAGAAGAATACAAATACGGACAGACCATAGAGCTGAAAGGAAAAGCAATGATGTTCTCCGGAGTGGCTTTGAGCAATACAACCGTAAATTACGAGATCAAAAAACATAACATCAGATGGAGATATTTCTGGTGGTATCCGCGTGGTGATGATAATGAAAATTCTATCCTTGGCGAGGCTAAAACCAATGAAAAAGGAGAATTTGTGATTCGTCTTGATCTTAAAAAAGATGAAAAACTGGAAGGAATTCAGATCGATAACTATGAGATTAATGCATCGGTAACAGATATCAATGGAGAAACGCAGTCTGCCAATACACACTTGAAAGTAGCTTCAGTTTCTCATTATATTAAAGCGGACGGAATCAAGAATACGTTCAGTGATGAAAATGTAAAACTGAAAGTAGAAACCCTGAATTATAATGAACAGGATCTTAAAAAATCCTATAACGTAAAACTGTCAAAACTGGCGGTACCGAATAGAATTTTCAGAGATAATTTTGCAACAGAAGTTCAGGATCTTCCGAAGTATTCCAGAGAAGAATTCATAAGCAAATTCCCACACGATCTGTTTGACAAAGCCGAAGAGACCAAAAATCTGAAAGCAGAAAAGATAATTTCTGAAAAACAGCAGCAACCGACGGCGGAATTGGATTTAGGAAAACTGGAAGCAGGCGATTACCAGCTAGAACTGTATAATATCGAAGGAAAAGACACCATAAAATCTTCTCAGAACTTCAGTATCTGGGATAAAGGAGCTTTAAAATCTTCACAAAAAACCTTCCTGACCGTTATTGAGCCTAAGAATGAATTCTCGAGAGGAGAGAAGGCTAAAGTGTATGTGTATTCCGCAGTTCCGGATGCGCTTGTCAACGTATTCATCCAGGACGGTTCAGGAAAAACAGTTTCAGAAGTGCACCAACTGAAAAAAGGAGTCCTTGAATACACAACTGATATTCCGAAAGACAAAAGCGTGTCAGCATTGAATATCCAGTTCCAGATTGCCGCATTCAACGATGTGCAGACCCAATCTGTAACTTTAAAAATAAAAGACACCGAACAGCCTGTAAAAATTGAAACCGTTACCTTCAGAGATAAACTGGAACCGAACTTAAAAGAAAAATGGACGGTGAAAGTTTCAGGAAATGATAAAGAAAAAGTAAACGCTGAAGTATTGGCAAATATGTACGATATGTCATTGGATCAGTTTGCAGTGAATACTTTTAGCTGGCAGAATTTATATACGCCATATTCTATCGTTACATCTTACGATATCAGACAATATCTTCTTCAGCAATACTATCAGAAAAGAGTGAAATACTACAATGGGAAATATGTAGAGATACCAAACTTTAATTGGTTCGATGGTGATTTTGGCAGTTATGGTCTAAGAGGAAGAGTGGCAGGAATACAGTTAGAAAGTACGGCAATGCCAGCTCCGGTTGCTAATGCAAGAGCAGCAAACATCGAAGAGGTGGTGGCAGTAGGATATAAGGCCAAAAAAGTGATGAAATCTAATGCTGCTGGAATTCAGAATACTGAGGCTGATCAAGCCCTAGATAAAGAAGATTCAAAAGAAAACCTGGAAAAAGTTCCAGTACGTCAAAACCTGAACGAAACCGCTTTCTTCTATCCTGATCTGAAAACAGATGCAGAAGGAAATGTAAGCTTTGAATTTACTTCTCCGGAAGCATTAACGAAATGGAAACTGATGTTCTTAGCTCACACCAAAGATGCCAGAGCAGCAGTATTGGAAAAACAGGTGGTGACACAGAAAGAATTCTCCGTAACACCAAATTATCCGAGATTCTTAAGAGAAGGCGATGAGCTGAATCTTCAGTCAAAACTTTCTAACCTTACCGATAAAAAATTAAGCGGTTCAGCAGAGCTTCAGATTCTGGACGCCTTTACAAACGAAAATATTTCATCCAAATTCGGGATCAGTGCAGGGATGCAGAATTTTAATTTAAATGAAAAAGGAAACACTGCATTAACCTGGAAGCTTAAAGTTCCGAATAATGTGTCTTCCATCATTTTAAAAGTAGTAGCCAAAGCAGGAGCTTATTCAGATGGAGAACAGCAGGCAGTTGCCGTGCTTCCGAACCGAATGCTGGTAACAGATGCTGTACCTGTGTTTGTGAAAGAAGGTGAAACCAAGACATTTGTTCTGGATAACCTTACCAATACAAACTCTGCGACCATCACGAATGTTTCCAATACCCTGGAACTGACCACAAATCCGATCTGGGAAATCATGTTCGCATTACCTAGTCTGAAAAATGATCAGAACAGTTCTGCCGATGTGATCTTTAACAAATGGTTTGCGGATGTACTGGCTTCTGAAATATTCAAGGCCAATCCGAAAATGAAGACTGTTTTTGAAGAATATCAAAGTAAAGGATTACTGAATTCAAACCTGGAAAAAAATCAGGAACTGAAACAGCTTTTACTGGAAGAAACTCCTTGGGTGCTGGAAAGTAAAAACGAAGGCGAACAGATGCAGAAACTGGCTCTTTTATTTGATGCCAATACGATGAGAAATTCAATCAATAAGGATTGGGATGATCTTAGAAAACTTCAGAATCCTGATGGAGGCTTCTCTTGGTATCCCGGATATCCAAGTTCTTACGGAACGTCGCTGTACATTCTTAAAAACCTAGGTAAGATCAACAAATGGTTAAAAGAGAATGCGAAAGATTATCAGGGAACAGAGCAGAAAGAATTGGTAACGAAACTCGTTCAGTATGTAGACAATGAAATCAACAAATACTGGAATGTGAAGGATAACATCTGGAACAACTGGGCCATTGATTATCTTGATACCCGAAACTATTGGGAAAAACAGTACCCGTTAAAAGGAAAAGGAGCGTCATTGAAATCATTGGTAAAACAGAAAGCAAAAACAGCGAAGATCACAGATTTCACTTTCTTCGGACTTCACCGTGCTGCTTTACTGATGAATGATTATGCCTTAAAAGACGTTTCAGATAAATTAATGAACTATCTGAAAGAAACCTCTACCGATACAAAAACTCAGGGCGTTTACTGGAAGCAGAACTTAAACGACTGGGGCTGGTTCGGATCCAAAGTAGTTAATCATGCAGGTGCTTTAGAAGCGTTCAGTACATTAAAGCCTAATGATCAGAAAATGATCGAAGATATGAAGATCTGGCTGATTACACAGAAAGAAGTGAATTCATGGGGAAGCTCAAGAGGAACCTCGGAAGTGATCTTTACGATCTTAAACTCAGGAAAATCATGGACAAGTGCTGAAAGTGATAAGGCAACGATCGTTTGGGGTGGAAAAGAATTAGCTCCGCAAACCCAGGCTACAGGCTATGTGAAATCAACAGTGAAAACCGATGCAGTAGATAAGAATTTAGGAACTGTTACCGTGACCAAGCCGGGTCCGGGAATTGTGCAGGGCGGATTATTCTGGCAGTATTATGAAGACTTGGATAAAATAAAATCTTCTGAAAACTATATTTCCATTGCCAAAGAACTTTACAAAAAAGTGAAAACAGTAAACGGCGAAGAGCTTCAGAAAATTTCAGCAGATACACCTTTAAAAATAGGCGATAAAGTAACCGTAAGAATGATCCTGAATACAGACAGAGATATGGAATTCATTCATATTAAAGATATGCGTGCGGCAGGTTTTGAACCAACCGATGCATTGTCCGGCTACCAGTGGAAAAACAGCTTAGGCTATTATCAGTCTACCAAAGATGCATCCACCAATTTCTATATTCAGTACATGCCGAAAGGAAAATATGTCTTTGAATATGATCTGGTATCCAATGCAGCCGGAAAGTTCTCCAATGGGATCACTACGATGCAGAATTACTATGCTCCGCAGATGAATGCCCATACAAAAGGAACCCAAGTTCAGATTTTGGAATGATTTTTGGCTATAGGGAAGTAGTAAAAATTTTTAAAATAAAATAAGATGAGATTTTCAAAAACTTTAATGACGGGACTGATTATGTTTGCAGGTGTAAATGCTTTCGCACAAAAGAAAGCAGAAAAGTTTGAAAAGCTGGAGATTGAGATGTTCCCAAAAGCTAAAGACGGATTCAAGCAGGTATATATTCAGCTGCCAGTCGCAAAAAATGAAAACGATTTAAAAATAGAATTTTTTGTAGGCGCTGAAAAGATGCTGGACTGTAATAAATATTTCCTGATGGGAGAGGTGAAAACCCAGGATCTTCAGGGTTGGGGCTACAATTATTATGAAGTAGAGTCGAATGGTGAAGCTGGAGGCACATTAATGGCGTGTCCGGATCAAAAGAAGACCAAGAAATTTGTAACGCTTAAACCTGAGATTGTAAGATATAACAGCAAGTTACCTTTGGTATTCTACGTACCGAAAGACCTTGAAGTTCGTTACAGGATTTTACGTCCCGATGCTAAAATGAAGTCAGCGGTTCAGAGATAATCTGAATGACTTTTAAAATAATAACTCCTCACATTTCGTGGGGAGTTTTTGTTTAAAATAAACGTACTGCTTTAATTTACAATATAAAGACTGGAATGTTGGCAAAGTAAATCACAAAATCTTTGCATTGTCTTACTTTAATAAGTGAAACGCCTTTGTTTCTCTTAAGCTAAGATCATTTAAAATCACTTTGTCTATCCTTGCGATAAAACTCGTTAAATAAAAAAAACTTCATAAAAAAATCAATTTTTCCCAATTAAAACATTCCTTAAATTAAACTTAAACGGATCCTCTATCTTGATCACAAATAGATGATTAAAACTAAACATTTTTTAAACTTATTTTAAATTTACCATATTGAAGAATTATCATCAGTGATTTAACATTTTTTTGCATTATATTTGTTATAAACATAAACCATGAAAAACAATTTATTGATTTTTACGTTTAGTTTCTTGGCTTTCCCTGCTTTTGGCTGGGCACAGTCTGCGCCGGACTTTAAAGAACTTTTAGACAGTGCAATGGTCCGGGATTCCGACCTTAAAATGCAGATTACCCAAAACAGACTTACAGATCTTGACGGGCATAAACTGAAAGACATTTTTCTTCCCACTCTGGAAGTAAGCGGACAGGTAGGATATATGAACGCGACCGCAAGATTAACATCACCCGAAATTAATCTCGCACCTTTTATCAATATTCCCGAAGGAAGTTTTAATAATAACCTCAATGTTTCCGGTTTTTCAGGAATTGCAAAAGCAGATGCCAAAATGCTCCTCTATTCAGGTGGAAAAGTAAAATACCTGAAAAAAGCCAATGAAGAAAAGAAAATTTCCGAAGATATTCTCCTTGAAAAAACCAGAGATGATGTTGTGGCCAATATTTCCAAGGCATATGATCAGCTGGCATTGATCCACCAGTCTAAAAAAGTTCTGGATGAAAGTAAAAAGAGGCTGGATATCAATCGGAAAACAGCAGATAAAGCTCTCGGTTATGGCCTGATCACTCCATATGATCATAAAAAAATAGAACTGGCACAGGCCACTTTGGATGCTAAAATGGTAGAATATGAAGGCAAAAAAGAGCTTCTTCTTACCCAGCTGTATATCCTTACGGGAATTAATAAAGAACGTCTCAGAATGATTGATCCGGTACTTTCTCCCGTAGAACTTTTACCTTCAGAAAAAACAATAGAAGAAAGAGCTGAGGTCCGTGCACTGGAACATGGAATAACAGCAGCAGATTACAAAATAAAAGCCGAAAGAACGTGGATGATCCCCAAAGTACAGCTGATGGCATCAGCATACTATATCGGGCTGTACGGAAGCCGTATCAAAACTTCGGAAAATGTAATTCCGGCGGTTCCGGCTTTGGGCTATGAAGGAGCAAAACTGGACTGGAGGCCTACCAATATAAATATACTTCCATTATTGACGGCTGGTGTCGGTTTTAAGTGGGAGATCTTTGACGGAAAAGAGGGAAAACACGCAGAAGAAACCGCGAAAGTGGGAAAAGAAGTCCTTCAGAACAAAAAAGAAGACGCCTTAAAAAAATTAACCCTGAACCTGGCCAATAATCAAACCAATTACGACATAGCAACCGCTCAGATCACTTTAAAAGCTAAAGAAAAAGAACTGGCCAAAAATGCACTGGTTCAGGCCGAAAAAGAATTCAGGTATGGCATGAGCAAATCATCACAGCTCATCGATGCTGAAAATGATCTTGAAGTGGTAGAGCTTGAATACCAAAATGCCCTTTTTAACCAGAGAAGAGCCGGAATAGAACTGATGAGATCGACTCAGGAGCTTGATATTACCAAACTTTATAATTCTTACCATTAAAATGATGCATAAAAATATATTCATACTCTTTGCTGTTCTTTTTCTAGTAGGGAGCTGCAGCGAAAAAAAAGAAAGCCTGAACGATTCCGAAGGAAAAACCAAAAAGGATGTGATTTCTTTTGCGCCTAAAGTGACCGGAAGAATCCTCAAAATATATGTAACGGAAGGACAGACTGTGAAAAAAGGCGATACCCTGGCATTGCTTGATGTGCCGGAGGTTTCTGCAAAAATTGCACAGGCCCAGGGTGCGGTAAGTGCTGCCACGGCTCAGGAGCAGATGGCGAAAAACGGAGCTACGGCAGATCAGCTGAGACAGCTTCAGGCTAAATATAAAGGCTTGAAGGAGCAGTATGAATTTGCCCAGAAATCATTTAAAAGAGCCAATAATATGTACCGGGACAGCCTCATGTCTCCTCAGGCATACGATGAGGTTTATGCAAAACTTCAGGGCGCAAAAGCCCAATATGATGCGGTAATAGCTGAACTAGATGATGTAAAAAGAGGAACCCGTTTTGAAAAAGTGGAAATGGCGGCAGGACAGGCTTCACAGGCCAAAGGTGCGCTTCAGGAAGCGAATGTAGCTTATTCCGAAAGATACATCATCGCCACCAATGATATGGAAATCGAAACGATTAGCTTGAATACCGGCGAGCTGGCTACGGCAGGTTTTGCTTTATTCAACGGATATATTCCCGAAAGCACCTATTTCAGGTTTACAGTTCCCGAAAGTGCTATTGCAAGATACAAAAAAGGGCAGAAGGTGAATATGCAGGTCGTTTATAATAAAGAAACCCTCACCGGAACAGTTGTATACATCAAACAGCTCACAAGATATGCAGATATTACAACCGCTTACCCTGATTACCAGCTGCAGGACGCTGTTTATGAAATCAAAGTAAAGCCTGCTGACATGAATAAAGCCAAAAGTATATTGGTGAATGCTAACGTTATCCTGAAATAATCATGAAAGAATTTTTTCGGCTTTTAAAACGGGAATTCAAGCTTTTTATCGGCAATTCTACCCTGAGGACCGTATTTTTTCTGGCTCCGGTATTCTATGCCACATTGCTGGGTTTCGTCTATAAAAGCGGAAAAGTGGAAAATACTCCGGTTCTTGTTATCGACCGGGACAATACACCATTGTCAAGCCAGTTGACCGATATGCTGGATGATAATAAAAGCATCAGCATCATTAAATATGCGCAAGAACCTCTGAGTATAAAAGATGAAGTGATCAGACATGAAGCAGCTGCTGTTGTGATTATTCCGTCAAGGTTTGAAGCTGATATGCTCCAGAAAAAATACCCCGAGCTGAACGTATACATCAATACCGGAAACGTTCTTACCGCCAATTTTGCATCCAAAGCACTTCAGCTTACCATAGGAACTTTTTCAGCAGGAGCATCAATCAAAGCTTTGCAGAAAGCAGGAATGCCTGCTACAAAAGCTGCTACACAATATGAGCCGTTTAAAGCCAACTATATCACACTTTTCAACACCACAGGAAATTATCTGATCTTTATGTGGCCGGCGATGCTGGCTGTAGTTCTTCAACAGGTTATTCTTTTGGCAATGGCGGTAAGTTTTGCTGCTGAGTTTGAAAGAGGTTCTTTTGCAAAAGAATACATTAAAATGAAAAAATGGGCTTTCCCGACCATGCTGATTAAAGTCATCCCGATTTGGGTTTTCTCCATTCTTATCGTTGGGGTCTATTACTTTATGCATATGATTTTCCGGGTTCCGATGCCCGAAGGAATACTCAATTTTATTCTTCTGACAGCGGTATTTGTTGGTTCTGCTTCGTTCTTAGGTGTATTAATTAGTATTCTTATCCCGGATGCATTGAAGGCAACCCAAATCCTGATGGTTATTGCTTCACCGGCATTTATTATCAGCGGATTCACATGGCCGTTAAGCGCGATGCCTGCCTTCGTTCAGTTCATTGCCAACATCATTCCTTTGACTCCTTTCCTGCAGGCTTTTAAAATTTTATTGATTCAGAAGGGCTCCGTAGAACTTACATTTCCTTATCTAAAGCATTTAAGCATCTTACTTTTGGTTTATGCTGTTCTTGGCTGGATTGCCTTAAAGATTAAGCTTTGGTTTATTTTTAAAAATGCTGCCCCGAAGGAAACGGAGAATATTTAAAAGTGTAAGAGTTGGAGTAAGCTTTATTTTGTATTAGCTATTCACCTCACACTTTGTATTCATAAATCTACATTCCAAACCCTTAAAACCTGTTCCCAGAAAACACGTCATCGTTTTTTTTATCACCCTGTAAAAATCAAAAGAAAAAACTGATATATTTGCTTTCAGATAATTAGACATATTATGGAAAATGTATTTGATGCAAAAGATGCTCAGAACTATATTGACAGGATAAATAAGCTGGTAGAGGACACCCACGGTTTATGGGGGAAAATGACGGTTGATCAGATGCTTGCCCACTGCAGCGTATCCTATGAAATGGTGTACGAACCTGAAAAGCATAAAAAACCAGGCTCTATTGCGAAATTTATTCTAAAAACTTTTGTAAAGCCTAAAGTGGTTGGAGAAAAAGCCTATCCAAGAGATTCCCCTACAGCTCCCCAGTTCTTAATTACCGGAAGGAAAAATTTTGACGAAGAGAAGAAAAGACTGATCGGTTTTATCCAAAAAACACAGCAGTTGGGTGCAGAAGCCTTCGATGGAAAAGAATCATTTTCTTTTGGTAAATTAACTTCGCAGCAGTGGAATAATATGTTTGCCAAGCATCTGAACCATCACCTTTCCCAATTTGGCGTTTAAACATTACACATTATGAAAAAATTTTTATGGATCCTCATTCTTGCCTGCAATTTTGCATGGGGGCAGATGCCGGATATTTCAACGGTCTGGCTGAACAACAGCAAACCTTATATCGGAACAATAGGAGATCGCGGACAGCAACTGAAGCTCAAGGTTAATATTTCCGAACAGAATAAAAAAAATGACCAGGAATATTTTATTTCCGGCTATTCTCTCGTGGATGAAAACTATGCGAAGTATGAAGGTAAAGTAACGATTACAAAGTATAAAGATGCTAAAAGAAAGGGAGTAGTATTTGGAGACTATGAGCTGGCAGAGGAGCCCAAAGGAAAACACTCCGGTATTTTTAAAGGTAAATTTATTTATACCTTCAAATGGAATAAAAAAACTGAAAAAGTAGAAGGTCAGTATATAGAATTTATTGGTGATTGGAAAAGTTATGATGGAAAACTGGACTTCAAAACCCGTTTAAAAAATCAATAACCATGTTAAGAAGAATACTGGCCGTTCCGGCCGGGCTCATTGCAGGGATTATCTGCATTACCATCATTGAAAAAATAGGCCATCAGCTGTATCCGCCTCCTGCCGGAGCTGCAAGCGGTGATATGGTAGCCATGAAAGAATATGTAGCCCATGCACCTTTTATGGCGCTGTTCTTTGTGATCATTGGATATGCACTGGCAGCCTTCGTTTCGGGATTTACAGCTTCAAAAGTTGCTAACAATGGAAAACACACCTCTGCAGTCATTTGCGGAGTTATTTTCCTGTTCATAACTCTATATATGATGTTCTCTCTGCCTACTCCGGTTTGGTTTTGGGTCTTAGGAATTCTTGTGTGGGGATTAGTGTTTACAGGAAGTAAATTGGCTTTAAAAAAATAAAATTACACCTATGAAATTAGGAGCATTCTCAATCAGCTTAAGCGTGAAAGACCTTCAGAAGTCTAAGGATTTTTACGAAAAACTAGGTTTTACTGCTATGGGCGGAAGTATGGAACAGAATTACCTGATCATGAAAAACGGAAGCACTTTGGTTGGTCTGTTTCAGGCAATGTTTGACGGAAATATGCTTACCTTCAATCCGGGTTGGGATGAAAATGCCCAAAATTTGGAGTCTTTTGATGACGTACGTGACATTCAGAAACATTTAAAAGAAAACGGGGTAGAGCTTGAAAAAGCAGCAGATGAAACCACTTCAGGACCGGAACATATTTTCCTGAAAGATCCTGACGGAAACATGATATTAATTGATCAACACCGATAAACCCAAATTATGAAAATATTAAAAAGAATTATCCTTGTCCTGGCTTCTATCCTCATCTTATGGATGGTTGTGGCTGCTTTTATCTCAGGAGACTGTGTCTATGAAAAA
Organism: Chryseobacterium hilariae; assembly: GCF_051400735.1. Taxonomy (NCBI): domain Bacteria; kingdom Pseudomonadati; phylum Bacteroidota; class Flavobacteriia; order Flavobacteriales; family Weeksellaceae; genus Chryseobacterium; species Chryseobacterium hilariae. The sequence continues at coordinate 21,565 of NZ_JBLFFJ010000001.1, forward strand.
TCAATAACGATCAATGCACCCGTTGAAAAAGTATGGCAGCAGACCAATACCTTAAGAGCTATGGACCAGTGGAGCCCCTGGAATGACCTGGATCCGGCCATGAAAAAAGACTGGACCGGAACTACCGGCCAGCCCGGTGAAAAAGTATGCTGGGACAGTGAAAAAGATGCTGCCGGAAAAGGATGCCAGGAAGTAAAGAAAGTGGATACAGCAGGCAAAAGAATAGATACGGAGATCAAATTTTTAACACCGTATGAAAGTGAAGCCAATGCCTACGTGAAAATTGTTCCGGAAGGTAATGGAAGTAAGGCCACCTGGGGATTCACCTCAAAAATACCTTATCCTTTCACAGTGATGAAATTGTTTATGAATATGGAAGATGCTATAGGAAAAGATTACCAGAAAGGACTTTCCAGGTTAAAAGAATTATCTGAGAGACCTTAAAACAGAAGCTCATTAAAACTTAACTAATATTAAAAAAACAATCAATGGCATCAGTAAACGTTTATTTAACATTTAATGGAAACTGCAGAGAAGCATTCGACTTCTATAAATCAGTTTTCGGAGGAGAATATCCTTACATCGGAACTTTCGGGGAAATGCCTCCAATGGAAGGCAAAGAAACTCCTGAAGAAGATAAAAACAAAATCATGCATGTATCTCTTCCAATATCTAAAGAAACTATTTTAATGGGAAGTGATACAGGAGGTGAGTGGTCTTCCGGCTTCAAAGCAGGAAATAATTTCTCTATTTCAATCAATGCAGAATCTACAGAAGAAGCAGATAAATTATTCAATGGGCTTTCTGCCGGAGGACAGGTAACAATGCCTATGGCAGATACTTTTTGGGGTGCTTATTTCGGAATGTTTACCGATAAATTCGGGATCAACTGGATGGTAAACTATGATGATCCTGCAAAAATGCAACAGCATCCTTAAGATTTATATTTTGTATACGAAATATAGTTAAACTAACCGGCTGAGATATCTGCCGGTTTTATTTTATAATATAATTACATTTTGAAAAAGCATACTTTTGATAAAGTGCAGGAAGCTGAAATATGAACCATTAAAAACACATAAAAATAACACAAATGAAATTTACAATTGAGCAGATCAAAGCAGAACATCAGAAAGTAAAAAGCGGCGCGGATTTCCCCAAATATATCAAGGCTATAAAAAACCTTGGTGTTTCAAAGTACACTGTTGACGTTACTGATGGGAATACCCAGTATTATGATACAGATAACGAGACAGCACAAACCGGAAAGAAGTATGACGACCTTACTGTTTCAGAACATCTGGGTCTTGAACGCTTTCAAACAAGATTAAAGCTTCATCAGCAAGGAGGAACAGATTATCCCACATTCTGCATCGACTGTGCAGAGAACGGAATAAAAGGCTGGAAAATGGATCTTAATGCCATGACCTGTACTTATTTTGATACAGAAGGCAATGAGATTCTGATAGAGCAGATTCCGGCTAATTAAGAACTATACTCATTAATTTGAAATATTTTTAATTGAAAATAATCAGTTAAATTCCCACTCAATATTGTTTGTTATTATTGATTTAAATTATTAATTTTGTTGTGTACGATAGATAATAGTAATTAGATAACATGAAAAAGATCTTTACGAAGCTGATATTTACAGTATTAAGTCTGGGGTCAATAACGGCAGTTGCACAGAAAAATGATTTGGGAGCATGGTACATGTATTTTGGAAATAATAAGATCAGCAAGAAACTGAACTGGCACAACGAAGTCCAGTACCGGAATTTTGATGCGGTAGGAGATCTTGAACAGCTGTTGATCCGTACGGGAATTGGATATGATCTTACAGAAAATAACAACAATATTTTACTGGGGTACGGCTTTATTCTAAGTCAGCCTTATGTGAATGGAGAGAAAAAAGAGAATATTGAACACAGGATTTTCCAGCAGTTCATTACAAAACAGAAGTTCGGACGCTTTAATCTGCAGCACAGATACCGGTTGGAAGAGCGTTTTCTGCAGGATGATTTTAGAATGAGATTTCGTTATATGATTGGACTGAATATACCAATTACCCAAAAAGAAATGCTTCCGAAATCCCTGTATGCGTCAGTATATAATGAGATCTTTCTGCATTTTGACAGTCCGGTTTTCGACAGAAACAGAGTATATGGAGCTTTAGGATATGTTATCAATAAAAACATGCGGATAGAAGCCGGTTATATGAACCAGATCCAGGAAAACAGAAACCGCGGACAAATCCAAATCGGTTTTTATAATAATATTCCTTTTAATAAAAATTAATACTGACAGTCCGTGCCGGATGCCTTGATGAAGAAAAAAAACTGTTAGTTTAGAAAAATAGAATCAACAGATCAAAACAAATAAACACATATGCATTCAGGGAAAAGATTTGGGGCGCTTGAGTTCGCTACCTGGACAAGACGAAGTATCTATGTTCTAACGATATTGTCGGCAATACCTACGGTATTATACTTTTTAGGCTGGAAATTCGTTTCCGTTCCCTGGCAGCCAATCGCTATTTTGGGTACGGCAGTAGCTTTTATTGTGGGTTTTAAAAATAATGCCAGCTATAGCAGACTTTGGGAAGCCAGACAGATTTACGGTGCTATCATTAATGACAGCCGTAGTTTTGGTTATATTTTGAGAGATTCCCTTTCTGCAAGAGATCCTAAAAAAGTAAAAGAAATGTTTCACCGTCATTATGCATGGCTTACAGCACTTCGTTTTCAGTTAAGGGAACCCAGAGCCTGGGAAAATATGGGAACAGCACAGTATGATGAATATGCTGAAAAATATGATATTCCGGAAAGGCTCAGTCAGTTGGACGATGAGCTGAAAAAATATCTTTCTGAAACTGAGCTTCAATACATTTTAAGCAAAAAAAACAGAGCAACACAGCTGATGGCCAGTCAAAGCAAAGAATTATCCGAAGCTTATACCAGAGGAGATATCAACGATTTTCAATGGACACAGATCAACCAGCAGCTGATAAAATTTACAGATGACCAGGGAAAAGCAGAAAGGATCAAGAATTTTCCTTATCCAAGAAACTTCTCATCCATTACAACATATCTTTTGCTTCTGTTCATTCTTTTTGTCCCATTTGGATTACTGAAAGAACTGGATAAACTAGGTGAAGGAACTGTTTTGGAAGGCTGGACGATATGGTTCAATATTCCGTTTTCACTGATGGTAACCTGGTGTTTCCATACATTGGACAGTGTAGGTGAAGCCTCCGTAAACCCTTTTGAAGGAAGCCCGAACGATGTGCCGATCACCCAGATCAGCCGTACTATAGAGATTGATATGAGAGATATGCTGGATGAATCTGATCTTCCGCCGGCTATTACTCCAAAAAACAATATTGTACTTTAAAACCAAAAGTTCGGTTCCAATTTAATAAAAATCCAACCTTATAGGTTTTAAAAAGACAAAAAAGCAAAGTATAAAAAAGTAAAAAGCATAGCTGAAAATCTTTAATTTTCTTGCCTTAAAAACAATTCAATATTTAAAAACCTTCGCGCCCTTGCGATAACCAACAAAAAAGGTTCAGTTTATCTGAAAGTTAGCGCCTTAAGCTTAACCAAACTCAAAAAACAACTTAAAAAAACTATTCAAAATGATTCACAATTATGTTATCATATCCATTGCAGTCCTCTTATCTGTAATGATATTGGTGATGATAGGGCAAAAGCTGAAAGTAGCTTATCCCATCTTCCTGGTTATTGCCGGTCTTCTGATCAGCCTGATCCCTGGGATGCCGCATATTGAAATAGAGCCGGATCTTGTATTCCTGATCTTCCTTCCCCCGATTCTTTTTGAAGCCGCCTGGTTTACTTCGTGGCAGGATTTTCACAAATGGCGGAAACAGATCTTTTCGATGGCTTTCGGGCTTGTATTTTTAACCTCAGTTGTAGTAGCTTATCTTTCATCTTCTATTATTCCGGGACTTACTGTTGCCATGGGTTTCCTGCTTGGAGGGGTGAATTCTCCGCCTGATGCAGTAGCAGCCACATCTGTACTGAAGCATATGAAGATCCCTAAAAAGATTACCAGTATTCTGGAAGGCGAAAGTCTTATCAATGATGCCTCCAGTTTAATTGTATTTAAATTTGCCTTGGCAGCCGTGATTTCTGGTCAGTTTATATGGAGGGATGCTATTCAGGATTTCTTTCTGATGGCGGTAGGTGGAGTGGCCGTGGGAATAGCCACAGGGCTTCTGTTCGGAGCGTTATTAAGGATCATTCCTTCCAACTCCAATATTGATACAGTGATTACACTGATCGTTCCGTACATCATGTATGTAGGAGCAGAGCACTTCCATTTTTCAGGTGTATTGGCCGTCGTTGCCGGAGGTCTTTTGATGTCGTATAATTCACATTGCTATTTAAGCCATACCTCAAGAATACAGTCAGGAAATGTCTGGAGTGTACTCATATTTCTGATGAATACCATCATTTTTATCCTTATCGGCCTTGAGCTTCCGGTAGTTGTTGCCGCTATGAAAGATTACACAATTTCAGAGGGCATTTTCTACAGCGTTGTAATTGGTGGAGCTATCATTTTTACCAGAATATTGTATAGTTATGCTGTCATGTATTTCCCAAGGCTCTGTTCAAAAGAATTAAGGTTAAAAGTTCCCAAACCGGACTGGCGGGAACCTTTTATCATCAGTTTTGCTGCCATGAGAGGAGTGGTTTCTCTGGCTGCAGCGCTTTCAATTCCTGCTTTCTTACCAAACGGAGAAGCTTTTCCGCACCGTAATATTATTTTATTCGTAACTTTCGTTATTATATTGATCACATTGGTAGGGCAGGGACTTCTTTTGACCCCTATCTTAAAATGGTTAAAAATAGATGATGCGGGAAGTGAGCTCCCTGAAGAAAAGCAGGAAGTGATCCTTATGCGTAAACTTAAAGAAACTGCACTGCACAAAATGGAAAATGATTTTTCCGAGCTGGCAGAAAAAAACACGTTGGTACGTCACCAGAAACATAAGCTGGAAACCGAAATGATGCTAATGGCAGATAAAGCCCAATGTATGGCTTCTACAGGAGATTACGTCAATGCTATCAATGAAAATAAAGATGTGCTCCGCCAGATCATTCAGGCCCAGAGAAATGAGCTACACAGAATGAAAAAGGAGAAAATATTTGATGACCACGTCATGAGAACCATTGAAATGCAGCTTGATTTTGATGAAGCAAAGATTACCGGATTCTCCCACAGTTAAACAATTAAACCTGATGCGATGAATACACCAATCACTGTTCAGTACAAAATAAATGCTCCGGCAGAAAAAGTCTGGAAAGCATTGACTGATAAAAAAGAAATGAAATTCTGGTATTTTGATATCCAGGATTTTATCCTGGAAACAGGAAAAGAATTTAATTTCTATGAGCCCGGTGAAGCAAAAGAATATCATCACCAATGCCAGATTTTGGAAATAATTCCTGAAAAAAAATTAAAACATACGTGGTCATATCCTGAACTGTCAGATGCCGTAACTACTGTAACGTGGGACCTTCAGAAAGAAGACATTGGAACGTTGATAACATTGACTCATGATCATATTGAAGGTTTCAATGGTTTGGGTGAAAACTTTTCAAGGAAAAGTTTTACTGAAGGCTGGAACGGAATTATTGGAAAGAGTATGAAAGAATACCTGGAAAAATAAAAAGATATGGTCGAGCTGCAATTTTTTAAAACAGAAGATGCCCCTGAATTGATTTCTAAAATAAAAGATAAGAGAGCACTCCTCCAGTTTGCTGGTCCTGCCTATCATTTTCCCCTGACTGAAGAACAGCTGGAAAGTGATCTGGAAAACGAAAACCGATTCATGTTCAGGGTTTTTGACAAATCAGAACACAGTGTGATTGGCCATGCTCAAATCTTTTTGAAAGACCATACTTTCCTGCTTGGAAGAATACTGATATGGGATGAAAACAACCGGGGAAAAGGCTATGGAAAGAAAATTGTACAGGAACTGCTGAAATATGGCTTCAGCTACTTGAATAGAGAAAAAGCTGAACTGAACGTGTACGACTGGAATACCGGAGCCATTGAATGCTATAAGAAAGTAGGGTTTGAAATTGATCTGGATGTCATGAGCGAAGTCAGCATCGATAATGAGCTTTGGCTTTCCATTAATATGAAAATTAACAAAGGTACTTTTGAATCACTGAAACAATGACAACATTCACAACGCTATGCCCTGGAAGATATTAAAACAAAGTAAAACTTCTTTGATATCAGACTTTTAATTAGGATTGGAGGGAGTTGGCAGTGTATAGAAACAGCGGTTATATATTACAATTCGTTCAGTCTGCTGATAATATTGGCAATACGGAATAAAATTTGCTATTTTTGGGGAAATATTTAGAAATTCAATGAAAAAGAATATAATAGTAGGTTTGGCGGTGGTTTTGATGTTGGCGTCTTGTAATAAGGATGAAAAGATACTGAACACTCTGAATGAGTATAATAATTCAATGGTAGAAAAAGGATATCATTTCGGTGATAAACTTGAGCTTCCTAAAGAAGTGACGGAAAATGCAGAAAGTATCAGCATCAGCTTTGGTGACAAAGAAACTTCAAGCTTAACTGTTGATCCTAAATTCTTTACATTAGGTGATAATGCCGTTACTTTTAATATCAAAACAAAAGGTGGAAAAACCCTTAATCAGGATGCAACCATCAATGTATTTGCAAAAAATCCTGAAAAAAGTATCGCTTATCAGATCATAGCTGAATATCCACATGATCCAAAGAATTTTGTGCAGGGTTTCCAGATTGAAGGAAATACGATCTATGAAAGTGACGGGCAGAACGGTTCTTCACAAATCCTGAAATATACATTGGGAACTACAACTCCGCTGGCTTCTACAAAGCAGGCTCAGGAAGATTTCTCTGAAGGAAGCACGATCGTAGGCGATAAGGTATATCAGCTGACGTGGCAAAGCAAAAAAGGCTATATCTATGATAAAAGCTCTTTAAAGCTCCTTTCAGAATTTGCTTACCCGAATGTTTTGGGCGAAGGCTGGGGACTTACCTATGACGGAAAAAGCCTGATCGCATCAGACGGAAGCAAGCTTTTATACTTCCTTGACGTTAATGACCCTTCAAAATTAATCAAATATGTTGCGGTGGCAGGAAGCTCGCAAATCTATGATCAGCTGAACGAGCTGGAATACCATAACGGATTTATCTATGCTAATGTATGGCAGAAACCATTCGTATTAAAGATCAATCCTGCAACGGGAGAGGTAGTAGGTACATTTGACTTTACAGATATTGCCAAGCAGAATACCAAAGGAAGTGATGATGTTTTGAACGGTATTGCTTTCAAAGGGGATAATATGCTGGTAACAGGTAAAAACTGGCCGAAGATCTACGAAGTTCAGATTAAATAATCCGAATTAAGATTAATCTATAAAAAACAGCGTTCCTCAGGAGCGCTGTTTTTCACTAAAAGATAGGCTAAAAATGGATGGGTTACTATTCAATAATTCATTTTTTAAATTTAAATAAAAGTGTGTAAATTGCCGACGTTCCGCATAGGAAAGTTATCTTTACCAAAATAGATTTTGAGATTACTTTACATCATATTTATCTTGCTTTTCTGTACAGTACATGCACAGAAGTCCCTTCCTTTGGATACATTGAAACTGAAGGAGGCTAAAGACATGCTGGCGGACGATTACGGCAATCTCTATATCTATAAAAACAAAGATTTCAGTTTTACCAAATATGATTCTCTAGGAAAGCAGCTGGGAAAAATGATGCTGACGGTCCCGTATAAAGTACAGTCTGTGCAGAATCCGCTGAGCCTGGCATTATTTTCAGAAAATGCCCAGGAAATGAAATTTGTAGATCAGAATATGAATGAGATCCAGAAGATTGATTTCAGACAGAAATTCGGATTTATAAAAATGGCCTATGCAGAAGATCTCCAGCAGCTGTGGCTTCTGGATGACAGTACGAAACGACTGATCCAGTACAATTTCAGGAACGATACAACCATTAATTCTTATCCTTTTGATATCAGTTTTGATGATATGATGGATCTCCTTGTATTTGAAAACAAAGTCTATATTTTGACCAGAAAACATATCAGGATATATTCGCTGAAATTTGAAAAACTCTTTGAAGCTCCGCTTGAAAACGGGAAAAGATTCAGACGGGAGAACGATGTTATTTTAGTGGTCGCGGACAATTCGATTCTGAAGTATGACCCCGAAAAAGGAATGGTTAAAATTTTTGAAGATAAAGAGGCGCAAATTGTGGATAAAAACATCCTTTCTTATTTTGAAATCAAAGCGAACAAACTCTATCTTTACAACCTTGAAAAAATAAAAGAAACTAAACAGCAGACAGAGCCCGAAATTAAGCAGGAAACTGCACCGCCAGCCCCAGAGCCACCTGTGGGGGAAGACGTGAAGAAAGCTGACGGGGAGAAGAAGAAAGAATCTGAGGAAAAGGCTCCGGATAATACTCTACAGAAGCTGATGGAAGATGCTTTTGATGTTCAGGCTGCAGGTGTTTAGTCAGGATTAAATAAAAAATACTAAGGAGAATGCATATTGCAGTTACAGGAAATATTGGTGCCGGTAAAACAACTTTGACCACGATGCTTGCCAAGCATTACGGATGGGATGCACAGTTTGAAGATGTAGACCATAACCCTTACCTCGAAGATTTTTATGCGGATATGAGCAAGTGGAGTTTTGCACTTCAGATCTACTTTTTGGGAAGCAGATTCCGTCAGGTAAAAGAGATCAGAGAAAGCGGTAAAAACATTATCCAGGACCGTACGATCTATGAAGATGCGCACATTTTTGCTGAAAACCTGAATGATATGAAACTTCTTTCAGACAGGGATTTCAATAACTATGTATCTGTTTTCGGTCTGATGAAGTCTTTCGTTTCCGCTCCGGACCTGTTAATTTACCTTAAGTCCGACGTTCCGAATCTTGTAAAAAAGATTTACAAAAGAGGAAGGGAATACGAAGCATCGATCAGTATTGAATACCTGTCAAAACTCAATCAGAAATACGAAAAATGGATCTCCGATTATACCGAAGGAAAACTTCTGGTAATTGAAGTGGATGACCTGGATTTTGTAGAAAAGCCCGAAGATTTCGGATTTATCCTTGAAAAGATTGAAGCAGAGCTGAACGGATTGTTTTAACAAATTTTTATCAGAATTTAAGAGAAGCTCCCCATTTATTCTTCCTAACTTTAAGGGGAAAGTTCAATTTTAAATAGTAACATTATGATGGTTAAGGTTTTACATAACGAAAGCTGCTCTAAATCAAATGCTGTACTCGAGTATCTTGATGAAAACGGTGTATCTTTTGAGATCATCAACATCATGGAAGATCCGTTGAGCATCTTAGAGATCAAAACGGTACTGAAAAAGCTGAATCAGAGTGTATTTCATATGATCCGTAAAACAGATAAGCTGTATATGGAAAATTATGCTGATAAAAATTATTCTGAGGAAGAGTGGATCAAGATCCTGTCTGAGAATCCTTCCCTGATACAGAGACCTATATTAATCAAAGGATCTGTTGCCATGCTGGGAAGACCTATTGAAAATGTAAAGTTCTTTATTGAAAAATAGTACAAATAAAAAAGTCAGCGAAAGCTGACTTTTTCTTTTTTTACAATAGAATGACGCCTTCTATTTTAGCGACATCTTTATAAATATTCACCACCTGATCTGCATCCAGAACGAATGCGTTGATATTGCATGCAGTATATTTTCCGTTTTTGCTTTCTCGGTTTCCCAATGTAAACTTAATACCGTCAAAAACTTTATAAATTTCAGTAAGCTTTGCCTGATCTGTGGGAATGATAAATTTAAATAAATAATCTTCAGGGAAGTCATGGTGACCTTCCAGTTTTTCCTTCAGGGAATTATAAAAATCCTGAGGGCTTGCGTGTTGATTTCCTTGTAATATGTCCATCTGCAGTTGTTAAATTATATATAAATATAGCGAAAATTTTTCTATTTTCCAAGCGGTCCAAGCAGTGCTTTTGAGTTCTGGTGCTCGTAATCTTCGATGATATTGAACAGTCCGTTTACCAGCTGTTCAGATGCAAGTCTGCTTAATCCACCAGTATTTACATTGCTGCTTCCGCCAAGTAGGCTTCCTAGAAGATTATTTCCTGAAAGAGCGGTATTAATTGTTTTTGCAATTCCATATTCATTCAGTTTCTCATCCACTTTGGGAGCGATGGCAGCCACTAGCTGTTGAGAGGTTTTCTCTTTTAAGATCTGTGTTGCTGTTGTACCCTGGATGATTCTCGTAACATCCTGTGCATTTAAACTGTTTACAGCCCCTTGCAGAATAGGTTTTGATATGTTAACAGTATATGCTGCTGCCTGTGCAATAAAATCTCTTTCCTTAGCTACCAGGGAAGGAGCAATTTTTTCAAGGGTAGAGTTGATGTCTCTAAGCTCCTTTGGGAGAGCCTTATCTACCATATTGTTTTGAAGGAAAGCTTCCTTGTTGCTGTAAATTCCCATCCCTTTATCTATACCGTTCAGTAAAACCCTTTTAATAATAGATAACCCAAGGTCGGAAGTAGCCACTGTTGTGCAGGATTGAACACTCGTGAAAATTAATGTTCCTGTTCCAATTAACAGCGCTGCTGCTATAATATATTTTTTCATTGTTCTTTTTTCTTATTTTTCCAAATATTGCGCCAAAGGTAAACACTATAACCGTATTAACAAAATATTAAATTCTTATTACCGATTTGGGGGATTTGTTGCTGAAAATAAAAGATTTCCGATTGGGTATTTTGCTATAAATTGATAGTTATAATAAAGTTTAGTTGTCCTTATTTGGTTTATTTGATTTTTTGTTTAATATTTTCCTGTTTTTTTTAAATTTTTATGATATGTTAACAATGTTCGATTTTTTTTCTATTTTTGAGTAATGTCTTTTTTTGAGAATTTAAATAACTCCACCAAGAAGGACATGTTTTAAAATTGATTGTACGAATAAAATTGAACTATATGAAACAACGTGATTTAAAGTATTCATGCCTCATTGCGGTTTTATACTTCGGTATGAACGTCAATGCGCAGACTACACCGAAAGACACTCTCAAAGAGCAGAAGATCGAGGAAGTGGTTTTGATAGGATATGGCTCTCAGAAAAAAGAAAATGTGACCGGAAGCATTGCTACAATTAGTGCTAAGGACATATCAGACAGGCCTAACTCAAATCCCATCAGTTCTATCCAAGGTAAAGTGTCTGGTGTTCAGATTCTTAACTCCGGTGCACCTGGCGCATCACCAAGAGTAGATATTCGAGGTATTGGATCCATAACCGGGAAAACGGTATTTATTGTAGATGGAATGATTACGGATGATATTTCATTCCTGAATCCACAGGATATAGAATCAATGAGCATCCTGAAAGATCCATCCAGTTTAGCTATCTTCGGGGCTAAGGCATCTAATGGAGCAGTCATTATTAAAACAAAAACGGGTAAGGGTAAAAAGCCCACCTTTAATTTCAACTCATATCTTGGAGTTAAAAAGGTAACCAACGTTCCGAAAATGGTTAATGGAGACCAATACGTTGAGTTATATAATGAAAAGTATATGAATGATATACGTGTAGGTGGACAGACATTCGATCCTACAAAAATTATATCAAGATCTCAATTTCCAGCAGATACAAACTGGTTCGATGAAGTGTTGTCACAAGGAATTATCAGCTCATCTGATATTTCTGCTTCAGGTAATCTAGGTAAATTGAATTATTTTTTAAGTTTAGGCTACTTAAAAGATGAGGGAACTTTAGAAGCAGGACGCGGTATAAACTCGGGAAATGATTTTGGAAGATTAAATACTAGAATTAATCTTTCTTATAAGATTACTGATAATTTAACGATCGGAGATAACTTTACCTGGGCTGACATTCATAATAATAATGCAAACAACCCTTTACTGACAGCATATAATGCTCCACCTGTTTTCTATTCGATTGATCCTACTACCAATAATTATGACTATATTACTTTGGTAAGTGTAACAAACCCTAGAGCAATGCTTGATTTATTCCGCTCAAAAACCAGGCAGCAACGTATGCTGAATAATATTTGGGCTGAGTATAAGTTTCTTAAAGACTTTACATTGAGAGTGAGCTATACTTCTGATAATACAAATACCAGTAAGTATGAATTTACTCCTACTGCAACCTATATTCCTTTACCAAACAGGTCTCTTTTGGTAACAAGAGATTCCAGAAACAGAGATTATGTGTGGGATAACACATTGTCTTGGAAGAAAAAACTAGGTCTTCATAATATTGAATTGCTGGCAGGTTTTTCACGTACCCAAAATTATTATCGTGAAAACTATTTAGAAGCTCGGGATATTTTATTTAATGGTAAAGATAGTAGTCTTGATATTTCTACAGGAAATGAAATTTATGGAACTACTATAAGCCCACCAGATGATCCACGTGCTGTTACTCCTTATAAAAAAAGGATTGAATCGACATTTGGAAGACTTAATTATGATTACGCAGGTAAATATCTTTTAAATGCTTCGGTTCGTAGAGATGGGGCAACAGGGTTCTCTTCTGATGACAGATATAAAGTATTTCCAGCAGTAAGTATAGGCTGGGTGATCTCGAAAGAAGGATTTATGAGTAATCAGAATGTATTTAATTTATTGAAGTTAAGAGCAAGCTGGGGTAAACTTGGTAATCCGGAAGTTTCGAGAGATTATGATAATCTTACTAGTATTCTTACAGGTGGAGCTTATTTTGGTGGTGTTGGTAATCCTGCACAGACAATTACTAGAATTGTAGACCCAACTATTACATGGGAAACGACTACCGGTCGGGACTTAGGGCTTGAAATGGCTTTACTTAATAACAAATTAAAAATTGAGGCCACTTATTTTGATAAAGATTCTAAAGATGTAGTTTATGGTATTAACCAACCAGCGACATCTGGGGCTAGTAATGCTAATAATTTTGTAACAAATGCCTATTCTTTCAACAATAAAGGATTTGAAGGCTCTGTTAGTTATGATGCAAAAGTGAACGACCATATTAAGTTCAGTGTTTTTGGTAATATTACTACCCTGGATAACAAAATTACAAGTGTATATGCAGATTCATATAACCAGCCTGGGGTAAGCTTATTTGGTAATCCTATCATAAGACTTGAAAAAGGACAGGCTGTAGGTTCATACTATGGGTATAATGTAATCGGAGTATTCCAAAACGATGCGCAGGTAGCTGCAGCTCCTACTTATTCGTCTGTGAAAAAAACTGTGGGAGGTTTTATGTTTGAAGACAGAGATGGAAACGGTGTGATAGATGCTAATGATAAAACATTTTTAGGAAGTCCGATTCCGAAATTTACTTATGGATTTGGATTTAATGTGACTATCTATGATTTTGATCTGGCAATGGATTTCCAGGGAGTATCCGGAAACAAAATTTATAACTATAACAGAGAACAGAGATTTGGGAATGAAAGCTGGGATCTAGATTTCTACAATAACAGATGGCATGGAGAAGGTACTTCAAATACATATGCCATGACCACCAATGACCAGGGAGTTATTGTTCCAAGCAGTTTTTATGTAGAAAACGGAAGCTTTTTCAGAATCAGAAATATTCAGATAGGGTATAACCTTCCAAAAGATGTTTTAGGGACTGCAATCCAGAAGTTACGTTTTTATGCAAGTGCTCAAAACCCCTGGACAAGCTTTAAGTATCATGGTTTCTCACCGGAAATCTTGAATACAGATAGAGTACAGATGGGTATAGACAATAATATTTATCCTATATCTGCAATATATACGGTTGGGGTTAATGTAACTTTTTAATTTAATTTTATCATGAAAAAAATCATATTTTCCATATTCATGCTTTCTGCAGTTTTAAGCTGCAAGAGTGATTATCTAGATATACCTGTTGAAGGGAGAACTGATGCTTCAGAATTCTTTAAAACAGAAAGTGATGCCATACAGGCTACCAATGCAATTTATAATTTTTTAAGAAGCTGGGATAATTCAGCGTTTCCATATCAATATCTTTTTGGAGTGCCGGCTGATGATGTATTAAAAGGCTCAAACCCAGGAGATGCCTCTTTCATTAATGCGTATGATCAGTTTACTTATACTGCTAGTGATGATGGTGTTAAAGGATACTGGGGTGGGCAGTGGCAGGCAATAGCCCGCTGTAACCAGATGATTTCAAAAGTTCCGGCTATTGAAATGAATACTGCTTTAAAAGATAGACTTTTAGCCGAAGCTAAATTTTTACGTGCTTATTTTTATTTTAACTTGGTAAGAATATACGGAGGCGTTCCAATTTTTGATGGTCTTCAGGAAAACTATAATATTCCTAGAAATACATCAGATGAAGTTTATAATTTTATAATTTCTGATTTAACGGCAGCTTCACAGGCTTTGCCACAATCATATGATGCCGCAAATTTAGGTAGAGCAACCAAAGGTGCTGCCTTAGGAATGTTATCAAAAGTTTATTTGTATAAAAAAGACTGGCAGAAAGCTTATGATGCTTCCAGCCAGGTAATTGCAATGGGATATTCATTAGATCCTGATTTCAACCATTTGTTTAGAGTGGCTGGTGAATTTGGTTCGGAATCAGTTTTCGAAATTGACTGCGCTTGTACAGGACAGTACAAAGGAAGCCAGTATTCACAGGTACAAGGAGCAAAGGATCAGTTCGGGTGGGGCTTTTTTACTCCTTCACAAGCACTGGAGAATGCTTTTGAGCCTGGTGATATTCGTAAAGAATTGACGATTCTGAGAAACGGCGAAATTACACCGGAAGGTGACCTTATTAATGCCAATCCAACGTCCGTTAATACGTATAATCAAAAAGCTTATGTGCCTAAAAGTCAGCAAAATACAGCTTGTGACGATGGGTCTGTCCAAAATATCAGAGTTTTACGCTTTGCTGAAGTCTTGTTAATCAATGCAGAAGCTGCAAATGAATTGGGAAATACTGCAACAGCAATTACAAATCTTAATAAAGTAAGAACAAGAGCCCAGTTGCCAAATACCACAGCATCTTCTCAATCTGCTTTGAGAACAGCGATCTGGCATGAAAGAAGAGTTGAACTTGCTATGGAAGGCGATCGTTTTGTAGACCTTGTGAGAACAGGACAGGCTGCTACAGTGCTGGCTCCTTATGGATTCAAGACTGGAAAGAATGAGCTTTTCCCGATTCCTTTTATAGAAATAGGACAGAGCAATGGGGTTTTGACGCAAAATCCAGGATATTAAATAAATAATAAAACTTTAGAGGAGAATGAAAGTTCTCCTCTTCTTTTAGTAAAACCAGCTAAAAAAGATTTCATGAAAAGGACCGTATTATCAATTGCTGTAACCTCTTTATTTTTTGCATATTCCTGCAAAAACTCCAATGCTCCGAAACAGGAAACTACTCAAAATGAAGCTGTGAAAAGTAGCATCACCGATGAACAGCTCATGGACAGAGTTCAGAAAGATGCCCTGAAATATTTTTGGGATTATGCTGAGCCAAAATCCATGCTGGGAAGAGAGCGCTACCACGAAGACAATATCTATCCGGATAATGACAAACATGTAGTGACAACGGGCGGCTCAGGATTTGGATTGGCAACACTTCTGGTGGGAGTGGAAAGAGGATTTATTCCAAGGCAGGAAGCTGTAAAAAGGCTGACCCATATGATGGATTTCCTTGCCAAAGCAGACCGTCATAAAGGTGCCTGGCCTCACTGGATCAACGGAGAAACAGGAAGAACTGTTCCTTTCGGGAAAAAGGATAACGGGGGAGATCTGGTTGAAACCGCATTTCTTACCTCAGGAATTCTGATGGTACGCGAATACTTTAAAAGCGGAAATGCAGAAGAAAAAGCCCTTGCCTCAAAATGTGATGAGCTTTGGAAAGGAATTCAATGGAACTGGTATACAAAAGGAGGTGAAAAAGTCCTTTATTGGCACTGGTCACCGGAATATCAGTGGGAAATGAATTTTCCTCTGGAAGGGTATAACGAATGCCTTATCACGTACATCTTAGCCGCTTCATCACCGACACATCCTATCGATGCCGAAACGTATTACAAAGGCTGGACGAGAAACGGAACTTACCTTACAGATAAAACAAAATATGGACTTTCTCTGTACGTAAAACATAACTATGCCGAAGAATATGGCGGACCGCTTTTCTGGTCACAATATTCCTACATCGGTTTGGATCCTACCGGGCTTTCTGATAAACTGGTGAAAAATTATTTTGACTTAAACAAAAATCAAGTCCTTATCGACTATAAATACTGCGTTGAAAACCCAAAACAGTGGAAAGGTTATGGACCAAACTATTGGGGACTAACAGCCGGATACACAAGAAATGAAGACGGAAGTACAGGATACACTGCTCATATGCCAACCAATGACAATGGCGTGATAACACCTACCGCAGCCCTGAGCAGCTTTCCCTACACCCCAAAAGAATCTATGAGCTTTCTGAAATTTCTATATACTCAGAAACCAGAATTTATTGGGTCAGCAGGACCCTATGATGCAACTTCAGTGAATTACAACAACTGGTTTACCCCAAGATACCTAGCAATAGATCAGGGGACAATAGCGCCTATGATTGAAAACTACAGAACAGGATTCCTTTGGAAATTATTTATGAATGCACCCGAAATTCAGCAGGGCCTTAAAAAACTAAGTTTCCAGTCTGAGAAGTACGGAATCAAATAATCTGATTTTTAAATGCTATTTTTATTCAATAGTAAATTATATTCAATCGAGAAAACTTCATTCGTTTAAATAATTAGCCAAAATCGAATAACAATATGAAATTAAAACTGAAACACCTTCCGCTTTTAATCCTGCCATTTTCACTACAGGTGAATGCCCAGGAAATAAAAGCAGAACTCAATAAAGAAATTAAAAGAACAGAGAAGATATCTTATATTCTCGATTATCCCCAAAAGGTAAAAGGAAATGTCCCGTTGATTGTATTTCTTCATGGTTCAGGAGAAAGAGGTAATAATCTCGAAGCAGTCAAGGCTCACAGTCCGTTTACTTACAAAAACCTGATCAAGGAACCCGTAGCTATTTTAGCGCCACAATGTCCTGCAGATTCATGGTGGGATACAGTGACAATTTATAATCTGATCAAGGAAATTCAGAAAAAATATAAAATTGATGCCTCAAGAATTTATCTCACAGGGCTCTCAATGGGAGGTTGGGGAACATTGAAATTGGCAATGGAACACCCTGAAATGTTTGCAGCAGTAGTGTCTGTCTGCGCACCTACAGATAGGATCATGTATGCTAATATCAATCAGTACAAAGATCTGAATATGAAAATTTTTCATGGCGGAATGGATGATATTGTTCTGCCTGAAAATGCACTTAATTTTTACCAGAGTTTACATCCTGTAAACCCTTCGGCAGAATTGGTTATCTTCCCGAATGATAACCACAATTCCTGGGACTCTACCTATTCGGATCCAAAACTGTACGAATGGATGTTGTCTAAGAAAAAAGGAGAATAGAGATTGGATCTTTGCGTCTTAAAATATAAAGCTTAGAGAAACAGCGCCTTTGCGTTATCCAACAAAATAAAAACCCCAGTAAACAATAAAATTAGAACTATAATTTAAGAAGATAGATTTATGAAAAAGTTAATTGTACTTGCAGCCTTAGCGCTTTCTCCCGTGTTTTCTGCACAGGAAATGGTTACCAAGCCGGTCCAGTCTTATCAGACAGCCCAATATCAGGCAAAAAGAAAAGCTTTCGTAGAAAATCTTTTGTCTAAAATGACTTTAGATGAAAAGATTGGCCAGCTCAATCTGCCTACCTCCGGAGATTTTACGACAGGGCAGGCTCAAAGTTCAGATATCGGAAAAAAAGTAGAGCAGGGATTAGTAGGAGGATTATTTAATATAAAAGGAGCTGATAAAATTAAAGCAGTTCAGAAGGTCGCTATAGAAAAAAGCCGTCTGAAAATTCCTTTGATCTTCGGAATGGATGTCATTCATGGCTATGAAACCACTTTCCCTATTCCGTTGGGCCTCGCTGCTTCCTGGGATATGAATCTGGTACAGCAATCTGCAAGAGTTGCTGCGAAAGAAGCTTCATCTGATGGGATAAACTGGACCTTTTCGCCGATGGTGGATATTTCCCGTGAACCGAGATGGGGAAGGGTTTCTGAAGGTTCCGGAGAAGATCCTTATTTAGGCAGTGAAGTTTCTAAAAATATGGTCTATGGGTATCAAGGGAAAGATCTTTCTGTAGGTAACACCATTTTAGCCTGTGTAAAGCATTTCGCGTTATATGGAGCAGGCGAGGCCGGGCGTGATTATAATACGGTAGATATGAGCCATGTGAGAATGTTCAACGAATATTTTCCGCCATATAAAGCAGCAGTAGATGCAGGAGTAGCTTCTGTAATGGCTTCTTTCAATGAGGTGGACGGAGTTCCGGCAACCGGAAATAGGTGGCTGCAAACCGAGGTGCTCAGAAAAATGTGGAATTTCAAAGGTTTTGTAGTGACCGATTATACCGGGATCAATGAAATGACAGAACACGGAATGGGAGATCTTCAGCAGGTATCTGCTCTAGCCCTGAAGGCTGGAATAGATATGGATATGGTAGGAGAAGGATTTCTAACGACCCTTAAAAAATCCCTGGATGAAGGGAAAGTTACACAAGCCGAGATCGATATGGCCGCAAGAAGAATTCTTGAAGCAAAATACGATCTTGGATTATTCGACGATCCTTACCGTTACGGTGATGCAAAACTGGCTGCAAAAGAGGTTTACAATATGGAAAACCGTAATATAGCAAGAAGTGCAGCAGCCCAGTCTATGGTTTTATTAAAAAATGAGAATAATGTATTGCCACTGAAAAAATCAGGTACAGTAGCCGTAATCGGTCCGTTGGTAAATAACTCTCTGAACATGGCCGGAACATGGAGCGTTGCTACAAAGCATGCAGCTTCAGTTTCATTAATGCAGGGTCTTCAGGCTAATTATGGGAAAGAAGTGAAATTCCTTTCTGCAAAAGGTGCCAACATTGATTACGATGCAAAATTAGAAGATATTTATGCGGCTCACGGTAAAAAAACAGACAGAGACAGCCGTTCCAAAGAACAATTGTTAAAAGAAGCTGTTGATATAGCAAACAAAGCAGATGTTATCGTTCTGGCAATTGGAGAATCTGCGGAAATGAGCGGTGAATCTTCATCAAGAACGGAAATCACCATTCCTCAGTCTCAGGTTGATTTATTGAATGAACTGAAAAAGACCGGAAAACCGATCGCGATGGTACTTTACACAGGACGTCCTTTAGCTTTAACCAATGTAAAAGATACGCCTGATACTATCCTGAATGCATGGTTTGCAGGCTCAGAAGCAGGAAATGCTATTTCGGACGTTTTATTTGGAAAAGTAAATCCTTCAGGAAAACTTCCGATGACCTTCCCAAGAAGCTTAGGACAGGTTCCAATTTATTATAATGCAAAAAATACTGGGCGTCCGTTGAGCCAGGATAAAGTTGATAAATGTGTATATGAAAGATTCCGTTCTAATTATATGGATGAATGTAATACACCCTTATATCCGTTCGGTTATGGTCTGAGTTATTCTAAATTCAGCTATTCCGATATGTCAGTTTCAAACCCGAATCCAAAAGGAAATCAGACAATTCAGGCTTCAGTAACGGTTACTAATTCCGGAAATTATGACGGGGCTGAAGTGGTGCAGCTGTATATCAGAGATATGGTAGGAAGTATTACCAGACCGGTAAAAGAACTGAAAGGATTCCAGAAAATTTTCCTAAAAAAAGGAGAATCTAAAAAAGTAACTTTCGATATTACACCGGAAAGCTTAAAATTCTACAATGGAGAATTGAAATTTGACTGGGAGCCGGGAGAATTTGATATCATGATAGGAACCAATTCTGATGATGTGAAACATTCAAAAATCAACTGGACTAAATAATAATAGCCCAAGCCATTCTTTTGAGTGGCTTTTCCTTTTGGCATGATTTTTAATAGCACAGTTGTAACTTTAAGATAATAATTATGAAAAAAACGATTTTACTTAGCGCAATGTTTCTGGGTTCTTTTGCTTTCGCACAGATCAAAGGTGGTGACAGAGATGCCCACGGATGTATCGGGTCTGCAGGATATACCTATTCCCAGATTAAAAAAGATTGTGTAAGGGTTTTTGAGCAGAAGATTAAATTAACGGAAGTTGCTCCTAAAGGAAGCTCTACTTCAATGGCTGCCGTGATTTTCAGTAAAGATTTGAAAAAAGCTGAAGTTTTTGTTCCGGATACAGATGGAGAAAGCCTGATTCTTACAAGAGCGGGAAGAGGTAAAATATGGAAAAAAGATGGCTATGTATTAGTTCCTTTCAAAAAGAACGGATATCAGCTTAAAAAAGACAATGTTGTGATTTATCAGTAAATCCAGATTTATAAAGTATAATTGAGGCTGTCCATTAAGACATTCTCTTTTTTTAGTTGCATAAAGAGTGTAATTCTATGAACACGTATTTTCTACTAGGGCCTAGAGAATTGTATAATATGATGGGAACAACTCTGGTGATATAATATCTAGGAAACACATAACTTAAATAATCTATTTGTAAACCTTTCAAAATGAGCGGTTTTTTGTATCTTAGATTAACTAATACCTTGTTACTATTGTTATTGTATAAAAAACTTAACCATTAATATTCTAATATGAGAAAAACTATTTTATTGTGCGCAATGTTCCTTGGTTTTTTAGCCTTTGCCCAACAAAAATTGCCTGTTCTAGGAGGTGATAAAGATGTTCATGGCTGTAAAGGCTCTGCAGGCTATACATATTCACAAATCAAAAATGATTGTGTGAGGGTTTTCGAACAGAAAATTAAATTAAAAGAAGTGAACTCAGATAAAAGTTACACTTCAATGACAGCTGTTATTTTTAGTAAGGATATGAAAAAAGCTGAAGTTTTCATTCCGTATGAAAATGCAAAAAGCATTATCCTTGAGAGAGAAGGAAAAAGCAAAAAGTGGAAAAGTGGAAGCTATATTAAAGAAGCTTATATTTTAGTTCCTTTTAAGAAAAAAGGATATCAGCTTAAAAAAGATAATGTTGTGATTTATCAGTAAATCTAATTTTTAATACACAAAAGCTGCTCGTAAAGAGTGGCTTTTTTTTGTGAAATGCTGGTAGGTTTTGGTTTGTTTTAATTAAAAATATTCTTTGATAATTTTTAAAAGGATAAATAATAAAGATTGAATTATACTTTCAGCTAAAAAATGTATATTAGTATAGCCAAATTATAGCAAAATCCGAAAAGCTGATAAAGTAGGAAAAAAACAAAAAATAGTATTATGAAAAATCTAAAAAAACTTACAAAACAAGAATTGAAAACAGTTCAGGGAGGTATTCCTATGTGCTTGCCAGGTTATTTCTGGTGTTCATTCGTGAAAAAATGTATCCCGGTAGGAACAGAATGTGGACTTGCATAGGGTAACATGGTTCTTTATATTAAGAAAAAATAAAGCCGTTCAGAAGAACGGCTTTTTCTATAATATTGTTAGAACTTGATCTGCATTTGTATGAAATGTTTCAGATCAGATTTTTTAATAACATTTCTCAGGGTCGTAAATTCTGCATGGTCCATTTTCTGTATATTGGCAAGCTCCTGCAGGGCAGTATCCACCCGGTGGAGGAACCCATCCGCCCGAAATCATTTTTAAATTACTTTTTGATAGTTTTTTTAGATTTTTCATAATAAGTTGATTTTAGATTTGTTATTTTATTCTGTAAATTTTAAGTTGTACGTTTTACTAAATTAGAAAATAAATTGGATAAAATCACCTTTTGTTGAAAAATTAAAATCATTTTTGTAAAATAAACTGTAAAAACAGATTTTAGCTTATTTAAAAACACGAATAAATGACCAACTTTGACTAAAATTTAAAACAGCATCGACAATTTTCATCTCTCACTGAAAATCCGTATTTTTGTACATCTAAAAAGTAAAAGAAAGAATGAATTCCTACAAAAATCCATTGGAAGAGCGCTATTCCAGTGAAGAAATGTTGTTTAATTTCTCACATAATAACAAATTCCGTACCTGGAGAAAGCTTTGGATAGCTTTGGCTGAAATTGAAAAAGACTTAGGTCTAGATATTACAGACGGGCAGATTGCTGAGCTGAAAGCTAATGCTGAAAATATCGATTACGATAAAGCAGCTGAGTATGAAAAAAAATTCCGTCATGATGTAATGGCTCATGTTCACACCTATGGTGATGTGGCGCCTTCAGCAAAGGGAATTATCCATTTGGGGGCTACTTCGGCTTTTGTAGGAGACAATACAGACCTTATTCAGATCCGTGACGGGCTTTTGATCTTGAAGAAAAAGCTGGTTAACGTAATGAAAAACTTAGTAGATTTCTCTATTCAGTATAAAGATCTTCCTACCTTAGGATTTACTCATTTCCAACCAGCTCAGCTGACGACTGTTGGTAAAAGAGCAACACTTTGGTTACAGAGTTTGGTTCTTGATATTGAAGAGCTGGATTTCTTCCTGGAAACTCTTCGTTTCAGAGGAGTAAAAGGAACTACAGGAACTGCTGCCAGCTTCCTTGAGCTTTTCAACGGTGATTATTCTAAAGTAAAACACTTAGATAAAGAACTTTCAAAAAGATTCGGTTTTGAAAAAGTATTCGGTGTTTCTGGTCAGACTTATGACAGAAAAATTGATGCTAAAGTGGTGGCCTTACTAGGAAATATTGCCCAATCTGCTCATAAATTCACCAACGATTTACGTCTTCTTCAAAACCTTAAAGAAATTGAAGAGCCGTTCGAGAAAAACCAGATCGGTTCATCAGCAATGGCTTACAAACGTAACCCAATGAGAAGTGAAAGAATCGGAGCATTGGCAAAATATGTGATGTCACTGACGACAAGTTCTGCAATGGTAGCTTCTACACAATGGTTTGAAAGAACATTGGATGACTCTGCAAACAAGAGATTAACAATTCCTCAGGCGTTTTTAGCGGTAGATGCTATTCTATTGATCTGGAATAACATCATGAACGGAATTGTTGTTTATCCAAACAGAATCAACAAGCACATTATGGAGGAACTTCCTTTCATGGCGACAGAATACATCATCATGGAAGAAGTAAAAGCCGGTGGTGACCGTCAGGAAATCCACGAGGTAATCAGAGTTCATTCTATGGAAGCTTCCAAAAAGGTGAAAGAGGAAGGAAAAGAAAATGACCTTATTGAAAGAATCTTAAACGATGATTCTTTAAAACTAGATAAATCAAAATTAAAAGAAGTTTTAGATCCTAAAAACTTTATCGGTTTCGCACCAATTCAGACAGAGGAGTTCATCAACAATGAAGTACAGCCGATTCTGGATAAAAATAAAGACTTGATAGGACTGGAGGCTGATCTTAAAGTATAAAATATATGCAGTCTTTTTGGGCTGCATTTTTTATTTTAATATTCAACATGAAAAGAACCCTTTTACTCATTTCCATGATACCCATCCTTTCTTTTTCCCAGAAGAAAGAGGTTTTAAAATATTTTATTTCAAAAGACTCTTTGGTTGGAGTTAAAAATCAGAAAGGTGACATTATTGTTCCTGCACAATTTAAAATTTTCTCAAACCTTGAAAATGGAGAAGTAGTTGAAGGTGAAACTATTTATTTTGATGGTTTTAAAAAAGGAGAGGCAGAAGAAAAAAATGCATGGGGATATGTCTATGATAAAAAAGGTAATTTCCTTTATAGGCCTTTCTTTTACGACAACGGAGCAGATTATTTTTCCGAAGGTGTAAGGAGGTTTGTTAAAAATGGAAAAGTGGGTTTTGCAGACAGAAATGGAACAGTTGTTATTGAACCGACTCATGATTTTGCATCGCCTTTCAAGTATGGCTACACTGCTTTTTGTGATGGTTGTGATTGGGAAAAAACAGAAGATGAGCACAAAGCAATAATTGGCGAGACTTGGGGAGTCATGAATTTCAAAGGGGAAATTGCAACGCCCATTTCAAAATCCGAAAATGTAGTAGAAGTTGGGGGGAAATATTTTCCAAACCCATTTAATTATAATGAAAAAGAGAAGACAATTCTTCAGTTTTTCAATGAACAAAATAAAAAGCTTTCAGAAATCTATTATGTAAATCATTACACAAAACTCTCTGATAACGAAAAGAAGTTATTTTTTGAAATTGTAGAAAGGCCAAAAGAAAACTTTCCATTCTATCAGGTAAATACGTATGATTATAGAAAAACGGAAGCAGGAATATCGGATTTTAAATTTCTAGTTTCAGAAAACGGTAAAAGTATTTTTGCACTTGAGTTTGAAAATGAAAAAATTCCTTTTCAGAAATGGCTGAAAAATGAGACCGAACAGGCTCAGCAATTTCAAAAAGAACATCCCGATAATCCGAATAAATTAAGTAAATAAGTCTAATAATATTTAAATATCTGGCATCTAATGTCTAATAACAAAAGAATTTTCGTAGAAAAAAGAGGAATTTTCGATGTAGAAAGTCCAAAAATTTTTGATGAAGTAAAAGCGGTTGTGCCGTCAATCAAAAATGTGAAAGTATATAATGTGTACGATATTTTCAATTTGAATGACGGTGAATTCGAAAAGGTTGTCAACAGCACTTTCGTAGATCCGGTTACTGATATTTTACATGAAGAAAATCCTGTCGAAGGAACCTATTTTGCCATGGAGTTTTTGCCAGGCCAATATGACCAGCGTGCAGATTCTGCACAACAGTGTATCGCTTTACTGACGGAGAATGAAAAATCTAAAGTAAGAAGCGGAAAACTGATCCAGTTTGAAGGAGTTTCTGAAGCAGATCTTGTCAAAATCAAGGATCTTCTGATCAATAAAGTGGAGTCTCAGGAAAAAGATCTTTCTATCTTAAATATTCCTGCAGATGAAATTCCGACAAAAGTTTTGATCCATGAAAATTTTATCAGTTTCGATGATGCTGAGCTTGAAAATTTTTACAATAATCATGGTTTTGCATTAGGATTGGATGACCTGAAATTTATTCAGGAATACTTTAAAACAGAAAAAAGAAATCCTACCGAAACGGAACTGAAAGTTTTAGACACCTATTGGAGTGACCACTGCCGTCATACCACTTTTGAAACAGAATTGTCAGATATTCAGTTTGAAGGAGCATTCAAACACACATTGGAAACCATTTTCAATGATTATATCGAAAAAAGAAAATTCTTAGGCCGTGAGCTGAAGCCAATCTCTTTAATGGATCTGGCAACAGTATGCGGAAGATATTTTCATAAAACAGGTAATCTGGAGAATCTTGTTGTTTCAGACGAGATCAATGCATGCACCATCCAGATCGAAGCAGAATACGATGGTAAAAAAGAACCTTGGTATTTATTATTCAAAAACGAAACCCACAATCACCCTACGGAAATTGAACCTTTCGGAGGTGCTTCAACCTGTTTGGGAGGTGCTATCAGAGATCCTTTGTCCGGAAGATCATATGTATTCCAGGCGATGAGATTGACTGGTGCTGCTGATGTGTTAGAACCTGTTGATAAAACTTTACCGGGGAAATTACCTCAGAAAACCATCACAAAACAGGCAGCCAACGGATATTCATCTTACGGAAACCAGATCGGTCTGGCAACTACAATGGTTTCCGAGATTTACGATGAAGGCTACAAAGCCAAGAGAATGGAAGTAGGCTTCGTTACCGGAGCAGTTCCTATTGATTGGGTAAGACGTGAGAAGCCTGCCAATGGTGATTCCATCATTATTTTAGGAGGTGCGACAGGCCGTGACGGTGTTGGCGGGGCAAGCGGAAGCTCAAAAGAGCAGGACGAAACCTCTATTCATACGATGAGCTCTGAAGTTCAGAAAGGAAATGCGGTTGAAGAGCGTAAAATCCAGAGACTGTTCAGAAATCCTGCAGTAACAAAACTTATCAAAAAATCTAATGATTTCGGAGCAGGCGGCGTTTCTGTAGCCATCGGAGAAATTGCAGATTCTTTAGAAGTGAATCTCGACGTTTTACCTTTAAAATATGAAGGATTAAATGGAACTGAGCTTGCTATTTCCGAATCTCAGGAAAGAATGGCGGTTGTAGTTGATCCAAAAGATAAAGAGCAGTTCATCAAATTCTGTGAAGATGAAAATATTGTGGCTGTAGAAGTAGCGAAAGTGACTGATTCAGGTAGAATGCAGATGTTCTGGAAAGGCGATAAAATTGTTGATCTTTCAAGAGAATTTTTAGATACTAACGGCTGTTCAAAATCACAGGATGTAAAAATTACCCATCTTGAAGAAGTAAAAGAAGAAGAAACATCTTTTACAAAAGAGAACTTCCTTAAAATATTAAGCGATAAAAATGTAGCTTCCCAGAAAGGATTACTGGAAATGTTTGACTCTTCTGTAGGAGGAACAACAGTGGCCATGCCTCTTGGAGGAAAATACCAGCAGACATTGATGGAAGGAAGTGCTCAGAC
Organism: Chryseobacterium hilariae; assembly: GCF_051400735.1. Lineage (NCBI taxonomy): Bacteria > Pseudomonadati > Bacteroidota > Flavobacteriia > Flavobacteriales > Weeksellaceae > Chryseobacterium > Chryseobacterium hilariae. The sequence continues at coordinate 48,129 of NZ_JBLFFJ010000001.1, forward strand.
ACTGCCAATCTTAGGAGCAAAAGATATTGAAACTGTTTCCTTTGCAAGCTGGGGATTTGATACCGGGATTTCAAAACAGAATTCACTGCTGGGAGCCTCTTATGCCGTAGTAGAAAGTGTTGCTAAAATCGCTGCTATGGGTGGTGATTATAAGAATATCAGGTTAAGCTTTCAGGAATATTTCGAAAAACTGGGCCAAAATCCTGAGAAATGGGGCAAACCTTTAGCTTCTCTTTTGGGAGCTTATGATGCCCAGATCAATCTTGGTCTTGCAGCAATCGGAGGTAAAGATTCCATGAGCGGTACGTATCAGGATCTGAATGTTCCGCCGACCTTAATTTCATTTGCCTGTGCCAATGGTGACAAGAAAAATGTAATTTCCCCAGAATTCAAGGAGGCTGGAAACAAAATATATTTCTTCAACCATATTCCTCAGGAAAACGGACTTCCAAATTATGAAGGCTTAAAAGGAATTTTCGAATTTATTTTTGAAAACATCAAAGCCGGAAAAATTGTTTCCGTAAAAACCATTAAAGAAGGAGGTGCTGCAGTAGCTTTAGCCAAAATGAGCTTTGGAAACAGGCTGGGAGCAGAGATCAGTATTGACGAAAATGCTTTGTTGGCTAAAAATATCGGTAGCTTAATCATCGAATCAAAAGAAGAGCTGGGTAATGCTTCTCTTCAGCAGATAGGTGAAGTAAAAGACTCAGGTGTTTTAACGATAAACGGTCTGGAATCTACAATCCTGGATCTTCTGGCAGCGTATACCGGAACTTTTGAAAACCTTTTCCCAACTAAAGAAAAAGAAAAGCTGACGGTTGAAATTGATGAGAAATCAAACTCAATCCATCCAAGAAATATTGTCATTAAAAAATACGGAATTGCCAAGCCTAAAGTATTTGCTCCTGTATTTCCGGGAACAAACTGCGAGTACGATACTCTGAATGCATTCCAGAAAGAAGGCGCTGTGATCAGCAGTTTGCCTTTAAAAAATATCAGCCACCAATTGCTGGATGAAAGCATTGATGCATGGGTGGAGGAGATCAGAACATCTCAGATCCTTGCATTCTCAGGCGGCTTCTCAGCAGGTGATGAGCCGGATGGTTCCGCAAAGTTTATCGTAAACGTTTTGAAAAACGAGAAGATGAAAAACGCTGTTCACGAATTACTGGACAGAGACGGAATGATCATCGGTATCTGTAACGGTTTCCAGGCATTGGTTAAATCCGGTCTGTTGCCTTACGGTAGAATCAAAGATCTGGATGAAAACTCTCCGACGCTGGCCCACAATGCCATTAGAAGACATATTTCCCAGATGGTGAATGTAAAGGTGATTAATGACGAAAGCCCTTGGTTAAAAGGAATGAAAGATCAGGTATTCACCATTCCGATCTCTCACGGGGAAGGACGTTTCATGGCTTCCGAAGAAGAAATCAAAAAGCTTTACGAAAACGGACAAATTGCTACCCAATATATTGATCTTGACGGAAACATTGCCCACGGAATGCCTTTCAACCCAAATAACTCATTATTCGGAATTGAAGGAGTTACCAGCCCTTGCGGAAAGATTTACGGAAGAATGGGACATCCTGAGCGTTTTGCAGAAGGCCTCATGAAAAACATACCGACCGCGAATTATCACAATATATTCAAAAACGGAGTAGAATACTTCAAATAAAATAAAAATGACCGCCATTGAATGGCGGTCATTTTTTATATTTACAAAGACTTAAACTTCTAAAAAGACAATATTGAATTCCTATAAAATAATCACTATAAATGGCAGTCATTTTTCAGACCTGCCCGGATTCTACGATGAGGTTTCTTCAGTTTTGATGAAAGATACAGACTGGAAAATAGGAACTTTGGATGGCTTTGACGATATCCTGTACGGAGGTTTTGGAGTATTTGAAAGTGGAGAAAAAATTGAAATCAGATGGAAAGAGTCCCAAAAATCAAAAGAAGATCTAGGACTTGAATCAACCCGGAATTTTTACCAGAACAAGATCAGACAGGGAAAACCATTTAATATAGAATTGATGCAGGAAAAGCTGGATGATTTGCTGTCAGGAAACGGACAAACCTTATTTGAAATTTTAGTCGAAATTATAGAATCACACAAAAATATTACACTAATTTTGGAGTGATAAAAAAACTAGATTCTAACATCTAATATCTAGCTTCTAAAATATGAAGAAAATGATTTATGGGCTGTTCTTTGGGGACAGCATTACGTATGGAGAATATGACGGAGTATTCGGAGGTTGGGTTGATATCCTTAAAAGATATGCCCTGCAGCAGTTTCATGAAGGAGCCAATGAGTTGATTATCTTTAACCTGGGAATAGGAGGTGAAACTACAGAAGGCTTGCTAAAACGAATGCCTTATGAACTGGCGGCCAGGAATTCAGCCGAAGGAAATATAGTTTTTATTGGGTACGGAGCCAATGATCTGGCAATTAAAGATGGAATACCTATGGTAAGTCCTGGCCAGTTTAAAAATAATATGAATGAGGCCATTCATCATGCAAAACAGTTTGCGAATGATATTTATCTGGTAAGCATTCTGCCGGTTTCCCAGACAATTGACGGAGTAAAAACTGCAACAGGGAAATTAAGAACAAATAAGGAAGTTCTTGTTTATAACCAGATTATTAAAGACATTGCTGTTGAAAATGCCTTGCATTATATTGATTTTTACACTGTATTTTTAAGAGATAAGGAAATTCTGCTTTCCGGAGACGGTGTTCATCCTAATGAAAAAGGCTACGGCGTAATGGCTGAAACTGCCATACCAATTATAGAAAAATATTTATAAGATTAATTTATCTTAACGCGGTGAAATATTAATTTTATTTGTAGTTTTAGAATTACAAATAAAAAAGTATGAAAAATCTGAAAAGACTTAAAAGACAGGAACTGAAAAATGTAAATGGAAAAGGGGTAAACCCACCTTTGATTACTGTCCCTGTTGATGAAAACGGATATTGTAATTATCCTTATGGCTGGTATTGTCCAAAATTTAACGGCTGTATGACCTCCGAATCCTGGGACTTTCACTGCTCTTAAAAAAACTACAGGCATTTCTTTCAGAAATGCTTTTTTATTGAAATATATATTTCCAGTAAACAATAATTCCTACTATAACAGATCCAATCGCCATCAAAAGAACGGCTCCCGCAGAAATATCTTTAATAAACCCTATTCTTTTATCAAAATCAGGCTGAATCATATCACATATCTTTTCTATAGCTGTATTGAATATTTCAGCACTTAAAACACCTATTGACGCTATAAGAATAAGCATGGTATCAATTGATGAAAGCTTAAAATAGAATATCAGAACCAGGTTTATAAAAAAAGCAGCAAGTTCAATCCGGAAATTTCTTTCTGTTTTTATCATCAGGAAAATACCCCGGAAAGCGTTTAAAAAACTTCTGTGAACAGGCGGTTTTTGCATAGCTTATTTTTAACAAAGATAGGATTTGTAATTTGATACAAGTAAAATATTCAGTACCCGTTTTTATATCAATATTCACTCATCAATGAGAAAATAAAGATCGGATTTTGATCAAAATTAATGACTAGATGTAAATCCGGGCATTAAAATCATGCCTTAAAACAGCTTAATGATATTTGTTCAAAACTCCTTAAGATTATTTTTTTCATTATAGTTTCTATTTATTATATTTGTAGAAACTTATTTTTAAATCTATGAAATTTATTATTTCAAGTGGTGAACTGCAGAAAGCATTGCAAACTGTAAGTGGCGTAATATCAAGCTCTCAATCGAGACCGATTTTAGAAAACTATCTTTTTGAACTAGACGGAAATAACGTTACCATTACAGCATCTGATGGCGAGACTACTCTTGTTACCTCTCTGGACGTAAAGTCTGATGATTCGGGTAAATTTGCCGTTCCTGCTAAAATTTTTCAAGATTTTATCAAGACGTATGGAGAACAGCCTTTAACGTTCGTTGTAAAGGATAATGCAGAAGGAACCGGAAGCCAGCTTGAGATTTTAGATGAGAAAGACAATTTCGCTGTAGCACTGGATAATGCCGATGATTATCCGGAACTTCCCGAATTTGATGCATCTCAAAGTGTGGCAATGCCGGCAGGAGTTTTATCGGAAGCGTTGACAAACACCCTTTTTGCAACAAGCAATGACTCTCTTCGTCCCGTAATGACCGGAGTATTGTTCCAGTTTGGAGAAAATGAAACCAATTTTGTTTCTACAGATTCCCACAGACTGGTAGTTTATAAAAGAACAGACCTGATGAATGCCGAGCCAATGGAATTCATCATGCCTAAGAAACCTTTGAACATTTTCAAAAATATTCTGGCCAGCTCTAACGAAGACGTAACGATCGACTTCAATGAGAATATGGCTAAATTTACTTTTGGAAAACATATCTGGATCTGTAGACTGATAGATGGTAAATACCCTAATTATACAGCAGTAATCCCGAAAGAAAATCCAAATGTACTGACGATCAACAGGAATCTTCTTCTGGGAGCGATCAAAAGAGCGTCAATCATGTCCAATAAATCTACCAATCAGGTAAGATTTAAGCTGTCTGCCAACATTCTTCACCTTCATGCAGAAGATACAGAATATGCAAACAAAGCGGATATGCAGATTCCTTGTGATTATAACGGAGAAGACATTAATATTGGCTTCAGTTCCAAATTTTTAACGGAAATGCTTACCATTTTAGGTTCTGACGATATCACTATGAAAATGTCTCAACCTAACAGACCGGGAATTATTGAACCTCTTGACGGTCTTGAAGAAAGTGAAAATATTCTAATGCTATCAATGCCGGTAATCGGATTGTAATATTAAAATAAATTAAAAATATAAGAGATTGAATTTTTTCAGTCTCTTTTTTTATTTTAAATAAGCTTTGGTTTTTAAAAGATTAATTTTAGTGAATAGCCACAAATTCTAATTATAATATCAATATATTTATCTTTTTTATAGTAAAATTTGCTTATTCAGCAAGGGGTAATTAATAAAAACTATTTGTTTTAAAATGATTCCTAAATTTCTCTATTTCTTAAAAAAACACGACATTTGTACGGGAAAAATCGTACAGTACATATTGTGCGAAAATTCAATAATTTTTCAAAATATAGCAAATGAAAATATCAAACAACTGGCTGAAAGACTTTATCAAAACGGAACTGAAAACGGAAAGGATCGGAGAATTCCTTACAGATATAGGTCTTGAAGTGGAGGGGATAGAAAAATTTGAGAGTGTAAGAGGCAGTCTGGAAGGTATTGTAGTAGGAAAAGTATTGACCTGCGAAAAGCATCCGAATGCAGATAAACTAAAGAAAACAACAGTTGATGTAGGGAATGGGAAAATATTAAATATTGTTTGTGGTGCTCCCAATGTTGAAGCAGGGCAGACAGTTCCTGTAGCTGTTGTCGGAACTAAGATCTATGATAAAACCGGGAACTTTTTTGAGATCAAAGAAGCTAAGATCAGAAGCGAGATATCTCAGGGAATGATCTGTGCGGAAGATGAGCTTGGCCTTAGCGAAGATCACGGAGGAATTATGGTTTTGGATGAAACCAAATATGAAGTAGGAAAGAACTTTGCTGACTATTTTGAATTGGCCAATGATGAAGTGATCGAAATCGGTTTAACGCCAAACAGAACAGATGCTATGTCACATTATGGTGTAGCAAGAGATCTTCATGCTTTTCTTTCAACCAACCAGCAAAAATCAACGTTTGAGAAGCTGAATTCCGAGGTTTTGAATGGTGAAGGCTCACATAACTTCACTTTAGAAGTGGAAAACGCTGAACTGTGTCCCAGATATATCGGAGCTGTCATTGCAGAAGTGAAGATAGCTGAATCTCCGGCATGGTTAAAAGACAGACTGAAAGCAATCGGTTTAAGCCCGATCAACAATATTGTAGATATTACGAACTATATTCTTCACGGTTACGGACAGCCTCTTCATGCATTTGATGCAGACAAGATCACTGGCAGCAAAGTGAAAGTAGGAACTGTAAAAGAAGGAACAAAATTCACGACTTTGGATGGTGTTGAAAGAACTTTAAATGGTTCTGAAGTCATGATCAAAGATGGAAAAGATAATCCAATGTGTATTGCAGGAGTTTTCGGTGGTGCGAACTCAGGAGTTTCAGATGAAACAAAAACCATATTCCTGGAAAGTGCTTATTTCAACCCGGTAGCCGTAAGAAAAGGAGCTAAATTTCATGGTTTAAATACGGATGCTTCCTTCAGGTTTGAAAGAGGAGTAGATCCTAATATTACCAGAACAGCAATAACTCATGCTATTAAAATGATTCAGGAGATTGCAGGAGGAAAATTGGTTGGCGATTTGTTAGAGGAGTATCCAAAGAAAATCGAAGATAATTATGTGATCATCAGATTCTCAAAGATCGAACAGATTTTAGGAACGAAGATCCACAGAGAAAAAGTAAAGGAAATTTTAAAGTCTCTTGAGATCCAGGTTTTAAATGAGATCCAGAACGGACTTGAAATCTCCGTGCCAGCTTACAGAGCTGATGTAACGAGAGAAATTGATGTGATTGAGGAAATCCTGAGAATTTACGGATACAATAAGATTGATGCTCCGCAGAAAATATCTTTTACGCCGGTAAAACTAAGTGCTAATGATCAGGACGAGCTTGAAAATAACTGGGCAAGAACACTGCAGGGACTTGGTTTCAACGAAGCCATGAACAACTCACTGACTTCTGTAAAAGATGAAACCGATGCCGTAAAGTTACTGAATCCATTGAGTGGTGACCTTGCCTTCATGAGAAAATCTTTATTGGAAGGTCTCCTTCAGAATGCAGTGTACAACATCAACAGAAAGAACCAGGATATCAAATTCTTTGAATTCGGAAAAATTTACCATAAAAAAGATAAATACGAAGAAAGAAAACAGCTTGCACTTCTTGTTACAGGAAGAGACGTTGCTGAAAACTGGCTGCAGCCTAAATCTGCAGTAAGCTTCTACAATCTTAAAGCATATGTAAAAGTCTTATTAGAGAAACTGGGAGTTGATTATAAAGAAATTGCTTTAACAGATGAAAGGTTCTCCGATTCATTAGCTTATGAAGCCGGAGGAAAAACTTTAGTAAGAATTGGAAAAGTATCTCCGGTTTTATTAAAAGACTTTGATATTGATCAGGAATGCTTCTATGCAGAAATAGAGCTTGAACTGGCTCAGGAATTACGTTCCAAGAATGTCCTTAAGTTTGAAGATATCCCTAAATTTAATAAGATCAGAAGAGATCTTGCTTTATTGATTGATAAGAATATTAACTATCAGGATCTGTATCAGACCGCGAAAAAGAATAAATCTCCTTTTATCAAAGGGATCAATCTATTCGATGTGTATGAAGGAAAAAATCTTCCTGAAGGAAAGAAATCTTATGCGATGAGCTTTGAACTTCTTAATGAGGAAAAAACATTGGAAGAGAAGGAAATTTCTGAAGTAATGGAATCTCTGATCAAGGCATTTCAAAAAGAATACAACGCAGAATTAAGATCTTAATCCAGATAAAATATATCATTAAAACGGGCTTTAGCCCGTTTTTTTGTTTCGTAATCATTGCAAATTAAATTCTACATAATCTTATAGTATATGTTTTTAAAGTATAGAAAACTGCTCAATCAGCAGATCTGCAAGAGAAAAAAAATCAATCATTCTCCGGATAACCAACCATTCAATAGAAAAGGGATTTATCCCGTTTTAAAATTGGCCAAGATAAACAGGCTTTAGCCCAAAATAAAAACATTATCTAAAAAGTAGATAAAGATATTAATCCCATTGATTTTTAGAAGTTAATCCTAAAATAGAGCTTTCGAAAGTAATAAAATCCTTTGCCATCCGTTTAAATAATATAATTTCCTTAAATTTGAGTAAATCAAAAAGAATAAAATGAAAAATCTTTTTTTAAGTATAGCCGCGGCAGCCGTTCTGGCATCTTGCGGTACAATGTCCAGCGCTTCTGCATCTAAAGTGGGAAAGGCACAGCCTTCATTGGCCAATACAAAATGGACATTGGCAGATAACGTGAAGGGTAAGGTTCCGACTCTTAATATTGAAGGCGAAAAGATCAATGGAAATGGGGGATGCAATAACTATTTCGGAACAGCTAAGATAGATCCTTCCACAGGTGATTTTTCTGCTGGACAGATGGGATCTACTAAAATGATGTGCAACAACATGAGCGTTGAGCAGAATTTTATGGATATGGTAGGGAAAGCTAATAAATATGTAATTTCCGGGACTACCTTAGAACTTTACAAAGATAATTTACTGCTGTTGAAATTCAATAAAGCGGAATAAAATAAAAAGGAACTCAATTTGAGTTCCTTTTTTATGTTTAGGTAGTTATTATTCTTCCTCTTCTTCGTCGTACTTAGCCAACTCTTCATCACACCATTTAAACGCAGCCTCTACAACTTTTGTAGCTTCGTCTGCCATAGTCTCTTCATCGTCACCTTCCAAATCATCTAGCCACTCAACTTCCTCTTCCTCAACGTTTAAGATAAATCTTGGATATTCTGTGTGAACTACGAATAAATCTTCAGGAAATTCCGAATTGTCTGCTAATAAAAACTTTGGTAATTTCATTTTTTTATATTTTAACTTTAATCAAAGATAATAAAATTATTGATATTTGTTCCTGTTGATTTTAATTTTTTGCAAAACTTTATACCTTGTAAGAGTCGTTCTGCGGAGTGTATCTTCAGGGTTGAAAGTAAGGGTAATATCAGGATTTACCGTACTTAAAAGTTCTGCAACCTGTATTCTTTCCAGATCCTCTTCTTTTAAAATAAAAAATTGGATAGGAACTTTATCCAGCTTCTCGTTTTTTAAAAAATCCGAGGCAGCTTTTCTGTTTTCAAGATAATTTCCTTTGGACAGCCAGGTGAAAACCAAGCCGGACAATAAGCTCAGTGCTGTGATTATATACGTTTTAGTATTGAAAATCCTGAAAAGTCTGTTAAAATAAATAAGCCATACAGGAATTATAAAAGGTCCTATAATCCTGTAATCGATAGGGATGACCGAATAAAAATACTGAACAAAATAAGAGCATACAATGCCGGAAATACTGATAATGATAAAGAAATATTCTGTTTCGGACAGCTTATTTTTTACAAAAAGATAAATCATTAAAAAAATATTCAAAGCACCAATACCATAAATGCCATAATTGATGAAGCTTCCACGGGGATCTGCAATATGGATGAAAGGATTGAAAGAAGTTGCCAATCCCTGAATTAACTCTTTCAATAACTTGGAAGTGGGGTGGATTCCTATAGAAAGAGCCTGTTTGATATAATCTTCATTAAAATAATCAATAAATAAAAGTTTATAAGCTCCCACAAACAGTAGTCCTATAATACTGGAGATAATGAATATCAAGGAATATCTTTTTCTCAAAAATATCAAGCCGTAAAGTCCGGTTCCTCCAATGAAGAATAAAGCACTATATCTGATGTTATAAAGAGCAATTAATGAAAAGGAAAGGTAAAAAACAGCTTTTCCTTTTTCAAGTTTTCCTGTAATGATCTGCGAGGCAGTATATAAAAATAAAAATACAAAAGGAATAATAAGAGCCTCGCTCATCGTATAAGCAAACAGTGAAACAAAGCTGAACAATCCGCATACTGCAATAGCTTCACGTTTATAGAACTTTTTTTTCCAGCAGAAATAAATAATAAAAAGATAAGCAGCAATTCCAAGAGCTTTGCTTCCCCAGAACTCATCAAAACCAAGAAATGTAAACAACCTGATACCAGCAGGATAACCTACCGGAGTTGTAGTATTGTCAATAGTCGGAAGAACATGCGCAAATCTCATGAAGCGGATAGAATCGGGATTTACTCGTCCTTTTTCATTTAATATAAAACGAAGAATGGTCATCATTACAGTGATGATGACCATTGCTATTTGGATATTTCTCTCCTTTAATTTCATTCAGTTATTTCAAAAACATTTTTGAAACTTTTTCAGCTTTTTTGCTTTCCGAATAATCATAGAAACCTTCTCCTGATTTTACACCCAGTTTTCCGGCCATTACCATGTTCACAAGAAGCGGGTTCGGAGCATATTTAGGATTTTTGAAACCGTCGTACATTACATTAAGAATAGCAAGACAGATATCAAGACCGATAAAATCTGCCAGTTGAAGAGGCCCCATCGGATGTGCCATTCCAAGCTTCATTACCGTATCTATTTCTTCCACACCAGCTACACCGTTGTAAAGCGTTTCAATAGATTCATTGATCATTGGCATCAGAATTCTGTTGGCTACGAAACCTGGATAGTCATTCACTTCCACAGGAACTTTACCCAATGTTTTGCTCATTTCATAAATAGCATCAAAAGTTTCCTTGGAAGTAGAATATCCTTTAATGATCTCTACCAGCTTCATGATAGGAACCGGATTCATAAAATGCATTCCGATCACTTTATCAGCTCTTTTGGTTGCCGCAGCGATTTTTGTAATAGAAATAGAAGAAGTATTGGTAGCCAGGATACAGTTCGCAGGTGCAAACTCATCCATCTGTCCGAAGATCTTCAGTTTCAGATCCTGGTTTTCAGTGGCTGCCTCTACGATAAGATCTGCGCTGCCTGCCGCTTCTTTAAGTTCAGTAAAAGTGCTGATGTTTCCTAAGGTTTCAGCTTTCTGCTCTTCTGTAAGGTTTCCCTTTGCGATTATTCTGTCAAGGTTAGTTGTAATTGTTTTCAGTCCTCTGTCCAGAGCATCCTGCGATACATCTACCAGATTTACTTTGAATCCGCTTTGTGCAAAAGTATGCGCAATCCCATTTCCCATGGTTCCAGCTCCAATAACTACAATGTTTTTGATCATTTTTTTCTTTTATTTTTTATAGATAGTTAAATTTTTAATATCTGTTAAATCAGATTTATAAACAGTTACTGCCGGATCGAAATCCACTGTACCGTCACTGTTCTGTTTTCTGGTTTTGTTTTGTAAGGCAATAACAGATTGAAGGCCTTTTCTGAAAGCAGTTTTCTGTTTTTTGCCCAGTTTGTCTATTCCGATGTATAAAGTAAATTCACCCTCTCTTCCCAGTCCGCCATGTTCTAAGATTTCAAAAGCTCTCAGTTTATTGCTTTTCTCAAACTTTTTCAGATAATCCATCACTGGTTTTGTGGATGGCGTTCCACAGCAGATACTTCCATAGCTGATGCGTACATAGTTCATGCTCTTTTGCGAAAAAAAGAATGCAGAACAGAAAAGGAACGTTGTTAATATTATTTTTTTCATATTCATAGTTTTTCAGGTTTAGAGAACAAAAATTTCACTGGTTTTTCAGCTTTAAAAATAAGCTTAATATTTTACTTATTAAAATCATCCCAGACCGCCTTCGAAATATCAGAAACCAATCTGCAGTTCACGGCATCCGTTTCCATGGAATTGCTTACAAATATGGCAATTGCGTAATGCTTTCCGTTCGGAAGCGTGATAATTCCTATGTCGTTTTCTGCAATGGTGAGCCCTTCATTATTTTTCCCGGAAGCACCGGTTTTATGAGCTACAGAAGTGTTTTTAGGAAGCTGTTCAACAATTTTATTGGTGCCGGTTTTCGTGCCGATCATGATTTGCATCAGATAATCTGTAGACTTTTTAGAAAGTAATTTCCCATCATAGAACTTTTTCAGGACTTGTACTGCAGAATTGGGAGTACTGTAATTCTCATAGAGCGCTTTCCAATCGTTTTTATGCATTTCATTTTCATTGTATTTAATCTGGAAACCTTTTACTCCTTTGGAGTCCATAAACTCTTGAACCGTTTTTGTTCCACCAATGAGTTTTAACAGGACATCACAAAGGTTATTATCACTTAATGCAACGGTATAATCGATTACTTCATGTAAGGAAACTTCAATATTTCCGTCGGGATGTTTTTCCCGGAACGGAGACCATGTTTTTTCTATCAGATCAGATTTACTGATGAATATTTTCTGGTCTAAAGACAGCTTTCCTTTATCTACAAGGTCTAAAACCGCACAGGCAATATGAAACTTAAAAACACTTAAAGTCGGAAGTGGCTTATCTCCGTTTTTACTGTATTTAAAATTATTTTCAAAACCCAGCACAGAAACTCCAACCGTTGCTTTTTTTCCATGAGTGATTGAGTTTATTTTTTGCTCCAAAATAGATTTTTGAGCTACTGCCAGTGACGATATCAGAAGAAAGAAAAGTCCTATTTTTTTCATAATACAATGATTAAAAGAAAATCCCTTTCAGATACTAAAAGGGATTTGCAATTTAAGATAATTATCACTGTATTTCAAAATAATTCAGGTTGGAACCACTGCTTTCAAAATGAAGCCTGATTTTATTTGTTCCTTTCTTCAAAGAGACGTTTTTAACCGAAACTGTTTTCCAGTTTTCACCATCTCCGGTGGAAGGCAGTGAAACCTTGGCCAGCAGTTTCCCTGAAGAGTCTTCCAGTCTGATACCGGAATCATTCTTACCTGAATACCTGATGCTGAATGAATAGTTTTTTTCAGATTTTGCATCAATGGTATACTGAAGCCATTCTCCCGCCTCCGTTTTTCCTACATGATAATTATTAGTAACGCTGTCATGGCACTGGTAAATATCCACACCGTCATTTCTCATCTGCTGGCCTGAATTCCATTCAGATCTTTTCTTCGGATCACTTACCCAAAGGTTGATAAAATCTTTGTCCAGGTAAGCCGAACTCATTCTTCCCAAATCATAATCCGAAGCAAATATTCTTCCCGGAGCCTGATGGTTTTTAAACGGTTTTGCAGAACCATCGTTAACTTGTCTGAACATGGCATCAATAACATCCTTCTTAATCTCTACATTACTGAATTTGTAATTCTCTGCAATCTGCATCAATGCTTTTGTTGCATAGTCTTTAGAAGGTTTTTCGCCACCATTTTTCCAGTAATTCAGGAGTTTTTCATATTCAGGAGTGATTTTGACATTGGTGATTCCTGCAATATTATCAATCTTTTTCATTGGCCAGAATGCATATCCGATGTTGTGTTTGTCCAGAAGCTGGATCAGCTCTGTAAACCATACATTAGAATTTTCTCCGGTTTCCCCAAGCCAGATAGGAATATTATGTTTCTTTCTGAGATCAAGAATTGATTGGATGGTTTCATCATTGTTATAATTCCAGTATTTATGAAAGCTGAATACCATATTGCTGTCCCAGATCGGAATCAGGCCGTTGTAGTTATTTCCCCACCCATTTCCTTCAAGAAATATAATATGCTTTTTATCCGTTTCCCGGATAGCAGCCGTGATGTCCTTCTGCAGTTTCCAGAGCGGAGCGTTCGACATTTCATCGGTACCGTTAGGATTCTTCCCGGTGAAATTAATATTCGGTTCATTGATCAGGTCATAACCACCAATCCACGGCTCATCCTTATACCGTTTAGCTAGCTTTTTCCATAAAGCAATCGTTTTCTCCTGGTTTTCGATGCTTTCCCAGAGAGATGGTTTTGTTTTATCGTTATCTGAAATATTAACGTCATTTCCCTGTCCGCCCGGTGCAGCATGAAGATCAAGGATCAGATATATTTTATTGGCAGCACACCATTTTAAAAGGTCATCTGTCATTTTAAAACCTTCTTCCAGCCATGTATTCTGTCCCTTTACCGGCTCTTTTTCAATGGGAAGAGTGTATAGATCATAATGCATCGGAAGCCTTACAGAATTGAATCCCGCTTGAGCAAGAAAATCGATATCCTGTCTGGTAATACCGTTTTTAAGGTAAGCTTTATAGAAATCCTTCATTCCGTCTTCACCAATTAATTCAGTAATCTTCTCTTTAATCTTATGCTGAGGCCCTGCAAAATCAGCTGTTTTCAGCATATATCCTTCCTGAAGCATCCAGCCACCAAGGCCAAGGCCCCGCAGTTGAATATTTTCTCCTTTATCATTTACGATTTTCTGACCATTTGTTTTTAAAAACTGAGATGTCCCAAATTGAGACAATAAAAAAGCAGATAATAGGAAGGCTCTTTTCATAGTTTTGATTTTAAAAATATTAGGGGTTGTTTTTTAGAATTCGTTACTTTTAAAGTAATCACAAATATATTTAAAAATATTTAAATTTTGAATAAAGAATAAAATACCTCTTTGAAAAAATCATTCAAAGAGGTAATAAATTATTTTTGTAATTAGATTTTAATTGATCAGCTCATAATTTTTTAAGGCGTTTTCATATTTTTTTCGCTTTCTAAAGAAAACTTCTACATTGTTTATTGCCTTTATTAATTATTACATTCTGTACTAATAATAAAATTGTATTATTGACTGATAATTCTCAAAGCGTGTTAAATAATCATTTGAGTTATATTCTAGAAGATTATTAATAATTTTAAATTGATTTACAGTATGGTCAAAGTATTTAATAGAATTGACATTGTTCTTGCCGATTAGATTGAATTCGTTCAAATAAATATTTAAAACCAATGGAAATAAATAATAAGGATTTTTTTTGTTATCATATGAATAATAATTATTTTGATAACCATTATTGTAATAATGATGAATCAAATTCATGTTGTTATCATACTCAAAGTATGATTCTATGATATTATTGCCAATATTATGATTACACTTAACAGGGAGTCCTAAATTATTAATAAATAAAGTCATTACTTCTGTATAGATGCCAGAATATAAATTAGAAACTATAATTTTGTCAGCAATGTATTCATATTTCTTTGAACTTATAAAAAATGAGGGATTGTCTATATAGTAGCTATTAATCTGCACAATTCTATTTTGTGAATCATAGATTATATCAGTTTTCATTGAACTGCTTACCATTTGAATGATTTTGTCATTGCTGTCATACTTTATTTCACCAGTTGATCCAACACTATAACCTTTTACTGAAGAACTAATTTTTTTTAGACGTAGTACAGGCTCTATCTGTGAATCATTAAATGTAATATCTGAATTGTCATTTCTACAACTTATAATTAGAATGAGAAAGGATACTAAAATAAATTTGCTAATTTCATCATAATGTGTGTGTTTATTTTTAACTTATTAATTTTACAATTTCCAAAGCAACTTTTAAAGCTTCCGTTCCGTCTTCCAGGGATACTTCCACATTTTTGCCGTCAGTGATGGCATCCGCAAAAGAATTTAATTCATCAAGGATGGCGTTATTAGGTTCAATATTAGGATATTCAAACAAAATCTGGTTCTTTTCTCCATCAGCATTTTCAATGATCATATCAAAAGGAGTTGGGTTTTCAGGAGCATCTTTCATTCGGATCACCTCTGCTTTCTTCTCCAGGAAGTCTACAGAAATATATGCGTCTTTCTGGAAGAAACGGCTTTTTCTCATTGCTTTCATAGAGATTCTGGAAGTTGTAAGGTTGGCTACGCAGCCGTTTTCAAATTCTATTCTGGCATTCGCGATATCCGGAGTTTTACTTACCACACATACACCGCTCGCATGAATATTTTTAACCTTAGATTTAGCCATGCTCAGCAAAATATCCAGATCATGAATCATAAGATCCAGTACTACAGAAACATCCGTCCCTCTGGGATTGAATTCCGCCAGCCTGTGGATCTCAATAAACATTGGATTTTTAATGTATTCTTTGGTGGCAATGAAAGCAGGGTTATATCTTTCAACATGTCCAACCTGCGCCTTAATGCCATTTTCCTGGCACTTATGAAGGATTTCTTCCGCTTGCTCAAGTGTTTGGGTTACCGGTTTTTCAATGAAAAAATGAAGTCCTTTTTCAATTGCTTTTAAGGCATAATCATAATGATAGACTGTGGGAGTCACAATATCCAGCATATCGATCTGTTCGAGGAGTTCATCAAAATTTTCAAAATATTTATACCCGAATTCAGCTTCTATTTTTTTTCCGTTTTCAGTATCTTTATCGTGGAAACCTACCAGCTCGTACTTATCTGACTGGTTAAGAAGTCGTAAATGGATCTTTCCCAGATGTCCGGCACCTACCAAACCTGCTTTTAACATAGATTTTTTTAATTTTTGTAAAGATAAGAATTTTAGGTATTAAGAAATACCCTGTTGCTTTTAGGTTGATATGTATGGATAGTTTTTTTACTTTTGCAGGAACTACTACCCGTAACCTAATAACTATTATCTTACTAATGATGCATGATTCGTTTGTACATAAAGGAAAAAGAAAGATTCTGGTCGAATATTTAAGACATAAGATCGGGATCTCGGATGAAAATGTACTTTCGGCAATGAGTGACGTTCCGAGACATCTTTTTATCGAAAGTATTTTTGAAGATTTTGCCTACGAAGACCGGGCTTTTCCGATCTTATCACACCAAACCATTTCCCATCCTTCAACGGTAGCGGAACAATCCGAGCTGTTGCAGGTAAAACCAGGCGAAAAAGTTCTGGAAATCGGGACAGGATGCGGATATCAGACGGCTGTTCTGATCGCTATGAAAGCTTTGGTCTATACGGTGGAAAGGCAGAAAGATCTTTTTGATTTCTCAAAGAAAAAATTCCGTGAGCTCCATCTGAATCCAAAATTTCAGAGTTTTGGGGATGGCTTTGCCGGGCTTCCTACTTTTGCTCCTTTTGATAAGATTATAGTGACTTGTGGAGCTTCGGTTTTACCCACAGAATTATTAAAACAGTTGAATGTAGGTGGGAAAATGGTTATTCCGTTGGGGCCTACAGATGAACAGATCCTATACAGATTTACAAAAACAGCACCTACACAATTCGAAAAAGAAGAATTCGGGGCTTATAAATTTGTTCCGATGCTGGGAGATACGAATCATTAACAGGATTTTTATACCACGAAAGGCATAAAAGCTTTTAATTCAATTAAACACTTTAGAGCACTTTAGTTTTAAAAGTTTTATCATCCTGAAATAGTAAAACCACATCAAGAGAAAATCAAAGATTTTCATAAAATTTAAGTGTGCTTCATATGCGCAAAGTATTTAACTTAAAAGATGGCTTAAGTGTTCAAAAAAGTTTTTGTGCCTTTTGTGGTTATAAAAAAATCTCCGATTTTTTAATAAACTTTAAGACCGGTTCGGAACAGTAATTGGATTCAATCTAAAACCTAATCACTTAAATTTTATTATTATGGATACGAATAGATTTAAATCCTCACACGATTTCAGTAATATTCAGAAAAACCTGCATAATAATCCCGGATATCATGCAGAAAGCTATACCCAGCAGGTAAAGGATTATATGAATGATATGAAAACTAAGAATCAGGAAGCAACCAAGCAGGGATTTATGGCTCATGCACAAAAATCGGCAAAGGATGTTTGGGAAGAAATTCAGGAAATGGCTTCTCAAGCCTGGGACAAAAACCAGGACCAATCAGATGAAGACCAATAATTTTTAATATTAAAGTTAAAGAACCTCACTTTTTAACAGGAGTGAGGTTTTTTATTTGAAAATTCTAAAGCACAATAAATACAAAATAAGTAATGAAAGTATTTGTCAACAAAAGAATTCCGGAAGCTGGACTCAATATGCTGAAAGAAGCCGGACTGGAAGTTTTTATTCCCGAACATGAGAATCTGTCACACGAAGAATGGCTGATCTATTGTCAGAATAACGATGCCATTTTAAGCATAGGAGCAGAATTTAAATACGACAAAGATTTTTTTGATCAATGTCCCAACATAAAAACGATTGCTTTATATTCTGTAGGTTTTGACCATGTGGATATTAAAGAAGCCAGCCGCAGGAATATTCCTGTAGGAAATACGCCGGATGTCCTCAGTAAAGCCACATCTGATATAGCTTTTCTGCTGATGCAGTCTGTGGCAAGACGGGCAAGCTATAATTTTCAGAAAGTGAAAGACGGCAACTGGGGAGATTTTGATCCATTGCATGCTCTTGGCCAGGAATTGTATGGGAAAACACTGGGAGTGTTAGGATTGGGAAGAATCGGGTTTGAAATGGCTAAAAAGTCCCAAAAGGCTTTCGATATGAACATCATCTATCATAACCGTCACCGAAATGAAGAAGCAGACAAAGAATTGAACGCAACCTATGTTTCTTTCGGAGAACTTCTTGAACAGTCGGATGTACTGAGTGTCCACGCCAATTTTACCCCTGAGCAGAAGGATCTCTTTAACAGGCCTGTTTTCGAAAAAATGAAGGAGAATGCCATTTTCATTAATACGGCCAGAGGTGGTTTCCAAAACGAAAAAGATCTGTATGAAGCATTGATTTCAAAACAAATCTGGGGAGCAGGTCTGGATGTGACCAATCCTGAACCCATGCCCAAGGAAAGTCCGCTTTTGGAACTTTCCAATGTCTGTGTACTGCCGCATATAGGTTCAGCAACCATAGAAGCAAGAACCGGAATGGCAAAGATGGCCGCTGAAAATATTCTTGCTTTTTCCAAGGGTGAAAAAATTCCTTATTGTGCCAATCCTGAAGTATATTCTAAGAATTCCTGACAGCTTGGACTTATTTTTGATTTGTATACATAAATCCTAAATACAAAATATTATGATACCAGAGAACAATACCAATGAACAGAACAGGAAGTTAGAGGAAATGGATTACAATCCGAATGAAGATATATTTAATCAGGAACCGCATATCCCGCTCGACGGCGATGGAAATCCCATCCTGAATGAAGAGGATGATGATAAAATAGACAAAGGTCTCGATATCCCCGGAACAGAAGACGATGACGATATGGAAGAGATAGGATCTGAAGACGAAGAAAATAATTATTGGAGCCGAAGTGATAACGCAGATGATCATGAGGAAGAGAATGATGATGTTTTAACTTAATTTCTGCTCCTGTACAATAGACTAACCTTACTGAAATCAGTGAGGTTTTGTTATTTTTGGAAACCACTAGTTTTCCCTGGGATATTTTCCCTTCCCTTTGGAGGGAAAACCTTTCTCCAAATTATAAACAAAGGTCGCAGCTTATATTTTATGTCTTACAAATCATCTGTAAGCATTTTGCCTTATTAGCCATTTTATCATTTCGTCCTTTTCGCCTTTTATTTGCCTATATTTTCTAATTTGAATATCTTTAAAACTTCAAACATTGATTCTAAACATTGAACTTTAAATAGCAATATGACATTTCAAGAACAGATACAACAGGGGATTCCTGATCAGCTGCCACAGCCTAAACCATACGAGACCAATATCAATCATGCACCGAAGCGTAAAGAGATTTTAGGGGAAGAAGAGAAAAAGCTTGCTCTGAAAAATGCACTGCGTTATTTCGAGCCTAAGTTTCATGCAGAACTGCTGCCTGAATTTAAAGAAGAACTGGAAAAATATGGCAGAATTTATATGTACCGTTTTCGTCCGGATTATGAAATGAAGGCGAGAGCAATTGAAGAATATCCCGGAAAATCTGAGCAGGCAAAAGCCATTATGCTGATGATCCAGAATAACCTTGATTATGCCGTAGCGCAGCATCCTCATGAGCTGATTACTTACGGAGGGAATGGAGCTGTATTTTCCAACTGGGCACAGTATCTTTTAACGATGAAATATCTGTCTGAAATGACAGATGAGCAGACTCTGACGATGTATTCAGGACATCCGATGGGACTTTTCCCGTCACATAAAGATGCACCGAGAGTGGTAGTAACCAACGGAATGATGATCCCAAACTATTCCAAGCCGGATGACTGGGAGAAATTCAATGCTCTGGGTGTTACGCAGTACGGGCAGATGACGGCAGGAAGCTATATGTATATTGGTCCGCAGGGAATTGTTCACGGAACAACCATCACCGTTCTGAATGCCTTCAGAAAGATAAAAAAAGAACCGAAAGGAGGACTTTTTGTAACCTCAGGATTGGGAGGAATGAGTGGAGCACAGCCTAAGGCAGGAAATATTGCCGGTTGTATCACAGTATGCGCCGAAGTGAATCCGAAAATCACCAGAATCCGCCACGATCAGAAATGGGTAAACGAAATCCATGAAAATCTTGATGCTTTGGTAGAAAGGGTACAGAAAGCTCAGGAAAATAAAGAAACAGTTTCCCTGGCCTACCTTGGAAACATTGTTGAGGTTTGGGAGAAATTTGATGAGAAAAATTTGAAAATCGACATAGGATCAGACCAGACATCGCTTCATAATCCTTGGGCAGGCGGATATTATCCGGCTGGACAGAGTTTCGAGGAATCAAACAGGATGATGGCTGAAGAACCTGAACTGTTTAAAGAAAAAGTTCAGGAGACTTTAAGAAGACATGCCACAGCTATCAATAAGCATACTCAGAAAGGAACGTATTTCTTTGATTATGGAAATGCCTTTTTGCTGGAAGCTTCAAGAGCAGGAGCTGATGTAATGGCAGAAAATCCTAGCCTGGGAAGAGAGTTCAAATATCCGAGCTACGTTCAGGATATCATGGGACCTATGTGTTTCGATTACGGTTTCGGGCCGTTCCGTTGGGTATGTACCAGCGGAAAACCGGAAGATCTGCAGAAAACAGATGATATTGCATGTGCTGTTTTGGAGGAAATGGTAAAAAACTCTCCTGAAGAAATCCAGCAGCAGATGAAAGACAATATCCAGTGGATAAAAGGCGCTCAGGAAAATAAGCTGGTAGTAGGTTCACAGGCGAGAATCCTGTATGCAGATGCAGAAGGAAGGATGAAGATCGCCGAAGCCTTCAACAATGCTATTAAGAACGGAGAGATCGGGCCTGTAGTTCTGGGAAGGGATCACCATGATGTTTCCGGTACGGATTCACCTTACAGGGAGACTTCCAATATTTATGACGGTTCAAGGTTTACCGCAGATATGGCCATCCACAACGTGATTGGCGACAGTTTCCGTGGCGCGACTTGGGTGTCTATTCATAATGGCGGCGGAGTAGGCTGGGGCGAAGTGATTAACGGTGGTTTCGGGATGCTGCTGGACGGAAGTGCAGAAGCCGACAGAAGACTGAAATCTATGCTCTTCTGGGACGTGAACAACGGAATCTCCAGAAGAAGCTGGGCCAGAAATGAAGGCGCTGTTTTCGCTATTAAAAGAGCCATGGAAGCAGAACCCAATCTGAAAGTAACGCTTCCAAATTTTGTGGATGAGAGTTTGTTTTAATTTAAACAAAAAATTTATATCATAAAAAAGAACTTTGCCGTATTTGTATAGTAAAGTTCTTTTTATTTTTACCAAAATTTAAACCTTGAAATATTTGAAAAAATATAAAGCTTTAACTAGTAAAAAGCAGTTTGTTTTAGCATCAGAAGACCAAAAAGAGATTGGAAGAATTGTAGAGACGAATAAGTTTTTTTCTTCGGGATATTATATTATTTTGAATTCCAGAAGTTATGATATAAAGAACGTCGGATTTCTAAAGAACGATGCTGAACTTTACAATTCTAAAGGTGTTATTTATTGCAAAAGGAGAGAATTATCAAATCCGGAGATGTTAGAATTTATCATTTCAAATTGGATAAAACCAACCAGTTATTTGAAAAAGGAGAGCTACTAATAGAAATTAAGAAAGAAAAGAACAATCTTTTTCATAGTCAGGCTGATGATTCTGTGGATGATTTACTGATATTGTTTTTCCTACATTATTCGACACAAGAGTTTAATTATATTGGAGGTGATGGAGATTAGTATTTTGTAGATGAGATTTTGTTTTAAAAACCTTTTAGAAAAACCTGCTGTGAAGCAGTTTTTTCTGTTCATAATTTTTCTAAGATTTTTTTTGTCAATTCTTTGGCATCTTCAAATTCATTTATCAAAAAGTTTAACACTTCAATATGTTGATTTTTTGCTTCCTTAAAAAATGAGAAATTATATGTAGGTGTATTTTTGAGAGTTTCTTTCAAGTTTACGTATTCCGACAATGCAGATTCAATCTGGTTTGGGATTTGCCTAATATTATCTTTGAGAGTTTTCTTCAAATCTAGATATTCTGATAATAAGGAATAAATTTTGTTAGGCATTTGTGCCATATTATCACCAATAGATTCTTCGATTTTTGAAATAGAAATATATTGAGTAATTAAAAATTTTTCAAAAGAATTAATTCCTACTGAATATAATTGTGAAAATAATTCAACTTCAGTTTCTATTCTTTTTGTAGTTATATTCATTGTTCTTGATATTCCTTTGTATAAAATTGAAACTTCAGTTATAACATTAGGTAGATTTTTTTGACTGAGCTCCTTTAATTTACCACCCATATTGATTGTTTCGTCAGTTTGCTTTTCAATTATTGCTGTAATATTGTTTAGGCAATCTACTGCATTACCTAGTGATTTTAAATCTTCGATTATGTCTGTGATTTCATTAGAATCTACTCTACCGCGATATATATCAAATCTTTTATCATTTTTTTCGGATACAATTTTGGCAAGTCTCTTTTCTGATTTTTCGTTGAACTCTTGACTAAAAGGAATTTCAATCTTCCAACTTTTTTTATTCTTTCTTAAATTAGTCTCTGTTATTTCTTGCCAATATGTTTTTCCCTCTTCTGGAATATACGCTATAAGAATAATTGGTATATTCAGATTTAACCAATAATTATAATGTATATTAGTTACATAATGAGATAATCCTTTTTGAGTTTTATAGAAATTTCCTGAACCACTTTTAATTTGAAGAGCTATAAATCTTCCTGTTGGTTCACCATTTTCCACTTCTTCAATTATAGCATCTAATCCTACATCAACAATTGGTTGTTCACGAAATATCCATCCAAGATTTTGAATTACAATTTTTTCAGTTTCATTAACTCCTAATCTTTCAGTTGGATTATATCTATTCATAAATATTTGCTAAATTCTTATTAGTGTGAAGTATTAATTATAATTCCCAAATATAAAAAAATGAACTTAGCGGGAACTATGTTTTTCCACAATTATAAACTTACAACCTCACCAACACCTCCGCACCTCTAAAACACTATCAAAACAAACCTCCCGACTTCTCCGGTGGTTACAAACCATATTGTTTGCCACTTCCGGAGATCTCCGGAAGTCTCCTGCAAGTTGCGGGGGATTTCCGTACAGTTCCGGAGATTTATTTCGAGGTTGTAGGTTGGGCTTTTTATTAGCCTTGGATAATTCTGTTTTTTATTTCAGGATAGGATGGGGAATAAGATGGTGTTTTTTTAAACGCAAAGTTTTTACAATGGCATCTTATGATTCTAAGGAAAGCAAAGAATGGCGGCTTCGCCACTTATGGAGCTGTAAGATAAACGAACGCTTAGCAGATCAACCCAGAGGATTGATCCCTTTGCACTCTTGAATATAAAGGCTAAAGATGAATCCTTTGCGTTAAAAATAATAGATTAGAATCTCGTGCATCCAGCCAGCGTGAAATTCTATTTATTATCAAGTCGCTCACTAATTCTGTCCATATATTTTGGCATTTCTATATCTAAATATTCGATGCCTTTATCCGTTAAACTTATTGATAGTATTTCATTGCAGGGATACCAATAAAAAGGATTATTGAGGAGTTTATCTATCTCTTTCTTGTTGATTATTTCAATTTTCTCATTCAATGTTAAATCTTTATATTTTTCTAGAATTACGAGATCTTCTTGTAAAATTTCGGTTAAAATAATCCGTGCAATTTTATATTTGTCTTCAATAGGCAGATCGAAATGACCCAATTCCCATGTTAGTTCGTATATACCCGGATTACCTTCTTCTGCGTTGAGAAGAAAAACCAGTTTCTCAATTTTCAAATCAATATCTTCAAATTTTGTTGTCATTATCATTGGTGTTAATTAAGCAGATGTATTTTTACCCTAAAGTTCAGCTATCAAATATAAAAAAGAGATTTTAATTAAAAAGCTTCCAACCTTTTTCCAAAACAAAGCATCTTTACTATAAAAGATCCCTATGAAAATTACCATACCCCAACCATGTCACGAAAACTGGGACACTATGACTCCTGACAAAAAAGAAAGATTTTGCTCCGTTTGTTCCAAGACTGTACACGATTTTACCAATTCCTCAGATGAAGAGCTTATTGGCGGCCTTACTTCTGGTGACAATATTTGTGGAAGATTCAGAGATGATCAGCTGGAGCGAAACCTGAGTTTTTCAATTGCCGGTAAAATTGCATTGGGCCTATTGGGCGTCAGTGGAATTTTGGCAACAGCAAATGCCCAAGAGGTTAAAAATGAAAACATGAAAAGCGTTGATAAGCTGAGAGGGCTTAATATAAATCAGCAGGCCAATGATTCCATATACAGGAATAAAACCATCCGGTTGGGAGCACCGCTTTCAAAACCGGCAGCAAAGCCCATTATCCTGTTTAATAAAAAGAGGATTACTCAGGCTGAAATGCAGAAGCTAAACCCAGATAAAATTAAAAGGGTTAATATTCTTTCAGGAGAAAGTGCTGTAAAGCTTTATGGAAAAGAAGGCGAAAATGGAGTCATTATTATTGAAGGTAAAAATTGAGAAGTATTCATTTTTAAAATATTTCCAGAAAATTCTTACAAGGTGAGTGATAAATAATAGCTCCGGCAATCGAAGATTGCCGGAGCTGGTTTTATGAATTAAAAAGTTTTATTTTTTCACAGCTGCAATCGCTGCTTCATAATTCGGCTCCTGTGAAATATCAGCAACCTGCTCTTCATAAATAATTTTTCCCGAAGGATCAATAACCACAACAGCTCTGCTTAAAAGACCTTTCATCACAGAATCTGTGATCTCCACTCCATACATCTTCCCGAAATCTGAACGGAAATCCGAAAGCATTACCACATTCTTGATCCCTTCCGCACCGCAGAATCTTTTCTGGGCAAAAGGAAGATCTTTGGAAATACAAAGGACCACTGTATTTGGAATATTCCCTGCATCTTCATTGAAATGATGTACAGAAGCCGAGCAAACCCCTGTATCTACACTTGGAAAAATATTAAGAATAACATATTTTCCTTTATACGAATCCAGAGTCTGATCTTTCATCGTCACATCTGTAAGCGTAAACTTGGGTGCAGCTTTATTCACTGCAGGTAATTTGGAGTACGTGTGCACAGGCTTTCCTCCCATCAGAACAGTATTCTGGGCGAAACTGAATACTGAGAAAAGGAATAATGCGCTGAAAATTAATCTTGATACCATGAATTTTATTTTTAAGCAAAATTATTCTTTTTTTAGTACTCGTTCATTAATTTTAATTCAAATACCCGTCAAATAGAGCAAATCTATCAGCCGGCTATTTTTTTTACCAACTGTAACCTCTACCTTTATTCTGTAAAAGGCAATTTTTACATTCAAATTATCAAAAATTAAATTTATGGATTCAGTAAACAAACTGTCATTACAGGATATTTTTAAAAGTGAAAATGAAATTCCCGAAGAATATAAAGTTCCCGAGATCCACCAGAAGGTTTACCTTCTGAACGGAGAACTGGTAGAGTGGAAGGGTGAAGTTCAGAATATCTATTCGCCAGTCTGTATTCCTACGGTAAATGGACTCGAGAGAAAACTTCTGGGGAGTATTCCTAATATTGGGCCGAAAGAGGCGATGGATGTTCTTGAAGCGTCCGTTAAAGCCTACGATAATGGTCTGGGAGAATGGCCGAATATGTCCGTTGAAGGAAGAATTAAATGTATGCAGAAATTTGTTTACCTGATGATCGAACAGCGGGATCTGGTGATTAAATTACTCATGTGGGAGATCGGGAAAACCTTAGCCGATTCAACCAAAGAATTTGACCGTACGGTAGATTATATTAACCAAACCATTGATGCGCTGAAAGATCTGGATAGAGAATCTTCCCGTTTCCAGGAGGCGGAAGGAACTATAGCACAGATAAGAAGAGCTCCACTGGGAGTGGTTTTAAGCATGGGACCTTTCAATTATCCTTTAAATGAGATTTTCACTACGCTGATTCCGGCTTTAATCATGGGAAATACTATTCTTTTTAAGCTTCCTAAACATGGTGTCTTAGCTCATTATCCTTTATTAAATGCATTTAAGGAAGCCTTCCCGAAAGGAACAGTCAATACACTTTACGGAAAAGGTTCAGAGATCATTACCCCGATCATGGAAAGCGGAAAAGTAAATGTTCTGGCCTTTATCGGATCCAGCAAAGTAGCTAACGGACTAAAGAAGCTGCACCCTAAAGTAAATCGCCTCCGCGCCATTCTCAGCCTTGATGCTAAAAATGCAGCTATTGTTACTAAAAATGCCGATCTGAATGTCGCAGTAAGTGAATGTATCCTGGGAGCACTGTCGTTCAATGGACAACGGTGCACGGCACTGAAGCTTATATTTGTTCAAAAAGAAATAGCTGAAGAGTTTACCCAAAAATTAAGTGCTGCTGTTTCTGCCCTGAAATCTGGCCTTCCCTGGGAAAAAGATGTAAAAGTGACTCCGCTTCCGGAAGTGAATAAACCACCTTACCTTAAAGAATGTATAGAAGATGCATTGGCAAAAGGTGCGAAAGTTTTAAATGAAAACGGTGGTTTTACCGAAGAGTCTTTTGTCTTTCCTGCAGTGGTTTATCCGGTGAACAGTGATATGAAACTGTATCATGAAGAGCAGTTCGGGCCGGTAATCCCGGTAGTCCCGTTTGAAGATATTGAAGAGCCCATAGATTATCAGGTGAATGCCTCCCATGGGATGCAGGTGAGCATTTTCAGTGAAGACCCGCAGGAAGTTTCCAGATTAATTGATCCTTTTGTGAATCTGGTAAGCCGTGTCAACATCAATTGCCAGGCACAGCGTGGTCCCGATGTTTTCCCGTTCACAGGAAGAAAAGACAGCGCAGAGGGAACGCTTTCTGTTTTTGATGCCCTTCGCTCATTTTCAATCAGGTCTCTGGTAGCCGCAAAGCTAACCGATTCCAACAAAAAATTATTAAACACAATTGTAAGAGAACATGACTCGAATTTTTTAAGTACTGACTATATTTTTTAGACCGTTTTTTGATCCTATTTAACATAAAATAATAATCCTCAATAAATTTCTTTATTTTTTGAGGATTTTGTACTTTGATACGTGGAGTTTTTAGTTTTATGTTAAAAAATAAGCGTTTTAATGAAAATGCTTGTTTTAGAATAGAGTTTCAATAATGTCTTTAATGGAAAAAGAATTTTTGGAGAAAATTGAGAAACATAAAGGTGTTATTTTCAAGATCTCTAAAATGTATATGGACGATCAGGATGATCAGAGTGATCTTTACCAGGAGATCATTTATCAGGCCTGGAAATCATATGGTGATTTCCAAAGGAGAAGTGACTTCTCAACATGGCTCTACAGAACTGCACTAAATACAGCGATCGTATTTCTGCGTAGTGAAAAAAAACGTAGTTTTATACAAAATCAGAGAGTGGAGAATCTTGTTGTTCCGCAAGAATCTTATAACGATGCAGATGATAGAAATATGAAGTTAATGTATGAAGCTATCCACCAGCTCAGCCCTATAGACAAAGCGCTTATTTTTTTCTTTTTGGAGGACTTTCCGGGTAAAGAAATCGCCCGGCAGTTAGGAATAACTGAAGTGAATGCCCGCGTAAAGCTGAACAGAGCTAAAACAAAATTGAAGGAGATCATCGAAAAGCAAAAAAAAGACCAGATTTAAAAACAGAAACAGATGGAGTTAAACAATTTTAAAGAACTTTGGAATAAAGACACCAGGCAGGATCTGCCCGAAATCTCTCTGGAAAAGCAGCGTGAAATTCATTCGCCGATGCAGATGCTGAGGATCAATATGGAAACAGAATTCTGGTTAATGGTTATCACTCTGCCCATGCTTCTGATAGGGTTTCCATTTGCTTCCGGTGATACGAATATCGTTATTATATCGGCTTTTGTCGTCGTCTTGACGCTTGCTTTTATTATTTATTTTTATTCCCGTTTTCTCAAGCTTTATAAAATACTCCGTAAAAGCGGTATTAATACAAACTACGACCTGTTCAACCTTAAGACACAGCTTCTGATATCGAAAGAAATTTATATTTCCTATTATATTTCCTACATTCCGCTTGCTTTTTTACTATCTCTTATCAAGATCAGCTTTCATTTTGAAGTAAAGTACAATCTTGCCATTTTCGGGGTCAGTTTCCTGATTACGCTGATGCTTGTGTGGTTCATTATAAAATATTGGATTTATTATATGTATGGCAGGTATATTGAAGATGTTGTACGCCTTGTGGATGAGCTGAACGGGCTGGAAGTAGAATCCAAAAAAATGAGGCAAAATTCATGGTTTGAACGTTCACAGAGGTTTTTCATGAAGAAATTCGGACTTAGTGGAAATATTCTGAATACCGTTATATGGTTTGTCTCCGTATATATTTTTATCATTGGATTTTTGACGCTGATTCTTCTGCTTTTCATCATTATTGGAGTGAAGCTTGATTTTATTGATATTCAATCTCTTCAAAAGGCTTTGAACAGTCTGAATTAAAATCCCTTTATCATAAGAATACAAATTAAATCCTGACAAAAAATGATTGTCAGGATTTTTTTATAGAAATAATAAAAATTTTTGATAAGAATAATCTTCTTAAACACGGCATTAGTAAGGCATTTACGAATGATATGGAAAAAGAAAGAAATTTATATCTCACCTTTAAGTGTAACATTTTTAATTTTTTTCTACTAACTAATAGAATTTGAAACATTAGTAATGCATTTGAACTTTAGTGATTGCTCAAATTTAAACTAACTGTTCATTTATTAAATAAACACTTTAAGAAGAGTTTATTAATTAAATTATTTCGTACAAAGACTCTGTTTTTATAACAGATGTTGGAGTAGAGCTTAAAAAAACACACAATGAGACCCGACAGAAAGATTTCTGTTGGGTTTTTTTATTAAAAAAATGAAAACAGTTTCGGCGGGCTGAAAGCCCGCCGAAACCCTATAAAATTATTTACTTTCTCTTTCTTCTGCAATCTTATTTCTCACCCAGTCCAGCTGAGGGTCTTTTTTATTGATGATATCCTGCATGCTTTCAGTGATAGTAACATCGGGAGAAACTCCTCTTTTCGTATTCAGAAAATCAATGTTGGGCTGTACCAGCAGCAGCCCGATAGGAAGGTTGATTTTCGAATGCGGAAGTTTCTGATAAGAATAAAATCCTGCTACAGTGCCATCATTGGCGCCTCCGGTTTCCTCGCCAACCAGGATCGCCCGTTTATCATATTTCAGTTTTGCCGTAATGATTGAGGACGCAGAAAAACTTCCGCCATTGATCAGGACAAACACTTTTCCCTGAAAAGCATTTTTATTAGGTTTTGTAGGTTTTGCTGCTTTCATTTTGTAATATACCTTTCCATCCTTTTTATAGGTGCTGAAGGTCTGTGCAAAGACATAAGTGGGATAGGCGAGGCTCTTAAAAGCATATTGGAAAGGAGTACTTTTCCTGAAATAGTTGGTCCTTAAAGGAGTGAGCCTTGAGGCAAGCTGTGAAGGCTTTATCAGGACATAAGGCTCCGGCGCCAGGTAGGAGTACAGGTTGTTAATCTCATGCAGGGATCCACCATAATTATTGCGGACATCTATGATTAAATATTTAGATCCTGCTTTTTTAATTTTTGAAAAGGTTTCCCTGTAAAACTTTTCCGAATAATCACTGGAAAAACTCTTTATCTTTATATAAGCTGTTATGCTGTCTTTATCCAGGAATTTAAAATTCCGGTTATAAGAATTGGTGAAGGCTACATAATCATTCATTTTCTTTTCCGGAGTCCGTTTTTCCTGCTCTTTATCTTTTTCCAGGTCATTTTTAG
The DNA here is from genome assembly GCF_051400735.1 of Chryseobacterium hilariae. Lineage (NCBI taxonomy): Bacteria > Pseudomonadati > Bacteroidota > Flavobacteriia > Flavobacteriales > Weeksellaceae > Chryseobacterium > Chryseobacterium hilariae. The sequence goes on from NZ_JBLFFJ010000001.1 coordinate 77,858, forward strand.
ACTTCGATTCCCGGTGCAGGGTATAGGTATGTTTTATGCCGTTGTACAGCGTTTCTAAACATGCAGTATTCGTAAATCCGTTTTCTGCAGTATAAAAATTAAAGAAAACATCTTTTAAAAAATAAGACTGAAAAGTAGTATTGTAACCGTCGCTGCTGACCAGTTGACGGTATTTCTTTATATATTCAGATACAGGAACGTTATTGATAGCCAGTATTTCAGTTCCCGGTTTTATATTTTCTATCGAATCTTTATTTTCAATAATAAACAAACGATCATCTTGCAGGTAATATTCAAAACGGCTGAACATGCCTTTCTTGTTTTCAAGAGTTTTAATTTCCTTTTTTGTGAATTTCTTTATAGGAATTTTCAGTGACAAATGTCCCTCACGAATATCCGCGATAACGGGTTGCAGTTTAAAATAAAACTGAAGCGGAGTTAAAGGCTGGTTGATCGTTTGTTTAAGACTGTCAAATTTACGATCAAGATCCTTTTTGGAAATGTACCAATAAAGCTGGGGGTGCATCTTTTGAAGCTTTAAGTAGGCATAATCTATGTCCTCCTTAAGCTCTTCAGGGCCTATGCATGCTGCTCTCTGTTCATTATGTCTTTTGATAGATGCGCATGAAGAGAGTGCTGCTGCCAGCAGTATTATCGAATAATTTTTCAACGTTATTTGACTTTTTTTTCAATCAGCTAAGTTAAAAAGTTTAAAATTATTCTGATTTAAATAAATAATAAATTATTCAGAAAGCCTTATAAATTAAGTTAAAAAAAGCTGAGTTTTTCCCGTCAAACTAAAAGTTCAATACCTTTGCCACCAATTTAATGAAGAGATGATATATTTAATTTTACTGGTTAGTCTTTTGGTGACAGCTTACCTTATGGTGATGAATCTGCCTGCCTTCGGAAGAGAACCCAAAGGCAGAAGGCTGGAACGTATAAAGAAGTCTAAACTTTATAAAAACAGGAGATTCCAGAATATCAGCCATACCCCGGCTATTGCAGAAGGTTACAGTACAATAAAGGTCACTTACGATTTTATTTTAGGTAAAAAGCACCCATTGCTGAAACCTTTGAAAGATATTCCGGCCATCCATACGGATTTAAAAAGCATCCCGAAAGATCAGGATGTTTTTGTCTGGTTGGGGCATTCATCCTATTACCTGCAGACGGATGGCGTTTCTTTTCTCGTAGATCCTGTCCTGAGCCTGTATGGGTCTCCGTTTAAATATTTCAATAAAGCTTTTAAGGGCTCAGATATATTTAAACCGGAAGATATTCCCAATCTGGATTATCTGGTTATTACGCACGACCATTTTGACCACCTGGATTATTCAACAGTGAATACAATCAGAGACCGTACAGAAATGGCTATTATCCCTTTAGGAGTGGGAGCGCATCTGGAAAGATGGGGCTATCATGAAGACAACCTGATTGAAGAAGAATGGGGAAAAGAAGTTCTTTTAAAAAAGAACCTGAAAATCACCTTTACACCGGCAAGGCATTTTTCGGGAAGAAAAATAAAACAGAATAATACGCTGTGGACTTCCTATGTTTTGGAGACTCCCACAAAAAAGATATTCCTGGGTGGTGACAGCGGTTATGATTCCCATTTTAAAACAATTGGTGAACAGTTTGGGCCTTTTGATTATGCTGTTCTTGAAAATGGGCAGTATGACGAAGCTTGGAGGTATATCCATGCATTACCGGAGGATGTGATTCAGGCAGCTATTGATCTTAAAGCTGAGCATATCATTCCCGTTCACTCTTCAAAATTCGCGCTGGCTCTTCATCCCTGGGACGAGCCACTTCAGAAAGTAACCGCTTTGGGTAGAGAAAAAAAGCTCAACATACTTACCCCGATGATTGGAGAAGTAGTGGATATGAACCGTTCTGAGCATCAGTTTGGAGAATGGTGGAAAGAATGATTCACGCGTGCCAGATATCCTTATATCTTGAAGGGTGGTTTTCAAATTGCTGGCGCACAAAGTCACATTCGGGATCTACCAGAAGATCTTTTTCTTCGGAATAACGGACCAATTCGTCAAGAAGCATTTTAGCGTATCCGTGGCCTTCACGTTCCTCTGTAATTTTCGTGTAATAAACAATCAGCAGCCTGCCATCAATTTTTATAGACATATATCCTGCTTTTTCTCCGTCAATTAACAGCTGCAGTTCATCCTGGTATGGTGATATCTCAAATTTTATATTTTCCATAATATTAAGATTTAGTGAGTTAAATTAATGACTTGCTTCACTCAGTTCATAAAGCATTTAATAATCCGGCGACATCCAAAATCCTTTCGGATTTATACTTCTCATTCTTAAAATTACAAATTAAAATAATACGAACATGAGTTTTGCGGAAACTTAACGAATTTTAAGGTGTTTTGAAGTTTAAATGCAGAAGATGGCTGTGATGTAGATTTAAATTGCATTATTTATATAAGATAATTAATGATTCATTATTAAATATTTTTTATAAAAAGATTAATCAATATGATTTTTTTTATTCAGATTATCAATGTGTTATGTTTTATTTAACAAGTTTCTAAAGAATTATAGTAAACTTTGGCACTTAAATTGGCTATGGTAAAACAGTTTAACTTAAAAACAAATTAAGATGAAAAAAATATTAATTACATTAATGCTTGCAGGCACATTTGGCCTCACGTATGCACAATCAGATTATTATAACGATTACAGAAGAAGTATAACAGACATCAACTGGCAAAGAGTAGCTACAGACCTTGTGCTTTCTGCAGTACAGACCAACCAGCTGAATGCCCTGAACGACAGATATCGTGATTATGACTCCTGGAACAGGGTATACGTAGGCAATCCGGACCGATGGAGAGAAGACAGGTATTATGAAATAGAAAGAATACTTGGACGTGAAAAGTATACTAAGTTTAAAACTAAATACTATAAAGGTCAGAACCCTGTAGCAGTTTATAACCGTAACAAAAATAATTACAAGAAATACAAGTCCAAACAATACAAAGAGTATAGAAAGGAATATAAAAAAGAACACAAAAAGGGACATCACTAAGTCTCAAATATCAACTATATATTCAATTTTAAATGGCCGGCATTTGCCGGCCATTTCTATTTTATCAATAATCAGATTATTTTTATTTGTTTGAATTTTATAACTTAGCTATATGGAATCTAAAGAAACAATAAACGGATTTTATCTGCGGAATGCCTCTATGGAAAGACCGGATGCTTTCGCAACTCCCGTAGTGGGACACTTCAATGTTTTTTCACGTGAAAGCTGTGCACTGATATCACCTTACAGCAGAAGAGACTACTATAAAATTTCACTTATTATTGGGAAAGGAAAACTTCACTATGCAGATAAATGGATTGATGTAGACCGTCCTGCACTGTTATTTTCCAATCCTGTGGTTCCTTACTCTTGGGAAACAGATGATGAAGATCAGAAAGGCTGGTTCTGCCTTTTTACAGACCAGTTCCTGCAGAATGGGATACGTTTTGGGAACCTTCTGGATTCACAGCTTTTTAAAATTGGCGGAACTCCTGTTTTCTTTGTGGATGAAGAACAGCAAAAAACGATCTCGGACCTCTTTACCAAGATGATGGCCGAGATCGAAACGGAATACATGCACAAATATGATATGCTTCGGGCATGCCTTCATCTTCTGATTCATGAAACAATGAAAATGCAGCCTGCAGAAAGCTTTGAGCCTTATCAGAATGCTTCTCAGAGAGTGGCATCATTGTTTATGGAACTTCTGGAAAGACAGTTCCCAATCGACAGCCCTGAAGCATGCCTGAAATTAAAAACACCTAATGATTATGCACAGAGTCTTTCTATCCACGTGAATTCTTTAAACCGTGCCGTAAAAGAGATGACCGGAAAAACGACAAGCCAGCAGATTGCTTTGAGAGTCGTTCAGGAAGCCAATGCTTTGCTGAAGCATACAGACTGGAATATTTCCGAGATTGCCTATGGATTAGGGTTTGAAGAGCCTGCTTATTTTACCAATTTCTTTAAAAAGCAGACTGGAGTAGCTCCCAATGCAGTCAGAACAGAGATTGTTTGAATTTTATAATTCTTAGTTTGAATTCTATATTCCATCCATTCCATTCTTGTTCTAATTTTGTTCTATCAATTAAAAATCACAGCAATTATGAAATTCAGACAATTAGGAAACACAGGAGAGCAGTTATCTGCAATAGGTTTAGGATGTATGGGGATGAGCTTTGCATACGGTCCGGCCGATGAACAGGAAAGCATCAATACTTTGCATAGAGCATTGGACTTAGGAGTAAACTTCTGGGATACCGCAGATATGTATGCTGCAGGAGAAAATGAAAAGCTCATCTCAACAGTTCTGGTTCCGAACAGGGATAAGATTTTTATTGCCACCAAGTTCGGATTCAGGTTTAAAGATGGAAAGCCGAGCCACAGCGGAGCTCCCGGAACTTATTTTGACGGTTCACCGGAGTGGATCAGACAGGCTGTAGATTTGAGTCTTCAGAGGCTTAAAATCGATACGATTGACCTTTATTATGCTCACAGAGTAGACCCGAATATTCCGGTAGAAGAAACCGTAGGTGCAATGGCAGAACTGGTAAAAGAGGGGAAAGTAAAATACCTTGGATTATCAGAAGCTTCCGCTGAGTCTATCCGGAAAGCTAACAAAATTCATCCTATAACGGCATTGCAGTCGGAATATTCTATCTTAACCAAAGATGTTGAACAAGAAATACTTCCAACCATCAGAGAGCTTGGGATTACTCTGGTACCTTATTCTCCGCTGGCAAGAGGGCTTTTTGCCAATATCAATGAAGTGCAGAATTTCGGTGACGAGGATTTTAGAAAAACATTACCGCGTTATCAGGCAGAATATCTGGAAAACAACAAAAACCTGGCAAGGGAAATCAATGAGTTTGCACAGTCTAAAGGCGTAAAAGGAACTCAGTTAGCCTTAGCCTGGGTATTGAACCAGGGAGAAGATATTATTCCGATTCCGGGAACGAAACGAATAAAATACCTTGAAGAGAATATTGAAGCCGTAAACATTGATCTGTCATCATCTGATATGGAAGCAATTGACGCACTTCTGAAAAAATATCCCAACGTGGGAGAAAGATATACGGAGGGTTCTATGAAATTAGTCAACAACTAAACCCACCATACTTCCGGGTTCCTGAACATTATATTAGGAACCCGGAAACTTAAAACACATTGATTATGAACAGAAGAGAACTTTTAAAAAACGGACTCATGGCTGGAGCAGTCAGCTTTATTCCGTTTTCTGATGTTTTTGGCAGTGCCAGAATGCCTTCATCACGTTCCGGAGAAGATCTTTCAACGTTTAAAAAGATCAAGCTTGGTGAATTAGAGCTGTTTATTCTTACGGATGGATATATTCACGAGAAAAGCATTGATACATTTGCTCCGAGAGCGGACATCACTCAATTAAAAAAGCTTCTCAGAGACAACTTTCGTCCGGACGATTATGTTGATATGGCAATGAATCTTATGCTTGTTAAGACCAAAAACAGGCTTGTTTTACTGGATGCAGGAATGGGAATCTTTGCAGATGAAAGAACAGGATTTATTCTGAAAAGTCTGCAGAAAGCAGGATTCTCTCCAAAAGATGTCACGGATATTTTTATTTCTCATGCTCACCCGGATCATATTGGTGGAGTAGTGGACAAGCAAAACAATCTTGTTTTTCCTAATGCCGATGTTTATATTTCAAAGGTTGAGCACGACTTTTGGCTGCAGGCTTCGATAAAAGATTTTAAAAACAGTTTTCTGAAGAATGAGCCGGAATTCCTTAACCAAATCATTCCGCCTATTCAGAATATTCTGAAAACGATCCGCCTGAAGCTGAAGTTTTATGATTTCAAGAAACCCCTGTTTGATCATTTCAGCTTTCAGCTGGCTCCGGGACATACTCCGGGCCTTACAATCATTACTATTTCTTCGGGAAGCGAGAAGCTCATGTATATTGCAGATCTGATCCATTCTGATGTTATTCTCTTTCCACATCCGGAATGGGGATTTTCAGGGGATACAGACCTGGATATCGCTGCAGAATCCCGGAAGAAATTACTTAAGCAGCTGGCAGAAACCAAAACGAAGGCTTTTGCCTATCATCTTCCATGGCCGGGCCTTGGCTTTACAAAGAAGAGAGATGCCGCTTATGAATGGATTCCGGAGAGTTTTATGAATTAATAGGAATGACAAAACTTACTTAAATTTTCTACAACATAGTTTCAATAATAAATCCTCTCAGCAATGAGAGGATTTGTTGTATTAAAAGGTCCAGCTGTTATGCTTCTTCCCATATCAGCTCAGGGGAATATAGTTTTCTGAACATTATATAGGTCAAAGAAAGCACTGTAAAGGCAATGACAGCATCTAAGGTTGCAGCGAAACCTAATACTGCAATTTTTGAAAAAAAGGCGAAAATGATGTCAAAAAACATTCCTGCAAATACCCATTCTTTTAATCTTAATAAACGGTTGGGAAGAAGGAGTACCAGAATTCCGGATAATTTAAAAACACCTAAAATGTAAATAAAATGGGAAGGATAACCAAGCTGTTGGGTAATGTCCCATACCACTGGATTTTTAGTAAGTTCAAAGAAGCCGCTTGCTCCGAACCATAATGACATAAAAATAATGCCTGACCAATAGATGATTTTTGTTGTTTTTGTTTTCATTGTTTTTATTATTTAAAGTTTTGTTGAATTTTTTATAAGCTATATGCTATTCCACTAAATGTTATTGAATGACAGCTTTAGAGGCCCCGGAAATATTACCTGTCTTTGAATTCTGAATAAACCCGATAATTTCCCAATTGTCCAGAGTGAAATTATCCGGCAGTTTAAATACCTCAGTTCCTTCCGGATGATCTTTCAGTGAGATCTGTTTCTGCTTATGCACAATCTGCCAGTGCTGCAAATGGTGACCCTCATTTTCACCTCCTGCCACCTGAGTAGATGATTTCTTTTCCACTAAGTTGATAAACAGCTGATTTTGAGGATCAGTTTCAGCCGTTTTATAACTGATGGTGATTGTTTTTTGTGAAACAGCAGCAGAAAGGACTAGTGATACGTTTTTAGCATCGAGAATGCTGTTCTGAACTGCATTTTCTATGGCATTTCTGTCAGAACCTACCAATTCTGTTTTCCCATTGATCACCAATTGTGGAGTATAGGTTTGTGATCTGAGCAGACGGCTGTACATCTGCTGTCGCCGGGAGTTTTCAGCACTGCTGAATCTGTCTTTCCACCCGAGCCGGTTCCAGTAATCTACATGGTAGGAGAGGATGTAAACAGGTTGGCCTTTGTATTCTTTTTCGATCTGTCCCATTAGTTCATCCGCAGGAGGACAGCTTGAGCAACCTTCTGAAGTGAACAGTTCCAGAACAGCAAAACCATTGTCAGGGGAAACAGCAGTGTTTCTTGTGTTTATCTTATCTTTCTGCATAAATGCAGATGCAGCGAACATAAAAGCCGTGAAGGCACTTACGATGGTTAGATTTTTTAGAATCATGTCTTTAATTTTGATTCAAAAGTAGGAACCTCGTAAGCGCAAAAGAATATAAAAAAGGGTCAGCCGGACAAATTGAACGGTGAATCCGGAAAATATAAAGGGTAAAAATTTAAGATATTAACGGTCTTCCAGCCAGGTGAAGAAACTATGTGTTTTCTCTTTGTTGATCAAAAGTTTTTCAGGAGTTTCAATGACCAGCTTAACCAGAATTTTACGCTGGAAATAATGCTCCATCTCCTTGACAGCCTTAAAATTCACTAAATACTGCCTGTTGATTCTGAAAAACTGTTTCCCGGAAACCTGCTCGGCAACCTGCCCAAGTGGCTGTGAAAGCTGGAATTGTTCCTTATCAAAAGTAACCAGATGAGTGATTTCATTGTGGATATAAAAATAAGCAATGCTTTCTGTAGGAATCGTCGTGTATTTCTGATTTTTAAAGACTAAAAAGCTGGTTTTTCCGGCAGGCTGGCTGATCTTCTGCAAAAGAGATTCGATATCAGGAAGCTCATTTTTACGGAAAAATTTCCTTAGTTCATCTACTTTTTTCAGTGCTTCGGAAATATCGTCCCGGGAAAAAGGCTTCAGGACATAATCCACTCCCTTGCTTTTGAATGCATCCAGCATATACTGATCAAAGGCTGTACAGAAAATGATAGGACAAGTGATATCTACTGCTTTGAAAATCTCAAACGAAAGCCCGTCCGAGAGCTGGATATCCATAAAAATAAGATCCGGCATTATTTCTTTTGATAAAGCTTCAACACTGGTTTCGATACTGTCATAGACACCCGCGATTTTGGACTCGGGTCTTAAATCTAAAATAAGGTTTTGAAGAGACTTTGCTGCTCTGAATTCGTCTTCAATGATGATGATATTCATGGATCAAGGGTAGTTTTATTTGAAAAATTTTTTCGTCTGAATGAATTTCTATTTCCTGTTCTAACAGATGCCTGAACCGCATTTTAATATTGTCAAGGCCTACGCCAAGGGATTCTTCCGTTGCAATTTTTCGCTGGACAGGGTTTTCAATTATGATCCTGTCTTCAGAACTGTAGATTCTGATATGCAGGGGCTTGCTGCGGGATACAATATTGTGCTTGATGCAGTTTTCTACCAGAAGCTGAATGGTAAAAGGTGGAATAAGTGTTTTAAGGTCTTCACTTTTGAGTTCGTTGGTAAATGTAATTCCTTCGCCGAAACGGGCTTTTTGAAGAAAAAGATAAGCATCGATGATTTTCATTTCTTCCCGAACTGAAATGAGATCTAGTTTTCTGCTTTCAAGTGTAAATCTGTAAAAGTCAGAAAGTTTGATAATGAAATCAACTGTTTCAGAATCATTGGTTTCCGCCATCGATTTTAAAGTATTCAGACTGTTGAAAAGAAAATGAGGATTCACCTGTTGTTTTAGTAATTCATATTGGGCCCCCAGATTATCGCTTTTTACCTTTTCAAGCTCCAATTGCACCTGCTGTCCTGCATAATTGTTCTGAAGTAATGTCAGGAACATATAACAAACGAGGTTGATCAGGATTCCTCTGACTTCCACCATCAGCATAACCGGACCGAAATTGATGTGAGATAAAATGAGCTGCTGGATCCAGGCTAGCCCGAACATAATCACCATTCCGAATGCCAGAGCAGTTAATAATCTTGAATATGAGATATCCTGTTTCCGCTTTCCTGCACTGCGGTTAAGCAAATAAATGTTGAGATACCACATGATCACGGAAAAGGCAGCTGTTATTGCTGAATTCATGGTAGCTTCTTTCCAGTTGAATTCATGGGAGGCCAGTTGGGGTACAGAAGATAAAATGCCCAGAAAAAGGGAGCTTCTCCAGATAACGGCCTGTGAAATTTTTATTTTTTGCTGTTGCATGGGAACAGTGGTTTTGAGAAGTGAAATTAGCTTTTTTTATTTGTAAAAAGAATGGTATCGGTGATGAATAGTGAAAAGGTGAATTGTCATTTGTGAATTTGCTTCGTTTGTGAATTTTTTTCCTGCAAATTGACTATTGGTTCTGTGTTATCAAAATTGATCATTAATAAAATACTCAGAAACTGAAAATCAGCTTCTGAGTGTTTTTTAAGGTCTTTTTACAGGTTTATGGCTCATGATATACTGTATTCTTTCTTCTTTATTTTTATTGATGCTAGTGTTTTGATCTTCTGAAGCGTTTTTTATCTGATAGGAAACGTTTCCTTTGTTATCAGTCTGAATGGTTTCTATACTTAATAGTTCACCTGTAATGGTTCCTCCTATATATTGTGGATTATCATGGTATTTCCACGTCACTAATTTTATCACAGTGCCATTCTGAAGTTGATTATTTTCACCTGACAGAGAGGTTAAGGCTTCCCGGTTTCCATATAAAGCAGATGAAGTTTCCTTTTTTGTATTGAGTGATGTGGAAATAAATCTTAAATTTCCCGGATCGAAAACAATACGTTTTAGATCTTTATCCGGTTCATCAATTTTGCAGGCAGTGAATAAGGCGCAGACTGACAGGATTATAAATAGTATTTTTTTCATTATTTCTCAAGGTTTTTAATTAATCTTTCTGTATTGACTTTCATTGGGACATCAAATAAATAGCCTGTTTTTTCACCTAACTGACGGTGACAGGCAATACAGGATTCTTTCGCGAAAGAGGCTGTTTTTCCTGTGGGATGAAGATCGTTTCCTGAAAATTTGGCAAATCCCCAACCTTCTGTATCTGTATATTTTTTAGAATCTTTGACCATAAACTGAGCGTTGATAAACTCTCCGGCTCTCACTTCTCCGTCTGCAAAATTTTCCTGTTTCCAAACTGACTTTACAACAATGCTTCCATCCGGCCACGGATGAAAATTGTCTGTTTCAATCGCTTTTACTGCAATATCATTCCCGTAAATAACCCGAATGGATTTGTCAAAAAGTGTACTCATGCTGATCACTTTCCAGTTTTTAAACTCGTCTGTATATCGAATTCCATTAAGGGAAACCGGAAATTTTGCCGGGTCAGCGTTGTGTTTAGTTTGAATATTTTGATGAAGATTTTTTTCTTTTTTTACAGGAGGCAGTTTGGATAATGAAAGGGTGTATTTCCTTACCGTTTCAATATCTTCTTTTGTTATTTTGGCTGATGGATGGAGGAGTGTATACTCGTGTAGGGGCATTTTACCGCTTTGCATCATGTTCAAAATGGCATACATCTTTCCCTGATGTTCCCCTGCAGAATAGTTCCATTCCGAAAAGTTTAAAACTTCCTTAGCTCTTGTCACATCCTTGTTCACCGCCCATGAAATCGGAGCAATTTTGTCGTACCAGCTTAAATTCTGCTGATTGGAATGACAATTAAAACAAGAGTTTTCCAAAATAGCAAGAACTTCGCGCGGCGCCTCAATTTTTTTAGAGACTGGCTGTCCTTTCAAAGGCTGGTTGAAAAACTGCAATCCTACAAAGATCCCTAAAACTGCCAGAAATATGATGGCAATGGGTTTAACGTTCTTTTTTTTCTTTACCGGGTCCATAATGATTTATTTTTATGGCTCAAAAGTATAGGCTTAATAAAGGGTTTGAAATATAAAGTTGGGCGAACCAGACAAATCAAAAGGTGAAAATGGAATTTTGAAGGGTGAAAAGAAAGTTGGATGATGGAAGCTGAAAGTTTATGATGTTCTGATACTAACTCCCAGCTCCTTACTTTCAACTACAACACCATTCCTCCGTCAATGATAATTTCCGTACCTGTTATAAAGCTTGCCAGATTATTGTCTGATAAATACAATACAGCTTTTGCAACATCTTCTGCAGTTCCCATCTTTTTCAAAGGAATTTGATCAATCAGCCATTCATCAAGCCCTTCCAATGTCTTTTTATCCAGACCTGCCTTCGTCATGATTTTTGTTTTTGTAGGTCCCGGACTTACCATATTAACACGGATCTTTCTTGGTGCTAGTTCTGCAGCAGCCGTTTTTGCAATTGAATTTAAAGCTGCTTTACTGGCCTGGTAAACCGAACTGTTGGGTTTGTAAGTGGATGCAACATTCGATGATAAAAAAACAACCGAAGCACCGGTATTTAATAAAGGAATAAATTTGCTTAATGTGAAATAGGCTCCCCGAAAATTGATGTCCATTACCTGATCGAAATTCTCTGAGCCCATATTTTCAATTGAGCCTAATGTTCCTGTGATTCCTGCATTAATAAACAAGATGTCAATTTTTTCAAACTGACTTTCGACTTTTGATTTTAAAGATTCAATATCTTCTAATTTTCCCTGATCTGCTACAAACGGGATGGCTCCCAATTCTTCAGCCTCTTTTTCAACAGCCTCTTTTCTTCTTCCGGTAATAATCACTGTTGCCCCTTCTGCTATTATTCCTTTGCAGTTGCATAGCCAATTCCACTGTTTCCTCCGGTTACAATGGCTAGTTTGTTATTAAATGTATTCATTTCTAAAATTTTTGACAAAGTTATTTGAATTTGATATACTTTTGTAATCAGTATCACAGAGTATATCAATATCATTAATTATATCAAGTAAATTTGCAGCTATGGAAAGAGACCAGACCGAAGAACTAAGAGCCCTGCAGGATACCCTCTATTTTATTGGAGGGAAATGGAGAATTCCTGTAATTAATGCCATCTGTACCGGCCACAAACGTTTCCGTGAAATTGAAAGAAGCATCCCCGGGATCACGACAAGAATGCTTTCAAAAGAGTTAAAAGATATGGAGCTGAATAAATTAGTCAAACGAAATGTTTACCCCGATACTCCGGTTTTAATAGAATATGAACCTACAGAATACTGCAGAACATTTGGAAAAATCATTACAGAAATGATCAATTGGGGAAGAGAGCACAGGAGGGTGATTGTGGAAGATAAAATTTAAAAATTGATATTCAATCTTAAGCAATTCATGCTATTTGTATTGAAAAGTGTTTAAATAAAGACTGCCCCTAAAAAGTGCCTAACTTTTTGGGGCAGTCTGTAAGTGAGGGGATTTATTATTGCGATAGTTTTAAAAATTATACTTCACATTAAATCCTGTAAAGAAATAAGCTTTGCTGGGTCCTGGATTAACATCTGTATAAACATCGGAGTTGTTATATTGGTTGTCCATATCTGTATCATTTATACTGTTTCCGTAAAATAGAAAAGTATAATTGATCTGGCTGGTTAAATTATTTCCTATCACAAATACATCTACATCAAATTTATGGAAACTATGCTTGTAGCCAATTTTAGAGTTGAGCAATCCGAAGCTTTTCACTTTGTTTGTGTTTTCAAAATCAGTGTACACACTTCCCATAAAATTGTATGTATTCTGCCAGTATAAACCAATTTTAGTATCAAGGTCGAATCCTAAGGTAAATTTCGTTTTGGGTACTCCGGCCACGCTGTTGTTGTCATAAGAATAAACACCTGCTGCGCGGTCAGATTCTTTTAGATAGGTACTGAACTTGGAATACTTAAAGTCACTGTATGTATAGCTTACAAAAGGCTGGATTTTATTAATAAAAGAATTTTGGGGCTTATAAGAGTATCCTAGACTCATTTCCAAGCCTTTATTTTTCTGATCTCCTGTGTTGGCCCAGTAAGAGTAAGGTGTTTTTTCTGCATTGTCCAGTCTATCTCTCAATTGGGTCAGTTTATCTTTAATGTGAATATTGAATAATGAGAACTGATAATCTATAGAAGTATTTCCAATCAGTCCCTGAATGCTGAAATCCCACATTTTTGCCTTTTCTGCAATAAGGTTATCATTGGTTGTATTAAGAATGGGTGTAAAGGATGTTGCGGAAGTCGGTGCATTATAGCCTTCGCTGTAGCTGAGGTTGAAGATCTGATTTTTCCATGTTTTTTGCAGGGCAAAATGAGGGGTGGCCACCGCTTTAAATTTTTTATCAAAAGACAGATCCTTATTGTAAAGATCAGTGCCGTTTATTAAGAACAGGCCGGGAAGGGCAAACAAATCTTTTCTGTTGTAGCTGATTTGATTGATGCTGATTCCTGCCAGGAACATTAAATTCCAAGGTTTATAAGTGATTTTTTCCACAGCAAAATAATTGAACTGGTCATTGGTGTATTTAAAATAGGAACCTTCATATAAAGGTCTTAATATGGGAGGATCCGTAATTTTTACACTTTTGAAACGGTAATTGGAAATAGTAGAATTAGACTGCTGGATTTCAATTCCGAATTCTGTCTGGCTCTTGAAATGGTCCCAGTCTTTGTTGAATACAAATACTGACCTGAGACCGTAATTGGATGCAGAAGAAGTTTCATAAGCTCCAGCCGCAATCCTGTCACCCGTAGTGCCGGTATAGAATAGAGTAGTATTGTTGCTGAAGTTTTTGCTGATCTTCCAGATATGTCCGACTCCTGCTCTGGAAGTAACAAATTTAGTTTTGGCTCCTCTTCTGATGTAGGCTAAATTTCCATTATCAATGCCGTTGTAGTAGTCATCATAGGAGATCTGTCCTGATACCTGTTCCAGAGAATTCCCATGAGAAGCTAATAAGGTGATGGTTTGCTTTGGATTCAGTTTAAATTCACCGTTAATATTATAGAAATTCTTAATGCTTTTTCCATGAGGACGGTACCCATCGCTCCCGATATGGGTAAAATTAGCCGTTACAGAATGATTTTCTCCAACGCTGGAAGCTGAAGTAGAGCTCTGAAAAAGACCAAAAGATCCGGTATTGAATTGCTCGGAAACAGAAGTTCCTTTTTGGTTTTCCGGTTTTATATAGAGCCTTACAGCACCACCGGAACCGCCGCCGTACAATGTTGCAGCAGGGCCTTTTATCACGTCTATATGATTGATCAGACCGAAATTGATATCATCCAAAATGGTAACTCCATCTGCTCCGGTAAGAGGAATATTGTTCAGGTACATCTTGATGCCCCAGTTGTTGAATTTCTGATCGTTTCCGTAGCCTCTCAGTATAATTCTCTGGCCGCCCAGCTGTGTTCTTTTTTCCACCTGGACTCCTGCCATGGTATTGAGGCTCTGTTCTATAAATGCAGGATTATTCCGGTTGATTTCATATTCGGAAATGATTTCTGTAGATTGTGCATGTTTTTTAAACTCTTCACGTTCTTTTATAACTTTTGTTCTTGCATGGATTTCTATTTCATCAATATTTTTTTCACTTTCCTGCGCATGTACAAATCCAATCATCCCTAATGACAGCGCGAATATGTAACTTTTTTTCATCAATTATAAATATTAAAAAACAACAAGATAAGACTGCCTTACCTTGCTGTTTTTATTTTAAAATTTTATTTCTTATTTTCTTATGATCACGGAAGTGTGAACCATAGTTCCATTTTGGAGAACCTTTAATACATAATCACCTTTTCCCAGGTTTTCAATATTAAATTCTTCATCAGACTTTACATTGTTTTTTGTCAGGACAAGTTTGCCGGAAACATCATAAATTTCTATATCCGCAGCTTTTCCGTTTTCAAGCTTTACATGAAGAGGACCTCTGGTGGGATTAGGATATACCTGGTTTTTCAGAAGATTATACTGGGCGTTGCTTGTAGATAAAGATACGTTATTAACCTTGGTAGTGAAAGCCCCTCTTCCGTAAGTTACTGCTAAAATGGTCTTATCAGATGGGCGGTAATCAAAATGATTAACTTTAAACTTACCTAAGCCGTCAGAATACAGAGCCCATGTAGGTGAAGCAGCTTGAAAATTAGAAGTTCCCCATACTCCGTAATAAGTTCCCAGAATAACCTCATTATTGTCCTGAGGGTTCATAAAAATAGCTTTTACAGGAATATCAGGAAGATTTCCTTCTTTGGAGACCCATGTTGTTCCTCCGTCTGTAGTGTAAAATACACTTGTTTTGTTAAAATTGGAAACCGTGACCATGATCTCATTTTCAGAAGATCCCAGTTTGATATCAGAAATATATCCTCCGAAATTATAATTGATGGTTGAAGTACTGTGTGTAGCATTAGCATTGGTAACTTTATACAATTTTCCTGAGGATAAACCAATGAATAGAGTAGAGCTTGCAGTAGTATATGGTGAAACAAAAATATCAGTAACAAATTCACCTGTTGCTACAGTGGCAATAGTCAGCTGCGTTCTTACCAGACTTAATGGTACACTTGCCAGACCGCTTACTCTATTTAATGTAATAGAAGTTGAGTTTGTTCCATTGGCATTAGTATAGGCAATGTCCAGATTTCTATCCACTGCCAGAGGGTTTATAAATTGCCCGGCATCTCTTTGAGCTGCAGCCAGAAGATAATATCCTCCCTGTGCATTAAAAATAAAATGGTAATTGTTTACATAAGATGCAATAAGGTATTTATTCTGATCATCAAACGCTGTATAAGCCCCGTCACCGCCATATACTTCTGAAGTATTATAGAAATTATTGGCTAAAACAGCTCCTGAAAGCCTTTTTGTGCCATTATCCTGAGCACCCAGGATCATATCTTCAGTTACAGATGTCGCAGAAGGGTTTAAGGTGCCATGATAGAATTGAGTAACATTAAACCGTTTATTTCTCATTCCTACGGCTGTTGTACTGGCAAGATTATCTTTATTTGAGGCAAAGAAAATACCTCCGTCATTGCCCATTACAAACTGGCTGGGATTCTTAGGGTTGAAAACCAATGCATGCTGGTCTGCATGTACCATGGAAATATTAGCAGTATTAAGTGCATTATTATTGGACCATTTGGTATACTGGGCCCATGTCGCACCGCCATCTGTACTTTTATAAGAATCTATTCCTCCTACGTAAACATGATCATCATTGGCAGGATCGGTTTCAATAACTAAATCATAAAATGCCTGGCCTCTTGTAAAATCATTGTCGGGCTGACCTGTATCGATAGGGTTGGGTAGGGTGATCCCTGATCCCGCGACATTCGTAGAAATCCATGTGGTACCCCCGTCTGTTGTTTTCGCAATTCTGACCGGCTCTGCAGTTGTTGCTCCCTGCATTAATGCATAAGCCTTTAAAGGATTGGTGCTGGAAACTTCTACCATTACCCTTGCGTTATTGTTTCCTAAATCGTACACATTGGTAAATGTAGTACCGTGATCTGTAGATTTAAAAATCTTTCCGCCAGAGGTAGAACCGCTGAAAACGCTCCGTCTTGTGGCTACCCATATAGAGTTATCTGTACCAACTTCTATATCCTGAATATCATATCCTCTGGTAGCGGTAGTGAGCAGACTGTTTAATAGAGTGAAGTTTGTTCCGTCAGTAGATTTATATAATCCGGCTTCATTTAATCCGGCAAAAGTTAGCGCATCACCAAAATAAGTTCCTGCAACTCCTGCATATACCTCAGAGACTCCGTTATTATTTACCACTTTAATAGAAGGTATGTTGTACATTCCTTTCTTCACTCCATTGGAGGCATATCCGTTTTCGAGATTAAATACCTGCTGCCATGTAGCGCCACCGTTAGTTGTTTTCCAGATTCCTAAACCGCTGAAATCGCCGGTTTCTACTTCTCCGGTCCCTACGTAAAAAATTTGAGGGTTATTTGGATCTGAAGTAATGCATGATACAGTGGTATTGGACCAGAATGCATCTACCAGTGTCCATTCAGAATTGGGGTTGGAGATATCATTATTAAACCATAATCCACCCGAGACACCGCCTGCCCAAACCTTTTTGCCTGTAGGGTCATTAGGGTCAAACATGATGCCTCTTACTCTTCCTCCTGTTTCATAAGGGCCTCTTTCTATCCATAGATTGCTAATGTTTTTACTGGCCTGTCCTTCAGCAGCACCGTTGAATAGTTTTAAGTTCTTTTCAGGCTGAAATTTGCCGCTTGCCACCTTTTGCTCAAGATCCACATAATTTTTATTGTGTACAGTTCCGGTTTCAGGATCCATGGTAGCAATGAAATCCTGTAAATAATATTCATCAGGTGGTTTTTGCTTATGATCCCTGGCGTCCTGAACCCTTTTTTGATACGAATTTGTGATATCCTGAATGTGTTTCAGATACTTTTTATTAACCTTTGAGGTATTATCTGCTGTGTTTTTCTGCACTTGCTGTGCATTCAGATAAAGTGAAGCCACAGTAAGGCCCACTCCGAAAATTGATTTTAACTTCATATTTTGTTTTTTTTAAAACTCTATAAAAATAGGATTTTTTTATTGTCAAAAAAAATATTTATTTTAATGAAATTAAATTTATTGTGGATCATTTTCTCTATCTGTTGGTATTCTGTTATTATTTTCGTTGTTTTTGTGAATAAAATTTATTTTCTGTTTGACCTGCTTTTTGTTTTTTTTATCTTCAGATACCAGATACACCCTGTTAAGATCAAATACTTGATCCTGTTCTGGCTTGTTTATTGTGCGATTCTCATCTATGGTCATTTGATCCGGGGATTCGGGAAAGTAGATTCCCTGCAGGTGTAATATTCCGTCCTTGTTTTCTTTTTTTAAAGGTATTTTTACATTTCCCACCAATAGATATTGGGGTTCTATTTTTGAAATATCCTTTACTCTGATATTGAAGTTTTCCGATCTAGAACCTTTTACTCCTCCGTGGTTTGTTGTATGAACAGCTTCAATCAGTTTGTAATGCTGGGCAGAACAGCCGCTGCTGAAGGATAATATGATTAAAATATAACTAATGATTTTCATATTGATGATTTATAGAATTATTTTCAATGCAGGAAATATACAAAAAAAGAATCTGAACGTTTATCCATTTAAACTGCCTCTGGATTTAAAATCAATTCCAAAAAAAGCCCCTTAAAAAAGGAGCTTTCATTTATATATTAGTCAGAAATTAAATTCCGTCAATAATTTCGTTTAAAACAGTGCTTGGTCTCATGGCTGCATACGTTTTATAGGTATCTGTTTTGTAGTAGCCGTCAATATTCTGAGGTTTACCCTGAGCACTTATCAATTCTTCATTGATAACGGCTTCGCTTTCCTGCAATGCTGCTGCAACCGGAGCAAAATGAGCTGCCAATTCAGCGTCTGCAGTCTGGTTAGCTAAAGCTTCTGCCCAATACATGGCTAAATAGAAGTGAGAACCTCTGTTATCAATCTGACCTACTTTTCTTGCAGGAGATTTATCAGTAGCTAAGAATTTAGCGTTAGCTTCATCCAATGCATCAGCCAGAACCTGGGATTTGGTATTTCCCTGTGTCTGAGCCAAATGCTCTAAAGAAGCCTGAAGCGCTAAGAATTCGCCCAGAGAATCCCATCTTAGGTAACCTTCTTCCAAGAACTGTTCAATGTGTTTTGGAGCAGAACCTCCGGCTCCTGTTTCGAATAAACCTCCACCGTTCATCAATGGAACGATAGAAAGCATTTTGGCAGAAGTACCCAGTTCAAGGATAGGGAAAAGGTCAGTTAAATAATCTCTCAATACGTTTCCTGAAACAGAGATGGTGTCTTTTCCTTCTCTTGCTCTTTTCAACGTTTCAGTCATTGCATCTTTTACATCAAGAATTCTGATGTCAAGACCTGCCGTATCGTGATCCTTAAGGTATTTTTCTACTTTTTTGATGATCTCTCTGTCATGTGCTCTTCCTTTATCTAACCAAAAAATAGCCGGTGTATCAGAAAGTCTAGATCTGTTTACTGCCAGTTTTACCCAGTCCTGGATTGGTGCATCCTTAGTCTGGCACATTCTGAAGATATCTCCTTTTTCTACTTTTTGAGAAAGAAGAATATTTCCTGCTTCATCCTGAACTTCAATAGTTCCGTCCGCTGTTGCCTGGAAAGTTTTGTCGTGAGAACCATATTCTTCAGCTTTTTGAGCCATTAAGCCTACGTTCGGAACAGATCCCATAGTTGTAGGATCCAGTTTTCCGTGAGCTTTCATATCATCAATAACAGACTGATAGAAACCTGCATAAGAACGGTCCGGAATAATACATACCGTATCTTCTTCGTTCCCATCCTTGTTCCACATTTTACCGCCTCCTCTTACCAGTGCAGCCATAGATGCGTCAACAATGATGTCAGAAGGAACATGGAAGTTGGTAATACCTTTATCGGAATTTACCATAGCAACTCTTGGTCCGTTCGCTAAAGCCGCTTCAATGTCAGCTTTGATCTCTGCTTCCTGAGCATTTCCTTTGATTTTTTCAAAAAGATCGGCAAGACCGTTATTTGGATTAACATCTAAAGATTTGAATGCCTCAGCATATTTAGTGAAAACATCTTTGAAATAAGTCTCTACGATGGCTCCGAAAATAATAGGATCAGAGATTTTCATCATCGTAGCCTTCAGGTGGGCAGAAAGAAGTACGTTTCTGCTTTTAGCCTCATCAATAGCCTGCTGAACAAATGCTTTTAATGCGTTTAAATTCATTACAGAAGAATCGATTACTTCTCCGGCCTGAAGACCTGCGAAATCTTTTAGTAAAGTTTCAGCTCCGTCATTACCTTTGAATGTAATTTTGAATTTTGTAGCGTTTTCTACAGTGGTTGAAGTTTCGGTTCCGTAGAAATCTCCTCCTTCCATGTGAGCAACGTCTGTTTTGCTGTCAGAAGCCCAGTCACCCATTCTGTGAGGGTTGGCTTTTGCATAGTTTTTAACAGCTTTTGGAGCACGTCTGTCAGAATTTCCTTCTCTTAATACTGGGTTTACGGCACTCCCTAAAACTTTGGCATATTTAGCTTTGATTGCTTTTTCTTCATCATTCTTAGGCTCTGCAGGATAATTTGGAACTGCGAAACCTTTAGACTGTAATTCAGCAATAGCTTCGTCTAATTGAGGAGCTGAAGCTGAAATATTGGGTAGTTTGATAATGTTTGCATCCGGCTGAGTCGCCAATTGACCCAATTCAGCCAATGCATCACCGATTTTCTGGTCATCTTTCAAAAACTCAGGGAAGTTAGCCAAAATTCTTCCAGATAAAGAAATATCCGGAACTGCAATTTCAATGTTTGCTGATTTTGTAAAAGCTTTTACAATGGGTAAAAACGAGTGTGTTGCCAACATTGGAGCCTCATCCGTAAGGGTGTAATAGATTTTTGATTTGTCTGACATTATACTGTGTATTTATTATTTGATTTTTTAAGAGTCACAAATTTACTAAATATGATTGTTTTATAATGGTATTTTGTAAAAAAAGAAGCCAGCATCTCTTTTTAAATAATTGTTTATCTCTAATTTTACTTTGCAACCGAAATACTACCTTTAAACGGAGAATAAAAATGTAATAGTGTTCCCAACCAGCTTCATAGTTGCCGGAACGTGAGCTTAAATAATGCTTCTATGTCTGGGATGCTTATTTTCACTTTAAGAATTATTTAACCTTTATTTGTCTCAGAAGACTTTCTATTTTAAGTAAATTTGAAAAACTAAAAAATAAAATTATGTCAACGATTACCCTTAAAGGAAACAAAGTAAATACAATAGGAACCCTTCCGTCAATAGGAACAACCGTAAGAGATTTTGCGTTGGTAGATTCTACTCTGCACATAAAGCTTCTTTCAGATTTTGATGGGAAAAAGAAAGTATTTAATATCTTCCCGAGTATTGATACAGGGATTTGTGCCGCTTCTGCAAGAAAATTCAATGAAGAAGCCTCAAAACTTGATAATACGGTAGTGATCAATGTTTCTAAAGACCTTCCATTTGCATTGGGAAGATTCTGTGCAGCTGAAGGCTTAAACAATGTAGAAACACTTTCAGATTTCAGAAGCAGCTTTGGAGATGATTATGAAGTAACGATTACAGATTCACCTATGAAAGGGCTGCTGAGCCGTGCCGTAATTGTTACAGACGAAAACAACAAGGTAGTCTATACAGAGCAGGTTCCGGAAATTACGACCGAGCCTAATTACAGCGCAGCAATTGATGCATTGAAGTAATATAACAATAAGATGTATAAAGCCTTGTGGAAAACCCGTTCACAAGGCTTTTTTTGACTCTGGAGAATATATAAACGAGTTACAACAACTCTAACCCATGGTTGAATAATTGAGCTTCGAGTTATCTTATTACCGCATTAAAAAATTAATACCATGAAAATAATTAAATTTAACAGAAGAGTTTACTGCTTACGCTTTTCAACGGTTCTGCTTTTACTTTTCTTTATTGCCTGCAGCGGGCAGGAGAAAAAGAAGACAGAATTCCGTTCAGAAACCAGTACACCCAAAAAATTTCAAAACAAGAAATATGAAAATTATGATCTGATTGGTAAAGTTAAAACGACCCAATGGGAAATTTTCAACTATGATACTTCAGGAAATACAAGTAAATATTATTATAAGGGATATATAGACCAGATTGATTTAAATTTCAATAAAGAAGGAGAACCCTTTTTGGTGAAGCTTGTAAGTAAATCTATAAAAGCTTATCAGCAGCCCCGTGATAGTAAAATAGAAAATATAGTATATGAGAAAGAACCTGTAATCCTTTTAACATCTTCATCTATCGAGGACATAAGTATTGACTATCTGTCTTATTCATCAAATGTAGATCCCGGGACCAATAAGCTTATTGCTGAAAATAAATATATTAAATATTATTATAATAAGTATGGTGACCTGCAGGACTATATCATTACTGCCGAAGAGAATGAAGCCCCGAGATATTTTAAATTTACATATAAATATGACAAAAAAGGTAATTGGGTAGAGCGTATCTTATCTGAAGAGTTTTATGACTCAGAAACTCCGGATGATAAAGAGATTGTACAGAAAATTGTAAGAACCATCACTTATTACTAACAGTAATCTATATTGTAAACTCTTAATTTGCATAAAATGGTAAAGAGAATTGTAGCCAATATAAAAACAGGTCATTTAACTGAAGCAGATCGTTTTTATAAAGATATTCTGGGTCTTGAAATCCTGATGGACCATGGCTGGATTAAAACTTTTGGAAACCATGAAGAAGCGCAGGTTCAGGTAAGTTTTGCCGCTCAGGGCGGAAATGATACAGAAGTTCCTCTGCTTTCAATAGAAGTTGATCTTGTGGATGAACTCTACGGAAAAATGCAGCAGGCCGGTTTCGAAATCACTTACGGGATCACCGATGAAGATTGGGGAGTACGAAGATTTTTTGTAAAAGACCCGTTTGGAAATTTAATCAATATACTATCACATCAATAGCTTGTTTGTCAGCAGAAATTATCATTTTCACTATAGAACTTTATTATGAAAACAACAATAAAAAGACTCTAGTCCGAATCTATTATCTCAGATCTGGTGATTCAAATCATCAAAAATAAACCGTACAATAGCTATCTTTACATTTTAAAATACAATGAAACGTTCAGGAACAGCAGATTTGCCTTTACACTACGGAAAAGTACCGCCGTGGCTGTATGAACGTATGTCTGTGCTTGGGCTTTCCATGATTGAAGTGATCTTAATGGATTACGGAAAAGATGAGGTTCTTCGGAGGCTTGCAGATCCGTTCTGGTTCCAGAGTTTTGGAGCTGTAATGGGTATGGACTGGCATTCCTCAGGAATCACAACTTCCGTAATGGGCGCTTTGAAACGGTCCATAAACCCCAATTCAAAATCATTGGGACTGTATATCTGTGGCGGAAAAGGCAAATTTTCAAGAGAAACTCCTTCAGAACTCCTTCAGATTGCTGATAAAACAGGACTGAACGGTCATGAACTTGTAAGAGCCAGCAAACTTTCCGCAAAAGTGGATAATACTGCCATTCACGATGGTTATCAGCTCTATCTGCATAACTTCATCTTGGCAGATAATGGCAGCTGGAGTGTAGTGCAGCAGGGAATGCATGAAACCGACGGTACTGCAAGAAGGTATCACTGGCATTCAGGGAATATCAAATCATTTATAGAAGAGCCTCACACCGGAATCAATGGTATTTCAAGAGGAAGAATCCTCAATCTTACGGATGCTCATGCCTCAGAAAACAGACAGGGAATTCTGGACATTTCCCATACCGATTCTATTGATGTAATGAAAGATTTTTCGAGATTAATACTTCCGGCTCATCATGATGTGCAGGCTTCAGATGTTGATTTAAAACGTCTCGGAGCTCTTTTGTATGTAACCCGTGAGCAGCAGCCTCAGAATTTTGAAGACCTTTTAATGCTGGAGGGAGTAGGACCCAGAACCATGCAGTCCTTAGCATTAGTCAGTGAAGTTATTCACGGTGCACCTTCAAGATTTGCAGATCCGGCAAGGTTTTCCTTTGCTCATGGCGGAAAAGACGGCCATCCATTCCCGGTTCCTACTAAAACTTATGATGAAAGCATCAGTATTCTCAGAAAAGGAATTGAAAAATCAAAACTTGGAAACTCCGATAAGCTGAATACCTTAAATAAACTGCATCAGATTGTAGCTGCCACTGAAAAAGATTTTATTCCCGATTTTGACATCCAGCAGGTGATAGAGGAAGAAAGACAGAATTCATGGCGCTTTGGAGGGAAAACGGTATTCGGGGACGCACAGCCACCTAAAAATCCGAAACCGATCCAGCTTTCTCTATTTTAAAATTTACAAATTCTTGGATGATAAAATGTAAATGTTTAATTATCTGTAAAAAGTGAAAATATTTATTAATAATGTAGTTGAAGGCTGTTTTTAAAGGTGTTTTATCAATTTGTTTAGTTTTTTCTATCTTTGATTCAATTAAAAATTATATTTTTAAAGCTTTAAAAAACACCAACTCAATGACCAGCAAAGCCTTAGAAATCTGTTACGATTTCCCATTTTTTCTTCAGGAAGAGCTCGACGAAATATTTCAGGCCCACGAAAAAATTTCATTCCAGAAAGGAGACGTTATTCTGGAAGAAGGAAAGACGGCCAATGAATATTATATCCTGGAAAAAGGCCTTGCCCGTTCATACGTGAATGACTTCAGCGGAAATGAGGTAACGACCCATTTTTTTGCCGATAACGAGATCATTATTGAGGTATTATCGATTTTTCAGAGAATTCCAACCCAGGAAAATATCATCTGCATCACAGATTGTGAATGCTGGAAATTTGATTATGAGACATTCCAGGAGCTTTTCCATAAAATACCCAATCTCAGAGAATGGGGAAGAGCATGGATGTCAAAAGAACTTTTTGTCTATAAACAGCGCTCTGTAGAAATGTTTACCCTTTCCGCTACCAGGCGCTATCTTAATCTTTTGGAACAGAAACCTCAGGTGGTACAGTTCGCTCCTCTCAAACAAATTGCATCCTATCTGGGCGTAACAGACACTTCTTTAAGCCGTATCCGTAAAGAAATTGTATCCCATTCGAAGAAAAATTAAATCTTGCCTTATGGCAAGTTGATTTTCATCAAGGCTTGGTAATTTTGGTTAAAAGATTAACACAAAAAAATTACAATTATGAAAGCCAATCAAATTTATGTCAATCTTCCCGTAAAAGATATACAGAAAACAAAAGAATTCTGGACCAGGCTCGGATTTGCGATTAATGAGCAATTTTCAGATGACAAAGCAGTCTGCGTGGTGATGAAGGAAGACAATATTTACGTCATGTTCCTGACAGAAGAATACTTCCAGACTTTTTCCGAAAGACCTGTTCCGAAAGGAGATACAACACAGGTCCTTGTTGCTATTGCTCTAAACAGCCGTGAAGAAGTTGATCAGGTAGTGAATACAGCATTGGAAAATGGAGCTTCACAGCACGAAGAACCCCAGGATTACGGATGGATGTATCAGAACTCTTTCTGGGACTTAAACGGACATGGCTGGAATATTACGTTTGCCGATGTTTCGCAGATGCCTGGTGAATAAAGTTCAGAACCTGTCTGTGTAATTTATGGAACACAATAAAACCTTACCGCCATGGAAACAAAATCAAACGATATTGAAATAGTGAAAGTTCAGGTATTCAGCAATTATAAAGTTATTTCAATGAATACCGAAGGCATTATCCATGAAGAATCTATGATCTTCCCAAATGGTGAAGCCAATTGCATGAACTGGATTCTGGGGCATTTAATTTACATAAGAAATGCATTTCTGAATACCCTTGGAGAAGAATCTGTCTGGGACGGCGAAAAATTTTCCTGCTACAACAGAGGAGAAATTCCCCTGGAAAGAATAGATGAGCTGATAGATTTTGAAGAATTAAAGTCTTACCTGCAAAAGTCCCAGGACAAACTCGAAGCAAAGCTCATCAGTATTGAGAAGTTTAAGCCTGAAGCAATTAATGACGTTGCCATCTTTTGTCTTCACGAAATATATCATAGCGGGCAGCTGGGCTATCTCAGAAGAATCTTAGGAAAGCCTGGTGCTATAAAATAGCCTGGTTCAAAAAACGTAGAAGAACTTCACGTTTTCTATAAATACACACCCAATCACTAAAAATTTAAATAATGGACACACCAAAATCAAAAAAAATGGAGCTCATTGTTCCCGCTTACAGAATGCATTCTCAAAACTTTCTCAATGTTTTGGACGGTATTTCGGAAGAAGATGCTTTGAAAAGAATTGATGGAAAAACCAACCATATTGTCTGGATGGCAGGGAACTTTGTCAATATGCGCTATGCCTTGGGCTCGGTTTTAGGACTCAGGGATGAAGATCCCCACAGTGATCTTTTCTTTCAGGGAAAGGCGCTGGATGAAAATTTCAGTTATCCGAGCTTGGATGAGTTGGAGAAAAATTTCCATGAGATTTCACCAAAAGTATACCAGAAGCTTTGGGAAGTTACGGATGAAGAGCTTGATGAAATCTTTGAGATCGGGATGAATATTCCTTTTGTCCGTGAAACCAAACTCAATTTCATAGGAATGTGTATTGGCCGTGAAGACTACTTATGTGGACAGATAGGTCTTATGAGACGAATTCTGGATTATCCCGGAATGAAATATGATGTTGATGAAAATCTAAAGTATTAATTAATGGAACCTAAAGAGAAAGGCTATAAACATGTTAACGGAATCCGCATGTACTACGAAATCTACGGTTCCGGAAAACCTTTGGTAATGATCCATGGCGGAGGATCTTCCATCCTGTTTGATTTTAAAGAAATAATTTCCAGGCTTGAAAACCGGTTTCAGCTCATAGGCATTGATTTGCAGAACCACGGAATGACCGAACATCGCGATATTCCCGAAACCTTTGAACAGGATGCCCATGATGTAGCAGCTCTTTTAAAGGAACTTCAGATTGAAAAAGCTTCATTTTGGGGATTCAGCAACGGTGGAAACACGGTGATGCAGATTGCGCATCTTTATCCTGAAATAACCGAAAAGATTATCATTGCATCCGCATTTTATAAAAGAAGCGGAATGATGGAGGGTTTTTTCGAAAGCATGGCAGAAGCCACTCTGGAATCTATGCCGGAACCTCTTAAGATTAATTTCCTTAACCTGAATCCTGATTTTTCAAAACTTGAAAACCTGTTTGAGAAAGACAGTAAAAGGATGCAGACTTTTGAAGACTGGGATGAGAAGATTTTGACATCTATAAAAGCTCCTGCCTTATTCATAAGCGGAGACAAAGATGTCATGAAACCTGAACATGTAGTGGAAATGTGGCGCCTGGTCCCCGAATCCCAACTGATGATTCTTCCGGCAGGCCACGGCTCCTATATGATGGCAGACTTCGAAGGAAACACAGATTCCGACCTCATAAACTTTACAGTAAGTGAGGTGACAAAATTTTTAAATCATTAAGGCTTTATGATGATAGTTCTTAATATTCTTAAAAGCTTAATCAAACTTAATGGTTTAACTTAAAACTTAAATTTAAACTTAATTAACAATAACATTTAAAAATCAGAAATCATGGCTAAATTAAATCCGTACTTAAATTTTGACGGGAAAGCAGAAGAAGCTTTCAACTTTTACAAATCTGTTTTCGGGGGAGAATTCCGTGGAGAGGTTTTCAAAATGGGGAATGCCCCGGGAACCGAAAACTTATCAGACGAAGAGAAAAACAGAGTGATGCATATTGCTTTGCCAATCGGAGACGACCTTCTTATGGCTTCGGATATTGTTCCAAGCTTCGGGCAGAGCCTTAACATAGGAAATAATAATTACGTATCCATTTTCCCTGAATCCAAAGAGGAAGCGGACAGGCTCTTCAAAGGTCTTTCTGAAGGTGGAAATATAGAAATGCCAATTGAAGACCAGTTTTGGGGAGACTATTTCGGAAGTTTTCAGGATAAATATGGAGTTCATTGGATGGTGAACTATAATGAAGAATCTGCAAAATAATCTTATATTTAACTAAATTTATTGAGGGCAGTTCACCCGGACTGCCTTTTTACTTAAATATTAAAAATAAAACGATGGATCCAATTAAGATAGATATCACCATTTTAGCTCCGGTAGAAAAAGTCTGGAATTATTTTAACGACCCCAAACATATCACGAAATGGAATTTTGCTGATGAATCCTGGCAGTGTCCAAGCTCCGAAAATGATTTAAGGGTGGGAGGAAAATTTAAAACCAGAATGGAAGCAAAAGACAAAAGCTTTGGTTTTGAGTTTGAAGGAATTTATGATGAAGTGGTTACGAATTCCACTATTAAATACCATCTGGAAGACGGCCGGAAAGTGGAGGTCATTTTTGATAAGATAGACGAAAACACTACAAAAGTTACCGAAATTTTTGATCCTGAAAAACAAAATTCTGTAGAAATGCAGCGGGATGGCTGGTATGCTATTCTCAATAATTTTCACAAGTATGTAGAAAATCACTAAAAACACTCAATTTCAGTCATGATAAATCTGGTCATAATGGCAAAATGTTTAGGTTCCATTTGTGCTGTTAATCATATTGTTAGAAATAATAATTTCCTGTCTGGCATTATTGCAGTACCGGCAAGAAGGGCTTTAGAAAGAGAAAAAATTGATTCTCTTGAAAAACTTTCGGACTATTCAGAAGAAGAAATCATGAACCTTCATGGTTTCGGAAGAAATGCTATTGAAAGACTGAAAAATCATATGGAAGAACATCAGGTTTCTTTCAAAAACTAATTATTATAGAATACCGGATATTTTAATCATTGCATGATATTTTTTGTCAGCGATGGTTAATAAAAACTATTTTTTTCACCCCTAAATTTAATATTATGAATAACGATATTTTTCCATGTCTCTGGTTTGATGAAGAATCAAAAGAGGCTGCAGAGTTTTATTGTGACGTCTTTGACGGAAAAATCACCGCAGATACTCCCGTAGTCATGAATATTGATCTTTTCGGGCAGAAATTGATGCTGCTGAACGGCGGGCCTCATTTCAAAAAAAATCCTTCGGTTTCTTTCATGGTCATCTGTAGAACGGAAGATGAAGTACAGAAGTATTGGGACAAACTTATGGAAGGAGGAATTGCTCTCATGGCCCTGGATTCCTATTCCTGGAGCCAGAAATACGGCTGGGTGCAGGACAAATACGGCGTTACCTGGCAGCTGTTTTTAGGAGATAAGCCGGAAGATCAGAAAATAATTCCTACGCTGATGTTTATCCATCAAAATAACGGAAAAGCAAAGGAGGCAATGGAGTTTTACACCAAAACATTCCCCAATTCAAACATTGGAAATATCCTGAAATATGGTGATGGAGGAGAAGGACATCCTATATCCGAACCGGCAGAAAATGTACAACATGCCCATTTTACCATTAATGGCTACAGCTTCTTCTGCATGGATAATTCTTATGATCATCAGTTTGATTTTAATGAAGGAATTTCTATTGTGATTATGACGGATGATCAGGAACAGACCGATCATCTTTGGAATACCCTTATTTCGGATGGAGGAAGAGAAAGCATGTGTGGATGGCTGAAAGACAGGTACGGACTCAGCTGGCAGATTGTTCCGAAAAGGCTTATTCAACTGATGAACGATCCAGATCAGTCAAAATCACAAAAAGTAGTACAGGCAATGATGAAAATGCAGAAGATCGTTATAAAAGAACTTGAGGAGGCTTATAATTCGTAAGAGAAACGACAAACTTGCTTATTTTACCCTTTAGAATTTCAGTTTTCGGCTTGCTGTTTGATGTGACTTATAAAAGATTTGCTTATGAAAACACAGAACAGATCACAATCTAAATCAAAAGTTCCCAAAGAAGGACTCTTTCCGGAGATTATCCGGAATGATTACCAGGGAAGTCGGAAACTCCAAGGAAAAAAAGCCGTCATTTCAGGCGGGGACAGTGGAATAGGACAAGCTGTAGCCGTTCATTTTGCCAGAGAAGGTGCAGACGTTGCAATTATTTATAAAGAAAGCGATGACGATGCTAAAGAAACAAAAAAGCTTGTTGAAAAAGAAGGGCAGCAATGTATTCTCATCAAAGGAGATCTCACAAAAAAAGCTTTCAGAACAAAATGTGCGGAAAAGATAAAAAAGACATGGGACAAACTGGATATCCTGGTTAATAATGCAGGAATTCATACCTCAAAAAGCAGTCTTGAAAAAATCTCTGACGAGCAGATTCAGGAAACTTTTAATACCAATATTATCTCCATGATTTCTTTTACAAGAGATTTTTTACCTTTGATTGGCGAAGGAGGCCGGATTATCTGCACAACATCCGTCACAGCATATAGAGGAAGCGATCATCTGATTGATTATGCGGCTACAAAAGGAGCTATTTTATCCTTTATCCGTTCCTTATCAACCAATCTTGCAGAAAAGAAAATTTTAGTCAACGGAATTGCTCCCGGGCCCATATGGACGCCACTTGTAAAAGAAGCCTTTGACGATCTTTCAACATTTGGAAAAGATACTCCGCTGAAACGGGCAGGCCAGCCATCAGAAGTTGCTCCGGCTTATGTTTTCCTTGCTTCCAGAGATGCAGATTATATTACAGGAGAAGTGATCCATATCAATGGAGGAGATTTTGTAGGAGGCTGATCGAAATAGAAACAAGAAATTAGAAGTTAGATGTTTAGAAGTTAGAAGTTAGAAAAATGCGACATCTATGATCTAAAATCTAATGTTTAAAAACTAACTTCTAACTTCTAAACATCTAACTTCTAATAAAAAAACAATGCAGAAATTATTTTTTGAGATTAAAATTGATGCACCCCCTGAAAAAGTTTGGGATGTTCTCTGGAGCGATATGACGTACAGACAGTGGACAACAGCATTTACAGAAGGTTCTTTTTATATGGGAACATTTGAAGAAGGAAGTATTATAAAGTTTTTTGACCCCAATAATAACGGCATGTACAGCCGGGTTGAAAAAAATATACCCAATAAAGAAATGAAGTTTCTGCATCTCGGAGAAATTTATGACGGTGTAGAAGCTGAACAGGATTGGGGAGAAGCCATAGAAGGCTATATTTTAGAAGAAACGCCGACAGGAACGATACTGAAGATTGAAATTCAGACCCCTGAAGAATTTAAAGATTTTTTTGAAGAAAAATTTCCAAACGCTTTGGGAATTGTGAAAAATCTTTCAGAAAATCAATTGTAAAAAACTAACCACAAAATATAAAAATATGGAAACCTTATCTTACGAAATTATAATCAATGCACCATTACAGAAAGTTTGGGATGTTCTTTGGAATTCCGATTCCTATACCGAATGGACCCAATTTTTCGGTTCCGGTTCCAAAATGAAATCCGACTGGAAAGTGGGCGGAAAAACCTACTTCGTGAATGCAGAAGGTGAAGGAATGGTATCAACCATTGATAGCCTGGATGAACCTAACCAGATTATTTTTAAGCATCTGGGAATGGTAGATAAAGAAGGAAATGAAGATACTCAAAGCAAAGAAATAATGGAATGGAGCGGGTGTTTTGAAAAATATATCCTTATTGATCTTGAAGGGAAAACAAAACTTCATGTTGAAGTACAGGTCGACAAAGAATGGGAAGATCACATGGATAAAGGATTTAAACAAGGGCTGGAAGTGGTCAAAAATCTAGCTGAAAAAGCGTAACAAATTAAATTTCTTTAAAAAAAAACAAGACCCTTACAGTTTCTAAACCTGTAAGGGTTATTTGTACAAATTACACTATCTTTCTACAATAGTAAATACAAATAAAACATGAAATTATTAACCATCCTTTTCGCAACATTTATTCTTGCTTTGGTAGGAACTTATATATTTCAGGGAAAGCCGGATTTTTTATTTTCAGGAAATCTGGGAATGGCTGTATTCATTATTTTCACAGGATTTTCCCATTTTAAATTCCAGAAAGGAATGGCCATGATGATCCCTGATTTTGTTCCCGGTAAAATGTTCTGGGTGTATTTTACAGGTGTGCTTGAAATTGCTGCGGGAATTGGTCTGATGATTCCTTCAATAAGAGAAATAACAGCCATACTGTTGATTATTTTTTATGTTTTGGTTTTTATCGCCAACATCAATTCTTCCAGGAAAAATATCAATATTTTCAAAGCAGATTATACCGGACCAGGCATGAAATATCTTTATAAAGAAAGGATTCCCATGCAGCTTATCCTGATTGTGTGGACCTGGTATTTCGGAATTTACTTAAATTAGAAATAGACTTTAAAGTTATTTTTTTTCATAAAATTTCGTAATGAATGTAACATTTTGCTGGTAATACTGTCATATTATATATAAGATTTTATTAATTTAAGATCTGGCTAGACAATTTAACCATCCAAAATATGAATTATGAATATTAATACTAAAATTTTTGGTGCGGCCCAAGTCGTACTGTCAGCAATTATGATTAATGCACAGACCTCAACGGCAAAACTGCCGGGCGATCCTACGCTTCCATCCACTAAAGCAAATCTCGAGAAACTGATTTCTTATGATAAGGGAAACTTCAAATATAAAGTAGAAGATTACTTTGCAAGACCCAGTGCTTCACAGTTTAAAATATCTCCGGATGGGCAGTATCTCTCTTACAAAGAAAAAGATAAGGACAAGAAGAACCATGTCTATGTAAAAGAATTGAAAACAGGCAAAATCACCAAAGCCATTGTTGAAAAAGATGATCTTATTAAAAGCTACGGATGGCTTGATAAGAAACGTCTTTTCTTTACCCAGGACAAAGGAGGGAATGAAAATATCCATCTTTACGCAGCGGATATTGACGGGAAAAACCTTAAAGACCTGACTCCTTTCGAAGGGATTACACTGGGATCCGTAAGACTGATAAAAGATACGGAATTTGTTGTGGTGACCATGAATAAAAACAACAAGCAGATCTTTGAGCCCTACAAGATCAATTTCAACACAGGAGAAATGACCCAGCTTTATGAAAATAAAGATGTCAACAGCCCTATTGATGATTATATTTTTGATAAAGACGGCAATCTCAGAGGCTACACTGTCCTTGAAAACGGGCTGACGACCAAGACTTATTATAAGGACCTGCAGACAGGAAAATTTAATCTGCTTAAATCCACAGACTGGAAAGACACTTTCAGCATCATAGGACTTAATGATAATTCCAAAAATAAGGATGAAGCTTATGTTGTGACCAATCTGGACAGTGATAAGTCCAGGATTGTACTGTATGATCTGAAGAAAAATGCAGTAATTAAAGAAGTGTATTCTAATCCTGTCTTCGACGTAAGTTCCATCAGTGTTGCCGGTAAAAACAGGAATTATGAGCTTGATTACGTAAGCTATGACGGGATCAAAAGTGAAACCGTTCCGGTAAGCCAGTTTTATAAAGAAATAGATGCCAAACTGAAATCTGAATTTAAAGACAAACAGTTTTCCATTGTTTCTTCCGATGATAATAATGATAAACTTTTGGTGTATGTGGGAAGCGACAAATTTTATGGAGCCTATTACGAATATGATACAAAAAGTAAAAAAATAAATCTTCTTTACAATCTGATGCCCCAGCTGAAAGAAGAAGATATGGCAGAAATGAGACCTATCGAATTCAAAAGCAGGGACGGATTAACAATCCGGGGATACATCACCCTTCCAAAAGCTGCTCTTGAAGGTAAAAAAGTGCCTTTGATTGTAAATCCTCACGGTGGTCCGCAGGGAATCCGCGATGAATGGGGTTTCAACCCGGAAACACAGCTCTTTGCCAGCAGAGGATATGCAACCCTTCAGGTGAACTTTAGAATTTCAGGAGGGTATGGAAAAGAATTCCAGAAAGCAGGGTATAAGCAGATCGGAAGGAAAGCAATGGATGATGTGGAAGATGGTGTAAAGTATGCCATAGAGCAGGGTTGGGTAGATAAAGACAAGATTGCGATCTACGGAGGAAGCCATGGCGGTTATGCTACTTTGATGGGCTTAATCAAAACTCCGGATCTTTATGCCTGTGGTGTGGATTACGTAGGAGTATCCAATATTTTTACCTTCTTCGATTCCTTCCCGGAATACTGGAAGCCTTACAAAGAAATGGTAAAACAGATCTGGTATGATCTTGACAACCCTGAAGAGGCAAAAATTGCCAAAGAAGTTTCTCCGGTTTTCCAGATTGATAAAATTAAAAAACCTTTATTTGTAGTACAGGGAGCCAATGACCCAAGAGTCAATATCAATGAGTCTGACCAGATTGTAAAAGCAATGCGTGCAAAAGGCTTCGAAGTGCCTTATTTGGTAAAATATGATGAAGGGCACGGATTCGGAAAAGAACCGAACAGACTGGAGCTGTATAAATATATGCTGGGCTTCTTTGCGGAAAATTTCAATAAAAAATAAAATTTCATTTTTATAATTATAAAGACGGAGAGTGTAATGCTTTCCGTTTTTTTATTTTAAACACAAATAGGTACTAATGATTTTTACAAATGAGACGATGAAATTATTTGTGACGTTAGTGTAAACATTTGTGTTATTAGTTTTATTTAAACTCAATGATTACAGAATAAAAATAATTAAAACCATGACTAACAAAAGAAAATCCGAATTTCCGGAAAAATATTTTAAATTTATTAAAGTAAAACAAAAATATCAATCGTCATAGCAATATGGAGGTTGTCGAAGAAATAACAATGCCACAGGAGGAGAAAGCAAGCATCATCTCACAAACCGTTTCAAAGTACGGAGGAAAACTGATGTCTTATATTCGTCCGAAAGTGAAAAACGCAGAAGATGCGGAAGATATTCTGCAGGAAGTGTGGTTTCAGTTCAGCAGTCTGACCAATCTTTCCGAGATTGTGAATGTAGGCGGCTGGCTGTATAGAGTGACTGCAAATAAAATTACAGACCGCTACCGCAAAAAGAAAACCGAAAATCTTGAAGACTTTGTCTATGAAGATGAAGACGGAAGTTTTTCTATCAAAGATATCTTATTGCTGGACGAGAGTGCGGGCCCTGAAGTTAAGATGTTCCAGGACGAAATCTGGAAAAAGCTTTTCGAAGCATTGGACGAACTTCCAGAGAAACAAAGACTAGTCTATGTTGAAAATGAACTGAATGACAAAACTCTACAGCAGATCGCTGATGAACAGGGCGAAAACATCAAGACCATTATCAGCAGAAAAAACTATGCTGTGAAGCATTTAAGAAACAGACTGAGAAAATTATACGAAGATTTAAATAGTTAGTAAAGAAGAAAATTATGAATCATAAACACAAAAAAGGCTGGATTTTTTTACTCTTATGTCCGCCATTGATCTTAGTTACCGTTACATTTATTGTGATGTGGCTTTGGAACTGTCTGCTTCCTGAGATCCTGGGTGTAAAATCCATTACATTCTGGCAGGCAATGGGAATCCTGATTTTAAGTAAGATCCTTTTCGGAGGGTTTCATTTCGGAAAAGGAGTGAGAGACTTTAAAGAAAGAAAAATGAGAGAGAAAATGGCAGGACTATCTCCTGAAGAACGGGAAAAGTTCAAGGAAGTATGGAAAAACAGATGTTCAGGAGGATTCTTCAACAGAAATAACGGATAATTTAAAATTTAAGAAGTAGTAAAGTAAAATTGAAATTCATCCGTCTCTATAAAAAACAAAAAGTAGTAAAATTTAAAATTTTGAAAAAATGAAAAATTCAGCATTAAAAGGAGCTCTGGGAGCATTAGCTGTTGTTGGGGTGGCATTAGTTGCCAAAAAAGCAATACAAAGAAAAAGATTTATAAAAGGTATTTTCAGCGAATACGGAATCAAAGAAAAATCACCTTTCGGCCTGGCTGATAAGATCAGAGAAATGAACGAAGAGCAGTATCAGGAACTGAAGGGAAAATTCAAAAAAGAATTCGCTTCAAAATGCTGCAGAACAGGACATAAGGACAATACTGCAGAAGCTTAAGCAGTACAGAACTAAATTGAAATTGTTAATTCCGGCGCGGGAAGCTCTGCTTCCCGCGCCGGAATTTTTATGTACAGTCCAGTGTCATTGCGAGCGAAGCGAAGCAATCTCCCAGATGGCTTCGAGAGCCTCAGCCACCTAGACTGTTGAATAAAATCTTGCATAAAGCTTATAAAAAACTTTGCGCCTTTGTGTTTTATTAAAACATTCCTTTAAAGAATAAACCCGAAAAAAAATAAATTCCTATTTTTGTATAGCTCAATGAAAGACTACTACTATTTTCTCGGGATTTCTCCGGATGCTTCAGAAGAAGACATCAAAAAGGCTTATAGAAAATTATCTTTAAAATACCATCCGGATAAGAACGATAACGACGATTTCTTTGCCGGTCGTTTCCGTGAAATTCAGGAAGCGTATGAAATATTGAGTGATTCAGGAAAGAGACGGACCTATGATCAGAATTTAGAGAGCCATCAGAAGAGTTTCAGATACAATACTCCGCCTTCTATCAAAACTTTTACGTCCAATAAAATTCATGCAAAAAAAGGGGAGGAGATTATTATTAACTGGCAGACGAATAATGCCGATGTGGTAAAAATACTGCCTTTCGGCCTGGAAAAACCTTTTGGAGAACGGGTTTTTAAGATCACAGAATTTAAAGACGGGAAATTTCAGCTTTTGCTTCATGCGACAAATTCTTTGCTTCACAAAACTGCGGTACAGGGAATTACGATTACTGAAGTCTTTGAAAATGATGCTGTTCAGTTTAAAAACAGCGTTGAAGAAATGTTTAAACCTCAGCCAAGAACACCAATCAACAGAACAGGCCAGCCAAAGATCATGATGCTGATCTGGGGAATTCTTATTTTGGCGGCGGCAATATATTTCCTGTTCAGAAATTTTGGCTAGTTTAAGCCATCTTTTTCCTTCCCGGGCACTTTTTACATCTTTTCCCCTTTTTGAATTTCTTACAACATGATTTCTTTTCACAGAACATGTCTTCATTATTGAATGAGTATACTGGCGATAAAGGCGGTACTTTAAATGGGATAATCATATTCATACTGCAAATATATTAATTTAGAATAAATATAATTAATAAAATTTTATAAATGTTATGACATCTGAATATCAGTGTGTTTAAAGCGAATTCAACCCCTTATTTAATTTGAAAATGCAGGCTTTATTGTGAAAATATTCCTTAAAATGATGCAGATTCTAAACAGAAAGTTTAAAATTTAGACTGAATAAATTTAAAACAAGCAGGAGTTTCTCAAATCCTTTCAGCAATTTTGAACT
The DNA here is from genome assembly GCF_051400735.1 of Chryseobacterium hilariae. NCBI lineage: Bacteria > Pseudomonadati > Bacteroidota > Flavobacteriia > Flavobacteriales > Weeksellaceae > Chryseobacterium > Chryseobacterium hilariae. The sequence continues at coordinate 114,768 of NZ_JBLFFJ010000001.1, forward strand.
CTTGTACAATCGCTTAAAAAAATGTAATTTTACGAATCTTTTTTACGAACAAAATCTAATAAATAAAAATGAATACAGAACAGTTTGTGAGCCGTCACATTTCCCTTAATGAAGCCGATAAACAGGCAATGTTGGAAAGATTGGGCGTTTCAAGTATTGAAGAATTAATTTCTCAGACCATTCCTTCTTCTATCCGTTTAGAGAAAGATCTTGAGATCTCTGAGCCGCTTTCAGAATACAAAATGCTGAACCATTCCAAAGAGCTGGCGTCGAAAAATACTGATTATACAAGTTATATCGGTTTTGGATACCACAATACCCTATTGCCTTCAGCTATTCAGAGAAACATCTTCGAAAATCCCAGCTGGTATACTGCGTATACTCCTTATCAGGCTGAAATTGCACAAGGAAGACTGGAAGCTCTTCTGAATTTCCAGACGGTAGTGTGCGACCTTACAGGCTTTGAACTGGCCAATGCTTCTCTTTTAGATGAATCTACAGCTGCTGCAGAGGCTATGCACATGTTCTTTAACAACAGAACGAAGGATCAAAAGAAAGCGAATGCCAACAAATTCTTCGTTTCCGATCTTGTTTTACCTCAGACAGTTTCTGTTTTAAAAACGAAAGCTGAAGGTTTAGCCATCGAAATTGTAGAAGGTGATCACACAACTCATCAGCTAGACGAAACTTATTATGGTGTCTTATTGCAATATCCGGGTAAGAACGGGATCGTTTTAGATTACACAGAGGATATTGTAAACTATAAAAAATTAGACCTGCAGGTGGTTGTAGCCTGTGATCCGATGGCTTTGGTTAAATTAAAATCACCGGCTTCTATGGGTGCTGACTGTGCTGTTGGAACTTCACAGAGATTTGGTATTCCATTGGGTTACGGAGGACCTCACGCAGCATTTTTCTCTTGCAGAGAAGATTACAAAAGAGACATTCCGGGAAGAATCATTGGAGTTTCTCAGGATATGTATGGAAAACGTGCATTAAGAATGGCGCTTCAGACAAGAGAGCAGCATATCAAAAGAGAAAGAGCAACATCCAATATCTGTACAGCACAGGTACTTCTTGCGGTAATGGCAGGAATGTACGCGGTTTATCATGGTCCGAAAGGATTAAACTATATTGCTGATCAGATTCACTTTAAAGCAAATGCTTTGAAAAACGGTCTTAAAGCATTAGGATATCAGACTGTTGAAGAGCCAATCTTCGATACTGTGAAAATCACAATGAGCGAGGATGAAAAAGGAAGATTAATGAGAATGATGCTTGATCACAGACTTAATCTGAACTATTTTACAGAAGGTGTGGTAAGTATTGCGATCAACGAAAGTACGACATTGGAGAAATTAAATTATCTGATGGCTTCTTTCGCTCAGTTTAAGGACAAGCAGACTTTCAAATTAGAAATCAAAGAAGGATACAGCATTCCTGAAGAATTGTTGAGAAAAGACGAAATTCTTACAGAGCAGGTATTCAACAAATACCATACGGAAACAGAATTGATGCGTTACATCAAGCGTCTTGAAAGAAAAGACCTTTCATTAACACACTCAATGATTTCTCTTGGATCTTGTACCATGAAACTGAATGCAGCTACCCAAATGCTTCCGCTTTCCTGGGCAGATTGGGGAAGTGTTCACCCGTTTGTACCGGTAGATCAGGCCGGAGGTTACCAGGAAATGATCAAAGAACTTGAAAAAGATCTTGCTGAAATTACTGGTTTCGCAGGAACTTCATTACAGCCAAACTCTGGAGCTCAGGGAGAGTATGCAGGGTTAATGGTGATCAGAGAGTATCACATTTCAAGAGGTGAAGGCCACAGAAATGTAGTATTGATCCCTCAGTCTGCACACGGAACCAACCCAGCTTCTGCAGCAATGGCAGGAATGAAAATTGTTGTCGTTAAAAATCTTGAAAGCGGACAAATTGATTTTGAAGATTTAAAAGCTAAAACAGAACAGCATTCTGAGAACTTATCTTGTGTAATGATCACTTATCCGTCTACTTACGGATTCTTTGATGACAATATTAAAGAAATTACAAGCCTGATCCACGAACACGGTGGTCAGGTATATATGGATGGTGCTAATATGAACGCTCAGGTAGGATTCACAAGTCCTGGAAACATTGGAGCAGATGTCTGTCACCTGAACTTACACAAAACTTTCGCAATTCCTCACGGTGGCGGAGGTCCTGGAGTTGGCCCGATCTGTGTGGCTAAGCACCTGGTTCCTTTCCTTCCTTCCAATGCGAATATCAGAGTCGGTTCTAAGGAAGCTATCGAAGGTATTTCTGCAGCACCTTACGGTTCAGGTCTTATTCTTAACATTTCTTATTCTTACATTAAGATGTTAGGAACGGATGGACTGAAAAAAGCAACAGGCCATGCAATCATGAATGCGAATTATCTGAAAGAGATATTAGCAGAGCATTTCCCGATCTTATATTCAAACGAGAATGGAAGAGTGGCTCACGAATGTATCGTAGATTTCCGTCAGTTCAAATCTTTAGGAATTGAAGTGGCTGATGTGGCGAAGAGACTAATGGATTATGGATTCCATGCACCTACCGTTTCTTTCCCTGTAGCAGGAACACTGATGATAGAGCCTACAGAATCTGAAAGCAAATCTGAAATCGACCGTTTTGCAGAGGCATTAATTTCAATTAAAAAAGAGATTGATGAGATTGCCAACGGAGAAGCAGATCAGGCAAATAACGTGCTTAAAAATGCTCCTCACACGGAACAATTGGTTATCTCAGATTCTTGGGATAAACCATACAGCAGAGAAAAGGCAGCTTATCCGCTTGAATGGGTAAGAGACCACAAATTCTTTGCTTCTGTTTCAAGAGTGGATGAAGCTTATGGAGACAGAAACTTAGTTTGTACTTGTGAGCCGATTGAAGCTTATATGTAATTAATTATTATAGTAAAAATAAAAGCACCCGTTTGATCTTCAAACGGGTGCTTTTTTATTATTTATCTGCTACCTTCTTCGGGAGCTGTAGGCTACAAGAAGTGCTACAGCCATGGTGCCAAAAGTTACCATTGAAACTGTTTTAATTGATATTTCACTTTCCTTTGTCTGTGATGTATTATCATACTTTTCACATGAAGACAAGAATACTGTCATGAATAGACAGCCCAAGAATAATTTTTTAATCATATAGGTGTATTTGTTTGGTTTTTAATATTTTATGATCAAAAAAGATACCAATTAGCTTATTTGGATAATAATTCTGTATGTGATAAATAGAAATTTTTTTAAAATTTTAATAGGAACAGGTTTCTGAAATATTTTTATAAACTCTATCCTTCTTTCAAGTTTGCTTCTTATCACATGTGCTTAATAAAAAAACCGTAAAAATATGAACTTTACGGTTTTCTATTTTTTGGTGTCACAAAATCGAAGATTGTGGAGCGGAGTTTTTTTTAATCCTTTCCCTTAATTTTTTTTGAAATATAAAAAATAGAGAAAATGCTCGCGATCGTTATACAGGTCACTACAAAAGTAGTTTTTATCATTTCGTTTTCGTTGCGTGGAGCCATCCCGGAACAATCAGTAAGTATAAATGCAGCTGTTAAAAGACAGAAGAGTATTCCAAAAGAATTTCGGAAAGAAATTAAATTATCTTGTTTCATCATAGAGTATTTGTGTGTCGCAAATCTATAAATAAAACTGATCTAAATTCTTATAAATGAAAAGATTAGTATTTGTAACATAGTATTTTGTGGCTTGCCCGGAATTCTTGCAGTTTAAAACTTAAAAATTTCTTCCCTCGTCCCAATAATAAGAATCCGGATACATCCTCGCTCCAAACACAGCCGTTCCCACTCTCACAATCGTAGCGCCTTCTTCAATTGCCGTTTCCAGATCACCGCTCATTCCCATGGAAAGTTCCTTCATTTCTACGTTGGGAATATTCTGGCTGATGATTTCCTGCTGTAGGCCTTTCAGGATTTTAAAGCAGCTTCTTACTTTCTCTGTTTCGGCGCTGAAAAGACCAATGGTCATTAGTCCCTTAATTTTTAATGTACTGAATTCAGAAACTTTTCGGGTCAGCTCGACAGCCTTATAGGGATGTACACCAAATTTACTTTCCTCATTAGAAGTATTCACCTGGATGAGTATCTCTATTGTTTTTCCTTCCGACACAAGCCTTTGATGGAGCTTTTCTGCAAGATCCAGACGATCCATAGATTGTACACAGACTACCTCATATTTTAAAATATCCTTAATCTTATTGGTCTGAAGATGCCCGATAAAATGATTTTCATGAGGAGTGTCTTTCAGCTCATCATACTTCTCTTTCAGCTCCTGAACCTTATTCTCTGCAATTAAAGCCTGCCCGTTTTGTAAAGCTGTTTTAATACGCTCAGCAGAGACCGTTTTTGTTGCCAGCAGTAATTTGACTTCATCAGGATTTCTGCCTGCTTTTTCACAGGCTTTTTTTATTTTGTCATTGATGATCCCAAGATTGTGGAGGATGTCTTCTTTCATGGCTGTGTAATTTCTCTGGCTTCCAGTTTTTTAATTAAAGCTGATTTTACCGATGTCAAAGCATGATCTTTTGCCTCAGCAAAAGAAATATTGTATGTACGGTCTATATTTTTCAGGCCTTCCGGGAACTTTGACAGGAGATCATCATAAAAAGTATCGAGGAATTCAGCAGACGGCATTTCATAACTGATTTTCAGCTGGAAGCGTCTCAGTAAGGCAGTATCAATAATTTCCGCATGATTTGTGGCACAGATCAAAAGAGCATTTTCAGGATAATAATCGATCAGCTGGATCAACGTGTTCACCAGTCTTCTCATTTCACCCACGTCCTTATCGTCGCTCCCTCTTGCTTTCCCAATCTGGTCCAGTTCGTCCAGGAAAAGAACAGACCTTTCCCTTGCCGCTTTGTCAAAGATCATTTTAATATTTTGGGAAGTTTCACCGATTCGGGACGAAACGATATTGCTCAGGTTTAAAATCAGGATGTTTTTACCCAAAGCATTGGCAACGGCCTTGGCAGTCATGGTTTTTCCACATCCGGAATTCCCTTGCAGGAGGATCTTATTATTTACCGGAAGACCATATTCCTGCAGCTCTTTTACATAAGTATGTTCTTTAATGAGCTGTACCAGCTGGGCTCTGTTGTTGTTACCTAGATATACGTCATTGAGGCTCACTTCCTCTTTGTCCTGAATGATGAGATTGTACAGATTCATGCTAAAACTAAATAATTCTTATCAGTACAAAGATAAAGCTTTATTAAATGATGAGTGGAGATTGCAGAGTTAATATGGTAGTCAACAAGAGGAAAGGATAGAATTCGATAGAAACGGACTTTAGACCTTTTGCTGGATATGTACCAAGAAAAGCCGAACTGTTTGTTCGGCTTGACTATTGGGATATATAAAATTTGCTATGAAGTTCAGTTAAGGGGTATGTTTTTCAGGCCCTTTTACTCCGTTGAGTAAAAGAGCAGAATCTGAGTATTCAGATTAAAAAACATAAACAATACAATTAATATAGATGTTCTATAGGCTTACCTTAAATAGAACTTAGTTTCTTTGCTCTCTTTTTACTGTCATAAAGTAAGAAGCGAATACTACTACACATGTTGCGATACCGATGTAAGTTACCATTTTTTTGTTTTATTTAATTATTTGACTTTATTTTATCAATTTTCTAATTGCAATATTACAGTTTTCAAATCACGTGCCAAAGCAAATAATTATGATGTATATCAGTGTGTTATGTGTTTAATTGTTCATTTTTATTGATTAATTATTTACATAAATTTAATATGTTTTTATGAAATTATTAATATGTTTATTGTTTTATCTGTAAAAAATTGAAAAGTTGACAACTGTTTCAATACTTCTATATTGGACTTGATAAAACAAAAAATTAAAAATGCAATGCATAATATTCATTTTTAGCACTTCCATTGAATGTCAGATTTAGAGTAGCGGAAGAATTATTATGTTAAGAAAACTTATTATTCGGAAGCGATTTTTATCCCGGAATATTTAAATTCTGACTAATTTTATGACAGAATTTTGTAAATTTTGTCACATGTATTAGAAATACTGACAGTTTGAAACAATTGTTGTCAGACATTTTTTACGATGATAATTTTCTTTCTGTAAATTGTTAATAATAAATACCCTGATGGATATTCACCTCTAAGGGATATTAAGAGAAGCATTTTCTTAAAGTATTTTTTCTTCATATCACTAACAAAGGATATGAATCAAATGAGAATATAAGAAGTTAGATAATATTGATAAGCTGGAACAATAATGTCGATTTTATTGGTCAGTTTTCAGCGTAAAGAAAGAGCTTTTCGTTACTTTTGTAGAAAATAAGCCTTCATGGGACGCAGTTACATATTTCTTGCATTAGCGATCATATTTGAGATCATAGCCACAACTTTTCTGAAAAAATCTGAAGAGTTTTCAAAACTTTGGCCTTCTGTAGTTACCGTTATAGGATATGCTGCCGCATTTTATTTTCTGAGCCTTACATTACGGCAGATTCCTGTCGGGATAACCTATGCGATATGGTCCGGAGTAGGGATTGTTTTTATAACACTCATTGGCATTGTTGCTTTTAAACAGGTTCCGGATCTGCCTGCTATTATCGGAATTGCATTAATCGTTGTAGGAGTGATCATCATTAATGTGTTTTCAAAAATGGGAACGCATTGATATTTTGATTTAAGATTTAAGTATTTAAAAAGATTTAAAAATTTAAACCATTAAGATATTCTTTAAAGTTCAAAATATAACATGCTCCGCCTGTTTCCATGAAAAAATTGATGAAAATAGATTTTGAAATATAAGGGTTAATAGAGTTTCTGATCCTTTTCGCAATAAAAACTTCTTCTTTTTCCTAATCCTGTCTGTTTTTTTATGAGTTTCTGTCCGCATTTCGGACACGTTGTTTTGGTATGAACAAGCCAGTGTTTCTTTAAAACAAACTCACGTTTCCATTCCAGGAATTCAAAGCTGTAATTTCGGGCTTCATTGATAAGTTCCTTCAGTTTTTTTGCAGGCAGATTCCTTATTTTACTTTCCGGCTGAACGCCAATTCTGAACAGAACCTCGTTTTTGATAATATTTCCCACACCTGAAAAAATATCCTGATCCATCAGAGCATCACAGACCATCATTTCCGGTTTGGATTTCAGTTTCTTTTCTGCTTTTTCAGGGTTCCAGATATCACTCATAATGTCGGCTTCCCAGTCTATCGAGGATAAGAATTCCAGTTCTACATATTTGATAGAGCAGGTGTAAAAATATATACTTCCGGTTTTAAAAAATAAAGACAAGCGTAAACTTTTGTCAGGTTTTGTCTGTTCATCAATACTGTAAGATCCGAACATCAGCAAATGAATTCGAATGGCAGCATTATCTAGAACAAGATACGTTTGTTTTCCGAACGTCCGGATCTCACGAAGAGTTTGGCCAATCAGCGGTTGCTTCTCGAATTTGGCATTGCCTGAAGCTTCCGTTACTTGATTTCCGGTAAACGGCAACAGGCTTTCTTTCATTAAAATAATAGATGGTCCTTCAGGCATGGCTTTGCTTTTCAATAAAAGTTCAAATACTATTCCGTAAAAATAAAATTTGGAGTAATTTTGAAAAATGATGAATTTAAACCAGATTTTCACGAATCAGCGTACAGGAAATAACCCGCATACCAAAGCTTCAAGAACTGATTTTCAGAGAGATTTCGACAGAATTATCTTCTCTTCTGCTTTCAGAAGGCTGCAGAATAAGACCCAGGTTTTTCCTCTTCCCGGAAGTGTTTTTGTGCACAACAGGCTGACACACTCGCTGGAAGTTTCGTCAGTAGGCAGAAGTTTGGGAAGCATTATCGGGGAATTTATTTTTGAGAGCTATAAAAATGACCTTACGGAAGATTCTAAAAATTTCTATCTTCATAATTTAGGAAACGTAATTGCAGCAGCTTGTCTGTGTCATGATGTAGGAAATCCGGCTTTCGGACATTCAGGGGAAGATGCGATTGCAAGTTATTTTGAAAGAAACGAAAAAGACCTGAAGCTGAAGTTTAATGAAAAAGAATGGGCAGATCTTGTCAATTTTGAAGGAAATGCCAATGCCATAAGAGTTCTGGCCCAACGTCAGCAGGGAAAAGATGACGGAGGAATCCAGCTTACTTTTTCCACTTTGGCGAGCATTGCAAAATATCCTTGTGAGGCTGTTGCCAGAAAAAAAGGAGTCATCCACAGAAAGAAATTCGGGTTTTTCCAGAATGAGAAAGATATTTTCCTTGAAATAGCAAAGGCAACGAATTTAATCTTAGAAAACGAAGAACCGTATATATTCAAAAGACATCCTTTCGTATGGCTTGTAGAAGCAGCAGACGATATCTGTTACAATATTATTGACATGGAAGATGCTCACCGGTTAGGAATTGTATCCACTGCAGATTGTGAGAACCTGTTTTTTGAACTCATAAAGTCTGAAAGCAATGATACGGAAAGAGTTAAAAACAAATTGGCTTCTATTTCCAATGAGAATGAAAAGATCTCTTACCTGAGAGCAAAAGCGATTAATGCTCTCATCAATAAATCCCTTGAGATTTATAAGCATAATTTCGAGAATATTCTTCAGGGAAATCTGGATAACGGGCTCCTTGATATTTATAAATCTGAGAACCGTGCCCTTCAGGATATCGAATCGTTCTCCATTGAAAAGATCTACAATCATAAAGCCGTGGTGGAAATTGAGAATGCCGGCTACAATGTAATGTATGAGCTTCTGGATCATTTTATCCCTTCTATTCTGAAACCTGAGGATGAAAGGAAATCTTACGATATAAAAGCATTGAAACTGCTTCCGAGACAATTCGTTTACGAAGAAGGAACGGATTATCAGAAAGTGCTGGGTGTGATAGATTTTGTTTCAGGAATGACGGATAACTTTGCCACCGATCTTTACAGAAAAATTAAAGGAATTGATATAGGAATGACGGTTTAATCTGAGCAACAACAAACATTAAAATAAAAACTCCCGGAATTTCCGGGAGTTTTGTGTATTATTTCTTGGTTTTGGAAACCTCTTTGATCAGGGTGTATTTTATAGAAGATCCGTCAGCTGGAGGATTGGCAATTTTTTCGGTTTTTACTCTCAAAATATATTCATATCCCGGCTCATAAGTAAATCCTTCAATATTTGTATAGAAATTCGTCCAGCTTTCTGACGCTTTTTCTTTTACCTGCAGGCATTTCATTGGTGCTACTCCTGTACAGTCTGCAGTTTCAGGTCCTACAATGAATGTTTTTTCATCTGCTCCGGCAGTATTAGCCGTAGTGGTACATTGTGTCATTGCGAATAGTGCTACTGCAGGAACAGCGCCTTTTAGAATGGTTGCGATAATTTTCATAAAACTTTATTTTACATCTTGGGTCCAATTACTGTGCCGAAGTTTTTGACGTACTTCTTCTATTGTTTTTTATTTTTTAATTATTTAATTTGAGCACCTCTAAAAATTTAACCAAAGAACACAATTACCAGAATATACTATGAATAATCCAATTCAAATTGATAATTACAAAATTCAGAAACCTGAAGCATGGGCTGGAAATATAGAAGATCATGAGCTGATTGATAAAATCAAAGACTCTGAATTTTCCAGAAAGCAGATTGATGAAGGTAGAGATTACTGTTATTTTCTTGATAAAAAATATTATACAAGCAATACGGAGAACAGCGAATATGTTTGCATGGCCTATACTCTAAATGAGCCGGTAAACCTGGAGCGGGCTTCTGTTTCAGAGGTTATTGTGGAAGAAAATGAAGTCTACAGTATTCACAGGATCAGTGTTTTGAGAGACGGTGTGCTGATCGATAAGATTCCGGATACCAAAATAAAAGTACTGGACAGCGAGAACCAAAGCAGCGGCGGAATTTTAAGCAGTAACAAAAAGATCAATATTACAATTAAGGATTTGAGGCTTTATGATGTATTGATCCTGGAAGATTCGCGGGTTAAAGAATTTACAGAGCGTGATTTCTTGAGGAAGGAATTTTCAAAATATGTATGGGTAAGCCCGGATAATTATTGGGCCTACGGAAGCTTTAAGTTTACTTTTATTAATGACCGGGAACAGAATATTGCTTATAAAAAAACATTTTTCAGGGATGAACAGGGGAATGTCTTGGAACCTGAGATTCATCATCTGAAAAAAGGGGAGAGATTTATCATAGAAGAGGAAAATTACACCAATTTGGCGGATGCAAGCCGTGAAATTTTTCCGTTTATAGATTTTGCAACTGAAAACAGCTGGAAAGATCTGTCTAATTATATTGCTCCGATTTATGAAGAAATGTTCAGTACCTATTCCTTAAAGGATTTTGCTCCTCACCTTGCTGAAAAGCTGGATGCGATAACCAGTTTGGATGAAAAGCTGCAGTTTGCTATAGAATACGTTCAGAATCATGTTTACTACATTTTCAATGCGGATGAAATGAATGGGCACAAGCCGCAGGAACCTTCTGCTACGTATGAAAATAAGCAGGGCGACTGCAAGGCAAAATGTGTTTTACTGAAGGTTATTTTAAATTATATCGGAGTTGATTCTTCGGTGGTTCTCGTGAATTTTCATACCGACTATTATATTAAATATTATCTGCCTTCGCTGCTTAGCTTTAATCATGTGGTGGTAAAGATTAATTATAAAGGTCAGGAATATTTTGTGGATGCTACAGTCCGTGATGAGTTCGGGTTGATAGAAAACCGTGGATTTATTTATTTCATGCATTATTTGGAAGTGAAGCCTGATCAGGTATTACAGGAAAGAAGCTCATATAAATTTCCTTATTACTGTATTGATGAAAAAGTTGAGCTTAATGCCCAAAATACAACAGGACAGCTGAAGTTGACCACAACGTATAAAGGAAACCGCGCCAATGCGATGAGAAGGTATTTCAAGACTACCAACAAAAGGGAAATCATAGACAGCTGGAACAGTTTTCTGTTCTACGGGCTTAATTATTCTAATGACAGGAACGGAACGGATATCAGAAATATTTTTAAAGATGCAGCCATTGATATTATAAGCGATGATAAAAAACTGAATGAATTCAAGATTCATTACACGGCTACAGTTGAAAACCCTTATTATGTAGATCCGCAGAAAAACAGGTTCTTAATGTATTTTGACCGGAATGTCATTAAAGCAAGTGCAAGAGATTTTTTACATAAAGATCTTCCTTTCTGGCATAATTTTGACAGTGAAAAGTATGAGATCAGCCTGAATACCGATCAAAAGATTGATACCCAGGAAAAATATACCGTTCAGGAAAGCACGATAGGCAATCCCTATTTTGAGTACAAAAGCCGCAAGAAAATTACTAAAAATGGTGCCACGGTTTTTATTGAATACAATCCTGTGGTGAATCTTGAAATTCCGCAGGAACAGTTTGAAAAATTCCGTGAAGATCATCATACAATAGCAGACAGTAATTTTGGATTGGGGATAGATATTATTGAATCCGGTCTGATGAATATGATCAAGTATAACTTTAGAAAAAAGTTTAAATAGGTTGATATATAGAATTTTGTGTTTCAAGTATTAAAGTTTATGTTTAAGGTTTATTTTTTTAGATTCGGAGGCCTCCGGCCGCCGAATCTAAAAATTCCACCAAATTCTATCAACTAAAATCAACTACAATTATCTCATTATAATGAATAAAATATACACAGGAATACTGTTTTTGGCAGTCAGTTCCTTTCTCAATGCCCAACAATTAAAGAAAGAAGATATCACTGGATTCTGGAAACTGAAAGAATCCGGATTTTATGAAAATAAGAAAAAAGTAATCAAGGATTTTAACGATTGCCGTTTAATGAGAAACTATTCCATAAGGGATGACGGTTTTGCCATCTATAATTATGTGGAAGGTAGCTCGGGAAACTGTATGCCTTCTGAGCCCAGGCTTTCGTTCTGGAAGATCGTGGATAACAGGCTTCAATTCTATGTTGAAGGCCAGATTCTTGAAGAAGTAACCGTTACATTTAATAAAGACAAAACCGTTATGTTCTCAACATACAGACCGGAATATACCAAAGTGGATGGAGATGCCTTAGCAGAGAAAATAATAAATACTGTTCATTATAATATCCTGGAAAAACAGTATTAATTGATCTTTGAAATCTCTGACTTTTAATAGCCAAGTGTACTTATAATCCGAAGTATTAAACCTAAAACTCAGGTGTCAAAAGACATTGGTGATTAAAGCCCTTACAAGTTTTCAGAATCCTCTGTTTCCTTTGGCACGGGAGCTGTTCCCCTGAACTTCTGTTTACCGGTCAACAGCTCAAAAAACAACCTGAAATCAGAGATCAATGACCAGAGCGGATACTTGAAAGTAGCAGGTTTGTTTTTCTCTATGAGTGCATGACTGAACCAGGCAAAGCCGTAGCCAAAGATTGGAATATACCACAGGAACCTTTCTTTGCCTGAGCTGATAACATACCAGATTACAACAAATATCAAAAGAGTTCCGATAAAATGAAAGATCCTTGTTCCCGCTTTACTGTGTTCGGTAAGATAGAACTGGTAAAATTCTCCGTAGGTTTTTATTCTTTCTGACATGGCAATATTAGTTATAGTTTCTTTTGAAATCTATGCAATAATTCTGCCGATTTGATGAAAAAATAAAAGGCAAATTTGCTGATCTGCGAATTTGCCTTTTATTATGATTTATTTATGTTGATTATTTTTATGCTTCTTCTTTTCTAAGCTTACTGTTTTTGTAGCCGTAGCAGAAATAGATTACCAGACCCAGGGCAAACCAAAGTCCGAACCAGAACCAGTTTTCATGGCTCATTCCTGTAAGAAGGTATAAACAAGAACTTAAACCAATTAAAGGAATTAAAGAGAAATTCTTAATAAAGGTAAAAATACACAGAACCAGATTGATCAGAATGAAAACAAAAATAGAAGCTCTGAATTCACCCTCTTTAGGATCACTCCAATCCATTAAATTGGTGAAGAATGACGGCTGCCAGATATAAAAACCAACTAATCCACCAATAAAAATAACCGGGAATATAAATTTACCGTTAATATAAGGAAGGTGAAATCTGCCCTTGATTTTCTCTTTTGCAGGAAGCATTAAAACTCCGGCACACACCAGTACGAAAGCGAAAATCGTTCCGATGCTTGTGAAATCGAGGATGAATGTTTTATCTGTAAATAGAATAGGAACTCCTACTGCAATACCTGTAATAATAGTTGCAAATGAAGGCGTTTTGTATTTCGGATGTACAGTCTTGAATTTTTCAGGCATCAGCCCGTCACGGCTCATTGCATACCAGATTCTCGGCTGTCCCATCTGGAACACCAATAATACAGTAGTAATGGCAACAATAGCTACGAAAGAAACCACAAGTTCCATCCAGGCCACATTAGCATTCGATTTTTCAAATATGAATGAAAGCGGATCTCCTATACCGTCAAACTTCCTGTAATCAACCATTCCTGTTAAAACCAATGTTAGAGCAATATAAATTACCGTACAAAGCACAAGAGAGACGATCATTCCTTTCGGAAGGGTCTTCTGAGGGTCTTTAGTTTCCTCGGAAAGTACACTCAATGCATCAAAGCCTATGTAAGCAAAGAAAACCCCTGAAACTGCACTCATTACTCCCGCAAAGCCGTTTGGCATGAAGGAAGCGACCTGCGTTTCCGGATTTACAGGCGTCCAGTTATCCGTATTGATATAAGCAAAGCCTACCAGGATCACTAAAACAATAACTGCTAATTTTAAAATAACTAAAGAATTATTGAAGTTTTTACTTTCTTTAACGCCTATATAACAAAGCCACGTAATGAGACCGTTGATCACTAATGCAGGAACGTCAACGATGAACTTTAAACTGCCAATCAATGGGGCAGACTTCCATGCATTTAAAAGCTCTTTATTCTCGGAACCGTTCTGAAAAGCTTTTCTTGCTTCCGTATAGCTGCAGGTAAGATAATCAGGAATATGCATGCCCAGACGTTCCAGGAAGCTGGTAAAATAGTCGGACCAGGAAAAAGCCACATAAATATTCCCGAAAGAATATTCCATAATTAATGCCCATCCGATTACCCATGCGATCAGTTCTCCAAAACTGGCATAAGCGTACGTATAGGCAGAGCCTGCTGTGGGAATTCTGCTGGCAAATTCAGCGTAGCATAATGCGGTAAAACCGCAGGCAAAACCACAAATCAAATACAGTAGAATCACTCCGGGGCCGCCTCTGAAAACCGCTTCACCTAAACTGCTGAAACTTCCTGCTCCAATAATAGCCGCAATACCAAAAAAAACAATATCCCAAACACCTAAAACCCTTAAAAGGCTGGTAGAAGTATCTGTTTCTGAATAGTTTTTCCTTCTAAAAAGTTGATTCATTCAATATGTATTTGAGTTTGAAAAAAAGCAAATGTAATGATTTTTTATTTTGGTGCTGGCTGTAATCATAATATTTCGTTAAAAAGGCTGAGATTATAAGCGCTAAAGACCTTTATTCTTGATAAATAGGTATTTCTACATAGCTGTCGTTGTACCATTTTATTTCAAGCGGCTCACCGGAATCCTTGATTGTTTCATCGCTTACATCTTTTCCTGTTCCGTAATTGATTTGCCAGCTTGGGCTTTTGTTGACGCCAACCAGCAGAACAAGTCTGCTTCCTTTTTCTATTTTTTTGCTGATGAATATTGAATTTTTTATAGGAATCTGTTCTATTTTGCCAGGTTTAAGTAGCTGGCGTACCGCATTGTCTTTTGCATAGCTCGCTCTTACAATATGTGTTGATAGCAGAAATGATTTGCCATCCGGTTGTATCTGGTACAAATATGTATCCGTATCAAAGTCCTTTTTGTTAATGGAAACATTGAAGAATCCGGCCGGGTTTCCGCTGATGATAAGGTCTTTATCTAAGATCTCACTTTCAAAATATACCGAATTCGTAATTTTTATGCTGTCTGTTTTGCTTACGGAGTGGTAAGTATCTTTTTTATCCCGGTTTTTAAAATCAATCGTCTGTTGAATGAAGTTTTTCTCCGCGGGTGGAGTAAAAACGGATGAACCGTCCTTACGATTCTGAAGATAAAATTTAAGCGTTGAAGTATGCATTTTTTCAAGAGTAGGAACATGTTTCCATGTATTGGTATTCATCACCTGGAAATTGATTCTGTCTTTTAAAAGATCCGGTTTTTTGCCGTTTTTCAGAATATAATCAAACCAGGAAAAAGCTAAGTCATCAATGCTTATTCTGGCTGCAGGATCTATTGGTCTGCCGTTCACGAAGGTAAATCCAAAACTTTGTGCGCCGCCATGATCATATGGACCCATTACCAGGTAATGATTGGCATTCTTATTATATTGATGATGAGCTTTAAAATAGGACATTGCCCCAATCTGATCATCATCATAATATCCTGTAGTCGTTAAGATAGGAATATTGATATTCGCAAAATCCTCTTTATAAGGAACCATTTTTTGCCAGTAGTGGTCGTAGCCCGGGTGATCCAGCCATCTTTGGAATATCTTGTTAGGCTTACCGCTGATGGTATCCAGAGCTCTGAATGATCTTCCGCTTTTGTACCATGCCGTATTAATAGAATCCCATTTTGTGAAATTACTGAAATCTGCTTCATCAGTAAGCTTATTGTTCGTCACATAGTTGATCCACTGCAGCATATAGCTCATGAATATATTGTTTTGTGCCGGATAATCTATTCCAACTCCTACAGCGACCTGGGGAACAATTGTTTTTAACGCCGGGTGCATTTTTTTTACGGCTGCCCACTGGCTGAAACCTAAATAACTTCCGCCAATCATTCCAACTTTACCATTGCTCCAGGGCTGTTTGCTTACCCAATCGATCACTTCGTAAATGTCCTGTGATTCATGCTCAAAAGGATTGTTTTCATCATTGCTGTTTCTTTTGCCACGGGTATTCACAACAGCTCCTACATAATTGTAAACGGCAGCTCTTTTCCCAAAATATGAATCAAAAGGTCCGGCATAGATATTATTGGTTAGAATAACTGGAAGTGGAGCTTTGTTTTCCTTTTTTCTGACAATAGTGATCGTCAGGGTATTCCCGTTTTTAGTTCTCAGATCCTTTGTTTCGGTAATGAATTTCTCCTGGTCTTTTAGCTTCACTAATTGTACAACCTGAGGCTTAGTACTGGAAAAAGTTTTGTAGTTTAGGTAACTTTTACATAATGCCAGGGCCGAGGCATAATCTATACTGTCCTTATCTTTCTGTTTGTTCAGTGTTTCTTTTAATAACTTTCTGGAAGCGGGAACATCTCCATCAACAGCAATACCCACTTTAGTGATCAGTTGATCAGAAAGGCTTTCATACTTTTTATTGAAAGCTTGTTGAAGCGCATTAGGAAAACTTATTTTTTTCTCCGCCTCAATCAGTTTGGCCAGACTGTAAAATTCGTAGGCAATGAATTTATTTCCTGCCATATTATGATCCGCAAATTCCTTACGGTAATCTGCTAATGTTGTGATAGATGTTTTATAGTTTTTGGCGACTATCTGCAGGCGTAGCAGGTTATCCAAATAGGCAAGTTTATTGGTTTTTTTAAGCTTAAGCAGTGGAGCCTGCGTGATCAGTTTTGATGCCAGCTGGGGCATTTGTTTTTCCAGAACCACGGAGTCTGTAACTGCCGTTTTGGGGAAGTAAAACTTCTGAGCGTGCATCAGATTGACAAATATTAATGCTAAAAGTATCTTAATTTTCATAATATGGTATGTTTTTAGCTGCTGTAGAATGAGGATTAAATCAAAATATTTATGATAATTCTATATTGATATGTATTTAACTTTTATGATACTAAAGTAATCATTTTTTATCATCAAATAGTGAAATGTATTCAATGGATATTTTAGATTATTAAACCTTTTAAAACTTGCTTAAACAATAAGTTTTTAATATTTTCGTTAACTTATATAGACTAATCTTTTTATTCAGAAAAAGAATGAATTCAAAAAAAATCCTTCTCTCAGCTGCCGTGCTTTATTTCGGAACTTCCGAAGCGCAACAGTCACAGTACTTTACACAGAAAGAAAATTACAGATTCAGCCTCGCAGAAAATCTTTATCAGACCAAAATATACAACGCTTCCCAGTTCGAATATGCAAGACAGTATTTCTATAATCAGAATTTGTCCAAATCGAAAAAGGAAGCAGCGCAGTTTTTTGATAACGTGATCGGGGTGATTCTGCAGAAAAACCATGCGGAGGAAGGGTTAACGGCCTTCATGAAAGAATATCCAAATTCTGCGTATTTTGCTCAGGCTAATCTACCGCTGGCCGATTATTATCTGGCTAAAAAAGACTTTGAAAAAGCTTTAGAAACCCTGAAAAAAGTGAATCAGTACCAGCTTTCAAAAGAAGAGAATACACAGTATATTCTGAAATTGGGCTATGCCAAATTCATGATGGGTGATACCAAAGGAGCTACAGATGCTCTGGAGGAAGCCTATAAAACAGCAGATGAATCCCAGAAAGGAGACATTGCTTATATGCTGGGGCACTTATACTATTCAGACAGACAAAGTGATAAAGCATTCCAGTATTTTGATTCGGTAAAAGACCAGCCTAAGTTTTCTAAACTGGTACGTCCTTATTATGTACAGATGTATTATAATGATAAGAATTATGACCAGGCCATTACCGAAGGAACTGCTCTCCTGAACGAAGACATCTCCGAAGCTTATAAAGCGGAGGTTCATAAGATCATTGGAGAGAGTTACTTTATGAAAAATGACTATACTTCGGCATATCCGCACCTTAAAGATTATTTGAGTGTACAGCAGAATCCTTCTGAAAATGATCTTTATGAAATGGGTTTTGTAGCCGCACAGCTTAAAAAATATGATGAAGCAGTTTCTTATTACAATCAGCTTGTCAACAGCAATTCGGCGTTGGCGCAGAATGCTTATTATCAGTTAGGAAATGCCTACCTGGCAGTAGATAAAAAGCAGGAAGCCCTTTCGGCATTCCGTTCTTCTTACCAGATGGATTATGATGCCAAGGTCAAGAAATTAGCACACGAACAGTATGCAAAACTGAGCTACGATATCGGAAATCCGTTTGAAAGCCCTTCTGCGGTGATCCAAAGCTATATCAGCAATAATCAGAATGATGCGAATGCTCCGGAAATGAGATCGCTTCTTGTGAAATCCTATTTATATTCCGGAAACTATAAAGAAACCCTGAATGCGATCGACAGGCTTCAGGATTCTACTCCGGAAATTAATAAAGTGGATCAGGAAGTTTCCTATTTATTGGGAACGGAAGAATTCAACAAAGGAAATTATGACGAAGCTGAAAAATATTTCCTGAGAAGCTTAGGGTTCAATATTAATAAAGAATTTTATAACAGAGCATTATATTGGTTAGGACAGGTGTATTACCAGAAAGGGAATTATCCGTCTGCCATTACCCGTTATGAGAAGCTCCTGACCGAAAATTTCCCTGAAAAACAGCAGCTTCCATATGATTTAGGCTATGCTTATTTCAAAGCTAAAAAATTCGATCAGGCGCAGACTTATTTCAAGCAATATCTGAGTAATCCGAAGCCTGAATTTAAAAATGACGCGGAACTTCGTCTGGCAGATATTCATTACGCGAATAATGACCTGAACGAGGCGATTGCCATTTACGATAAAAATGAAGATGCCACCGATTATACTTTATATCAGAAAGCGATGGCTTTAGGGTTTAAAGGAGATACGCAGGCAAAAATTACCAATCTAAAGAATCTTTTATCTAAATATCCGTCTTCTGAATATTACGACGATGCTCAGTATGAAATGGGAACAGCTTACGCTGCCCAGGATGATTTTGCAAACTCCAATGATGCTTTTGCTAAAGTAATCAAAACATCTTCGGACAAAGATCTTATTGCCAATGCATCTATTTACAGAGCGCAGAACTATATTGACCAGAACCAAAGCGATAAAGCGCTTTCTGAGCTTAAATCTTTAGGAGAGCAGTACAAAAATACAGCGTATGCCGAGAAGATCGTTCAGGCAGCAAAACCTGTTTTCACGAAAAACGGGGACGTTTCCGGATATGAAAATTTTGCGAAAAGTATTGGTGTGAATGTAGATGCTTCTGAGATCGACGAAATTAATTTGTCTACCGGAAAACAGTATTTCACAAAGAAAGACTACAAAAACGCTATTTCTTACTACGAAAAATATTTAACGCAGAATCCTACCGGGGAAGGTCTTTACCAGGCTAAATACGAGCTGGGAGAAAGCTACTATCAAACCAATAACGCTACTAAAGCTCTTCTTGTTCTTCAGGAAGTGGCATCGGTTCAGAATGATTACCAGGATGATGCACAGACCCGTCTTGCACAGATTTCTATCGCTCAGGGGAATACGGCAGAAGCCAAAAAATACCTTGAGAATCTCAAAAACTCTTCAGATATCAGCATTAAGAACTATGCGAATGTAGAGCTTATGAAAATGTACGCGGATGAGAAAGATTTTGCTCAGGCTGAAAAACTGGCGGATGCAGTGATTGCAAATACGAAAAACTCTGCCGCAGTTATTGAAACCGCGAAAGTGATCAAAGCAAGAAGCTTAATGAATTCAGGGAAGGATAAGGACGCGCAGGCAGCTTATAATACTCTTGAAAAATCATCCAGCACCTCGGTGGCGGCTGAAGCATTGTATGCAAAAGCTTACTATCAGAATAAAGGAAAGGCATTCAAATCTTCCAACGAGACCATCTTTAGGCTGGCCAATAATTATGCATCCGAAGACTATTGGGGAGCAAAAGCTTTGGTACTGATGGCTAAGAACTACGTTGGGCTGAAAGATAATTACCAGGCGAGCTACACATGCGATCAGATCATCGAAAACTATAAAGATTTCCCGGAGATCGTAGCAGAAGCAAAAGAGGTTAAAAAGCAGATTAAAAAGTAAATGTACTATTGTATTCATGTACAATGTATTCGTGTAAAATCATTAATACGTTTTACTCAAATACTTAAATACAAAAAATAATGAACAGAAAAATTCAATTATTATCCATATTATTTTTAGGGTTTTCGCAGTTTGCGTTTTCCCAGATCAAGGAGGAGAAACTGATTCTTAATAAGAAGCGGGAACCGGAGGTGAAGAAGATCGAGAAAAAGAAAACCTCCGTGGAAACAATTAAGAATTATCCGCCGGAAGAGAAATCCCAGAACCCTGTAAGATATACCATCACAGATGTACCTGCGGTTTCGGATTTTAAGACTTCTACCATTCAGGGACAGGATGTGACTCCGAAATTCGAAGGAACGGCTCAGAATAATTATGTACAGTTCGGAATGGGTAATTTCGGGAAAATCCTTGCAGATGCCAATATTTCCAAGACGCTTGATAATAAGCTGGAAGTAGGGGCAGATTTTCATTTCCTTTCTACCTTAGGTTTGAAAAAAGAATATGCCTGGGATTCTAAACAAAGTTCTACAGCGATCGGAGCTTACCTGAATTCATACGGTGAAAAAGGAAAATTCAATCTGAATGCTCAGTATGGACTGGATAATAACAGATATTATGGGATCTATGCTTTGGAACCGGCTGCAGATGTTGATTTGAAGCAGAGAGTGAGTCAGTTTAAATTGAACGGATATTACGATTTTTATTCCAACGAAATTCTAAATGATGTAAGGGTAAAATCATCTTTCCTGAAAGATCATTTTGATGCACAGGAGAACCAGGTTTCCATTTTGGCGAATCTTTCCAAGCATGCTGTTGAGATCGGAAAATCAGGAATCAATTTAAATGCGGACTTAGGAGTAGGATTGGAGGCTGTGAAAACGGAATTTGCCATCGTTGACAAAAATTCATCCAATTTCTTTAATACGACTTTAGACCCTAAAGTGACCTTCAGAAAAGGGGATTCTTATTTAATGTTGGGATCTACATTTTCTTTCTTAAATGCTAAGAACTCAAATGATGTACTTGGTGGTGAAGTCAAAAATAATAAAACGTACTGGTTTCCACAGGCCGAGCTTCAGGTGGCTGCCGCTAAAGAATTCAAATTTTATGGCGGGGTAGACGGAGGTTTGAAGCTTAATACTTTTGGAGATCTTTTACAGGCAAATCCATTCATTGTTTCTGACCAGTTTTTAAAGCCAACAGAAACGAAATACCATTTTTATGTAGGATTGAGAGGAGACATCGATGAAACATTCAAATATGACTTCTCTGCCGGTTACGGAAAGATGAAAGACATTATGTTCTTCCAGGGAAACAACCTTTTCGACAACGTTTATACTTTGAACCGTTCTGCTTATAATTTTGCCAATACGTTCTCTGCAGTTTATGATGACGGAAATGTAAGTGATATCAAGGGAAGTGTACAGTATTTCCCGCTTGAAAACCTGATTTTAGACGGAGAAATAAGATTTACCAAGTACGATCTGAAGAATTACGAGGATATTTACAACGTTCCTTTAGTTAATGCCAGCATCGGAGCAAAATATACCATGCTTGATAAAAAGTTACTGTTAGGATTCAAAGGAATTTTTGCCAGCGACAGAACAACCAATTCTTTTGCTCTTGAAGGAGTAGCAAATCCGGATCTGGTTTACCAGTCTACAGAAAACAGAAATGATAAAGTAGGAGGCTATGCAGATCTAAACCTTTCTGCAGAATATAAGTTCCATAAAAACTTCAGTGTTTTTGCCATCGGAAACAACCTTCTTAATTCTAATTACCAGACCTACAAAGGCTATAAAGTCTTAGGTGCACAGATACTGGGAGGAGTGAAGATAACTTTCTAAGCCTAAAGAAATATTCAATACAATAAAAACCTTACATTCCAAATGTAAGGTTTTTGTTTTTATAGCTGTAATGCTTTATTTTTTATCTGCGACTATTTTTTTAAGCAAAAAGAGAAAAATGCAATATTTAATTATCAAGAATATATAAATTCTTTTTTATCAAAGTGAACCCATTGATAGATAACTTGAACTCGTTACTGGAAGATTTAAGGCGATTGAACCAATTGAAAGACAGTTCATTTCAACAAAAGGTTAATCAACCTAAACCCAAACAGCCTTAAAATCCTACAAAGCAGAGGGAACTAAAAGATACGGTTCTGATATATAGTCTATCTCCAAAATGTATTGTAAAGGGGTAGAGATTTTGATATTTTAGTGTGGGAAACAGCAGAAATCGCTGAACAATATTTTAGCAATCCAAGGGGAATAAAAATGCCAAATGTTTGCGCAAACATTTGGCATTTATTACTTTCAAACAAACATCTTTTATGAAAGATATTGATTGAAAAAAGGTACTATCTGTTCCAGTGCTTTTCCGGTAGCTTCTTCTCCATCATATAAATCATAATGGCTTACTCCCTGAACAACCTGAATGCTCTTTTGTTTCGATGCCGCTTTATCAAACAGTTCAAAACCATCCCTGTATGAACCAAAAGCCCCGACTTTATCACCAATAACTATGTGAAGGGGTTGGGTAAGCAATAAATCTGCTAAATGGAACGCATCAAAAGCCATAGCCTTGTCCAAACTATCCACACGTAAATGATTAGGCGAGTTCGGATGTTGTCCCCTTGGTGTCTGATAGTAATCTACAGCTTCAATGATGTCGATATCGTTCATTCCTGCGGCTTTTCTATCTTCCTGTGAGTTTGGTCTGTAAACCGTAGTGGCAGGTTCAGCACCCCTTGCCTGTGCGGTACGTTGTTTGGCAATACCCTCTAAAGTTTTTATAGCTGCATCAAAAGTAAAATCCCCCTCACGAAGCAAGCGTCCGTAATTTGCACCCACAACGGTTACTATGGCTTTAAAGCGTCTTTCGGTCATTGCAGCATTAGCAGCATAGCCACCGCCGCCGCAAACGCCCAAAACACCTATTTTTTCCTCATCTACATAATCCAATGTGGTCAGAAAATCTGCTGCACAACGGAAGTCCTCAACACGGGTTGCAGGGTCTTCCAAAAACCTTACTTCGCCACCGCTTTCTCCCTGATTGGAAGCATCAAAAGCCAAAGTAATAAAACCGGCTTCCGCTAAGGCTTTACCATAAATATTCCCAGCTGTCTGTTCTTTACAACTGCTGATAGGATGCGCACATACAATCGCCGGATATTTTTTAATTTCATCAAAGTCTTTCGGGAACTGTAAGATACCTGCTACGTCCCAATTTCTGTTTTTAAATTTTACTGCTTTCATTGTCATTTATCTTTAATAAGTTATTTGAACATTACAAAGATATTTTGACTTGAAGGCTCATCCCTTAAAGTAATTACGGTAAGGCTTTAACTATTTACTGATTTCGGAAAACACTTGGGGGAATACCTGTTTCTTTTTTAAAAAATGTTGCGAAATAGGATGGATATTCAAACCCTAAGCTAAAAGCAATCTCACTGATGGTTAAAGAGGTTGTTCTTAATTTGTTCTTTGCTATCTGTATGAGCAGCTGATGGATATGTTCTTGTGGTGAGCGACCTGTATAGTGCTTGATGAGGTCGCCAAAATAATTGGAAGACAAATTAGCCATATCCGAAAAATAGGAAACCGAAGGCATTTTCAGGGCATTCTGTTCATCGTCATAATACGCTTCGAGGTTTTTGTAAAAATCGGCGACGGTAGTATTGTACAGTTCCTCCCTTGTATCAAATTGCCTGCTGTAAAATTTTTGGATATAGGACAGAATAAGCGAAGCATAGGAAATAACAATATCCTTTGAAAAGTTTTCATTACCGTCAAATTCCTTTAATGCCTTTTGGAAAAGGTCAGTAATTGTTTTTTCTTCCTCTTTGGTTATAAAGAGTGCCTCGTGATTATTATAGTATGTAAAGCTGTATTCTTTGGTAATTTTTCGGAACAACCCTGCATCAATCAAAATATGATACCCCGAAATCTGGTGCTCTATATCCCATTGAAGAAAATCGCCAGGCTGGTCGAGATAGACGAAGGCATCTGCTTGGTCGAATATCGTCTGACCAAAGTTTTTATCTTTATCGAAGTTCAGCTTAATTGCCAGAAAATAGAAGTCAAGCTCAATAGGAGCTGATTGTCTTCTCATATCCTTTTGCTTGTGGTATTCCACCAAATGGATATGATTGTTCTTAAAGCCACTTATATTGGTATATTCAAGAAACTCTTTTATGTTGTATTTTTTCTTCAATGCTTTATCAGTAGTAAATTGCAAAGTTAAAAATTAAGGGAGTCACAGACTTTAAGTTTTTACTGGAATGTTTTTGATTTTTACTTTTTAATTAGTTCATAAAAAGTTACAATTTTTGAATAAAATAGAGCTGGCAATTAGCCAACTCTATTTTATGTGATATGGTATGCAATTTTTATTGTTGAGTCCCTAAAATTGTAGAAGTATTATCCACTTCACCTCCCTTCTCACTGATTAGTGCTATAAGATCAGCTTTCATTGTTTGTGATTTTCTCAGTATTTGCTCAGAATCATTTCTCATTGTATTTGCAATAGCCATATCATGTGGTATCTATCCAAGTGCTAAATTTTTCTTAAAAAATATTGAATTATTACAAATTGACTTACAGATAAATAACTCGAAAAACCTTTTAGCTGACCATAGATGTAACTTTCAATAAAATCAACCATCAAGGTTTCTTTTCTATTACAAATGCTTTCAGCTCCGCAATTTTTCCATTTTCGAATCGCCAAATATCACAGTAATTAAAGTGTTCATATTTTCCGGTCTTATTTTTTAAGCTGATATTACCCGTTACCGTAACGAAATCGCCATCTTCGATAGCTAATTCCACATCAAATACCGGTGGCTCAATATAAAATTCTTTCATATAAGCCCGAACTTCTTCTTTTCCATTAAGGATACGTTCGCCTACAAATAACCACTTGGTTTCAGAGGTGCAGTACGCTAAAAAACTTTCATAATCACCTTTTGATACATATTCATTGGCTTTGTGCAGGATTGTTGTGTTGTTCATATTTTTCTGTTGTTTTAGATGATTATTTTTTGCTTGTGCATCAACGTTGAATGCTAAAAGCAAAAGTGAGATAATTATTAATAATTTTTTCATATTAAAAGCTGAATTGAATAATCTTAGATTAAGCGATTTCAGCATTAGTTAATTCCTTTGCCAGCAGCTCACCATTCTGAGGGTTTCTATCTGCAAGGATGAGCTCAATGGTACTGTCAGCTTTTCTGATCAGGCGTGCTATGTTGCTTCCCATCTGGCCATAACCACCAATAATTAAGATTTGTTTTTCCTGTGATTCCATAAAAAATATTTTAAATATTTGTATTAGGTCAATTGACCTAATACAAATATAGGTCATTCGACCTAAATAAATACTATTTTAATATTTTATTTTTAAATTTACCAGATGGACAAAAAGGAGGAGCGATTAAACAAGATTTTATCAACAACGATAGCTATACTTATCAAAGAAGGAGCAGAAAATCTCTCCATGAGGAAAGTAGCGAAAAATGCTAATTTGTCTTTAAGCAATCTTCAATATTATTATAGAGATAAAAACCTGCTTTTGATCGCCACTGTAGAATTTTACTTTGAAAGTTGCAAGAAAGAACTTTCATATGCTATTAAACTTTTAACAGTTGACAGCACACCGGATAAAGATGTTTTTCTGGAAAAAATATTGAATATGTTATTGATAGATGGAAGATCCAGCCATCAAACTTTAATGTTTCAGGAAATATGGACTTTGGCAGCAAGAAATAAAGAACTGCAGGATGCTGTAGAAACTTATTACAAAACTTACTGCTTATGGTTGATAAATTTAGTCTCCATCTTCTGTAAAAGGCCTAATGAAATTGTAAGTTTTCTTATTCCATTTGTAGAAGGTTATACTATTGTAAGCAATGTTATTCCTCTGACCAAAGAAGGAGTAATTGAGATGATGGTAAAATTAATTTCCGTAGTGGAGAGATAATTTTGCATGGGCTTGTCTTTTCGAACTTTTTGTTCCATAGGAATAAGTTTTTGGTATGTTGCTGGTTATTAGTTGTTTAAATATTTTTGAAAAAAAATAGAATACTGTCAGGTAGTATCAATAGCAAAGAGATTTAGCCTACAAATCACCTAAAAAAGAGAATGACACCATTTGGCCTAAATTATTCTAATGGTGTCATAAAGTGAGCTTGACATGATTATCATCGAACTCTTTGGTTACTGATCTTAATTAGATTTTACGGTATTTTGTTGATTTATAATTTACTAAGTATATTTTGATTGTTAAACTTATATTAATACATGTCTTTAAAGAGGCAAATATGGTTTGTTAAAATATTTATTACAATTTATTGTTTTTATAAATTTATCCTGAAAATTCATCAAGCATATCTAAACTTGGAACAAAAAATAATGTTCCTGTTTGTGCAGTACTGAAATCGAGAATTCGGTCATAATTTCCCGGCGGGTTACCGATGAACATATTGGTCAGCATTTTTTCAACCGTGCTGAATGTACTTGCATAGCAGATAAAATAAGTTCCCATTTCATTAGTTGCTACGTTTCCGAAAGGCATGTTATCACGCACAACCTTAAAATCATCACCAATATTAGCCAATGCAATATGTGAATTTTGGGGTTTTACATCATCATCCATTTCAATATCAAGGTCTTTGGATCTGCCTATTACTTTTTCCTGTTCTTCCACAGAAAGCGATCTCCAGGCATTAAGGTTGTGGATATATTTCTGTACAAAAAGATAGCTTCCTCCTTCATATTGTAAATCAGAATCACCAACGATCGCAAAATGATCCCGGTCTTTGCCATGCGGGTTTTCAGTACCGTCAACAAAGCCTAAAATAGATCTGCTATCCCAATAACGGAAACCTTGTACCTCAACTACACAATCTGCTATTTCCTTCATATATCCGGAAATTATAGAAGCCATATCATAAGCAAAACTCTTTTCATCGGCCCGGATGTGAAAATGCAAATCTCCTTTTGTACTTACTGCCATATGTTTACTGCCTTTTATTTCCTGGAATTTCTTAAATTCTTTAGGCAGCGGTTGAGGCAATTCAAGTTGGTACCAGGCTTCATACCCAAGACCCATTACACAGCTGGCTTTGGAATCAGGAAAACGGTCAAGTGCCGAATTATTCAGATTAATTACTAAAGCACAAACTCTTTGGAAAACCGATTTGATCTTATCAGGATCAACGGTGTCCTTAAAATTCCAAACTAAAAAATAGGTGTTATTATTCGGATAATCTGTAACATTCTGAGCATTATGATCAGTAGAAAAAGTATTATTCATTGAGATGGGTGTATAGATTTTATTTATCAAATTTAATAAATGCTGTTGGGATAGTGAGGGTGGTTTTATAAAATAAACAATCCAGAATATTTTTCTCACAAATTACGGTAGAAACTTTTTATTATACCTTCGTATGACGCCCTAAAAATGAGTATTATTGTAAGAAATTTAATTCCACAGGTATATGGGGCATTGGGAAATCTTTTTGTTTTTTTTAATCATCGCTTTCATTTATTCTTCTGTGGGATTTGGTGGAGGGTCTAGTTACCTTGCAGTTCTGGCAATGTATAGTCTTCCTTATCAGGAAATACGGTTAACAGCGCTTATCTGTAACGTGATTGTGGTAATAGGAGGTGTATTTATTTACATCAAAAATAAGCAGACTGACTGGAAGAAAATACTTCCGCTTACGATTGTAAGTGTACCTATGGCGTACCTGGGAGCTGTTTTAAAAATAAGCCAGGAAACTTTTTTCCTGATATTAGGTGTTACTTTAATTGTTGCAGCATTGTTACTTTGGATAAAGACAGAAACAAAAAATGTAGAAGATATTTCAGGAAATGTAGAAGCCTCTCCATTTAAAAACGGATTCCTAGGTGGTGGAATAGGCTTCTTGTCCGGATTGGTGGGAATTGGCGGCGGGATTTTTCTTTCTCCTTTATTAAATCTGATGAAATGGGATACACCTCGAAAAATTGCAGCAACATCAAGTGTTTTTATACTGGTAAATTCAGTATCAGGGATTTTCGGACAATTATCCAAATTATCTGCAGACATGGATTATTTCAGAATTCTCAGTTTGTGTTTTGCCGTATTCATTGGCGGACAGATAGGTTCCAGGATATCCCTGAAATGGAATCCTTTGGTCATCAAAAGAATGACAGCTCTCCTGGTTTTGATGGCCGGGATAAACATTTTAATAAAATATTGGTAATAAGCTAAATGTAAAAATGATACTCAAAATATTAGCATTCGGAATAACGAAGGAAATTTTCGGGACTTCAGAAAAAGAAATAGAAATAAACGACGGAGCAAGCGTCAAAGTACTCAAGGAACTTCTGGAAAAAGACTTTCCGGAACTGAAAAAATTAAAATCTTATTTTATTGCCGTTGACGATGAATATGCGGAGGACGATCAGGTAGTAACAATCTCTAACGAAATAGCAATAATCCCTCCGGTAAGCGGTGGATAACAGATATGATTGATATTAAAATAACAGAGAATATACTGGATCTTACAGATTGTTTTACCATTGCTTCCGATCCTGCATGTGGAGGAATTGCATCATTTGTAGGAACAGTACGAAATCACACCAAAGGTAAATCTGTCATTCGTTTGGAATACGAGTGTTACGAATCTATGGCAGTTAAGGAAATACAAAAAATAGCAGATAAAGCCATTTCGTTATTTTCAGTGAAGAATATTGTCGTTCATCACCGCACCGGAATATTATTCCCCGGCGATGCAGCCGTGATAATAGTGGTGAGCGATGGGCATAGAAATGCTGTTTTTGATGCGTGCAGCTATATGATCGAAAATATTAAAAAAAGCGTTCCCATCTGGAAAAAAGAAATTTTTGAGGATGGAGAAGAATGGGTTTCCGCACACCCGTAATTTGAGAAACAAAATTTTGTACCTTTATTAACCAGTTAGTAAATTATGAAAGCCCATCTGCTATCAAATAAGTCAGTAAAACAGATAGAAATCGTCAAAGTTAAGGACAACACCAGTTTTCCTTATACGGATGATGTTTCTGTAGAAGAACCTTTGGAAATCAGGGTTTCTTATGATGCAGAAGATAAAAAAGAGTCCAAAAATATATCTGTAACGATGCGGACTCCGGGAAATGATGCAGAACTGGCAATTGGTTTTTTATTTACGGAAGGAATTATTTCCAGCCGCCAACAGATTAAAAGCACATATTTTCCGGAAGGAGAATGTTCCAAAAACAGTGAAAATATTGTCATTGTTGAGCTTACAGAAGGTTTTGTTCCCGAGCTTATGAAAGCCGACCGCAACTTTTATACAACTTCAAGTTGCGGTGTATGTGGAAAAGGTTCCATAGAATCTATAAGAACGGTAAGCTCATTTCGCAACCATAAAAAAGAAAATACAACTCTTTCTCTTGAAACTCTGTACCAATTATCCGAAAAATTACAGTCTTTTCAGAATAATTTCAGTGCTACGGGCGGTATACACGCTTCCGGTATCTTTGATTCGGAAGGCAATCTTCTTGCTTTACGTGAAGATGTAGGAAGGCATAACGCATTAGATAAAATTATAGGATATGCATTATCTTCAGATTTGCTTCCTCTTAACGATAAAATTTTGGTTTTAAGCGGAAGAGCCAGTTTCGAGCTCATTCAGAAAGCAGCAATGGCAGGAATTACGATTGTTGCAGCAATAGGAGCGCCGTCCAGCCTTGCAGTAGACCTGGCAAAAGAATTTGATATCACTTTATTAGGCTTTCTCAGGGATAGCAGGTTTAATATTTACCATTCCGGCAGCCATTTTAAAATTGAAAATTTATTATGAAAATAAGAATTAAAGATAACTCAATAAGATTCCGCCTAACCCAATCCGAAGTTGCAAAATTAGGAGAAGACGGAATTATTTCAAGCTTTACAGAATTTGTAGACCGTCCGTTTATTTATTCTATTGAAAGAACGGAGGACAAAGAGCTTTCAGCGGCTTTCATCGAAAACAGAATTGTTCTTAAAATGCCTGTAACAATGATAGCTGAATGGACTTCCACAGACAGAGTCGGTTTTGAAGACCAGGCCGGAAATGTTAAACTCTTAATAGAAAAAGACTTTGTATGCATTGATAATACTTTGGAAGATCAAAGTGACAATTATCCCAACCCTAATTTAAAATGCTAATTTTTCGTTTTTTAAAAATTTAGAAATCATGGAAAACAAAAATTCATTCAATAAAATAAAAGAGGGCAGCAGATTACCCTCTGCAGAACCTCCATATAAATTGCTGGATTTGAAACTGAAACCGCCAAAAGCCTGGGCGGCTGGTGTTCCTGCTGTTATCCATTCATTGGACCAGTTGGTACTCAATGCATCGGTTCTTCGTGGAGGAAGGGCCCTTTTCAGTATGAATCAGTTTGATGGTTTCGATTGTCCAAGCTGTGCATGGCCCGATCCGGATGACGAGCGTTCCAGATTGGGAGAATACTGTGAAAACGGTGCAAAAGCCTTAGCGGAAGAAGCTACATCAAAAAAAATTGGTGCAGAATTTTTCAGAGAAAATTCGGTTTACGATTTAGCAAAACTAACGGATTTTGAAATCAGCCAGTTAGGAAGAATCGTTGAGCCAATGTATTTACCGAAAGGAGGAACACATTATCAGCCGATAAGTTGGGATAACGCCTTTACAAAAATTTCCGAAAAATTAAACGCTCTGGATTCGCCTAACGAAGCCATATTTTATACTTCAGGAAGAACCAGTAATGAAGCAACCTGGGTGTATCAGTTGTTTGCCCGTGAATTCGGGACCAATAATTTTCCGGATTGTTCCAATATGTGCCACGAAACTTCCGGCTATGCGCTTTCAAGAAGTATCGGTATCGGAAAAGGAACCGTAAAGCTGGAAGATTTTTACGATACGGATCTCATTATTATCATCGGTCAGAATCCGGGAACCAATTCACCAAGAATGCTTTCCGCATTGACGAAAGGAAAGAAGAATGGAGCTAAAATTATGGCAATCAATCCGCTTCCTGAAGCCGGATTAAAAGGTTTCAGAAATCCTCAGGAAGTCCGTGCTTTGCTTGATAAACCTTATGAATTGTCAGATTTGTATCTTCCCGTAAAGATCAATGGAGATATGGCACTTTTAAAGGTACTTCAAATTCTGGTATTGGAAGAAGAGGCTAAAAATTCGGGGAAAGTTCTTGACCACAATTTTATCGTTAATAAAACTGCAGGCTTCAATGAATTGATTGAAGAATTAAAATTATATGACCTTGATTTTCTATCGGAAGAATGTGGAATTCCGGTTGAAAATCTAAGGGAAGCCGCACAAATGATTGCCTCAAAAAAACGTATTATCATTTGTTGGGGGATGGGAATCACACAACAGCACAATGGTGTGGAAATGATTTATAATATCGTGAATCTCCTGTTGATGAAAGGAAGCATTGGAATTCAGGGTGGAGGAGTTTGTCCTGTTCGAGGTCACAGTAATGTACAGGGAAACAGAACGCTGCTTATTAACCACCATCCTACGACTGAACAATTGGACAGATTACAGGAATATTATGGCTTTAAAGTTCCGAGAGAAGGCGGTTATGATGTTGTGAATGCCCTGAAAGCGATGCACGAAGAAAAGGTGAAATTTATGTTCTGCATGGGAGGTAATTTCCTTTCTGCAGCACCGGATACAACCTTTACTGCAGAAGCAATGCGAAAGCTGGAAATGTCTGTAATTGTTTCTATAAAATTGAATAGAAATCATCTTATCCACGGGAAAGAAGCCCTTATTTTACCGGTAATTTCCAGAAGTGAAAAAGATATGATCAATGGAGAACTTCAGCACGTAAGTACGGAAAACTCAATGGGTGTTGTGGAATGGTCAAGAGGGGTTCTGGAGCCGATTTCTAAAAATCTGATCAATGAAACACACGTCGCCTGCAGAATGGCTAAAGCGGTTTTGGGTGAACGCTCTGTTGTAGATTGGGACAAATTTATCAACAGCTATGATGCCGTTCGTAATGATATTGAACAATGTATTCCCGGATTTGAAAACTATAACGAAAGGGTTGTTCAGAAAGGCGGTTTTTATCTTCCGAACGGACCAAGAGATGGTATCTTAAACAGTGAATTCTACCCGGGAAAAGCCGCTTTCAATATTACAGCCGTACCGGACAATTCTCTTGCTGATGACGAATACCTAATGGGAACAACCAGGACACACGATCAGTTCAATACGGTTGTTTATGGTCTGAATGACCGTTATCGTGGGATTTTCAATGAAAGAAGGGTAGTGATGATGAACGAAAAAGATATTGTGAAAGCCGGCTTGAAAGAAGGCGAACATGTAGATCTTTTCAATTATGATGACGGAATTGAACGAATCGCACCTCTTTTCATTGTTGTAAAATATCCTATTCCACAGAAAAGTACAATGACCTATTTTCCGGAAACCAATGTTTTGGTATCCATCAATAATGTGGTTAATGGAGCTAATATGCCTGCTTCAAAATATGTACGTATAAAAATCCGAAAGCATAGAATTGAAGATCATGTAATTGCTGCAGCCGGAACAAGTCTGGAACAACCATAAAATATATTACTTAAGTAAATTATCATTTAGTAATGATCATAAGAAAAAAAGAACACTGGTTCAGAATGCTTTTTGTGTGGCATGGTTCTGTTTTGCCTGCCTTGCTTCCTCGTTTGGGATTGCTTTTAATTCTTTCTTTATTGGTGACTTATTTTCATGGAATAATTCTCTCATTTAAAGTTCCCTTAAATCCTGCGCCGCTTACGCTGTTTGGTTTTGTACTGGCTTTATTCCTCGGGTTTAGAAACAACGCCAGTTATGACAGGTTCTGGGAAGGAAGAAAATTATGGGGTGCCTTGTTGAATACTGCACGCGCATTGACCCGGCAGGCAATGACTCTGGGCAATATAAAGAACGATACAATTTCTGTCCATAGCTTTGTTAACTTACTTGGTTCCTTTATTTTTGCGCTGAAACATCAACTTAGAGGAACAGATGCTTATAAAGATTTAAAATCAAGGCTTAATGAAGACCAGCTAAAAATTGTTGCAGAATCAAAATATAAGCCGGCAGTTATTATGCGGTTGCTTGCAGAATGGGTTCAGAAAGCAAAAGATCAAGGTTGCTTAGATTCTATCCAACAGGCTCGTTTTGATGAGAATTTTGATAAACTTTCTGATATTTTAGGAGGTTGTGAAAGAATAGTTTCTACCCCGATTCCTTACAGTTACCGTGTTCTGTTGCATCGAACGGTGTATATTTATTGTTTTTTGCTGCCTTTCGGTCTTGTAGATTCGTTGGGATGGTTTACGCCTCTTATTGTCGTATTTGTAGCTTATACATTTGTTGCATTTGAAGCGATTGCAGATGAAATTGAGGAGCCTTTTGGAACGGATGCGAATGATTTAGCTTTGAACAGTATGTGTATTATGATTGATGAAACCATTCATGAGATGGTCGGAGAACAGATTGCTGTTTCTCAAACAATAACTCAGAACATTATTGATTGATGCTTAAAAAAGAAGATGATTATTACTTCTGAATGATTTTATAAGAATTATTATTTATTATATTTTTTTGGATACCGTCTTTCAAAGAAAATACTTCCTTTTCAGAAAAGCTTTTTTTTATTTTTCTTGCTGCTGCTGCACTTCGCTTCCCGGATTGACAATAAACCAAAATAGGTTTTGAACAACCCGAAATATAATCTGAATGATTCTGTAATTCTTCTACGGGAAGATTGATTCCTCCTATATTAAACTGTTCATGTTCTTGCGATGTACGGACATCTATGATTTCAAAATGATCTTTCTCCTGCATCAGCTCCTCAAACGTAATGGTCTCAACAGCCTGAGGTAAAGCTGTAATTTGCACAGAAGTTTTTCTTAACTTAATAATTTGGGTTCTGCCGTTCAGAACATTCATCATCCAGAGTTTTCCTGCCAATGAATCTTCGGGATTTGTAAAATATTTTATAGCTTCATTAGCCTGCATACATCCCACAATTCCTGCCAGCGTGGGAAGCACGCCGCCTTCTCTGCAGTTCGGAACCTGTGATTCTTCCGCATTAGGAAAAACATCACGGTAATTGGGGGAGTAAATACCGTCTTTCTGTATAACATTCCAAATACTGACTTGCCCTTCATATTGATAAATTGCTCCGTAAACCAAAGGTTTTCCAGATAATACACAAGCGTCGTTCAATAAACACTTTGTTTCGAAATTATCAGTTCCTTCAATGATTAAATCAAAGTCCGAAATCAAATTCATCACATTTTCAGAAGTTACCCGAAAATTGAACGGAATGATTTTTACCGATGGATTTTGTTGCTTTAATTTTTTAGTGGCAATGTCAACTTTTGATTTTCCAATATCTTCCGGAGCATATAAAATCTGACGGTGCAGATTGCTTTCGGAGACTGTATCATCATCCGCAAGGCCAATTGTCCCTATACCTGAAGAAGCAAGATATTGTGCCGAAGGACAGCCCAATCCGCCCATACCTACTATCAGAATTTTAGCATTTTTCAGTAGTTCCTGGGAAGAGATACCAAATCCAGGTAAAGCAATCTGGCAATGATAACGTTCAAGCGAGTCACTCATATGTTTTTTATCTTCGGTTAAATCTATTTTCTTAAAATTTCTTTTGCCCTTGCCATATCTTCA
This sequence comes from Chryseobacterium hilariae, assembly GCF_051400735.1. Classification (NCBI taxonomy): domain Bacteria; kingdom Pseudomonadati; phylum Bacteroidota; class Flavobacteriia; order Flavobacteriales; family Weeksellaceae; genus Chryseobacterium; species Chryseobacterium hilariae. The sequence goes on from NZ_JBLFFJ010000001.1 coordinate 149,480, forward strand.
GGTGTGTTCACATTCATCAAAGCATCTGGGTTATCTGGTTTCAGGATTAATGTATCACTGTTGATGAGAACTTTTCTGGGACAAGTATTTCCTGATCCTAAAAAATTCAGGAGCAACGGATAGCTTTTAAGTTCCCAGATTGTAATCAATGGTTCTGGAAGTCCATCAAACGGGCTTTCGTAAGTGGTTGCTACTTTTTCGGTATTTCTGTTTTCAATTAAAAATTCTAAAGATTTTTTATCTAATAAAGGTAAGTCGCAGGCAACGACCAACCAGGCTTTATCTCTTTGAAAACGTAACGCGGAAAGTATCCCGCCGAAAGGTCCCATATTTAAAAAAGTATCGGTAAGGGCACTGTAATCTGTGTCAAAATTTTCCAGCTGGTCTTGTCTGCAGGAAATAAAAACCTCATCACAAAACGGAGCTAAAAGATCAGCTGCATAATACCGTTGTTCTTTCCCATACCAATTGATTTTGTCTTTAGGATTTCCCATTCGCAGGCTTTTTCCTCCGGCAAGCACAAGTCCGTTTAATTTTGGGAAATCAGTCTCTTTTGAAATCATTTTTACCTCCTGATTTTTCGATGAGTTTTATTTCTTTTATCACAATGTCATGACTCATTGCTTTGCACATATCATAAATGGTAAGTGCGGCAACAGATGCCCCAGTCAAAGCTTCCATTTCGATGCCTGTTTTAGCTTCAATCTCGGCAGTACAATAGATCTCAATTTCGTTTTGAGAATTGATTTCAATATCTATTTCACAGTTATCCATACCGATCGGATGGCAAAGAGGAATCAAATCACCGGTTTTTTTTGCTGCCATTATTCCTGCAATAATTGCGGTCTGGAAAACAGAGCCTTTTTTAGTCTTGAAGTCATCTTTTTGAAGTGCTTCCAGAATATTTTCAGGGAGTATCACAACAGCTTTGGCAATTGCTTTTCGGTGCGTGATCTTTTTACTGCCAACGTTTACCATTCCCGGCTGTTCTTTTTTATTAAGATGTGAAAAGTTTGTCATGAGTAAAATTAAAAATTATATTTCCAGATTCTATACACTTCGCCTTTCTTAAACTCAGTTTTTTCCAGGGGAAGTTCTATGAATGCATTAGTCTCTGCAAGGTGGGAAAAATCTCCGGAACCATTGGTATTTACTGATTCGGCGATTAATTGTCCCGCTTGATTCACACTGAGTTTTACCTGCGCAAAATACTGAAGTGGAGATGGAAAATCTATATCATTTTGCAAAACAGCATATTGTGCTGTTTCCGGGATCTCCAGAGATCTTTCCAGCCAGGGAATAAAATACCGGTGCAGGCACATAAATACGGAAACCGGATTTCCCGGAAATGCAAAAATCAATTTTTTATTTTGACTTTTTCCGAACCAGAATGGTTTTCCCGGTCTTTGCTTTATTTTGTGAAAAAGCTTTTCTACTCCCAGCTCTTCGCAGGCTTTTGGCAGATAATCAAATTTCCCCATAGAAACCCCGCCGCTCATCAGCAAAATATCATATTCATCAATACATCGGGAAAGCCCATTTTTTATTAATTGTAAATCATCATTCCAATGCAGCCAATCTGCATGGATTTTATATTTTTCCAAAACGGATTTTATGGTAATTCCGTTGGAACGTCTCAGCTGAAATGGAGTAGGAACGTCTTCGGCGGATATCATCTCGTCTCCGGTGGAAATAATAACAACTTTGGGAAGTTTTTTCACTGTTAAAATTGTTTTTCCAACCGATGCAGCAATTCCGAGAATAGAGGGAGTAATAACCTGATTGGCTTTTACCAATATTTCCGCGGCTTTTTTATCTTTTCCTTTCCAATGAATATTTTGCTGTTTTTTAATAACGATATTGAGAGTTGCAATTCCGTTTTCGATTATCAGGTCTTCGTAACGAATAACCGTATTTACTGAATTATCCAAAGCGGCTCCCGTCATAATTTCGATACATTGATCTTCGTCATGTATGGAAAAAGGAATTTCTCCGGCTGCCTGTACGGCTTTGATTGTAAAGGAGCGAGTTCCTTTTTCATACGAATTAAAATTTATCGCAATTCCATCTACCGTAGACCTGTCAAAAGGAGGTAAATCACAATCTGCCACAATGTTTTCAGCTAAAATTCTTCCTAATGCATTTTCATAGAAAACCTCTTCTGTTCCGAAGTTTTTGATTTGGAAAAATAGGAATTCTTCTGCCTGTTGTACGCTAATCATTTCCATAATTATCCTCCTATTGTTGCCATCGACTGATGGATTTGTGATGCGGGCAGACTCGATTTTTGAGCTTCCCATCCGTCTTTTGGTTTGTTCTGTAGGCTATTGATGATTATATTCTTGAGCTCTTCATCTGTTTTTCCCATACGGATTTCATCTTTCAGGTTTACGCCGATTCCTTCATACAGACAGGTTTTCAAAATTCCGTTGGGTGTTAAACGAAGACGGTTGCACGTTCCGCAAAATGAACGTGTATATGCCGCAATAATTCCAATATTTCCGTTGAAACCTGGAATGTTGTAATTGTATGATGTAGAATTTTGGGGATCTTCTATCTTTTGAATTTCGGGAAAACGAGATTTGATGTGAGTTAAAATCTGAACAAAATTCCATTTTAAAGAAATAGCGTGTGTACCGCCATTAAAAGGCATTTCTTCAATAAAACGTACATCAACAGGAAGGTCTTTTGTAAGCATTATCAAGGGAATAATATCTTCAATATTTTCTCCTTCCATCACTACTGTATTGATTTTTACCTTTATATGATGTTGTAATAAACTGTCTAAGGTTTTCATTACCTTATCAAAACTATTTCTCCTGGTAATGCGGAAAAAATGATCCTTATCGAGTGTATCGAGGCTTAGGTTGACGGATTTTATTCCGTATTTTTTAAGTTGCGGAATATACTGTTCAGTAAGAAGCCCGTTGGTTGTTATACTGAGGTCAGTGAGTCCATCTAATTGCGATATATTTTGGATGAGTTCAATACTGTTTTTTCTGACAAAAGGCTCACCTCCTGTTATCCTGATTTTATGTACTCCCATTTCTGTAAATACCGAGCAGATTCTGAGCATTTCTTCATCAGTCATTAATTCCTTTTGCTGAATCCAGGCAAGACCGTTTTCCGGCATACAGTAGGTACAGCGGAGATTACACCGGTCTACAATAGCAAGTCTTAAATAATTGATATTCCTTCCAAATTTATCTGTCAACATTTTAAATGAGATGAGTCTTATTACAAATATACTGAATGTTTCACTTCGAAAGTCGGAATTCTATATTTGCAGATAATAGACCATATTTATTTCACAATTTCGGATATTGATCTTTATTCATATCGAATTTAAGTAACTTTATCCGACATTAAAATATAAAATGAAGGAACAGGGTAATTTAAAAATATTGGAAAGTCAAACTGAAAAAGATATCGATGTTATTTATCAGGGCGAAATAAGTTCTTCCGAGCTTAACCGTTTTCCTGACAATTCTTTCACAATCATTATTTTAGATGAATGTATTGATGGTAATTGTATTACGGATATTGATACTTATGCTTTAAATTCCAAACAATTATTTGTCCATCTCCCTAAAAGGAAATATATATGGAATCTGCCCTTGCATGCGAGTGGCAGAAGGTTGATCATTAATGATTCTATTCTTGAAACATTTTCTCCGACATTAAAACATACTTTTTCGCCTCACAGTACATACGAAATGATCCAGTCAAACGAAGAAGCTTATGAAAAATTCAGTATGGAGTTTGATGCGATTCGTAAAGAAATACATTCGGAAGTTGTATTTCCGGAACTTATTAATGCAAGGGTAAGACTTTTGGCGCTGATGATTAATCTTTGGATAGAGCAGATACATGGAAGATCTGCATTGAGTGATCACAATAATCCTGCTTTCCGTTTCCACGAACTTGTTGAAACCTACTACAAAACGCAAAAAGGTGTCGCTTTTTATGCTGAAGAATTATGCATTACTCCCAATTACCTCGGAGTTCTGTGCAGAAAGCAATATAAAATATCCCCATTAGAATTTATAAGACAAAGAATATTATTGGAAGCAAAGAAATTATTGCACAGTTCAAATAAATCAATTAAAGAAATAGCCTTTGAGCTTGGGTTTAATAATTTCTCTCATTTTTCATATTTTTTCAGAAAACAAACAGGCTGGACTCCCAAGAGTTACAGAATGACTATGAGAAAAAGTTAAATTTAATAAACATAGAAATAAGGAGATGTCTTGTTGACATAAAATATATATAAACAATGGTAGCCGATAGTAAAGCTGATGGGCAGATATAGATTTTGTCAATTTTAGCTTCAAAAATTGAATTCTACATATCTCAATGGTAAAAGTTTGGGTCACAGATTCTTATTGTAAAAGAGACAACTATCAAATAGTTGTCTCTTTTAGTGACCGCAGAAGGATTCGAACCCTCACTGTCGGAGCCGAAATCCGAAGTTCTATCCATTAAACTATGCAGCCATGTTCATCAGCAGTGAATAAACTCAAAAAAGACTTATCACTTGTGATTTCCGACTGCGAAAATACTGATTTTTTTACAATTTATAAAGCCTGTAAAAGTTTAATTCCAAAATCATTGCAAGATAAAATTATCTTTTCACAACAGGTCATCAATTGAGTTAAAGACAAATAATTAAGGTTCAGTTATTTAAAATTGGACGGTTTGTCGCTTTTAATAATTATAAAATATGAAACTTGATAAGAAATGTTTTGCTGCAACAGATAGGCCGAATACATTAAGTATAAAATAATAGCTAGCCTTAGATGGATTTACAAAGCTATTAGATCGTGCCGCTGGAGATCCGATAAAAGCTATCAATTTATCTGCCGGGATGTGCACTATCCGATACTGCTGCATTGATAGTACCGGTGGCGTTACCTGTATTGTTATTGCTTGTTTTTCTACCACCTATATGAGTCTTTGTGTTTATACTGTCTCGACCTGTCGTACTGTCTTCGGAGTTCCGAGGCGATGTGGCAGCCGTATCATGATAAGCACTTTGTGTGTTGGCTGAATCAACAGAAGTTGTATTTTTTTCTGTGTCTTTTTGTTTACAAGCTAAAAATATGAAGCTAATGGCTGCGATTGATAAGAATAAATTTTTCATAAATTATTTAATGATGAGTTAGTGTTCTATTGAATGCTTATTCAAAATTAGATATTTGCACTCAATACTTCTATGAGCAAGATCATAATACATTAGGAGAGATTATCATAATGGTTGTTTGTAGGAAGAACAGATAGAATAGTAATGGATAATCAATCATTCAGCTCAAATAAAAACAGGAATTTTTGAGTTACAAAGTGAAATTTTGTCAGCTTTTCTGAAAAAAGATCACATTTTCCAGCATGGTATTTTTTTTGTTGTTTTTTGCATACAAGCTGGCCAGCTGATTTGTGTATAAAATGATTGTTTAACTTAATTTAAAAGGATTATTATGAGTCTTATTAAAAGAAACCCGAATGGCTATTTAGCTCTTCCAGGTCTTTTCGATGATTTTTTTAATCGTGAACTTTTTAACTGGGGAAACAACAATTATTCATCAACCAGTACAACGGTTCCCTCGGTTAATATCAGAGAAAATGAAGATGCTTATGAGGTACAGATTGCTGCACCGGGCATGGATAAAAAAGATTTCGAAGTAAAACTTGATGGAAACCTTTTGACTATCTCATCTTCTAAGCAGGATAGCAGTGAAAGGGAGGAGGACAGTTATACTCGTAAGGAGTTCAGCTATCAATCTTTCCAAAGAAGTCTGGAGCTTCCAAAAGATGTTGTTGATCAGGATAATATCAATGCAAAATATGAGAATGGACTGCTTTTACTGACCATTCCGAAAAAGGAGGATGCTAAGCAGAAACCACCACGATTGATCGAAATATCCTAGATAATTCCAATTGTCATGAAGTAAGAAGAAGGCCTGAAGCAGGTCTTCTTTTTTTTATGCTTTGATAATAATATGTCATCCATATTAAAATAAACCATTTGGAAATTCCGTTTTTTAACATTATGATATTTTAACATTTTTGTTTGAAATTTGAAAAATACTGTGTTGCAATAAGATATGATTGCTGTAAATTTTATATGGTTAATAGGAGATAATTTAATTATATAATATGTTAAATTAATATATTAGGCTAAATAATATATCAATAATTAATTATATTTGTTCAAAATTAAAAACCACCAAATGTTGAATTAAATAAAAAAATATAATATTTTTAGGTTTATCTGTAGTATGGGGAATGTTTTTAAAATTAAAGAGTTAAGGTATGTACCTAGGTGGTTAGTTTTTTTTATTGATATTTCAATCGTTTCTTTTTCTGTCCTAACGATCTACCTGTTATTAAAAAAACTGCACGTAAAAATTTCTTTTGTTGAATATCTCAATGAGAAAATTTTAACAATTATTGCTGTTAATATTCTTTTTATGCTCCTCTTCAAAACGTATGCAGGAATTATAAGATACTCTACTTTTTTTGATTTTTTTAAAATCCTGTGGTCTTCAGGTGGTACTTTTATAGTGTTGCTGGGACTCAATTTCATTTCATATATGATATTGGGCAAACCGCTTTATTTATATCCGGCTCTTTTTTTATTCTTTTTCATTTCCACTCTCCTGATGTTCTTTTTCAGAATGCTTACCAGTCAGCTTTTTAGTTTGGTTATGGACCATAGGTATAGGGGTGCTTTATCCAAAATAAGAATTGCTGTTGTAGGAGTGGGGGGCGAATCCGTCTCATTGGCAAATGCTATCATTCATAATCCGGGACATACTTATCAGCTGGCCGGCTTTTTTAGTGCCAGATCAGATTCCAAAAAAGCAATATTGCTTGGTCATAAAATTTATAATAAAAAGGAACTTCTTAAAAGTGATCATCTGACAAATCAATTTGATGCGGTTTTAATCAGAGGAACGATGGATAAGACGGAAATGGAAGAATGGATGACCCTTGCATTGGATAAAGGATTGAAAATATTGAAAGCACCATGCCTCAATAAAGTAAAAGAAGACGGTATTGTAGGTGGTATCAGTCCCCTTCAGATTGAAGATTTGCTGGACCGCAGTCCGATAAAAATAGAAAGTAAACAGGTAAGAAGTCGTCATTTTAATAAAAGTATTCTGGTGACCGGAGGCGCCGGGTCTATTGGGAGCGAAATTGTGAGGCAGGTTGCTCAGCTGGATTCATCACTTATTGTGGTCGTGGATCAAGCTGAATCACCTTTGCATGAGCTGAAACTTGAGTTGCTGGAAAGGTTCCCGGGCCAAAATTTCAAATTTGTACTGGCAGATATTTCGAACCACTACAGACTTGAAAAATTATTTGAGGATTACCGATTTTCAATAGTATATCATGCTGCGGCTTACAAGCATGTTCCTTTGATAGAAGATAACCCTCATGAAGCTGTTTTTGTAAATATCGGAGGTACCAGGAACTTAGCTTTATTATCCAAACAATATAACGTTAGCCGTTTTGTGATGGTATCTACCGATAAGGCTGTGAATCCTACCAATGTAATGGGCGCCTCTAAGAGAGCTGCCGAGCTTTTCGTGCAGTCATTACAAAACTCTCCGGATAATACTACGAAATTTATTACCACTCGTTTTGGGAATGTATTAGGGTCCAACGGTTCTGTAATCCCCCATTTCAGAAAACAAATTGAAAAAGGAGGTCCGGTTACCATTACCCATCCGGATATCATCCGTTATTTTATGACTATTCCTGAAGCCTGCGAACTGGTGCTTCAGGCCGGTACAATGGGAAATGGAGGTGAAATTTATGTTTTTGATATGGGCAAGCCGATCAAAATTCTGGATCTGGCCAAAAGAATGATAAAATTATCAGGATACACACCGGATGTTGATATTAAAATTGATTTTATTGGCTTGAGACCTGGCGAAAAGCTATATGAGGAGCTTTTAACAGATAATTCTACTACTATTCCTACCCATCATGAAAAAATAATGATATCAAGAGATCCATTGATGGAGTTTGAGGATATAGAACTTTTATGTAAGCAGATCATGCGGTCGGCGATAAAAAAAGAGAGTTTACAGGTCGTTAAAATTCTAAAGGTAATTGTTCCGGAATTTATAAGTAATAATTCAGAATTTGAAATTTTAGATAAGACACCGGAACGTGAAGTCTATCAGTAACATAGTTATAATTATGATATTGATAAGTGAAAAATAAATAAATATTTTTACTTTTTTAATTCTAATCGGAATGAAAATTGCTACAAAATGAATTGACTTTAAAATAAGATATTTTTATTTAAACTCACTTCACATATAAGTGAATTTGTATTTAATGTGAAAAATATACTTAATTCTGACTTTTGTTGTAAATATCTTTAATAAATTGAGTATTAATTCGAATAGACTTAAATAACATATGAAGAAAACTATTATTACATATATAATACTGTTATCGGTTACTCTGCTATCATGTAAGCCTAAACAGAATATGGTGTATATGTCAAGCCATAATATGGAGGAGGAAGTTACTAAAGCAAAGTTTCAGGGTTTGCATATTCAGGAAGGGGATGTTCTTCTGATCCTTGTTTCTGCACTTGATGAAATTGCTGTGAAGCCTTTCAACCTCAATACAACCAATAAGGTAGGAAGCGAGACCACTACTGGAATCAATCAATATGTACAGCCAAGTGAATATTTAGTGAACGAAGAAGGTTATATTTCTTTTCCGGTATTGGGAAATGTTTACGCTAAGGGAATGACTCAGGTACAGCTAAAACAGGATCTGGAGTCCCGTTTGAAGAGATATCTTACAGATCCAATGGTGTCCATTACTTTAAAAAATTTCAATGTAAGTATTTTGGGTGAAGTGAAAGATCCGGGCCAGAAAGAAAGTGTTTCCCAGAAAATTAATGTGTTCCAGGCACTTGGTCTTGCAGGTGACATGACGGACTTTGGAGACCGTACGAATGTAAAGCTTATCCGTACAGGTGATGACGGGGTGGACCAGGTGGTTAATATCGATCTTTCCAGATCTGATATTGTAAGCTCACCGTACTATTATATGAAACAAAACGACATATTATATGTACAGCCGGATAAAAACAAGCAGGTTCAGGCAAACACAAATCCGAACAGGGCTCTTACATTCCAGATTATTGGGGCATTGCTAACGGCAGGGACACTTATTATTGCTTTAACACGATAAAATATGCAGCAGATAGAACTTCAGGAAAACGAAGAGAAATTAAACATAAGGAAAAATATTTCTAAATACCTGTATAAGTGGCCATGGTTTATTGCCTCTATTTTTGTCTTTGTGACGGGTGCTTATATTTACCTTAGATACAGTGTGCCCAAATATCAATCAAAAACTACTCTTAAATTTGATAAAAAGCAAAATGATTTATCTTCAGCTTTGTCTGATCTGGATAATCTTGGTATAGGTTTGGGGAATGCCGATGAGCTGAAAAGTGAGGCTGCAGTAGTAAACTCACGGCCTATACTCATGCAGGTGGTAAAAAACCTTAATCTTAATGTAGAGTATTTTACTACAGGAGAAATTAAAGATTCACAATTATTTCTCAATGCTCCTATAACGGCAAAGATATTAGCTTACAATAATAAAAAATTCATATCCTACCAATACACCATAACAGATGTAAAGGGTGATCAGTTTACACTTCAGAGTGAAAAACAGAAGAATATCACAGGAAGATTTAATATTCCTTTGCAACTGGATTTTGGGACAGTGGTATTGCAAAGAAATACTGCCATTGCTTTTAAATCTAATTACAAAATAATTTTTTCAAGCCCCATCGAGAAAGTAAAAAAACTTGAGAAAACGGTAGATGTAAATTTACCTGATGAAAAGGCTATGCTAATGGAAATTAGTCTAATAGGCTCTCTTCCCGAAAAATCAGAAGCTATTCTTAATGAAGTTACAAAACAATACAATATAGATGGGCAGAAAGATAAAAACTTACAGGCTCAGAATACTCAGGAGTTTATTGATAAAAGGCTCGAGGTCATTACCAAAGATCTATCCGGAGTAGAAAATCAGAAAGAAGACTTTCAAAACCGTAACCGCATTGTCGATTTGCAGGCCCAGGCAGAACTTGCTCTGCAAAATACAAGCGAGAATACTAAAGTTCTTCTTCAGCAGCAGGCCCAGCTTGATCTTCTGAACTCCCTTTCAGCAGAAGCTTCAAAAAGCAACAACCAGCTTATGCCTTCCAATCTGGGGCTGAGTCCTTCGTTGGAACAGTCTATCTCCCAATATAACTCACTTATTATAAGTAGGAACAAAACCCTTAAGCAGGCAACCAATGAAAACCCTGCCGTCATAGAGATGAACAGGGAAATTGCTTCTCTAAAGAACATCATTCGTGACAACATCAGTGAGCAGAAGCAAACGGTACAGACAGGTATTGCCCAACTTCAAAACCAAATTTCAACCAGTAATAGTGTCATAGAAAAAGTTCCGGGACAATCTAAAGTTTACAGAGGAATAGAGCGTCAGCAAAATCTTAAAGAACAGCTCTTCTTGTTTCTCTTGCAGAAAAGAGAAGAAAATGCAATTAATCTGTCAGTAGAAGTACCGAAAGCCAAAATTGTAAATCCTGCATTTACAATGGATATTCCGGTGTCACCTAAAAAAGATATTATTCTTCTGGGAGCTTTTTTCCTTGGGGTGTTAATTCCTTTTGCAGTTTTCTATTTACTGTTTCTGCTGGACGACAAAATCTATAACAGAGACGATATTAAGGAACGTTCCGGACTGGGTGTACTGGTAGATATTCCGTCACTTAAAGATAATGAAAACCATTTGGTGCAGAAAAACGACTTTTCGGAGTTGGCTGAAGCATTCAGGGTTCTTGTTTCCAATCTTAAATTTGTTTTGCCTACAAAAGATTCTGCTAAAGTGATTATGGTAACCTCTTCGGTAAAAGGTGAAGGAAAAACCCTTGTGTCCGTTAATCTTGCCCTTACCATAGCCAATAAAAACGGAAGAGCACTTCTAATTGGTTCGGATATACGTAATCCTCAGATCCAAAGATATGACAGTGAACCTGTAAAAAGAAAAGGTCTTACAGAATATTTATATGATGATTCGGTAAATGTAGAGGATCTTATCCATACATCAACTACCAATCCTTCATGTGATGTCATTTATGCGGGTTCAATTCCTCCCAATCCTCAGGAGCTACTTTCTAATGGAAGGTATCAGAAGCTTATTGAGCAGATGTCTTCTCAGTATGCTTACATTATTATAGACTCAGCACCGCTTATGCTGGTTTCGGATACACTGAGTATTGCAGATACCGCTGATGCGACATTGTATGTAGTAAGGTCCGGAGTATCAAAAAATATATTGATAAATTTTGCCAATGATCTGGTAAGAGACTCTAAGCTTACGAACGTATCATTTGTTGTTAATGATGTGTCAAGGCGGGCAGGAGGCTATGGATATAACTACAGCTACGGCTATGGTTACACCCAGACCAAGGATAAAAATAGCTGGTGGAAGAAAATTTTTAAATCATAAAAATGAATAAAATTTTAATAACAGGAGGAGCGGGTTTTATAGGTTCCAACTTAACGGAATATTTTTTAAATAAGGGTTATTATGTTGTTTGCTTAGATAATTTTGCAACAGGACACCGTCATAACATCGAGCCTTTCCTTGAAAATCCAAATTATAAGTTGATTGAAGGAGATATCCGTGATTTGGAAGTTTGCCGGAAAGCAGTTGAAAATGTAGATTACGTATTACATCAGGCTGCCTTGGGTTCTGTTCCGAGATCAATTAAAGATCCTATCACAAGTAACGATGTGAATGTTTCAGGATTTTTAAATATGCTGATTGCTGCACGTGATGCGAAAGTAAAACGTTTTGTATATGCTGCTTCATCATCTACCTATGGTGACTCTGCGTCATTGCCTAAAGTGGAGGATGTGATCGGGAAACCGTTATCGCCATATGCCATTACCAAATATGTCAATGAGCTCTATGCTGATGTGTTTGGGAAAACTTACGGAATAGAATGTATTGGTTTGAGATATTTCAATGTATTTGGACGAAGACAGGATCCGAACGGAGCTTACGCAGCAGTGATCCCTTTATTTGTAAAGCAGTTAATTAATCACGAATCCCCTACAATTAATGGTACAGGAGACTATTCACGTGATTTTACTTATATCGATAATGTCATTCAGATGAATGAGCTCGCGATGCTTACTGAGAATCCTGAAGCGGTGAATACGGTTTATAATACAGCAGTAGGTGACCGTACAACACTGAACGATTTGATTGGATACCTTAAAAAATATTTAAGCGAATTCGATGAGAAAATTGCTGATGTTAATGTCATTTATGGCCCGAACCGTGTTGGCGATATACCGCACTCACTGGCATCCGTTGAAAAAGCAGGAAAATTATTAGGATATAAGCCTACCCATACGATAGAAAAAGGATTGAAAGAAGCTATCAGCTGGTATTGGGAAAATTTAAAATAAACAAGTTTAAATCGAGTCTTTGTGGAAAAACAATATAAAATTGCCGTTATCGGATTAGGATACGTAGGTCTGCCTTTAGCACGATTATTTGCAACCCAGTATCCGGTTGTAGGTTTTGATATCAATCAGAAAAGGATTGAGGAATTAAATACTGGTGTAGACAATACTTTAGAAGTGGAAAATGAAGTATTGAAAGCGATATTAAAACAGGAAAACCCTTTTCATCAAACCAATGAAAAAGGATTGTACTGCTCTGCTGATATCAAGGATATCCAGGATGCAAACATCTATATTATTACGGTTCCAACTCCGGTTGATAAGCACAACCGTCCCGATCTGACCCCTTTATATAAATCATCGGAAACTGTGGGGAAGGTATTGTCAAAAGGAGATATTGTAATTTATGAATCTACGGTATATCCAGGTGCTACTGAAGAAGAATGTATTCCTGTACTGGAAAGAGTTTCAGGATTGAAGTTCAATCAGGACTTCTTTGCGGGATATTCTCCTGAGCGTATTAATCCTGGAGATAAGGAACATACTGTAGAGAAAATCCTGAAAGTGACTTCTGGTTCTACACCTGAAATTGGAAAAGTAGTAGATACTTTATATAAATCTGTAATTATTGCCGGTACTCATTTGGCTCCGACTATCAAGATTGCGGAAGCTGCCAAAGTTATTGAAAACTCACAGAGAGATATTAACATTGCCTTTGTGAATGAGTTGGCAAAAATTTTCAATCTTCTGGAAATTGATACCCATGCCGTATTGGAAGCTGCCGGAACCAAATGGAACTTTTTACCTTTCAAACCTGGTTTGGTAGGAGGGCACTGTATCGGAGTAGATCCGTATTATCTGGCTCAGAAAGCTCAGGAAAACGGTTATCATCCTGAAATTATCCTGGCCGGGCGCCGTCTTAACGATTCTATGGGGCAGTATGTAGCTTCCCAGCTTGTGAAAACGATGATTAAAAAGAAGATCACAATCAATGGTGCCAGAGTCTTAAACTTAGGAATTACCTTTAAAGAAAACTGTCCGGATGTGCGTAATACCAAAGCGGTAGATGTGATCCGCGGACTTGAAGACTATGCTTTGCATGTCACGACTTTTGATCCGTGGGCTAAGCCTGAAGAAGTAAAACATGAGTACGACCTGGATGTGATTAACGAGATTCCGGATGAAAGGTTTGATGCAATCATCCTTACCGTTGCACACAAGGAATTTATGGATTTAAACCTGAATCATTACCTGAAAGAAGAAGGGATTATTTATGATGTAAAAGGAATCCTGGAAGAATGTGATTCAAGATTATAAGTATACAATTCGTATTCAGTAATCTTTTGTACGTTATGTTTAATGCAGTTAAATTATTATGATGGTAAACAGGATTTTAAAATCACAAACATTTACAAGCTTGTTTTGGGTTTCTTTAGAGAAGTTTGGATATAGTGGAGTGTATTTTATTTCAACTATAGTTTTGGCTAGACTGCTGACACCATCAGATTTTGGTTTAATTGGAATCCTGTCTATTTTTATTTCTTTTTCACAGATGATTGTGGAGTCAGGTTTGGGAGGGGCATTGGTTAAGAAAAAAGATGTAACGAGTGAAGATTACAACACGATATTTACTTTTAATTTGGCCTGTAGCTGTATTCTTTATATCATTCTCTTTATTTGTGCGCCTTTTATTGCGGATTTTTATAAAAATGAACAGCTTATAAGTTTAACAAGAATTGTCGGACTCAATATTATCATCAGTGGTTTTTCGCTGACACAAAAGGTTCATTTGATAAGGGATCTGAAATTTAAAAAACAAACGATCATTAGTATTGTTGCTTTATTTATTTCTATAATTATTTCTATAAGTTTAGCATACTACGGTTTTGGAGTCTGGGCTTTAATTTCACAACAGTTATGTTACAACTTATTTTTTTGTATTCTTATTTTTAATGTAGTAAAATACAAGCCAAAAATAAAGTTTAACAAAAAATCATTTAGTGAGTTGTATGGTTTTGGAAGCAAAATTTTTGCTTCGTCTTTGTTGATAGTTGTATTTAATGAAGGAGTTTCCTCATTAATTGCAAAAGTTTATTCCTTATTAATTACAGGATTTTATTATCAGGCAAAAAAATTAGTTGATTTCCCAATTAACATTTTTAGAGCATTAGGTGATAGTATAGTATTTCCATTGTTAAGTAAAATATCTGATCAAGCGGAATTTGAAAAGAAATCATCTTTATTAATGAAATTGATATTATTGATTTCTTTTCCCTTATTCATTATTTTATTCGAATTTTCAGATGAAGTTGTTTTTATCGTATTAGGTAAGCAATGGAGTAAATCAGCTGAAATGTTAAATATATTATGTTTAAGCTCTGTAGGGCTGATTATTGATACGGTGAGCCGGAATATATTGAAATCTACAGGGAATGGCTCTGCTATTTTACAATCAGAAGTGATCAAAAAAATAGTAGGAATTGTAATTATTCTAGGCGCTGTTAGCTTTGATTTAAATATATTCTTGTTCTCTATAGTAATTGCCAATTTATTAGGATGTGTTATAAATATGATATATGTAAATAAAATCACATCGTATAAATTTAAAAGTCAGGCAAAAGATATTCTACCAATAATTTGTATAGCAGTATTTTCAGGGTTGATAGCTCGAAAGTTTATTATGATTTTTAGTCTTAATGATATGACTAATTTTATCTTGGGTTCTGTTATTATTATAATTATTTATTCAATTTTAGGGTTACTTTTTTTAATAGATAAAGAAATAATTTTGAAAATAAAATCAAAAATTAAGTTTAATTAATAATTTTTATTGATGTTAAAGAAAATAATTATTTTTCTAATACTATTATTTGAGGTTTATCTTTCTATTACCAAGAGATATCCTGATTATTACGATAAAGATTTTTTATGGTTGATTATTATTTTGAATATAGTTTCTTTATTCAGTTTTGCTTTTATAGATAGGGACAAAAATGTCAATTTAAAAAATAATAAAGTAAAATTTACTGTTTTATTTTTAATAGGATTTTTAATTGTATGTTTTCAGCCCTTTGTTGATCTGGCATTAGGATATTTAGAGCCCAGCAATCATTATTTATTCATACGTTCGGGAATCATTTTAAAAACACTTTTATGTGCCTCTATTGCATTGAATAGTTATTTATTCGGAACCAGCCTATTTGAAGCTAAAAAAGTAATTATACAACAGGAAAAGCCTTTAAGAAAGATGATCAATATCCGAACTTTGAAAGTAATAAATGTTCTTTCTTTCTTCTTCTTTCTGTCGCAGATTAATTCTTCTTTTTTAGATGCTAATACTTACGGTTCAGGCCGAAAGACCTCCTTTTTGCTAGGATATTCAATGTTATTATTTGAAACTTCTTTTATAGCAATAATATTGATAATGATTATAAATAATGGTAAAAAATCTAATTTTTACAATTATTTAAAGCAATACGGATACAGCTTAATATTTTTTGTTTTATATCTGATGCTAATCTTATTTAGTGGTGACCGAGGCCCGATTATTTATTTGTCATTAGCTTTAATTTTTGGATATATATATTTAAATAATGTAAGTATATCTTCATCTAAACTTATTTCAGTTATTATAATCGGATCTATGCTAATGACAATTCTTGGAATGATAAGGAGAACAGGGGTAACTCTGGATTCAGCAATTAATTCTAAAATTGAGAATACCTATTATCCGGATTCAGTCTTTCCAATGACTAAAGAATTGGCAACTTCTGTTTTAACAATTAGTACAGCTGTTAATAAAGTGCCAACAAGATATGATCATTTTTATGGTCTATTTATGTTTCAGAATTTTTCAGTTATTATACCAGGGTTAAACAGTTTCCTAAACGCAAGGCTCGGTATAGATACTAACTTTTTTTCGTCATCAGTATTCTTAACATATCTGTCTTTAGGATCCAATGCAAAATGGGGAGTGGGAACCAGTGCAGTTGCAGATGTTTATCTGGACTTTGGTATTTTAGGTGTAATTGTCATTTTTATCATTTTTGGTTATCTCACAAAAAAAATAGAGGTTTATGTATTGGGATATAATAGTACCAATTTTTTATTAGTAGCTATATATCTATTATTCTTTTCGTTTAGTATTTATATTGCTAGAAGTAACATTGTAGTTCCCTTAACTAAACTTACCTATGTGTTGTTTTTTTATGTTTTAACATTAGCGTCAAATAGAAAAATAATTAAAAAATGGATAAACTAACTATAATATTTTTTACGGTATTTCAATTTTTTTTCTGTTTCAGTCAAAATACAAATACTAAGGAATATGCGAGTATTAAAGATCAATACTTTAAAGACGCATTTAATATTGAAAGTTCACTACCCAAAAATCTGGATAGAAAAGGAGGAACGGATTATACGGATTTGATTCAGAAAGCTCTTGACGAGAATACAAAGCTGATATTTCCAAATTTTCCGGTACTGATTTCTGATAAAGGAATTAATTTACGCTCGAACCAAAATATTTTGTTTCAGCCGAATTCAAAAATTATTCTGAAGAGCAGTAGTAAACCAGCTTATAAAGCAATTAGTATAAATAACGTTACTAATGTTAATATCTTTTTTTTAAATATAGAGGGAGATAAATATACCCATCGGTCAAAAGAAGGTGAATGGGGGAATGGGGTATCAATAAAATCAAGCAGTAATATTCACTTGTTTAAACCTATGATTTCAAAATTTTGGGGTGATGGCATTTATATTGGCCAAGAAACTACTGCTCCAAAAGATATATCTGTAAGTGGAGGAATTATAAATGATAACAGAAGAAATGGAATTTCTATCATATCAGGAATTAATATCTCCATAAAAAATACTACGATAAGCAATACAAGTGGCCATAATCCGCAAAGTGGTATTGATATTGAACCGAACTCAGGTAATAATGAAATAACAAATGTGATATTGGACAATATTATCACTAAAAATAATGCGGTGCATGGAATTGTTATTTCAACAGGTAATTTAAATGGCAGTAGTAAGCCTATTTCAATTAAAATAAATAATCATTCTGATATTAGTTCAGGAATTGCTTTAGGTCTTAGCATTACTAGAAATAAACTAAATTATGCACAACCGATTAAAGGTAAAATTGTAATAAGTAATTCCAATTATACCTCACCAAATAAGGTGTTTATCAGAAACTATGAAGGTAAAAAAAGCAATGTAAGCTTAACGTTAGAGGATATGAAGTTTAATAAATCAACTACTTCAAGAATGTCTACAACTAATTTAAATCAATTTTTATCTGATTATAATAATAATAAAAGTAGCGATGTAAAATAAACGGAATTTTTCTATTTAAAAGTTAATAAAATATAAACTTTGATTCAAAGATTCGTGACATATTATTTTTTTGTATATTTGTATTATGTAGTGAAAAATTCATCAATAATTCAATTATTGTAACAAATAGTTCACATAATTATATTATTTTAAAGATAAAATTTACTACAACACTATTTGATATCTGAACACACAGATCTGAAAAAAAATCATTTTTATTATTGAGAATAATGACAATATTTTAGGCTTTATAGCACTGAAATATTGTAGTTGTTTTGTTCAAGTTAAAACTCAGCTAAAAACTAATAACCGAATTTTATCTAATCATATAATGAAAGTGATATAAAAATGAACATAATTTTCCTTGAAGCCGTTCAAATTCATGGTGGTGCCCGTAAGAGTACGATTGAATTGGCAAAACGACTAAATGAAGAGGGGCATAATTCGGTGATCGTAGATTTCTGGGGTAGTTGCAATGAATTTACTGAAGATGTAAAAGCCAATAAAATCCCGATAAAGATTTTAAAGAAAAATGATAGCCCTATTGCGATTTTCAGTACTAGAAATCCCTTTAAAATAAGTATAAATATCACTTTATTTTTATTAGACTGGATCAGGCTGAAAAAAGAATTCAAAAAATTTCAAAATACTTTTAAGCCGGATGTAATTATTGTCAATAACATTAAAACCAATTCCATTTTAAAGAAAGGGAAAGACTATAAGATAGCTTATTTTGCACGGGGCTGGTTTGCTTACAACTCTATAGGTTTTCTTAAAAAGCTGATGTTTAAGTACAATTCCGATTATTTTATCGGAGTTTCCCAATCCACAAGACAGGCTATTTATACAGGAGGGTTGGCCCCTTTAGAAAAAATTTTTGTAGTGCCGAATGCTATTGATTTAGCAAAAGTGGATCAGTACAGAAAAGAAAAAACAGAAAGGAAGGATACTGATCCCATGGTGATTTTACATTGTGGTGGTTTTTTACCGGCAAAAGGGCAGGATTTATCAATTTCTTTAGCCAGGAGATTAAAAGATAATAACATTAATTTTAAATTAATCTTAATGGGAGCTGTTTATGATAGCCCTGTTTCAGAGATTTTTTTAAACAAAATCCGTCGTGAGATCAATCAATATAAGCTTGATGATCATGTAGAGATCTTGCTCAATCAAAAAGATCCCTACAGCATTTTCAAAAACAGCGATATTTTAATACACCCTTCCGATACAGAGGGATTACCTCGTGTAATCATGGAAGCTTTGGCATTTGAAATACCTGTTATTGCCAATCCGGTAGGAGGAGTTACAGATTATATCCTTCACAATTTTACTGGATATATTGCCACTCACAATAATGTAGATGACTATTATGAATATATCTGTAAACTTTATAATGACAAAGAGCTTTACCAGTTTATTGCCAACAATGGGAAATCATTGATCGTCAATAATTATGGTAAAAGAAACCAGGTGGAAGAATTTGATAAAATCTTTAAAAAATTGGGTAAATCATGAAATCAATTACTGTTTTTACGCCAACCTTTAATAGAGAAAAAACGCTGATCAGGCTTTATGATTCTTTGTGCAACCAAAGCAGTTTGGATTTTAAGTGGATTATTGTAGACGATGGTTCCAGCGACAATACTTCCGCACAGGTTGAAAAATGGATAGAAGAAGGCAGAATCGAAATACAGTATTATTATCAGAAGAATAAAGGGAAGCTGGCAGCCCAGATATTAGCTCTGAACTATATAGATACTGAGTTATTTACCTGTATAGACTCTGATGATTATCTTCCTGATAACGGCATTGAAAAAATATTAAAATTCTGGAAAGCCAATAGAAAAAGCAATTCCGCAGGAATTATTGGTCTGGATGCCTATGAAGACGGTTCCGTAGCAGGAGAACATTTACCAGATATAAAGGAATCTACCTATTCTGAATTAGTAGATCACTATAAAATCAAAGGGGACAAGAAATATATTTTTGATACGGAAATATATAAAAAGTATCTGCCATACCCTTATTTTGAAAATGAAATTTTTCATGAGGTAAGCTGGATATTTACACTGATAGATCAGGACTATAAATTTCTCCTCTCAAACGAGATCTACTGTATCATAGAATACCAGCAAGATGGATTATCCAACGGACTGTACAAGAGATATAAAGACAGTCCCAACTCATTTATTGAATACAGGAAAATGAAAATGAAGTATGGGATAAACAAAAAAATAGTGCTAAAGAACTCAGTACACTATATATCTTCGTGCCTTTTTGCTAAAAAATGGAATTTTTTTAAAGGCTCTCCCAATAAGCTATATACCCTCATCGCAATTCCCTTTGGAATAGCACTGAATATATACATAAACCGTAAGGTAAAGCAAAACACACACAGGATTAAACAAGGAAAATTGATATAGAATGAATAATGCTATAATAGTACCAGGAGTAACAGATTTAAATAAGGGAGATCAGGCGTTGGTTTGGGAAAGCTGGAGGCTGGCCAAAGATACAGGGCTGTATGACGAAGTATATATACTGGATGCCGGTGAAAATGACGAAGAAAGAGCATTGTTGTGTAAACAGTCCGAAGAACATGGCTTTAAATTATTAGATAATATTTTAAAACACCCCCGACGAGGGCAGCATAAATCAGGAGAGCATATTAAAGAATCAAAATTTGAACTTTTAAAGCAGATTAGAAATGCTGGGCTGGACTTTAAAAACACAAGGCATTTAATTAAAATATGCAATGACCTCGAGAAAGTAAAGAAATCCTTTGATCATAAAACCTATCAAACCGTTAAGCAGTTTCATGAGGCAAAAACCATTTTTGTAAAAGGAGGAGGCTTTATTCATGCTTACGGTGAAAAAACGGCACCTTACTTAATGTGGTATTTCTTATTCTATGTTAGGTTAGCTAAAGCGTTGGGGAAGAAAGTTGTCTTTTTACCCAACTCATATGGCCCGTTTATAGGATTAACGGTTAAGCAGCAGGTACGTACAGTATTCAATCAACTGGATTTGGTGTATGCACGTGAGAATGTTTCTTCAAAAAGCTTAGGCCAGTTATTGGAAAAAAATATTCAGGTAGAAATGGATCTTGGGTTCTTCTTAGAAAAAGGAAGCCAGGAAGAAGCCCTGAAGATATTACAGAAATATAACTTAACACCAGAAGATAAAATTGTAGGAGTGACGATCCGTCCCTGGCGCTTTCCCGGCTTATCAAACCCGGAAGAACTGTACAAAAAATACATCGACTCAGTTGCAGATCTTACAAAGCATCTGTTGAGTAAAGGGTATAAGGTCGCTTTATGTAATCAGTCATTAGGGCCGAATTCCCACGAAGACGATCGTAATGCCATAAAAGATTTGTTGGAAAAGATTAAGGATCCTAATATCATCTGGATCAACGAAAATTTATCATGTGATATATTGAAAGCGGTTTATTCTAATTTTTACTTTTTCATAGGCACACGTTTTCATTCCATTATATTTTCATTGACATCTCTGGTTCCTTCCATTGCTATCGGATATGGAGGTAACAAAGCTCTGGGCATAATGGGAGATTTTAATTTGGATGATTATGTGGTTCAGATTCAGGATGTAGAGTCGGATTGGCTGATTAACAAATTTGATAAAGCTATTTCAGAATATGATGATATAAAATCACAGCTGGAACAATCCATGAGTCTGGTGACAGACAGCAGGAACAGATTAATAAAAGATATTCAATCCTTATACTAATATGAAAATAATTCGGACATCAACAATACCATTGTCTTTGAATGTTTTATTAAAAGGGCAATTGAAGTTCTTAAGTGAATTTTATGATATTATAGGTATATCTTCAGAAGGCCAGCTTCTTGACGAAGTAAAACAGAGAGAAGGTATAAAAACGATTGAAGTAAATATGGAAAGAGGAATAAGTCCTTTAAAAGACCTTACCTCTCTCTATAAATTATATAAAATTTTAAAAAAAGAAAAACCGGTCATTGTACATTCCATAACACCCAAGGCCGGGCTTTTAACCATGCTGTCAGGGAAAATGGCAGGAGTGCCGATCCGTATCCACACCTTTACCGGGCTTATTTTCCCGACCAGAAAAGGGATGATGCAGAAACTTCTCATCAGTATGGATAAGCTATTATGTTCGGCAGCCACCCATATTTATCCGGAAGGTGAAGGAGTGAGAAAAGATTTAATTGATTACAAAATCACCTCAAAATCTTTAAAAGTTATAGGAAATGGCAATGTGAACGGTATCGATCTGAAACATTTTTCGCCCAACCAGATTACCGAAGCACAGAAAACGCTTTTAAAAAAAGAACTGAGTATAGAAGATGCACATTTTGTTTTTGTATTCGTAGGACGTTTGGTAGGAGATAAGGGAATTAATGAATTGGTTAAAGCCTTTTCTCATATAAACAAAAAAGAAAATCCACAGCGCCACTGCAAATTATTACTGGTTGGTACTCTGGAACAGGAACTGGATCCTCTGCATCCGGATACATTAAAAGAAATTGAAAATAATCCGGATATCATATCTGTAGGCTTTCAGAAAGATGTCCGTCCTTATTTTGCTATTTCTGATGCATTGGTCTTTCCAAGCTATCGGGAAGGATTTCCAAATGTAGTGATACAGGCGGGAGCGATGGAATTGCCGAGTATAGTGTCTGATATCAACGGATGCAACGAAATTATTATAGAAGACCAGAATGGAGTAATTGTTCCGGTGAAAAACAGTGAGAAGCTTGGTGAGGCAATGGAAAGAATGAAATCGGACACTGATTATTATCAGAAATTAAAGATGAATGCCCGGCCGATGATAGAATCTCGTTACGAGCAGTCTGTCATTTGGGAAGCTTTATTGAGTGAATACAAAAAACTAATTAAAGAAAAAGATTACCGTGTATAAATTTTTTTTTAAAAGGATTATAGATTTTCTGATTGCGCTAATAGGACTAATCTTGTTATCACCTGTTTTCATTGTGGTTATGGTCCTTCTGTATTTCGCAAATCAGGGTAAACCATTCTTTTTGCAGGCACGACCGGGATTAAACGAGAAGATATTCAATATCATCAAGTTTAAGACAATGAATGATAAAAAAGACGCAAAGGGTAATTATTTGCCTGATTCGGAACGCTTAACACGTGTTGGAAGTTTTATACGTCAGACTTCCCTGGATGAGCTTCCGCAGCTGATTAATGTATTGAAAGGAGACATGGCGCTTATAGGTCCAAGACCTCTGTTGCCACAATACCTGACTTTATATAATGAATCTCAAAGACGAAGACACAATATACGCCCTGGCATTACAGGCTGGGCGCAGGTGAATGGGAGAAATGCCATTTCCTGGACGATGAAATTTGAATTAGATATTTGGTACATAGAGAATGTATCATTTGCAACAGATTGCAAAGTAATGTTCCTTACTTTAAAAAAAGTAATAAAAAAGGAAGGCATAAACCAGGCTGATCAGGCTACGGTAGAAGCTTTTACAGGAAATAATTAATTTAAATTAAATGTAGACAGAATATGTATTTATACGGAGCAAGTGGTCATGGCAAAGTAGTGGCTGAAATCGCCGAAGAATGCGGTTATAATATTGAAGCCTATATCGACGAAAATCCGTCGAAGGAGAGAGTGTTGAATTATACTGTTATTCACGAAGCTCCGCCCTATGATATAGAAGTACTTATTTCTATAGGTAATAACAGGTTGCGGAAAAGAGTAGTTAATCGGGGTGAGCATTTCAATTATGTTACCCTCCTTCATCCCAAGGCGATACTATCTAAGAGATTAAAAATAGAAGAAGGAACTATCGTTATGCCCGGTGTTACTATAAATGCAGCAGTAAAGATAGGGAAGCACTGTATTATTAATACCAATGCTTCTATTGATCACGATTGTATAATCGAAGATTTTGTCCACGTATCTCCCAATGTGGCGCTGGCCGGAAACGTATACGTAGGGGAAGGAACTCATATTGGAATTGGGGCCAGTGTGATACAGGGAATAGAAATTGGCAAGTGGTGTACCATTGGTGCAGGAGCTGTCATTATTAGCGATGTACCGGATGGTGCTACAGTAGTAGGAAATCCGGGTAAAGTAATAAAAAGTAGAAGTTTAAATATTTAGTAAAATTTAGAATAGTAAAATATGAAATCAAAAGTGTGGTTGTCATCTCCCCATTTGGGAGGAAATGAATTAAAATACATTAAAGAAGCATTCGACGCAAATTGGGTAGCCCCTTTAGGACCGAATGTTGATGGTTTTGAACAAGATTTGGAAATATTCTTAAATGAAGATGTAAAAGTAGCTGCACTTTCTGCAGGAACTGCCGCTTTACATTTAGCATTAATTGAGTGCGATGTCACTCATGGAGACGAGGTTATCTGTCAGTCGATGACATTTTCTGCCTCTGCTAATCCTATTGTCTATCTGGGAGCCGTACCCGTTTTTATAGATTCCGAAAAAGATACCTGGAACATGTGTCCGGTGGCTTTAAAGGAGGCGATAGAAGACAGAATTTCAAAAGGCAAAAAGCCCAAAGCTATTATTGTCGTTAACCTTTACGGAATGCCTGCAAAAATGGATGAAATTTTATCAATTGCTGCAGAGTATGATATTCCTTTAATTGAGGATGCTGCTGAATCATTAGGCTCCAAATATAAAGGAAAAGCCTGTGGAACTTTTGGCCGTTTTGGTATCTTGTCATTCAATGGGAACAAAATTATTACGACTTCCGGAGGTGGCGCATTGGTATGCCATTCCCAGGAAGATAAAGATAAAGCTGTATTTCTCTCTACACAGGCTAGAGACAATGCCCCGCATTATCAGCATTCCCAAATTGGATACAATTACAGAATGAGTAATATCAGCGCAGGAATCGGAAGAGGGCAAATGGAAGTGTTGAATGAGAGGGTAGAGGGACGTAGAAAAATGCACAGTTTTTATTCAGAACTTTGTAAAAATATAGAAGGAGTAAAAATATTTTCAGAACCTGATTCAGATTTTTACAGCAATCACTGGTTATCCGTTATTACAATTGATGATACCAAGACTAAATCATCAAAAAGCCATGAAGATTTGCGTCTGGCATTTCTGAAAGAAGACATTGAATCCCGTCCTATCTGGAAACCAATGCATCTGCAGCCTATATTTAAAGACGCACCGTATTATGGTGGAAAAGTAGCAGAGACCCTGTTTGGTAATAGCTTATGCCTGCCTTCAGGATCTAATCTTTCAGAGGTTGAAAGAGCCAGAATTGCAAAAGTAATGCTGGATGTCCTTTCAAATAAGAAAGAATATTCAGTGGTGAGATAGTTTTGGCTTGTGCCGTGGTAGTGGTAGGATAAATAAATTAATACCAAATCATTTATATAAAAGTATACTTCCTAATAAATTGACCACACCAGCAGACTTAAGATAATTAAAATGAGACTGTCTCAAAAGTGAGGCAGTCTCTTTTACATTTAGTGTTTTTACCTTAGCTGTTAGATTCGAAATCATCTTTTGTTACAGGAACAACGAATTTTACATCATCAGTTGTAATCCAATAATCATTCTTCATCATCTCACCTTGTCATTATTTCTAAAGCCTCCTTAAACTGAGGAAATAAACTGATTCCATTTTTACGGTAAGATCATTCAATTAACTTTATCTGCAGTTGGCTGCCGGGAAGTTTTTATTGATTGACCTGTCCAAAATTTGGAATTCTGATCGGTTAATGTATAAAATCAGCATTTGTACAGCCTTCCGGAATGAGAATGTAAGATGAAATCTGTGTTTATCATCAGCTCGCTTTTTTCTATATCTGAAATCCTTTTTGCCCAAAATACACAATGATACGACCTGAATTGTTTTAGTTTTTCCAACCTAAATACTGTTTAAATATATATTGAATGGTTTAGTTTCCGCAAATATACAAAACAAGACACTATTCAGTGTCTAAAATAATTAAAATTTCCTTAAACTTGTATAATCGAATGTTTAGCTATGGAAAGAAAATCAGCTGCAGGAAATGTCCGGAACAAGGAACGCAGTAAAAAGAAATTTTTGGATGCTGTTGGAAAGATATTGAAAACGAAAGGATATGCGGCATTGAAGATAAACGATATCGCAGCCACAGCCGGAGTAGATAAAAAAATGATCTATACCTATTTTGGCGGAATGGATGGCCTGATGGATGAATATATCCGGTCCCAGGATTACTGGAGCAACGTAACCACCGAAACCATGATGCCCGATCCAAAAGACGGAGGGAAAGCATTTACTGAAGCAATGTTACTGCAGCAATTTGATTACGTGCAGAGCAACAAGGAGCTGCAGAAACTTTTATTGTGGCGCTTGTCTGAGTCTCGCAAATCCCTG
Organism: Chryseobacterium hilariae; assembly: GCF_051400735.1. Taxonomy (NCBI): domain Bacteria; kingdom Pseudomonadati; phylum Bacteroidota; class Flavobacteriia; order Flavobacteriales; family Weeksellaceae; genus Chryseobacterium; species Chryseobacterium hilariae. The sequence goes on from NZ_JBLFFJ010000001.1 coordinate 175,737, forward strand.
ACAAAGCTGACTAATATGCAGGAAGAAAACGGGGGAACTCTTTTTAAGTTAGTTATTGATCCTCATTTCGGAGAACGCTCGCAGGATTTCCGTGCAATAGCGGCCATTTTAGTTTCAGGCCTTTATTACTTGAATATGTATGCTTCCGTAAATGGCAGTGTGTTTTGCGGTATAGATCTTAATACTGATGACGGCCGCGATAAAATCAAAAAAGCGGTATCTTTTTTAATAGATCAGACTTATGAGAATCTGTAATATTTAGTTAAATTGCATTTGTGCTTTTTACTTTAAACTGCTCTTCTTATTTATGAAGCGTACCCAATATATATGCCAGATCATGTATTACCGTTATTCCTAAAAAAAACTGGTAAATATACCGTCTATAAAAGCTAAAAACTTCAACATATGTTTATTTTTCTGAAAATATTGAAATCTATATTTGCTTCATATTTCAGAATAAAATAATAGATATCATGAGAAGTATAGTATTTAATTTATCCACCCTTTGTATGGGATTTTTGGCTTTTTCACAAAATACAAATCACCATAAATCAAAAAAAACAACCAATGTAACCACTATTGTCCACAAAAATCCAAAAGGCCTTTTTGATCCGACTCCTTTTGCTTTTTCTCACGCTACAACAAATGAAGCTGAAGGAAAATATGTGTTTGTATCCGGACAAAGTGGAGGGGAAGGCTTAGAGCACCATCTTTCCAAAGATTTCAGAACTCAGGTTAGGTTTTCCCTGAAAAATTTGGAAACCGCACTTGCTGATTACCGGTTAGGAGTTAATGATGTTCTTAAAATTACGATTTTAATTGTTGATCATGATCAGGAGAAACTTAAGATATGGACAGAGGAAATGCATAAAGTATGGAAAAATAACGAATTTCCGGCAAGTACTTTAATTCCGGTTCCCAGGCTGGCACTAGATGATATGCTGATAGAAGTAGATGCCATTGCTTTTATTAAAAAGTAAGATCCTGAGGATGAGTCATTTGATAAGGTTTTATTGAAAAGAAGAAGCAGAGATCAATTCTCTGCTTCTTCTTTTTTAACGGCCTGGTGCATAACCAGAATAATTCCTAAAAGTATAATGGCAATCGCCAGATAACGCCAGGCAAGACCATCCTGTTCCGTGACGGTTCCACTGACCGAAATAATAAAACTTGTAATAGATGTGATCACATAGACCAGTCCACCCATCAGTCCGCCTGCTGTTCCGGCATTCTTAGGGAAATAAAGCATACTCGTTGTAAAAAATGACGTAAACAAAATCCCGGAACAGATATGAATAAAAAACGCAAAAGGTACCATAATGAAAAGACTTTCCGCATAGAAGCTCGTTGCAATAAGTCCGGTAATCAGGATTAGCTGTAAAATGATAGGCTGTAAAATCCTCTCTTTAAAATCAAGCTTCAGTCTTCGTTTTCCTATAAAACCGCCAATCATCCATGAAAATCCTAAGATCAGGGTACAGTATCCAATAACTACAGGGGTAAAATGAAACGTATTTTCAATGATAAAAGGACCTGTAATATTGAAAAGCATCACAATAGAGTAGCTTAGTCCTAAAATAAAAATTCCGAGCATAAAGATTCTGTTTTTCAGCATCATTTTGTATAGACTGATGTTTTCAGAAAGATTAAGTTTCTTTCTCTCCGGTAAGCTTTCACCACTGAAAGACCATTCGAATACAAACAGGGCTCCCGCATACAAAGCCAGAAAATGGAAATTGGCGTGCCAGTTAAAGAGTTTTTCAAGATATCCGCCCAAAAAAGGTGCTAAAATAGGCCCGCACGACCAGACGATCGTGAAATAGCTCAGATAGTGTTTTACTTTTTCAGAATCATAAAGATCCACAAAAATAGCCCGGGTAGCAACAACCAGTACGGAAACTGCAGCTCCCTGAAGAATACGAAGCAGGCAGATCAGCAGAATACTGTCGGTCATTGTAATCAGAATACTGCTGATGATAAGTAAGAACAGTGCGATCAGTTTAGGACGGTATCGCCCGATACTGTCCAGGATTCCCCCGACAAAAAGCTGCGATATCCCATAGCTAAGTAAGTAAGACGTTAAAGTGATCTGGATGTCCTTTTCAGAGACCTGCATCTCCTTTGCCATCGATGGGAATGATGGTAAATAAATATCAGTGACAAATCCCGAAAGCGGAATCGACACAAAAGCCATAATGGTGATTAATCTGATTCTTTTTTCAGATGCTTCTTTCAACAACATATTCGTTCGTTATTTTACTAGGCAAAAATAAGCCGGAAATACAGAAATACAATTTTAAAAGACAAAGTAAAAATTGCAAAAATCAAAGATTTAAAATGCATTTTTAAATTTTAAGGGCGAAACCTCGGCATGTTTTTTAAAGAAATTATTGAAATGGGAAGGTTGGTCAAATCCCAAAGTATATCCTATTTCAGCAATATCCCAGTTAGTATATTTCAAAAGATTTTTAGATTCCTCAAATACCCTTTCTTTAATAATTTGAGTCGTGGTAAGCTGAGTGACTGATTTTACCGATGAATTCAGATGATTGACATGCACATTAAGCTGATCTGCAAAGTCAGAGGCAGTTTTCAGAGTGAGCGGATAAGCAGGAGAGTCCAAAGGGAACTGCTTATTGAGCAGCTCATCAAATAGACGGTATAAACGGATATTAGCCGGAAGTTCATTGGGATTAATATCATCTACACGGTTCTCTAAAGCGAGGTGCATCACAGAAGCCAGATGGCTTTTAATACTGCTGCACCGGAACGGATATGCTGAGTTATTCAGCTTATACATCTGCTCAAAATAAAGAGTAGCCAGCTGAGTCTGTTCATCCGTTAAAAAAACAATAGGCTTGCTCCATTCTTTAAACAATGAGGTCTTCTTAAACAGGTTGAATTCAGTATTTCCACTAAAAAACTCCTGATTGAACAGGCAAAAATAGCCTTCCTGAAGATCTCCGTCACACTCCCATGAATACGGGATGTTAGGCGAAGGAAAAAAGAGGGCAGGGCGGTCAATATACAGCTCATGTGATCCATATTGGAATGTGCCCTTTCCAATAATAAAGCTTATCTTATAATAATCACGGCGGTTGTATGGACTTTTAAAACTACAGTACTTCCGCAGAGAAACATTGAAATGCGACTTTCCTGTTTCAAAATCATCAGAATCAAACATTTTTATCTGATTGTTCCGGATGCGTCTGTAATAATCTTCAATAGTTTCAAGCTGATCACTCATGATAAAGAAATTATAAAAATCAAAGATACGTAATCCGTTGTTAATACAAAAAAAGAGATTTTATAAAGATGACAAAAAAATTGAACCATTAAGGTTTTTTCTTGTGTGAGAATCTAACCTTTAATCATTTCGAATTTTAGTATTTGAGAAGGAAGTTTAAAAGGTCCGGCTACAGCATCAGCAACATTGGTAAAACCTGTTTCCTTTAAAAATTCTAAAAGCGGATCATGAACCATCATATTAATCCAGATAATATCTGTAAAGCTGGCTGCAGATCTGCATTTTTTCCAAAGCGATTCCCTCGTTTCCGGAGAATCGAATTCCGAAAGGATCACAAAGCTGATTTCTATAGCTTTTTTCTCTACAGGCAGGGCAGGATGTCCGGAACCGCTTTTCAGAATACTGTAACCGGCTGGCTGATCATCCGCATACGCTATAATAAGCTGGTTGGAAAGGTCATTAAGGTCATTGATCATTTTTCTGGGATCAATATCAGTTTCAATATATTTTTTGATGTCCTCCTCAGGAATCAATTCCCTGTGCATAGCATAAACTGAAGAATCAATAATGGTTATAAGATCAGAAATTCCCTCCTCAGAACCCACCGTAAATTTTGAAATTATATTCATGAATCTTTTTTATTCAAAATTAGAAGATTATTGGGATTCGAAAAGGATACAGTTTTCATTAATTTAATCGGTACAGTGATTTATTTTATAAATTTGTACGGTACAGTTTGGCGAAATGATGATGCGATCCTATAAATATGAAATTTTTACATCGGTTATTGAAGAACAGATCAGAAGTAAGATTTTGCTGAAAGGAGAACGTCTGCCTTCCGTACGCGAGATCAAAAACAGATATCAGCTGAGTACAAGCTCCGTTCAAAGCGGTTTTGAATATCTGATGATGAAAGGGCTGATAGAAAGCAGTCCACGCTCAGGATATTTTGTAACCTCCGTTGCAGAAGGCCGTATTTCGAAAGCAAGAACAGGGCTGATTCCTGTTGTGAGAGATGCTGTATTCGCAAAAAATGTGATGCTGACTTCTGCCAGAAACAAGCCTTCCGAATCCAGTTCTTTCAATATGGCAGCACCGGGAGATCTTCTGATCCCACAAAAACTCATCCTCAGAACGATGCAGGAAGTGATCCGCGAAAAAGGAGCTGCATTATTACGTTATTATCCGTTAAATGGATTATATGAACTGAGAAAACAGATTTCCAAACACATGACGGCTCACGGATGTTCAATGAATCCTGATGAACTTATCATTACGGATGGTGCACTGCAGGCATTGACAATAGCATTAAGAGCGGTAACTGATCCCGGAGATATTGTAGCTGTTGAAAGTCCCTGTGTTTTCTCCGTTTTGGAGGTTATGGCGAACCTTGGCCTTAAAATAATCGAAATCCCTGTACATTACGAAAACGGTTTTGATACAGAATATTTCAGAAAAGTCTGTACTTCGAATGATATAAAAGCCGTGGTGCTAACACCCAATTTTCACAACCCGACAGGTATCATAATGAATGATGATGCTAAAAGAGAACTCTTGTCTGTCGCATCTCTCTATCAGGTTCCGATTATTGAAAATGATATCTACGGTGATCTTTACTTTGGTGGTAAAAGGCCACGCTGCATCAAAAGCTTTGATGATTCAGGACTGGTGATGACGTATTCTTCATTTTCAAAAACGCTGGCGCCGGGTATCCGTTTGGGCTGGCTGCATACCGGACGTTTTTATGCCCGCTCGGAAAGAGCGAGGTTTGTCCTGGGAAGATCAGTTGCCCCTATTTATCAGGAACTGATGCTGAAGCTTCTTCAGGGAACCAGTTATGAAAGACACCTTCGGTCATTCCGGAAACAACTGAACAAACAGGCCGTTGAGTTGCTGGGAGCTTTACGACACTGCTTTCCCGAAGATTCCTATTTTCACAGTCCTGAAGGAGGTTACAGCATTTGGGGGAAGCTCCCGGAACAAACTGATATGAAGAGATTTTTTGATTATTGTGACAAAAATAAAATTCTGTTCACGCCTGGAAATACATTTTCATTAACAGATGAATACAGTCATCATTTCCGGATCGTTTTTGCAGACCGGGTCACGCCGGAAAGTCTTGCCCTGCTGGAAAATGCAGGAAGAAGAGCAAAGGAGTTGAGGTGAGAAAGAAATCAGGAAGAGAATTGATAAACACATTTGAGGATGAGTAATGGTGTAAAAGCAGACCATCAAATATATATTTATATAAGGGGCGTATATTTAACAATCTTAAAAATGATAAAATCAACCTCATTTCCGGAAAATTTTTGAAATTAATCTCAGTAAAACCCTATATTAATTAAATATTTTTTAATTTCGCAGCATTCAATTTCAATCAGCAAATCTATTCATTGAGAGTCACAAGGCACTTTAAAAACTTTTTGACGGCAATTTTTATTGCCGTTTATGCCTTTGCTGTTTCTCCGGCGGAATATCTTCACCATCACTTTCTTCACAGCCAGAATGCAGGAAATACTTTTCAGCAGCCCAAAGGAGAGAATGTAAAGATTTTCAAAAAGGCCTTTTCGTCATGTGATACCAAGTGTCCCATCTGCCACCATAAACTGCTGGGTGAAGGTGGGATTGGAAAGATTTACACGGCTGTTTTTTCTGTATCAAAAATCACGGGAAAGATCTTTTCTTCTCCCGAATTTCTATTTTCTTACACGCTTTTTTCCCTTTCGGACAGAGGCCCGCCGGCTGTATTATAATTTTTAAATATCCCATGCCTTCTTTTGCGGGCTGAACTTTTTTTAATTATTTAATTACATAATACATTTTCATGTCAATATTACAAGCTATTGAGCTTAGTAAGCAGTACAATAATGTCACTGCGCTAAGCGGACTCAATATATCCGTACAAAAAGGAGAAATTTTCTGTCTGCTCGGACAAAACGGAGCCGGCAAAACCACAACGATCAATATATTCTTAGGTTTCTTAAAAGCAAGCTCCGGTAAGGCTCTTATTAAAGGTGTTCCGGTAGAAATCAATGGGGAAACCACCAAAAAGTTCACGGCCTATATTCCGGAAGTTGTACAGCTGTATCCTAATCTTACAGGGATTGAAAACCTAGATTTCTTTAGTCAGATGGCAGGTTTCAGGTATTCCAGAGAAGAGCTGGAAATATTGCTGGAGAACACAAGTCTTCAGAAGGAAGCTCATAACAAAAAGCTGGCTGCCTATTCCAAAGGAATGCGCCAGAAAGTAGCCATTGCCATCGCCGTTGCAAAAAGTGCAGACCTCATTTTAATGGACGAACCCACTTCAGGACTTGATCCGAAAGCTACTGCAGAATTCACCAGGATCTGTAAATACCTTGCTGGAAAAGGGAAAACCATCATCATGGCTACCCATGATATTTTCAATGCAGTGAATGTGGGAACGCGGATCGGCATTATGAAAGAAGGAAGACTGGTTCATACCCTTGATGCTAAATCTGTGACTGCCGATGAGCTACAGAAAATTTACTTAGAAACTATTTAAAAACCGGTAATGAAATATTTGTATATCACAGCAGCACTGGCAGCCGCCAGTGTGAAGGTCTGTGCGCAGGAAACATTGTCGGGGGAAGTGATCGGCGAAAATCATCACAGGCTTAAAAATGCCAGAATCATTATTAAAAACAACGAAAACAGATATGAAACGACATCCAATGACGGAAATTTCAGCATACCGGATGTCAGAAAAGGAACCTATGACATCAGTGTCAATGCCGAATCTTATGATACTTATACCGAACAGATCGAAGCGGACAGTGCGTTTTTAACCAAAAAACTGGTCATTCATCTGTATAAGGTTGGAGCGATTCAGGAAGTGGAGATTTTAGGCAGGGCATCAAAAAAATATCAAAGTGATTATTCTTTCTCGGCCACTAAAATCGGGGTTCAGAACAAGGATATTCCTTTTTCAATTTCCACAGTGAGCAAGGAGCTGATCAACGACCGGCAGGCTTTTCAACTGGGTGATGCTGTCAAAATGGCCAGCAGCGTAACTCCTGTGAGTTATTATAACCAATTCAGCATCCGCGGAATTGCGCAGAACGAAGAAGGAACAATCATCAACGGAATGCGGACCAGGCAGTATTATTTTATGCAGCCTATTACCACCAGTCTTGAAAAGATAGAAGTGATAAAAGGTCCGGCCAGTGCCGTTCTTTCCAGTGTGGATCCGGGAGGAAGCATTGTTTTGGTGACTAAAAAACCATTGAAAACCCCAAGCCGGGAAGTGACCATGAGCGTAGGAAGCTTTAGCACCATAAGAAGTTCCCTGGATTTTACAGGACCGTTGAACAAGGAGAAAACACTTTTATACAGATTTAATGCAGGCTATTCGCAAGCCCAGAGTTTCAGGGATATTCAGTCACAGAAGAGTGTTCTGGTGTCTCCTTCAATTTCCTATATCCCGAATGACAGGACCGCAATCAATGTAGAAATGATCTACAGCGACTTGAACGGTAAGATAGACAGAGGACAGCCCATTTTCGGAGCGGTAGACGGGATGACAGATCTGCGGAGCACTCCGATAAGCTTTAATCTTGGAGCTATTAATGATTATTTTAAATCAAAGGAACTAATCATTATGTCCAATTTTACGCACAGGATTACCGATAAGATCAGCATCAATGCATCATATATGAAGCAAACCTGGAAGGAAGATCTTCAGGAACACAGAACAACCAATGCTTTTGCTGTAGATGTGAACAACAAGCCTATTCCAACGTTGGCCGGAATGCAGATGGTCCAGAGAAACCAGTTCTGGAATACGGATAATCTCAATGCTTATCTGGTGTTTAATCTTAAAACAGGTCCCATTGAACACAAAATTCTGACAGGCTACGATTTTATCAGCACGCATAAGTACAAGGGCGGAGCACAGAACACGGCAAGAGGATATCTTCTGACCAACGGGAAAACAGCTTCTTCCTATAATCCACAGAACGCAGGTGATTACCAGATGGTGACGGTCAATGGAATTACCATGCCTAAACCGAATGTAGAGCATTTCAATCTAGCCAATCCTGTCTACAGTATAAAAAATACTGATGAGTATGTATTTTCAAAAACTGCGTTGCCACCGGCTCTGATAAGGTCTAATGGAATTTACATTCAGGATCAGATAAAATGGAACCGGTTTAATTTATTCCTAAGCCTCAGACAGGAATGGTTTCAGGATATTACTCGTTATAAAGAAAATAATGAAATTGTTGTCAAAGACAGCAAGCTGATTCCAAGAATCGGGCTTACTTATAATGTGAATGATCGTATCAATGTCTATGCTTCCTATATCGAAGGATTCCAGCCACAATCAAATACAGCTTCGCTGGCTCCTGTAGTTATTCCTGAAGGCAGAGCTTTTGAACCTTTGAGAAGCCAGTCCAAAGAGGTTGGAATGAAAGCCGATTTCTTTAATAAAAAAATTCATATTGATGTTGCCGTTTATGAGATTCGCCAGAGGAATATCCTTTTGAACGCTAATGATCCCGCCGAGCCGGACCGTCTGATAACCAGAGGGCAGGAACGCAGCCGTGGTTTTGAGATGGATGTTATCGGAAATATATCGCGGGCATGGCAGGTGTTTGCTTCTTACGGATACAATGATGCAAAAATTATTGACGATATCAATCCTGCGCTGATAGGCGCCAGAAAACAGAACACCCCGTTTCACAGTGCCAATATCTGGCAGAAATACAGTTTTGGAGAAACTTCTTTTCTGAAAGATATTGCAATAGGATTAGGTATTCAGTACAGCGGCAATAAAGTTCCGATGTATAACCGTTCATTCCTAGTCCCTGAGTACACAATCTTTGATGCCGCTGTTTATTACACCCCAAAACAGGGACCCGTAAGAATTTCTCTCAATGTCAATAACCTTTTTAACACAACCTACTGGCTGGGTGCGCAGAACTACCTTCGTCTGTTTCCCGGAGCCCCAAGAAATGCAGTGCTCACGGCAGTTTATAAATTTTAAATTTTAAGATTATGAGAATACATATTATCCGTCTGATTTCAATACAGCTTTGGAAACAGTCATTACAGAATAAGGCGGTCATTTTTCTTCTGCTGATCCTCAGCCTTCTGTTTGTGTTTGCTGCCTATACAGGCTGGCAGGACTATAAAATGCAGGAAGACACTAGGGTAAAACATCAGGTGGATGTACGGCATCAATGGGAAGGGAAGCCGGATAAACATCCGCACAGAATGGCTCATTACGGTTATCTGATCTTCAGGGCACGATATCCTTTAAGTTTTTTTGATTACGGTTTGGAACGATATATGGGAAATTCAGTATTTCTGGAAGCCCATAAGCAGAATACTGTTAATTTCTCAGAGGCCGGATTTTCGTCAGGAATGTTGAGGTTCGGAGAAGTAAGTACGGCAATGATCCTGCAGACCCTGATTCCATTATTTATATTTTTCCTGGGATTCAGCTGTATTTCGGCAGAACGTGAGAATAATACTTTGAAAGTACTGATCAGTCAGGGTGTACGATGGAAAGAGCTGGTGGCCGGAAAAATACTGGGGTTGCTTTGCTTGGTTGGGCTGGTTTTTGTTCCGGTGATGATCCTGACAGTGGCCATGTGGTTTTCTCTGACTGGCTTTAAAAGCACGGTTGATGAACTTCTGCGTCTGTTCTGGATCGCCGGAGCTTACCTGATCTACTTTTTTATTGTCTGCAGTGTTTGCGTGATGGTATCTGCAGTAAGCAGGACTTCAAGATCTTCTTTAGTCAAGCTGATCGGTTTGTGGCTGCTGTTTATCGTTATTATTCCAAGAACAGCCCAGGCGTTCGGTGCGTATCTGCATCCGGCGCCATCAAAAATAGATTTTGATACCAAAGTGGAAAACGAGCTGGTGAAAACCGGAGACAGCCACAATCCGAATGACATCTATTACAAACGAATAAAAGATTCCCTTCTGCAGGCCTATCAGGTGAAAACCGTGGAAGAGCTGCCTTTTAATTACAGCGGTTATATCATGGCCGAAGGAGAAAAAATCAGCTCCGGAATCTACAACAGACATTGGCAAAAACAGCTTGATATTTATGAGGAGCAGAACAGCATTAACCGTTCTCTGGCTTTTGTAAATCCTTTTCAGGCGGTTAAAGACCTGTCGACAGCACTTACCGGCTCAGATTTTAATTCCTATATCAGTTATCAGGAGCAGGTGGAAGTGTACAGGTATCAACTGGCGCAGCTGATGAACAAACTGCAGATGGAAAATATCAGCAATAAAAAGCAGCAGGATAATGATAAGCCTTATACAATCAGCAAGGATCACTGGAAAGAGCTTCCTGATTTCCAATACAGTTTTATAGGGCAGAGAGCCCTGTTTCAAAATGAGTTGGCTTCTGTGCTTTCCCTTCTTGTGTGGGCATTAGGTCTTCTTTTCGTCCTTCATTTTATGTCTAAAACAATAAAAATAAATTAATCATGTACCTTTTATTATTTAAGAACTTCATCCGTTCCCAGTCTGCCTATCTGGGAATGCTGTTCCTGCTGTTATCAGGACTGGTCAGTATTTTTGTGGGCAGGCAGTTTATTGAGAAGCAGAAAGCCAATATTGAACATACGGCTATTTATCAGAAAGAACATATTGAAAGATATACGGGCTACATAGAAAATGACCTCGGACTCTTATTATATTATCTGAAATTTGGATTGGTTAATAAAACAGACAACCTGAATGCACTGTCAATAGGGCAGAGGGACGTAAACCCTTCCATACAGAGCCTAACGATCAGAAATCTGGAAGGACAGAAATATGATACGGATCTTCAGAATCCTGTAAGTCTGCTTCTGGGCAGTCTGGATCTGGGGTTTGTGATTATTTTCCTCTTCCCGTTGGTCATTATTTCCTATTGTTACAATCTTCTGTCCGAAGAAAAAGAGCAAAGTACATGGATTCTGCTTTCCGTACAGGCTCAGGCGCCTTTCAGAATTTTGTTTAAAAAATTCGTGGTCCGTTTTGCAGTGATTACCGGAGTTTTACTGTTTCTGATTATTCTGTCAATTCCCATTCTGGATTTGAGAATTAATGGAGCATTGGCAGCTTTTGTTTTGGTCTCACTCTTTTATATTATTGTTTGGTTTGCTTTAAGTTTCTGGGTGGTTTCCTGGAATAAAAGTTCCCGGGCAGGTGCTGCCGGACTTTTATGTTTCTGGATTGTGCTCACTATTATTCTTCCCGCAATGCTCAATAATTTTATTTTAAGCAAATATCCTTTACCGGAAGCATTGGATACGGCAATTGAGCAGAGAGAAGCTTATCACGAAAAATGGGATACTGATCAGAAGCCAACTATAGAGAAGTTTTACAGACATTATCCGCAGTTCAGATCGTATGGTTATCCTAAAGAAAGCTTTAACTGGCTTTGGTATTATGCGATGCAACAGATGGGAGATGATGAGTCTAAAAGTCAGTCTGATCAGTTGAAAGCAAAACTTTGGAAAAGAGAAGAAATGAGCCGTATCCTTTCTTATTTTGTGCCCGGGCTTCACGTGCAGTTTCAGTTGAGTGATCTTACAGGATCCGGATTGGCTGATCAGTTGAGATTTACACAGGCTGCAGAACATTTTCATGAAGGGAAAAGGCTTTTGTTTTATCCTAAAATCTTTGCTAACGAACCGACGGGAAGTATTAACTGGAAGCAATTTCAACTGGAATATTATAATGAACAGAGCAAAATCAACTGGTTAGCCATGCTGGGGCCGCTATTGCTGTTTAGTCTGCTGTTTTATTATCTGGGAACTGTCAATTTTAAGAAACAAACGGTTTTGTAAGATTATCTTTTTTATGATAGAATTTTGGAATAAGAATAAATGTTCGGATGAAAAGACAATATAATACTCTAATAATCCTTTTACAAGCCCGATAGACCCAATAAAAACACTGAATTTTTATTATAACCACAAAAAAAGAAAGCCTGGTGGAGGAAAAGAAGAAAAAAAATGCATTTTGGCCTAAAATTTTTTAGTCGGAGTTAGGCTGGAATTACCATAAAACCTATATTTGCACCCTAAATTTTAAAAATAATGAAAGAACTAATTGAAAAAATCAACGCTGAATTCGAAGCGTTTGCAACTGAGGCTAACCAACAAGCAGAAAAAGGAAACAAAGCTGCAGGTACAAGAGCTCGTAAATCAGCTTTAGAACTTAGCAAACTGTTCAAAGAATTCAGAAAAGTTTCTGTAGAAGAAGCTAAAAAATAATTCGTTCCCAAACCGGCTCACTGAGCCGGTTTTTTTATGCCTTGATTTCACTGGTCAAATTATTCTGTTTTGATCAAAATTGCCAAATTGCTAAATCAGCAAATAGCCCTTTAATTTCTGTATTTTTTTCTTTATTCAAGCAAATTCTGTTATCTTTAAACATTCAATATATGTTATGAAGATAAATAAATTTTTTGCTGTGCCTGTACTTATGCTGGCCGCCCAGTTCTCGTGGGCTCAGGTGAAGGTAGATCCGAAAGAAAAGCTTGATCCTATTGTGAAAAGCTTTGTAGATGAAATCAATAACAATTCCCAGCTGGAAAATATGGCGTATGAGCTGTTGGACGGTATCGGACCGCGTCTTGTGGGAACTCCTGAAATGCTGGCAGCTAATGAATGGTCTGCCGCTAAACTCAGTTCCTGGGGAATAGAATCCAGCCTTCAGCAGTTCGGTACATGGAAAGGATGGCAGCGTGGAATTACGCATGTAGATATGGTGTATCCCCGTGTGAAATCATTGGCTGCAACACAGCTTGCGTGGAGTCCGGCAACGAAAAAAGCAGTAGAAGCCGAAGTTATAGTGCTTCCAAAAGTTTCTTCCAAAACTGAGTTTGATGCATGGCTTCCTTCTGCAAAAGGGAAAATAGTGCTTATGGCACAATATCAGAAGATCGGCCGTTCAGACGAGCAGATTAAAGAATTTGCCACCCCGGAACTGTATGAAAAACTGAAAGCAGAAAAAGAGCAAGCCGGAAAAGAATTTCGCGATTATATAAAAAATATTGGTTATGATAACAATACGCTTCCGGAAGCTTTGGAAAAAGCGGGAGCAGCAGGAATTGCTATTTCCAATTGGACAGGTATTATGGGAGCGAACAGGATTTTCGGAGCGAAAACGTCAAAGATTCCAATGATAGATATTGATGTAGAAGATTACGGGATGCTTTACAGAATGGCAGAAAAAGGAGCAAAACCTAAGATCAGGGTAGAAGCACAGTCCAAAATCCTTCCTGATGCAAAAAATTTTAATACAATCGGTATCATTAAAGGAAAAGAAAAGCCTGAGGAATATGTGATTCTTTCTGCTCACCTTGATTCCTGGGATGGAGCACAGGGAGCCACAGATAACGGAACGGGTACCCTTACCATGCTTGAAGCCATGAGAATACTGAAAAAATATTACCCAAACAATAAAAGGACTATCGTTGTTGGACTTTGGGGAAGTGAAGAGCAGGGGCTGAATGGTTCAAGAGGATTTGTAGCAGATAATCCGCAGATTATGAAAGGAACACAGGCGGTATTCAATCAGGATAACGGGACAGGGCGCGTGATCAATATCAGCGGACAGGGATTTGTGAATTCTTACAGCTATATCGGAAAATGGTTAACCGGAGTTCCGAAAACGGTGAGAGACCACATTAAAACAGATTTTCCGGGAATGCCCGGAGGCGGAGGTTCTGACCATGCTTCGTTCGTAGCAGCCGGAGTGCCTGGATTTTCCTTAAGCTCTCTGAACTGGGGATATTTCGGTTATACATGGCATACCACAAAAGACACCTATGACAAGATCGTTTTTGATGAGGTTAAAAATAATGTGGTTTTAACGGCTGCTTTGGCTTATATGGCCTCAGAAGATCCTGAATTTACGAGCAGAGAAAGGAGAGTATTACCTAAGGATGAAAAAGGAGAAACGATGAATTGGCCGGAAACTAAAGAGCCGAAGAGGAATTCTAAGGACTATAAGTAGAGATGGTAGACTTCAGATATTAGATTTATAACCCGGGATATAGATTATTTAGTTTTATTAATCTTACAAGAATAAAGGCTGTGCAGATTAGTGTGCAGCCTTTGTTTTTTATCGCAAAGGCAAACAAGGTAGATTTTTTGACATATTAATTATTAATAAGGAAAACAAGGGCATTCCATTCAGCAAGTAAAACCAATATATTTCCCTGTATTATTTATCAATAAGTGAAACGGCTCTGTCTATCTTTGCGTTTAATTTAATCCTTATCCCGAATTCAGGTTAAATAATATTTTAAAGTTTAGAAACAGTAGATGAAACCCAGGATTCCAAATCCGATATTTTCGAAACAGAAGGTTTATAATCTTTTGTGCTCAATTCACCAAAGCCATACTCACAGAAAATAAAAGGCAAGCCATTGGCTTTTGCAGAATTATAATCCGTCTGCGTATCACCAATATAAACAGAGTTTTCAGGGCTTAAATCATTCCTTTCCATAATCAGCCGGATATTCTCCGATTTCGGTTTTTGAGTCCGGCCATAACACTCAATATCTGTAAACAGATCATTAAACTGATAATAGTCTAAAAATGCTTCAATATATCCGTCCTGACAGTTACTGACTATGAAAAGCTGATGATTTCCTGCTAAATGGTGCAGGGTTTCTGAAACTCCTTCATACAAAATACCGCCATGAAGGCGCAGTACTTTACTTTCACGCTGTACCACCTCAGAAAGCACTTCCTTAACCTTTTGATCAGAAATTCCCGGAATGATATCTTTTAAAATATCGTCTGCCAGTAAACCCAGGTATTGGTTCATATCTTCAGGTTTCATTTCTTTTTTTATCAGATCATCTCTCATCAGGACCTCATTCCATACTTTGATGATTGTGGCTCTTGGATCCCAAAGTGTTCCGTCCAGGTCGAAAATTAAATTCTTATAGCTCAATTGTATTGTTATTTTTATATGTTGGTATTTTAACGATCTTTAATGCGTTATAAAATCATGCTCAGTTGCACTCTTTTTCTCGCTTCATCTACTTCTGTCACTCTTACGCGGACATGCTGATGAAGTTTCACCACCTCATTCACATCAGATACAAAGCCATCTTTTAATTGGGAAATATGGACAAGTCCGCTTTCCTTGATTCCCATATCCACAAAACACCCGAAAGCTGTAATATTATTGACAATTCCGGGAAGAATCATTCCGGCTTTTAAATCTCTGATACTTTTTACATGAGGATCAAATTCAAATACTTTAGCTGCTTTTCGGGGATCTAATCCCGGTTTTTCAAGCTCTTTTAAAATATCTTTGATTCCTAAAATTCCTATTTCTTCTGTAATATAGTTTTCAGGCTTTACCAAAGCTGTTTTTTCTTTGCTGGCAATCAGCTCATTGGTTTTAATGCCAAGGTCTTTGGCCATTTTTTCTACAATTCCGTAAGCTTCAGGATGTACGGCAGAATTATCAAGCGGATTTTTAGCATTGGAAATTCTTACAAAAGCTGCAGCCTGCTGGTAAGCTTTTTCACCAAGTCTCGGAACCTTTTTAAGCTGTTTTCTGTCCTCAAAAGCACCGTTCTCTGTTCGGTAATTAACAATGTTTTCCGCCATCTTTTCTCCGATTCCCGAAACATAGCTTAAAAGTGATTTGCTTGCCGTATTCAGATTGATTCCTACGGAATTCACACACTTCATAACTGTTGAATCAAGTTCGTTTTTCAATTGGGTTTGGTCTACATCATGCTGGTATTGTCCCACACCGATGGATTTGGCATCAATTTTCACCAGTTCCGCGAGCGGGTCGGCCAGTCTTCTCCCGATGGAAACTGCTCCACGCACCGTTACATCATAAGAAGGAAACTCATCCCTTGCAATTTTACTTGCGGAATATACCGATGCTCCTGCTTCCGAAACCACAAAAACCTGCATCGGCTTATCAAAAGCAATTTTCTTAATGAAAAACTCAGTTTCACGGCTTGCCGTCCCGTTTCCGATGGAGATTGCTTCAATATTGTAAGCATTCACCATGGAACGGATCTTTTTCATGGCCATTCCGCTTTCGTTCTGTGGAGCGTGAGGGTAGAGGGTTTCATTATGGAGAAGATCACCTTTTTCATCAATGCATACTACTTTACAGCCGCTTTTGTATCCCGGATCAATGGCTAAAATCCTTTTTTCGCCCAAAGGCGGGGCAAGAAGAAGCTGGCTCAGGTTTTCAGAAAATATTTCAATAGCTTTTTTATCTGCCTTTTCTTTAGCTTCCTGCAAAGCTTCATTGGAAATCGCAGGTTCTAAAAGTCGTTTATAGCTGTCTTTAATGGCAAGGACAATCTGATCCGAACTTTCATTATTGGATTTGATGATGGCTTTTTCGATAAAATCAATGGCCTCTTCTTTATCAATTCCTATATTCAGTTTCACAAAACCTTCAGATTCGGCTCTGAGCATTGCCAAAAGCCTGTGAGAAGGTGTTCTGCTGAGATTCTCTTCCCATTCGAAATACTGTGAGAATTTTTGTGCATCTTCTTCCTCTTTTTTAGCCTTGACCGCTTTAGAAGTGATTACAGCCTTACGCTGGAACAGGCGGCGAAGGTTTTTTCGGACATACATATTTTCATTGATCCATTCCGCCATGATATCCCTTGCGCCCTGAAGCGCTTCCTCTTCCGATGAAACTTCAGTGTTCAGGTATTTTGAGGCAAGAAACTGCAGGTCGTTGCTTTTCTGACTCATAATAATTTTGGCTAAAGGTTCCAGTCCTTTCTCCTTGGCAGTATCTGCTTTTGTTTTTCTGCGCTTTTTGAAAGGTAAATACAAATCTTCCAGCTCCAGAATATCGAAACTTTCCTCAATTCTCTGTTTCAGTTCGGCTGTCAGGGCATTTTGTTCTTCAATTGATTTTAAAATGCTGTCCTTTCGCTTTACAATTTCTTCAAACTGCTTGCTGATCTTTGAGATCTGTTCGATCTGAACTTCGTCCAGGTTTCCCGTTTTGTCCTTTCTATAGCGGGAAATAAACGGAATAGTGCAGTCTTCTGCTAATAATTGAAGGGTATTGTTGATGCTCTTTTCGGATATATTGAGTGTCTGTTTTATATAGCTTGTAACGTTCATTCTAAATTTTAAACAGCTAAAATAGGCAATTTTAGTATAGAGTGGAATATTTTGGATCGTCCTTTTTTAGCCATTTCATTTTTAAAATAGCTCATAAAAAACAGAAACTTTCATTTCTTGATGTATGTTAAGTTGATAATTAATATGGTTTTCTATTTTTGAAATTCTTAAATTTAGAGTTTTAAACAATTTTTTAAACAAATAAACAATATGAAAAAACTTAGTGTAATTGCGTTAGTAGGAATAGGATTACTTGCAGCATCGTGTACAAAAGAAAAAACAGCAGATACTGCATCAACTGCAACAGAGCAGAAAGTAGCAGAGAGCAAAGGTGAAGTTTTAGCTGTTGATGTTGCTACTTCTGTGGTAAACTGGAAAGCTTTCCACAAAGGAGGTATGGCTCCTCGTTGGGGGACACTTAACGTAAAATCAGGAGATTTAAGCGTTGAAGGAGGTCAACTGACTGCTGGAAACTTTGTGATCGATATGAATTCTATTAAAGTAGATCCGGCTTCAGTAACAGAAAAAGATAAAAAACCTGGAGATCTTGAAGCTCACTTAAAAAACCCTGATTTCTTCGATACAGCAAAGAACCCTACTTCAGATTTTAAAATTACAAGTGTTACAGATCTGAAAGATGCACCTAAAGATGCTGTTGCAGGAGCAAACAAAACAGTAAGCGGAAACCTTACTTTATCTGGAAAAACAATGAACGTAACTTTCCCTGCTAAAGTGGATGTTACTGAAGGTTCAGCTTCTGTTCAGGCTAAATTTACAGTAAACAGAGCAGATTGGGGAATCAAATTCGGTACTTCAGAAGCAGATCCAGCAGAGTGGATGATCAGCAAAGACATCGAAATTGCTGTTGATGTAAAAGCTAAAAAATAATTTGTTAGATACAAATACTCAGAGCTGCTTTCTTAGGAGGGCAGCTTTTTTTATGGAGCTAAGGCATTAAATTTAGAGGATTGATAAAACTTTTTTATATTTATGAAAACACAAATATGAAAGAGAGAGTACATTTTATTATGTGCAGACGGCAGTTATTATACCGGAAGTACAAATAATCTTGAACGTAGAATTCTTCAGAATCAATTAGGCTAAGGTTCGAATCATACGAAAAATAGACTTCCTGTTAGCTTATATATTATGAAGAATATGAGCGTATTGATTTTGCTTTTTACAGGGAGAAACAAGTACAGGGATGGAGTCGGAAGAAAAAAGAAGCACTGATTAATAGATGCCCCGAGCTGCTTCCTCAATTAGCTGTAGCATATAGGGATTTGCTTTCCGAAGAGTTAAATGGTTGAGAGATAAGATGGCTGAGACACTCGAAGCCAACGTTCAATTCACTACTTTTGCCCTATGATTACGATATACATTCTGTTGATAATAAATTTTTTCACTTTCATTATTTTCGGCTGGGATAAAAGACTTTCAATTAAACATAAAAGAAGAATTCCGGAGAGTACACTTTTAGGGGCAACCTTTATAGGAGGGACTATAGGGGCAATTGTAGGAATGCTGATTTTCAGGCATAAAATTTCAAAGAGATCATTTTTGCTGAAATTTGGAGCAATGATTTTAATTCAGGTCTTTTGTATTTATTTTTTACAAAAATATTGGTAGGCCTAATCATTAAAACCCAATGGTAGATTCTTAAACTTCAATTCAAATAGATTTATAAAATCTTCAATTTTAAAGCTTTAACGGGACCTGATGGTGAACTTGCTCATTATGAATTTGTTAATTAATTTATATTCTTGCTCATTATTCATTAGAAATCACTATTTTTGCACCCGTAAAAATCATTCATGCAAAACATTAGAAATATTGCGATTATCGCACACGTTGACCACGGGAAGACGACTTTGGTTGACAAGATTATTCATGCTACAAACATTTTCAGAGAAAATCAGGAAAGTGGAGAATTAATAATGGATAACAATGACCTTGAAAGAGAAAGAGGTATTACGATCTTATCCAAAAATATTTCTGTTACCTATAAAGACACTAAAATTAATGTAATTGATACTCCTGGTCACGCCGATTTCGGTGGTGAGGTAGAAAGAGTTCTAAAAATGGCAGATGGGGTAATCCTATTGGTTGATGCCTTTGAAGGACCAATGCCTCAGACAAGATTCGTACTTCAGAAAGCATTGGAATTAGGACTTAGACCATTAGTTGTTATCAACAAAGTAGATAAGCCAAACTGCCGTCCGGACGAAGTTCACGATCAGGTATTTGATTTGTTCTTCAACCTTGAAGCTACTGAAGAGCAATTGGATTTCCCAACGTTCTACGGATCTTCAAAACAAGGTTGGTTCAACACTTCATTAGAACAGACTGAGGATATTTTACCATTATTGGATGGTATTTTACAGTATGTTCCGGAACCTAAAGTATCTGAAGGAACTTTACAGATGCAGATCGTTTCTTTAGACTTTTCTTCTTTCTTGGGAAGAATTGCAATCGGAAAAGTGATCAGAGGAGAAATTAAAGAATCGCAGTGGATCGGTCTTGCCCAGGCAGACGGTAAAGTTCTGAAAGGAAAAGTAAAAGAATTATACGTTTTTGAAGGGTTAGGGAAGAAAAAAGTTTCAGAAGTAAAAGCAGGAGATATCTGTGCTGTTGTAGGTTTTGATGCTTTCCAGATTGGTGATTCATTCGTAGATCTTGAAAATCCGGAACCATTGCCAAGAACTGCCATTGATGAGCCTACATTGAACATGACGTTCTCTATCAACAATTCACCTTTCTTCGGTAAAGACGGTAAATTTGTTACTTCTAATCACCTGAAAGAGAGATTAACGAAAGAATTAGAGAAAAACTTAGCATTAAGAGTTCAGCAGACTGATGATGCCAATACATTCCTTGTTTTCGGTAGAGGTATTCTTCACTTGTCAGTTTTAATTGAAACAATGAGAAGAGAAGGTTACGAAATGACAATTGGTCAGCCACAGGTTATCCTGAGAGAAATTGACGGTGAAAAATGTGAGCCTTACGAATCTTTAGTAGTTGACGTTCCTGAAGAATTTGCTTCAAGAGTAATCGACTTGGCTACTCAGAGAAAAGGAGACCTTCATATTATGGAAACTAAAGGAGAGATGCAGCATATGGAATTCGAAATTCCTTCAAGAGGTTTGATCGGATTGCGTTCTCAGATGTTGACTGCTACTGCCGGTGAAGCTATTATGGCACACCGTTTCACAGAATATAAGCCTTTCAAAGGATCTATTCCTGGAAGAAACAATGGAGTATTGATCAGTAAAACTCAAGGTCCTGCTACAGAATATTCTATCGCTAAATTACAGGACAGAGGTAAGTTCTTCGTGGATCCGGGTGAGGAAATTTATGCAGGTATGATTATTGGTGAACAAAACAAGCCTGGAGATTTGGTTGTAAACATCGTAGAAGCAAAACAGCTGAACAACATGAGAGCTTCCGGAAAAGATAAAGATACTGGTGTTGCACCGAAAATCTTATTCTCACTGGAAGAATGTATGGAATATATCCAGGGTGACGAAGCAATTGAGGTAACTCCAAACTTCATCAGAATGAGAAAAAAAATCCTTTCTGAAGAAGAAAGAAAAAGAATGGACAGATCAGCGAAAGCATAATCCATATAAATTTTTAAAGTCCTCAATAATGAGGACTTTTTTATTTTTAAATTTAACAAAACCAAATGATGAACTTTACTTTTAAAATTGCCTGCAAAGACCAAAAAGGGTTGGTATATAGAATCTCGGATGTATTGTTGGAAAACAAGCTTAATATTATAAAAAATGACGAATTTGTAGACAGCGAAAAGTCATTGTTCTTTATGAGAACAGAGGTTTCAGGAATTGCTGATCCGCAAAAAGTGATGGCCCAAATCCAAGATCAATTGGGAAACTGCGACATCTACCTAAGTAAGAATAAGCCTAAGGATGTTGTTATTCTTGTGACAAAGGAACATCATTGTTTGTCAGATCTGCTGATCAGAAACCATTTTAAGGATCTTAATTTTAATATTCTGGCGGTCATCGGGAATTATGAAAACCTAAAAGATTTGACAGAGAAATTTGATATTCCGTTTCATTATATTTCTACAGAAAATATCACTAGAGAAGAACATGAAATTCAAATCAAGCAAACCCTTAAAAATTATGAATTCGATTATTTGATTTTAGCCAAGTTCATGAGAATTCTTTCACCCAATTTTGTTGCAGATTTTAAAGGAAAGATAATCAATATACACCACTCGTTCTTACCGGCATTTATTGGTGCAAATCCTTACAAACAGGCCTTTGAAAGAGGTGTAAAGATTGTTGGGGCAACAGCACATTTTGTGACCAATGATCTGGACGAAGGTCCAATAATCTATCAGGATATTATCAGAGTGAGTCATTCCAAAACAGCAAAAGATCTTGCAAACCTGGGAAGAGATGTTGAAAAAAATGTCTTGGCAAATGCTTTGAAACTGGTTTTTGAAGACAAAGTTTTTATTGATGGAAATAAGACGATTATTTTTGAATGATAATTCTCAATTGAAAATGTAATTTATTATAGTAAATTTAAAAATCAAAAAAAATAATTTAATGTAGTTTTGCAGACTATGAGAATGAATAAATTAAAGACTGTACTTTTATTGGGAATTTTTGCATCATTTAGTTCGTGCTCTGTCCAGAATAATACAGTAAAACAAACACCGACAAAAAATACAGCAAAGCCTAACAACAATACCATAAAACCAAAAGATCCGGTTACCCCAGGAAAACCTGTAACAGCAGTTCCTTCAGCCGATGAGAACTTCAGAACCGTTCTTCCGGAGGTTAAAAGAGAATTTCGTGGAGCCTGGATCGCCAGTGTAGCCAATATCAACTGGCCCTCAAGAAATAACTTAACGGTTGATCAGCAGAAAGCAGAAGCCATAAGCATGCTTGATATGCTGAAAAATAACAACTTCAATGCAGCGATCTTCCAGATCAGGCCTTCTGCCGATGCGCTATATACAAGCAGTATAGAACCTTGGTCATACTTTCTGACCGGAGAAACGGGAATGGCTCCTTATCCCAATTATGATCCCCTTCAGTTTTGGATTGAAGAAGCACATAAAAGAGGCTTGGAGCTGCATGTGTGGTTAAATCCTTACCGTGCCCATCATTCGAACGGAGGTGCTGTAAACAGCCTGTCTATGGCGAGCAAGCTTTCTGATATTGTGGTAAGATTAAAAAACGGCATGTACTGGTTCGATCCTGCCAATCCTAAAACGCAGGGGCATGTTTCCAATGTGGTAAAAGATATTGTGAAAAGATATGACATCGATGCCATCCATTTTGATGATTATTTCTATCCTTACGCCACCTATAACAGGGGAGCGGACTTTCCGGACAATACAACCTGGAATGAATACCAGAGAAGCGGCGGAACATTATCCAGAGCAGACTGGAGAAGGGATAATGTCAATAAATTTGTAGAGAGAATTTACAAAGAGATCCATGCAGAAAAAGATTATGTGAGATTTGGGATCAGTCCGTTCGGAATCTGGAAGCCCGGATATCCTGCAGGAATTGTGGGTTCTTCTCAGTACGACGAACTATATGCTGATGCAAAATTATGGCTGAATAAAGGATGGGTAGATTATTTCTCCCCACAGCTTTACTGGCCGATTGATGCCAAAGGTCAGGGGTTTGAAGCATTACTGAACTGGTGGAAATCCGAAAACACAATGAACCGCCATCTTTGGCCGGGCCTTAATACCGTTGAGATCAAAGTATCAGACCGCCCTTCGGAAATTAAAAATCAGATTGAAATTTCAAGACAGGTCCTGAAGAATAATGCCGGAGAAATTCATTGGAGCATTGCCGGATTAACAAAAAATGCAGGCATGCTTCCTACTCTGAAAAACGGACCTTACAGCGAAAAAGCATTAGTTCCGAAAACACCATGGATAAAAGCAGTTCCATTACAGGCTCCCACTTTATTTATAGCTGATAACGGAAGTTTTGTACAAACAAATTGGAGTATAAAGAATATAGGAAATGTCTTCCAATGGGTGCTTTTCAGCCAGTACAACGGAGTTTGGGAAACGGAAATCCTTACATTGGATACCCTTTCAAAAGATATTCCTAAATTTAAAGATGGTAAAAGATTAAATGCAGTTGCAATAAAAGCAGTAGACAGACTCGGAAATGAAAGTGATTATATGGCTAAAAAGATAAAATAACTTAAGGAGGTTAAAGTTATTATAAGATTTTAATCTTTCAGTAAATTTATACAGACCTTCAAAAAAGCAATAAAAATCATTATTTTTAAAGAAAACAATAGAACCAGTTCAATGAGGGCTGGTTTTTTTAATATTCAGACAAAACCGATTCAAAAACAGGAAGTCAATTTATTTTAGAATAGCTATAAATTAAATATTTAGTCATCTTTATATCAGTGACTTAAAAGTATATTGAAGTTCTTCAGAAGGAAAATAAAACAGTGGCGGAACTATTTTTGCATTAGTATTAACTAATCACAAAAATATAGCATTATGAATACCAACAGACTTTCCCCGACTATTGAAAAAGCACTGAGTGACCAGATGAACAAAGAAATTCACGCATCACACGTTTTTCTATCGTATGGGATTTGGGCAGATGATAAAGGATATCAGGGAATTGCCAATTTCCTTTACAGGCATGCACAAGAAGAAAGAAATCATTCTATCAAGTTTATGGAATATGTGCTGAACAGAGGTGGAAAACCAAAAGTAGATGCCATACCGGCTCCTCCTGCCGATCCGGAATCTTTAACAGATTGTTTTGACGGTGTCTTCAAACATGAAGTTGACAATACTACAGCAATTTACAGAATTGTAGATCTGGCGTTAGAAGAAAAAGACTGGGCTACATGGAATTTTATGCAGTGGTTCGTACAGGAGCAGATAGAAGAAGAAACACTGGCTTCCAACCTGATTGATAAATTGAAAATTGCAGGCGGGGACCGTGCTACAGATGAGTCTTTATTTACTTTAGATAAAACATTGCAGGAAGCACCGAATGATGTTCCTCTGGCTCAGGATGCCACAGGTGACAATCCATAAAACCAATTGATGAAAAAAATTATTGAAAATCTGCCTAAACCCCGGCAGATTTTTTTATTATGAAACTCCCTTTAAATTCACTATCTTTGCAGGCTGAAAGTTCAGTGGTTCGGAGTATGAATTTAAACATCAGAATTCCAGCCCGGACTTAAATAGCATCATTGAATATTAAACTTTGAATTTTACAATATGAAATGTGGAATTGTAGGCCTTCCGAATGTAGGTAAATCAACCCTCTTTAACTGCTTAAGCAACGCTAAAGCTCAATCTGCAAACTATCCTTTCTGTACGATAGAACCGAACCTGGGTACGGTATCTGTACCGGATCAGAGACTCTTTGAACTCGAAAAAATAGTTAATCCAGAAAGAGTATTGCCAGCTGTAGTTGAAATTGTTGACATTGCAGGTCTTGTAAAAGGAGCCAGCAAAGGAGAAGGACTAGGAAATCAGTTCCTTGCCAACATTCGCGAGTGTGAAGCAATTATCCATGTTTTGAGATGCTTCGATAACGGTAACATTATCCACGTTGAAGGCTCTGTAGACCCGATGAGAGATAAGGAAATTATCGATATCGAATTACAGCTTAAAGACCTTGAAACAGTAGGAAAAGCTGTTGAAAAAGCTAAAAAGTTCATCAAATCCGGAAAGAAAGATGATATCCTGGTGTATGAAACTCTTCAGAACCTTGAAAAATTCATTGAGGATGGGAAAAACGCAAGAGAATTTCCGGTAAATGATTTAACACAGCCTATCATAGACGACATTCAGCTTTTAACCAAAAAGCCTGTACTATATGTGTGCAACGTAGATGAAAACTCTATCAAAAACGGAAACGAATGGATAGAAAAGATCGATGCAATGGCTAAAAATGAAGGAGCAGAAACTGTTGTTTTGGCAGCACAGATCGAGGCAGATATCAATGAGCTGGAAACATTCGAAGAAAGAGAGATTTTCCTTGAAGAACTAGGACTTGAAGAGCCTGGAGTAAACCGTCTGATCAGAAAAGCTTACGACTTATTAAAGCTTCAGACTTATTTTACCGCTGGTGTAAAAGAAGTAAGAGCATGGACAATAGGACAGGGATGGACAGCTCCACAGGCTGCCGGAGTGATCCACACAGACTTCGAAAAAGGTTTCATCCGTGCAGAAGTAATCAAGTATAATGATTATATCACTTATGGTTCCGAAGTAAAAATTAAAGAAGCTGGAAAACTTTCTGTTGAAGGAAAAGAATATATCGTTCAGGATGGCGACATCATGCACTTTAGATTCAACGTATAAGAATATATTAAAGTTAGTTATAATAGAAAACGCTTCGGGGATCATCTCTGGAGCGTTTTTTCTAGTAAAATTTAATAAAGGACTAAAAAAAAGCCGTTCAACTAATGAACGGCTTTAATTCTTATTAAGGCTCTATTCCGGGTCTACATTGCAGCTGTGCACAGCCTATTGATATTTTTTTGCAGCCTCCGGTCATAGGATCAATACAGTCCATTAATCCTCCGGTGATACTTCTTAATTGTTTTTTGTTCAGTTTTTTCCCTTTTGGTAAATCTTGATTTTTCATGTTTTGATTTTTAGTGAGTTAGTTTGAAAACTAAGGTAAGAAAAATATCTAAATGTATATCACTTCATGAAGAAAAAAGTAAAATATTTTTCATTTTCAAATTCTTTTAACTTTGTATATTTGAATTTTACAAACAAGTTCAGTTATGGAAAAGATCGCTCATTCATCCCTTGAAGACTTCTATAAAGAGATGGCCGCCAAACTGGGAAAAGATCTTGAAAGTATTTTTCCGAAAGGGCTTCATAAAGATATAGGACATTTCAATGTATTCGATATCAGGCAGACTATCGAAAGAGCGCGAACTACTTCGGAAATGCCTTATAACAGGAGAAAATATTACAAAATAAGCCTGATCAGGGGACAGAATAGGGCAGAATATGCAGACAAAATCATAGCTATCAAAAAGAATGCTTTATTATTTGCTACTCCTAAAGTTCCCTACCATTGGGTGCCGGAAGACCCTAACCAGTCGGGAAGTTTCTGTGTTTTTACAGAAGATTTCTTCATCAAGGCACAATCCCGGTTTTCATTGGAGGACCTGCCGATTTTTCAGCCGGGAAATATTCCGCTGTTCGAGATTGATGATGATCTGGCAGACGAAATAGAAATTCTGTTCACAAAAATAAAACAGGAAATAGATTCCGATTATATTTTCAAATATGACCTGATCAGGAATTATGTGCTGGAGCTGATCCATTACGGACAAAAGCTGCAGCCTGCTGCAAAGCTTTCTGCCTCAAATGATGCCTCATTACGGGTAGTGTCATTATTTATAGAACTTTTGGAAAGGCAGTTTCCGATAGAATCTTCAGATCAGAGATTACAGCTGAAAACGGCAAAAGATTACGCTGACAGATTAGCAGTTCATGTGAATTATTTAAATAAAAAATTAAAAGAAAGCACTGGAAAAACAACCACCGAATTTATTGCCGACCGTATGATCCAGGAAGCTAAAATTCTTTTAAGACAAACCAAATGGAACGTTTCTGAGATTTCTTATGCTCTGGGTTTTGAAGAAATCGCCCATTTTTCTAACTTTTTCAAAAGAAAGACTTCATTTACCCCGATGCAGTTCCGTGCATGATTTGAATTTTGCAAATTTCAGATTGATTCAGGCAAACACTTTTTCTGCAGAATTTTCCAACTTTGTATTATTAAAATAAATAATATAAAACGATGAATACAAAAACAAAAATTGCATTAGTCACTGGTGGAAGCCGCGGACTTGGAAAAAATGCAGCTCTTAAGATTGCTCAAAAAGGATTAGACGTCATTATTACTTACAAAAACAGCAGTGAAGAAGCCGATGCTGTAGTCAGCGAAATAAAAGCACTGGGCCAAAATGCTGCTGCTTACCAGTTGGATACCAGGGATGTCAAAAGCTTCGATGCATTTGTGAAAAACATTACAGATCATCTGAAAACTGAAACAGGCAGTCCAAATATCGATTTCCTGATCAACAATGCAGGAACAGCTTTATATGCTCCCATCATGGAAACTACGGAAGAACAGCTTGACGACATCGTAAATGTTCATTTTAAAGGAGTTTTCTTTCTGACACAGAAAATGCTTCCTTTCATTAATGATGGTGGCGGAATTATTAATATTTCATCAGGACTTGCAAGATTTGCCCTGCCGGGATCTTCTGTTTACGGTTCTATGAAGGCCGGTGTAGAAATGCTGACAAAATATATGGCAAAAGAACTGGGATCCCGTAAAATCAAGGCGAACGTTATAGCGCCGGGAGCTATTGAAACAGATTTTGGAGGCGGAAGAACAAGAGACGATCAGAATGTAAATTCAATGATTTCAAATATTACAGCACTGGGAAGAGCCGGACTTCCGGATGATATCGGAGGGGTAGTGGCATTCCTGTGTACTGAAGATGCAGGCTGGATCAACGGCCAGAGAATAGAAGCTTCCGGAGGAATGTTCTTATAGCAAAAGAGCGAAAAGATGAATGAAAATGTATTCCTTCATTTGTTATTGCGACTGTAGAGTAATGAAGAATCTTTAAATTAAGCCAAACAAAACCAGTTCATATTGAGAACTGGTTTTGTTTATTGGTTAAATACCTAGAACAGTTGTGAATTTAGCAGATTTTAAACCGGTAAATTTACCTATCTTTAGTATCCATAAACTTCATTTCTATGATAAAAGAGTTTTTTGACCAGTTTCCTTATATCCTTGTAGGACTTGAAATTCTTTATCTTGGCGGGATTATTTTTCTGGCGGGTAAAATTATTATGGATACCAAGAATACAAGTAAGACTCTGGCGTATCTTATGCTGATCATCTTCCTTCCGGTTTTAGGAATTATTATCTACTTTGTATTTGGCGTTAATTACCGTAAAAATAAATTCTACACTTTCAAAATTGAGCGTAATGAACAGATCTATCAAGCTGTAAGTACCTATATCCGGGAAACCCATCATAAAACATTGGAAACGCATAAAAATGAAATTGAACAATTTTTAACTACAGTCAATTTTCTTTACAATGCCGGACATTCTGCGCTGTCGCAAGGAAACCATGCAGAAATACTGATCAATGGAGAAGGTAAATTTGAAAAAGTTTTTAAAGTGATTGAAAAAGCAGTCCATCATATTCACATGGAATACTATATTTATGATAATGACGGGATAGGGAACAGGCTTGCCGACCTGCTGATCAGAAAGTCCGGAGAAGGTGTGATCGTCCGTTTTCTCTATGATGATATGGGAAGCGGGAAAATAGGACGCGATCTTTTGAAAAGACTGAAAGATGGTGGGGTGGAAATATCACCTGTTAATAAAATTACGTTCAGGTTGCTGGCCAATAGGGTCAATTACAGAGATCACAGAAAGATCATCATTGTGGATGGGGCAGAGGTCTTTACGGGAGGAATCAATGTTTCTGATAAATACATTAATCCTAACCCCCAGCAGTATTGGAGAGATGTTCATCTTTATATCAAAGGAGGGGCGTCTTTCTACTTTCAGTTTTTATTTTTCAGCAACTGGATCTTTGCAACGGAGAAGGTTCCTGAAATCTCTCAGCTTTATTTTAACCATAAGAATAAGGAGGAAGGGAACTCACTTATTCAGACAGCTGCCAGCGGTCCTGATACCAAGCCAGCCATTATGCTGAGTACAACATCGGCGGTACTTTCTGCCAAAAAAAGAATCTATATTGTTACTCCTTATTTTATTCCGGTGGAAACAGTGCTGAATGCCATTAAGCAGGCTGCTCTTTCAGGGGTAGATGTAAGGCTTATGGTTCCTAAATCCGGTGATTCCATGGTGGTGAATGGGGCAGCATATTCTTACTACGAAGAGCTTCTGGTAAATAATGTAAGAATCTTCTTCTATAAAAAAGGGTTTATCCATGCTAAAACGATGATCATAGATGATCATTTTTCATGTGTGGGAACAGCTAATATGGACGTAAGAAGCCAGGAACTGAATTTTGAAGTCAATGCACTGGTTTTTAATAAAGAAATCAACGAAAAACTTCAGAACCTGTTTCATGAAGATATGAATGACAGCGAGGAAATTTTTCTTGATTCATGGCGGAAAAGACCAAAGCACAAAGTCTTCTTTGAGCATCTGGCCAGATTGCTTTCCCCGCTTATATAAAGCCTTAGAGCCTGGAAAGGTTTTCGATGGCTTTTTCCAGTGTTTCCTGTTTTTTCGCAAAACATAGGCGGATCACGTGATCATTTCTTTTGTTTTTATAGAATGAAGAGAAAGGAACACTGGCCACTTTATGATTGATCGTTAGCTCCGAAGCGAAATCAAAATCATTTTTATCAGATATCTTATCATACGTGAGACCTTGAAAATAGGTTCCTTCACAATCAAGAAGCCCGAAGGATGTGCCTGCAAGACCTTTTCTTAGAAAATCCCTCTTTTCCTGAAAAAAGCTGTTCAGGTTAAGGTAATGTTCATCATTTTTCATGTATTCAGCAAGGGCAAGCTGGATAGGTGTATTGACACAGAAAACATTGAACTGATGGACTTTTCTGAATTCATCAGTAAGGTTTTTAGGAGCAGCACAATAACCGGTTTTCCAGCCTGTGACATGGAAAAGCTTTCCAAACGAAGCAACAAGAAGACTTCTCTCTTTAAGCTCGGGATATTGGCAGATGCTGAGATGCTGCTTTCCGTCAAAAACAATATTTTCATATACTTCATCACTCAGGATAAGGATTGAAGTGTTTTTTACAATTTTGATCAGTTCCTGCAGATCATTTTCCTTTAAAATTTTCCCAGAAGGATTATTGGGATTATTGAGGATGATCATTTTAGTTTTGTCGCTCACCAGATCCTTTACGGTATTCCAGTCGATTTCATAATCCGGAGCTTTCATTTCAAAACGCTTTACAACTCCTCCAAAAAGTTCTACTGTAGGCTCATAACAGTCGTAGGCAGGCTCAAAGATGATGACTTCATCCTCTTTCTTAACAAAAGTGGCGATGGCTGTAAAAATGGCCTGGGTTCCTCCTGCAGTAACTGTGATCTCGGTATCTGGGTGATAAACTGCCTGGTGGCTGTTCTCTATTTTTCTGGCAATCTCTTCTTTGAGCGGCATCATTCCTCCCAAAGGAGCATACTGGTTGAATCCTTTTTGGATAAAATGACTGACATGATCCAGCAGTTCAGCATCCGGCATGAAATCAGGAAACCCCTGGGAAAGATTGATGGCCTCATTTTCATTGGCGAGCTGTGTCATTTGGCTGAAAATGGTGGTTCCTACATTTGAAAGCTTGGATAATGGAAGTTGTATCATTAAAGGACTTTTTTACTTACTTCGAATTTAATTCATTTTTTGTAATCAGAAGCAGAAATTTCATAAAAAAGACTGCCCTTGCAAGGACAGCCTTTAAAGTTGTATCATTCCGTGAGGGCTTATTTTGAAATCAGCAGTTTCTGGGAACTCGTAGTATGTTCAGATTTAACTTCAACAATGTAGGCACCCTGCACCAGCTTCTCAGTATTCAGGGTAAGGGTCTGAGGCCCGCTGTTGAGGATTTCAGATTTTTCAAGCACAACTTTTCCTGAAAGATCCATCAATCTTACCGACACCAGTTCTCTTTTAGAAAAGTTGGTCTGTAGGTCCACATGGCTTTTAGCGGGATTAGGAACCATGGTAATTCCTCTTTGTTCCGCTGCCTGAAGTTCTGTTTTAGCAATGCTCTCGAGATCGGAAAGTGGAGATTTCAATGCGATTGCACCGCCTTCTTTTGTTGGTACAGTGTCTCTTTTTGAGTAACAGAATGTAAAACATCTTGTACATATGATCATTTTATCTTTCTTTTCAGTCACACAGATCGTATACGTTCCGGGAGCCGTATACGTATGGCTTAGAGTAGATGTAATGTAAGGTGAAGAAGTTCCGTCGCCCCATGCCACGGTATAGGTGCTTCCCGGATTGTTAGGTGTAGAAACCAGAACAGGATTCAGCAGGGTTAAGTTAGCGGTAGCCGCATTGGTTACGGTACTGAATGAAGTGTCAAGTTTGAAATCTGCAGTACATCCGTCACATGATTTCACACAGATATTATCATACCATACTCTTTCGCTTGGGTTTGAGGTATAATCCGGAGATATCATAACAGCCGTGGAATTGTTCATAATGTTATTAAAATCAGCAGTTGTTGCTGCGGAGCCCAGCGTCCAGGTTCCATCCGAATTGCTTGGAAGGGTAGTTCCTGTACTATTAGCGATCGGTGCACGCACACGAACCCATCCGCTTCCCGGAGTTACGGTGACATTGGCCACAAAACTAATGTACTGATTGCCGGACATGATGTAGATTGTAGGGTGAATAGGAGCACCATAGCCGCCATCTTTTTCAAGATAGAAATCAAAATAAAGACATTGGCCTAAAAATCTTTGTCCTAAATTTTTAAAATCGGAAGGATTGATATACCATGATCCGCCTGATTTATCATCAAGAATAATATACTGGGAACCATCCAGCGTATTCGGGGTACCGGCAGAAACGCCTACGTTTCCGTTAGGATAAGGAGCAGGAGTCCAAAGTCCGGGAGGGTTATTGGGGTCATTAAAATCTGAACATGGTGCCTGGGCATTCACCATAAGGCATCCTAAAAGAAGATAAATAGTTAAAAAATACATTCTTACCATAATATTATATTGATTTTATACATCAAAAACCAACAAAAACTTTAAGAATTAATATTTATTTTGTGTATAGGTTAAAATTAGAATAGTTTTTAAAATCTCTTTAATGTGAATTAATAAGTGAATACATTTTCCTAATAAGTGAAGCCCTGCTGCTATTAATTGTAATTAAAAAAAGGAAAGCTGAGGTTGCTCAGGACTTTTCTGCAGCAAGCCCGTTACATTTGTTAGAATGGAACCCAAAACCACTCTAATACCTGAAAATTATAAAAACTGCAATACCGGAATGATCTTTAATTCAAAGAAGAAAATTTTTTGATTATACAGACAGTTCTAAAGGAGAATTGGGAGGAAAACGAAATATCAGCACCGAGGAAATAGGCAAAACTTTTTTCACAAGCACTCCTCAGTGGGGAAAGAAAATGTTTGCTTTTAGAAACAGTATCGTGAAAATGTTCGGACTGAAAACCGGAACAGATAAAAGTAAGTCATTATCATCGGATGATTTTAAACTTGAAGTGGGAGACCAGATAGGAATTTTCAAAATATTCGATAAGACAGATTGCGAAATTATTATTGGTGAGAATGATAAGCATCTTGATTTCAGGGTTTCTCTTTTTTATGATAATACACAGTACGGCACTGAAAATAGTTTTTTAACAATTTCAACTACTGTGAAATCTCATAACCGGCTGGGAATGCTGTATTTCATTTCTGTGCGTCCTTTTCACCAATTGATTGTTCCGGTAATGCTGAAAAAAATGATAGCAAAACTGGAAGGCAGATAACAAAACGAAAACATGATTTCGGCTACAGTTTATTCTAAATTTTCAATCTTGTTTAAGAAATCATTCTTTTTACGCACAGAAACATCCAGGACAGAATGGTCCGCCATTACTACCTGTCCGCCTTTCCCTTTGATGTATTCTTTAAGGTGAAAAAGATTGATCAGATGCTTATGATGAATCCTGAAAAAATTATATTTTGTAAGATGTTCTTCAAATTCATGCAATGTTTTAGAAACAATGATCTTTGTTTTATCCGCAAGATAAAAAGTGGTGTAGCTGGAATCTGCCTCACAGCGGATGATATCATTGATGTTGGTTAATTTGAAACCCTGAAGGGTAGGAAGGCTGATCTTGTTCTCGCTGGAAGAAATGCCCGGCTGGATTTTACTTTTTTTAATCGATTCCAGCACTTTATTGACAGCAATGATAAAATCCATTTTCTTGATAGGCTTGAGCAAATAATCTGCTGCACTGTTTTTAATAGCCTGGATGGCAAAATTTTCAAATGCCGTAATGAAAATAATCCGGGAGTCTATTTCTCTGAACTTTGAAAGCAGGTCAAAGGCAGTACCGTCTTTCAGCTGTACATCCAGAAAAAGAATATCTGGGGAATTTTTAGTAAGATAAATATAAGCTTCCTCCACGCTTGATGCCTGAAATGCCACCTGTATCTCAGGAAATTCATTTTCCAGCAGAAGAGCAATATAATCTCTTCCATCCTGTTCATCATCAATGATGCATGCCTGTATTTTGGTTTTCATAAGGTTTTATATAAAGTTTAATTTGGGTTCCCGGTCTTTGCTCTTTTTCGGAAAGATCATGGATTTCAAGTATGATATGAGTCTCAAAAAGCTGCCTGAATGTTTCAATTCTTTTCTGAGATAATTTTACCCCGAAAGAATCCGGGCTTGTCTGCCTTTTGCTGCCAATGCCTGTGCCATTATCTTCTATGATAACACAAATGGATGTTCCATTGTGGTCAAAAGATACCTGTATATTTCCTTTTCTGTCCTTTAAACCTGCAATTCCATGTTTGATGGCATTTTCCACAAAAGGCTGTATCAGCAGGGAAGGAAGCATCCAGTTTTCGTTGATGTTTTCAGATAAAGTAATTTTATAGTCGAACAGATGCTTTAACCTGAGTTTTTCCATATTCAGATATAATGAAAGATAATCTGCTTCATCCTTGATAGACATAAATGTTTTCTCGGAGTAATGCAGAGTCTTTCTGATCATTTGAGCAAATATTTCAAGATAATTCTCTGTTTCTTTATAATCTTTTTTATACAGAAGAAACTGGATAGAATTGAGGCAGTTATAAATGAAATGGGGATTAATTTGTGCTTTAATGGCCTGCAGTTCCAGTTCGGCAATTTTTTTTTCATAGTACAACGTTTCCAGCTTCTTATTTCTCTTCTTCTGAAAATAAAAGTTGATCAGAATAAACAATGCGGCAGCACCAAGGCTGATAATCATCAGCCTGAACCACAAGGTTTGCCAGAATTTCGGTAGGATTTCAAATTGAAGATTCGTAGAGCTATAAGACTGGTTTCCATTATAGCCGATCCCGAAAATCTTAAATGTATAACTGCCCGGAGGAAGAGAAGAGAAAATGATTTTCTGGGAAGTGCCTGTTTGCCAATCATTGCTGAGTCCTTCGATCTTATACCGGTAACTTATCTTTCCCTGGGAAATAAAATCCGGAAAACTTACATTAAAGGTAATGTCATTGTCAGGAGTCTGGCCTGTTAGCGGCTGGCTGATGTCGAAAATTTCCCTGCCGCCAATGACAACTGAATTGATAATTACTTTTTTGCTGATGAATTTCTTCTGGCTCATCAGATTTTTAATAGAAAGAATCCCCAACCCTTTTGAGGTTCCTGCATAGATGGTATCACCGGAAATAATACATCCGGACACCGCATTCGACGGCAGACCATCTGTCTGTGTGAAATTATTGATCCTGATATCAGATCCTTTAAGCTCAATCCTGCTGAGCCCATAATTAGTACTTGCCCAGAATACATTTTTGTTTTCTATTTCAATTTTTTTGATCTGCCCTATCACCAATCCAGCTTTTTCCGAAATTTTCCTGAGGATCTTAAAGTTATCAAAAAGAATAATCCCGTTCACGTTGGTAGCCCCGATGTATAGATTATCACCTAATTTCTTGAGGTCTGTAAAATAGTATCCCTTCAGAAACAGTTTTTTCTTTTTAGAAACAGTATTCACTTTATAAAGATCCTTAAAGTTCCCAACAAACAAGCTATCCCTGGCATAGGGAAGAGCAGTATACATTCTTTCTTTGCTGAGGATCTCAGTATAGCTGCCTGTTTTATAATTATAAGCAATAAGCCCGTCTGATGTACATAATATAATAGATCCCGGGGTATAGGGCACAATATTCTTTAAAAGATAATCCTTTAAAAATTTTTTTTCCCTCGTCATGATATCATACTGAAAAAGACTCCTTGTAAGCCCGAATATTACTGTGTTTCCATCAGAAAAGATAGCTTTGTGCTCTATTTTGATATTTTTTTCAAAAACAAGGTCTGTTACCTGCCCATTGTGGTAGATGCCGCTTTTAGCTTCATTATACCCCAGAAAAATACCATGGCTGTTTTTGGCAATGGCCTTTATGTTTGATGAATTATTTTTGATCGGAAAGTGAACATAATTTTTAAAAAACTGGTCAGCAATGAAAAAAATGCCATTATTCCGCGTAGAAAACCAGGTATTGTTGTCTTTATCCACTAAAATATCATTGAGAATATAGTTTTCCATCATTCTCACGGGATCGGAAAGCCTGCTGTCATTAGATAAAGGTTGTTTAAAATAAAGAGCTCCGCCTTCTTCAGGACATAGCCAGAGCCGGTAATTATTGTCTATAACAAGCCGGTGAATATTTTCCTTTGCGGTATAGCTTTTAAGTTTTTTGAAATAAAATTTGTTGTAAAGTTTGTAAACTTCTATCGTTCTTTTGTTTCTGAAAACAAAAATGTCACCTTTCCTTAATATGACCGTGTTTTTCTTAATAGAAATATTGCAGGCTGTTTTCTTTTTTGTGATGATATTATAAGCCTGAATATTTTCCTTCTTTTCCTGACGGAACAGATACAATATCTGATCAGCGATGTTCAGGCCGAAAGCATAATAAGGATCTGTCTGGCTGCTCTTGATTGCCAAAGGAATTCTGCTCACCTTTTCATGGTGATACATGTAAATATTGTCCGGATTATAAGCGGAAAACAGGTAAAGAGATTCATTGTCAACATAATAGCCGGGATTAACCGTGAACTGCATTTTTTGTAATTCACTGTTAGAATCCGAATTGATAATCTTACCGTTTTTCAGGTACGCAAAATCATTCAGAAAAGGAGCAATAAAAATTTCTCCGTTGGATAAAGGGATACATGACAGGGCTTCGATGTTTTTTAAGCCCTGCTTATTGTTGAAATGTTTAAATTCCTTTCCGTCAAACCGGAACAATCCGTTATCACTTCCTATCCATACAAATCCGGTCTTATCCTGGCTGAGTGAGTAGGTATACGAATTGTTCAAACCGTCTTCTTCATTATAATTAACCATTCCGGGGATCTGGGCAAAAAATAATGACGACAACAATATAAAAGAGAATAGATGAAAAAGTATAATTTTTTTCACTGGATATTGAATAATGTGGTAAATATATAATTTGATTAATAATAATACAATCTTTAAGGTTAAATATTGAAAAAAAACGAATCGAAAAAATTCGGATAATTTTGTACAATTTCGTACTTTTGTATGTTTGCTGAAATCATATATGTCACAAGAAATAAATCCAATCTACTCCGAAGATAATATCAGAACCCTCGACTGGCAGGAACACATCCGTCTGCGCCCCGGAATGTACATCGGGAAGCTCGGAGACGGCTCCTCTGCGGACGACGGTATTTACATTCTGCTTAAAGAAATTCTGGACAACTCTATTGATGAGTTCAGAATGAAAGCAGGAAAAAGAATTGAAATAAAAGTGGACGACGGTAAGGTCAGCATCCGTGACTTTGGCCGTGGAATTCCACTGGGAAAGGTTGTAGATGCCGTGTCCAAAATGAATACTGGAGGAAAGTACGACAGCAAAGCCTTCAAAAAATCTGTAGGATTGAATGGGGTTGGTACCAAAGCTGTTAATGCCCTTTCAGAGTATTTCCGCGTAAGGTCTTTCCGTGAAGGAAAAATGAAGATGGCGGAATTTTCCAGAGGACTGATCACAGAAAACCATGAAGAAAAAGATACTTCGGACAGAAACGGAACAGAAATTTCCTTCGTTCCTGACGGAGAGATCTTCCTTCATTTCAAATACAGGAAAGAATATATAGAAAAAATGCTGCGCAACTATGCGTACCTGAATCCAGGCCTGAAAATAATTTTCAATGGTGAGACCTATTATTCTGAAAACGGACTTAAAGATCTTTTGGAAGAGGAAATGGAAAACGAAATTCTGTACTCCATCATTCACCTGAAAGATACCGATATAGAGCTGGCCATCACGCATTCTGACAAATCGCAGACAGAAACCTATTTTTCTTTCGTGAACGGACAGAATACCACGCAGGGAGGAACGCACCTTAATGCCTTCCGTGAAGCTTATGTAAAGACAATCCGTGAGTTTTTCAATAAAAACTTTGATGCTTCAGATATCAGAAAATCTATCATTGCAGCCATTTCTATCAACGTAGAAGAACCTGTATTCGAATCCCAGACCAAAACCAAACTGGGATCCAATGACATGGGACCGAATGGCCCTACCGTAAGGACTTTTATTATTGATTTTCTGAAAAGCAAACTCGATAATTTCCTGCATAAGAACCCTGAAATTGCCGAAGCGATCCAAAGAAAAATCCTTATCTCCGAAAGAGAAAGAAAGGAACTTTCAGGAATCCAGAAACTGGCAAGAGAAAGAGCTAAGAAAGTATCCCTTCACAATAAGAAGCTCCGTGACTGCAGACAGCATTACAACGACCAGAAGAATGAAAGAAAAGGAGAGACCCAGATCTTCATTACTGAGGGAGATTCTGCATCCGGATCTATCACCAAATCAAGAGACGTAGAAACACAGGCCGTATTTTCACTGAAAGGGAAACCTTTGAACTGCTACGGGCTGACTAAAAAAGTAGTATACGAGAACGAAGAATTCAACCTTCTTCAGGCTGCTTTGAATATTGAAGAAAGTCTAGAAGATCTGAGATACAATCAGGTAATCATATCTACCGATGCCGATGTGGATGGTATGCATATCCGTCTTCTGATGATCACATTTTTCCTTCAGTTTTTCCCTGATCTGATTAAAAATGGACATCTTTATATTCTTCAGACCCCATTGTTCAGGGTGAGGAATAAAAAAGAGACAAGATATTGCTATACCGAAATGGAAAGAATAAAAGCGTTGAACGAGCTTGGGAAAAACCCTGAAATTACCCGATTCAAAGGGCTTGGGGAGATTTCACCTGATGAGTTCAAACATTTTATCGGAAAAGATATCCGCCTGGAGCCTGTAGTGATAGGCAAAGACCAGACAATAGATCAGCTGCTTGAATTCTATATGGGTAAAAATACACCGGACAGGCAGGTGTTTATCCTGGAGAATCTTGTAGTGGAAGATCCGGATATTGATAAAAAAGAAATCCTGGATGAAGCAGAAACTAAAATTTAACCAATAAACACAATATCACAAATGAGACTCAGCAACCGCAACAAAGCTTCGGTTTACAATTTTGTACATACATTACTGATAATGATGGTCATATTTGGAATTGCAGCCTTTTTGTTGAATGAGTACAGGTTTCATGCGGTAGGAAAAGAAAGTTATATTCTTCTTATTGTTCCAATCATACTGATGGTGATTTTTCACCTGAACGGCAGACAAATATTTGAATATGACAGTGATGGAGAAGCCCTGAACTTTAAGAACAGAAATATCATTCCTTTTTTGGATAAACCTCTTCATGATGAATTTCCAAAATATAAACTGATAAATTACGAGATCGTCAGTGTCTTTTTTGTCAAAAGACTATACATTACCATCTCAAGTAAGAACAGTGGTTCTACCATCCTCAAATATGAAATATCTTATTTGAGCGGAAAAGAAGTAAACGATTTAAAACTCTCTCTGAATAAAGTAGTAAAAACTAATAAAGAGAAAAACGATTAAAAACAGATGACGACAGAAGAAAACTCGCACGAAGGTGAGAGCTTGAAAAAAGTCTCAGGACTTTATAAAGACTGGTTTCTGGACTATGCTTCCTATGTAATTCTGGATAGAGCGATTCCTTCCGTCTATGATGGGCTTAAGCCTGTTCAGAGACGAATCATGCACTCTATGCGGGAACTGGAGGACGGCCGGTATAATAAAGTAGCCAATATTGTAGGAAATACCATGAAATACCACCCTCATGGGGATGCTTCCATTACGGATGCCATGGTACAGATCGGCCAGAAAGAACTCCTAATAGATACCCAGGGAAACTGGGGAAATATCTATACCGGAGACTCAGCGGCAGCGGCAAGATATATTGAGGCAAGGCTGACACCTTTCGCACTGGAAGTGGTCTTTAATCCTAAAACTACGGAATGGGCAAAATCCTATGACGGCAGAAATAATGAGCCTATTGATCTTCCTGTAAAATTCCCGCTGCTGCTTGCACAGGGAGTTGAAGGAATTGGTGTCGGGCTTTCTACAAAAATTCTTCCGCATAATTTCAATGAATTGATCAATGCATCGGTTGCCCATTTAAAAGGAAAGAAATTTGAACTGTTTCCTGATTTTATGACGGCTGGCTACCTTGATGTGTCCGAATACAATGACGGGCACAGAGGCGGAAAGGTAAGAGCCAGAGCCAGAATTACACAGACCGATAAGCATACACTGGTAATTTCCGAACTTCCTTTCTCAAAAAATACAGGCGATCTGATTGATTCTATTCTAAAGGCGAATGAAAAAGGAAAGATCAAGATCAAAAAGATTGAAGACAATACTTCTGATACCGTAGAAATCCTTGTTCATCTTCACAACGATGTATCACCGGACAAAACTATAGATGCGCTCTATGCATTTACAGACTGCCAGGTAACGATCTCTCCGAATGCATGCGTGATCGTAGGCGATAAACCAATGTTCATGAATGTTTCCGATATCCTGAAAATGAATACGGAACATACAGTTTCATTGCTTAAGAAGGAACTTGAAATTGAACTTCACGAGCTTCAGGAAAACTGGCATTTTTCTTCACTGGAAAGGATCTTTATCGAGAACAGGATCTATCATGATATTGAAGAGGTAAAGACCTGGGAAGATGTCATTGAAACCATTGACAAAGGATTGAAGCCTCATACCAAACACCTTTTAAGAGCGGTAACAGAAGAGGATATTTTAAAACTGACTGAGATCAGGATCAAAAGGATTTCAAGATTCGATTTAGATAAATTTAAAGAAAATATAGCTGCTCTTGAGGGTAAAATAGAACAGGTAAAACATCACCTTGCCAACCTGATTGCTTATGCTATCGAGTATTATTTAAATATCCAGAAAAAATACGGAAAAGACAAGCAGAGAAAAACAGAGCTTAGAATCTTTGATACTATTGATGCCACAAAAGTAGCAGTGGCCAATGAAAAATTCTATGCCAATTTTGAAGAAGGATTTATCGGTACCTCACTGAAAAAAGACCAGTATCTGTTTGACTGCTCGGATATTGATGATATCATCATATTCAGGAAAGACGGAACCATGAAGGTCGTAAAGGTGGATGCCAAAACATTCGTCGGAAAAGATATCCTGCATGTTGCCATATGGAAGAAGAATGATAAAAGAACAGTTTACAACATGATCTACCGCGAGGGAAGAGACGGTCCATACTATATGAAACGTTTTTCTGTAACCGCGGTAACAAGAAATACGGATTATCCGTTGGCTTCTGATAAAAAAGGTTCGGAAACACTGTATTTTTCGGCCAATCCTAACGGGGAAGCGGAAACAGTAACCGTTCTTTTAAAACCGAATCCGAGGATCAGAAAAAATAAAATGGAGATAGATTTCTCTGAACTTGCCATCAAAGGAAGAGATTCCAAAGGAAATCTGGTAACCAAATATTCCGTGAAAAAGGTCGATATGAAAGAGGAAGGCGTTTCTACGCTGGCTCCCAGAAAAATCTGGTTTGATGATACGGTAAGAAGGCTGAATGCTGATGCAAGAGGAACTCTTTTGGGAAGTTTTAAAGGAGACGACAAAATTCTGACGATCAATACCAATGGCGAAGTGAAGTTAGTTTCTTTCGACTTGGGGAACCGTTTCGATGATGAATATCTGGTGCTGGAAAAATGGAAGCCGCAACAGCCGGTAACCTGCATTTACTACGACGGAGAGAAGGAAATGTATTTTATCAAGAGATTCCTGCTGGAAAATACAGCCAATATACAGACCTTTATGCCTTCTGAACACCCGAAATCGTTTATTGAAAATGTGATCGTAGCAGACGGTGCCTCAGCAGAGATTATTTTTGCTAAAGATAAAGGCAAAGACCGTGACCCGGAAACCATACAGATCGACGAGTTCATTGCCGTAAAAGGAATAAAGGCAATTGGAAACCAGTTCACAAAATTTAAAGTAAAAACAATCAATATCAGCATTCCTGAACCTGTGGAAGAAGAACCGGAAGTTTACGAAGAACCGGAAACAGGTGATGGTATTGTAGATGATGACCGGACTGTCATCGGGGATCTGTTTGAAAACGGTGAACCAGAAAATTAAGAATTAAAATTATGAATATTCTCATCTTATTTATTATAATTACAGCCATTATCAGTTTTGTTGCCTTCAACAATCCAGGTATCACTGAGAAATATAAGTTTAGTGTAGGAGCTATTCTGGGTAGAAAAGAATACATCCGTCTGCTTTCATCAGGGTTTCTGCATGCTGATATCATGCACCTGGTGTTTAATATGATGACGCTGTATTTCTTTGGTCCCATTGTCATTCAGACTTTCGGAAATCTCGGTTTTACGATTGTATATCTGGGTTCCATATTGCTTGGGAATTTTCTCTCGCTTTACATTTACCAGAAACAGCCGTGGTATTCCGCAGTAGGAGCAAGTGGAGGGGTTTCAGGAATATTATTTGCGTCCATAGCCATGATCCCTGATATGGGAATTTATATTTTCTTTATTCCGATTCCGGTTAAGGGATATATTTTCGGACTGCTGTACTTCGGATATTCTGTATATATGATGATGAATCCGAGGCAGCATGATAATATCGGCCACGCTGCACACCTTGGAGGAGCCTTTTTCGGATTGGTTTATGCAGTGGCTATAGCTCCGGATGCCGCCATACATAATGCGCTGTACCTGGGCATCATGTCAATTCCGCTGATCTATCTGGGCTACGAAATTTTCGTCAGGAAAAGAATAGGATAAAAAGATTTATCTTTAATCAAAATATCAAGACCAATGAACACATCAGAATTAAACCGCTTCATCGTTGTATTAATCTATGGTTCACTGGTCTTGCTTTCTTTACTGAAACTCTCCAATCCGCTGCGGGTGAA
Source organism: Chryseobacterium hilariae (assembly GCF_051400735.1). Lineage (NCBI taxonomy): Bacteria > Pseudomonadati > Bacteroidota > Flavobacteriia > Flavobacteriales > Weeksellaceae > Chryseobacterium > Chryseobacterium hilariae. The sequence goes on from NZ_JBLFFJ010000001.1 coordinate 218,240, forward strand.
CAGAAAGGCCAACTTCTGGTTTGGAATCTTTCTTTTTTTATGGTCAAGTTTCTGGCTGGATGAGGTCCTTACCCTGGTGAACGAGGCTCCGGTAGAGGTTCATTCCATCATTTCTGTGCAGATAATCCAGTTTCTGACACCAATCATATTTTATTTCAGTGTGTTATTTTACACCAATCCTTCATTTAAATTTAAGATTTCAGACCTGAAATATCTGATCCTTCCTTTTGTTTTTTGGATCAATATCCTGTTACAGCGTTTGGGTGGATTTGAGGATAATACTGTTTTTAATTTTATTTTTATCGGGTTAATCCTTTTCCAGGCCTTATTTTATACAGGTCTTTCATACTTTACCATACGGAAGCACAAAAAAAGGATCCAGCAGTTTTCTGCAAATACAGAAGGAATCAACCTGAACTGGCTGGAATATATTACTGTCATTATTTTCATTATCAATATCGTTTACGTAGTTTATAACTTATCCTATGACTCCACTGCGCTGAATTTTTTTATCAACGGAGCTTTTCTGCTGGTTATTTATTTTGTTGGATATTATTCTTTAAAGCAGAAAGAGATTTATCCCTTGGAAGAAAAGCAGCGCGAAGAACTAATCTCTATTGATGAAGATCCAGCAACGGAAGAAGTTAAGAAAAAGCTGATCTCCGATGAAGAACTGATGAAGATCAAAAGCCAGCTGGCAGAAATTATGGAGAAGCAAAAGCCTTATCTTGACAGCGAACTCAATCTGATCCGTCTTTCTGAACTCTTGTCTATTTCTACCCATCATCTGTCATATGTGATCAATACCGGATTTAAAAAGAATTTTTTCCAGTATGTGAATGAATACAGAATAGAATATGCTAAAAAACTTCTTAAAGATTCTCACAGCAAACTGTCAATTTTAGGAATCGCCTACGAATCCGGATTCAATTCCAAAACTTCTTTCAATACTACCTTTAAAAAACTGACCGACCAGACGCCTTCCGAGTATAAAAATGGTTCGGGTTTATAAATTTTAACGTTCGAATTTAATTAATGCATTATATTTCAATATGTTATATCGATTTGTTTTTAATTTAAAAATAGGTTCACTCAGATAACCCTGAACATTTAAAGATCCTTTTCAGGATAGCTTTGTATCATAAAATTGTTTTATGGATACCAAAGAATCATATGCTGTAGTAACAGGAGCAAGTCAGGGTTTGGGAAAAGCATTTGCAGAAAATCTGGCCAGTAAGAATATCAATGTTGTTCTGGTAAGCCTTCCGGGCCAGCATTTAAAAGAACTGACTCAACGACTCGAAGAAACCTATCGGATCAAAGCCCATTATTATGAAGTAGACCTTTCTGTGAATGAAAATGTTATGAAACTTACCGAATGGCTGAACCGGTCTTTCGATATTCATATCCTGATCAATAATGCAGGGCTTGGAGGCACGAAGAAATTTGTAGATGCTTCGCCATCTTATATCAATACTATTTTACAGGTAAATGTAGCCGCCACTTCACTCATCACTCATCAGCTGCTGCCCAATCTGCTAAGACAGCCCAAAGCCTATATTCTGAATGTATCCAGCATGGCTGCTTTTTCACCCATTGGTTTCAAAACAGTGTATCCGGCTTCCAAAACTTTTATCCATTCTTTTTCCAGAGGGCTCCATGAAGAACTGAAAGATACTAATGTTTTTGTAAGCGTTGTGAATCCGGGTGCGATGAAAACCAATGTTGATGTCTGCAAAAGAATTGAAAAGCAGGGTATTTTAGGAAAGCTTACCCTCCTGGATCCGAATAAGGTAGCAGCTTACTGCATCAGGCAACTTTTCAAAAAAGATTCCGTTATTATGGTGAATCCCATTAGCTGGCTGGTTATGAAAATCCTGCCGATATGGATCAAACTGCCTCTGATGACCAGCGCCATAAAAAAAGAAATTGAAGTATGAAAAAAGTTTTTGTGACCGGAGCCACAGGGCTTTTGGGTACCAATACCATTATTAAATTATTACAATATGATTATTCTGTTACTGCTCTGGTGCGCAAGAAAAGCAGCTGGATGGGCGAAGAAAATGAAAATCTCAGACTCATAGAGGGAGACCTGTTTTCGGATATTTCAGAGCATCTGCAGGATGTGGGTACTGTTATTCATATTGCGGCGGAAACCAGTCGGGACCTGTTGCGTTATGAAGATTATAAAAAGACGAATTATGATGCTGTAGTTCATCTGTTTGTTCAAACTGTATCAGTGGGAGTAGAAAAATTCCTGTTCGTAAGTACGGCCAATACTTTAGGCTATGGAAATTCTGCTCCCTGGGGAAATGAAGAAGCTCCTCAGCTGTATCCTTTTACCCGTTCCTATTATGCCAAAAGCAAACTGGAAACGGAGAATTACCTTTTGCAGCAGAGAAAGGAAACAAAAGTAGTTATTGTAAACCCTACCTTCATGATCGGGGCCTACGACCGTAAGCCAAGTTCGGGGAAAATTATCTTTTGGACCTGGAATAAGAAGCTTGTTTTCTTTCCAAAAGGCGGAAAAAACTTCGTGCATGCCGAAGACGTGGCCGAAGGAATTATAAAAGCCGTTGAAAAAGGGAAAAACGGCGAAAAATATCTGCTGGCCAACGAAAATCTCACCTACAAAGAGTTTTTCACAAAGGTGAATGCCATAACAGAACAGGCTCCCGTTATGATTCCCATTCCAAACTCAGGGCTGATCGTACTCGGAATAATAGGAAACATACTGAGAAAACTGAAGATAAAGACCAGCCTGAGTTCTCCTAATATGAAAGCTTTAAGAATCTATAATTATTACTCCAACCGGAAATCCTCAGAGGAATTGGGGATCCGGTATCAACCTGTTGATAAGGCGGTTGAAGATGCGATCTGCTTTTTTGAAAACAAGAACAATAAAATTTAAAATGAGCAGAAGGTATAAAAGCCTGTTTGTCTATAAGAGTTTTATGTTCTGAAATCATTTATCTGTCGCCAAGTCTTTCCAAAGCGTCTTCCAGCGTTTCAGAGAAGTTGATGTGTTTTGTTTTATTGCTTTCGAAAATGAAATCCCTGATGCTTTTGCTTTGATACTTTTCAAAATCCCCTACGATGGCCAGGCCCATTCGGTAATTAGAGAACTTCTGCAGGATATCTCCGGCTATTTTGGTTTTCAGATCAAAGAATTCAGGGGTGAGGTTCTTCTCGTAAATAATCACTTTATCGAAGCCCTGATAATAAATATCTCCAAGAAGATCCAGTCCGTCCTGAGCAGACCGGATAATGATGTCAGCGGAAACAATTTCGGCTATTTTAATTTCATTGACAGAGTGTGCGATAATTTCCATGATTCAATTTTATTTTTTTCCAGCAATAAAGCGGTCATTTCCAGATAAATCTTTGATCAGTTGGGCTTCAGAAAAATATCCGGTATACAATTCAAGGGTTTCAGGACCAAGTTTCTGATTGATTTCCAAAAATAAAAAACCATTGCCTTTAAGATGTTGTTGAGCATCTTCCGCAATTTTCCTGTAGAAGATCAAAGCATCCTGAACAGGGGAGAAGAGTGCCATTTTGGGCTCAAATTCCTTGACAGAATCAGAGATGTCGTTTTCCTCTTCAATCCCAATATAAGGAGGATTGGAAATAATAATGTCATAGCTTTCCGTTAATTCAAAGTTGAGATAATCCGCATGAATAAAATTGATTTCCAGTTGATGGTGATTTGCGTTTCGCTTGGCCATTTCCAAAGCTTTTTCAGAAAAATCAATGGATGAAATTTCCGCCCCTGGAAAATGTTTTTTTAAAACCAATGGAATTATACCGCTTCCTGTTCCGATATCTAGAATTTTTAAACCCTGAACATTTAATTCTGAACTTTGAATGGCATGAATTGCCATCTCAAGCAGCTCCTCCGTTTCAGGACGCGGAATAAGGACATGTTCATCCACGTAAAACACCATTCCGTAAAATTCTGTTTCCCCAAGGATTTGTTGGTATGGTCTTCCCGTTTTTAAATCTGAAACAGCCTGGATAAGCTGCTTTTCATCATTAATGAGAAGTTCCTGATCCGTTAGTCTTCTCTGATGAAACGAATCAAAGCCTGTAATTTTCTGTATAAAAACACTGCATAAAAAAGCACTTTCCGAATCATTATAAAGTTCAGAAAGCTCGGCTTTAAAATATTTTTTGAATGCTGATATTGTCATTATCTCGTGAAAACCAGTTTAGTATCTGTAGATTTTTCCTCATCGATCAAGTAGCCTTCATAGTTGAATGCTTTTACGTCATTCAGGCTCTTGGCGTTGGTCTCCGCACAGAATCTTACCATAAGGCCTCTTGCATGTTTGGTATAGACAACGATGGTTTTCAGTTTTCCGTCTTTTAATTCATAGAAATCAAAATCAATAACTTTATGGTTTAATTTTTTCCTGTCAATCACTTTCCCGTATTCATTGCTGGCCAGATGGAGAAGAATTTCACCCTTTTTCATCTCGGAATTTAGCTGTTCAGTAACCTTTTCTCTCCAGAATTCATATAAGTTTTTGTATTGATCGAATTCAAAATGACGTCCCATTTCCAGCCTGTAAAGCATTACTTTATCAGAAGGTTTCAGCAGACCATACAATCCGGAAAGCATCCTGTGATTTTTCTGTAAATAATCAACAGCATTTTTATCCAGAGTTTTTGCATCCAGTCCTCTGTAAACCTCCCCTGTAAAAGCAAATAGGGCAGGAGCAGATTCTTTTGCCGTTGGCTTAGCTTTCCATTTCTGGTTTCTTTCCCAGTTCTCGTCGGCCAGCTTAGGTGATATTTCCATTAATTCTGAAAGATATTTAGGAGATTTGTGCTTCAAATAAGACTGGATGAATGCAGCTTCTTCGATGAATTTTGGCGTGGTTGATCTTAATAAGTCAGTTGAATTCTCAACGTTCATCAGTTTCGCTGGAGAAGTTATAATTTTCATAATGTTTAGAGTGCAGATAAATGTTTAGTATCAATTAAATTCATGATCATCACAGACACAAAGTCGTACATAAAGTGACAGATGATTAAAATTTTAATGTTCGAATATTGTTTATAAAACATAGCAAAAACGGTTCCGATAAAGAAAGGTACGACTACCTGTCCAATTGTTCCATAAGTGCTGTGCAGAATTCCAAATAATAGGGCGGAAATGAAAATACCACAATATTGATTATTGTATATTCTTTCAATTCTTGGCTGAATGTATCCTCTCATAAGAAGTTCTTCTACCACTCCGGCAGTAAGGCATATAAAGATCATCAGCAGATAATTATTTTTAAAAGCAGAAGAAATCTGAACCATTTTACTGCTCATGCCTTCCTGAGTCAAAAGCTGGATAATTATACCAATAATGAAAGTTCCTATAAGACAGGTAAAATATAAACGGATTACTGACCTTGTATAGAATGACACAGTATACTTCTTTTCTTTCTGTAACAGGAAAGGATTTTTTTCTACAAAAAAATTATAAAGAAAAACAAAAAAAAGAACCATCCAAAGAACAATCCTTGTATAAAAAAAATTAACGGATGTAATTCCTTTTGTACCTGTAATTAAGTAAATAAGCGGCAATGCATAAAGCATTACTGCGGCAAGAAGCACAAAGGTAAAAAGAATTCCCAGTGCATATTTACCATACAAACTCATAATCCAAATGATCAGTTGACTTCTTCTGATTAAATAATTCCTTTTCCCTGACGGATAATCTCGGGTTCTCCTGAGGTAAGATCCACAATAGTGGAGGCTACATTATCACCATATCCGGAATCGATCACAATATCCACCAGATGATCATACTTTTCAGCGATCAGTTCCGGATCTGTAGAATATTCTATGATTTCGTCGTCATCTTTTATAGAGGTTGACGCAATCGGATGGCCTAATTTTTCAACAATAAGCTGCGGAATCGGATGATCGGGAACACGGATACCAATGGTTTTATGATTTTTATAGGCCAAAGGAAGGCTCTTGTTGGCATCCAGGATAAAGGTGAACGGTCCGGGAAGATGGCTTTTCAGAAATCTGAAGACTGAAGTGTCAATAGGTCTTGTAAAATCTGAAAGATGGCTCAGATCATTACAGATAATGGAGAACTTAGACTTTTCCAGCTTGACTTTCTTAAGCTGGGCCAGCTTTTCCATGGCTTTTATGTCAAAAATATTACATCCCAGGGCATAGATCGTGTCAGACGGATAGATAATCAGTCCGCCGTTTTGCAAGGTTTTAATAACCTCATTCACAAGATTTTCCTGAGGGTTTTCAGGGTAAATTTTCAATATTTTTGCCATAAAACAAAGATACAAATAATAAAATAGTTTTCATAAAAGTCCTTTATTTAAAAGAAAAATTAGGATTTTCAAAAAATAGCCGTATCTTTGCACTCACAATATCGCGGGATGGAGCAGTAGGTAGCTCGTCGGGCTCATAACCCGAAGGTCATCGGTTCGAGTCCGGTTCCCGCTACTAAGTTAAGTGCTTTCGGTAAGCACTCTAAAGATACACCGCGGGATGGAGCAGTAGGTAGCTCGTCGGGCTCATAACCCGAAGGTCATCGGTTCGAGTCCGGTTCCCGCTACTA
>NZ_JBLFFJ010000001.1:224838-1140135 GCF_051400735.1 Chryseobacterium hilariae
CCGCGGGATGGAGCAGTAGGTAGCTCGTCGGGCTCATAACCCGAAGGTCATCGGTTCGAGTCCGGTTCCCGCTACTAAGTTAAGTGCTTTCGGTAAGCACTCTAAAGATACACCGCGGGATGGAGCAGTAGGTAGCTCGTCGGGCTCATAACCCGAAGGTCATCGGTTCGAGTCCGGTTCCCGCTACTAGAACAAAAGAAGCAATAATTTATTGCTTCTTTTTGTTTTATATCTTTAATACATGAAATCGGAGCTATCTGCAAATTAACGAGAAGGTTTTCAATTAAATATTAAGCAATTTCAAGATCAGATTTCAATCCAGGAAAGTAGTATGACTTTTTATACGATCGGTCATCTTTTTAGTGGTTTCATTTCCGTTTCCGTCAAATATTCTCATATTTCCATTGTAAATGGATGGGTTTTCCTGATAGGTTTTTCGAGCTTCCAAAAATTGATTTTTAGATTTTGTCTTGACATTGGTTGTATAGTGTAAGGATTCTATTATTTCTTCAGATTTCTTAATATCCGTGGCGTAAATTTCAATGGTCCTGTTTTTATTGTATACTTCCAGTACCAGACCGGATAAACCTTTGAATCTGAAAGGTCCGTCAGGAATTGCTATTTCGTCAGTAAACCAGGCAAAAAAAGTATCGCCGGTATCAGTTGTGGTTTTTGCGAGCCGGCTTTTAAAGCCTTTTATTTCTTTTTTATCGTTCAGTATTTCCCATTTCAGCTGAGGTTCTTCATAAGTGAAAATATATCTGCCAACAGGCATGGATACTATTAAATTTTCTTTGTTCCTGTAAACACTGCTTACCGACTTGGGATATTTGGGAATGGCTCCGTAATTTATATTGATTGTACCTGTAGTTTTGGTTTCATTAGAATTTCTGTTGTAAAAGGCTTTAGCCTCCCGGCTGTAATAGGACGATTCCAGATTATTGCACAATAAAGTGGAGGAATAAATATTAATCTGGCTTTTATTGATGCTGTCCTGAATGATTTTAGTCTCATAATTCACTTCAATCACAGCTGTTTGGCCATACATTGAAATAAAACCTAAAACGAGAAATCCAAATGTTTTAATTTTCATGACTGTACATTCTGATAATGCAATGGTATTAAAAAAATGTGACGTATCATTACAGGATTCCCGAATTTATATATATTTTTTATGGATGCAGGCAATTTTCCTTTATTTTCCATTGTTTGTATTTTTCCCTCATGCAGTGTCCGCATGGGCGGTAATTATTTTCCAATGCTTCTTTTTCAGATTTAAAAAAGACCCTGTTTTCCCATTTCATCCTTTTACCGGAGGAACAGTGAAGCAGTCCATAAATTTTTAGCTTCCGGTTCCCCCCGAATTTAATTTCTCCGCTTTTGATCTGGCTTATTAAGACGGTGGATGAGAGTTCAATATGCTGCTTCATTTTCTTAACTGACGGCATCATGAAAAATAATTCCCAATGTACAGCGGCTGCCTTCTTTTACCTCACTCACGCCATGCTTCATATTTACTCTGTAATATCCTTTAGCTCCCTTTTCAGGCTTGAAATTAGTGGTGAATATCAGAGCATCACCTTTCCTTGGATTGATAACTATGGCTTTGGATTGTGCTCTGGGAATCTGCTGGGTAAGTACAAACTCTCCGCCTGTGAAATCTTTTTCAGGTTCACTCAACATCAAAACAAGCTGAATTGGAAAGTATATATCTCCGTAGAGGTCCTGATGTAAGGTATTAAAGCCTCCTTTCCCATATTTTAAGATTAATGGAGTCGCTTTCCGCTGGCCGTTGTTATGACATTGCTGAAGTAATGCTGAATGCTCCAAGGGAAAATTCATATCAATCCGCAATGCCTTAAACCACGCATTGGCAACAGGAACGAGATGCGTATATATATTTGTTCTCATTGTTTGAATCAAACCAGGCAGAGGATAATTGAAATATTTGTATTCACCCAGACCAAAACGGTGGCGGGCCATTACAACTGTCTTACGATACAAAGCCGGGTTGTCGTAGTCTGATTTTAATGTTTCACATTCATTGTCTGATAATAAACCGGGGACAATGGCATATCCGTTTTGATGCAGAGCTTCAGTGATGATTTGCCAGTCTATACTTTCAATTCTTTTGATGATGTCAGTCATTACTTTACATTGTATGGTACAAATTACTGAAGTCAATTGCATTTATAAAATCCGAAACATGTTATTTTTAATTAACCAGTGTAAAAATCAGATCAATTGTTAGGAAGTTTGATGTACCATCCTATTGTTTCAATAGTAGTATTACTTCTACAAAATGTTTTATTTAATTCTACAATATATTTTTTACCGGAACAGATCTGAAACTTACTTTTGTATCGCTCAATAGCCAGAAAACTGATTAAAGAGTCTATTTATGTTTTTAATGATCTCCGCCTTCATTTTCTACTTTTTTTGAATGTTTTTATGATTAATACATAACAGCCTTCCGGCGGAGATCTTTTTTAATAACGGACCTTAATTTTCATAGGGTATAATAATGATTAATGTATATATATTCTAATTAAAAAGAGAACTGCATCTGTGGTTCTCTTTTATCATTTTTAAATAGGTATACTGTTTTTAGATTAACTTGGTGCAGTGAAACCTAAAGTTTATTTTTATATTATTTCATTATAAATTCCGGGCCTATGGAAACTATTATTATTACAGAAAAGAAAAAATCAATAGTAACTGATTCCATAATACTCATCATATTCTGCGCAGTCCCCGTATTTTTTCTTATCAAATGGCTGATTTTAGCAGAAGAAGGGAGAATATTTATCATTTTTTTAATCATAGTAACCCTGTTTCTGCCTGTAGTGGTTATTTCCGGCTATATTTGGGATGTAAAGCAGAAAATAATGATATCCAAAGATGGGATAAAGCTTTGCTACGGGCGAAATTTTGTTGACATTATGCATTTTGAAGGAAGTTTTTCCATACCTCCTGATAATGAAATTCTCTGGACAAAAATAACAGGATTTCAGATTGATGCCTACGAACGTAGGGAACCGACTGAAGGTGGCGGATATACTACTTTAACGAAGTACAGCCTTATGGTTAAGATGAAAAATAAAGAAAGAGGGCCATTTGATTTTGAAAGGTTCAGAAGAAATTATTACTCTATCGGGCTGGGAAAATTTGAAGAACATCCCAATACAATACTTAAAATTTGTGAAGATTATCAACAAAAGATCGAAAATAATGAATTGCATTAAAATAAAAATCCTGCTTAAAAGCAGGATTCATTATCGTTTAGATTCATATTTATTGAGCCAATTGACCGTAAGGAGTAAGCTTGTTATCATCAGACATGGTCTGTTCCAAAAACTCTTTTTTCTGGCCACCCTTCATTCTTCCTGCGGCATCACTGGCACCGAAATAGGCTTCGCTTAGTTTTGTACTGATTTCTGCCGGTTTGAAATCGAATTTTGTATCTCCTTCCACACCAAGGTATCCGTTCTTTCTTGTCAGGTTTGAGATATAATTGTTGTAGTTGATGAATGTATTTCTTAAGTACTGCGTATGGTATTCCATACATTTTTTAGCTTTTTTGGATGAATTGTTAAGAATACAGTTCTTCATATTATTTCTGTACAGGAACCATTCGGATTCCAAAATACCATATTCTTTTCCTAAAGCAGTCTTTCCGTTGGTCACGATATTGTTGTCACCTTCCTTATCAGCAATAGCCTGAAGATGCTTGATTACCAATGGAACAGTGTTTTCGATTTTCGTTTTGGTTTCCTTTAAGATACTGAGATCTGCAGCCGGAGAATTTTTCTTTTGAGCTGTAGTAACATTAAAAATAAGCAGTAATAGTACAATCAATAAGTTATATCTTTTCATGAGAAATTTTTAAAGCACTAAAATAAATATATTTTCTCACTTTAAACAAATTCATTTTAATTTTATTTAATAAAAATTAACATGTTTTAAGAATTTATGGCTTAATACTAAGTTTTTATGCATATTAAATAGGCAATAAATTAACTATATTAAAAATTTAACATATTTTAGTGTAATTTATTGTTTTGATTATCAGTCAATTACCTTAATTTAATTTTTATCACTAAAAAATTAGTTGTTTGATTCGTTTTTATTTTTACATTTGTATAACTAATTTCTTAGTGATATAGAATTTTATCAAAATAATCTATCACTTAATGATAAATGAACAGGATATGAAAATTCAGAATTTAACAAAAGCAGAAGAGCAGGTGATGCAGTATTTATGGAAACTCGAGAAAGGATTCCTGAAAGATATTCTGGATCTTTTTCCGGAGCCAAAACCCCATACCAATACAGTTTCTACCATTTTAAAAGTATTAAAAGACAAAGAATTTGTAGACTATCATGTATACGGAAGGCAGCATGAATATTTTCCGTTAATTACGAAAGAACAGTATTCCGGGAAAACTATGAAAAGCCTTGTGAAAAATTATTTCAAAGGGTCTTATAAAAGTGCGGTTTCTTTCCTTGTAGAAAAGAATGAAATGACCGTAGAAGACCTGGAAATGCTTCTGAACGAACTCAAAAAGAAAAACTAACTGATCATGGAAACTGTGTTTTTATACTTGGGAAAAGTAATTGTATGCTCCGGTGTAATGTTTTTATATTACCAGTTGTCTTTAAAAGACAAGACGTTTCATCATTATAACAGATTTTACCTTCTGTTTGCAATGGTTGCATCACTGCTGCTGCCCCTGATCAGGGTAGATGATTTTACAATAGAAGTGAATAATGATATGTATATGCTTCTAGATAAGATACAGAATTTTAATACTGATAAAAACATAGACAATGGCCACATTTATTTTAGAATTATTTTTTCAGCTTTGGGACTGGTTTCTCTCTATTTTTTAGGGAAGTTAATTTTCGGGATCCTCAAAATCCAGAAGCTTAAGAAACAGTTTCAAAAAGAAAGTTTTGACGGTATCAATTTTTACCGTACAAACCTGACAGAAGCTCCGTTTTCATACTTTAAAAATCTTTTCTGGAAAAACACCATCACATTGGATTCCGATATAGGAGAACAGATTTTAAAACATGAAATGGTTCATATTGAGCAGAAACACTCTTTCGATAAGATCTTTATTGAGATCATTACCTCTGTTTTCTGGTTCAATCCGTTTTTTCATATCATTAAAAAGGAGATCAGTCTGATCCACGAATATCTGGCCGATAAAAAGGCCGTAAAACAATCGGATACCAAAGCATTTGCGCAGATGCTTTTAGCAAGCCACTTTTCCGGAACACAGTTGCCTGCTGCCAGTCCGTTTCTAAGTTCAAATCTAAAAAAACGACTCAAAATGTTACAAAAACCAAAAACCAAATTCGGATATGCGCGGAGAATTTTTGCATTACCGGTTTTATTTTCAGTAGCCTTCGCCTATATGGTGAATGCCAAGAACAAAGAAATTAAAGAAACGAATATAGCCATTAAGGAAGCCGTTTCTCAGATTAAAAAAGATACGATAACACCTCAGAAAACTGAAAAAAGAGAAATCATAAGTCCAAAATTCTTCAAAGAATATTCAGGTAAGAAAGAAATCGCAGAACTTGGAAAGAAAATCGAAGAAAAAAGCAAAGCTTTAAAAAACCTGAAGCCGGAAAGTAAAGAATTTCAGCAAAAGGTGGACGAAATCAGTGAGCTTTCAGGAGAAATAGGAAGAATTACCAATTCTGATGATTTTAAAATGGCTTTTAGCATTCCTAATGCAGAATCAAAAAGATTAAATGATTTTTTCAAATCTGATGAGTGGAAAAACAGAATCAAAGCCCTTGAAGAACTTGAAGTAGAATTGCCGGATCTTCCAGATTTAGATATCGACTTTCCGGATGCTCCGGAACCACCATCAGCTCCCAATGCTCCGAGAGTAAGAGTAATGAAATTTAATGATGTCTTTCAAAACTGGGACTCAGGAGATGCAAAAGCATCGAGGAAAGCAATTAGAGAAAGAAAAGCGGCCAGCAAAAGAGCAGAAAAAGCGAGCATCGAAGCCATGAAATTAAGTGAAAAGGCCAAAGAGATGGGAGAGAAAGCCAGGATTGAAGCTATGAAAGCAGGAGAATTCAGGAGAATACAGGGCGAAGCATTAAGAATAGCAGGGGAAAGAGCAAGATTTGAAGGAGAGAAAGCAAGAAAAGCAGGCGAGAAAACCAGATTGGATGCATTAAAAAGAATTTCGGAAGGAGCAAAAGGAAATGTCTATTTTTACAAAAGTACGAATACTGCTAAACCGGGATCACTAAACAGAATCATGGAGCTGGAAGCAGATTATATTAAAAAAGATGCCAACGGAACCATTGCCATGAATGGAGTGAAAAAGCTCAAAGTGAATGGCTGGGATGATACTAAGATTTTCCTTGATGGAAAAGAGATCCCCAAAAGTGAAATGGATGCCATAAAACCTGAAAATATCGCAAGCGTTACTATCAATAAAGAAAATGGAGCGAATATCAGACGCGGAGAAATAAGAATTCAGACAAAAAAATAAGTACCATTAGCTTTGCCAGTGATTCTGAATTGGCAAAGCTTTTAATAACAGAGGAAAAGAAACATAGATTATGAAAAAAAATTATTTGATTTTATTAGTTATACTGGGAGTGTTTGCCAATGCACAGGTTAACAGATTCTTTTATGATTATAAATATATTGCGGATTCTACTAATAAGGCAGAAGTGAAAAGTGATATTATGCTTCTGGATATTGACAAAAGCGGTTCCAAATATTACAGCCGTGAAAAATTTGTTGCGGATTCTACAACAAAAGCAGATATAGCCAAGCAAATGAAGGGCGGATTTGGCGGTAGTATTAATATCAGGAAAAATATAAAACCGGGAACTATTTTCTCAAGTGTTACGAAGAAGTATCCTGAATATAGTATATCGTTTTCCGAAAAAGTAGGGAATACCACTTATAAAGTAACAGAAGATCAGAAACCTGAGTGGAAAATTTTACCTGAAAAGGAAAAAATTGGCGAATACAATACTCAAAAAGCAACTACCAATTATGGAGGAAGAAACTGGATAGCCTGGTTCGCAACAGATATTCCCATTCAGGATGGACCTTATAAATTTTGCGGACTGCCGGGACTTATCGTAAAAGTTGAAGATACAACGGGCTCCCACATTATGACTTTAATTGGAAATAAGAAAACGGAAGCCGTATCAGAAGAAGGCCTTCAGATACCCGGGCTTAGTATGGTCGGTATAGGAGGCAAAGAAATAGAAGTCAACAAAAAGCAGTTTAAAAAAGCCTGGAAAGATTATCTTACAGACCCTACCAAAGATATGAAGCAAACAATGAGCACGCTTCCTGCAGGGGCGGTTATCAATATGAAAGATAAGGACGGGAAATCTATTGATATGAATGAAATGTACAGGAATATTGAAAAAAGGGCGAAGGAAGATATATTAAAAAATAACAATAAAATAGAACCGGATTTATATAAATAAATTTGAGTTCAGCTTAAATTAAAATTTGTCTATTTCATAAATACAGGATGGTTATTAATGACCATCCTTTCGTTTTGGTGATTATCGTAATTTTAAACCTTAAATCAATACTATGACAGAAAAAGAAAAATGCGAGGCCGGACTTCTATACAACGCCAATTATGACGAACAGCTGATCCGTGAACGTATGGCATGCAAAGATCTCTGCCTGGAGTATAACCAGCTGAAAAATTCCGATACCCAAAACAGAAATGAACTGATCAGAAGAATTCTCGGAAGCACGAAAGAAAACATTTGTATCGAGCCTAATTTTTGGTGCGATTACGGTTATAATATTGAAGTGGGAGAAAATTTTTACGCCAATCATAACCTTACTATTTTAGACTGTGCCAAAGTAAAGTTTGGAGATAATGTTTTTATCGGTCCGAATTGCAGCTTCTACACTGCAGGACACCCGCTGGATGCAAAACAGCGAAATGAAGGCTTGGAATATGCCCATCCGATCACCGTGGGAGATAATGTGTGGCTGGGAGGCAACGTAGTCGTCCTGCCCGGGGTTTCCATTGGAAATAATACAGTGATAGGAGCGGGAAGTGTTGTTACCAAAGATATTCCTGATTATGTGGTTGCTGTGGGAAATCCCTGCAGGGTAATTAAAAATGTTGAAGAAAATTTAAAATCATAGTAATCATTATCATGAAAAAAGTAATCACCTTATTCATTCTCCTATTAACCCTTTCAGTCGGTGCTCAGAGTCAAAGATTCATTTATGAGTATAAGTTTAGCATTGATTCTACAGCAAGAGATGTCCAGAAGACTGAAATAATGTTTCTGGATGTTATGCCGAAAGGATCCAGGTTTTACAGTAAAGATGTCTCTGAATCAGATTCTATCTGGGCAGCTGCTATGGATATACATGTTAAGCGTGGAATAGAAATGGATTTTTCAAAAATTAAGTTCAAAGGTAAAATTCGTTATAGTGTTGAAAAGTCATATCCTGATTATTCGGTAAATTTTTTCAATTCTCTAGGTATTGATATGTATATGGTAAAGGAGGGAAGAAAGCAAAAATGGAAAATTCTTCCTGACAAAGCAAAGATCGGAGAACTGGCTGCTCAAAAAGCTGTTTGCGAATTTGTTGGCAGAAAATGGATTGCATGGTTTACCACAGAGGTATTCATTCAGGACGGACCCTATAAATTCTATGGACTTCCCGGACTAATTGTAAAGTTAGAGGATTCCAGCCAGACACATTCATTCGAACTAAAGGGAGTTAAAAAGCTTCCGGAAGGAGATGAATGGAAGAGTTCCGGAGAGAATAAGCATGGCGTTGATCCCCTTATTAAATTAAATGAAACAAAATATAAACAAGCTTTTAAAGACTACTGTAAAGATCCAATGAAAAGTGAAAAGCTGATGCAGGCACAAAGCCGTGATATTTTGGAAATTGATGATTCGGGAAAATTGGTAAAAACTTCTAATGCGAAGAGGAATGATAGAGAAACGCAATTGATTAATCAAATTAAAAAGGAAAATAATATTCTGGAACTTGATCTGTTGAAATAAATGAAAATCCCGGAACGAAAAAGTTCCGGGATTTTATATCTGAATAGCTTTTCAATAATTAGGCTAATTTCTGAGAATCTGCTACAAACTGAGCCAATCCGCTGTCTGTTAAAGGATGCTTTAGCAAGCTCAAGATTGGAGGAAGTGGAGACGTGATCACATCTGCCCCGATTTTAGCACAGTCGATGATGTGCATAGAGTGACGGATAGATGCTGCCAGAATTTCAGTCTCATACATATAGTTATCAAAAATTAATCTGATTTCCTGGATAAGGTTTAATCCGTCCGTTGAAATATCATCCAGTCTTCCCAGGAAAGGAGAAACATAAGTAGCTCCTGCTTTAGCTGCTAAAAGAGCCTGTCCTGCAGAGAAAATAAGCGTACAGTTTGTTTTGATTCCTTTATCGGAAAAATATTTTAAAGCTTTGATTCCGTCTTTAATCATTGGAATCTTTACTACAATATTCGGGTGGATGGCGGCCAATTCATCACCTTCCTTGATCATTTCTTCATATGTAGTAGAAAGTACTTCAGCAGAAATATCTCCGTCTACAAGTTCACAGATCGTTTTATAATGATTTTTGATCGCTTCATTTCCCTGAATTCCTTCTTTTGCCATTAATGAAGGATTAGTGGTTACCCCATCTAAAATTCCAAGGTCTCTTGCTTCTTTGATCTGCTCTAAATTGGCTGTGTCAATAAAAAATTTCATTTCGTTCGTTAGATTTATTCCTGCAAAGATAATGATTCCCTTTGTGAGTGGAAAATTTTAATTTTGGTTAGAAGTTAGAAGTTAGAAGTTAGAAGTTAGAAGTTAGAAGTTAGAAGTGGAAAGATTAAGGAATGCTTGTAACTCATAACCGTAATCCGAATCACAACCTCGTATCACATATCCCCAACTCATTTCACCATAAAATATTATCTTTGTTAAACATGAAAAACAATAGTTTTACAGCTGTACTCGAAATTATCGGTATCAATCCTTTTGTTTTTGTTCCTGAAGAGATCTTAACTGAAATTTTCAAGGCAGCGGGGAAGGATAAAAGCCCTGTTCCCGTGAAAGGAACCGTAAACGGAAAAGAATTCAGGCAGAACCTGATGAAATATCTGGGAGAATGGAGGCTGTATATCAATCTTCTCATGCTTAAAAATTCTCCCAAAAGAATAGGAGAAACGATTGAAGTATCTATTGAATTTGATGACTCAGACCGGACAATTTCTATTCATCCCAAGCTGGATGCAGCGATTAAAGGAAGTGCTGTTGCAACCCATAATTTTGAAAACCTGATCCCATCCAGAAAAAATGAACTGATCCGGTATATCAACAATCTGAAAACCGACGCCAGTATCGAAAGGAATATTGAAAAGATCATCCGGCATCTCCATGGAGAAACGGATTTCTTTGGTAAAAAAATTGATTAAAATAATCGGGTGAGAACTAAAACCGATTGGGAAAACAAAATCCGGAAAATATTTTCCGGATTTTGTTTTTATTATGAATTTAAAACTTTGCTAAGTTTTAGAGCATCCTGATTGGTAGGATCATATTCTAAAGATTTAGCAATATGTTCTTTTGCTTTGTTAGGGTCACTTTTCTGTTCCGTAAAGGCAAGATAAAAATAGGCATAAGCCAGGTTTTTCTTATTTTGCTCTACTTCTGCAGGTTTTACAGTGGCAATATACTTTTCATAAGCAATTTTGGCATTGGCATCATCTTTAGCAGATTGATATGCATAAGCCTGGCTGTAATAAGACGGAGCCCAATCGGGTAGTAAAACAGATATTTTTTTCCATGTTTCAACTGCATTGGTCCAATCTGAAGCTTCCTGATAAGCTGTTGCTAACTTTGAGAGTGCTTCCGTATCTTTTGGGTTGGCTTCAATCTGCTTTTTAAGACCGTCAATAGTTGAGTTGCTTCCTGCTTGTGTTGTAGCAGCTGTATTTGCCGTATTATTTGCACTGTCCACTTTAGTAGTTTGTGCATTGACAAGGCTTGCAGTTCCAGCAAAAATTAAACCTAAAAACAAATTTTTAATATTAATTTTAGTCATTTTCATAATCTTACATTTTAAAATTCTATTCTCTAAAATTCAATAATAATTCCACAAAAACTTAAATTTTAGAGCCTTTAAGTTTTTTTAGAGAATATTAACGGATAAAATGTTTTTTTTAGCTTAATTTTTGATTCGTCAAGGATTGGGTTTATCTTTGTGTAGTTGAACTGTTTTTAATAATCAATATAATTTCCCTATATGAATATCATATTAGCGTCTACATCCACACTTTTCGGAGGAGACTATTTAGAATACTTAAGAGAAGAATTAATTAAACTATATAACGGAGTTGATGAAATCATTTTCGTTCCTTTCGCAAGGCCCGGTGGAATTTCCCATGACGATTATACAGCAAAGGCACGTGCTTTCTTTGAAACAATCAACATTAAAGTAAAAGGTCTTCATGAATTTGAAAATAAAGCAGAAGGTTTGAATAATGCACAGGGATATTTTACAGGCGGAGGAAACACATTCCTACTGGTAAAAACACTGCATGAAGAAGGCCTGATGTCTGTTCTGAAAAAAAATGTTGAAAGCGGGAAAGCTTATCTGGGCAGCAGTGCTGGGAGCAATATCGGAGGTCAGAATATGAAAACCACGAATGACATGCCGATTGTTTATCCGCCAAGCTTCGACTGTATGGGTCTTGTTCCTTTCAATCTTAATCCGCATTACCTGGACCCGAATCCCGATTTAAAGCATAACGGAGAAACAAGGGAAACAAGAATCAGAGAATTCCTGACCCAGAATGATACGAAAGTAATCGGTCTTCGTGAAGGAAACTGGATCCGAAGAATCGGAGATAAGATCACAGTAGAAGGCAGCGAAATGACAAGAATTTTTGAGAAAGACAAGGAACCTTATGAGGTAGAGGCGGGAAGTATACTTTAAGCCGTGAAAACAACCTCTTATTTTTATATATTTGATTAAGAATTGAATAATGGACGCTTCGTAGACTGATTCGTAAGCGTAGCTATAAAGTTTAGATTTAAAAGCCTTGCAATGAAGAAAACACTTGCAGTTCTTATACTGTCGGTTCAGTTAGTATCTGCCCAAAATATTGCGCAGAAGCTGGATAAAGCCACCAAAGATCTTATGGATTCTTCGGGAGCTGTTTCATCCGGTTTATCATTTTATGTTACCGATGAAAACGGGACATTTATTTACGAATATCAGGGTAATAGAGGTCTGTCAACAGCTTCTACGCAGAAGATTTTCACTGCCGGCGCAGCTCTTGAAACATTAGGAAAAAACTACACCTATAAAACAACAGCAGGTTATTCCGGAAGTTTATCCGTCGGAATTCTGAACGGGGATTTTGTGATCAGTTCCAATGGTGACCCTACTTTGGGAAGCTGGAGGTATGATGCCTACAAGCCTGAAAACTTTAAAAAGAAGCTCATTGATGCTCTTAAAAGTTCAGGAATTGTAAAGATCTCCGGTAACCTGGTGATTGATGATTCTTATTTTGACCATCAGACGATTCCGGGAGGCTGGCCCTGGGATGACCTCGGCAACTATTACGGAGCAGGAATCTGGGGAATCAACTGGAGAGAAAACCAGTTTGATATCAATATTAACGGGACAGAGTTTAAAGGCTTTTCTTATCCCCTTGAAAATGTAAAATGGCTGAATGACCTGAAGGCAGGAGGCAGTTCTGATCAGAGTCTTATTTTTACTGCACCACATTCTGAAGTAGCTTTAATTAACGGTACGCTGCCAGCAGGGAAAACAGTCACGGTTTCGGGTGCTGTTCCCAATCCGCCGCTGCAGCTGGGAGCAGAAGTACAGCAATGGCTTAAAGAGTCAGGCATTGAACTCTCCGGAAAAATAACCACCAGTTCACAGCTCGAACTGGAAGGAAAAATGATACCGGAAGCTCCAAAAAATATAATTCTTACCTATGAGTCTCCAACTTTGGATAAAATAGTCTATTGGTTTCTCCGTAAAAGTGTCAATCTTTATGGTGAAGCTTTAATTAAAACTTTGGGAAAAGAAAAGAAAGGGAATTCCAGCTTTAAGAACGGAGTTGCCTATTTAAAAGAATTCTGGAAATCTAAAGGAATCAATCCGAATATGATCAATTTTGCCGATGGAAGTGGACTTTCCCCACAAAATTATGTTGCTGCCAAAGCTGAGGTTCAGGCTTTGCTGTATGCAAAGAAACAGCCTTGGTTTGATGCTTATTACGACGGTTTTCCGGTTCAGGACGGAATAAAGATGAAAAGCGGAACAATGAGGGATACCAAATCTTTTGCAGGATATCATACGGCCAAAGACGGTAAAAAATATGTATTTTCAATCATTATTAATAACTATCAGGGAAGCGGAAGTACAGAACTGCAGAAAATTCTGAATGTCTTAAAATAAAAACAGCTTGAGGAAATCCATACTTAACAGACTGAATAACTGGATTATATTTTTACTGATGACTTTGGTAGTTGTCACTATTGTGGTTGCCTCAACGATACTTATTAATTTTCTCAGGAAGGAGGAAATCAAGCGGGTAGATATTCTCGTAAGTGCACTAAAATTCCAGCAGGAAGTAACTCCCAGCCTGGAAGTTCAGGAACTGATTCTAAAAATATACAGTTCTAATAACACGATTCCAATGATTGTGCTGGATAGGGACGACCGGCCTATGGTTCATAAAAATATTCCGCAGGAAATAGAAAATGACCCGGTTCAGATAAGTCTTCTGGCTAAAAAAATGGCGAAAAGCTATCCGCCTATTGAAATAAAAGTACCTGATGGGAATAATCAGTTTGTTTATTATGATAACTCACGGTTACTTAATGATTTAAGGTATTCTCCTTTTATACTGGGCTTTTTTATCTTATGCTATTTTCTGTTTTCATTCTGGTTCCTCCGAACGATTAAGAAAACGGATGAAGGTTATCTCTGGGCAGGACTGGCCAAAGAAACTGCCCATCAGATCGGAACGCCTTTGTCATCCATGATCGGTTGGATGGAAATTATGAAACTGGATAATCCGGAGTCTGAAGGTGTTTACGAAATCGAGAAAGATATTGAAAGACTGAGGACTATTTCGGAGCGTTTTTCTAAAATAGGATCCGTTCCTGAGCTGAATGACATGAATTTCAATGAGACCATTATAGAGAATTATAATTACCTGAAAACAAGGATCTCTAAGAAAATAGATTTCAGCCTTCACCTTCCAACATATACCATTCTTGTTCCCCACAATAAAATCCTGATGAGCTGGGTCATTGAAAACCTTGTGAAAAATGCCGTGGATGCTATGAAAGGAGAGGGAATATTGGAGATGTACGTTTTTGAAAGAAATAAAAATATCCTGATCGAGGTAAAAGATTCCGGAAGCGGGATGACAAAACAGCAGGCAAGAAATGCTTTTAAACCCGGTTATTCAACTAAGAAACGAGGCTGGGGACTGGGACTTTCCTTGGCGAGAAGGGTTATCCACGAATATCATAACGGAGACATTAAAATTTCCCAAACTGAAGTCGGAAAGGGAACTACATTCAGAATAACAATCAGGAAATCTTAAAATATTTCACTGTTGGCATACTCTAGTTCGTTATCTGTTTTTACAATGAATTCCTTTGAACTTTTGTTTTAAATCTTTACTGTAATATGTCAAAATTTACTTTACTTCTAAGGTATAATATCCACCTGCGAACTGTTTTTCTAGTATTAAAAAAAGTTAAATCGTTTCTATTGTGAATTAATTCTACAAATTATAAATACCTTTGTTTCTCTTAAAACACAAAATATTCCAGTTATTCCGTACGATTAATCTAATCAATTAAATACTATAAAAAATTATGAAGAAAAGTGTTAAGGCTTTTGCAGTGTTGTTTTTATTCCTGACTAATTTTTTTTATGCTCAGGTTCGCGATTTTGTTATTGAACCGCCTCTTAGCTCAAAGCTCTATCTGTATAAGACTTTCGGGGTTTTTGGAGGCAAAGAATATTCAACCAACGCACTTTATCTGATCACCAAAAAAGGAGTAGTCCTGTTTGATGTTCCGTGGCAGAAAACCCAGTATCAAAGCCTTATGGATACCATAAAAAAGCGCCATAATCTACCGGTAATTGCTGTGTTTGCAACGCATTCACATGCTGACAGAGCCGGAGATCTGAGCTTTTACAATAATAAAGGTATCAAGACTTATGCTACTGCTAAAACCAACGAATTATTGAAAAAAGAAGGAAAAGCAACTTCAAATAACTTAATAAAAGTAGGAAAGAAATATAAAATAGGAGGAGAAGAATTTATTGTAGATTTCCTGGGTGAAGGTCACACGGCAGATAATGTGGTGGTTTGGTTTCCAAAATATAATGTTCTGGATGGTGGCTGCCTGATAAAAAGTAGTGCTGCAACAGATCTTGGCTATACCGGAGAAGCCAATGTACAGCAATGGCCATTAACGATGAAAAACCTGCAGGCTAAATATCCTTCCAGTGCCAAGGTTATTCCCGGACATGATGAATGGAAAGGCAATGATCATGTAAAACATACTCTTGAACTTTTGAATAAGCAAAGTGCTCAATAAAAAATACAGAAAAAGCGGGAAATTTTCCCGCTTTTTTATGATCTGTTGATTTTTAACTTTCCATTACTTTTTTCCGGTCAGCCACTGATTCTGCAGTTTCTGTTCTGCCGGAGTCGGATTTGCTTTATACTGCAATGTTTCTATCGTCATTTTATCTAAAATAGCTTTTCCTTTAAGATCCATCTTATCGGTTTTACCACCATTTTTTCTGAGAATAGTAACGGTAACATTCTGTCCTTCTTTAATTGTTTTGGTATACCCTATAAACTCCTGCATCTTCTGAATATCAATTGTTTTCCCATCCAGGGCAACAATTTCGTCAGTGATCTTAAATCCTACACTCTTTGCAAAAGGAGATAATGCGGAGCTTTCGTCAAATACAAAAGTATTATTTTTATCATTATACCCTGTTTGGTTTGGATCTTTGATGAACCAGAAAAGGGGAGGTGTGTCCTGCTTTTTGGCTTCTACACCTACCATATTCAGATATTCGGCATACGGTGTCGGTTGGTTTCCTGCGATATATTTATTGTAGAATTCCTTTACCTGCGGATAGCCGGTTACTGTTACCAATTCATCAATCAGCTTGTCATCCTTGAAAGGTTTGTTCTCTCCGAATCTCTGGGACAGCTTTCTGATCATATCACGATAGCCCATCTCTCCGTTAGATAGTTTTCTCAGCTCAATATCAAGGCACATAGCAAGCAATGCACCTTTTTCATAAACGTTTCTGTACTGATCTTTATATTCATCTTTCAGAACATTTTTACTCATCACCGTAAAGGGCATCGTATCGTCATAATTCTTTGAATTGGTGATCTTTTCATTGATTCTCTGAAGAAATTCGTCTTTGTTGATCAGGCCTTCCTGAATCTGGAAAAGATTGGCAAAATACTCTGTTCCTCCTTCATACATCCATAAGTGCTGGGACATTTTAGGGTCAGCGTAATCAAAATAATGGATCTCTTCAGAATGTGTTTTCAAAGGATTTACGGTATGGAAAAACTCATGGGAAACGACATCTGTAATCGTTTTGTCGATCGCTTCCTTCGGCATCATTTCAGGAAGCACAACACTGGTTGACTCGTGATGTTCCAATGCCCCGAAACCTTTAATCTGCGGTCCGTCGCCACCCGAAAGATAAAGCATGATCGCATATTTTTTATTGGTATTCATATCACCCAGGAATTTCTTCTGGGCCAGTACCATTTTTTCAAGATTATCTTTAAAGTCTGCCGCCTTATACTTTCCGGTAGGGGAATAAACGCCCAGTACCAGATCCATTCCTCCCGCATTGAAGGTAATATAATCCGGTTTCGTGTACATCAGCGGAGAATCTGTCACTTTTGCATAATTGGCCAGTGTAAACGTATCTGTAGCATCAGACTTATCCTGATCCACCAAAGCTGTTGTTCCATAGAAGCCCGCAGGTTTCTGAACGATCAGCTGATACGGAACATCCTGCATATTGTCGATATACCCAATAAAGCCATGAGTATTGATCATATATATTTTTCCTTCCTCGATATCTGTTCCTGACGGGGAAAACACAGCCTTATGCTTTGAACTGTCCATTTCATCATCAAAGCTGTCATTAACCAGATAGGTTACTTTGCTTAATGCCTGCGCATTTTTTAATGAATACGTATTGTCATTAACTTTGGTATACGTTAATTCACGTCCTTTGTTATCATAAAATTTGATCCCTTCCACGAATCTGCCGTAATCATCTACAGAATATGTACCGGGAACGGTTTTTGGGAAATGAAACTTGATATCTCCGGATTTCATTTTCGGAAATTCCATGGTAACGGCTACCTTGTCGTCTTTTACATTTACAAGATCAATCGTTGTTTTTATAGACTGGGCATTGGCCAAAAAAGCGGCGAAAAGACCCAGGCTGATTGCTGTTTTTCTCATTAGGTTTAAATCTTTATAGTTAAATAGTAGTTTATTTGATCATTTTGTTACGGCGTGCAGTATTAAACTTTTCTTAAAATTTTAAAAGAACTTTACTGTTTTTGGAAATCTGCAGAAAAGTTCCATAGCTGAAATAAAAAAGGCAACCCCGTACTGTAACGATTTTGCCTTTAGTCTCTTTTATATTTACTGAACCTGATTATAATGGATATAATAGTTCTTGTTAAATTCTACCGGTG
This sequence comes from Chryseobacterium hilariae, assembly GCF_051400735.1. Classification (NCBI taxonomy): domain Bacteria; kingdom Pseudomonadati; phylum Bacteroidota; class Flavobacteriia; order Flavobacteriales; family Weeksellaceae; genus Chryseobacterium; species Chryseobacterium hilariae. The sequence goes on from NZ_JBLFFJ010000001.1 coordinate 242,644, forward strand.
TAGTCTTTTTAAGTTTTACCGTCTGCCAGTTTTCGGTGGGATTGATGGTCTGGTCACCGTTAATGATTATGGGTAGTTTAAGATCCTTAACCACATCCGTATACCGGAATTTTAAGGAATCACCGTTTTGCGAATATTCAAGACTAGGAATTTTTACTGTTCTTAAATATTGATTGAAGATACTTGAAAGATCAATTCCTGATTTTGATGACATATAATCTTCTATCTGTTTTGTAGTAACCGTCTGATGATAGAAGTCTTTGCCCAGACCTCTTAAGATCTGCCTGAATTTCTCATCATTGTTGATCACCTGCCGTATAGTATGAAGCATATTGGCTCCTTTCGGATACATATCGCCGCTTCCTTCTTCTCTTACTCCATATTGCCCGATAATAGGGATGTCATTCTTGATCCCTTTTCTGATTCCCTGAACATAGGTCTCTGCAGATTTCTTGTCCATATACTTTTCAGTAAAAAGAGTTTCGGAATAATTGGTAAAACTTTCATGTATCCACATATCTGCCTGATCCTTTGCTGTGATATTATTAGCAAACCACTCATGACCGCTTTCATGAATAATAATAAAATCAAAATTTAAACCGACTCCTGTTCCTGAAGTGTCCCGCCCCAGGTAACCGTTCTGATATTTGTTTCCGTAAGCAATACTACTTTGGTGCTCCATCCCTAAATGAGGAGATTCTACCAGCTTGTAAGAATCTTCATAGAATGGATATGGACCAAACCAATATTCAAATGCAGAGAGCATTGGTTTTACCTGCTGAAACTGCTTTTTTGCTTTTTCCAGATTGTAGTCCAATACCCAGTAATCAAGATCAAGCTTTCCTTTCTCACCATTAAATGTATCTTTAAAATTGACATACTTGCCAATATTCGGAATAATAGAATAGGCATTGATCGGATTTTTCACTTCCCAGGTATAAGCTGTTTTACCGCCTTCCGCTTTTTTGCTGATCAGTTTTCCGTTTCCTACACCTACAAGCTCATTCGGGGTAATGATCTTCATAACGATACCGTTGTCCGGTTCATCACTCCAGATATCTTTTGTCGGAAGCCATATGGAGGCTCCGATTCCTTCATCGGCAGCAGTGATCCATGGATTTCCTTTTTCGTCTTCAGTAAAAATCCAGCCTCCGTCCCAAGGCGCATTTTTTGCAATCGTAGGTTTTCCGGAATAGGCTACATCAATAGTATATTTTTCCCCTTTTTTGAATTTCTTTTTGGCTGTCACGAAAATAAAATCACCATCCTGCTTATAGCTGGCAATTGGGAAATTACCTTCCACTTTATCTGCTTTCATCGGCTTCTGCAAATCGATTTGGAAAACAGGGTTGGTAATATCTTTGGTGATCTCAAAACTGATCTTATTATACCCTTTAATGCTTTTCTGTGCAAAATCCGGTTCTACGGAAAGATCATATTTTTTGACATCCCAGAAATTCCTGAACTGAGTGTCAGAGCCTTTCAATGTATCTTGTTTGGTGAAGACTTTATCTTTTTCAAAGAACTGCCCGAAAACCAGTCCCGAAGCAAATAAAAGTGTATACGTCAACTTTTTCATTTAAAATCAAATTAAATTCTATCAAAAATAGAAAAATTAACGGCATAATGGAATGCATAAGAGAAAAAATATAAAATGGGCTGTATGAAGAATAGAATAGCGGCATAAAAAAAAGCCCGGTTAAAACCGGGCTCAGGTATAATAACAATAAAGTTTTATCAATGATTTTGCAATAAGTATCTTAATCCGTATTATTCCTGCACTGCCGGAAGATTTGCTGCATTCTTCTGTACTTTTTTGTAAGTGAAGGAACACATTACGATACTGAATTCATACAGAATAAGCAGTGGAAAAGCAGCCATCAGCATACTTAAAACATCTGCCGGTGTAATAATAGCAGCAACGACCATGATCAGAACAATAGCATGGCGGCGATAGGTTTTCATAAACATGGGAGTCAGAATTCCTATACTTGTAAGGAAGTAGATGAGGATAGGGAACAGGAAAATAACTCCCATACCTAAAATCACCTGTAAAAACAGGGTGGTGTAATCACTTAAGTCGTACAGCGGTATGATAATATCGGAGATCTTAAAAATAACCCCGAAATTCACGGCGAACGGAAGAATCAGGAAATAACCGCATAAAACTCCTGTCATAAACAGGATCCATACCGCATTGATGATAAAAATAGAATTCTTTCTTTCTTTAGGATGAAGGGCAGGACCGATAAATCTCCACAGCTCCCATACAATATAAGGAAAAGCACCTATCAGACCTCCGAAAACAGAAACAGCCATCATCACATTGAACTGCTGATAAAGCCGCTGTACACGAACCGGAAAATCTTTTGGAAGATGAATACTATCTTCCCCTAAAAGCATTCTTGAAAAATGGTTAACTATCCTGAAAGTTGGAAAATCATTTCGGGTTGGACCAAAAAAGATATGGTCCATAATCCAGTTGATATTGAATCCTACAGCCACAGCAACAATTATAATAGCGATAATTGAGCGGACAAGGTGGCCTCTTAATTCTCCAATATGTCCCAAAAAGGACATTTCTTTTTTTTCGTCCATATACTAAGTCTCTCTAAAATAGCAAACCGGTAAAAGGCAAGCCGTTTAAGTCTGCGAAATTATGAAATAATAATCAGTATTTAGAATTATTGAATGTGATTTTGTCTAAGTTTATAAGAGAATACCTTCATTTAATCTTCAGAAAAAAACAGACGGTATTTTGTAGATACCGTCTGATGATTTATTGTGGTCAATGAAAAATGATTTTAAATAGAATTAATTGATCCCTTCATCAAGTAATGTATGAAGATCAATGATTCCGAAATATTTTCCGTTTTCTGTGACAATGAGCTGGCCGATATTGTTTTCTTTCAAGATTTTCATAGCTTCCTTGGCCAGAATATCTCTTTCAATGGTTTTAGGATGGGCAGACATGATGTCTTTTGCCTGAATTTTGCTGATATCGTCACCTTTCATCAGCATTCTTCTCAGATCCCCGTCGGTGATTACGCCAATGATCTTTTCGTCCTGTGTCACCACTGTAATTCCATGACTCGATGCACTGATTGAAATAATAACATCCCTTACCGGTGCATTTTCCTCAACCTGCGGCTTCTGAGGAGATAAGAACTGATCTACTTTTGAAACAAGATTTTTGCCTAAGCTTCCTCCCGGGTGGAATTTAGCAAAATCATTCTCCCTGAAATCATTCAGCTCCATCAAAGCAACAGCCATAGCATCTCCAAGTGCCATCTGAATCGTGGTAGAGCTCGTAGGTGCCAGTTTATTAGGACAGGCTTCCACATCTACGTGAGTATCCAGAACAATTTCGGAGAATTCAGCGAGTTTACTGTTTTTGTTTCCTGTCATCCCGATTAAGGCAGAAGAATAATCTCTTAAATAAGGAACAAGATTAGCTATTTCAGGTGAATTTCCGGAATTTGAAATGCATAAAACCACATCCTGCTTCTGGATCACTCCAAGATCTCCGTGAATCGCTTCCGAGGCATGGAGAAACTGTGACGGAGTGCCCGTAGAATTTAACGTAGCAACAATTTTATTACCTACATGGGCAGATTTCCCGATTCCCACAACAATTAATTTCCCTTTTGCCGAATGAATAATCTCCACTGCTCTGGCAAAATCTTCACCTATCCTGTTCTTTAATTTTTCAAGTTCTGAAATTTCTATCTCTAAAGTGCTCTTTGCAATTGAAATAAGATCGGCTCTTTTCATTTTATAATTTTAAGGTATACAAAAAATCCATTGAAAAACGTTATATTTAAAAAAGAATATTTAATATAAGTTTTATTTTTATAAATTCGTTCGCTTTTATTTTAAGCAGAATTTTTATAACTTTGGATTGGATGCAAATTTAGCAATAGAAAATTAGATGAACGCAAAAAAAGCCAATTTATCAGGCGAATTGAAAAAGTATTTCGGGTTTTCTACATTTAAAGGCCAGCAGGAACAAATTATAGAAAACCTACTTAGTGGGAAGGATATATTTGTTTTAATGCCGACAGGAGGAGGTAAATCATTATGTTACCAGCTTCCGGCACTTATTTCAGAAGGTACGGCAATAGTAGTTTCGCCCTTAATAGCGTTAATGAAGAATCAGGTAGATGCGGTAAACGGCCTTTCGTCTGATGACGGGGTAGCGCACGTTTTAAATTCATCATTAAATAAGACACAGACAAAACAGGTTTTTGATGACATCAAGGGCGGCAAAACCAAGCTTTTGTATGTAGCTCCGGAATCGTTGATCAAAGACGATTATCTGGATTTTCTTAAAGAAGTTAAGATTTCTTTCGTAGCTATTGATGAAGCACACTGTATTTCAGAATGGGGCCATGATTTCAGGCCGGAATACAGGAATCTAAAATCAATTATTGACAGGATTGCGGAGGTTCCGGTGATTGCTTTAACAGCTACCGCGACACCAAAAGTTCAGGATGACATCCAGAAAACTTTAGGGATGAGCGATGCGCTGGTTTTTAAAGAAAGCTTCAACCGTCCGAACCTGTATTATGAAGTACGTCCGAAAGTTAATGTAGATAAGGAAATTGTAAGATTTATCAATCAACATAAAGGGAAGTCAGGAATTGTTTACTGTTTAAGCAGGAGAAAAGTTGAAGAATTTGCCCAGCTGCTGCAGGTAAACGGTATCAATGCGCTTCCTTACCATGCAGGTCTCGACCAGAAAGTAAGAGTAGCCAATCAGGATAAATTTCTCATGGAGGAAGTAGATGTTATTGTTGCTACAATAGCCTTCGGAATGGGAATCGACAAGCCGGATGTGCGTTTTGTGATCCATTATGATTTCCCTAAGTCACTGGAAAGCTATTATCAGGAAACAGGCAGAGCGGGACGAGACGGTGGCGAAGGTCATTGTCTGGCATTTTATGATCCTAAGGACATTGAGAAACTGGAGAAATTTCTCGCCCAAAAGCCTGTTTCTGAAAGAGAAATCGGGTTGCAGCTTTTAAATGAAGTGGTGGGTTACGCTGAAACTTCAATGAGTAGAAGACAATACATTCTTTATTATTTCGGGGAAAATTTTGATCCTGTGAAGGGAGATGGTGCCAATATGTGTGACAATTCCTCTAACCCGCCGAAATTAAAAGAAGCAACATCAGATCTGAATAAAGTTTTGACCCTTATTAAAGATACAGGAGAGAAATTCAAGTCTAAAGATCTGATCTCAGTGATTGTCGGAAAAGAAAATGCGGTTACGAAATCATATAAGTTGGAGCAGACTTCTCACTTTGGTTTTGGGAAAAATGAAAAAGACAATTACTGGAAGACCATTTTAAGACAGGCTACGGTTCAGGGCTTTCTGCAAAAAGATATTGAAACCTACGGTGTTTTGAAGATGTCTGATAAGGCAAAAAAATTCTTAGAAAAACAATCTAAAGAACCATTCTTAATTGCGGAAGACAGGGAATTTGACCTTTCACAAACCAAAGCGGAGAGCGAACAGGTACAAATGCAGGCCAGTACAGGCCTGGATCAGAATCTCTTCGGCCAGCTAAAAGATCTGAGGAAAAAAGTAGCCAAAAAACATGGAATTCCGCCTTATACGGTTTTCATGGATCCAAGTCTTGAGGATATGACCGTTCAGTACCCTGTTTCATTGGATGAAATTGTGAAAGTTTATGGAGTAGGAGAAGGAAAAGCCAAAAAATATGGTAAAGAATTCGCAGACTTCATTAAAGCTTACGTTGAAGAGAACAATATTGAACGTACCCAGGATATGATTTTGAAACAGGTGGCCAACAAATCCAGCCACAAAGTTTTCATTATCCAGAGTACCGATAAAAAAATCGATCTCGAAGATATTGCAAGGGCGAAGAACCTTTCCATGAATGAACTTTTAAAAGAAATGGAAAGTATTGTCTATCAGGGGACAAAACTGAATATCGACTATTATATTGAAGATAATTTTGATGAAGATATCGTAGACGGCTTCATGGAATTCATGACTGAATCTGAAAGCGACAGCATGAAAGTGCTTCTCGACGAATTCGGTGATGAACTTTCTGATGAGGAAGTAAGAATGCTGAGGATAAAATTCATCAGTGATGTAGCGAATTAAGAAATTCAATGTATTTAACGACATAAAGCTCTTCTTTGGAAGGGCTTTTTTAAGCTAATAACTAATGTTTATTAACTTTTATGAAATGTTCCGAATACCAATATTTGAAACTTAATAAAACTTTTTACTAACTTTAACTGATGAAAAAAATATCTGTCATATTTATTCTGCCGGATTTGGAAACTGGTGGTGCAGAAAGGATTGTTACCACCATAGCGAATCATCTTTCCAGAGACCGGTTTGAACCCAAAATCCTATTGCTTCGCAAACAGGGCGGATATCTTAATTTTCTTAGAAAAGATGTTGAAATTATAGACATCAACACTGAAAGAATCAGACATTCTTTGAAGCCTATTTTAGGTGAGATTTACCGCAGGAAACCGGATATCGTGTTTTCGGGTTTTGGAGAGGTAAATGCTTATCTGGCCTTATTCATTAAGCTTTTCCCAAGGACGAAGTTCATTGCCAGGGAAACGAATGTGGTAACACAGCATGTAACGCGGAAAGAAATTAAATTCTTCTATAACTTTTACAATAACTACCAGAGGATCATTGCCCAAAGTGATGATATGATGCATGATCTTGTAGATAACTTTAATATTAAGAAAAAGAAAATTGTAAAAATAAACAACCCTGTCGATTTTGATTTTATCAATGAAAAGCTGGGAACTTCTGCCAAACCGGAAAGTTTTAAATACAATTATAAAAACGTGGTGGCCATAGGAAACTTATCGGCCAGAAAAGGTTTTGACAACCTGCTGAAAGTGTTTTCAAGACTTAAGAACGAAAATATTATGCTTCATATCCTGGGTGATGGTAAGGATAAAGATGTACTTTTCCAGATGAAGGATTTTCTGGGGCTGAAAAATGTTATTTTTCATGGCAGACAGGATAATCCTTACCAGTATTTAAAATATGCAGATCTCTTCATTCTCTCTTCAAGGTATGAAGGGTTCCCGAATGTTCTTTTGGAAGCAGGGGCCTGCGGAACTTATTCTTTGGCCAATAACTGTCCGGGAGGCATCAATGAGATTATCCAGCATCAGGTGAACGGAGAAGTTTCGAATATTGAAAACTATGAAGATTTTTCTCAGAAAATAATGAAAGTTTTACAGGGAAATTATAACCGTGACGGGATAAAAAATTCTATAAGGTCAAGGTTTTCAAAGGATATTATTCTGGATAAATATGAGAAGGTGTTACTGGATCTGATGAAGAAATAATTGCTGAATTTGCGTTATTGATCCATATTTTTTTACATTTGACCTTCATTAATTTTATTTAAAATCAATATTCATCAATGAATAAAATTCCCAAAATTGGATGTGCTTGTGAAAAACCTACTTCGGACTATACTGAATACAGAAGTTCTGAATTAGGCATAGACCATACCAACGGAAGATATGCAGAAGTAACGATTCAACAGTGCAAACTTTGTCAAAGAATATGGATTCGCTATTTTGTTGAATTTGAACATTATTCTAAGTCTGGAAGATGGTACAAAGGAATCGTTTCGAAAAAAGACCGTTCACAAATAACCCCTGAAAATGCCGTTGACTATTTGGAAAATCTTGAATGGTATGTGTATGGAGGTTCGTTTTTTGAAAGTACCGGAACATTTGGCCAAGGAAAACTGAACGTAGATGCATGAGTTCTGCTAAAAGTAAGAACAAGCATAAAAATTAGTTTGCTGAAAACCTTAGAAAAACGTTCTGTTATTAGCATCATATTCCAATAATTGTATGGATAAATGCCGATAGATAATAATTATTTTTTTTAAATGCCAAAATCATACATAAACTTGACAAAACTCACTTGGGGGTGTGGCAATTAATCAGTAAATTTGTGAGAATTAAGAAAGATAATAATAAACAAATTCATACAATAACATGAGTCAATTCGATGTTACCGTAATAGGTTCCGGTCCTGGAGGTTATGTAGCTGCTATCCGTGCGGCACAGTTAGGTTTCAAAACAGCAATTATTGAAAAATATTCAACTTTAGGCGGAACTTGTCTTAACGTTGGATGTATTCCGTCAAAAGCGCTTTTAGACAGCTCTGAGCATTTCGAAAACGCGAAGCACAACTTCGCAGGCCACGGAATAATTATCAATGAGCCACAAGCTGATATCGCAAGAATGATCGAGCGTAAGAACGAAGTGGTAAAACAGAATACAGATGGAATCAACTACCTGATGAGCAAAAACAAAATCACTGTTTTTGAAGGATTGGGAAGCTTCGAATCTGCTACTCAGATCAAAGTAACGAAAAACGACGGTTCTTCTGAAACCATCGAATCTAAATATACTATTATTGCAACCGGTTCCAAGCCGTCTTCTTTACCTTTCATCTCTATTGATAAAGAAAGAGTGATCACTTCTACGGAAGCCTTAAACCTTAAAGAAATTCCTAAGCACCTGGTAGTAATTGGTGGAGGAGTTATCGGTCTTGAATTAGGTTCTGTATACTTAAGATTAGGCGCTCAGGTAACTGTTGTTGAATTCATGGATAAAATTATTCCAGGAATGGACGGTGCTTTAAGCAAGGAACTGACTAAAGTTCTTAAGAAACAGGGAATGAAGTTTATGCTTTCTACAGCTGTTTCTGCTGTTGAAAGAAACGGAGATACCGTAAAGATCACCGCTAAAGACAAAAAGGGAGAAGAAGTAACGGTAGAAGGAGATTATTGTTTAGTATCTGTAGGAAGAAGACCTTACACAGACGGTCTTGCTCTTGAAAAAGCACGTGTGGAACTTGACGAAAGAGGAAGAGTAAAAACAAACGATCACTTACAGACTAACGTTGCCAACATCTATGCGATCGGTGACGTGATCAAAGGAGCAATGCTTGCTCACAAAGCGGAAGAAGAAGGAGTTTTGGTCGCTGAAATCTTAGCAGGCCAGAAACCTCACATCAATTACAACCTGATCCCTGGTGTTGTGTACACATGGCCTGAAGTTGCCGGAGTTGGTAAAACTGAAGAGCAGCTGAAAGAAGAAGGAGTAGCTTACAAAGTAGGTTCTTTCCCAATGAGAGCGTTAGGTAGAAGCCGTGCAAGTGGTGACATCGACGGTCTTGTAAAGATTATTGCAGATGAGAAAACTGACGAAGTTTTAGGAATGCACATCATCGGAGCAAGAGCTGCAGACCTTATTGCTGAAGGGGTAATTGCTATGGAATTCCGTGCAAGTGCTGAAGATATTGCAAGAAGTTCTCATGCCCATCCAACCTATGCTGAAGCTATTAAAGAAGCGGCATTGGATGCAACAGGGAAGAGACCTATTCATATGTAATTTTTGATTGAAAGATTAAAAATTCAAATATTTAAAATTAAAGAGAAGCATTTGCTTCTCTTTTTTTGTGGACTGAAAATTATATTTCGATAACAGGATAAAACAGGAAAACAGGATACAATAGTTTAAAATCTTCAATTTTCCGTACCTTTGTGGCTAATTTATATTCAATGCAACTCGGAAAAACCCAGACTTTAAAAATTTCAGAAAAAAACTATTCAGGATGGATCCTGGCGGACGAATCAGGTGAGAAAGCTTTCTTGCCTAAAGTTTTCACCAGCGATGAAAAAGAAATTGGTGATGATGTTGAAGTTTTTATTTATCAGGATGACGGCAAATTAAAAGCAACCACTGAAATTCCATTGGCTGAAGTAGGAGAATATGCCGTAATGAGCTGTGTGCAGAGTCTTCCGAGTGGAGCGTTTATGGACTGGGGAATTATTAAAGATCTTTTTATTCCTTACAAACAGCAGAAATCCAAGATTATTGAAGGAAAAAGATATCTGGTATATTTGTACGTGGATGAAGACCTTGATCTGATTACCGGAACTACAAAATTCAAAAGAAATCCACAGTACCAAGACCTTCCCTTCGAAAAAGGGGAAAAGGTAGACCTTCTGATGATGAATGAAAGCGAGCTGGGCTGGAATGTGGTAATCAATAAAAAATATATCGGTCTTGTTTACGCATCAGATGTATTCAAAAAGCTGTATCCTTTATCGGAAGAAAGCGGCTATATCAAAGCTATCCGTGAAGACGGTAAAATTGATGTTTCCCTTCAGCCGGAAGGCTTCGAGAATATAGATGAGTTCAAACAAAAGATCCTTGACAAGCTGGAAGAAAACTACGGACTTCTCTATTTGTCAGATAAATCTTCTCCTGAAGAAATTAAAGACGAACTTCAGATGAGTAAAAAGAACTTTAAAAAAGCGCTCGGCGGACTTTATAAAGATAAGATCGTCGATATTTCAGAAGATAAAATAAAATTATTGTAATATATATCAAAACGGACAGAATTTTCTGTCCGTTTTTGTATTTAAACCCTATTCTCTTACCAAAGGTTATCCGCGTACGTTATTCCTTTAACTTTCCGCTGGCAAAGCAAAGTGTATTTGTACTGCCACGCTGAAGGGAATGCCTTTGCTTTCCTTATTATAAATCCTTGAAGATTTACTTTATCCCTTTGTGATAAAATAAAATTGTTTTCAAAATTTTAAAATGCATGCTATTATTGATAGCCTGAATTTAAAAACATGATGTAAATCATGACAAATTTGTTTAATTATTTTGTTTAACAATTTTGTCAAAAAAAGAATTTGATTTACATTTGCACAAAATTGTTTAACAATAATGTCAAATCAAGCAAAAAAAGACCAAACACAGGAATTAATCAAAGAGACAGCGAAGAATTTATTCTTTGTGAAAGGGAAGTTTGATGCTACTACCCAGGAGATCGCAGACGAAGCCGGAGTGAACAGAACACTAATTAATTATTATTTCCGCTCAAGGGATAATCTGATCCAGATTATTTTTGATGAGGCTCAGCGGGTGGAACAGGAGAAATCTAAGATTATTCAAAATGCAGATCTTCCTTTTAAAATAAAGATCAGCAAGTTTATAGAAGGAAGCCTTTCCACCAGCCTTCAGTATCCCTATCTGGAAACATACATCGTTTCACAGATCAATAAGGGGAATTGCCATCAGAGAGAGATTGAAGAAGATGTACTGGAAACCCTTTATAAGGATATCGAAAAAGAGATGGAACTGGGTAATATTGAAAAAATGGCTCCCGTTCAGTTTATTCTGAATATGGTTTCGTTACTCGTCTTTCCAAGTGCCATAAGACCGTTGTTTATGGAGAATCTGATGATCAGCGATGAAGAATATGATAAAATTATTTCGGAAAGAAAAGAGATCATTATTAACATGCTTTTCAAAAATTAAAAAAATGTTAAAGTATTTTATGAAATGATTCGTCCTTTAGAAATAAAAAACATTGACAAGAAAACTACATTAAAAAAATAAACGAAGTATAAAATTATGAAAAGAAAACGTATAACTGCTAAAAAGCTAAAAATTGGGATAGCTGCAGCATTTATGATTTTCGGCTTTTCATCAGTATCAGCCCAGCAGCAGGTTTCTCTACAGGAAGCTATCAAGCAGGCATTGCAAAATAAGGCAGAAGCCAAAAAAGCAGCATTACAGATCAAAAAAGCTGAATATAAAATTGATGAGGCCAGGGCCGGTGCTTTACCTCAGATAAGTGCTACCGCAGGGCTAACTTATAATCCGGTTATTCAGGAATCTTTGCTTGAATTTGGCGGTGAGAGAATCAGAGCGCAGCTGGGACAGCCATGGAGCTCAACAGCTTCTGTACAGTTACAGCAGGCAATATTTGATCAGCGAGTTTTTACCGGTCTTAAAGCGGCGAAATCTACAAGAGAATTCTATGTTTTAAATGCTCAGTTGACGAACGAACAAATCATTGAAAATGTAGCAACAGCTTATTATCAGGTTTTTGTTCAGGAAGAGAACCTTAAAACGGTTGAAGCCAGCTATGCCAATACGGAAAAAACGAGAAATGTAATCAAGAGTCTGGTTGATAATGGATTGGCAAAAGCTATCGATTTAGATCGTACCAACGTTCAGTTGACCAATATTGGCTCAAACAAGCAGACATTAATCAACTCGGTAGAACTTTCAAAAAATGCTTTGAAGTTTTACATGGGAATTCCGATTTCTACAGATATTGAGCTTGAAGAGAAAACAATTGAGCCAAGACCTGAATTGATAGCAAGCAATGTAAACCTTGATGACCGTACAGAAATCAAAGTTTTAAATAAAAACAGAGAACTTCTGCAGTTTAACAAAAAAGCTACGGAAGCTTATTTATATCCCACAGTGAATTTGGTTGCCAATTACGGCTGGGGCGGTCAGGGAGCAAAATTTCCTCTTACAAACGGATTGAATAACGGAGTCCTCTGGAGTGATTATTCAGCCATTGGTTTAAATGTGAATATTCCTATTTTCACAGGAGGAGCTACCAAAGCCAAAATCAATCAGGCAGAAATTGATATCCAGGATTTAGATTTAGATATCCAAAATACTCAGCTGAGCTTAAGTTTGGATTATAAAAATGCCATTACCAATATGGAAAATGCATTGATCAATATCGAAAGTATGAAAGATAATGTAGGATTGGCAGAAAGAGTTCAGAAAAATACGCAGGCCAACTACCAGTATGGTCTGGCAACGCTTACAGAGGTTTTAGATGCTGAAAATGCTCTTACCCAGGCGAAACAGAACTATGCCAATGCTTTATTGGATTACAAACAGGCGGAAATAAAACTAATCAAGGCTAAAGGAGAATTAAACACACTACAAAACCCGTAATAAACTATGAAAAAAACCTTAATATATATCATCGTCGCAGCAGTACTTATAGGTTTAGCCGCATATAAAATCGCTGATAATAAGAAGAAACAGGAAACAGAAGTAAGAGAAGTTGCTAAACAGGTTGATAAAATCAACGTAAATGTTGTTACTGTTGCAAGAGAAAATATCAATACAGATTATAGTGCAAACGGAACTTTCATTCCAAAGCAGGAAATGAATCAGTCTTCCGAAATCGCCGGACGTATCGTAAGTGTTCTGGTAAGAGAAGGATCAAGAGTTTCTGCAGGACAGACTTTGGCCGTGATCAAAAAAGACGCGATCGAGGTGGATGTTTCTCAGGCTCAGAATAATTTACAAAATGCAATTATTGATAACCAACGTTACGAAAATGCCTTCAAAACCGGAGGAGTTACCAAACAGCAGGTTGATAACTCAAGACTGCAGCTGAAAAATGCACAGGCAGCCGTAAGAGCGCAGGGAGTAAGAGTAAATGATACCAGCATCCGTGCAGGGATCAGCGGAACGATCAATAAAAAGATGGTAGAGCCCGGAACAGTGGTTTCCGTAGGAACTTCCATGTTTGAAATCGTTAATATCAACAGCCTTAAACTTTCTGTATTGGTAGACGAAAGCCAGGTTGGAAGAATCCAGTTGGGTCAGGAAGTTCCAATTAATGTAAATGTTTTACCTGGAGAATCTTTCAGCGGAAGAATTACCTTCATTGCTCCTAAAAGTGATGCTTCTTTAAATTTCCCGGTTGAAATTGAAGTTCAGAACAGAGGAAACCTAAAAGCAGGTATGTATGCAACGGCCTTATTCAAAACCAATCATGGTGCTGAAACTCAGAATATGCTGACCGTTCCTGCACAAGCCTTCGCAAACGGAGTAAGTTCAGGACAGATATTTATCGTTCAGAACGGAACGGCTAAACTGATCAAAGTACAAACCGGAAAAGTATACGGTGATAAAGTTCAGATCTTAAGCGGACTGAATGGCGGCGAACAGGTAATTACCAGCGGACAGATCAACCTTGATAACGGTTCGAAAATCAATATCGTAAAGTAACAGAAGATGAAGTTAGCAGAAATATCCATTAAAAGGCCGTCCCTTGTTATCGTATTGTTTACGATACTTACACTGGGTGGTTTATTAAGTTACTCCATGATGGGGTACGAGTTGATTCCGAAGTTTGAAACCAATATGGTAACCATTTCTACGGTATATCCGGGAGCTTCGCCTGCAGAGGTGGAAACTTCGGTAACCCGAAAAATTGAAGATGCCGTGGGTTCCCTGGAAAACGTAAAAAAAGTAGAATCTTCATCTTACGAAAGTTTATCGGTTATTATGGTTCAGCTGAATACCGGTGCCGATGTAAACTATGCTTTGAATGATGCACAGAGAAAGGTAAATGCTATTTTGGCAGATCTTCCGGAGGATGCAGACCCTCCTTCTTTGCAAAAGTTCTCACTGGATGATCTCCCGATCATGACTTTGAGTATTTCCAGCGACAAGCTGAATAGTAAAGATCTTTACGACCTTTTAGATAAAAAAATAGAGCCTATTTTCTCCCGTGTAAACGGTGTGGCTCAGGTTGACCTTGTAGGTGGCCAGGAGAGAGAGATTCAGGTCAACTTAGATGAAAAGAAAATGCAGGGATATGGTATTGCCATCGCAGATGTGCAGCAGGCCATTCTTTCCTCCAATCTGGATTTCCCGACCGGAGCTTTGAAGACCAGAACTTCAAGATCTACGATCAGGCTTTCCGGAAAGTATAAAAGTGTAGATGAGATGAATAACCTTGTGGTTTCCAATAAAAACGGAGCTCAGGTTCGTTTGTCTGATATTGCAACCGTTTTCGATACACAAAAAGATGTAGAGAAAGTGGCAAGATACAACCAGAATTCAACGATTTTACTTCAGGTTAAAAAACAGTCTGATGCCAATGCGGTTTCCGTTTCAGAAGCTATTCAGAAAACAATTGCTGATGTTCAGAACAACTATAAAACTCAGGGCATTAAAATCAATATTGTAGATGATACTACAGACTTTACGCTTGAAGCTGCAGACCACGTAATCTTCGATTTATTCCTAGCGATTATCCTGGTAGCGGTAGTAATGTTATTGTTCCTTCATAACATAAGAAACGCATTCATCGTAATGGTTTCTATCCCGATGTCATTGATTGCAACGGTAATTGGGATGTATCTGATGGGCTATACCTTAAACCTGATGAGTTTATTAGGACTTTCATTGGTAGTTGGTATCCTTGTGGATGATGCGATTGTAGTTTTGGAGAACGTTTACCGTCACATGGAGATGGGGAAAAGCAGAATTCGTGCAGCGTACGACGGAGCTTCAGAAATTGGGTTTACGGTAACAGCTATTACCTTGGTAATTGTGGTGGTATTCTTACCGATCGCGATGAGTTCAGGTTTGGTTTCTGATATCCTGACGCAGTTCTGCGTAACGGTGGTTATTGCAACATTATTTTCATTACTAGCGTCATTTACCATCATTCCTTGGTTATCTTCAAGATATGGTAAACTGGTGCATTTGACAGGTAAAAATCCTTTTGAGAAATTCATTCTTTGGTTTGAAAAGCAATTGGAAAAATTCACTCACTGGATTACAGGGATTCTGGAATGGGCATTAAAAACAACATTAAGAAGAATTATGACAGTGATTGTAACTTTCATTATCCTGATTTCTTCATTCATGCTGGTGGCTTTCGGATTTATCGGTGGTGAATTCTTCCCTAAAATGGATAGAGGACAGTTTCTTGTTCAGATGGAGCTGCCAAAAGATGCTTCCGTAGAAAAGACCAACCAGCTGACATTGGAGGTTGAAAGATACCTTAGAAATGATAAAGATGTTGTAGATATGATCACCACAGTTGGTCAGCAGTCATCAGGATTTGGTGGAGCGCAGGCCACCTTGTATCAGTCAGAGATCCAGGTGATTCTGGTCGATAAATCTGAACGTAATGAAAGTACAGATATTAAGTCTGCAAAAATCAAGAGAGCGTTAGAAGAAAAATTCACGGGAGTTGAATTTAAAACGGCACCGATCGGATTAATGGGAGCGGATAATGCACCAATTGAAATGGTAGTAACGGCTCAGGATAATGAAACGGCAAACAAAGAAGCGAACAGAATCCTTGAATTGCTTAAAAAGGTTCCCGGTTCTGTAGATGCAGAATTATCAACCGACTCTGGAAATCCGGAGGTTCAGGTGAATATCGACAGAGATAAAATGGCATCTTTAGGCTTAAATCTTTCCAGTGTAGGACAAACGATGCAGACTGCATTCAATGGAAATACAGACGGAAAATTCAGAGCCGGAGAATATGAATATGATATCAACATCCGTTTTGGTGATGCCAACAGACAGTCGATTGATGATGTAAGAAACCTGATGTTTACGAATCCTCAGGGTGAGCAGATCAGGCTGAGTCAGTTTGCAGATGTAAAAATGGGTTCCGGACCGAGTTTATTGGAACGTAGAGATAAATCGCCTTCAGTAAAGGTGAAATCTAAAGTGGTAGGTCGTCCTGTAGGAGATGTTGCCAACGAATGGGCGGCTCAGTTTATGGAGAATGAAAAGACCAAACCGGCAGGAGTAAGCTATATCTGGAGTGGTGATATGGAAAACCAGACCGAAGGTTTCGGTACCTTAGGAATTGCATTGATGGCTGCTATCGTATTGGTTTACCTGGTAATGGTTTCATTATATGACTCATTTGTATATCCGTTCGTGGTATTATTCTCCATTCCTCTGGCATTGATCGGGGTAATGATTATTCTTGCCATCACCGCAAATTCATTAAACATCTTTACGATGCTGGGGATGATTATGTTGATTGGTTTGGTAGCCAAGAATGCGATTATGATTGTCGACTTTGCCAATATGAGAAAAGCAGCAGGAGCAAGTACGCATGACGCTTTGATTCAGGCGAACCACGCACGTCTTCGTCCGATCCTGATGACAACAATTGCGATGATCTTCGGTATGATCCCGATTGCGATTGCAAAAGGAGCAGGAGCAGAGATGAATAACGGATTAGCCTGGGTAATTATCGGTGGTTTGACATCATCATTATTCCTGACGCTGATCATTGTACCGGTGGTTTATTCATTATTTGATTCAATTCTGAGAAGAATGGGTAAACATGAAAAAGTAGACTACGAGACTGAAATGAAAGCTGACTATGTACACAAAGAACTGAGTGAAGACGGATTTACTCCTAAACACATAGACTAAAATATTTAACCTTAATTAACCTAAAAGCGCACCAGATTTCTGATGCGCTTTTTAATTTTACAATACAGATCTATAATCATATTAACCTGAATTCGGGATAAGGATTAAATTAAACGTAAGGATAGACAAAGCTTTAATTCATTAGATTTTTTAAGATAGACGGAGCCGTTTCACTTATTGGTAAGCAATATAGGGGAATATATTGGTCTTACTTTGCTGAATGAAATGCCCTTGTCTCCTTATTAATATGTCAAAAATCTACTTTGTTTGCCTTGCGAGAAAAATCCACTTTCTTTCAGGTATTTTCTTGTTCCGGACTCAGGTTATATTATACTGTTTGTTTTATCTTTTGTTTTTCCATTTGTTCATTTCCCCATATCCGTAAATAGTCAATAAAAGGAATGAGCTGCTGGCCCACATCGGTCAAAGAATATTCTACCTTTGGGGGAACTTCATGATATACTTTTCTGTTGATCAGGCTGTCATCTTCCAGTTCACGCAAAGTCTGGGTAAGCATTTTCGGGGTGATATCGGAGAGCGTTTTTCGTAATTCGCCGTAGCGCATGATCGTCTTTACATGCAGATACCACAGTATTCTTCCTTTGTATTTTCCGCCAATTCTCTTAAATGCATAGTCTACAGGGCAGGAAGGTTCGTCATTCAGATATTTTTTCATGATTTTATTAAAATTAATACTTTGATAATCAGTAATAGTATGTTTTTAGTGTGTAGCGTACAAAAAAGTGCATACTTGTCTGTAATATAGCATTAATTTACTTTTGTTTTGACCTTAAAGGAAAAAATATAATGAAAACAATTATTTTAAATGAAGCCGGAGGCGTTGATAAGCTCCAGTTAACTGATACGGTAAAGCCGCAAATAAAAAATAATGAAGTATTGGTACAGGTAAAAGCAATAAGTATCAATCCGGTTGATGTAAATGCCAGAGCGTATGATGATGTTCTCAATTGGATATATGGTGATCTAAGACCGGTAGTTTTAGGCTGGGATATTGCAGGTGAAGTGAGTGAAATAGGACAGGAAGTAACCGATTTTAAAATTGGAGACCGGGTTTTTGGAATGATAAACTTTTTCGGGGACGGAAAAGCCTATGCAGAATATACAGCTGCTCCTGAAAGTCATCTGGCACTGATTCCTGAACATCATACATTTGAAGAGGCAGCAGCAGCTACTTTAGCGGCAGTAACAGCTTATCAGGCCTTAGTGGATGTTGCTAAAATCAAAAAAAATGACAGAGTTCTGATTCATGCTGCATCAGGAGGAGTTGGGCATTTTGCGGTACAAATCGCTAAATATTTTGGAGCTTATGTGATAGGAACTTCCTCCGCAAATAATAAGGAATTTGTTCTGTCTATCGGAGCGGATGAGCATATTGATTATACCCAAAAAGACAGTCTTGATATTGCTGATGACATCGATATTGTTATTGATACCATTCAGGGAGAAACACTGCTGAAATCAGTTGATGTGGTGCGTCCCGGAGGTATTATTGTAACCTTACCTTCACCTGAAATTTCCCAAAATATCCAGGATAAAGCGGAAAAGCAGAATGTTAATCTTGAATTTATGATGGTAGCTTCTAAAAAAGAAACAATTGAGGCCATTGCTGACTTACTTGGAAATAAATCCCTGATTCCCCATATCCATCGAATTTTTTCTTTTGAGGAAATGGCTAACGCTCATTTGGAACTCGAAACAAAAAGGGTAGTAGGTAAAATAGTGGTAACCTTATAAACAGAAAGTATCTTTTCCGTGTTTCGGATTTTCAATTAATTAAAAAGGCATTAGATTTCTGATGCGCTTTTTGTTTTAAATACAACCCTATTTTCCTGAAAATAAAAAAGCTTCCGGATAACCGAAAGCTTGTATTTATTTTATGTGGCAGATTAATCTGCCATTACCTCACCAGACTTTCTGTAGATGAAGTTTCCATAAATGTGTCTTCTTGCAAAACGGCTCGGTGAATCGGAATTAACCATTTTGATGTATGTATTTCTCGGAACTCCAATATATTCGTACATCATTCCGTTCAGATGCTGAATTTTTAAAACCGCTTTCTCCAGATAAAAATCCTGGATATTAGATTTTGTAATGGTTTCAGTATATTCTTCTTTATATTTCTCCTGTGTTTCTTCGTTAATGCTTACCAAAAAATGGTAGGCTTCAATCACAGATTTGCTTTTTTCCTCTGCTTCCAGCTTTCCAGCTTCGTCATTGGCAAATTTATCAGGATGCGTATCTTTCATTGTATTCCTGTAAATGGTCTTTAATTCCTTTAAAGTAACGGTTTTATCAACTTCAAGAAGCTTTCTGTATTCGCCTAATTTTTTCATAACTGTAGAATCCTTATTTCGGGGTGCAAAATTAAGGTTTTTAATTGAGAAAAACGTAAGTTATTCAGTATTAATTTATTTGGAGTATTTGCTAGATTTTCATCTTTGTTTCTTTACTCAGCTCTTTAATATGCTTATTTATAAAAGCTTCTTTATCCTTTTTTACTTCTTTTAACATCAGTTTCTGGTCTTCCGGAATGTCAGAATATTTTTCGGCCCATAGATTAACTTCAATCAGGACAGGGAGTAGATCAATACCTTTTTGGGTGAGTTTGTATAATACTTTAGCTTTACTTTCCGGATGGTCCAGTTTGATGATGAGCTTGTTTTCTTCCAGCATGAGAAGGCGGGAAGCCAGAATATTGGTGGCTATTTTTTCTTCGGATTTTAAGAAATCTCCATAAGTGCACTGTTTGGCATACAGAAGGTCTCTGATAATAAGCAATGACCATTTGTCTCCCCATATATCCAGTGAGCAGCTGATAGGACAATCTGATCTCTTTTTTGAAGTTGACATAAGATAAATTTAATAATTAAAAAAAATAACTTGCATTTTAAAAGTTATTGTATAAATTTGTACTTGTAAAATGCAAGCGAATTTAACAAATTAATTTTACAATACAATGAAAAATACTCTTTTTAACTCTTACAGTAATATCCATTTAGATCGAAACAATCGGACTTTGAGGGTTCTGATAATAAGAAGAGCAGATCGTCTGACAAAAAGAGGGGTTTCATTTTAAATAGAGTATCATGGAATTAAAAGGAAAAACAATTCTGATAACAGGAGGAGCTTCAGGAATAGGGCTGGAAGCAGCGAAGCAGTTTTTAAAAATAGGTGCGAAGGTTATTATTACAGGCAGAAGTAAGGATAAACTTGACGCTGCAAAAAAACAGTTTCCAAATCTCACTGCCATCCAAAGTGATGTATCTGTTGCTGAAGATGCTAAACTACTTTTTGATAAAGTCTCAGAAATGGGTGGGATTGATATTTTGTACAACAATGCCGGCGTTGGTGCGGCGCCCATCAATCTGGGAATTCCCACCGAAAAACATATCGAAAATGCTGTATACGAAATGGAAGTTAATTATTTAGGGGTAATACGTTTAAATAATCTTTTTCTGGAGATGCTGAAATCAAGAAAAGAAAGTGCTATTATCAATACCACTTCCATCCTGAGGTATGTACCGTCACTTCTTGAAGCTACCTATTCGGCTTCTAAAACGGCGCTGGCATTTTACACCCAATCACTCAGAGAACATTTACGGATTATCGATAGCAAAATCAGGATATTTGAATTACTTCCTCCGGTTGTGGATACGGAAATGACTGCCGCAAGGAAAGATAAGAAAATGACACCGGAAGAACTCGTAAAAGGTTTGATTTTAGGATTACAGAAAGATCAATATACAATTCGGATAGGTGATACAAAACTGGTTTATTTTCTGCACAGATTTTTTCCTAAATTCACATTTGGTTTAGTAAACCCCAAGAGGTCAGAACAATACCTTAAACCATAAACAAACTCAAATTATGAAATCATACGGTATCAATCGTTATAAAAAAGACAGTGCGCTTCAACTTATAGATCTGCCTGAACCCGTTGTCAAAGAAAATGAGGTTTTAGTTCAGATTTATGCAGCAAGTGTTAATCTTCTGGATTCTAAAATAAAAAGCGGTGAATTTAAACTCATTTTACCTTATAAAATGCCGTTGATTTTAGGTCATGATGTGGCAGGAGTCATCACAAAAGTAGGTTCAAAAGTAAAAAGCTTTAAAGTAGGGGATGAGATTTATGCAAGGGCAGCAGATTTCCATATAGGAACTTTTGCGGAATTTATTTCTATTAATGAAAAGGATGTGGCTTTAAAGCCTAAAAACCTGACAATGGAAGAGGCGGCCTCAATTCCTTTGGTGGGTTTAACGGCTTGGCAGGCTTTGGTTAAAAAATCTAATGTTCAGGCCGGTCAGAAAGTTTTTATTCAGGCCGGGTCCGGTGGTGTTGGAACTTTTGCTATACAGCTGGCAAAATATTTAGGGGCAACGGTTGCTACTACTGCCAGCGAAAAAAGTTTTGAACTTTTGAAGAGCCTTGGCGCAGACGTACTGATCGATTATAAAACACAGAATTTTGAAGATATTCTGATTGATTATGACGTTGTACTGAACAGTCAGGACAGCAAAACCCTGGAAAAATCATTCAATATCCTGAAATCAAAAGGAAAAATCATTTCAATTTCCGGTCCGCCAACACCTGCATTTGCAGATGAATTTAACCTGCCTTGGTATATAAAATTGGTGACAAAATTGTTGAGCCGTAAAATCAGAAAAAAAGCGGATAAGCAAAATATTAATTATTCTTTTCTCTTTATGAAAGCTGATGGAAAGCAATTAGCAGAAATTACAAAATTGATAGAAGCAGGAGAAATAAAACCTGTCATCGACAAAGTTTTTTCGTTCGAAAATACTAATGAAGCAGTGAAATATGTAGAAAGTGGCCATGCAAAAGGAAAAGTAGTCATAAAGATGCTATAATTTTTTTGACCAAAACAAAAAAAGCAGGAGCTTAAAAACTCCTGCACAAATCCTATTATTTAACTAAATTTCCTTCTTTATCAAAAATTTTTGCGGCTTCTTTTGAAGCTTCTACCATGGCAATCAACGCCTTTTCAGTCTCATCCCAATGGCGGGTTTTCAAACCACAGTCAGGGTTTACCCAAAGCTGCTGTGCAGGAATAACGGCTTGCGCTTTTTTCAGCAATTCAACCATTTCTTCTTTTGAAGGAACCCTTGGCGAGTGGATATCGTAAACTCCCGGACCAATCTCATTCGGATATTTGAAATCTGCAAAAGCATTCAGCAGTTCCATCTGGCTTCTTGAGCATTCTATCGTGATCACATCGGCATCCATATCAGCAATATTCTGGATAATATCATTAAATTCAGAATAGCACATATGCGTATGGATCTGCGTTGCATCCTCCACACCGGAAGATGAAATCCTGAACGCTTCTACAGCCCATTTAAGATATTGCTGCCATTCGGATCGTCTGAGCGGAAGCCCTTCTCTGATAGCCGGTTCATCGATCTGTATGATTCTGATTCCTGCTTTTTCAAGATCATTCACCTCATCACGGATTGCCAGTGCAATCTGTTTACAGGTAAGAGAACGAGGCTGGTCATCACGTACAAAAGACCATTGAAGAATCGTTACAGGACCTGTAAGCATTCCTTTTACCCATTTCTGAGTTAAAGATTGGGCATATTGGGACCAGTAAACCGTCATCGGATGCGGACGGTGAACATCGCCATAGATCACCGGAGGTTTTACGCATCGGCTGCCGTAGCTCTGAACCCATCCGTTTTGAGTAAAAGCAAACCCGGAAAGCTGTTCCCCGAAATATTCCACCATATCATTACGCTCAAATTCTCCGTGAACCAGCACATCAATGCCGATTTCTTCCTGCCAGCGGATCGTTCTTTCTGTCTCTTTTTTAAGAAGATCATCATATTGCTCAGCGGTCAGTTCACCTTTTTTAAACTTCGACCTCCATGCTCTAACCTCTTTAGTCTGAGGAAAAGAGCCAATTGTTGTAGTAGGAAACAAAGGAAGCTGTAGAATTTTCTGCTGTTCCTCTTTCCTTATGCTGAACGGGCTGTTTCTTTTCGCATCATCTTCAGTGGTTACATCCACACGGTCTTTTACATCCTGATTGTGGATCAATGCTGAGGTTTTGCGGGTTTCAACGGCCTTTTTATTTTCTGCATATTGTTGTAAAGCCTGGTAATCTGCCTTTCCTGAAGCCAGCTTTTTCAAGGCTACAACTTCATCAACTTTTTGTTTGGCAAAAGCCATCCATTGCTTAATTTCAGGAGATAATGTCTTTTCGTTTGTCTCAAGATCCAGGTCATAAGGTGAGTGGAGCAGAGAACAGGAAGGGGCTATGAAAATTCTTTCTGAACCAATCGCATATACTGCTTTTTCGATGAAGCCTAATGATCTTTCAAAATCATTTTTCCAGATGTTTCTCCCGTCTATAATACCTAAGGATAAACTTAATGTTTGAGGAATAACATTTAAAACTTCATCCAGCTGTTCAGGACAACGTACCAGATCAATATGCAGGACATCTACAGGAAGGGAAGCCGCTAATGAAAGATTATCTTGTAATCCATCAAAATAAGTGGTCACGATGAACTTTAAATTGGGAAACTGTTTCCTGATTTCGGTGTAAATAAATTGATAGGTTTCCTTTGCTTTTTCATTTAAATCTAATGCCAGAAAAGGCTCATCAAACTGAATATATTCGGCACCGTGATTTTCCAGTTCTTTTAAAATCTGAAGATAAACAGGAAGCAGGTTTTGAGCCAGATCAAGCTTGTCAAAACCTTCTTCTTTTTCTTTTCCCAGAAGAAGATAGGTGAGAGGACCGATGATGACTGGCTTGGCATTAATTCCGGCTTGTTTTGCACTGACGAATTCACTGATGATCTTTTTGGAAAATAACCTGAACTGCTGGTTCTTATGAAATTCAGGAACAATGTAATGGTAATTCGTATCAAACCATTTTGTCATTTCCATGGCGGTAATGTCGAGACCGTCTTTCTGATAGCCTCTTGCCATTGCAAAATACAGATCAAGCTCAGAATTGGATGCTCTTGAGGCAATTTCTTTATAGCGCTCCGGAATGGCCCCGACAGACAGGGTCATATCCAGAACCTGATCATAATAAGAAAAATCGTTGCAGGGAACAAGATCAATTCTTGCAGCTTGTTGAAGTTTCCAATTTTGAAGGCTGATGTTTTTTCCGGTTTCCAGGAGCTCATTTAATGTTGCTTTGCCTGACCAATACTGCTCGCAGACTTTTTTGAGTTCTCTGTTGCTACCAATACGCGGATAGCCAAGTAGGTGTGTTTGCATTTTCTTTTTAACTTTTAATTAAATAATAAGGGTAAAGTTCTCTAGAGATGCTTCACAATGCCGCCGAAGAAAGTAATTTTAGAAATAGAAGAGATACAATTAGGACGTGATTTTTCTGTCAAATAAGAAAAATTGGCTTAAAGGTTTATTTTTGAAGCAAAGTTTTAAATTGGGTTCCTTATATAATAAAAAGCCAACATAAAAAAACTTTGCGTTTAAATCAAAAATTAAATTTAAAACCCAATACATTCAAAAGTATCATCTGTATGATCTAAAGCTTCAGACCGCGAAAGCATTGTCAATTCAGAACAGGCAGGTCTCCTGGCTTGTAACGGTCTTTATCATCCTTCCCGCTGTTGGCAGTGGATCTCCCGGATAAAAACTTTTGGTGTGCTACTTACAGTTGCGCGACAGCTCGTGATTCTCACACGATTCCCTATTAATCTACGTTATGTAAAACCTCTTCTGTTTGATGAAGTATGTTAAAGAACAAAATCTGTGTCAAAGGTATTAATTAAAGTGAATTGATTGGCTGAATTATAATAATTAGGAATATAGTTTGGTTTGACTGTATTTTTAAAGTTAAATATTCTGTACATTTGAAAAATATAACCTCAAAAAGAATATTATTCTGTGGAAAGACTGGATGAAAGGGATCTTCAACTGCTTAGAATCCTGCAAAAGAATGCGAAATTGACTGTAAAAGAGATTGCAAAAGAAGTCAATCTTTCACCTTCACCTGTTTTCGAACGGATGAAAAGACTTGAGCAAGAAGGATATATCAAGCATTATGCAGCCGTTCTGGAAGCAGAGAAACTGAATCGCGGGTTTACAGTTTTTTGCCAAATCAAGCTTAAGATCCATGACCGTTCTGTAGGAAATCAGCTTGTAGAAGATATTTTACAGATTGATGAAATTGCTGAATGCTATAATATTTCAGGAGACTTCGATTTTCTCCTTAAGGTTCAGGTAAGAGATATGAAACATTACCAGGATTTTGTATTTAATAAGCTGGGCTCATTGGATTCCATCGGAAGTGCACACAGTACTTTTGTGATGGCTGAGGTTAAGAATATTCACGGAGTGAGTATATAGAAAATAAAAAGCAGTACCTCAGCGGATACTGCCATTATAATCTTTAAATCATTAAATTTTTTGATCTTTAAATAAAATTAACTGCTCCATTCTCACTACTGCATTTTGTTGATATTCTTCAGTCAGATTAAATATTTTCCCCAGTTTTTGGGAAGCACTGATAAAACTGATAAAGGTGCAGAGCTCCGAAATTTCTTTTCCGGAAAAGAATTCTCTCAACATGCTGAAATGGCTCTTGAGTATGGAACGGTGATCTTTAGAGAATAGCTCTGCGAAGCTTACGGCTACGGAAATTTTAAGATCTGACTGACTGAAATTGGGTCTTCCGCCTTTTACCATACAGTATTCACAGCCATTGCCAAAAGCCATGGTTCTTCGCACCTGCTCGAGTAAATTGGGATCTAATGCTGTATTCTTAAAGAAAGTCTCTTCAAGAGAATTCCAGTTTGCAAGTATTTCCGGATTGTGCCCGATTAACTTTTCAAATGGTGTATTTCCATTGTCTGAAAATTCAATTGTTGTCATATTTTTTATGTCAAATTTCTGTCTAATTCATGTGATTTTAAAATGGATTTCATGGTTAAATTTTATAATTTTGAAGATTTCAACTGATTTAATTTCAAAGTACAATGAAAATCGTTTTAGACGAATTTGACCATAAAATTTTACGGTTACTGACTGAAAATTCCAGGCTAAGCTATGCTGAAATAGGGCGCAAAATTTCTCTTTCTCAATCGGCTACAAAAGAAAGAGTACAGAACCTTACTGATACCGGTGTCATTAAAAGTTTTACAGCAGATATTGATTATGGCCTTCTCGGATACAGCTTGAAAGTCATTATTCATCTGAAGTTTAAAAATGATGAGTTTAGAATATTTATTGACCACCTGAAACATTTCCCAGAGATCATCAGCTATAAAAGAATCACAGGAGAATACTGCCTCATTGCTGAATGTGTGTTGAAAGACAGTACCCATCTTGAACATATTATCGACCGGTTGCTTAAATTTGGAATTCCTTCCACATCAGTTCAGCTGTCTGAAATAAAAGCCAATCATTTTTTTCGAGCTCAATAACAGAAATTTCTTATACGGAAACGTAAAACAGCACCCGAAAACGAATGCTGCCTAATTTTTTAAATCATTAAATTTTTGAATCATTAAATAAAATTACGGCTCATCACAGTCCTGTTTCAGCTTAGTAAAGATCTTATCAAATTTTTCATAAAGTGCTCCCTCATCATTAGGATCAGGTCTGAAACTACCGTTGGCACAGTTGTAGAATCCGAAACCAATCAATTGGATCAGCGCATAATCATCTTTCTTCGGATCGTTGAATTGGACATTGAACTTATCAATTACTGATTGTGGATCAGCATTATCCTTGCTTTTGGCTTCGACAAAGTTTTTCCAAACGGCGTACATTTTCTGTTTGTCGGAAGAAGAAACTGCATCAATATATTCTTTGCACGTAGTGTAAAACTTACTGTTTTTTAGAGATGCCGGATCAGAGTAAGCCTTAAGTTCTTCTTTTTTGAGTTGATATTCACCTTCAAAAGACCGTATTGTTTCCTGGTGAAGTTTTCTCCATTCCGGAAGATTAATTACTTTAAGGTCATACAGCTTCTTTTTCTTCTCCTGATACTGTTTTTCAAGTTGCTGCAGATAAGTATTTTTGTTTTTTCGAATATCTTCAAGATCGGAAAGCTTAAAAACAGTATGATTGTCAAAAGAAACCCCATTGAGTGTATATAGAAGTTTGAAAGATCCATCTATTTCTTCTTTTTTATATTTTCGGGGATCGAAATATCCTTTATTATCGCAGTTAAAGGTCTGGTAAGAATAAAGTACCAGATTGGCTGTCTTACCAGCTGTTTTCTGTCCTAAAACCATTGCAGAAAAAGTAAATGAAAGTGTAAATAGTAATTTTTTCATATATTTTGTTATAAACTTTATTCGGAAATATTCTGAACCTGAGTTTAATTTAGAGATCTTATTATGTTTTTTAATTTTAAAATAATAGTTTTGACATAAATTAATATCTAATGGACTCGGGCTTTGTTTTTTTTATTTTTACTTTACTGATCCTGGCTGGATTGTCTTATCTGGTGATGCGGTTTTTTAACCGTTGGACATCAAAATCTCAGCACAGAATAGTCTTGAATGGTTTGATCTTCATTGTGTCCTATGCATTGTTGCTGTTTATCTCATTTATTATTTTGATGATGAACGTAAGTTTTGAGAGATAATGCTTGGCTTCTGATAATAAAATAAGCTGCTGCAAGATTGAGAATCAGGGAAACCCAGACATTCAGTCCATAAAACAGCTCATAATCATGCAGATTTTCCTGATAGAACAGATTCTTTATAATCCTGAAAGTGATAGCTGTGGTTGTAACTGCATAGCTTAGGATCATATACCTTTTGTGCCCTGCAGTATTTCCTTTTTTAATGAGGAGAACGGCAGCAATCGTAAAATAAGCCCAGAGAATATCCTGAAGCATAAACCCTGTAATCCCTATGATTCCACCATTTGAAAATAATCCCAATACAAAACATGCCGGAACATTGATGATCAGAATATTGTAAACATAAATTTTTCCTATCCATCTGTGAAGTGCTGTGTTTTCACTTAAAAACCGGTTTGAAAACTGAGTGAGTCCAGCCAATAAACAAAGCGTGACTGAAAAAATGTGAATGTAAAAAAATGTCATCCAATACGGATTACTGACCACTTTCTGTTTAAACATGAGAAAACCCACATTTTTATCAAAACCTGTATATTGGGAGATCGTCTTCAGCATCAGAATACTGAAAATAAAGATGGCTGCGGCAGCAAATATCCTGATGATCCTAATTGTCATCCTTTTAAAATAGTTTTAGCAATAGGCGGCTATAAGCATGTTTCACACCGTTTGTTATTTCTATACAATGCGTTTGATGCGTAAATACTGCAGCAGCATGATGGTTTTGGCATCCATGATTTCTCCGCTGTCTATCATGGCAAGAGCATCATCAAAAGAAAGTTCTAAAACTTCAATGTTTTCCCCTTCCTCTTCAAGCCCGCCACCGTTTGCGATCTTCATTTCAGAAGAATATTCAGCGATGAAAAAATGCAGAATTTCCGTTACGGAGCCGGGAGACATGTAGGCTTCGAATACTTTCTCTACTTTTGAAATTTTATAACCTGTTTCCTCTTCTGTCTCTCTTTTTATACAGTCTTCGGGATTGTCATTATCCAAAAGGCCGGCGCACGCTTCAATAAGCATCCCTGTGGCATTTCCATTGATGAAAGTAGGAAGCCTGAACTGCCTGGTTAAGATCACATTGCCCGAAATTTTATTATAAAGCAGGATAACAGCTCCGTTTCCTCTGTCGTAAGCTTCTCTGCTATGGGTTTCTGTGGTTCCGTCCTTTTTTGTAATGCTGTAAGTGACTTTATTGAGTGTATACCAGTTGTCTGATAAAATTTCTGTTTTAAGAATACTAATGTTTGGGTTCTGCATTGGGCTTGCTTCTATATTAAGTGATAATGCCTGACTAGGCTCGTGATATGAAATGCTAAATTAATATTTCTTTTCCAACAGACATTTAAAATACCTTTAAAATCTACACGATTTATAAAAAATAAATTATGCTATAACCCCTATGCTTCCAAATGTTTTCTTAAATAAACAGAAGTTTGGGAATATTGTGTTGATAAAAGGTCTTTCACGGTTCCTTCAAATACAATATTGCCGCCCAGTTTTCCGGCTCCAGGGCCAATATCAATGATCCAGTCTGCCTGAGCTATAATGTCCAGGTTATGTTCAATAACGATTAAGGTATTCCCATTATTTACCAGTTCATCAAAGAAAGAAAGCAGCTTTTCATTATCAATAGGATGGAGTCCTGTGCTGGGTTCATCCAAAACAATAATCTTATCTGTACGGTTCAGCTCTTTGGTTAGCTTTAAACGTTGTCTTTCACCTCCGGAAAAGCTGTCCAGCCGCTGCCCCAGGGTCAGATAATCCAGCCCTAATTTAATCAGCAGGCTGAGTTCATGTTCAAATCCGGGCCCGGGAAAAAACTGCAGGGCTTCCAGAACGGTCATATTCATGATATCAGCGATGTTTTTCCCTTGATATAAATATTGTAAAACTTCAGGCTTATATCCTGATCCGTGACATACTTCACAAGGCTGTTCAATATCATCCATAAAAGCAAGATCTATTTTTTCCACGCCCAGCCCTCTGCAATTGGAACAGGCACCTTCACCGTTGCGGCTGAAAAGTTTTTCAGAAACATTATTGGCATTGGAGAAAAGCTTTCTGACAGTATTTGACAGATTAAGATAAGTAAGCAGATTAGAGCGGATGCTGGCTGTAAAAACTGATTGGTCTACTACGGTTACCGGATAGGACAAGGGTAAAACTTTATTGATCAAAGTGCTTTTCCCCGATCCTGCCACACCGGTCACTAAATTCATTATGCCTGTAGGTATTTTTACACTAATATTTTTTAGGTTATGAAGTTGGGCATTTTTTATTTCCAGATAACCTTTAGCTGATCTTGGGGCTTTATTATAAGTACGGGTTTTGTTAAAATAATCGGCCGTTTTACCTTTCGCATTTTTTAGATTATTAAAAGTTCCCTGATACATAATTTCACCACCGTTTTTTCCCGAATCAGGTCCCATATCAACAATAAGATTGGCTATTTTGATGAGATCCGGGTCATGTTCAACAATTAAGACGGTATTGCCTTTATCCCTTATTTTTTTGATGATATCTACAATATGGTCAATATCTTTAGGATGAAGACCTATACTGGGTTCATCAAAAATATACAACAGATCTACGAGGCTGTTTCCCAGCTGTTTTACCATTTTTATCCGTTGGGATTCTCCTCCTGAGAGGGTGTCAGTTTGTCTGTCCAGTGTCAGATACTGCAAGCCTATATCAATAAGATTCTGAAGCTTTTTTGTCAACTCATTAATTACAGAAGAATACATTTCAGATGATAAGCTCTGAATAAAAACAAGCAGTTCATCAATGGATAATGATGTGCAGTCTGCAATGCTTTTACCTTCAATCTTGCAGGACAGAACTTTTGAATTGAGCCGTTTCCCCTGGCAAAGCGGACATGGTTTAGTAATAATAACCTTTTTTAAAGTATCCTTTCGCGTAATATTTTCTTTAGAATCCTTTTTCAGAAATGAACTTTCAATTCTGGGAATCACACCTTTATACCGGACTGTTTTTCCCCATTCTTTGGTCGGATTTTTGGGAATATGTTCTTTGGCATTCAGTAACATTTCCCATTCTTTTTCTGTAAAGTTTTTAAGCTTTTTGTCGTTGTCAAAATACCCTGAATAAATATAACGTGTCAGTCGCCAGCCTCCGGGCTGAAATGTGGGAAACTGTATGGCACCCTCGTTCAGTGATTTATTTTTGTCAAAAAGAGTTTCCGTATTCACGGTCTGTACATATCCTAAACCTTCACATTCGGGACACATCCCCTGAGGATTGTTGAAAGAAAATACATTGGAATATCCCACAAACGGTTTACCTATCCTGGAAAAAAGTAGGCGGAGGGAAGCATAAATATCTGTTGCTGTTCCTACTGTTGAGCGTGCATTTCCTCCCAGCCTCTTTTGATTGATGATAAAAGGCACATTAAGGTTTTCGATTTTTTCAACATTCGGAACTCCAAAATGCTGTAAACGGTTCCTTATGAAACTGTTTTGTGTCTCATTAATCTGGCGTTGAGCCTCGGCACCTATGGTTTCAAATACCAACGACGATTTTCCGGATCCTGAAACCCCAGTGAAGACCGTTATTTTATTTTTTGGAATGCGTAATGAAATATTCTTCAGATTATTCTGCTTTGCATGGGTGATAATGATTTCTTTCATAATAATTTCATTAACTTTGTTAATAGTTAACTAAGTTAAGTATTTTTATGGAAATAGAAAAGGATCAATTTTTTAATACTTTTACTGACCTTCAGTGTTTTATATTGGCTAATATGAACAAGGGAAATATCAGTGGTGTTACTGCAACACATTACAATATTATAGAATATATATACCGGAAGGATCAGGTTACAGGAAAACAGATTGCAGCAGCATTTAAGGTCAGCCAGCCAGCGATTTCAAAACAGATCAAATTTCTGGTCAATAATCATCTTGTTGAGCAAAAGCAAAGTATTTCAGACAGAAGAATATTTAATCTTTCAGCGACAGAAAAAGGTAAGTTTCTGATCAATAATTCTGAAGATTTCCGAAAAACAGTAGCAGATCAGGCTTCTGCTATCTTAGACGAAACAGAATTAGTGACATTAACAGCTTTGCTTAAAAAAATTCTGGAAAATATGAAGATCTGAATGTAGTTCATTAAGATAGGTATATAATACTTTCTGTTGCTAAATTAGCTATTCTCTTTCAGAAGATCTTCCAAAGCTCCCTTCAGATCAGGAAATTTAAATTGAAATCCTGTATCCTGTATTTTTTGCGAAGAAGCTCTTGAACCTTCCAGCAAAGCATCTGCAAGCTCTCCAAATATCATTTTTAAAACAAATGCAGGGACATTAGGCATAAATAAAGGTTTTTTCAGTACTTCAGCTATTTTTTCCGTTAAATTCTCATTGGTAGTATGCTGAGGAGAAACTGCGTTGTAAGCTCCATCCATATCAGAATTTTTCAGAGCTGCGAGATAAACAGAACAGATATCATCAATATGAATCCATGGCATATATTGTCTTCCGCTTCCTAAAGCAGACCCGATGCCGTATTTTATAGTGGGAACCATTTTTTTCAGTGCTCCGTCTTCTTTAGAAAGAACAACGGCTGTCCGTATTTTCACAACCCTTTCTGCCAGATTTTGCTCTTTGAAATCGTCTGCCGATCTTTCCCATAAAACCACAACCTCGCTCAGAAAGTCATTTCCCGGAGGATCTTTCTCAGTATAAACCTTTTCTGTGGTTACCGTTCCGTAATAGTTGATTCCCGAGGCGGAAATAAAAGATGTAAGCTTTATTTTTTTATTTTTTACGGCTTTTAAAAGAAGTCCTGCAGAATCCACACGGCTGGATATCAGTTCGCGCTTTCTTTCCTTCGTCCATCGCTTTTCTGAAATGTTGGCACCGGCAAGATGGATAATATGGGAAACATTTTCAAGAGCAGTCTCATCCATTGTTCCGTTTTTGATATCCCATTCAAATTCATTGTCATGCCTTTTCTTTCTTGTCAGGAATCTTACGGTGTAATCATTTTCTATCTTTTTTGAGAGTTTCTGTGCGATCATTCCGCTGGCACCGGTGATAAGAACAATTTCTTTCATAATTGAATATTTAAGGATAGGTGGGAAATTATCTCTGATTCTTTACGATCAGGATAAAATCATCTTCCAGAAGCTTATAGCCGTAGTCATAAATAAACCTGTATTCAGAGCCATTCTTATAAACTTTCAGATTGGTAAAATAATCGAAATCAAAACCCAAGCCATCCATCCTCGATTTTGCAATTTTCGCTTTGCCATCTGTATTCAGTTCCATGAGGATACGGTAATTTCTGCGAAGCTTGTTATTCACATTCCGCATCAGATTGGTAGAATCTTTATTCTGCTTATTATTGTAGGCATTCCGGCAGGCATCATTGCAGAATTTTTTATCAGACCTCCCGATAATTTTTTCGCCACATTCGAGACAGTTCATACTTTTATTTTTTCATTTTATGTGGATGTTCATGTTTTTTCCTTAATAACCGTTTAAACCTCGTATGAGAAGGATAGCTTCTGTTCGAAGTTATATTGTTGAATAAAAGGGCTGCCAGTAAAAGAATAATGCAGCCCGATAAAACCGGAGAAAGTACATACCAATATCCCAGCTCCGGAATTTTCCCTGTAGAACTCACTGCAATCAGTGCTGTTGCTCCTCCGGGAGGATGAAGTGTTTTGGTGTACTGCATCAGTACAATGGAAAAAGCTACAGCTAAAGGTGCGGAAAGCCAGATGATATCCGGAACGAGCTTATAAACGGTAACACCAACAAGTGCTGAAATAACATGTCCGCCCACCAAATTTCTGGGCTGTGCAAGAGGGCTCTGGATAGCCCCATAGATCAAAACACTTGATGCACCAAAGGAACCGATGAGGAAGATGTTCTCAGTGGCAGCTAAAGAATGGGACTGAATAAATGCAATAATTCCAATCCCGACAAACGCGCCCAAAAAGGACCAGAAATGTTCTTTATAGTCAACCAGAGTTTCTTTATAAATCACATATTTTGAAACTCTTAACGTTCTTTTTATGGTCTTCTTCATTAATCTTCTTTATTTTTTATTATTTGAATTAAATTTTTTACAAAAGGCTTCGTGTATATACCGTTTTCATCATAATCCGGATCAAGGATTGTGATCTCTATTCCAAAGCATAGGTGAGAATGGATTAATGGCCACAGGATCTCTTTAAGATTTTCATAATCGATTCCTTCTTGCATTCTGCTGTCTACGGCAGGCATCAGCTCATCTTTCAGGACATCAACATCAAAATGTATAAAAAAGCCATCCAGACCCTTTTTTTCCACCATTTGTAAAAAATCCTCAGCTGTTTTTCTAAAACCGTTTATCCTTAGCAGTTCTACATCAAAATACTGAATATCAGAATTAATGATCTGTTCCACATACTCTTCATCATCCGTTTCTGCATTTCCTGCACAGAAGATATTTTCTTCTAAAAAATAAGGTTTAAGCCCTTGAATATTGGTTAATTTCTCATGTCCGTTTCCTGTGATAATAGCGAGATCCATTCCGGCAGCTGCTGCGGTTTCGGAAAGATGAGCCGGAATAAAATCTGTATGCCCGTCCAGATAGAAAAGACCGAAATTACCAAGTTTTCTTAAAGCCAGAGAAGTTCCTATCAGAATACTGCAGTCACCTCCAAGCATGATGTTAAAAGTATTTTCCTGATGATTATTAAGAATAAGATCCGCTTGTTTCTGAGCGTAGTCAACAATGGTATCAGCATTTAAAACACCAGATTCATGATCGAGTTCCATAGCATATTCTGGAGCTTCTAGTCTGAAAATACTGACAGGATTGATTTCTTTATGAAACTTAAATTTTCTGAGCCATTCCGGAAGCTTCCTGACGCCGGGTTCAGTTTCATGCTCTTTTTTCTTCAGTCCCAGATTGAGAGGAAACTCAAAAATATTGATGTTTCTTTTCATAGGTGATGTTTTCTCAAAGATACGGAATTATCCATTTGCAAACGGATAAATTCAACAGGGAAATATTTTTAGTGAGTCTTTAGATATTGATTTAATGGGAAAATTGGTAGAAAAAAAATGTTTAAAATTTTATACAGTAAAAGTTGAGGATAATTTTTTATCTGTTGATTGATAAGAATGGCTTGTATTTTAACGAGGAATAAAATCAGGCTGCAACAAAATTTTTAAAGAAAACATCCGACAACAAACGAATACAAATGAATTTAAATAGTTTATAACCGACTAAGATGAGTTGGTGTAACAATCTTTGTAACAGAGATTTGAGAAGACAGTGAACGTCTCTTGTCTGAATTATTAATCTAAAAATTTAAAAGTTATGTCACTAAGAAACAAAGTAACATTAATTGGTTACACAGGTAAAGAAGTTGAAACAGTAAACTTCGAAAGCGGAAATGTAAAAGCAAGTGTGTCTTTAGCTACCAGCGATCATTACACGAATGCAAAAGGTGAAAAAGTGGAAGAAACACAATGGCACAATTTGATTGCTTTTGGAAAAACAGCTGAAATCCTTCAGAAATATGTACCTAAAGGAAAGGAAATTGCCATTGAGGGAAAACTTACATACAGATCGTATGATGACAAAGACGGCATTAAGCGTTATATAACGGAGATCAGGATTGATGAAATCCTGCTTTTAGGAGGCAAATAATTCTAAAAACACAAATGATGAACGTAAAAGTTTTTAAAATCAGACTTTCAAAAGAATTTCTCCCTAGAGATCAAAAAATGCTTGATGATTTTCTTGAAGTGAACGAAATTATAAAAGTGGAAACCGCTTTTGTAAATGATGAATGTTATTGGTCCGTAATCCTGTATTTTGAAGAGCTGAAAGTAGCTAGGAATACAGTAAAAGAGCCAAAGACAGTAAAATACTCTGCAGATAATGATGTTTTAAACTCCGATGAAGAGAAAATTTTAAATGCCCTGAAGTGCTGGAGATCTGAGAAGGCTAAAGAACAGAATCTTCCTACTTATTTTATCGCGAGCAATAAAGAACTGATGTCTGTGGCTAAGTATAAGCCTGTTAAAAAAGAAGAGCTGCTTGAGATCAAAGGTTTCGGAAAACATAAGATTGAAAACTATGGTGAAGAGATCCTGGAGATTCTTGAAAGTGTCTGATTTTTGAATGTAATAATGATAATGCATCGAGAGCTGGGGAATAATCTTCCTCAGCTTTTTTATCTTCGGAAAAGTCCTTTCAATTCCTTATTTTTGCATTCATCAAAATGATATACAGCAAATGAAGCCAAGTTTAGCAAAAGGAACGAGAGATTTTACAGCACAGGAAGTTTCAAGAAGAAAATATATTATTAATATTTTACAGAATAATTTTGAATTATTCGGTTTTCAGCCATTAGAAACCCCAAGCTTTGAAAATCTTTCTACTTTGACAGGAAAGTACGGAGAAGAAGGTGACCGCCTGATCTTTAAAATTTTAAATTCAGGAGAGTACGCTTCAAAAGTGAATCAGGAAGACTGGGATAATAAAAATCATCAGAAGCTTATCTCTCAAATTTCAGATAAAGCCCTTCGTTATGACCTTACTGTACCTTTTGCACGATTCGTTGCGATGAATCATGGTAAGCTGACATTTCCTTACAAGCGTTACCAAATTCAGCCGGTATGGAGAGCCGACCGTCCTCAGAAGGGTAGATTCAGAGAATTTTACCAGTGCGATGCCGATGTGGTAGGAAGCGAAAGCTTATTACAGGAAGTGGATTTGGTTCAGTTATATCTGAAATCATTTTCCGATTTAAATATTCCTGTTACCATCCATATGAATAACAGAAAAATTCTTTCCGGTCTGGCAGAATATGCAGGTATTACAGATAAACTGATTGAATTCACTGTAGCTCTGGATAAGCTGGACAAAATAGGAAAGGAAGGAGTTATTAAAGAATTACTGGAAAGAGAAATTTCTCAGGAATCTATAGATAAATTGGAGTTTTTATTTAATCAGTCAGATGATGCCTTGGAAAATCTTCTTCAGTTAAAAGAAAAATTTGCTGACAGCGAGATAGGACTGAAGGGAGTGGAGGAGCTGGAATTTGTTCTTACCCAATCTCTGAATCTTGGAGTAGATATGCAGAATCTGGTATTCAATATCACGCTGGCCAGAGGTTTAGATTATTATACCGGAGCTATTTTTGAGGTGAAAGCGGATGAGGTGGCAATGGGATCCATAGGCGGTGGTGGTAGATATGACAACCTTACGGAAGTTTTCGGAGTTAAAAATATCCCGGGAATCGGGATCTCATTTGGTTTAGACAGGGTTTATCTGGTAATGGAAGAGCTTAATCTTTTCCCTGAAGAAGCTTCAATGAAAGTAGAATACCTTTTTGCTAACTTCGGAGGAGAAGAAACGGTAAAAGCTTTAAAACTGATTATGCAGCTGAGAAAAAAAGGAATTTCCGCTGAGCTGTACCCGGAAAACGCAAAGCTGAACAAGCAGTTTACGTACGCTGAAAAGAAAGGAATTAAAAACCTTGTTTTCTTAGGAGAAGAAGAGATTAAAAACGGAACAGTTACCTTTAAAGACTTGGAGGCTGGAGAGCAGAAAACAGTTTCTCTGGAAGAATTTTTAGGATAATATTCTGGAAAATATCAAATGAAAAGCATTATCAACAGATAATGCTTTTTTACATTTGCGAGTATGTTTTTGTAAGAAATGACTGTAAACTTTATTTGTTTAAAATAAGAAGCTTATCCCTTTCCTTATTTTAGAAAAAAATTAAATTTGTAATATCTACCATTTATAAAAACAAACAATGAGCGAAAAATCAAGACTTGACGAAATAAAAGATGAACTGGAAATATTAGACATCAATCCTACTATTTTTGCCAGAAAAGAAATTCATGCATTACCGGATGTCCTTTCGGAGAATGAAAAAATTGTGTACCTGATTGAGGGAAGAAATAAACTGAACAATCATCATATCATTTTAGTGGCAACCGAAAGAAGATTGATTTTTGTGGATAAAGAATTTATGTACGGACTGAAAGTAGAAGATTTTTCTTACGATAAAGTAAGCTCCATACAATATGAGAAATCCTTAATGCTGGCTTCTATAGATATACATATCTCGGATAATGTTCTGGAAATTGATAATGTTGGAAAATATTATGCAGAATTGTTTTGTGAAAAAGTAAGAGACTTCATGGCCCGTCCTAAAGAATATTTTCAAAGTAAATCAGAACCTTCAGTTTTAGATCAATTGGAACAGTTGGGAAGACTCAGAGAAAGTGGAATTTTAAGTGAAGAAGAATTCGCAGAACAGAAAAAGAAACTGCTTAATCAATAAATGATATGAAGGCTCTACCATTTATTTTTCGAAG
Organism: Chryseobacterium hilariae; assembly: GCF_051400735.1. Lineage (NCBI taxonomy): Bacteria > Pseudomonadati > Bacteroidota > Flavobacteriia > Flavobacteriales > Weeksellaceae > Chryseobacterium > Chryseobacterium hilariae. The sequence continues at coordinate 280,702 of NZ_JBLFFJ010000001.1, forward strand.
TAATTAGGGTCGGTTCCTGATACAGAAATCTAAAAAATAAAACAAACACCATGAAAAATTACCTGGAAATCAATAAAAACTCCTGGAATGCGAAAGTAAATCCGCATCTGAAATCGGATTTTTATTTTGTAGATGAATTCTTAAATGGAAGAAATTCCCTCAATTCAATAGAGTTGGACCTTTTGGGAGATGTAAAAGGCAAAAGTATTCTGCATCTGCAATGTCATTTCGGGCAGGATTCTATTTCCCTGTCAAGAATGGGAGCCTATGTCACCGGTATAGATTTATCCGATAAAGCTATTGAAACCGGAAAAGATCTTGCACAAAAATGCGGTACAGATACACAATTTATCTGTTCGGATGTGTACAGCCTTCCGGATATTCTTGATCAGAAATTTGATATTGTGTATACAAGCTACGGTGTGATAGGCTGGCTTCCTGACCTTAATAAGTGGGCAGGCGTCATCAGTCATTTTTTAAAACCGGACGGAAAAATTGTAATGGCAGAATTTCACCCTGCAGTCTGGATGTTTGATGATAATTTTACAAAAATTGCCTACAATTATTTTAATGAAAAGCCTATTGTTGAAACCTACGAAGGAACGTATGCCGATAAATCTGCAGATATTGTTCAGGAATATGTGATGTGGAATCATTCTTTAGCTGAGGTTCTTCAGAGTCTTATAAAATATAATATAGAATTGGAGACCTTTCAGGAATTCGACTGGTCACCGTATCCGTGCTTCAACCATGTGGAAGAATTTGAAAAAGGTAAATGGAGAATTTCAAAGTTCGATAATAAATTGCCGCTGGTGTATGCTTTAAAAGGCCGGAAAAAAACAATTTAGCTTATTAATTATAACATAAAAAAAGTCATCATAATCCTGGGATTACGATGACTTTTCATATATGAATGTTAAAAAAACTAATCTGCTTTTAGCTTAAAGAGTCTTCAGCTTTTGTTTTAGCTTCGTCTACTTTGTTCTGAACCTGGGAGGCAACATCATTGGCTTTGTTCTTCACTTCATTTCCCCATTTGTTCAGGTTGTCCTTTGCAGTATTGATTTTATCCTTTACAGCCTGCTTTTCTTCAGGTGTAGAATTCTTGTATTTCCAATATGCTAAAGCACCTACCCCTAGTAAGGCCAATAGCCCTTTTGTTTTATTTCCCATGATTTTTATTTTTAATGATTTATATTAAAACTTGTTACTAGTAAACATGTAAAATACGTGCCAAAAAATTAAATGGGGTAATAAAAAAATGTTAAAATTATTGAAAGACCTGAAAATCTTCTCCGTCAAAACTTGCAAAGACCATAGTAGGATAAGAATCCTGATGATAAATATTTCCGTCTTTATCAATAGCGATAGCTCCTGCGAAGCCATCTATGGTCTTAAGTTCTTCAAAGGTTTTATTGAATGCCTGCTCAAGGCTCATTCCGTCAGTCGTTCTTGTTACGATCTTTGCAGCAGTAGCATTGCTTACAATATCTTCTCCTACACCCGTACAGCTCACGGCACAAACCGAATTGGCATAATTTCCCGCCACCGTTGCCGAATCTGAAATCCTTCCTGGGATCTCAAAGCCTTTTCCACCGGTAGAGGTTGCTACAGCCAACTTTCCATCCTTATCAAGAGCAACACAGCCTACCGTTCCTTTACCGCCATTATTAAGTTTGGCTTCATATTCATTTCTTCTCTGAGGAATCTCTGTTGAGAAATCCTCAAAACCATGTTCAGAGGCATAAATTTTGGCGCCATTACCGCCCAAAACTCTGTCATCCTCATTGATCAGCTCTTTTGCTACAAAAATTGGATTCTTTACAGCCTGAAGATTAATTACACCGCTTAATTTCTGCGTTTCCCCATCCATAATTGCTGCACTCATACGGATCACACCGTCACTTTGTATCTGGGACCCGATACCTGCATTGTACAACGGATTGTCTTCCAGAAGGGAAACAGCATAAGCTGCCGTATCAAAAGCAGAATGCGTCTGAAGATATTCAAAAGCCTGTTGGGCAATCTGTTTTAAAGAATTTTGTTTTGCCGTTTTTACTTCATGACTTTGATCGCTTTCAGAGAAAAAGCCGCCGTGGATAATGATTTTCATAAGATTGTATTTGCCAATTGTGAAAAGTCAATGGTCAATTTTAAAGATAACGATAAAATTTTAACCGGTGAAATTCACTGTTCACTATTCACCATTGACAGTTAACTTTTATTTATCCTGTGGGATAGGGTTGAACTGTGAATTTTCGATCGTAAGTTTCTTTGTGGTAAGGTCATAATGATCATTCATAGACATGACATGTACCGTAAGATTATCGATTGAAATAGGTTCACCCAGGTTGATATTCGTCAGGTTAGTATCTTTAATGAACCTTCCGTCCACCAGGATTACAAGACCTGAACCTACAGCTGTCATGATATCATTATGGATAAAAAGCCCGGTATCTTCACCCAGTCCTATCCCCAATGTTCTCGGATTGTTGACTACAGCCTGGAAAAGACGCCCGATTCTGCCACGCTGTACGAAGTGTGTATCAATAATTACATTATCAATCAGGCCAAGTCCCTGTGTTGTTTTAATTTCTCCCTTTAAAAGAGATTCAGAGCTGCTTCCCTGGTAGATCATATTTTCAGAGGCTGCTGCCGCTCCTGCGGAAGTGCCTGAATAAATGAAATCCTGTTCCTGATATTTCAGTAAGATAGTGTCGTGAAATCTTGTTCCTCCAAGAATAGAGGTCAGCCTAAGCTGATCTCCTCCGGTGAACATCACGACATCTGCTGCATTGGCCCTTGCGGCCATAGCATCGGAATTGGCTTCTTCACGGTTGTGAATGTCAAGGATATTTACATTTTTGGCGCCAAGAAATTCAAAAGCTTTTTTGTATTCTGTGCCTACAATTTGAGGGATTTGGGAGGCTGTGGTTACAATTTCGATAACAGAATTTTCCTTAAGCTTAGATTCATTAATGATCTTTCTTAAGATTCCTCTTTCAAAAAAGTTAAGGTTTTTTTCAATGTTCTGGTCGAAATCGGTTTCTGCAAAGCTTCCTTTGTTTACAGCTCCTCCGATAATAATTAATTTTCCAACGGGTCTCATCATAGTGTGCAAATTTAAAAAATAATTAACATTTGACGAAATTCATGCCACATTTTAATGATTTTTAATGTTTTAGAATTGTTAATTTCTTTTCATTTTTTTTTGAGAAATCTTTAAATGTGGTATAGTTTGGTTTAGGGTTTTACATTATCTTTGATTTTTGAAGGAGTTATTGTTAACTGATAAAAATGCAAATAGACTATGAAAATTGAGAAGATACAGGCATTACGGGGTCCAAACATCTGGAGCATCAGAAGAAAGAAGCTGATACAGATGAGATTGGATCTTGAAGAAATGGAAAATTATCCTACGAATAAAATCGACGGTTTCAGAGAAAGAATCGAAAAACTGATCCCATCTCTGTTCACTCACAGATGTTCAGAAGGAGTGGAAGGAGGATTCTTTCACAGGATAGAAACCGGAACCTGGATGGGGCATGTTATCGAACACATAGCATTGGAAATACAGACACTGGCAGGGATGGACGTAGGTTTCGGAAGAACCCGTGAAACAAAGTCACCCGGAATATACAATGTTGTTTTTAATTATATTGAAGAAAATGCAGGTATTTATGCTGCTGAAGAAGCGGTAAATATAGCGCAGGCTTTAATTGATAATAAAGAATACGATATTAATGCCTGTATACAGAAATTGAAAGAGATCAGAGAGCGTGTCCGCCTGGGACCTTCTACCGGAAGCATCGTGGAAGAAGCCGTTTCCAGAAGGATTCCCTGGATAAGATTGGGAACGAACTCTTTGGTACAGCTTGGCTATGGTGTGAATCAACAACGTTTTCAGGCAACCATTACAGGAAAAACAAGCTCAATTGCGGTAGATATTGCTTGCAATAAAGAACTGACGAAAAAAATGCTGCATGATGCTGCTATTCCTGTTCCTGTTGGAGATCTGATAGTGGATGAAGAAGGCCTGAGCAGTGTTATAAAAAGAATAGGCTATCCCATCGTACTGAAGCCCTTGGACGGAAATCACGGAAAGGGTTCTTCCATTAATGTAAATGATTGGGAAGCAGCAAAAATAGGATTGGAACATGCTCAGAAGTACTCCAGAAAAGTCATTGTAGAAAAATATATTACAGGATATGATTTCAGAGTTTTGGTCATTAACAATAAAATGGTTGCGGCAGCAAGGAGAGTACCTGCACATGTAGTAGGAGATGGTGAGCTGAATCTTCAGGAGCTGATAGATAAGGAAAATAAAGATCCGAGAAGAGGCTATGGCCATGAAAATGTCCTTACTGAAATAGAAGTAGACAAAGATACACTGGAGCTTCTTGAAAAGCTTCAATATACCCTTGAAACCGTTCCGCAAAAAGGAGAGATTGTCTATTTGAAATCTACCGCTAATCTTTCTACGGGAGGTACATCCATAGATGTTACCGACATGGTACATCCTGAGAATATCACCATGGCTGAAAGAGTTTCAAAAATTATTGGTTTGGATGTCTGCGGTATTGATATCATGGCAGAAAATCTGACTCAGCCCCTTAAAGAAAGCGGTGCAGCGATTATTGAAGTGAACGCTGCACCCGGATTCAGAATGCACCTGGCACCAAGTGAGGGTCTTCCGAGAAACGTAGCCGCTCCGGTGGTGGATATGTTGTATCCTCCGGGAAAACCATTCACAATCCCAATTATCGCGGTAACAGGAACGAATGGCAAAACAACGACAACAAGACTGATCTCCCATATCGTAAAAAGCAACGGTTACAGAGTAGGCTTTACTACTTCTGACGGTATTTATATTCAGAATACGATGCTGACAAAAGGAGATACTACAGGACCACTTTCTGCTGAGTTTGTTCTGAAAGACCCTACGGTAGAATTTGCTGTTCTTGAAACAGCAAGAGGCGGAATCCTGCGTTCAGGCTTAGGATTTTCACAGTGTGATATTGGTGTTTTGACTAATATTGAGGAGGATCATTTGGGAATGAATGACATTCACAATTTGAAAGATCTGACGAAAGTAAAAAGAGTGGTTCTGGACAGCGTAAAGAAAAACGGCTGGAGCGTCCTGAATGCTGATAATGAATATTCCATGAAGATCATTAATGATCTTGACAGCAATGTTGCGATCTTCAGCATGAATGAAAACAATCCCCATATTGTAAAATTTGCTAAAGAAGGAAAAATCACCTGCATCTATGAAGAGGGTTTTGTAACCATTAAAAAAGGCGACTGGAAAATCAGAATAGGAAAGGCTAAAGATTTCCCGATCACTATGGAAGGAAAGGCTAGATTTATGATCGAAAACGTTTTAGCAGCGAGTTTAGCAAGTTATCTGTATGGCTTCGGGATTGAAGATATTTCCAATTCCTTAAGAACTTTTATTCCGAGTGCACAGCTTACACCGGGAAGACTTAATATATTCAAATTCAAGAATTTTAAGGTTCTTATTGATTTTGCACATAATCCTTCAGGCTACGGTGCTATCGAAGATTATCTTAAAAATGTAGAATCTACCAAAAAAATAGGTATTATTTCAGGAGTAGGCGACAGACGTGACAGTGATATCAGAGAGTGCGGAAAAATTGCCGGAAGAATGTTCGATTATATCATCATCAGAAACGAAAAGCACCTGAGAGGGAGAACGGAAGAAGAGATCAACGGGTTAATCATTGACGGTATTAATGAAGCCGGAAGAAATGTGAGCTATGAGATTATTCCTAAGGAAATCGAAGCTTTAAAACATGCGATGGGAATGGCTGAAGAAGGAACCTTTATTACTGCTTTAAGTGATGTTATTTCAAATGCAATCGATTTGGTACAGGATTACCAGGCACGTGAGCTTATGGAAGACGATAAAAATTCATAGAATACATCATCTATACAAAAACGGCTGAATTTTCAGCCGTTTTTTATTTAAACAAAATATCACTTTTTTTCTTATTATATTCTACAAATATCATAATCCAACCTTACATTGCAAAAATAGCAAATCCCTCTGAACTCAGAAGGATTTGTTGTATTAGCCAGGGTTTTATTCACCTGTTTTTTTGATTTTTAAAATTACTCCTCTCCGAAAAACGCATTAGAGCTCCCGATCCATATGGCATCTTTCTTGTTAAAATCCACATTTACCATTGCGGCTTTAGTCATTCTTCCCAGGTTTTCCAGTAGAATAGGGCGTTCATCATTTTCGTGCCAGATGTACAACAGACGGATTTCTGCCTTTGAAAACTCTCCGTTAATATCTTCGAAAATAGGTTCATAAGTAACTTTTCTCTGTAAAATATAGTTTTCCTTATCCTCAATAGCTTCTGTTATTTCTTTTGTAGGATTTAAATTTACTCCGCTTCCTGCAAATGAAAATAGCGGTTTCAGGACAAAATTTTCAAGATTCTCATGCTCAGGAAATTCGTTTAAGAAGTAGCTCTTCGGAACGAATTGATGCTTCAGCATGGGAAGAAGAAACTTTGAAATCTTAAAAAACCAGTTAGGGTGCGTGATCCATTTTACCTCAATATCATCACGGAAATCAAACCCAGCTTTCAGATCCGGAATACTATCCAGTTCATCAAAAATAACCCGGTTATAGATTCTTTTGATCTCAACAGATTTTCCGTTGCTTTCATAAAACAGCTTTCTGCCTTCTTTTTTTACTTTGGTTAGGCAGACTGTTTTTATTCCCAATAATGTTTCAGTCAATGCAAAATCAATTGCTGTTTTCTGTTTCTCCGGGAATATTTCAAGCAGAATGACATTTTCAGGATTTTCATTTCCGATAATCAGTTCTTTTAGATGATTTTTAAACTCAGAATGGGGCATTGTATTCCTGAGTTCCGAAAGGAAAGGGTAAACCTCACAGAATGTATCTTCAAAAGTCTTTTGAAAAGCATATAATGAAGGAAAAGCCTGCAGTTCGATCAGCTGAGGTTCAATTTCTCCGTTTTCGCTTCGGCAGATCCCAAAATCAATAGTAAAAAAGTGAGGCTGAAGAGTATCATTAGGTACTCTGCAATTATCAGGAACAGCCTTGTAAAGTATTTCAGCAGGAAGTGCCTTGATCTGGTCAATAATGCTCTCGCTGGCGTCAAGAAGCTTGTTTTTAAATTCATGAGAAAGAAAAAGAGGGCTTTCTGAAATTCTGAATGCAGGTGCAATCCCTCCTTTCTGAGCAAGACGTTCTTTAAGCTGTTCGTATTTTTCCTGTGAAAACTCCTGGTTGAACTGTTTTCTGTATTTTGGGATCATATTTCTTCTTTGTGGTTTTATTTTAAAAAATCGAGCAGTAATGCCCGATTTAATGTTATAATTATTGCAATATCTCATTAATAATGCTTCGACTTTCCTCAGCATAACATCTCTGATACTGACTGTTATTTGTTCAGTATTGCCACACTGAGCAAAGTCGAAGCATGTATTATATAAAGTTTAAGCTAAAATTTCACTTCCCTTCAAAATGTTTTTTTTTGCAGACTGAAGGAATCTCGGTAAGATCTGGCTTCTGGTAAGAATGATCTTGTCTTCATCATCTATTCTGTCTACTGTTTCAAGATATTTCTCCATGCCGAAGTTCTCGATCATTGCCGTTTTGTTTTTTTCGTCTTTCAGGTTTTCAATCATGCCTTTAGGATCAGCTTCCGGATGAAATTGTGTTCCGAATATCTCCTCTGAAAAGCGTACAGCCATTACAGCCCTTTCCAGATTAATATGTGGTCTGAATTTCTCGATAGCCGTGATTTTCATGCCCAACTCATCAAAACGGTCCATATCCGGCTCAATGAATTGATACGCTCTGGAATCTACAGCATAAAAAGGATCCTTAAGATTTTTAAATAAAAATTCCTGCTCGCCTTCCTCTGTTTTGTGAACTGGCATTACCCCAAAAGAATACGATTTTCTTTTACAGATATTTCCCAGTTTCCAGTGGATACTTGCTAATTGAAATGAATGACAAATCAGGAACAGATATTTTTTATCTTCATTATATTTATTGTGGTCTAAAACGCTATCCAGAAAGCAGGCATACTTGTCTTCCCATTCCAGACCTTCTCTGTGTGGGTTTCCAGGTCCGCCTGAAGAAATAAAGATATCAAAATCTTCAATGTCGGGCATTTCATTCTTAAACCTTACATCAAATGTTTCGATGATCACATTTTCTTCAGAGCTTTGTTGAAATGCTTCTGAAATCTCTTTAATATTTCTAAAGCCTTGATTGACATGGTTGTTGTTCATATCTATCAATGCGATTCGAATATCTTTCATACTTCATATTTTTTCCAAAGTTACCAAAAATATTATGAAGCTGTTTCGCCATGTGTTATGCCATACTCCGTTTCAGAGATCATATAATCCACCACTTTGGTAAGGTCTCCGGTTTCATTAAACACTTTAAGCTGTCGGTCGGCTCCTGTTCCGTTTTCCAGGATGGTCCAGGCATATTCAACCTCTTTTCTGCAGTCGAGTTCATCTACAACGTCATCAATAAATTCAAGAAGCTCTTTCAAAAGATGAGGATAAGGAACGGATTCTTCTTTTCCGAAGTCGATCAGATGGGCTTCAATACCACTTTTGGAGGCTCTCCATTTGTTTTCATTCAGTAACAGCCTTCTGTAGCTTCTGAAACTTAAGTTTTGTTGATGTAGCTTATAGATTTTTGCTACCAGACTCTGCATAATAGCAGCCAGGCAAACCGTTTCCTCTAATCTTAAAGGCATATCACAGATTCTGAACTCAATAGTAGGGTAGAAAGGATGGACACGCAGATCCCACCAGATTTTCTTGGCATTATCTATAGTTCCGGTTTTTACCAGAAGCTCTACATAGCTGTCGAATTCAGCGAGTGAATTGAAGTAGCTGGGAATACCGGTTCTTGGGAATTTTACAAAAATTTCCTGCCTGTAGGACTTGAAACCTGTATTTCTTCCTATCCAGAAAGGAGAGTTGGTGGAAAGTGCATAGACGTGCGGAAGAAAATAACGCATCACATTCTGAATCCTTACCCCTTCTTCACGATTGGGGATCCCAATATGGACATGAAGCCCGAAAATTAAATTTCCGCGGGCAACATCTCCCATATCATCCACGATTTTGTTGTAACGTTCACCGTTTGTGATGGTATTATGTTCCCAATTTGAAAAAGGATGTGTTCCGCCTCCGGCTACCCGAAGGCCCTGTTCATGGGCTGTGTTGATTAAATGTCTTCTCAGGTTAGTCAGTTCCGTTCTGGCTTCCTTGATATTCTGGCAGATTCCGGTTTCCATTTCAATCATTGATTCATGCATTTCGTGTTTTAAATTTTCACTTAAAACAGCTTTTCCCCCTTCAATGATCTTTGAAACATGAGATATTAAGTCTCTGCTCTCAACATCAATGATCTGATATTCTTCCTCGATTCCTATAGTAAACTGATGCATTTTTTTTTCGTGTTTTTTTATTTTTCTTAGCGTTTATTTTACAGAGTCTTTTACAAAAGTACCCCAGGAGATATTAGGTTTTCCAGGAACATATTCTTTTGCTTTTTCAATGGCCAGTTTAGCAGAATGCTCTACAATCCATGCAAAGTTTTCTTCACCTACCGAGTTTTTATCTGCATCAGGAGCAGGATTGCAGAAATCTATTGCGTATGGAATTCCGTCTCTGATGGCAAATTCTACCGTATTGAAATCGTAGCCCAGAGCTTCGTTCATTTTAATCGTATAATCGTGGATCGTTTTTAACAGTTTTTCAAGTTCGTCTCCTTTAGTCTGATGCGTTGTGGCATACCTTAGGTGATGTGGATTACGCGGTTCATACGGCATTATATGAACGTATTTTTTCCCCAGACAGTAAACCCTGTAATAATCATCGAAAACAATCTCTTCCTGCACCATCATCACCAGCTGTTCTGTTTCGCTTAATTTTTCCCACAGATCCTCTGGATTTTCGACTCTGTACACACTTTTCCATCCGCCTCCGTCATGAGGTTTCATATAGGCAGGAAATCCTACATAATTGAAAATATATTCCCAGTCGTGAGGAAACTTCAGGTTTCTGAATGATGTTTCCGAAGTGTCTGTAGGTCTTTCGTGCGAAGGAAGCAGTACTGTTTTAGGAAGTGGAATTCCAAGTTTTGTCATCAGCGCATTATTGAAGAACTTTTCATCAGCGCTCCACCAGAAAGGATTATTGATTACATAAGTTCCGTTCAGTGCGGCATTTTTCAAATAAGCTCTGTAAAAAGGAACATCCTGCGAAATTCTGTCGATAATGACTGCATAGCCGTAATCAGCTCCCTGCTCCAGTTTGTCGATATTCACTGCTTCAGCAATGATTTCTCCGCCACCCAGTTCATTTACCTTGTCGATAAACGCCCAAGGAAATGTATCTTCCATACCGAATAGAATCCCCACTTTTTTTGCCATAATTTCTGTTTTTAATTGGTATATGTTTTATTATTTTATCTTATTTATGTATGGTTTTCAGGAGAAAAATGCTCCTATAAATGTAGGGAAAACCATTCTCCATAACGGCCAGTCATGATTGATCCATTTTCTCTCATCGTACCAGAAATCGATTCCTTTCGAGCTTAGGATTTCAGCCATTTCAATGTTTTTATCTCTGCAGATATCCTGGTCGGAAGTGCTCAGGACAATGTGCATATGTTTGTATTTCCAGGCTTCATCATTCTTTACAAATTCCTTCGGACAGTTAAAATAAACAAGCTCATCCGAATATCCGTCCATGAAATTTCTGATGCTGAATGCTCCGGAAAGGCAGAACAGGTGCGAAACCACATCCGGGAATCTGAAAGCAAAATTCGCAGCATGATAACCTCCGAAACTTGCGCCAGCCACTGCGACACGGTGGGTTTTATGGATCTTCTGGATATATGGTATAAATTCCTGGATCAGGAACTGCACATACAGCTCATAATTTTTTATCCTTTTCTGTGGTGAAATCTTTTCATCATAAAAGCTCCATGCATCAATAGTCTGGACATTATAAAGCTTTACTTTGCCCTGCTCTATAAACCAGTTGATGCTTCCGTTAAGATGGAAATCATGATTTTGAGTGTATTGCCCCTGAGAGGTCGGGAACATAATAATAGGATGCCCGTAATGTCCGGTAACTTCTATTTTAAGGCTTGTTCCTAATATATTTGAATAATAATCTGTATGTTCTATATGCGACATTGATAAATTTCTTTTATTATACTGTGTTTAGCTTGTCAATTTACTTTTGGGCGGCAGAATATTCAGCATCTCTGCCTGGATTTTTTCGGCAGCGCTGTCTAATCTTTCCTGTATAATATCCGGATCGGTGGATTTGTAGACAATTCCAACATGATAATCAATAGGAAGGTACTTTACAGTTTCCTCACTGTCAAAAACACTGTAATCAGGATCTTTGTCCTTGATGAGGGCAATGATGAGACCTGAATAGTAGCCTGTAGGTTTTGAAGCCAGGTAAGTTTTTCCACGCAGAAGAGCATCTTCAATTTTTGCCCATTCCCGCCAGATATTAATATTACTGGAAGCTTCAACAAGATCCGGAATGTGGGCACCGCCAACTCTGGAGGATGTTTCAAGGAAATACCATTTTCCGTCCGCTTTTCCACGGATAAATTCAGTATGGGTAGCTCCGTTAAGCAATCCGAAACTGAAAAGTACTTTGGCATTGACTTCTTCGAGAGCTTTAAATTCATCAGAATATCTTCCCAGTGTCTTAGACCTGAAAACACCGCCTTCATGAGAAACCTGCATAGGAGGAGCGAGATATTTCGAGGCAGAGGTAAATACAATTTCTTTATTAAAGGTCAGGCTGTCCACATGATAAACATCTCCCGGTTTAAAGCTTTCCAGTAAAAATAAATGACGTTCTTCACCCAGAGCATTCAGTTCATCCCAAAGCTCATCTTTGGAAGAAAACTTTTTAATGCCAGATGCTGATGCTTCTGATCGGGGTTTTAATACCCATGGAGCCGGAACTTTCTCTACGAAGCTGTTCACTTCATCATTATTAAAAACTGCTGTAAATTCCGGAACACTGATTCCCGAATCTTTCGCTTTCTGGCGCATAGCCAGTTTATCCCTAAAATACCGGTGTGTTGTTTGTCCCATCCCGGGAATGCGGAATGTTTCTCTGATCAGCGCTGCCTTTTCTACATCATAATCGTCAAGGGCCACTACAGCATCTACTTTCCTGGTTTTCATCAGGTGTGAAAATCCCTGGACCAGATGATCCAGATTCCAGACAGAAGGTTTTAATTCAGACATATAAAATACCTCATCAATAGCATGCCATGGCCAGTTTTTTTCCTTAAGGCCTTCTGATGTTACCAAGATGATTTTATTACCGAGCTTCTTCATTTCGTCCATGAAGTCATAGCCCTTGTAATAGCACGAAATACATACTATTGTTTTCTCCTCCATATAATGTTTTTTATCTTTTGGTAGATTATCAAAAATAAAAGCAATTCTTTATTGATTAATTAACGTTAAAAATCACAATAAACTGCGTTTTTGAAAAATATACACTCAAGTATACAGAGATTTTTTCTAAAAAACTAATTTTTAGTGATAATTTTCAATTAAATCGGCCAGCAGTTGCACTCCAAAGCCGGTTGCTGCTTTTTCCTTTGCATATCCTACACTTCCAAAAGTAACTCCTGCAATATCCAGATGTGCCCATTTAGGGTGGTTTTCGATAAACTGCTCCAGGAATTTAGCGGCTATGATACAGTCACCGATAGGTTTCATAGAGATGTTTTTCAGATCCGCGACATCAGACTGTATATCCTCTTTCCATACATTCCATAAAGGAAGATTCCATACCCTTTGGTTGGTATTGTCTCCGCTTTTTATCAGGAGATTTTTCAGTTCATCATAATTCGAGAACATGGCTCCGCAGGTATCACCGAACATTCTGACAGAGCTTCCCGTTAAAGTGGCAAGATCAATCAGAAGATCTGTTTTATAGTTTTTAGCAAGGTAAGAAAGTCCGTCAGCGAGAATCATTCTGCCTTCTGCATCGGTATTAAGGACTTCAATGGTTTTTCCGTTATAAGCTGTAATAACATCACTTGGAAGGAAAGCGTTTTCAGAAATGGCATTATCCGTGATAGGAAGTACCGCAACGATATTCACCGGAAGCTTCATTTCTGCTGCATAGATCAGGGTTCCGATAACTGCCGTAGCACCGCCCATGTCAGATTTCATATAATGCATATTGTCCGGATTTTTCAGGGAAATACCTCCTGTATCAAAAAGAACACATTTTCCTACCAGCCCGAATGTTTTGGCATTTTTAACGGTTGTTTTGTATTCTATAATGGTAAAAGCGGCATCGTAAGCACTTCCCTGGTTAACCGACAGATAGGCGCCAAGGCCCAGTTCTTCACATTTTTTTCTGTTGAATGCGGTATATTTTAAGTCATATTTCTTGGCCATATTTTTCAGAAACAGGCTTAGGATATCAGGTTTTTTAAGGTTGGCTGGTTTATTCAGCCATTCCTGACAGGTAATTTGTCCGTTAGCCAGTGCTTCGGCTTTTGAACTGATTGCATCCAGTTTTTTCTGGCTTAGATTTTCGAAGTGGATTTCAAATTTTGGGTTCCAGAAAGCATGTTTTTTATCAAAAGGATAGCTGTATGTTCCGAAAAGTAACCCTTTTACGAACTCTCCGATCTGTTTCTCATTCAGGAAATCTGCTAAAACAAGAGTAGGAACAGTCTTAAGCTTGTCTTTTTGTGTTTGGGAGAATTTAACGGCTACCTGCTGAACCTCGAAATTCTGCAGTGTTGATTTTCCCAAACCGATCAGATAAATGATGCTTTCGTCGTCAGTATGAATGAAAACCTCATATTTCTTTCCGGAAAAAAAAGAAGAAATATTTTTATTGTAATTTTTACTGGATTTGATCCATTCTTCCTCCGTGAAAAGCTGGAAAATCTGTGTATATTTTTTATTTTTTTTATTGATTAATTTCATAAGCTTAATTTTTAATGCTTTGTTGTTGTGGTTTTACTTCTACCGGATTTTCTGTGTTGTCATAAAACAGCCACTCAATGGCTCTTGGAAATTCCTGAGACCAGTAAAATTCACTGTGGGTCCCTTCAGGATTGATGCTGGTCCTGAATTCAAAATCAAAAAGATTCTTCTTTTCCCAACGCTTTAAATATTGTTCAAAAACATGAATTCTTTTCACCATTTTGGAACCTTCCTGGCCACCACCATACAGGTAGATTTTTGTTTTAAAAGGAACCCTGAAGTTCATCATCGGAAAATTATTGTTTGGCTCCACCCAAAGTGAAGGGGAGAAGATCAGCAGTTTTGAATACACTTCTGGATAAAGGAATCCACTGTAAATACTGATCAACGCACCTAAAGAGCTGCCTCCGATTCCTGTATTGTCCCGGTCTTTTTTTGTGCGGTAGTGCTCATCTACAAAAGGCTTTAAAGTATCTGTAATGAAACGGATATACTTTTTCCCTTCCGAGCCGTTCGCAATATTATCGTTGTCAAAAATATATTCCTTAATACGCTCTTCGCTGCCATGTTCTATGGCAATGATGATGACATCTCCACGGCCATATTCCGCCAGAATAGACAGCTTTTTATCGATTTCCCAGTTTCCGTACCCGCTTCCTTCGTTGAAAAGATTTTGGGCATCCTGAAGATAAAGCACAGGATAGCTTTTATCGGATACATAGTAATCATAAGGCAACACGGCCCAAACCTTCCGGTAACGGTCAAGCTGCGGGATATAAAATTCTTCGGAAATAACCTCTGCAATCGGGAAAAACTCCTTTTTAAAAGGACCCCAGTTGAGCCTCCATTTTTCTACGATATCAGATGCTTTTCCGGTTACCTTTTCGGCCTTTCGGTTAGGCGTGATATTCCCGTACTTATCGAGCTCCACATTTTCCCAGCCTCCTTTTGTAAATTTGTACTCTACGGCATCTGGAAGTATTTCGCTGTCAATCTCTATGAAATAATTGTGTGCATCCAGCTGTTTAAGCTGATAACTATAGTCTCTTGGGTTCCAGTTATTGAAATTTCCGGTGATGTATACCGTTCTGTCGTCGCTTTCTTCAGTATAAAGTTCAAACCTCATCCTATGTGTTTAATATAATTTTGAAGCTAAATTTATAAAAAAGATTGTTTTAAAATCATAAAAAAATAAATATAAAAAATAATATATTTGATAAATATGCACAAAAGAGGGGAAATTAACATAATAATTATTTGATCAATTATTAATCGTTATTGCAGGGAATTTTCGTAGTTTCAGAGAAAAATAAAGTATAACCATATCTTGATGAATTCTGTTAAAACCTATACGCTGTTCACGGATCATGATGTCTACCTTTTCAAAGAAGGAAGACATTATAAGCTGTATGGGAAATTTGGAGCACATTCTGTTGAAAAAGAGGGTGTAAAAGGTGTCTATTTTTCGGTTTGGGCTCCCAATGCAAAGAAAGTTTCCGTTATAGGAAATTTCAACAACTGGAATCATAAAGATCATATTCTGTTTCCGAGGTGGGACGGATCGGGAATCTGGGAAGGATTTATTTCCGGACTTACCTGGGGTACATTGTATAAATATGCTGTAGAAACTGCCAGAGGTGAAATTCTGGAGAAAAGCGATCCTTTTGCTTTAAGCTGGGAACAAAACCTGCAGGCAGCCTCATTGGTTTCCACCACCTGGTACGAATGGAGTGATAATGATTGGATGGAAAAACGCTGGAAAAACAACAGCTTGAATGCCCCGATATCTGTTTATGAACTTCATCTGGGTTCCTGGGTAAGGCAGGGCGATGCTCCTGATAAATATTTGAATTACCGTGATATTGCTGAGAAATTAGTTCCTTATATAAAAGAGATGGATTTTACCCATGTAGAATTCATGCCTGTCATGGAATATCCCTACGATCCGAGCTGGGGATACCAGATTACCGGATTCTATGCAGCCACCTCCCGTTTCGGTTCGCCACAGGATCTGATGTTTCTGATTAATGAGCTTCACAAAAATAATATTGGTGTTATTTTGGACTGGGTGCCGTCACACTTTCCGGGAGATGCCAATGGGCTTCACCGTTTTGACGGTTCCTATCTTTATGAACATGAAGATCCCAGAAAAGGGTTTCATCCCGACTGGAAGTCCTATATTTTCAACTATGGGAGGAATGAAGTTAAATCTTTCCTGATCTCTAATGCCATGTTCTGGCTGGAACGCTATCACGCAGACGGACTTCGTGTAGATGCAGTCACATCTATGCTGCATCTTGATTATTCAAGAAATGAAGGTGAATGGGAACCTAATATAGAAGGGGGAAATGTAAATCTTGAAGCCAAAGCTTTCCTTCAGGAATTCAATACAGCAGTTTATAAAGAATTTGGGGACAGTATTGTTACGATAGCAGAGGAAAGCTCAGATTTTCCTCTGCTTACAAAACCTGTTCATGATGGCGGAGTAGGCTTCGGAATGAAATGGATGATGGGATGGATGCATGATACGCTGGATTATTTTAAAGAAGCTCCGGAAAACAGGAAATATCATCATCATAAAATCACTTTTGCGTCCGTATATATGTATAATGAAAATTATATGATGCCGCTGTCGCATGATGAAGTAGTGCATGGAAAAGCGAGCCTGATCTATAAAATGCCGGGTGATGAATGGCAGAAATTTGCCAATCTCCGCACATTATATGTATATATGTACAGCCATCCGGGAGCTAAGCTTCTTTTTATGGGAGACGAATTTGCCCAGACCGGTGAATGGAATTTTACCAGAAGCCTCGACTGGCATTTGCTGCAGTATCCCGTTCATAAAGGAATGCAGACATTAGTCAAAGATCTGAATCATTTGTACAGGAATGAAACTGCTTTTTACGAAAATCAGTTTGATAAAAACGGATTTGAGTGGGTAGAAGCAGATGATCTCGAGAACTCCGTGTATGTGTATCTCAGAAAAGGCAGAAAAAGAGATGATGTATTGATGGTTGTTCTCAATATGATTCCGCAGGTTTTGGAATACACCATCGGAGTCAGTGCAGGAACACATTGGGAGGTTATATTTAACTCTGATGATCAGAAATATGGTGGAAGCGGTGTAGATGCTGATATTCTTAATGAAAGGCAGCAAGAATGGATGAGGCATCCAAAATCCATCACAATAAAACTTCCGCCAATGGCAGGAATTATTTTAAGACAGAAAAAAGATAAAAAATATAAATTACAGAGAATAAAACTACATAAGAAATAATCATTATGATGCTGAGGACTAAAAGAGGGTTTGATGAAATACAAATGACAGTGAAATTATGGTAATATATCATTTAAGTACAGAATGTTATCCGGTAGCAAAAGTAGGCGGTCTTGCAGATGTTGTGGGAGCACTGCCGAAATATCAGAATAAAATAAAGGGAATAGAAGCCAAGGTTGTAATGCCCTGGTATAATAAATCCTTTATTCATGATCATGAGTTTGACACAGTTTTTGATGGTTTTATTCATCAGGGAGAGAATATGCTCCAGGTTCAGGTCATGAAGGAGAAAACAGATGCTTTGGGATTTGAATTGTATATGGTGAAAATTCCCGGACTTTTAGACAGGGAAAATCCTTACGGTTATCAGGATGAAAGCTTCCAGTTTTTAGCTTTTCAGCATGGGGTGCTTCACTGGCTGAGTGCTATGAAGATCCGTCCGGATGTATTGCATTGCCACGATTATCATACAGGGTTGGTGCCTTTTATGACCCAGCACTGTCCTGAATTTGAATTTTTAAAAGGAGTAAAAACTATCGGGACCATCCACAATGGAGAGTACCAGGGAATGATGAGCTGGAATATGGCGAATTATATGCCTTTTTTTGATTCTTACAAATGGGGACTGATGGATTGGAACGGGCTCATTAATCCACTGGCAAGCATGATCAAATGTGCTGATGCCTTTACAACCGTTTCTGAAGGTTACCTCGAAGAACTGTTCATCAGTTTCCGCGGACTGGAAAGCCTGGTGCGCCAGGAATTCGGAAAAGCATACGGAATCATCAACGGGATTGATACGGAAATATGGAACCCTGAAACCGATCCGATGCTGGATTTTAACTTTAATATTAAAAATGCAGTAGCGCAAAAGAAGAAAAATAAAGAAAAGCTCTGCAAAGAATATGGCTTGAAGCCGGAACTTCCTTTGTTTGCATTTATAGGAAGGTTTGCCACCGAAAAAGGGGCTGATTTCCTGCCGGATGTAGTCTGGAAAAGCATTAAGCAGAGTTATGGCGCACTCAATATTATGATTCTGGGTTCCGGAGATGCCTATATTGAAAATAAGCTTAAAGAATATGCATACACGTATACCAATTTTGCTGTGGATCTTGGGTATAAAGAATATCTTTCTCACAAGATCTATGCATCCGCGGACTTTCTGCTGATGCCGTCCAGGGTAGAACCATGCGGGCTGAACCAGATGTATTCTATGAGATACGGAACAGTTCCCGTTGTAAGATATACCGGAGGCCTCAGAGATACAGTGGAAGATATTTCAACCGGTGGGGCAGGATTGAATTTTACCTACCCGGGAGTAGATGATATAGTGCATGCCATGAACAGGGCATTGGGCATTTACAGCCAAAAAGGGGTTATGGAAGATCTTATCCATGCAAATATGAAATTTGATTTTGCATGGGAGAAATCTGCGGAAAAATATATAGCTTTATATAATAACTAACATGATGAAAGTTTCCGGTTTTCTTTTTGTGATCATGATCCTGCTTTCTTCATGTAAAGAAGATGAAGGAAGTTATCATGGTGGATATTATTGGATTTATGGATACGGACTGCCTGATATGGGAGCACAGGAGACTATGGATGGAATATCTGAAAAATGGAAAATTAAGCATTATGCTGTATCAGGCTGTATGATAAGCCCTGAAGAAGAAAGAGCTGTAAATGCCATTAACAAAAGGACCTATGCTGCAATAGAAAGAAAGTATGGTAAAGACTGGCATGCAGCATATGATAAAGATATGCAGGATTTCACCATGAAGAATGTAGATGTCATGGATGTTCTGATCACGAGTAAATTGTTCAGGAAAGAGCTTAAAAAGCATTACATTGAGGTCTATAACGTAGACAAAGAAGTATTTGAACTTAATAATGAAGGTGAATTTAGGGTCATTGTGTATAATAATGAACTCAAATATGAAAATAAAGAGTGCTTTAGATTAGCAGTAAACACTAAGAATAGAACAGTAAATTTAATTCAATAAAACGCAAGATACCTATGAAACGAAATGTAATCTCCATTGTTTTGGGAGGCGGCAGAGGGACAAGATTATTCCCGTTAACATATTCAAGATCGAAACCGGCTGTTCCTATTGCAGGAAAATACAGGCTGGTAGATATTCCTATTTCCAACTGTCTGAATTCGGGACTTAATAAGATCCTGGTTTTAACGCAGTTCAATTCAGCTTCCTTAAACTCACATATCAAGAATTCCTATCACTTTGATATTTTCAGCAAAGGATTTGTAGATATTCTTGCAGCAGAGCAGAATGTGGAAAATGACAGCTGGTATCAGGGAACAGCAGACGCTGTCCGTCAGTCGATGAAGCATCTGGAAAAATATGATTACGACTATATCCTTATCCTTTCCGGTGACCAGCTTTATCAGATGGATTTCAGGGAAATGCTCGATTTTCACATTGAAAATGGTGGCGACGTGACAATTGCGACCATTCCCGTGGTGGCAAAAGATGCCACAGGCTTCGGGATTTTAAAGTCTGATGACGATGGTAATATCACATCCTTCTATGAAAAACCGGAATATGATATCCTGGACAGCTTAAAATCCGAAGTTTCAGAAGAAAATAAGCATAAAGGAAAAGAATATCTGGCCTCCATGGGTATTTATATTTTCACAAGAACCATTCTTAAAAAAATGTTTGAAGATGGAGCCGGAGATGATTTCGGGAAAGACATTATACCAAATTCTATCGGAAAATACAAAACACTGAGCTACCAGTATGAAGGCTACTGGACAGATATCGGAACCATAGAGTCTTTCTACGAAGCTAATCTGGATCTGTGCCAGGATTTTCCGCAGTTCAACCTGTTTTCCTCTTCACCCATTTATACAAGAGCGAGGATGCTTCCGCCATCCAAAATTAACGGTTCATACGTAAGCAAAGCTGTTTTCGGGGACGGATGCATCATTATGGCCGATAAGATTGAAAATTCCGTGATCGGGAACAGAACCAGAATAGATAAAGGAAGCACTATCGTCAATTCTTACGTAATGGGAGCCGATTTCTACCAGAATACGACCGAAATTGTACTCAATGACAGAAACGGGTATCCGAACATGGGAATCGGGAAATACTGCTATATTGAAATGGCTATTCTTGATAAAAACTGCTATATCGGCGACAATGTGAAAATCATCGGCGGAAAACATATTCCGGATGGCGACTACGGAACCTATTCAGTCCAGGATGGAATTGTAGTGGTGAAAAAAGGAGCTGTTCTTCCTTCGGGAACCCATATAGGTTAATAAAAAGATATGATTAGTCCTAAATAAAAAAGAGGAAACCAACAAAGGTTTCCTCTTTCTATATTTAAGCTTCATTCTTTTATTGAGAAAGCAGTTTTAGGGAATATTCCAACTCCGGATCTTTCTGTTCCTTGAGTGATTTTAAAAAATAGTCACTTTTAATGGTATGATCAGGGATTACACCTGTGCAATTGGCAACATTTTCCTTGTCACCACTATTAAAGAAAATTTCCGTCCGTGGAATGGAAAGGGTGGATTTAGTATTAGGGAGCCTGTAAGAAAGGAACCATGCAGCAGTGGTAAAATTACTGCATGAGCCGGTTTCTTTTCCTACAATTTCTCCTCTTTTTTCGGTCTTGAATAAAGAAGCAAAATAGGTGGCAGCAGAAAACGTGCGGTTATTGGTTAGCAATACAGTCTTACCGTCAAAAAACAATCCGTCTCTAGGATAGCTTTTTATATACGTGTTATCAAGCCTTGAATTTCCAAAATAATAGTCTCCCTTTTCCCCTTTGTCAAACCTTTGTCTCATAAAATTATTCAGATCTGTAATGTCTTTATCTGAGTAATACTGGTTAGTTTGAGGATCTATCAGATAGTTGGTATAATTGATGTCAATAACTTTAGTTCCGTATTTGTATTCATTATTAAAGCTTTTATCTGCTGCTATAAAAGAATATAATAAAGCTACGTTACTGATGGCACCGCCAGAATTATTACGGATATCTATAATAAGTTTTTTGGATTTTAGATTCCTTATTTCCTGAAAATATTTTTTCAGTCTTTCATAAAAAAAACTTTCGTCATAAGAGAATGATTTTACTGATAAATAATACGTTTCCGGATCTATTTTATAACCGTAAATTCCGTAGCTTTCTGAAACTAAGTCAATAGGGAGTACAGCATGTTTGGTTTCGTAATAATACTGAGGATATTTTATACCATTTACTTTCACCGTTTTTTGCGTTCCGTTTAAAGTTTTATATTTTAAGGTATAATCATTGGTGCGGTTTTTTAAAATAAAAGGGATATTGAAAGATATATCCACATCTTCCACTTTAATATTTCCGTCTGCGGCTTTAGGAACTTTTTTCACAATAGTATCAGCACTTAACCCATTAATTTCAAGGATCTCACTGCCTGTTTCAATAGCATATTTGTTAGCTCCGTTCACATATATAATACCATTTTGTACATAAGTTGAAAGAGGAAAATAGTAAACAGAATTCATAACATCCTCAAAATAATTGGAGTCAGTGCCAAAAGAACTGTGACCATCACCAATTATTCTTGTAGGGTTGTTAATCAGCAAATTGATATAGCCGGGATTTTTTTTAATTTCATTACGGAGAGAATCCAGCTTTCTGGTAATGGTTTCTTTGCTGTGAAACCTGTAAGGGTTAGGATGTTGTTTTTGAATGATATCAACTGCAATATCGAAATCTTTGAGATAACCGTCTTCAGGAATTTCTGAAATTGAGTACTGAGAAAAGCCTGTTGAGAAAAATAAAATCAAAGGAAATACAAATAACTTCTTCATAGAAAAATTTTTTAATTTTAGGCTTTTCACCCATCAAAAAATATACCGTTATTTCACTATTTAAAAGTGGAGTTATTTTTATAAAATAGCATATTAATAATTAAAATTGCCAATTATAATGAGCTTTTTTAAAAAATAATAATTAAATAATTCACTTTTTAATTTGGGAATCTATTCTTGAAATAATCTTTTCAAAATAACTGAGATATTGGTTACTTTTTTTATTTGTCTTACTTTTGCGTAATGCGTTTTTTTAAAATAATAGCCGTAATTCTTGTTCTTGTGGTAGGAGCCTATGCTGCTTCCATGTATTTTTTCGTGGACGAAAACAAGGATTTTAAAATAGAAAAAGAAGTCGATTATCCCATAGATAAAGTCTTTTCCCAGTTTAATAATCTTCAGCACTTTACCCGCTGGAACAATTTTTTTACAAGTTCACCGTCAATTGATATCGATTATTATACCCCTTACGAAGGTCAGGGAAGTGCAATAAGCTATGTAGATCCGAAAAATGATACGGACGGAGAAATGTTCATCCGGTATGAAAATCCTGCTAAAAGCCTGAGATATCAGCTTTTTGAAGACAGGAATGAAAGCCCAACGGTGGTGGATGTTCAGTTCAAGCCTGTTTCTGCGGACAAAACAAAGATTACGTGGTATGTGCACACGCCTAAACTTTCCGTGTTCAGAAGAGTGGAAAATTTCTGGACGGAAGACCGGTTTGCCGAAAATATTAATAAAAGCATGGTCAATCTGAAAAATGTTCTGGGCAATAAAGTGGAAAAAGATAACCAGATGGCTTCCATCAAATATGACAGTCTCATGGTGGAAAACGAGGAAGATAAGCTGTTGCTGGGCATCAACGTGAGTGCGTCAAACAAGAAAGAAGCTCTCTATAAAAACATCGTTATGAATTACAGCAAAGTTTATAACTATGTCACAATGGATCTCGGTAAAAAAGACGACGAATTTGGCTTCCCGGTGTTGATTACCGATGCCGATAATTACAAAGACAAAGAAGTTTCTTATTTCCTGGGAATTCCTCTTTCCAAAAAGATAGGAGTTCCGGATAACAATTTCAATTTCCGGACTGTAAATCCTTCTCAAAATTATGTGATGTACTACAAAGGAAGCTACGAGGGCAGAATACGGGCGGTTCAGCAGCTGATTCAGAAGGCTAAAAAAGACGAGATGCGCTTCGGAGATATCCGGCAGACCTTTATTGAACGTCCCATTGAAGGGCAGGAGGTGAACATTAAGCTCTCATTATCAGTGTTTAAGTAATTTTTTTCAGATTATTTTTTTCTTAATTTTTTTTAACGGTTTCAGGCTGTCTTAACTCGGTTTTTTTTATTAAATTTGAAGATTAATTCTACAAATAAATTTTAATAATAGATAAACTGTAATAATGGACAGATTTTCATTCCTAAACGCAGCTCATTCTCAGTTAATTGAGGATTTATACCAACAGTACTTAAAATTCCCGGATTCTTTAGAGCCATCATGGAAAGCCTTTTTTCAAGGCTTTGATTTTGCTTTGGAGAACTATGGAGATGACGATAACATCCAATATATCCAGGCTCCGGCCAACGCTGCTCCGGCAGTACAGCAGATCTCTCAGGCAGTAGCCGGAGGAGAGGTTCCTGAGCACATCAAAAAAGAGTTCAAGGTAGTAAACCTTATCGAGGCTTACAGAACAAGAGGGCACCTGTTCACAAAAACAAATCCTGTCAGAGAAAGAAGACACTACACGCCTACTTTAGACATCGAGAACTTCGGTTTGAGTAAAGAGGATTTAAATACAAAATTTAACTGTGCTGTTGAAACAGGAATGAAAGAGCCTGCTACATTACAGGACCTGATCCAGCATTTGGAAAATATCTACTGCGATTCTATCGGAGTAGAGTATACGTATATCAACAATGTTGAAGAAAAAGATTTCATTAAGAAGTGGCTTCAGGTGAACGAAAACCACCCAAGCCTTTCTGCTAATGAGAAAACTGAGATTTTATTAAAATTGAATCAGGCAGTAGCTTTTGAAAACTATCTTCACACAAAATTTGTAGGACAGAAAAGATTCTCTCTGGAAGGAGGTGAAACATTAATTCCGGCATTGGATCAGCTGATCTCAAGATCTTCTCAACTTGGAGTTGATGAAGTGGTATTGGGAATGGCCCACAGAGGAAGACTGAATGTTTTATCAAACATTTTCGGGAAATCTTACAAGCAGATCTTCTCAGAATTTGAAGGAAAAGAATTTGAAGAAGATGTATTCTCAGGTGACGTTAAATATCACTTAGGATCATCTAAAAAAGTGAAAACAGCTTCCGGAGAAGAAGTGGCCATCAACCTTACGCCGAACCCGTCTCACCTTGAAACCGTAGCAGCTCTTGTAGAAGGGATCTGCCGTGCTAAGATAGACGACAAATACAAAGGAGACGGCTCCAAGATCCTTCCTATCGTAATCCATGGTGACGGTGCTATTGCTGGTCAGGGTATTGCTTATGAAGTGGCTCAGATGATGACCTTAGAAGGATACAGAACAGGAGGAACTGTTCACATCGTTGTTAATAACCAGGTATCATTTACCACAAACTATGCTGACGCAAGATCTTCAACATACTGTACAGACATTGCGAAAGTTACCGAATCTCCGGTAATGCACGTTAATGCTGATGATGCTGAAGCGGTAGTTCATGCCATGCATTTTGCAGCAGATTTCAGAGCGAAATTTGGTAAAGACGTGTATATCGATTTATTAGGATACAGAAAATATGGACACAATGAAGGTGATGAACCTAGATTCACGCAGCCTAATTTGTATAAACTAATTTCTAAACACCCGAATCCGAGAGAAATTTATAAAGATAAATTGCTTAAGGACAGCATTACTTCCAATGATCTTATTGCAAAAATGGAATCAGATTTCAAAGCGCTTTTAGATAAAGACTTTGATGCTTCCAAAGAGATCGAAAAAAATGCAATGGATCTTTTCATGGCAGAAGACTGGACCAATTATCCAATCGGAAAAAGAGGTGCAGTTCAGATACCTGTAGATACAAAATATGACCTGGCTAAACTTAAAGAGCTGGCGATTAAAATGTCATCTCTTCCTGCTGATAAAAAGTTCATCAATAAAATTACAAGACTGTTTGATAACCGTGTTAAGGCTATCGAAGGAAATTCATTAGACTGGGCTCTTGGAGAATGGTTAGCCTATGCAACGCTTCTTGTGGAAGGGCATAACGTGAGAATTTCCGGAGAAGATGTAGAGAGAGGAACATTCTCCCACAGACATGCGGTGGTAAAAACTGAAGATACAGAAGAAGAGTATATCCCGTTAAGACATGTGTCCGAAAGCAGATTTGATGTATATAACTCTCACCTTTCAGAATACGGAGTTTTAGGTTTCGACTACGGGTATGCAATGGCTTCTCCTAACACGCTGACCATCTGGGAAGCTCAGTTCGGGGACTTTGTGAACGGTGCTCAGATCATCGTTGACCAATATCTGGCTGCTGCAGAAGAAAAATGGAAGATCCAGGACGGATTGGTAATGCTATTGCCTCACGGTTCAGAAGGTCAGGGTGCAGAACACTCTTCAGCAAGATTAGAAAGATTCTTAACGCTTTGTGCGAACGAAAATATGGTGGTAGCCAATATCACTTCACCTGCTAACTACTTCCACTTATTAAGAAGACAGCTGAAATGGACATTCAGAAAACCGTTGATCGTAATGAGCCCTAAATCTCTGTTGAGACACCCGAAAGTGGTTTCTCCGCTAGAAGATTTTGCAAACGGTTCATTCCAGCCGATATTGGACGATCCTACAGCAGATCCTAAAAAAGTTGAAAAATTAGTATTGTGTTCAGGTAAATTATACTTCGAATTATTAGCGAAGAAAGAGGAACTTAACTGTGAAAATATTGCACTGGTAAGATTGGAGCAGCTGTATCCGCTTCAGGCAGATGCATTAGAAACAATCTTCAGCAAGTATGGTAACAGGACACAATTGGTTTGGGCTCAGGAAGAGCCTGAAAACATGGGAGCATGGTCTTATATCCTGAGAAACTTCAGAGATACGGGAATCCAGGTAGTAGCTCCGGTACCAAGCGGTGCTCCGGCTCCGGGAAGTCACAAAATGTTTGAGAAAAACCAGAATGCAGTGATCAACAGAGTTTTCGACAGAGATGATGCTCCTGCAAAAAGACCCGTTACAGCGTAATTAAGAATAATACCCAATTAAAAAAATAAAAAATACTCAATATGTCAGTTTTAGAAATGAAAGTTCCTTCACCGGGAGAATCCATTACAGAAGTTGAAATTGCAACTTGGCTTGTGAAAGATGGTGATTATGTAGAAAAAGATCAGCCAATCGCAGAAGTAGACTCAGATAAAGCAACTCTTGAATTGCCTGCAGAACAAAGCGGTGTAATCACGTTAAAAGCAGAAGAGGGTGATGTAGTACAGGTTGGCCAGGTAGTTTGTTTAATTGATATGGATGCTGCAAAACCTGAAGGCGCAAGTGCTCCGGCTGCAGAAGCTCCAAAACAGGAAGAGGCTCCAAAAGCTGCTGAACCAGCTAAACAGGAAGCTCCAAAACCAGCTGCTCCGGCACCGGCTCCACAAACGTATGCAACAGGAGCTCCATCTCCTGCAGCTAAAAAGATTCTTGATGAGAAAGGTATTGAGGCTGGACAGGTTTCAGGTAGCGGAAGAGACGGAAGAATCACTAAGACTGATGCAGAATTAGCTGCTGTTCCTGCTTTAGGAGGAAGCCCTTCTACTGCAACAGGTGCACGTACGACAACAACAACTAAACTTTCAGTTCTAAGAAGAAAAATCGCTTCAAGATTAGTTTCTGTAAAGAATGAAACAGCTATGCTGACGACTTTCAACGAAGTTGACATGTCTGAAATCTTCAGATTAAGAAAACTATATAAAGAAGAATTTGCTCAGAAGCACGGAGTAGGACTAGGCTTTATGTCTTTCTTTACAAAAGCGGTAACAAGAGCGTTACAAATGTATCCGGATGTAAATGCATCTATCGACGGAGATTACAAGATCAATTATGATTTCTGTGATATCTCAATTGCAGTTTCAGGTCCTAAAGGATTAATGGTTCCGGTATTGAGAAATGCTGAAAACATGTCTTTCGCTGGAGTTGAAGCCAATATCAAAGATCTTGCAACTAAAGTAAGAGACGGTAAAATTACAGTTGATGAAATGACTGGCGGTACATTCACTATTACAAACGGTGGTACTTTCGGATCTATGATGTCTACACCAATCATCAATCCTCCACAGTCTGCTATCCTTGGAATGCACAACATCATCCAGAGACCGGTAGCGGTTGACGGGCAGGTAGTGATTAGACCAATGATGTACGTAGCCATGTCTTATGACCACAGAATTATTGACGGAAAAGAATCTGTAGGATTCCTTGTAGCTGTGAAAGAAGGTATCGACAACCCTGTTGAAATACTAATGGGCGGCGACGAAAGAAAAGGCCTTGGATTATAGATTTTATTAAAATTATACTATAACTTACAATCTCGCCTTAAAAAAGGCGAGATTTTTGTATCTGTTAAAGAAATACTAAGATGATGTTCTCAAAAATGACTTCCAATATCAAAGTTTCAGTAATACCTGAATATGATAGTAAAAACAGTTATCCATCTGAAAACCGTTACGTCTTCAAGTATAATATTACGATAGAAAATGACGGCAGCTTTCCAATTAAAGTATTGAAAAGAAAATGGTTAATCTTCGATGTAGGTTTTGGATATACTGAGATTACAGGAGATGGTGTAATAGGATTGACACCAGAGATTCCTGTAAGCGAAAATTTCGCTTATTTCTCTAATGTAATGCTTAGGTCCGGAGTAGGGAATATGAGCGGCAAATACCTTGTTAAAAACATGGAGACCCAGGAAACTTTTGAAATTGAGATTCCAAAGTTCAATCTGCTGTCTGAAGTGTTAAGTAATTAGGAGTATTCCTTTTTGAGATTGGTGTAGGAAATCATACTGATTGTAAATAACAGCCGGAAGTAAAGGCTTTATTATAGTTTTTTAATATACTTATTTAAGAAAGAATCATGTATTTCTTCATTCTCAGTGATGATTAATTTTTCAAAAGCCAGCAGCGAAATTTTTGCACAGGCTTCCGCATCGTCTCCGGCCCGGTGATGGTTAAGGCTGATTTGATGATGTTCCGCCAGATGTTTCAGTCCGTATTTCGGAAGATAATTCCATGATTTTTTAGCCAGCTGAATACTGCAAAGATAATTCAGTTTTGGGGCAAACATCCCGTAATGCTCAAAACAGCCCCTTAAAACCCCTGCATCAAAACTTGCATTATGTGCAATCATCAGGGTTCCGTACATCATTTCTTCAGCTTCATACCAGATCTCATCAAAAGTAGGGGCATCCTTCACATCTTCCGGAGTTATCCCGTGAACACCAATATTAAATCTGCTGAAATAAGGAAAGCTCGGTGGTTTAATCAGCCAGGTTTTCGTTTCCACAATCTTCGAATCCTGAACAACACAAATACCCATTTCGCACGCTGAGCTTTTTTCATGAGTGGCTGTTTCAAAATCTATTGCGCAGAAATCCATTTTTTTGAGTTATAATTTATGAATTGTGGGTTATGACTTGGTAGTTTAATGTTCAGGGTTTAAAGTTTTAAAATGTTTGAAGTTATGAATTTATTTTCTACCTAAAAAATGTCTGAAGATGAGCCATTCCGACTGGTAGAATGTGTTTTTCTGGTGTTTTTGACGTAGTTTCCATGTTCCCGGAAGTTGCCCGTAAAAGCCGAAATGAGCCCTCACAACAGCCCAAAGGTGTGGAAAGCCATTCTTTAATCCAAAATAAATTCCGGCAATTCCATCTAGGCACAGCCTGAAAAATATCAGTCCTATCAATTTAGGAAACGGCAGATTTTTCAACATCATAGAAAGATTGTTTCTGATGTTTAAATAAGTTTTCTGCGCACTTTGCTTATTCAGGGTTCCGCCGCCAACATGATATACTTTTGATTTTCCTGTATAGAAGATCTTCTTCCCCGAATTAATCAGTCTCCAGCAAAGATCAATCTCTTCCTGATGAGCAAAAAACCTTTCATCGAAACCATTTTGCTCCCAAAAATCTTTTGAACGTACAAAAAAGCAGCATCCTGAGGCCCAGAAAATTTCTGTTTCATCATCATATTGGCCATTATCCTCCTCAAGATCGTCAAATACACGTCCGCGGCAGTAAGGATAACCCAGATTGTCAATAAGACCTCCCGCAGCACCGGCAAATTCAAACTGTTTTTTATTGTTGAAAGATAAGATTTTAGGCTGTACAGCTGAAATGGAAGGATTTTTTTGAAGTAAATCCAATGCAGGATTGATCCAGTTTTCGGTAACCTCCACATCAGAGTTGAGAAGACAGTAATATTCGTTTTTTATCTCCTTTAAACCCTCATTATATCCTCCTGCAAAGCCATAATTCTGATTGTTTTTAACGATTTTTACCACAGGGAAATGAGTCTGTACAAATTCTGTGGAATCATCGGTAGAAAGGTTATCTATTATATAAATATCCGCCTCCTGAGAAAAACCGACAACACTGGGAAGAAATTTCTCAAGCCAATTTTTACCGTTCCAGTTTAAAATGACAACTGCTAAATTTTTAGACATCAGAATTATATTTTTTCAGCGTCAAACGTTTTGATAGATTCCTGGTACTTCCATTTTCTGTGAGACCAAAGATAATTATCCGGGTGCTTGTGTAAAGTATTTTCCAGAAGCTTATGAAATTTCCTTACCACTTCATGTTCTGTAAATTTTTCACCGTCAGGATAGATCCTGTGATAATTTACCTGGTAATATCCCCGTTTTACTTTCTTCATTTCACAGTAAATGAAGGCAAGGTCCATTCTGGTAGCCAGTTTATCATATCCTATAAATGCGGGAGTCCTCTGATTCAGGAATTCTAATCCGTAATTGACGTGAGCAACATGCGGGGTTTGGTCTGCTACAAACATATAAGTGGATTCACCGTCATTTTTAGACCTGAAGATATTCATGATCACTTCATTGGCCTCCAAAGCTTCATTTCCGAACCTATTCCTCACTTTTTTCATCTGATTTTCCCAGAAATCACTATTCACTTTTCTGTAAACCGGATGACAGTGCTTCTGCGGAATAATTCTTGCGAAAGCATTCATCCATTCCCAATTAAAGACATGTCCGGCAAGCATGATAACATTTTTACCTTCTGCTTTAGCCTCATGGAATGCTTCCTGATTGATATGCTGCATTCTTACCCGGGATTCCGTCTCAGAGATACTGAAAGATTTAATGGTTTCTACAAGATAATCCGAAAAATTCAGATAAAATTTCTTTCTTATGCTTCTTATTTCTTCCTCAGACTTTTCAGGAAAAGAGTTTCGGAGATTCTGGGTGATTACCTTCTTCCGGTAGCCTACCAGATAGTAATTTAAGAAGAACATAACGTCCGAAAAAATATACAATACTTTAAGCGGAAGTTTAGAAATGAAATATAATATTTTGATTAGGAAATTCATAAAACATGCAAATCTAGTGATAATAAAATTATGGTTCTATTTTTGCTTGCAATAAGTATTATTTTTTTTATTTTTATGTTATGAAAAAATTGTCGATCATAGCCTTCCTTGGACTAAGCGTACTTGCTTTTTCCCAGGATGCCAAAAATGTACCGGAAACAAGAAAGCAGGATAATGCCCTTCTGGTAAAACCTGATCATGCAGAGCTGGATGCGAAGAAGAAAGCAGGTGAGGAAAAAGCAAAACTTCCCAAACCTTATGATCCTAAAGCAAATGCTGAGGCTGATATTAACAAGCTAATTGCCCAGGCTAAAAAAGAAGGTAAAAATATTTTGATCCAGGCAGGTGGAAACTGGTGTATCTGGTGTCTGCGTTTTAATAATTTTGTTCAAAGTACTCCTGAGTTGAAGGAAACCGTAGATAAAAACTATCTGTATTATCACCTGAATTACTCTCCTGATAATAAAAATGAAAAAGTTTTTGCTAAATATGTGGACATTAAAGAAAAGCTTGGCTATCCTTTTTTCATAGTTTTGGATAAAAACGGAAAAATGATTCATGTTTTAAAAGACAGTTCTGTTCTTGAAGAAGGAAAAGGATACAGCAAAGAAAAAGTAAAAGAGTTCTTTGACCAGTGGGCTCCAAAGTCATAAAAAATATAACCGGGAAATTTTTCCCGGTTTTTATTTATAACAGTTTCCTGATCCAGCTTAATTTTTTTTCAGAATATGGAGGATATTTAATATTCGGTTCACCCCAGGTTGCTTTTTCCAGAATGGATTTCTGATGCGAAAAGGCTTCAAATCCATAAGCCCCGTGATAATTTCCAATACCGGAATTTCCAACTCCTCCAAAAGGAAGACGGTCATTTCCTAAATGCATGATCACGTCATTAATGCATCCGCCGCCAAACGACAGTTTCATAGTGAAAGCTTCTTTTTCTTCTGGGTTTTGGGTAAAAAGATAGGCAGCAAGTGGTTTTTCAAGTTCCAGAATAGTAGTAAGAACCAGATTGAAATTCGTAAAGCTGATGACAGGTAGTATCGGTCCGAAAATTTCTTCCTGCATGACATCATCTTCCCAGCTTACATTATTTAGAAGAGTAGGCTCTACAAAGAGTTTCTTTTCGTCGAAATTTCCTCCAAAATAAACTTTTTCTTTATTGATCAGTTTTATCAGCCGCTGAAAGTTTCTTTGATTGATAATTCTCGTATACTGATCGGATTCCGGGCCGTATTTAAATTCTAAAATATATTTTCTCAGCATTTCCAGAAACTGTTCATGGATGGATTCTTCAACCAGCAGATAGTCAGGAGCCACGCAGGTTTGTCCGGCGTTGAGAAATTTCCCCCAGACAATTCTTTTGGCTGCTATGTCAAGATCTGCATCTTTGGTTACAATTGCAGGCGATTTGCCTCCTAATTCAAGAACTACAGGCGTTAAATGTTCTGCAGCTGCCTGATAAACGATCTTTCCAACCTTAGTGCTTCCGGTAAAGAATATTTTGTCGAATTTTAACTTTAAAAGCTCTGTGGTTTCATCAATACCGCCCTCATACACATACAGATATTCGGGAGGAAAATTTTCATTGATGATTTTTGCCATTGCCTTCATCGTGTTTTCTGCAATTTCACTTGGCTTTAAAATACAGCAGTTTCCTGCCGCCAGCGCAGCAATTACAGGAGAAAGCGACAATTGATAAGGATAATTCCATGCACCTATAACAAGAACATTTCCTAGAGGTTCCGGATAAATTTTGCTTTTCCCCGGTTGATTGACCAGATTGGTTCTTACTCTTTTAGGTTTTGAAAGTATATTTAAGTTCTTCAGATAATACTTAATATCATTCAGAACAAAGGAAATTTCTGTTGTAAAAGTGTCGAATTTAGATTTGCCGAAATCTTTGTAAATAGCTTCATACAAAAGCTCTTCATTCTTTATAATGATATCCCGAAGCTTTTCAAGATACATTTTCCTGAACTTGATATTCTTTGTTTGTTGTGTCTTGAAAAAAGCTTTCTGACAATCTACGATTTCCTGAATTTCCATACCATCAAATTTCGGAAAGTACAGCAAATTTTCGGCCTAAAATTACATAATATTTCTCACTGCAATTTTCACAGGATGATACAGCAGTAAAGCGAACGCAGTGATCAAAGCAAGCCAGAACAATCCTGTAAAAATTTCCATATTGGAAAGGAGGATAGACTGGGCTGTTATTTTTGCTTTAAAGGCTCCGGCAGTCACTGATAAAGACTCATTCACAGGTAGTTTAGAGAGTTGAGCTCCGAATATCTGGTTCCATTGACTGTAAAAAACCGGATTGGTATCTGTAAGATTAAAGCTTAAAGTATCTGAATGTTTTAACGTTAAGAAAAGCATCAGGTTCTGCATTAAGGCATACCCAATAGCAGTGGTCCAGAAACGGGTTGTGGTTCCCAGAGCTGTTGCATTGGCAACATATTCTTCCGGTGTTCCGGAAATAAGAAAAAAAACAAGCGGAGTAAAAAGCAAACCCTGGGCAATTCCCTGCAGGAATAAAGGCGGGCAGATCGTGGAAAGGGTAGTGTCAGGATAGAATGTGTACGTAAACCATGCACAGTCTGCTGCCAGCAGCAGAAATCCGGTAAAGAAAACGATCCTTGAGGAAACGCCACGCATCAGGCAGATTCCGGAGAGAACAATACCCATAAGCGTTCCGGCAACATTCCAGTATTGAATATTGACAATATAATCCCATGGCCATTTCCAGACCGTCACCATAATGCTGTATACATTATTCAGTCCTGAGCGGATCAGATAAAAAATGAAAAACAGGATCATTCCGGCAATGACATTTTTTGAGCTGAATACTTCAAAATGAAAGATCGGTCTTTTGGAATTTCTCTGCTTGAGCATAAACAATCCTCCCGAAAGAAGAAATATAAAAAGACATATGATAATGGTATCCGACTCAAACCACATCAGTCTTTTTCCGTAAATGATGGAATATCCTCCTGACTGAAGGCAGGCCCATAACAGGAACCAACTTGTAATATCCAGTTGATAAAGCGGCATTTTAGGGAAAAATCTGTTGGTATTGAAAAGGGCGATTCCGATAATGAGGACAAAAACATGAAAATAAACCATCATCAAGATCATATGCCGGAAATCATAATTTTCAATGCTTGATTTCAATAATGATGTAGTGATTGTTCCGCCTGTCAGCATAATGGTATACATGAAAAGATAGGCGATTACCTTAGCGTGTTTGGTTTTCAATTCAGCAATGATCAGCGGAAGAAAAATAGCACCTTCTAGCAGCCCGAAAATTCCTTCCAGAAATCGTATGACCAGAATGACGGGATAACTATTGGTAACCGACAGAACATAAAGAATAATCACAGAAATGGAAGACATCAGCAAAACATAATATTTAACACTGAAATAAGCCATAAATCTCTGTAAAACCAAAAGAGTGACTACAAAGGTTCCATACATCAAAATCATTAAATACTGGATGTCATCTGAATCTACATCCATAAAAGAAGAAGTGAAGGCACTGTTGGAATGCAAAAGCGACAACAACATCAGGTGGGGAAATAATGCCAGCACCAGAAGCGGCAGTTTCAGCCATTGCGGGACCCATTTATGATAAACCGTATTATGTTGCATGAGAATGTATAAATATGATAATTGGGTGATTTGTTAAAATATATTGTTGGGAATGTGCATAGATGTTTTTTCGCTATTTGATCAAAAATAAAATGCGGAAAGGCAAAAGAGCAGAGTGTAAAAGTAAAAGGTAAATGACAAACGCTAAAGAATAATCAGAAGCCTGTCGCTGCAATTCTGTCTTTCCGCTAAAAAAAAATCTAATCCAGGTGTTTATGCATGTGGGATATGCTAGTGTGATGATTTGAGTTATCCTATATTGGCTATCTTCACTCTAAACTCTATATTTTTTTCGCACTCACCAGCACATTCATGCCGGAAAGCAGTTTTTCGTTATTTTGATTGGTATCGAGAATGATTTTTACCGGAAATCTCTGTTCGATCTTGACAAAGTTTCCTGTAGCATTATCAGGTTTTACCAGAGAAAACTGTGAACCTGATGCAGGCGATACGGAAACCACTTTTCCTTTAAACTCAATATCAGGATAAGCGTCTGCGGTAATTGTTACTTCCTGTTTCGTATCGATTTGCCCGAGTTGTGTCTCCTTATAGTTGGCAATGATCCATTTTTCCTTGCTTACAATTTGTACCAGAGCCTGGCCTTCTTTGATCAGCTGTCCTTCCTGGATTGTTTTTCTGCCTATCCAGCCATCGTACGGAGCTGTGATCACTGTGTATGAAAGAAAAAGTCTGGCATTGTTCAGGCTTGCAGAGCTTTGCTGGATCTGGCTTTTTACCGGGGCTACTTTAGTCTGCTGTTCATTAGCACCGGCTTTTACTGCATTTTTTTGCTGTTCTAAGGCTAAAAGATTAGCTTTCGCCTGTTCATAAGAAGCTTTTACATTCTCAAACTGCTGTTCGGTTGCGGCATCTTCAGACACCAGGTTTTTATATCTTTTAAAATCCTGTTCCGTTCTCCATATATCAATTTTTGCTGAAGCTATTTTGGCATCAATGATCTTTGAATCACTTTCCTTTGTATTGACACCGCTCTCAATGGTTGTGATATTTTCTGCATTGGCATGAAGACCAGCTTCAGCCATTTTTACCTGGTTGATGAACTCTCTGTTGTCGATCACGATCAGGGTATCTCCTTTATGGACAAACTGGTTTTCTTCAAACTGTATCTTTTTAATGAATCCCGAAACTTTACTGGAAACCGGGGTAATATACTGTTCGATCTGGGCATCGTTCGTGGTGACATTTTTCCTTGAGAAAAGATAAAAGCCTACCATTCCTGTAATACCGCTGATGATCAGGATCCAGGCCAAAAGCGTAATCGACTTGTTGATTCTTTTTTCCTTTTGTGTCAGTTGTTTCTTTGCCATAGTTTTTATAAGTTTCCAATTGTGTATTGGAGTTGGTAATATTTTAGTTGTCGGTTAATTTTTACGGAAATAAGATTAGATTCAGCTTCCAGATAAGCATTATCTGCATCGATGAGCTCTGTGATCAGGCTTAATTTATTTGCATATTTTGTCTTTACAATACGGTAGTTTTCTTTGGCCTGGCTGATGGCTTCTTCGGCAATCTTCACTTTCTGATCGGTTTCTTCGAATTTTTTGTAGGCTTCATAGACGGTATGCCTTACTTTTTCATCATTCTCTTCAATCTGGAGCTTTGCAAGATCAATACTTTCCCGGGCCTCCTGCATCTTGTATTTGTTTTTATACAGATTTTCGATGGGATATGTAAGATTGACTCCCAGCATTCCCAAACGGTAGGCGTAAGGTTCAGGAGGGAAAAACATCATGTTGGGATACTTAATAAAATATTCTCCACCTGCGGTAATTTTGGGTAAATAATTCGCCTTTGTAATTTTCTGATCCAGTTCTTTTAACGAAAGATTTTTATGGGTTATTTCTACGGATTCGTTTTTATTTAAAGCAGTTTCCGTCAGTTCATCAATATAGGGAATAGAAGTTCTGTCGGAGATAAGATCCTCCGTATCTACATGCATTTCCTGGGTTTCCGGAAGAGAAAGAATGGTTTTAAGTTTGTGTTCAGCAATTTGTATATCATTGTCCAGTTCTGTCCAGCTCATGGTGTGGTTGGAAAGCTGCAAAGACGTCCTCAAAACTTCATTTACCGTAACAATTCCATTGGCTTTTAAAGCTTTTACCTGCTTGATATTGACAGAGTCTTCCTTCATTTTATCATTAATAAGACTTTGCTGCTCCTTTAAATGATGAATCTGAAGAAAAGCGGTAATGATCTCCATTTTAAGCTGTCTTTCATCCTGATGGGTTCTCAAAGCTGAAATTTCGGTATCAATAGATGCTTTTTTCTCTGCATTCCTGATTTTTCCGCCCATATACACCGGAATTGAGCCGAAAGGGTAAAATCATACATTCCGTTAATAACATCATATTTTGTGGCTTTATTGAAAAAGCCGTTTTGATGCTGGAAAAGATTAGTTACCTGGTTGTAGCTGGTGTGAAACTCTATATCCGGAAGTTTTTCCATGGCAAGATCTTTTTCCCTGGTGACAGACATTTCCTTTTTTAAATGGCTTATCTGTAGGCTTTTGTTGTTTTTTAAGCCAGTCTCTATAGCCTGCTGAAGACTCAGATGCTGGTAGTCGATCATTTGTGAGTGTAAAAAGCTGCCTGTCAGCAGTAAGCACAACGCTATGCGCCGATATCTGCCAGCGTTAAATGTCATATTCATAATTTATTTAAAGGATTTTTGCTAAAATGATTTTGATGCTGCAAAGTTAAGGTGCGAAGTATCGGACCTGATTTGTGAAAGCAGAAAAAGATTTGCTCATTTACGCCAATCTGAAATTTTCTTCTTACCTTTATTCAATGAATGACAGCCATTTTAAAGCAGTGGAAGATGATGATGCAGAATTTTATGTTTATAATGTGCTCACCGGAGATGTTACCACAGATATTCATCATCACAGTTCAGCGCAGTTGGTATATGCAGAGGGCGGAATCGTCCATGTTTTTACGGATCTCAAACATTGGTATCTTCCGGCAAGATGTTTTATGTGGATTCCGGCAGGAACGCCGCATTATATTTTCTCAACCAGCCCAAAAGTAGATTTATACAATTTTTATTTTAAAAAAGAGGAGAATGAAAGTGGCTTCTTTGATGAAATTAATATCTATTCAGTCAGTCACTTGCTTAGGGAAATGATTTTATATACCAAAGACTGGAATGGAAAAATCACAAAAAATGATGGTGCCAAATATTATTTCCTTAAAGCTTTAAAAGGAATTCTTCCCGAAAAAAGAGATAAAAAACTGGCTTTTCCGGTTCAGCACCCGTTTCCAAAAGATGAAACTCTTCTGAAAATTGCAAAATACATCCATGCTAATCTCGAAAAGCCTCTTACCATAGAATCTACGGCAAAAGAATTCGGAATGAGCACCAGAACACTTTCCCGGAAGTTTAAAGAGATTTTAGGCATGAATTACGTCCGTTTTCTGCGGGCGCTGAGAATCACCCGTTCTCTGGAATTAATGCTGGAAGGAAAATACAATATGTACGAAATAGCGATGATGGTTGGCTATAACAGCCTGTCTTCATTCAGTAATATTTTTAAAAAGGTAATTGGGGTACCGCCTACGGAATATCAGCAGAAACTGAGAGGAGATAAGTAAGGTAAAGACGGGTAATTAAGAAAAGTAATGAATTACTTAAAGTCCAGGAAAGTAGATGTAAAATATCACAAAAAACCACTTCAAATGAAGTGGTTTATATATTTGAGAAAATCTCTTTAGAATCTTAAGCTTCTTCAGAAGGAGTTTCTTCTACTACTTTAGCTTTAGGAGCAGCTGGTTTAGGAGCTTCTACCGGAGCGTCAGATACGATGTCGAATTCAAAATTGTACTCAACATTTCTGTGTAGTCTGATATTTGCAGTAACTTTACCAGTTCTCTTAATAGTGTTTCCTGGAATTTTGATGTATTTCTTCTCTACAGAAACTCCAGCTTTTTCTAGAGCAGCAGAAAGATCTGCATTGTTGATAGATCCGAATAACTTGTCGCCAGAACCTACTTTTGCAGGAATAGTAACAGAAGTTTTCTTTAATTGATCTACTACAGCGTTAGCAGCAGCGATTAATTTAGCTTCTTCTTCTTTTCTAGCTTCTAAAGTAGCTTCAAGAGCTGCTTTGTTTTTAGGAGTTGCTAAAAGTGCAATTCCTTGAGGAAGTAAGAAGTTTCTTGCATAACCAGGCTTTACGCTTACTGTATCAAACTCAAGTCCTAAGTTTTCTACGTCTTTTTTTAGAATGATATCCATTGTTGTTGTCCTTTTTTTAGAATTTAGATGCTGGAAATTAGAAATTAGATGGGAGACGATGTCTGTTTATCTGAAATCTTAGATCTTTTATCTAAAATCAAGTTAGAATTAAATTATTTATTCAGCAACAAAAGAAGAGGGTGGCTTCTTCTCTTATTTATTTTTTGTCTTATTTCAATAAGTCAGCTACGTAAGGTAGTAAAGAAAGGTGTCTTGCTCTTTTGATAGCAGCAGAAACTTTTCTTTGGTATTTTAAAGAAGTACCAGTGTATCTTCTTGGTAAGATTTTACCTTGCTCGTTTACGAACTGTAATAAGAAATCAGCATCTTTGTAATCAACGTGCTTAATTCCGTATTTTTTGAATCTACAATATTTCTTTTCAGATTTTGTATTGATATCAAGTGGAGTAAGGAATTTTACTTCAGATTCTCCTCCAGCTGAGGCTTGTTTAGCCATTTCGTCTATTGCCATGTCTTGTCTTTTTTTAAAATAGGGTTAATAATTAAGCTCTAGCCGCTTTGATTTTAGTTCTTCTAGTTACAGCGTACTCAACAGCGTGCTTGTCAAGTTTTGTAGTCAGGTAACGGATTACTCTTTCGTCACGTTTGAATGCTAATTCTAAATCAGCAACTACAGTACCTTCACCTTTAAACTCGATTAAAGTGTAGAATCCATTCTTTTTCAATTGAATTGGATAAGCTAGTTTTTTTAATCCCCAGTTTTCTTTGGCAACGATTTCACAGTTCTTTTCTTTTAAAAGATCTTCAAATTTTTTCACTGCTTCCTCTACCTGAGCATCAGATAGAACGGGAGTTAAAATGAAAACAGTTTCGTAATTGTTCATAATGTTAAATGAATTTGTTAATTATTTCGAGGTGCAAAATTAGAAAATATATTTCTAATATGCAATATTTGCGTGAAATAGTTGACAGTTACTTATTGCTGGTTTTTAATTTAAAATTGATAGTAAGAAATTTACTGCTGAAAATGATCTGCTTTTTTGAAGTTTATCTAATCCCAAAACTAGCGGCTAGGGGCAAAATAATCAAAAGCCAGCAGGCAAATAAAACAGTCCAATTAATCTTTCTCCCTAATTTCTGTTAAAAAATTCGCCTTGATCACATCATACAGAGAATGTCTGCTGACTAAAATAGAAATGATAGAAGAGACCATTCCCGCCAGCATCAGATGGAATATCAGAGAATGCCTGTCCGTCATTTCAAGCACGATAATAGCTGAAGTAAACGGAGCCCTGGTAATTCCGGTAAGAAAAGCCACCATTCCTGCGAGAATCACCACATTGGTTTCGTTGGCCGTCAGATGAATGACCCCGGAGATCACAGATCCTATACTGGCACCCGCGGTAAGGGCCGGAGCGAAAATCCCACCTGCGCCACCAGATGTAAAAGACAGGGCAGGGCCAAGCATTCTTAAGATCGGGACGTACCATTCTTCATGTTTATCGCTAGTAAAAAGAACACGTTCCATAATTTCTTTTCCCGATCCAAGAATCTCGCGGTTGATGAAATAGGCTATGGAAGCAATAAACAACGCGCAAAATACCAGGAAAATAATATTGGCTTTATCCGTTTTAAGTTTTCTCTTTTTCCAGTCACTCATCTTAAGCATTATTACGGAAAGCTGGCTGGCAA
Organism: Chryseobacterium hilariae; assembly: GCF_051400735.1. Lineage (NCBI taxonomy): Bacteria > Pseudomonadati > Bacteroidota > Flavobacteriia > Flavobacteriales > Weeksellaceae > Chryseobacterium > Chryseobacterium hilariae. The sequence continues at coordinate 320,991 of NZ_JBLFFJ010000001.1, forward strand.
GTATTCCGGCAGTTCCTGCGACAAGAATAATAGGAAACATGACCATCAGAGATACGTCGTTGGTTTTGGGATAACCTAAATATAAATAGGAGCCGGCTAAAGTCTGGGCTGTTAAACCCGCGATGATCACCGCCGTAAATAAAGCGGTCTTGAAATAATTGATATGTGTTTTGGAAAGCTCTTCCACAGCAAATACAATTCCTCCCAAAGGCGTATTAAATGCGGCTGCAAGTCCCGCTGCTGCACCGGTCATGATCATATTCTTCTTTGAGATTTTCGGCCACCAGTGCGGAAGATATTCATTGACCTTTCTGAACACAGAACCGGCAATCTGGATAGTAGGTCCTTCACGTCCTACAGCACCGCCTCCGATCACGAGAACGACAGATGAAATGATTTTAAAAACAATGATCTTAAGACTTAAAAGACTTCTGATCTTCGTATGTTCTTTCGGATTGGCCAATTCTACAGCGGCCATTACCTGCGGGATACCGCTGCCTTTGGCATTGGGTGCAAATTCTTTTACCAGCCACCAAGAAAGTACAAAACCGATAGGAGCAATAATAAAAATCATCCATGAATGCCAGTTCATAATGAAATGCAGCAGATGCTCTCCCCATGCGAATATCTTAGCATACATCACCGCAAAAAAGCCTGTAATCACAGAACCAATCCAGAAAGGAATGGCCTGTAGCAGATTGTTTTTCAGCTGCTCGTTGCGGATATTGTCAAAAGACTTTTTAAGACCTTTTCGGAGGAGAAAGAAAATTTTCAGCATTTGTGGACTGTGACATTTTATTAAACCGAAAAATAAGGAAATTAGATGGTATTAAAAAATCCTATTAAAAAAGTTCCCACGGATTTGAGATACATACATATAAGGGCTTCCAAAAAGGAAGCTTTTATATTGTATTGATGAAAGCAATGATTAATACTGTGGATTGAAAATAGCAATATATGCTATACAATAAAGAACCAGTATAACAGCAGTACATATCAGATTGGTATTCCTGAGAATATATTTTTTGTTGATGTTCAGAATGAATGCTTCAATAAGAATACAAACAAACCACACGGCATGAAAAGCAAACATAAATATTAGGTAACCTAATACATCCCAGCCGTTGGCATTAAATACCACCACAATAAAACCAATCGTTCCGGCTATCAGTATAGCAAGACGAATAAGAATATGCTTTACAATATTTGGCTTCTCTTCTGAAACAAATACTTTGTTATCATCTTCTTTGATCTCAAAAAGTTCTTTTAACTCATGATCCATTATCACTGTTTTTGATATAGCTTAATAAAGAATGGTAAGATGCCTATGTAACCCAGCAGACCCAATACACTACAAAAACGGTATAAGTAAATGATATCATCAACGTTGAAAAAGCCGATGATAATTTCGACGAAATAAGTTGCTATGATCAGGCATAAGGAAATGATGGCAATTAAAGTTACTCTTTTCATATTTTGAGATAGGGTTGATGTTTTTATTCGAGATTATTCTGCTACATGGTTAAATTTCGTCTTCGGCTCAAATGTACAGATAATCTTTGATAGTAAAAAAACCTCCGAAAAAATCGAAGGTTTTGTATGGTAAGATGTTTGATAAGTTCCGCATGACCTTTGAAATAAAGAGTCACTTATCAGTCATCAGGTATTAAATTTCTGTATTCAGATCCCAGTTCTGAAGATAATCATGAACATGTTTCAGCATCATTCCGCCTAAAGATCCGTCTACCACTCTGTGATCGTAAGAGTGAGACATGAACATCAGCTGGCGGATAGCAATCACATCACCGTCTTTGGTTTCAAGAACTGCAGGCTTCTTAACGATGGCTCCAATCGCTAAAATAGCAACCTGAGGCTGAGGAATGATTGGTGTACCCATAAGGTTTCCAAAACTTCCAACATTAGAAATAGTATAAGTTGCTCCCTGAGTATCTTCAGGTTTTAATTTTTTGTTTCTTGCTCTGTATGCCAAATCGTTGATCGCTTTTGCTAAACCTGAAAGTGACAGCTGATCAGCATTTTTAATAACAGGAACAATAAGGTTTCCGTCAGGTAGAGCAGTAGCCATACCGATATTGATATTTTTCTTTTTAATGATATTTTCACCGTTGATAGAAACATTGATCATCGGGAAATCCTGGATAGCCTTCACTACAGCTTTCACGAAAATCGGCATGAAAGTCAGTTTTTCTCCTTCACGTTTTTCGAAAATATCTTTATGCTTGTTTCTCCATTTTACAACGTTGGTAACATCTGTTTCGATGAAAGAAGTAACATGGGGAGCAATCTGTTTTGCTTTTACCATGTTTTCAGCAATGATCTTTCTCATTCTGTCCATTGGAATGATCTCATCACCTGCTGCTACAGGAACCGTAGAAACCGGTGCTGAAGCCGGAACTTTTGGTGCTGCCGGAGCTGCCGTTTGTGCAGAAACTGTTTGCTGAGCCGGCTGGTTTCCTCTGTTGGAAACGTATGCTAATATATCTTCTTTTGTAATTCTTCCTTCTAAACCGCTTCCTTTAATCGTTTTAAGCTCAGATTCGGAAATGTTTTCCTGCTGTGCAATTGATTTTACAAGTGGTGACAGGTAAAGGTCTCCTGAAAATTCTACATTGGAAGCTGCAGCCTGTAATGGCTCTTCAATGGCTTTCAAGGTTTCTGTATCCGGAGCGGATGCTGGAGCCTCTGTTTTTACTTCTTCTGAAGCTGTATTCCCGCCTTCTCCTTCAATTTCTAAAATAGCAATGGCTTCACCAACTTTAGCAACTTCGTCCTTCTGTTTCAGGATTTTTACAATTTTCCCCGAAACCGGTGTCGGAACGTCTGAATCTACCTTATCTGTTGCAATTTCAACTACGGAATCATCCTCTTTTACATTATCACCTTCATTGAATAACCAAGTGATAATTGTCGCTTCCATAACACCTTCTCCCATGGAAGGAAGCAATAATTTGTATTCTGCCATTTTTAATTTTTAGATTTTGACAAATATATAAAAAAAATCGGTTTTTTTATGGAATATATAATCTTAGACAAATTCAACGTAGATATTCTCGCCTACATTGAGCCCAAACAGGCTTTTGGCCCCGTTTTTTTTACTTCCTTTATAGATTGTAAGCTCCAAAAGCTGACTGTCATTGAAGATCGCGGCCGACTGTCCGTGGAATTCTGTTTCCCTTTCCCAGTCGGAAACCACTTCCGTATGGCTGGAATAAACCCTTGAAAGTGTTAAATTTCTGAATTTTATAGTAAAACTTTCATTTCCTTTACCGGTGCTTTCAAAAAAGTCTTTACTGATATTTGAGATTATATTTCCGAAATTATCAATATAAGTAACTTCACCAATGATCATTTTTTCAGATTCATTGAAGACAGGTTTCGGGAAAAGGAGTTCTTTGGCCGAATCTATTTTCCGTCCTATTACTTCTGGAAGTCCGCCGTTCGCCAAATGTACTGCTGCAGGCACAAAAACATCAGTGGAGGTGAAGTTCACCACATCATCAAAGCGGTTGTTCAGGGTGATCTCGTATATCGCTTCCGGTTTTATATCAAAAAAGACAAGACTTAAAAGCCCATTATCTGCGGCTAAAAAGTAGGAACCGTCTGCCTTATAAAGAATGTTTTTCCTTGATCTGTTGTAAAAACTGTCTACAGAAAGAATGTGGATGGTTCCTTTAGGAAAATATTTATAGGCATTGCGTACGATGTACGATGTCTGTATAAGGTTAAAAGCCTGGATATCGTGGGTTATATCGACAATATTAACCTTAGAATTTAAAGACAGAATTTTGCCCTTCACAGCAGCAACTCTGTAATCTAAATTTCCGAAATCCGAAGTAAGGGTAATAATTGACATGGATCGTTGGTAGAATAAATAGTGTTTACTGCAAAGTTATTTAAAATAAAAAGAAAGCCCCAAAAGATTGTAGAAAAGAATTGATATAAATTTGAAAAAAAGCTTTAATTTTAAAATCTAATAAAAATAAAATACTGCATGTTTGAATTAACATATGATTTGGAAGACATCGATGTAAAGACCTTCTATGGCGTTAATAACCAATATTTCAACTTATTAAAATCAAGCTTTCCCACCCTTAAGATCACCGGAAGAGACCATTTTGTCTTTGCCATGGGCAATCAGGAGGCTTTAGATATACTCAGACAGAAACTGGATGATATTGTGAAATTTATCTCCGAAAACAATTCTATCGCTTTAAAAGACGTTGAAAATGTTCTGAATATCAAGGACGAGAATGAAAAACAGCTGATTTTCGACCAGGATATTATTGTAAAGGGAGTCAACGGTAAGATCATCAAAGCTAAAACCACCAATCTTAAGAAACTGGTAAAAGAAACCGAGAAAAAAGATATGGTTTTTGCTATCGGGCCTGCGGGAACCGGAAAGACGTACACCAGTGTAGCGTTAGCAGCAAGAGCTTTGAGAGATAAGCAAGTGAAAAGGATTGTCCTTACGAGGCCTGCCGTAGAAGCAGGGGAGAGCCTTGGATTTTTACCGGGAGACCTTAAAGAAAAGCTGGATCCGTATTTGCAGCCTTTATATGATGCGCTCAGAGATATGATTCCTCATGAAAAACTGGAAGGTTTCATGGAGAAAAAAGTCATTGAAGTCGCTCCGTTGGCCTTTATGAGAGGACGTACGCTGGATGATGCCTTTGTGATCCTGGATGAAGCCCAGAATACAACCCATGCCCAAATGAAAATGTTCTTGACAAGAATGGGGATGAATGCTAAGTTCATCATTACCGGAGATCCAACCCAGATCGATCTGCCGCCGAAGCAACAGTCCGGATTGAAGGAAGCCATGAGAATTCTTAGAGATGTTAAAGAAATCGGTTTTGTACACCTTACTGAAGAAGATGTTGTAAGACATCCTGTTGTAAAAAAGATTATTCTGGCGTACAACGAAGAAGACAAAAGACTGAAAGATTAATTTGAAATTACTTGAACCTGTTTTTGTTACGTAGGATTTTAATGATTTTTATATTTGGCATTGATTGTTTGTGACAATATTTTTTAGCCACTATTTGGTGTTCTGGAAAAAAAACTTAGTTTTGTGACCGAATACTAAAAATAATCATGAGAAAAATTTTACTTATTGCAGCAGTGGCTGTAGTGAGCGCTAATCTAAGCGCTCAAGAAACGAGATTCGGTGTTAAAGCTGGTTATTCAATGTCCACAATTAAGGTTGATGGGCAAATGGATGATTTGGAAGCGAGAAGCACAGATCCTAGTCATACGTTTTATGTAGGAGCTTTGGTTGAGCATAAAATAAGTGATAAATTCGGCTTACAGGGAGAGCTATTATATTCTCCACTTGGAGGGAAAGAAGACTACAATGCAAGCCAGGATGATGTTTATTTCAGAGAAAAAACAAAACTTACTTTCGGTACTTTATTAATTCCTGTTTCTGCTAAATATTTCATAACTGAAGGTTTATCAGTTTCTGCAGGGGCAAGTTTTGGAATCATTCTTTCTGCCAAGCAAAAAACTGTTATTGACGCCGGAATAGGAATTCCTGGTCTGGAGCTTGAAGGCGATGATGAAGTTGATATTAAAGATGAAGTAAACAAGCTGAATATTGCTCCTTTCATTGGTGCTGAATACATGCTTGAAAACGGATTGTTCTTTGACGCAAGATATAATATGGGTGTTTCCAATCTAGTAAAAGAAGATAATGCAGGGAAAATGACGAACAGCTTCTTACAAGTAGGTGTTGGTTTCAAATTCGGAGGAAACTAATTCTTTATAACTGAATACAAACATATAGCGGGACAGAATTTGTTCCGCTTTTTTATTGTTATCATGAATGAATATCGTTAATTTTATGTTAACAATGAAAATATTTAGTAATTTTGCAGCATCAATCAAACTATTTAAAAAAATGAAAAAACTATTTTTACTAGGTGCTTTTGCACTGCTGGGCGGTGTTGCACAGGCGCAGGAAGGTTTTAAGCTAGGAGGTCACATTGGTGTTCCGGTAGGTGATGCAGGCGATGCTTCTTCATTTACATTAGGAGTGGATGCTGCCTATATGTGGAACATTACAAAAGGGCTTGACCTTGGGGTTACAACAGGATATTCTCATTTCTTTGGGAAAGATAATTTTGATGATTTCGGATTTATTCCTGTAGCAGTTTCCGGAAAATACAAATTCTCAGGAGCGCCTATCTTTGTAGGATTAGATCTTGGATACGGAATTTCTACAAAAGATGGTGTAGACGGTGGATTCTATGCACAGCCTAAATTTGGATATCAGATGTCTACAGGTGAGCTTTATTTAGGATATCAGACGATCAGCAACAAGCGTGATTACGGATGGTATACAGCCAACTGGAATGTAGGTGCCATTAATATTGGATACAACTTCTTCCTTAAATAAAGAATATTAAGAATAATAGATTAGACTCCGGCTTTTAAGTCGGAGTTTTTTGATACTATTTAATATCTTATATATATTACTATGGTCTGATGATTGAAAATGATATGTTTTATAATAAAGGTTAACTTTTAAAACTAATATCTTAAAAATTAACGTTTTATAGCTATGCTTATTATGATAATTTCAAATATTAAAAGATTTATAAGAAAATGATAAATTTTAAAAAGTAAATATATTCCGCTGTTATTGAAAAATTGCAATTTTTTTATTCTAAATATTGTGAAAAAATCAAAACCTTATAATGAATAAGTTTTATTTTCGAAAAACACCAATATTTACCGATGATATTAATCACGTTAACAAATTTTAATATTAGCGGAAGCCACTGTAAATTTGCTCTCAGAAAGTATTAAAATTTTTTAAAATGAAAAAATTATTATTAGCGGGTGCTGTTGCACTTTTCGGTTTATCTAATGCACAGATTGCAAAAGGAACTGCATATATTTCAGGACAAGTTGGTTATTCTCAGGAAGAAAACAACAATACTGATAGAAAAGTAGAAAGTTTCAAAATTATCCCTACTGCAGGTTATTTTGTAGGAACAAACTTAGCTGTAGGTTTAGGAGTTGGTTACAAGAATGATAAAACGACTGCAACTACAACTGCAACTTTAGGAAACACTACTGTTGTTACTGAAAGAATCGGAACTCAATCTGCATTTGTTGTAGCTCCTTTCGTAAGAAAATACTGGACTTTAGCTGACAAATTATATATCTTTGGTCAATTAGAGGTTCCAATGGAATTTGGTAATGAAAAAGTTGAATTAAACTCAACAAGTAATGCTGGAGGTACTACAACTACTGCATCTACTTCTACAAAAGCTAATTACACTTCAGTTGGTGTTAACATTAAACCAGGTTTAGATTATTTCTTAAACAAGAACTGGTCTATTGAAGCTACTATCGGTGAATTTGGATACAACACTTCTAAATTTGACGTTGATGGTGCTAAGAGCGTAAACAACTACAAGTTCGGTTTGAATTTATCAGCTGTAACTTTCGGAGTTAAATATGTATTTGCTAAGTAATTAACAAAGCATTTGTAAAAATAGAAGCCCTAATTTGTTTTAGGGCTTTTTTTATCTTTAAAAACTTTTTAAAAATATAATAATCATGAGAAAAATCTTATTCGCATCAGCTCTTGCTTTTTGTGCAGGAATGAATGCACAGACACAATTCGGAGTAAAAGCCGGTTATGCTTTATCGAAATTGAATTCTAACGAGAATGATATTGAATTTGGTGGAATTGAAGGCAGCTTGAAATCAAAATCAGGATTCTATGTCGGTGCTTTGGTTGAGCACAAACTTAATGATAAATTTGCTGTTCAGGGAGAAGTAGAATATGCCAATTTAGGAGGAAAAGCAAAAGTATCATTGCCCGGTGGTATTACAGTGACTGAAAAATTAAATTTTAACAGAATTGTAATTCCTGTATCTGCAAGATATTATGCAACTCCGGAGTTAGGAATCTACGCGGGCCCATACGTAAGTTTTAAGGCCAGCACAACAGCAAAAATTGAAGTAAGTGGGACTGCATCTAATCCACAGGGAATTAATGCCGGGGAAGAGTACCTTGAAAAAGCTTTTAACGACAATCTTAAATCTACAGATTTCGGACTTTTCTTTGGTGCTGATTATAATGTATACAAAGGATTGTTTGTAGATGCACGCTATAGTTTCGGGTTGACTAATATGATCAAGGATCCCGTAAATGACGAAAAAATGAAAATGAATTTCTTCCAGTTAGGATTGGGATACAAATTCAAATAAAAACAAAAACTCTCAGAATTTCTGAGAGTTTTTTTATGTCTTATTGTTTTAATCTGAGTTATTTCCCCATCATTCCGCCCATGCCCGGCATATTCGGCATTTTGCTCATCATCTGCATCATCTGTTTTCCCTGAGGTCCCTGCATCATCTTCATCATTTTCCCCATCTGCTCGAACTGCTTCATCAGTTGATTCACATCTTCAATTTTTCTTCCGGCACCTTTTGCAATTCTCTGTTTTCTCTGAGTATTGATAATAGATGGTCTTCTTCTTTCGTCCGGCGTCATAGAGTAAATAATCGCTTCAATATGTTTGAAGGCATCATCGCTGATCTCAACATCTTTGATCGCTTTTCCAACCCCTGGAATCATTCCCATAAGGTCTTTCATATTACCCATCTTCTTGATCTGGTTGATCTGCTTAAGGAAATCATCAAATCCGAACTCGTTTTTAGCAATCTTTTTGTGAAGTTTCTTAGCTTCTTCCTCATCAAATTGCTCCTGAGCTCTTTCCACTAAGGAAACAACGTCTCCCATTCCCAGGATTCTGTCTGCCATCCTTTCCGGGTAGAAGAGGTCTAAAGCTTCCATTTTCTCACCGGTAGAGATGAATTTGATTGGTTTTTCCACTACAGAACGGATCGTTAAAGCAGCACCACCTCTCGTATCACCGTCTAATTTGGTAAGAACTACACCGTCAAAGTTCAGCGCATCGTTGAATGCTTTAGCTGTATTTACAGCATCCTGACCTGTCATGGAATCTACTACGAATAAGGTTTCCTGAGGCTTGATGAAATAATGTACGGATTTGATCTCGTTCATCATATGCTCATCAATAGCAAGACGTCCTGCTGTATCGACGATTACTACATCATGACCGTTTGCTTTTGCGAAATTAATCGCATTTTCAGCAATGGTAGAGGGATTGGTAGAACCTTCTTCTGTAAATACAGGAACCCCGATCTGACCACCCAATACTTTAAGCTGGTCGATTGCTGCAGGACGGTAAACGTCACAAGCAACCAATAAAGGTTTTTTAGTTCTTTTTGTTTTTAAATAATTGGCAAGTTTTCCGGAGAAAGTAGTCTTACCCGAACCCTGAAGACCTGCAATAAGGATTACGGTTGGCTTTCCTGAAAGATTGATTCCTTCCTGAGAACCTCCCATCAGATCCACTAATTCGTCATGAACGATCTTCGTCATCAGCTGTCCCGGCGTAAGGGAAGTAAGAACGTTCTGTCCTAAAGCTTTATCCTGAACTCTTTTGGTAAGATCTTTTGCAACTTTATAGTTAACATCGGCATCTACCAGCGCTCTACGGATTTCCTTTACGGTTTCCGCCACGTTGATTTCTGTGATTTTCCCGCGTCCGGAAATATTATGTAGAGCCTTGTCTAATTTATCCTGTAAACTATTAAACATATGTATTGTAAATTATAGGTTTGCAAAAATAAGGAATTTTTAGGCATATCCAAAGTCTTAGGATACGTAATATTATATATATAGAAAAAATGATAAAATCAATTCATGTGAAATTCGATAGAAAAAGTCTATTTTTGTGATCACTTAAAATAAACCATAGTATTTACAATGAAATTAAATCCTAATATCCTGGTTACGGTATTATTCTTTTTAACATTTCTGATTCATTTTTCCCTCTGGAAATTTGTTTTTCACTTAGATGAGATTATTATTGTTAAGTTTTATCTTTTTTTAAGTGTCATGTTCATGCTGATGATTACAATGATTGTTTTAATTAATAGGGTAGTGCCTGAATTTTTAGGACTGTCTGTGATTGGGCTGATCCTTTTAAAATTCGGTTTAATGTACTTAATCAGGAAAAAATTGAACTTTGAAGTGATTCCGGGCTATAAATTTCATTTTATTATTCCATATTTCGTCCTGACAACGCTGCTTACATACTATGCAATTAAGCTGATTAATCATGACAAAAAACAGTAAAATTATTTATTGAAACTAGAAAAAATATTATATTTTTGCACAACGAAAAAAACCTATCAATGTTTAAGAAATTCGCAGTTTTATTCTACAGTATTTTTGTATTAAACTTAGTGTCTGCACAGCACGGTGAGGCTACTGCTGAGGCGGCTCCTGCTCAAGAGCTTTCGGAGAAAGACAAAACAAGTAAAGAAAACAAGGAGTTCATCGATCATCACTTGTTGGATGCTCACGATTTTACATTGATGGTAGACAAAGAAGGTCACCATATCGGTTTTCCTCTTCCTGTTATTTTTTATGATAACGGATTCCATAGCTTTATGAGCAACAAAGAAGGCTTCATGCACGGTGAGCCGACTGAAGTAGACGGTTCTTATTATAAACTGCACCACGAGAAAATTTATAAAACAGATGCAGCGGGAACTTTAACACTGGGTGAAGATGGTCATCCTACGAATGAGAAGCCTTTGGATCTTTCTATTACAAAGAGTGTGCTTATCATTTTATTGGTATCAATCTTTATGCTGGTATTGTTTGGAGGAATGGCTAAATCTTACAAGAAGTCTGCTGTGCCTACGGGAGCTGCAAGATTCTTAGAGCCTTTGATTATTTTCGTAAGAGATGAAGTAGCGATCCCAAACATCGGGCATAAATACAAAAGATTTATGGGGTATTTATTAACTGTATTCTTCTTTATATTGTTCCTTAACGTATTAGGATTGATGCCTTTCGGAATTAATGTTACAGGTAATATTACCATGACATTCTTCCTTGCGATCCTTACTTATTTAATCACTACGTTCTCTGCTAACAAAGATTACTGGAAGCATATCTTCTGGATGCCGGGCGTTCCTGTACCAATGAAACTGATCATGTTGCCAATCGAATTATTAGGAACAATTACTAAGCCTTTCGCATTGATGATTCGTCTTTTTGCTAACATGACTGCAGGACACATCGTAGTAATGAGCTTAATTGGATTGATCTATGTGTTTAAGAACTTTGCAGCAGGTGTTGCATTCCCATTCTTAACATTAGTGATTTACTTATTGGAAGTATTGGTAGCATTCTTACAGGCTTATATCTTCACAATGTTATCAGCTTTGTTTATCGGAATGGCAGTACAAGAGCATGAGCATGAACACCATGCTGCTCACTAATTGAAATTGTAAATTAAAGTAAAACAAATTTTTTAAAATTATATATTATGGAAATCCCTAAAATTGTAGGTGCTGGTATCGTAGTACTAGGTGTAGGTATCGGTCTTGGTAAAATCGGAGCTGCTGCTCTTGAAGCTATCGCTAGACAACCTGAGCAATCTGGAAAAATCCAAACAGCTATGCTTATCGCTGCTGCACTTGTTGAAGGTGTTGCGTTTGCTGCTCTATTCGCAGTAAACTAATTAAAATTAAACCATTACCCGTAACGGTTGGTTACAGGTAATGGTTATTTAAGAAAAAAAGTAATAATTATTTATACATTTATATAATGGAATTAATTCACCAGTTTTCATCAGGATTATTTATTATCCAGTCTGTTATTTTTCTAGCATTATTATTTTTGTTAGGCAAATTTGCTTGGAAACCTATTTTAAAATCAATCAATGACAGAGAAACTTCTATTGTTGATGCTCTTAATCAAGCTAAATTAGCAAGAAAAGAGATGGAGACTTTAAAAGAAGATAACGAAAGAATTATTCGTGAAGCTAAAATCGAAAGAGATGCTATCCTTAAAGAAGCCAGAGAAATTAAAGATAGAATCGTAGGTGAGGCTAAAGATGCTGCTAAAAATGAAGGAGATAAAATGATTGAAGCAGCTAAACAGACTATCCAGACTGAGAAAAATGCTGCTATGGCAGACATCAAAACTCAAATCGGTGCTTTATCTGTAAACATTGCTGAATCTATCCTTAAGCAGAAGTTGGATAACAACGAAGCTCAAAACGAATTAGTTCAAAATTATTTAAACAAATCTAACCTTAACTAAGAATGCTTACATCTAAAGTAGCTAAAAGATACGCACAGGGACTGCTTGATTTCACCAATGAAACAGGCCAGACAGCTGCTGTATTTTCTGAAATGAAAGATGTAAAGAAGATCATGTCTCAATCTGCAGACTTGAATAAATTCTTCCTTACACCTTACATTGATGCAAAAAAGAAAATAGAGGTAGCAGACCAGATCTTTAAAGATTTTTCGGTTTCTTCGCAGAACCTGATCAGATTAGTGATCAAGCACGGACGTGAGAACCAACTGAAAAATATCGCTCAGGAGTTCATCAACAAAGTAGAGGATATCAACGGTGTACAGAGAATAACTCTTACTACAGCCACTCAGCTTTCTAAAGAGAACCTTGATCAGATCCTAAGATCTACCAGTCTTGTAAGAGAAGGGTCAAATTTTGATCTTAACTTAAATGTAAAGCCTGATATTTTAGGCGGCTATATTTTAAGAGTAGGTGATCAGCAGGTAGACGCGTCTGTAAAGACAAAACTTAATCAGGTTAAAAAGATTTTCAATTAAATTAAAGAAAAAACAACCATACAATGGCAGAAATAAATCCGGCAGAAGTATCTGCGATCTTAAAACAGCAATTGGCCAACTTCGACACTCAATCCAACGTTGAGGAAGTAGGTACAGTTTTAACCATCGGTGATGGTATTGCTCGTGTATACGGGTTAGAAAACGTACAATACGGAGAGTTGGTGAAATTTTCTAGTGATGTAGAAGGTATTGTACTTAACCTTGAAGAAGACAACGTGGGTGTTGCTCTACTTGGGGAAAGTAAATTAGTAAGAGAAGGAGATACAGTAAGAAGAACAAAAAGAATCTCTTCTATTAAAGTAGGAGAAGGCATGTTAGGAAGAGTAGTAGATACTCTTGGTAACCCTATCGATGGTAAAGGTCCTATTACTGGGGATTTATACGAAATGCCATTAGAAAGAAAAGCTCCTGGAGTTATCTTCAGACAGCCGGTAACTGAGCCTTTACAGACAGGTATCGTTGCGATTGACTCTATGATCCCTGTAGGAAGAGGTCAGAGAGAGCTTATCATTGGTGACAGACAGACAGGTAAAACTACTGTTGCGATCGATACGATCATCAACCAAAAAGAATTCTTTGATGCAGGTAAGCCTGTATATTGTATATATGTTGCTATCGGTCAGAAAGCTTCTACTGTAGCACAAATCGTTAAAACCTTTTCTGATAAAGGAGCTTTGGCATATACTGTAATCGTTGCGGCTAACGCTTCCGATCCGGTTCCAATGCAGGTATATTCTGCTATGGCTGGAGCATCTATCGGTGAGTTCTTCAGAGATACTGGTAGACCGGCATTGATCGTTTATGATGATTTGTCTAAACAAGCGGTTGCGTACCGTGAGCTTTCTTTACTATTGAGAAGACCACCGGGCCGTGAAGCTTATCCTGGAGACGTTTTCTATCTTCACTCAAGACTATTGGAAAGAGCAGCAAAAGTTATTGCTGATGACCAAATTGCTAGTCAGATGAACGATTTACCTGATTCTTTAAAACCAATCGTAAAAGGTGGTGGTTCATTAACTGCGCTTCCAATTATCGAAACTCAGGCTGGTGACGTTTCTGCATATATTCCGACTAACGTAATCTCTATTACGGACGGACAGATCTTCTTGGAGTCTGATCTATTCAACTCAGGGGTTCGTCCTGCGATCAACGTAGGGATCTCTGTATCGAGAGTAGGAGGTAACGCTCAGATCAAATCAATGAAAAAAGTTTCTGGTACTCTTAAATTAGACCAGGCTCAATATAAAGAATTAGAAGCGTTTGCTAAATTCGGTTCTGACCTTGATGCTTCAACTTTAGCGGTTATCTCTAAAGGTGAAAGAAATGTTGAGATCCTTAAGCAGCCGGTAAACTCTCCGCTTCCTGTAGACAGCCAGGTGGCAATGATCTATGCTGGAACAGAGAACTTATTAAGAAACGTTCCTATCAGAAAAGTAAAAGAATTCCAGATTGAATATATCGAATTCCTAAGATCTAAGCACCCTGACACAATGGCGGCTATTAAAGCAGGTAAAATCGATAACGATATTACCAACGTTCTTAAGCAGGCTGCTAACGACTTAGCTTCTAAATATAACTAAAATCTTCATTGTTTAAGGTTTGAAATCCGTTTTAAACCTTAAACTTTAGACCATAAACTTTGAACCCAAATTAATGGCAAACTTAAAAGAAATACGAGGTAGAATTACGTCAATTTCATCTACGATGCAGATTACACGTGCTATGAAAATGGTTTCCGCAGCGAAGCTTAAAAAAGCACAGGATGCAATCGTAATGCTAAGACCTTATTCTGAAAAACTGCAGGAACTTATCCAGAATGTAAATTCTAGCTCTGATCCTGACCAGGTTTCTGTCTATGCTCAAAAAAGAGAAGTGAAGAGGATTCTTTTCATCGCTGTTACTTCAAACAGAGGTCTTGCAGGAGCTTTCAACTCATCTATCGTTAAAGAGCTTAACAACCAGTTTAGAGAGAAATCTCAATACGAAGTTGAAGTTCTTACCATTGGTAAAAAAGCTTTTGATGCGGTAAGAAGAACCCGTAAGGTATATTCCAATGAAAGTGCTGTTTTTGACAACTTAAACTTTGATACAGTATCTCACGTTACTGAAGGAGTAATGAACAGCTTTAGAGAAGGTAAATTTGACGAAGTTTATTTGATCTATAACAAATTTGTAAATGCTGCTACCCAGGAAGTAACTGCCGAGCAGCTTCTTCCGATTTCTATGGCCGAAAAAGCTGAAGAAACTCAGGTAGAAACAGATTACATCTTTGAGCCGAACAGAAATGAAATTCTTGACAACTTGATCCCTAAAGCGATCAAAACCCAGGTTTTCAAAGCGGTTTTAGATTCAGTAGCATCTGAGCACGGAGCGAGAATGACAGCTATGCACAAAGCTACAGACAACGCCCAGGCTTTAAAGAACGATCTTGTGATCTTCTACAACAAAGCGAGACAGGCTGCCATTACAAACGAGATCTTGGAGATCGTTTCCGGAGCAGAAGCTTTGAAAAATTCATAAAGAATTATTTTAACATAATATTAAAAGCATCGATATTGTCGATGCTTTTTTTGTTATTTATATTTTATCTATCTTTGTAAACTAAAATATTATACAACTTCTAAATGGACTCGGATATAGTCAGGCTTTTGCTAGCCTTATTTCTTGTTTTACTAAATGGCTTTTTCGTAGCCGCAGAATTCTCAATTGTTAAGGTTCGTTATTCACAGATCCAGTTAAAAGCAGCCGAAGGTAACTCTATGGCAAAACAGGCAGAGCATATCATCAAGCATCTTGATGAATATTTGTCTGCTACACAGCTCGGGATTACCCTGGCATCTCTTGCCTTAGGTTGGGTGGGTGAAAGTGCCCTGCACCACGTGGTTGAAAGTATTTTCCACTCTTTGAATGTGGAGCTTACCCAGACAACAATTACCACAATCTCAGTGGTGACAAGCTTTGTATTAATTACAGTGATGCATATTGTATTTGGTGAGCTTATCCCTAAATCCATTGCCATCAGAAAATCGGAAGCGACTACAATGGCTACAGCAGTACCATTAAGGGTTTTTTATACGGTTTTCAAGCCTTTTATCTGGTTAATGAATTTGATGTCTAATACATTCTTACGATTAGTAAAAATACATCCGGCTTCCGAACAGGAAATTCACTCAACCGAAGAATTGCAGCTTTTGGTAAAACAGAGTGCTGACAGCGGTGAGATTGAAGAAGAGAACTATGAGATCATCAAGAATGCATTTGATTTTACAGATCATTCCGCCAAACAAATCATGGTTCCCAGACAGAATATTACGTCTATTGACTTTGAAGAAGATATCAATGAAATTATCAACAAGATCATGGATAGCGGCTATTCCCGTATTCCCGTGTATCTTGATTCAATAGATAATGTGATCGGGATTTTCTATACCAAAGAGATCATCAGGGAATTTGTAAAAAGAAAAGGAGATCTTACCCATGAAGACCTTAAAGACCTTATGCGTGATGCATTTTTTGTGGTGGGAAGCAAAAAGATTTCAGATCTTCTGAAGATCTTCCAGCAGAAAAAACAGCACCTTGCAATAGTTATTGATGAATTTGGAGGAACAGAAGGTATTATTACTTTAGAAGACATTCTGGAAGAGCTTGTAGGCGAAATTCAGGATGAAGAGGATGATGAAGATAAGCTGGTAGATAAAATAGGGGATAATATTTATTGGGTCCAGGCTACACAGCCGCTGGATGAAATTAATGAATATTTACCTAAGAGACTGCCTCTTTCCGAAGAAAGCGAATACAATTCATTGGCAGGATTCATTCTGCACGAACTGGAAGATATTCCCGAAGAGAATGATGAATTTGATCTGGAAAATTATCATTTCAAAATCCTGAAAATGAATAACAAGAGTGTGGAGCTCGTGGAATTAGTGTATGAAGGGCCAAATGTAATCAATGATCTGGCTGATAAAATAGGGGAAGTTTAAAATAGGAGTAATGATTTTTTATAACAGCATAAAAGATTACGAAGATCCAAAACGTCAGTATGAAGAAGAAGTGCTGGTTTTGGATGATACAGATGAAGTATATAAACTGGTTCTCCATAATGATGATATTCACACATTCGATTATGTGATAGACTGCCTGGTCGAGATTTGTAAGCATACCCTGGAACAGGCGGAACAATGTACAATGCTCGTCCATTACAAAGGCAAATGCACGGTAAAAACAGGTTCTTTGGACCTTTTAAAGCCGATGCATGAGAAACTTCTTTCAAGAGAATTAACAAGCGAAATAGTATAAACAAACTCTGCCAAATGGCAGAGTTTTTTATTGAAAATGTAATTTTGTCAAAAAGAAAATTTTTAAAATTTAATATTCGTGTATCGGATTTTTTTGGTTTAACCCAAATTCTGCAGGGATTCTTTTATTTGCATTCATCTAAAATAGTATATTTGTACCAACTATAAAGAAACAAAAAAGAATGCTTGTAATAGGAATTGCCGGAGGAACAGGATCCGGCAAAACTACAGTTGTTGATAAAATACTGCAACAGCTTGATATTGAAGGAATGAATATCCTTTCTCAGGATAATTATTATCACGACAACCAGAATCTGACACTGACCGAGAGAGAGGCGCTTAATTACGACCATCCAAAGTCTATAGATTTCGATTTAATGATAAAACACGTAAAAGCTTTAAAAAATAATGAATCTATAGAACAGCCCATTTACAGCTTTGTTACCCATTCCCGAACTGGCGACCACGTCACTGTAGAACCTAAAAATGTATTGGTAGTAGAAGGTATTCTGGTATTGACGAACAAAGAACTGCTGAAAGAATTTGATTTAAAAGTATTCGTTCATGCAGATTCTGACGAAAGACTGATCAGGAGAATCAGGCGAGATACTCAGGAAAGGGGAAGAGACCTGGGCGAGGTCCTTCACCGTTACCAGACCACACTGAAGCCAATGCATCAGGAATTCATAGAACCATCGAAGAATGAAGCAGATTTGATCATTCCGAATATGAGGCAGAATTCCGTAGCGATTGATTTTTTAACTACTGTTATTAAAAATTCGTTGAGAAAACATTAAAATGAAAGAAAACAAACTTATTAAAGACATTCAGCCGAAATCTGAAACATTCAGAATGATCCAGAAATATGTTCTGAACAAATACACTATTACGATTTGTATGTTCCTCGTCTGGATGATTTTCTTTGATAAAACCTCTTTCCTTGTGATTAATGAACTGAACGGCGAGATCAGCCGATATGAAGACCAGCTGGAATATTATAAAAAAGAGTACGAAAAAAACGATACCTTTTATAAAAAGCTGATGAACAATAAGTCGGAGAAAGAAAAATACGCAAGAGAAAATTATTTCATGAAAAAACCGGATGAAGAGATCTTCATCCTGGTAGTAGACAGCACAAATAGTGCTAAAAAATAAGAGATTTGAAATGTGAAAGTCAATTAGCTTTGCTGTGAATAGTCAATAGTAATTATAATACTTCACCATTGACTTGCAAAGCAAAATTCACCATTCACAATGAAAAATTATAACTGAAAATAGTGAATTTTCATGATTAACAATCAATTTTTCAAAATTCACCATTTACCCATAATAAACAGCCAATGTCAGCAGATATACTTCCAAACTGGGAAAATTTAGTAAAAAAACAGCTTAAAACAGAAGATATTTATTCCATCTTAAATAAAGAAAACCTGGAAGGAATTGATGTGAAACCTTTTTACAGTGAAGTTCAGAAGCCATTGGCAAATCTGCCGAAAGTTGAAGAAAATACCCATCTTGTAGCAAGATATCACGAAAGTCTGGAAGAAGATGTATTTGCATTTATTTTAGACCACAACGTAGAAAACCTTGAACAGAAAACACTTTTTGTTAATAATAAAGACTTGGCCGGTCATATCAGTCCGAAAGATGAAGATCAGTATTTTTCACTGATTGATGTCTTTAATGAAAAGGAAGGTATTATTGATGATCAGTTGGCTAAAGAACTTTTGTCCAAAGATTTCAGAAGAAATATCTGTATTGATATTTCACTTCATCAGAATGCCGGAGCGGCAATTTATCAGCAATTGGGAATTGCACTGGCGAAGACAAAGGAACTTGCTGAAGCCTATGGCTCTGAAATTTTGGATAAGCTGATTTTCAGGATAGCCGTCGGAGGGAATTATTTCTTTGAAATGGCTAAACTGAGAGCATTTAAAATAGTTTTTAACCAACTTTCCAAAGAATACGGTTTAAATGAAACACCATATATTTTTGCAGAAACATCTTTAAGAAATAAGGCTGTTGCAGACAGTGAAAATAACCTGATCCGTTCAACATTAGAGCTGGCTTCTGCTATGATTGCTGGGGCGGATGCGGTATTCAGCAACAATTATCTTGTAAACAGAAGCACCGATAACTCCGAAGAGATTTCCTTTAAGCAGCAAATCGTTCTCGCTTATGAAAGCATCATTAATGTATTTGAGGACGCATCAAATGGAAGCTATTATGTAGAAGACATTACCCGCCAGATCGCAGAAAAATCATGGGTACTGTTCGTTGAAATGGAAGAAGCGGGCGGTTATCTTGAGCTTTTAAAACAGGGAGTTGTCCAGAAAAAAGTCTATGACCATGCTGTTGAAGAGCAGAAATGGGTGGAAGAAGGTAAAATAAAGCTCATTGGAGTCAATTTATACCCCAAATTAGAGGTTAAAAGACCAATAGAGGATCTTTACAGCGAAAAAGAAATAAAAGCCGTACGTTGGGCTGAAATGTTTGAGTAATTTATAGGTTCCCCAGACTTCTCAACTACAGGTCATCTTAAAAAGATATCTGTTATTTTAAAAACACAATATAGTGAAAGAAAATGATAAGTTTTTATGTCAGGAAATGCATCTTTTCTGTCTATAATGAGCTTGGGCCAGGTTTATTAGAAAAGGTTTATGAAAAAGTTCTGGCTTATGAACTTGAAAATAATGGATTAATGGTAAAAACTCAGGTCCCAATGAATCTCAAGTTTAAGGATACTATTATAGAATCAGGATTTATTGCGGATATAATTGTTGAAAATGAAGTAATTATAGAGATAAAAGCGACTACAGATATAGCTAATATACATCATCAACAGTTGTTGACTTATCTAAAACTTACTGGATTAAAGCTCGGCATTCTAATGAACTTTAATACTGACTATATTAATAAAAGTATTTTCAGAAAAGTAAATGGAGAATTAGATTAAAAAAATTATAGATTATTAAACCACAGATTACCCAGATTTACACAGATGTTTACGATTAATTTCCATAATCCTAAAATTAAGTATATATGGTATTAAAAGAATAAAAACTTTACACATAATCATCTGTGTAAATCTGGGTAATCTGTGGTTAAGAAAAATAATATCATGTAATGAAAGAAAAACTGATCGACTTATTTGAATATACCCATCATTTCAATAAAGAAATAATTAAACATATTTCAGAAAACAGATCGAAAGTAGACGAAAAAATAATCAGTCTGATTAATCATACATTGAATGCTCAGCAGATCTGGAATTCACGGATATTAGGTGAAGAAACATTTGAAGTCTGGCAGATCAATTCTTTTGAGTCTCTTGATGAAATTAATCAGCAGAACTTTCTGAAAAGTATAGAGATTATTCAAAAACTCGATATGGATAGCAGAGTGGAATATCAGAACTCAAGAGGAACGAAGTTTGAAAACAGTATTTTCGAAATGTTGTTTCATGCCGTAAACCATTCAACTTATCACCGAGGCCAGATCAATTCTCTCCTGAAGCAGAACGACATCAATCCGATATTGACAGATTATATTTTTTATAAAAGATAAATTCTACTCTGAAAAAGCAATTGTGGAGATAAAATCAATTCCAGAGATTAATAATGTCCATCACAAACAGTTACTAACATATTTAAAGCTGACAGGGTTAAAATTAGGAATATTAGTCAATTTTAACACCGATTATATTGACAAAAATATTTTCCGGGAAATAAATGGAACATTCTAAAAAATAAGTACAATCATCTGTGAAAATCTATGAGATCTGTGAGAAATATAAAAATACTAAACAAAGAAATCCATAGCTATATCAATGCAAATCTAAACTCAGATCTGCATTCTTTATTATTAAAAAAATCTCCGTTTCCAGAGATTTCCATGCAGGAAATCGTACAGCAGATCAAAGGGAAACAGACTGCCCAAAAGAAATTTCCGTTTCTGCTAAAAGAGGGAATTGTTTTCCCGCCCCAGCTAAATTTAGAGCAGTCATCATCAGAGATTACAGCAGTCTATAAATCACAGATTCTGAAAGGAAATACATTCATTGACCTGACCAGCGGCTTTGGAATAGATGCCTATTATCTGTCCCAGAATTTTAAAGAAGTCACTTTGGTAGAACAAAATTCTGAATTATTGAGCATTGTGGAAAATAATTGGGGGATTTTAAACCGGAAAGCGACATTCATCAATCAAAATCTGGAGAATTTTTTAAATAGAAATAAAGAATATTTCGATGTTATTTATTTAGACCCCGCAAGAAGGGACCAGAACAAAAATAAAGTCTTTCTGCTCGAAGATCTTTCGCCTGATGTTCTTCAAATCAAGGAAAAGCTACTTACCACAGCAGATCAGGTGGTTGTAAAATTATCACCATTAATCGATTTGAAGTATCTGGTTTCAGTCCTACCCGGTATTTTCAGGATTGAAATTATAGCTGTGAAAAATGATGTTAAGGAAGCAGTCATTTTTCTGTCGAATGAAAAGAAAGAAGAGATAACGGTTACTTGTGTTAATCTGGAAAGTGATGAATCTTCTTTTTTATTTAAATTCGGAGAAGAAGAAAGTGTTCAGGCAGAATATTCTGAACCTGAAAAATTTATATATATTCCTAATAACAGTATTTTGAAGGCAGGTGTTTTTAATCTGGTTTCAGAGAGATTCGGGCTTAAAAAACTCCATCCCAATACCCATCTTTATACTTCAGCTCAAAGGATCAGTGATTTTCCCGGTAGAATTTTAGAGATGCAAACTGTTGAATCCAAGCAGATTAAAAAGAAAGAGCAGTTCAATATCATTTCGAAAAATTATCCTTTAAAACCAGAAGATATCAAAAAGAAATATGGTATAAAAGACGGTGGTAAAGGCTACCTTATTTTTACACAATCCAAAAAAGGTAAAATTATTTTAAAATCAGTATAAAAATGTTGCCGAAAAAAGCAGGATTTCTTACTTTTGGGCAATCAAAAATTTAAGCATGAAATCGCTTGCTGCTAAAATTATTATAACCGGCTAAAATAATGCGATTCCATATGACATTTAAAAAATAAATTTTACATATGAAAAAATTAATTATATGTTTAGCTGTTGCAACGGTAGCCGTAAGCTGTAAAAAGATCCAGGCAGGAGGAAACAAAAATACTTTGAAACTGGAAGAAGGAGTAGAAAGATATTCTGACGATGTGCAGGGCGGAGGTGAAGCACACGGTCATGAAGCTGCTGCAGGGCACCAAGAGACGGCTCCTGCTGAAAAGCATGAAGCTGTAGCTCCTAAAACAGACAGTACTACTGCTGTAAAGCCTGCTGAAGCTGAGAAAGCTCCAAAAGCCGAACACTAATTACTAGTACATGATATAAAAAAATGTCCTGCCGAAATGCAGGACATTTTTTGTGCAAAAGTCTACAGGCTATTGACAAATAGCAGTTCTTCGGAAAATTATCTGTTTTTGTTTGCTGCTGCAGACCAATTTCTTTATTTTTAACGAAACAAATTTTTAAAATGCAAGAGACATTAAATTACATTAACGAAAACAAACAGCGTTTCGTGGATGAATTATTTGAGTTATTGAGAATCCCTTCTATTTCTGCAGATCCGGCGTATAAAAATGATGTATTGAAATGTGCGGATGTTGTTGCAGAATATCTTAAAAATGCAGGAGCTGACAATGTAGAAGTATGCAAAACCAACGGATATCCTATTGTTTTCGGAGAAAAACTTTTAGATAAAAATCTGCCAACTGTATTGGTATACGGACATTATGATGTTCAGCCGGCAGATCCATTAGAGCTTTGGACAAAACCACCTTTCGAGCCTTATATTGAAAAAACAGAACTTCATCCGGAAGGAGCAATCTTTGCAAGAGGTTCAGCGGATGATAAAGGACAGTTTTTCATGCATGTAAAAGCTTTTGAAGCCATGATGAAGACCAATACACTGCCTTGTAACGTGAAATTTATCTTAGAAGGCGAAGAAGAAGTAGGATCTGTAAGCTTAGGAGATTTTGTGAATCAAAATAAAGAAAAACTGGCTTGCGACTGTATTTTAATTTCCGATACCCATATTTACAGCAACGAACAGCCAACTGTTACAACTGGTTTAAGAGGGTTAAGCTATGTGGAAGTTGAAGTTGAAGGACCGAACAGAGATCTTCATT
Source organism: Chryseobacterium hilariae (assembly GCF_051400735.1). Taxonomy (NCBI): domain Bacteria; kingdom Pseudomonadati; phylum Bacteroidota; class Flavobacteriia; order Flavobacteriales; family Weeksellaceae; genus Chryseobacterium; species Chryseobacterium hilariae. The sequence goes on from NZ_JBLFFJ010000001.1 coordinate 344,203, forward strand.
CAGGACTTTACGGTGGAGCAGTTCCGAACCCAATTCATGTGCTGTCCAGAATGATTGCTAAATTGATTGATGAAGACGGACATATTACCATCGACGGATTCTATGACAATGTAGAAACCGTATCAGATGCTGAAAGAGCAGATATGAACAAACTGAAGGATAATCCGGAAGAATTCAAAAAATCTATCGGACTGAATGGAGTGGAAGGTGAAAAAAGCTATACAACGCTTGAAAGAACCTCTATCCGTCCTACTTTAGACTGTAATGGTATTTGGGGAGGATATACAGGAGAAGGCGCTAAAACAGTAATTCCTTCCAAAGCTTCTGCTAAAATTTCAATGCGTCTGGTTCCTTATCAGACTCCCGAAGAAATCACGGAAAAATTCACGAAATACTTTGAAAAGATTGCTCCTGAGAACGTTAAAGTAAAAGTAACACCTCACCACGGAGGAATGCCTTATGTTTTACCAAGCGATACCAGAGAATTCCTAGCGGCAAAACAGGCTATGGAGACTGCATTTGGTAAAGAAGTTCTTCCTTACAGAAGTGGGGGCAGTATCCCGATCACGGCAATGTTTGAAAAAGTATTGGGGGCTAAGTCTGTGCTAATGGGCTTTGGATTGGATTCAGATGCAATTCACTCACCGAATGAGCATTACGGGCTGTTTAATTTCTATAAAGGAATTGAAAGTATTCCGTTGTTCTTTGAGAATTATTCAAAATAATTAAATATTTTATAATCATATTCAGTAAAGCGTTCCAACCTTGGAACGCTTTACGTTTTTTTATGGTAATATCCCTATCAAATGGTATTTTTTTAGTTAATCTATGTGATTATTTTTAGTTCAACCTAAAATAATTGCTATGAAAAAAAACTACTCCGTCGCATTCTGCTTGTTTTCAGTGTTTTCCTTTGCACAGCAGATGATCTCGTTTGAAAATTCAGATGGCTTTTATACCGGAAATATCCATGGGCAGGGAACCTGGATCAGCACGCCCACCGGCGATGTACCTCCTAATGTGCCCAACCAGATTATAAGCACAGATAGTGCAACTGACGGGATTAATTCTTTAAAGATTGTTAAAGAAAACACATATGGAACCCAATCCATTCCCATCATCGGAGCATTTGATAACCTTCCCATATTACTTTCTCATACAGGTTTTACCGTTTCCTTCGATATCAATATGTCCCAGCTTAATGGATCCATCTTTAGCTTTCAGGGCGTGAGCAGCGCTGACGAAAAATACATTTTCAGGCTTGATTTTGACAATACCGGAGCGGTTAAAGTTCTGAAAATGCTCTCAAATATACCTGTAATGGAATCTGTTTCAGGAACATGGCAGCCGAATGTATGGTATCAGATTACGGTTATCGGAACTCCCACAGATATTAAATATTTCCTGAACGGAACTTTGATCTGCACAGGGATTGCAGCAGAAACTATAGATATAAACCAGCTGCGTTTCGTACACGACAATGCGGATGGGACAGCTTATATTGATAATCTTAAAGTATATAACCAAGCGATATTATCTTCGGCAAATAGTGCTGTAAATAAGAAGACTGTAGTTGTATATCCTAATCCCGCTTCAGATTTTATTAAGATCAATTCTTCCGGTAAAATAAAGAATATTGAAATCTATGATATGGCAGGTAAAAAAATTGAATTCAGATCGGAAAACGATAAAATAGATGTAAGTAATCTGTCTACCGGGAACTATTTAATCAATATTAAAACTGAAAACGGTAATTTTTCTGAAAAGTTTATCAAAAAATAGGTTAAGTTTTGTATGAAATTGGTTTTCATGATTCTAATTTCCTTATTATTTTTCAGGTAAATATTTTGTTATAGATTAATTATAGAAATACCTGATAAATCTTAGTCCGTATAAAACGCTCCAATTGGGGCGTTTTTGTTATTTTAGAGAATTAAAATTAATAAATATGTCAGAAAATAAAGTAGCTTATATAACAGGAGGAACCAAAGGAATAGGTTTCGGAATAGCAAAAATATTGTTGGAAAACGGTATTTCAGTAGCATTTTCAGGGCGTAAAAGAGATGATGTTGAAAAAGCTGAAGAAGATCTTAAAAAATATTCGCAGAATGTTTTAGGAATCGTTTCAGATGTAAGAAGCCTTGAAAGTGAAAAAGAAGCCGTAAAATATATCATTGAAACATTTGGTAGACTGGATTTCGTAATTGCCAATGCAGGATTGGGAATATTCAAACCTGTAGATGAACTGACTGCCGAAGAATGGAACGATATGATAGAGACCAACCTGACAGGTGTTTTTTACACATTAAAAGCTTCTGTTGAAGAATTAAAAAAGACAGAAGGTTATTACATCACAGTTTCGAGCCTGGCAGGCGCCAATTTCTTTGAAAACGGAACAGGCTATAATGCTTCTAAATTCGGAGTGGTAGGATTTACTCAGGCTGCAATGATTGATCTGAGAAAATACAACATCAAATCTACGGTCATTATGCCGGGATCAGTCGCTACAAATTTTAACGGAAATGTTCCCTCAGAAAAAGACAGCTGGAAGATCCAGCCCGAAGATATGGGGAATCTCGTCCTCGATATTTTAAAAATGAATCCACGGGTTCTGCCAAGTAAAATAGAGTTTAGAGCAACAAAACCAGCCTAGTAAATGCATTTAATGTATTGAATAGTAAAAAAATAAGTATTATGCATGCATAATATATTTTTTAATTATATTAGCAACGTAAAATATAACAAAATCTCAGCATAAAACACTAAGGTTTTTTATGCCCAAAAGGGAAAAAATAAAATAGTACACATGAAAATATTAGTTTGTATCAGTAGTGTTCCGGATACTACTTCCAAGATTAACTTTACGGCAGATAAATCTGCTTTCGACAAAAATGGAATTCAGTGGGTAATCAACCCTTTAGATGAATTTGCGTTGACAAAAGCAGTTAAACTTCAGGAATCTCAGGGTGCAACTGTAACAGTGATCAACGTAGGAGATGCTGCTACAGAACCGGTGATCAGAAAAGCATTAGCTATTGGTGCCAATGATGCCGTGAGAGTAAACCTTGATCCTAAAGACAGCTATTCTACAGCAAAAGAAATCGCTGCCGTAGCTCAAAACGGAGGATATGACCTTATCCTTTGCGGAAAAGAATCTATCGACTACAACGGAGGTTCAGTACCAGGAATGGTCGCTCAGCTGTTGAATCAGCCTTTCGTAAATGCATCTGTAGGTTTAGACGTAAACGGAAGCGAAGCTACTGCTGTAAGAGAAATTGAAGGCGGAAAAGAAACGATATCAGTAAAATTACCTGCTGTAATCGCAGGACAAAAAGGATTGGTAGATGAAAAAGATCTTATCATCCCGAATATGAGAGGGATCATGTCTGCAAGAACGAAGCCTTTACAGGTAGTAGAGCCGGCTTCTTCTGAGGTGAAAGTTCAGGGAGTAACTTATGACAGTGTGCCGCCAAGAGCTGCTGTGAAAATGGTTTCTCCTGACAATTTGGATGAATTGGTAAGATTGCTTCACGAAGAAGCTAAAGTAATCTAAACATTTAAAAGCTGGAATCAGGGAACGAAGTTTAAAATTTCCGGACCGGATCCAATCTTTTAATTCTTAAATTTTTAATCTTTAAATTTAAAAAAATGGCAGTATTCGTATACGCAGAAAATATAAATGGAGTTTACAAAAAAGCAGCTTTTGAAGCAGTTTCTTATGCTAAAGCCGTTGCAGACCAGGCGGGAGATACCGTTACGGCAATCTCTGTAAACCCTACAGATTCTTCAGATTTATTGTACAAATATGGAGCATCAAACGTTATCAATGTAAAAGACGAAGGTCTTAAAAGCTTTTCAGCAAAGGCATTCGCTCAGGCTGTAAGTGAAGTGGCAGACGGAAATATTATTGTTTTCCCTCACACTACAGATGCTTCTTCTATTGCTCCTATGCTTGCAGTAATGAAGAACTATTCTTTAATTACCAATGTACTGGAAGCTCCTGAAAGTCTTTCTCCGTTCCAGGTGAAAAGAAAAGCTTTCTCAGGAAAAGGATTTATGCATGCAAAAGCTGAAGGAAACGGAGTAATTATTACCGTTTCTCAAAATGCTTTCGGAGTAAAAGAAAGTGCCGTAGCAGGATCAGAAGAAGTTAAAAATCTATCAGTAGCCAACGAAGATACTAAAGTGATCTCTCACGAGCAGAGTTCAGGGAAATTAGACCTTAAAGAAGCAGAAGTGGTAGTTTCTGCAGGGAGAGGAATGAAAGGTCCTGAAAATTGGGGAATGGTTGAAGATCTTGCTAATGTTCTTGGGGCTGCTACAGCATGTTCCAAGCCGGTTTCTGATATCGGATGGAGACCTCACACAGAGCACGTAGGGCAGACAGGTAAAGCGATTTCACCTAACCTTTATATCGCAATAGGTATTTCCGGAGCTATTCAGCACTTAGCTGGGGTAAACTCTTCTAAAACTATTGTAGTCATTAATAATGATGCTGAAGCACCCTTCTTTAAGTCGGCGGATTATGGAGTAGTAGGAGATGCATTCCAGATTATTCCTGCATTAACTGAGAAGATCAAAGCAATAAAAGGATAAAAAGTCAATAGTGAATTTTACTTCGCAGGTCAATAGTAAATTTAGAATTGGCACGAAGTAATTCACCATTTACAATTCACATAAAAAATAAAAGTTCGGGCTTTCCGGGCTTTTATTTTTGCGTAAAAAACTGAAATCACAATAAAAAATTAATCTATATTTGTAGCTATGGATTATAAGCAGCTAATTATTCGCGGAATATCGTACAGCCAGACACAATCGGGGGCGTACGCTTTGTTATTGGAACATGAAGAATCACATATAAAATTACCTGTTGTTATAGGAAATTTCGAGGCTCAGTCTATTTCGCTGGGACTGGAAAAAGACATCCATCCGCCCCGTCCGCTTACCCATGATTTATTTACAAAATTTATAGTTTCTGCCCATTATGAATTGGTTTCAGTAATTATTTACCAGATCGTAGACGGCGTATTTTTTTCTAATATCAATTTTAAAAATAAAGCTAATAACGAAGAGCTGATCCTTGATGCAAGAACTTCTGATGCAGTAGCAATGGCCGTAAGATTTGACGCTCCCATTTTTACCACCCAGCAGGTTCTCAATGAAGCAGGAATTCTTCTTGAACTTGAAGACGTTTCAAAAGAAGAACAGCCGTTCTCCGAAACCGAACAGTCTGAGGATAATTTAAAAGCAGTATCTATGGAAGAACTTCAGAAATTATTAGATGAGGCTGTAAAAGAAGAAGACTTCGATACCGCTCTGGAAATTCAGGAAGAAATTAAAAGGAGGAAAAAGAAAATTGATTAAAAGAGACACTTATACTAAACTATGAATTTAAAATTACGACTTACCATCCTCAGCTTTCTCCAGTTTTTTGTCTGGGGAGCATGGCTGATAACGATGGCTAATTTTTGGTTCGGTACAAAACACTGGGATGGAACCCAGTTTGGAGCCGTTTTCGGAACCATGGGAATAGCTTCTATTTTTATGCCGACCATTACCGGGATTATTGCCGACCGCTGGGTAAATGCAGAACGCATATTTTCTGTCCTCCATATCCTTTATGGTGTTATCCTTTTTGTACTGCCTCATTCCGCAGATCCTAATTCTTTCTTTTGGCTGATGCTTCTGGCAATGTGCTTTTACATGCCTACCATTGCCCTTGCCAACTCTATTTCCTACACGATCCTGAAAAACAGTAATCTGGATGTCGTAAGAGACTTCCCGCCTATCAGGGTGTGGGGAACTATCGGGTTTATTGTAGCGATGTGGATTACCAATCTTACGGGAAATAAGGCTACAGAAGGACAGTTTTATATCGGTGGAGCTATTGCTATATTTTTAGGAATTTATGCTCTGACCCTACCAAAATGCCCGCCGCAGAAACTGATTGATAAAAACGCCCCGTTGTCTGAGCAATTAGGTCTTAATGCATTTAAGCTTTTCGGAAGTTATAAAATGGCTTTGTTCTTTTTGTTTTCAATGCTTTTGGGGGCAGCACTTCAGCTGACTAATGCCTACGGAGATGTGTTCTTAAGTGAATTTTCACATTTCCCAAAATATGCAGACTCATTTGTAGTACAGAGATCTACAATTATCATGTCGATTTCACAGGTTTCGGAGACCCTATTTATTTTGGCAATTCCATTCTTTCTGAGGAAATTCGGAATTAAAAAAGTAATGTTGATGTCTATGCTGGCCTGGGTACTCAGGTTTGGGTTCTTTGCTTACGGTGTTCCGGACGGATTCGGGCTTTCGCTGATTATTTTCTCATGTATCGTATACGGAATGGCATTTGATTTCTTCAATATTTCCGGTTCTCTTTTTGTGGAAACAACGACCGATAAAAAGATAAGATCATCCGCTCAGGGATTATTTATGATGATGACGAACGGTTTTGGGGCTCTTTTCGGAAGCTATATTGCAGGTTGGGCTATCGATAAATTTTTCACACACAAATTTACGAACGTTTCAGATCTATCCGCTTATCTGGACACGACAGCTGATAATCCTACTTTCTTGCAAATCCTCAAGAACAGTTTCAATTCAGCAGTAAATGCTGACGGAACACTTTCATCTGTGGTCATGGTAAAAGACTGGCAGAATATATGGCTTTCATTTGCAATCTATGCATTGATCCTTGCCATTTTCTTTGCTATTTTATTCAGACATAAACACAATCCGGAAGAAGTCTCTTCAGTAAAACACTAATTCTACTGATCTGATTATTAAAATATTAAATTGCACTTTTTGAAAGAAAGTGCAATTTTTTTTATTTTCGGGCAACCTTTTAGAATAAATTCCGTCTTATAGTTAGAAAACCGATACATGGAGAACCTCGAAAAGAATTTTTTACTGGCTAAAAAACAGGACCGGATGGCCCAAAAGGCTCTTTACGAAATGTTTTCGGCTAAAATGCTTGCCATATCAAATTCTTATACGAATAATCTGCATGATGCAGAAGATATCCTGATCAGTGCATTTATGAAATGCTTTACCAGGATAGACGAATGCAGAGACTGGAAAAGTTTTCCGTTCTGGCTGAGAAAAATTGTTGTCAATGATTCTATCAGTTTTGTCAGGAAGAACAGGAATATTCTTTATGCCGATATAGAAATTGCGGATGATTATTCTGATGAAGATATAGATGAACGGCTACAAGAGATCAATATTAATGAAATATTTTCAAAGATGCCGGCAGGGTATAGGCTGATCTTCAATTTATATGTTTTTGAAGAAAAAAAGCATCAGGAGATCGCAGAAATGCTTAATATTTCAGAGGGAACAAGCAAAAGCCAACTGAGTAAAGCGAAAAAATGGCTTGCAGAATTTTTAAAAACAGAAGAACATGCAAAAAGAGATACTGAAACAGTTAAAGTCTGATTACGAGAGGCTCGAAATTAAGCCCTCTGAAGCCCTTTGGAATAAATTAGACCAGAAGTTGCATGAGGCACCTGACATGCCGTTAAAACGGTCTTTTAAGTGGTGGAAGTATGCTGCTGTTGTATTGCTGTTGATTTCTGCAGGAAACATTATTTATTTTAGCAACTATAAAACGAAATCTGATAATAAACAAACAGACTATATTGTTAAAAAAACTTTTGAAAAAACACTAAATCCCATAAATACGGAGTTGGAAGATCAAACACCTATTTCGAATGAACAGCGTATCCGGAAGAATGTAGTAAAAATGGTAGATAAGAATCTGAGAAATTTTAATTATGATCATGCATTAATTCGAAAAAAAGAAAGAGAATCAAATGATACCAAGGTTGCCGAACATAAAAAAGAGCAAAATATAGTTATTCAACCGGAAAATGATTTCATTAACAATGAAAAAGCGGAAAATGCTGTTATGTCAAATCTTCCTGTACTTGCAGAAGCTAAGAAACCAAAATCAAACTATATCAGTTCTGATGAGCTTCTTTTGGGCAGAGAATTTGATAAAGCCCGGGAACAAGCCGGTAAAGATGAACATAAACTTGGAGCCTTCAAATTTGATAAAGTGGTTCCGAATGTAGGTAATGTAACTGTTTTGGGAGTAACGGTCTATCTGGACTCCAAGTAAATCTGAATTTTTTATAAAATCAAAATACTGTCCTGAATATGGACAGAGATATAATATTGTCTAAAAATTATAAATAAATATGAGAACAAAGTTGATCTTTATGGCTGCTGTAATGGCTTTTACATACAGTGCGGCCCAGGAAAAACAGGACATGGATCTGCAGATTAAACGCTACTCGAAGAAAATTGACAGCATTGTGGTTTCAGAGAAATCCAAAATGAATGCAGAGCTGGATATTGTTGATAAAGATTTTAAAGAAAATAAAATCACACCGGAGGAAAAGCAGAAACAGCGCTTGGAAATTGCCTCTAAATACCAGCAAACCATCAATGAAAAAGTGGACGCCCAGCAAAGCGAACTGCAGGCTGCAACAACAGAGATGGTCAAAAATGCTGTTTTTATGGATCGGGACAGTATAAATAAAAATGAAATGTGGATAGGGCTTAATGGTCTTAATATGAAATTGGGACAAGAAAAAAAGAAAACTCCAAAACAGTCCTTACAGACTTTGGAACTGTCCGGCAGTATGATGGGAACAGGCCTGACTTCAAAAAATCAGCCTTTTAACTTTTACAATAAAGATTCTGATACCAGGAATACAATTATCAACTCTTCACAAATGGCATTGAGATATGAAGGCCAGATCGGTGGCTTTAAAAGTCCAGTATTTTATCGCGCCGGTTTGGGAGTTAGGTTCGATCAGTATGTTCCCAAATATGGAAAGGTTTTTAAACAGGATGACAACGCTTTGTTCGTAGGTGATTTTGACAGAGGTAATTTAAAGAGAACCCAGTTCAATAATACATACCTGTATATACCTGTAGATTTAAGATTTGTATTGAATCCAAAGTATACAGAATATGACGGAGTTCAGTATCTTGATAACAAAAAAAGACAGTTGAGCCTGGTAATGGGGATTTATGGTGGTGTAAAAGTGGGAAGTGTGAACTATATAAAATATTCAAATGAAAACTCCAGAAGAATTGTGGAAAGAGAAAGAATAATGCATGGAGTGAATGATTTTATTGTTGGTGGAAAATTCGGAATCAGTTATGGAGGTCTTAAAATATTTGTTCAGAAAGATTTTACACCCATCTTCAATGACAGTGCTCTCCTGAAGAATAAATATGGAGTTCAGATTGGTATAGAATTCGTAAATGTTATTTTCTAATTTAACAATAAAATTTAATTTTTATTGAGTATAATGTAATTTAAATTAATTTTTATTGATACTAACAAATGTTTGTAAAGGAATCATCCGTTTTTAAAGCACACTGTCTAAAAGTGTGTTTTTTTTTGTATTTTGGCACTTTAGTAAATATGAAAAATATTCAGTTATTAGGATTATTATTAGTGGTAGCAGGTAGTTTTATGCCTCTTGTTCATGTTCCCATTATCGGAAACTGGAACTATTGGAAACTGGATCATTATCTGGCTATTGCATGCTGGATCTTTGCTGCATGTGCAGTTTTTGGTATTGTAAACAACAGTGCAAAAGTAGTAAGATTCTTTGGGGTGTTGCTGATTGTGTTATTTGCATTTACACTCGTTGCAGTTAAGATGCAGTCTCTGGAGTATTTCAGCTTTCTGCCGTTTAAATCATGGAGAGAAGCTTTTGCAGGAGTTGTAAAGCTGAAATGGGGTTGGATTGTAGAGTTTTTAGGGGCTTTCCTTATGATTTTTGCTGCAGGAAATAAAAAAGTAAATAAACGGACACAACTATGAAGCATTTAAAAATGGGATCAGCAGCTTTTTTGATGTTGATATTTTCACAGGCTAAATCTCAAAAAACAGCATTTGATAAACCGGACCAACCGGCTAAATGTAAAAATATAAGAGAAGGGAAATTCCTTCGCCCGAATTATCCCGAGGGAATTTGGTATATGACCATTAAAGATAATATTCAGACCGAATATTTAAATAATGGTAAAGATTTTATAAAATCCACCTTGGTTTTTGTGGACGACTGCAATTATAAAGCGATCGTGCTGGATAAGACAACCAATGATAACCGCATCCATATAGGAGATGTTTTTAGCAATAAAATTGTGGAAACTCAGGATAACGCCCTGAAATTACATTCCAAAATTGAAAATAGCCAATATGAGGTTATTTATATAAAAGTAAAAAAATAGAATAGTATAATGCAGCCGGAAGGCAGCATTTGTAAAAAAAGTAAATATAATACACATGAAAGAAGTATTCATCGTTTCCGCAGTAAGAACACCTATCGGGAGTTTTATGGGAAGCCTTTCAACGGTTCCTGCTACAAAGCTGGGGTCTGCTGCTGTAAAAGGAGCATTAAATAAAATCGGTCTTGATCCTAAGAATGTTCAGGAGATCTATATGGGAAATGTACTGCAGGCAGGAGAAGGCCAGGCGCCGGCCCGTCAGGTGGCTTTGGGTGCAGGTCTGTCTATTGAGACACCCTCTACTACAGTAAACAAAGTATGTGCTTCAGGAATGAAAGCAGTAACTATGGCGGCACAGGCTATTAAAGCAGGCGATGCTGAAGTAATTGTTGCCGGAGGTATGGAGAATATGTCGTTAGTTCCACATTATTATAATGCAAGAGTTGCCACTAAATTGGGCGATATCAAAATGCAGGACGGAATGGTGCTGGATGGTCTTACAGATGTGTACAACAAAGTACATATGGGAGTTTGTGCAGAGAAATGTGCTGTAGATTACAGTATTTCAAGAGAAGATCAGGATAATTTTGCTATAGAATCTTACAAAAGATCTGCAAAAGCATGGAGCGAAGGAAAATTCGCAGAAGAAGTGGTTCCTGTTGAAATTCCTCAAAGAAAAGGAGATCCTGTAATTTTTGCTGAAGATGAAGAATATAAAGCAGTAAATTTTGACAGAATTGCAACACTTCCTACTGTATTCAAAAAAGAAGAAGGAACCGTAACCGCTGCCAATGCATCTACATTAAATGACGGTGCTTCTGCCTTGATTCTTGTTTCTAAAGAAAAAATGAAAGAACTTGGCCTGAAACCTTTAGCTAAAATCATCTCTTATGCTGATGCAGCTCAGGAGCCTGAAAACTTCACGACTGCACCTGCGAAAGCTTTACCAATTGCCCTTAAAAAGGCAGGCCTGGAGATTTCTGACATCGATTTCTTTGAATTTAACGAAGCATTCTCTGTAGTAGGTCTTGCCAACAATAAGATCTTAGGACTGGATGCATCCAAAGTAAATGTAAATGGTGGAGCAGTAGCCATTGGGCATCCGCTGGGAAGTTCAGGATCCAGAATCATTGTAACGCTGATTAATGTATTGAAGCAGAATAATGCCAAATACGGTGCTGCAGCTATCTGTAACGGTGGTGGTGGAGCTTCTGCTATTGTGATTGAAAATATATAATATTCTCTCGAAGAATATTTTACCATTAAGGAATCGATAATTTTTCTAAATTCTTATCAATTTCTTAATGGTTTTTCTATTTTTGTGCTACTAATATTTATTTGAAATGTCTGAAATTGAGAATCAACAGCCTCAAAACATAAAGAATAATCCAAGGATTATGAAAGCCTGGGCTGTATACGACTGGGCGAATTCTGTTTACTCATTGGTTATTACCTCCACTATTTTCCCTATTTACTATTCCATACTGACAACTGCTTATGAGAAAAAAGAGTATGTGGAAGAAACAAAATCATGGATTGATGTCCCGGTGAGGCACATGATAAAGGTTTTAGGAAAAGAATACCAGCCGGATGCTGTGTATGGATATTCACTTACCATATCATTTTTTATTGTAGTGCTGCTTTCTCCGTTCCTGTCTTCATTAGCTGATACTATCGGAAACAAAAAATCATTTCTGCAGTTTTTCTGTTACCTTGGAGCTACCTCATGTATGGGGCTTGCTATGTTTACAGGAATGCATAATGTATTTTTAGGTCTTCTTTTCAGTATTACGGCAAGTGTCGGATTCTGGGGAAGTTTAGTGTTTTATAACTCCTTCCTGCCGGATATTGCAACCCGTGATAAGCAGGATGCGTTGTCTGCAAGAGGATATGTGTATGGATATCTGGGTTCTGTAGTCCTTGTGGTGATCTGTCTGGTACTGATCCAGGTTTTTGCAAAAGGAGCCGCACAGCAGCTGTTATTTACAAGAATAAGCTTTCTGTTGACCGGTGCATGGTGGTTTGGCTTTTCACAGTATACCTTCAAGCATCTTCCTCAGTTTGGAGATGTTAAAGAAAAACTTCCTAAAGATCTGGTACTTTTAAACTATAAAAATATCTTTAAAAAGCATGAAGAACAGGGAGGTTTCTTTGAGGTTCTTAAAGATAATATGAGCTTTTATAAAGACATTGCCAAAGAAAGCTTTCATGAGCTTTTCAAAGTGGGTGGAGTTTTGTTTAAGGATAGAAACCTAAAATTTTTCCTTTCCAGCTTCTTCTTTTACAGTGTCGGGATGCAGACCATTTTCCTGATGGCCACCTTATTTGGGAAAAGCGAAATTAACCTGGCCCAGGATAAACTGATCGGAACTCTTCTGGTTATCCAGATCGAAGCGATCATCGGGGCGGTTATATTCTCCAGATTATCGAGGAAGATAGGAAATAGAAACGTGATTTCTATCGCTATTGTACTTTGGATTGTTGCATGTCTTTGGGCATATTTCCTGAACAAAGAAAATCCTACGGTAGAATATCAGTTCTATGGAGTAGCAGCAGTAGTAGGATTGGTGATGGGAGGGCTTCAGGCTATGTCCAGATCTACCTATTCAAAGCTTCTTCCGGAAGATTCTATGGAAAATACCACGTATTTCAGCTTCTATGATGTATTGGAGAAGATTGCGATCATTATCGGAACCTTTATCTTCGCCACACTGATTGAGCATTTTAATAATATGCGAATTGCAGCATTATCCATGACCTTATTTTTCGCGACAGGACTTATCCTGATCCGGTTTCTTAAAGTCAATATGCGGAAAGAAAGGGATACTTTATAATCAAACTGTCAATAAAAATTAATTAAACTATCATAAAAGCCTGATCATTCAGGCTTTTTTTATCGTATACAGATAAAATGGTTTCCGCTCTTTGTGGTGATAAAAGCCTGAAAAACCTTTTCTGTTTAAATAAATTGGAATTCGGCTTGAGTTTTGCTTATATTCAGCGGAATAATTTTAACTTTGCAAAAAGATTTATTGTCAAGATGACGAACCCTCTATTTTATGCAAAAATAATTCTCTTTGGAGAATATGGGATGATTGAAGACTCCCAGGGGCTTGTAGTACCTTACAGTTTCTATAAAGGAACCCTGAAATTCTCAGATTTAAGTTCTGAATTTGAACTTAAATCGAACAAACATCTGCAGAAATACTCTGATTTCCTTGCAACGCTTGATCTTTCTGATGATTTTAAACTGGACATCAAGAGCTTAAAAAATGATATTGAATCCGGGCTTTTCTTCGATTCCAATATTCCACAAGGATATGGAGTAGGAAGTTCAGGAGCTTTGGTAGCTGCTATTTTTGAAAAATATGCACTCAGTAAGCTAGATCCTGAACAGATCTCGAAAGATAATCTGAAAAAGTTAAAAACCGTTTTTGGTGAAATGGAAAGCTATTTCCATGGTAAAAGTTCAGGAATGGATCCTCTGATCTGCTATATGAACCTTCCGATCCTTATAGAGAATAAAGAAAACCTGGACAGGGTTTCTATTCCTGAAGGAGAGAAAGGAAAAGGAGCCATATTCCTTATCGACAGTGGTATTACAGGAGAAACCGGACCTATGATCCAGATCTTCTTTGAAAAAATGAAAACGGAAGGTTTCCGGAAAACATTAAAAGAAGAGTTCATCCGTTACAACAATGCATGCATTGAATCTTTCCTTAAAAAAGATATGAATCCTTTCTTCAGAAACCTGAAAAAGCTTTCCCATTGGGCATATGAGCATTTCCGTCCGATGATCCCTGAAAGTATTTTCAACATCTGGAAAAAAGGACTGGACTCTAATGCCTATTATCTGAAACTTTGCGGAAGCGGCGGCGGCGGATATATTCTGGGCTTTACAAAAGACTACGCAAAAGCAGAAAAAATGCTTGAAGGCTTCCAAAAAGAAGTGATTTACAGATTTTAAACAGGCTGGAATGAATTCTGAAAAAGAAACTTTCCAGTCTAAGAACTATTTCTCTAAATCTATATTTTACAGATTCTCACAATTCGTGGGTTTTCTGATCGGTGCCCGTTTTTTTGTAGCGGCACTCCTCACATTTGCTTTATATGTATCCACTTTTTTCCTCTTCAATCAGGATGAAACGTTCAGCAAATTTGTCTTCGATTTTAAAGTACACGGCATTATTTTCTGTACCGTTATAACCATTTTGGCCGGCGGAATTATCAACCAGTTTTACGATTTGGAAAAAGACCATGTGGCAAAACCGTTCCGTACCAGAATCCAAAGCTTTATCAAACAGAAATATTTTTTATATGCTTACCTGGCTCTGACTGCCATTTCTCTGGGTGTCGCATGGATGATTTCCCATAAGGTATTTGTTTTTTTTCTTGTATACCAGTTTTTTATGTGGTTTTACAGTCATAAATTAAGCAGATTGCTGATCATTAACAACCTTACTTTTGTAAGTCTTACATTATATCCTTTTTTCGGAATGATGGTCTATTATGAAACCTTTTCCAAGAAGGTATTGCTGATGGCTGTTTTTCTCTTTCTGATCCTTTTGTGTATCGATATTGTAAAAGATATGCTCACAAAAAGTGTTGATAAAGCATTCGGATATACAACAATTCCAAACTATTTTAAAAATAAAAATAGCCAGATCATCATCATTTCTCTGCTGATTACCACAATAGCTGTTTCCATGAAGCTTATCACTAAAACAGGAATTTCAGGTTTTATGGCATACTACTTTACCGCAGGCTTATTTGTAATGATCTTCTGTATTTACCTTTTGCTTAAATCCACCAGAAGAAGTAAATTCCTCACTCTCAATATATTAAGATTCTGGGTGTTTGTAGGAATCATCGCTATGCTTTTGAATGGAATTGAAAGCAAATTGTAGAAAATTTTCTTTAAATAAACTGTGGTTATTATTACCTTTGCAAAACTAAATTTAATAAAAAGGATGCCCATTTTTAACGATACTAAAGTTGCATTTGCAGACAAGTCTGATGCACAATTGAGAAAGGCGTACTGGATGTTTAAAATGATTGAACAACCCGCTCTTACCAGCCTTGGAACTTCTGTTCTTAATTTTACGGTACACAATAATTTTCCTTTCGTGACCGGAATTGTAAAAAGCACTTTGTTTGAGCAGTTCTGTGGTGGCGAGACCCGCGAAGAAAGTATGAAGGCGGTAAAACAGCTTTTCAAAAGAGGAGTTGGAAGTATTTTCGATTATTCTATTGAAGGTAAGGAAGATGAGGAAACCTTTGATGCAGTTTGCAAAGAGATCAAAGATATCATAAGATTCTCTGTGGGAAATCCTGCCATTCCTTTTATTGTATTTAAACCCACGGCTTTTGGAAGAATTGATCTGTATGAAGCGGTAGGAAGTGGTGCTGAGCTTACTTCAAGCCAGAAAGAAGAATGGGAAAGAGTGGTAAGAAGGTTTGATGAGGTATGTAGTCTTTGCCATGAGAATGACAAAAAAGTAATGGTAGATGCTGAAGAAACCTGGATGCAGGATGCAGCAGATCAGCTTTGTGAAGAAATGATGGAGAAATACAACCGGGAAAAGCCAATTGTCTGGAATACCATCCAGATGTACAGAACGGGAAGGCTGGAGTATATGGAAGCTCATCTTCAGAGAGCCAGAGAAAAGAACTATTTCATAGGATATAAGATCGTTCGCGGCGCCTATATGGAAAAGGAAAGAGCAAGGGCGGAAGAAAAAGGATATCCGGATCCTATCCAGCCAAATAAAGAGGCTTCGGATAAAAATTACAACGCCGGGATTGATTTTGTAATGAATCATCTGGATAAAGTATCAGCATTCTTTGGAACTCATAATGAGATCTCATCTGAATTGGTTATGGATAAAATGAAAGCCAAATCTCTTGAAAACGGAAATCCTCATATTTATTTTGGACAGCTTTACGGAATGAGTGATAATATTACCTTCTATCTTTCAGATAAGGGCTATAATGTGGCTAAATATCTTCCATACGGACCTGTAAAGGATGTTGTGCCTTATCTTACAAGAAGGGCCAGAGAAAATACTTCTGTAGCCGGACAAACCGGAAGAGAATTAGGTCTTATCAAGAAAGAGTTGGAAAGAAGAAAGAAGTAATATTTTATAAAATATACAAAAAGGCCTGCAGAAACTGCAGGTCTTTTTAATTTGCTATATATGTGTGAAAAAGACCTGTATTTATTATAAGTATTATCATTTTGGCATTATTTATAACTAAATATATTTGCATATTTGTTAATCATATAATAAAAATATTTAATATATATTGTTTTATTCATTGTTATTGGTTATATTTGATTTAAACCATTAAAAACTAATATTATGAAAAAAGCATTACTTATTGCTGCCCTTATAGCGGCTAATTTTGGCATAGCACAAACCTATAATAACGGAGGTTTAAGTACCGGAGCTACTTCTAAAAGTGGAACGGCAGCACCTGTCGGATACACATGGTCTGAACTTCAGAATAATACAGGAAATACTACAGAATCCAATACCAGTCTTGGTTTAGGCGGAACATCCAGTTCAGCTGCGGCAAGTTTTTTTCTTGCTGATGATTTTACTATTCCCGCCGGAAGTTCATGGCAGATTACAACCATAGATTTTTTTGCCTATCAGACGAACTATGCAGGGACTACAGCTCCTTTTAATACAGTAAGAGTAAACATATTCAATTCAGATCCTTCCGTAGCAGGAGCAACAAGTGTATTTGGAGATGATACTACCAACAGGTTTTCCGTAGGAGCAGACGCCACCATGTACAGGACTGGAAATACTGCCGTACCTGCTGCTGCCATACCTGGGACCACCAGAAAAATATGGAAGATAACAGCCAATACACCTATAACTCTTGGAGCCGGAACATATTGGATAAAATACCAGCTGCAGAATGTAGTGATGGCTAATGCGGGCTTTTTACCACCGGTTACTATCGTTGGAAGCCGTGGACTTCCTGCCTTTAATGCTAAGCAATTTGATGCCATTTTGGGAACGTGGACTTCTCTAATTGATGCCGGAAACCCTGCTTCAGCTCCTGATGTTCCTTTAGATATGCCATTTGTTATTACGTTTACAGCAACCACACTGGGTACACAGGAGACCATGCAATATGACAATAGAATTCAAGTTTATCCTAATCCCGTAAAAGACAATTTCAAAATTAATAATCCTGAAAAGCTTAAAATAAGCAGTGTAGAAATTTTAGATGCTTCCGGAAAATTGATAAAGACATTGAACGGTTCTGAAGAGTATAGTGTGACAGACTTACCTAAGGGAAATTACATTCTGAAAATAAAGAATGAGGGCGGACATATAAAAATTACAAAACTAATG
Source organism: Chryseobacterium hilariae (assembly GCF_051400735.1). Lineage (NCBI taxonomy): Bacteria > Pseudomonadati > Bacteroidota > Flavobacteriia > Flavobacteriales > Weeksellaceae > Chryseobacterium > Chryseobacterium hilariae. The sequence continues at coordinate 361,833 of NZ_JBLFFJ010000001.1, forward strand.
AAGCAATAAGATTTAGTTTTCTTCTTCAATATTTTTTATCCTGGTCATTTTACTTGGCCAGGTTTTTTTATGGTTCAAAACTTTCAAATTTTCCGTTTTCATAGAAGAGAACGATCCTTTTTATTTTATTCTCCTGATTATCAATGACTTGATTGATGAATTTATCGTTAGTCTTTTCTAATCGCTGAGAATCTGATATATTTTCCTGAGCCTTATATGGGGGCGGAATAAACGATTCTCGCGGCCTCTCTTTTAGAACGTCTGTTTCCTTCTCAGTTCCGAAATCTTCATCGTCCTTCATCATCGTAAATAAGTCGGGTAGCGGAGTAGGTTTTCCTTTTTCTTCTTCCCGTTTTTCCTCTGAAGCAGATTCTACTTCCGGTAATTCGGATTTCAGCATTTCACCTTCACCCGTAACCAGCCAGTCCCAAAGAATCTCAGGAAAGCTTGACTTTATCTTTATAATGAATTCCAAAGAGGGTTTGTTTCTTCCGGAAGTAATATGCGAAATGGAAGAACGCTGTACATCGATCTCATCGGCAAACTCAGAAGGACTGAGATTGGAATACTCTATAACTTTAGAAATTCTCTCGTTTAAACTCATAAAAATAAGTTGTTTATTACTTTACAAATGTAAATGATTAAATTTACATAAGCAAATTACAAAAGTAAACATATTTAGTTATTGTAATTATACAAATGTAAATAAAATATAACGTATTATAAAACAACGTTTTATACTTTTAATGATAATCATTTATATGAATTGCGCAAAGTAAACTCTTTTTTAATCAGTAAATTTTTAAATGTGTGTGCCATTAAACTAATTGTAACTTATATTGTAAACATCTGATTAATAACATATTGAGATGTTACTAAGTTGAATCATTAGTATTCTAAATTTCAATTCCTGGTATAATTGTAATAGATACAAATGTGAATTTATAATATTAAGTTGCTGTATATTAATTATTTATACTATATAAAAGCATTAATTAATTTCTTACTTTTGATAAAATTCTAAATAATAAGATTGATGCCATTTGCAGCAAAAAATTTTTCTGTTAAAATACAAAAATAGGGCATTTACAAATGTATATATGTATAATTACATGAGTTTTCCACATTTATAATGTTTAATTAAATTATACCTAATTGCTGATAAACAAGGTTTTTATTACTTAAAGTAACCTTTTAAATATGATTTATATAAACTTTGTAAAATACTGAAATATAGGTATTTGTGATAATTAATTGATGTTATTTTCAATTAACAATTTTATCAACAGACAAAATGACAGAGTGGCTTGTTTAGATAAATTACAAATGTTAATTATATTTTAATGTCTAAAATTCATTAAATTTGACTCTTGTAAATTATTTAGAATGAATTTTGAACTGCTCTATTCTCCGAACCCTGATTTCTCAAACCGCTATATTTCCCCTAAAAAATTATTTTCTTACCTACAGACTAATCTCAGCGATTATGTTCAGGAGATCGGAAGATCATATTTAGATAAACCTATTTATCAGTTAAGCATAGGGACAGGAACTATTAATGTTCTTGCATGGTCGCAGATGCACGGAAATGAATCCAATGCCAGCCATGCCATACTTGATCTTCTTGAAACTTTGGATAAGGCTCCGGAAATGAAAGAAGATCTTTTCAATAAAATCAGACTCGATTTTATTTTTATGCTCAATCCTGACGGGTCAGAAAGATGGACAAGGCTGAATGCTGCAGATATTGATCTGAACAGAGACTTTCATAATGAATCGAGTACGGAAATTAAATTCCTTAAAAAAGCTGTCGCTTCAAAAAAATACGATTATGCACTAAATCTGCATGAACAGAGAACTATTTTTACTACAGACGGAATACATCCTGCAACACTATCTTTCTTGGCACCTTCCGAAAATGAAGAACGTACCATAACTGATAACAGGAAAAAATGTATGGCTGTAATTGGAAGAGTTTACGATCAATTAAAGGATTTAATCCCGAATCAGATCGGCAGATATTCTGATGAGTTTTATCCAACCTCTACAGGCGATAACTTTATTAAGGCCGGAATGCCAACTATTTTGTTTGAAGGCGGACATTTCATAGATGATTATACAAGAAAGGGAACCAGGAAATATTATACGGTTGCTTTGTATTATGCATTAAAAGCAATCAGTGAACTGAATTCGGATACAGAAGGATGGGAAAAATATCTCGAAATTCCCGAAAACCAGGAAACACATTATGATATTATTTACAGAAATGTAAAACTGAATACAGATCATGAATGCATTTTGGATGTCGCAGTTCAGTACCGCGAAATGATAGAAGAAGGAAAGGATGAAATATCATTTGTACCTTTTGTGATGGAAGTGGGAGACGTGAAAAAAAGAAAAGGCTGGTTGGAAATAGACTGTACAGGAAAAAGATTTGTATCTGTTACCAAATATCCGAAACTGGATGCTCCAGCAGAATTTACCATAGAAGATTAAAAAATAGGGCAGTCTTCATCTGATCTGGTCAATTTTTGAGTCTAAATTTTTTTTAATTTAGTTTAAGAATAATGCAAACATCTGCTCAATCTGAGAGAACATATAACAAAACGTCCTCAAAAAGTATTACTCTTTGAGGACGTTATTATTTTTATACAGAATTAGTTCACTACTTTGATTCCATTGGCTACAAACCTGATCTCTTCTTTAGGAGTCGTGATGGCATCAATTTCAGCTTGAGGCTTCTTAGCATCCTCGGCATAATGCTTCTGTTCGTCTACTGAAGTTACTTTTCTTTCTGCAGTACCTTCCAATACAACATTTTTACCTTTTAAAGCAGTTGGAACAAAGAATGCATAATCTTTCATTTTTACGAAAAACTGAGAATTGTCTTCAGTCTGGATGGTAAGCCAGCATCCTTTTTTCTCACATACATCAGTTACTTTTCCTTTAACTGCAACACCTTCAACTTTTTTATTGTCTTTCTTAAGCTTTTTGCTCAGTTTATCTACTGTGATGGCTTTAGATTCTGAAGTTACTCCAGATCCGTATGCATCACCTACAATAGCACTTCCTTCCGGTGGTCCAGATTTTTTCTGTGATGTCTCCTGCGCAAAAGCTAAAGTAGAAATACTTACAGCTGCTGCAAATAATATAGCCTTGAATTTCATTTTTAATATTTTTTCCAAAAGTACTAATTAAAATTGAATAACAATTCCATAAAAATTTGATAAAAAGCAGGCAGTGCAGTAAATTTTAGACAAATATCAAAATCAAACTCAGATTTGTTTATATTTGATGCCTATACTTGACTATGCAGAAAAAACTGAAACTTTGGGATGCCATTATGCTGGTAATGGGATCTATGATCGGAAGCGGAATTTTTATTGTAAGTGCCGATATGATGCGGAACCTGGGATCAGGTTTCTGGCTGATCGTAGTCTGGATCATTACCGGAGTGATGACTGTAGCAGCGGCAATCAGCTATGGAGAGCTCTCAGCGCTGTTTCCAAAAGCAGGCGGGCAGTATACCTATCTCAAAGAGATCTTTGGAAAAAAGATGGGATTTCTGTACGGCTGGGGTCTGTTTACGGTAATCCAGACAGGAACCATTGCGGCAGTAGCAATGGCTTTCGGTAAATTCACAGCTTATCTGGTTCCGTCACTGAATGATGCTGCACCTCTTTTCCAAAGCGGAGAATTCAAAATCACATGGATACAGATTCTGGCGATAGCCGTTATCCTTATACTTACTTATATTAATACAAGAGGTGTACAGAGCGGAAAGCTGCTTCAGAATGTATTTACAGGGTCAAAAATCATTGCTTTACTGGGTTTAATTGCTGTTGGATTCATTTTGGTGGATTTTTCGCATTTAGCTGAAAATTTCAGTCTTGGGTTTGATTCATTTAATAATCTTAAAAAAGACATAAGCGGTAATTTCCTTAAAGAAGGTTGGGAACCGATTGGTGGGATGACCCTGCTCGGAGGTATCGCAGCAGCCATGGTAGGATCTGTTTTCAGTTCGGTAGCCTGGGAAAGCGTAACTTTCGTTTCCGGAGAAGTGGAAAATCCGAAGAGAAATATTGTTAAATCCATGATCTACGGAACTTCTGCAGTGATGATCCTTTATCTGGCGGTCAATTACGTATACCTGAACGCTTTGGACAGGGACAGCATTGCTTTTGCAGCCAATGACAGGGTTGCAGTTGCAGCCTCACAGAATATTTTCGGAAGTGCAGGCACCATCATTATAGCAGTTCTTGTAATGGTTTCTACATTTGGGTGTGATAATGGGTTGATTCTGGCTGGAGCCAGAGTATTTCAGACGATGGCAAAAGACGGAATGTTTTTTAAATCTGCCGAGAAAAACAATAAAAATGAAGTTCCGGAAAATGCTTTATGGATGCAGGGAATATGGGCTTCGGTGCTATGCCTTAGCGGACAGTATGGTAATCTTCTGGACATGATCTCTTTTGTGATCGTTCTGTTCTACATGATTACGGTTTTCGGAGTTATTTATTTAAGAATCAAAAAGCCGGATCTTGAAAGACCTTATAAAACATGGCTTTACCCCGTGACACCTATTATCTATCTTCTGATAGGAACAGGATTTTGCATACTTCTCCTGATCTACAAGCAGCAGTATACCTGGCCCGGATTTTTAATGGTGCTCCTGGGACTTCCGGTGTATTATTTCATTAACAGGAAAAAGCAGGCGGATCAATAGGATAAAATTCAACCGTTTCTATAATATATCAGGGCTCCCAAATTCATTTGGAAGCCCTTTTTTCAATGAGATTTTTGATTTCTTTTCCTATTTATTTCATGAAAATGTGTATTTTGGTAGTTCTTTTTAAGAAAACTAGACTATGTAAAATAAGAAGCTGACTATGGACACACCAAATTACAGAATGCCTTTCGTCCCTTCAACCTTAATGACTGAAGGAGGGAGCATTGATATCTGCGACATGGGCGAAAGCATTGCGCACAATATCATGCTGCTGATCACTACCAAAAAAGGCGAAAACAGATATGATGACAATTATGGAAACGACGTTTGGAGTCTGGAATTCGATAATGGAGTTACCAGTGCCGTTTGGGAGAGCGTTTTCGTTAAAAGCCTCAGAAGGCAGATTCAGGAATATGAACCCCGCATCGTAAATCCACAGATTGATGCCCACATTCAATTTGTAGAACACAGCTACGATACCAAAGAACACACAGAGATCAAAAAGAAAGTAAGAATTGCCATCAATGCAAAAATGGAGGCAACGGGAGAGCGTTTCAGCTTTTCTACAGAATTATTTTTAAGTCCGATGTCTATTGACTAATTGTTTTTAACAGCAAGAAAAATTTATGAACCTAGATCAAAATATATATTCCAAAGAATCTGTAAAGGCAAGAATGCTTCAGAACGCCACCAAAGTGTGGGGACTGAAAAGCCCGCAGTCTCTGGACCCTTTTGTAAAACTACTGATAGACGCATTCAGTACAGAAGTTTTTAAGGCTAATAACGAAATTCAGACAGTCAATGCAAGGATCCTTGAGAAACTGGCAAAACTTCTGACACCATCCATTTATACCCATCCGATTCCGGCCCATGCAGTTGCTTTTACACTGCCTTATGAGTCTTCGGAGGTCCTTTTGGAACATACCGAATTCTTTTTCCGCAAGCAGATGACATCAACGGTGAAATCAGAATCGGACAAGCAGCTTAATATTCCTTTTACACCGGTAGGAAATGTAAGAATCAATAAAATACAGACAGCAGTAATGTTTGTAGGAAATACCTGCTATAGTGTAGATGACAGGCTGAATAAAATACCTGTAGCAAGATTCCAGGGAAAACCTGAAGACTACAGAAAGATCACCATAGGAGTGGATGTAAGCAGATATGCCAGTGAAAATTTCCCTAAATACATCAGCGTATTCTGTTCCAATCCTGCTTTTGAGCATATAGATTTCGTTTACAAGCTTCTTCCTTATATTACCGTCACCAGTAATGGGAATCCTTTATTTGTAAGGGAAGGACTGAGTTATCTTACGAACAGCCAGCAGGATGGATATGAGCAGATGTTCAAAGAACAGTCGATCCGGAATAAAGCCATTGAAGATATTAAAAGTATTTACCGTCATAAATTCATTGAAATCACAGGACTTTCGAGCAGTCTTTTCTCGGAGCCGGGAATACTGCCACAAAACCTTGACTTCCTCAACGAAAAAGAGGAGATCAGAAAGCAGATCGGAGACAAACGCTACTTGTGGCTTACTTTTGAATTCCCGCCACAGTTTTCTGCTGAAATCCTTGACAATTTCTCATTTGTAATGAATGCTTTCCCTATTTACAACAGAGGCTGGAAGAAGACAGAATACAGCCTGGATATCATGGGAAACAATATTCCTCTCGTTACAGACGAAGGCGAACATTTCCTGTATGTAGATGAAGTTCAGGATGGAGACGGAAGAAAGTATACGGAAATTCCTTTTACCCCTGCGGATGATCTTAAAAAAGGATTGTATACAGTAAGAAAAGGTGGAATGGAGCGTTTTACCAATAGAAATGCAGTAGATATGATTGCTAATGTTCTGGAACTGACAAGAGATGAGATTGCGGCATTTTCACTGTTAAACAGAGATAACGTTAAAGGAGTACTGAGCGAAATGTCAGACAAAATGAAGACGATGGTTCAGAAAGTGAACAATGCAAAAAGAAATATCAGGCAGGAGCTGAATTACGTCATCATGGAACCCGTTGAAAAGACAGACCATACGTATGCCTCATTCTGGGTTACGCACTGCACGCTGGCCAATCATATGCGTCCGGGAACAGAACTTTCTAATCAACTGAAATCACAGACCGTTGTCCTTCTCACAGAGACTATAGGAGGCTCCGAAGAACAGAAGGGAACAGACAGCATTCAGGCTTACAGATATGCTTTAACTACAAGAGACAAGATCATTTCCCTGGAAGATGTTAAAAACTACTGCAGAATGGTTCTGAAAGATGAGGTAAAAGAGGTACGGGTAAGAAGAGGAACCATGATCAGCAACCGCCCAAAAGAGGGATTTGTGAGAACCGTTGAAGTAGAGATCATTCCGCAGAATTATTCCTTCTATGGAAGAGCGTACTGGGAAAACATGGCCAATATCCTTAGAAACCAAATCATTTCCAAAGCAATTGACGGGATCGAATACGTAGTGAAAATAAGCAATGAAGATATCGATCTTGACGAAATATAAATACAACTAAACCTAAACTATAAAATATGAGAAAGATTATCGTCCTTGCCATGGCTCTGGCTTTTACATCGGCCAGTGTCATCAGCTGTAAAAAAGACGTCAGTAAACTGGGCAAATCTGTTCTGAATCTTGGCAGTGCAGATGAAGCTAATGCTATCATTGAATTCAATAACAATTTTGTGGATTCTTATAAGAATACATCCAAGCATATAGAAAGTATTCTGAGATATGCTGATGGAGCCGTAGCGAAAGCAAAAGGAGGAAATGCTATGATAATGCCTGTAATAGGTTCTATGGATTATGCATTCAGCAAGATTAAAGAAATACCGTCAGGTTTTGGAAAAGACAAGGCAGCAATAGAAGCAGACTTTAATACCTACAAAGCCAAAAAGGAAAGTATAGAGAAAAAGTTTGAAGAGCTTAAATCCTATATGAATTCTGAAGATTATAAAGACGATAAAGGAGCAAAAGCAGATGCCATAACAAAGGATATTGAAACCGAAGCCCAGGCTTTATTTACCTCGGGAGAAAATGTAGTGGCCAAGATCAAACCTGCAACGGATGCCGCTGAAGAAGTAATACTGAAAGATCACCCGATGAAAGAATATATCATTTCTTCGAAAAAAGTGATGAATTCTCTCGACACTAATATTGATGTGCTGGATAAGCAGTATTCAGGAAAATTTAATGAAGCGGAAGCTCAGAAAAAGTATGATGAGCTTGCCAAAGCAGTGGAAGCTAATTCAAAATTAGAATTCAATGTGAAAGATCCGCAGTATGCTTATAAAAAATCATTATTTGAAAGCTTTAATAAAAGTGCATCCAGCTTTTTGGATACCTACAGAAAACTCATCCGTAATGCAAAAGGTGCGGGGAAAATTTCTGACAGTGATATCCAGCAGCTCGATTCCTCCTATGAGTCTGTACTGAACTCTTACAATTCTTTTGTGAAATAAGAACAATATAAACCTATAAAAATCCTAATAATACAACAATATCATTCCTGGCATCAACAAAAGTTTACAAACGTAGTGTATGAAGAATTACATATTCCAGATAGTTTATAAATTTAACTAAAATTAAACTTTAATAAAAACTTTCCGGTTCATACAATTCCATAAAATTCCGTAATTTTGCACATTGTGATTTTCAGGCAGGATCACCCCAAATTATGAGTAAATCAACAGAATATATAGAAGTTTACGGAGCACGTGAACATAATCTTAAAAATATTAATGTAAAGATCCCGCGCAACGAACTGGTAGTAATTACCGGACTTTCCGGCAGCGGGAAATCATCTTTGGCTTTTGATACCATCTTTGCCGAAGGACAGCGTCGTTATATCGAAACATTTTCGGCATATGCACGCCAGTTTTTAGGCGGGTTGGAACGTCCGGATGTAGACAAAATAGAAGGACTTTCTCCCGTAATTGCCATTGAGCAGAAAACCACCAATAAAAATCCCAGGTCTACCGTAGGAACCGTTACCGAGCTGTATGATTATCTGCGTCTGTTGTATGCCAGGGTTTCCGATGCATATTCTCTTTCTACAGGAAAAAGGTTGGTAAGCTATACGGAAGACCAGATCCTTGAAACAATTAAGGAAAATTATAAAGGCGAAAAGATAATGCTTCTTGCCCCTGTAGTACGCTCCAGAAAAGGTCATTACCATGAGCTTTTCGTGCAGATGGCAAAAAAAGGCTACGGCCAGGCAAGAATTGACGGCGAGCTGCAGGATATAGAATATGATCTGAAGCTGGACCGATACAAAACCCACGATATCGACATTGTAATCGACCGATGGATCATCGGTGAAAATGCCTCTGAGACCAGAATGGAGAAATCCCTGCGTACTGCAATGGAAATGGGCGAAGGGATCATCGGAATCCAGAAACTGGGAAGTGCAGATATTGAATATTTCTCGAAAAACCTGATGGATGCCGAAACAGGGCATTCACTGGCACTTCCGGAACCCAATACATTCTCTTTCAACTCACCGAAAGGAAGCTGCCCGGAATGTAAAGGTTTGGGAACCATCAAAAAGATCAATACAGATTATTTTATTGAAAACCCTAAACTTTCCATTAACCAAGGAGGGTTATTGCCGCTGGAAGACATCAAATCCAACAAATGGATACTCTCACAAATTAAAAATATCCTTGAAATCTTCGGATTGGGTATGGCAACACCTATGCAGGATATTCCGGAAGAGGCTTTGGACTATATCTACAACGGATGTCATAAGGAATTTAATAAAGACCTGAAATACGCAGGGATTACCAAAAAAATTAAAATAAGCTTCGATGGTCTGATTACCTTTATGGAAGAGATTATTGAGGAAAGAGAATCTTACGAAGCAGTATTGCTGGAAAGGCACTTTACCACTGAAGAAACCTGTCCCGAATGCGGCGGAACCCGTCTTCAGCCTGCCAGCTTGAGTTTTAAAATAGACGGAAAGAATATTGCTGAGGTCAATGCTTTAAGCTTATCCGATTTAAAAGAATGGCTATCCGACGTCAAAGATAAGTTCTCAGAAAAAAATAAAATCATTGCCTACGAAATCTTAAAAGAAATTGAAACAAGGCTTCAGTTCCTTCTGGATGTAGGATTGGATTATCTGAGCTTAAGCAGAAGCTCTAAAACCCTTTCGGGTGGTGAATCCCAGAGGATACGTCTTGCCACGCAGATCGGTTCACAGCTTGTGAATGTATTGTATATTCTGGATGAACCAAGTATTGGGCTTCACCAGAGAGATAATGAGAGACTGATCAATTCATTGAAAAACCTTAGAGATATCGGGAACTCCGTCATTGTTGTAGAACATGATAAAGATATGATTCTGGAGGCCGATGAAGTGTTGGACATTGGCCCGAGAGCCGGAAAATTCGGAGGAGAAATACTGTGGCAGGGAAAACCGAAAGACCTGTTGAAGGCAGATACCATCACGGCAGACTATATCAACGGAAAAAGAAAGATAGCAGTTCCTGCGGAAAGAAGAGCTGGGAATGGTAAAAATATACTGTTAAAAGGAGCTACTGGAAATAACCTTAAAAATGTTACCCTGGATATTCCGTTAGGAAAACTGGTTGTGGTAACAGGAATTTCAGGTAGCGGAAAATCTTCCCTGATCAACGGAACCTTATATCCGATCCTGAACAAACATTTTTACAGGGCCGTTCAGGAGCCTCTTCCTTATAAAAAGATCGAAGGCCTTGATAATATTGATAAAATTGTAGATGTAGACCAGACGCCGATCGGAAGAACGCCGCGGTCAAACCCTGCAACCTACACAGGAATGTTTACAGACATCAGAAACCTTTTTGCTGAACTTCCGGAGAGTAAAATCCGTGGTTATAAGCCGGGAAGATTCTCATTCAACGTAAAAGGCGGAAGATGCGAAACCTGCCAGGGTGGAGGACTGAAAGTGATTGAAATGAACTTTCTTCCCGATGTATATGTTCATTGTGAAACCTGTAATGGAAAACGTTTCAACAGAGAAACCCTGGAAGTACGTTACAAAGGAAAATCTATTTCCGACGTTCTGGATATGACGATTGGTGAAGCTGTAGATTTTTTCCAGCCGATTCCTAAGATTTTTGCAAAGGTAAAAACGCTTCAGGATGTTGGATTAGGATATATCACGCTTGGACAGCAGTCTACAACACTTTCAGGAGGAGAGGCACAGCGAATCAAGCTGGCTACAGAACTTTCGAAAAGACAGACCGGAAATACACTGTATATTTTAGATGAACCGACAACCGGACTTCACTTCGAAGATGTAAAGATCCTGATGGAAGCCATTAATCAGCTGGTAGAATTAGGAAATTCATTTATCATCATTGAACATAATATGGATGTGATCAAATTGGCAGACCATATTATCGATGTAGGACCGGAAGGAGGAAAACACGGTGGCCAGATCGTAGCTCAGGGAACTCCTGAAGAGATTGTGAAATCTAAGAAGAGTTTGACCGGGAAGTTTCTAAAAAGAGAATTAGAATAATAATTAAAATTGAATATAGAAAGCCACAATACATGTTGTGGCTTTTTATTTCTCCTGCATTTCGTTGTAAATGCTTTCAAGTTTCTGCCAATAGTCTTCCTGCATCCAAACATATTTTTTATAGTTGGTGCTTATCATTACGTTATCAGAAACGGTTTTTGTTTTAAGGTGATCTGTAATGGCTTCCATCAGCCATTTTTCATTAAATCCGGCCCATTCACCTGCTGCCTGTAAGAGATTGGGCTGTAAAACAGGAAAAACTTCATATATATTAATGGTTTTCACGTCGTCAAAAGAATATGGACTTTCCAGGATTGTCTGGGCAATATACCTAAAATCAGAATCTTGAAGTTCCGTATCCAGATAAAAATCAGAAAGAGCGATCCATACAGGTTTTCGCTCTTTAATATTGACGGGATTTATCATTGACAGTAGCTTTGGTAGATGAATTGATCAAACCAATTATAGAGAGGATATATAAACTTCTATTTTTGTGCCGTCGTAGTTGAAGGTTCCATCTTCATTCTTTTTACCCAGAACCCATTTCATATCTACAGGAACCGACCATGCTGTACCCAGTGAAAATCCGTTCACGGATCTGATCTCCGCACCGTTTCCGGTAGTGACAGCCGAATGGAACCATGTTTTATCTCTTAGCCTGTAAAAACCGATGGCTTTTCCTTTGGGAATTATAGCGTAACCATCCCACTTGTCGCCCGCAGCATAGTTGAATTTTTTGAGCCATCCCTGTGCACGGAACTGTACAAGTTCATCCGGAGATATAGCTGCACCTCTCATATACAGGGCATAAGCTACCACATCGTGGCATACGCCCTTGTTGTAATTGGCCATCTCGTCCTGCCCGGAAAGAAGGCCATTGGATATCAGTGATTTTTTTACTGGTTCGAATTGCCCGACCTGGGCTCCTTTTGGTGTGATCATTTCAATATTTTTAGTGATTAAGTGTGTGATGTTTGGTTGATTAAAGATATAAAATAAATTTTAAACACATATTCCCATTATTTTAAGATCTAGAGGCAGGTTATAAGCTGTTGGTTTAACCTATATATAATGGATAATAAAACGTTAAAAAATTCGTTATACATTTATCAACCAAAACAATTAAAACGATATGAAAAATTTAAAGAAACTGACAAAATCAGACTTAAAATCCGTGTATGGAGGTGAACCAAAGAAATATTGCGTATACTGCGAATGGATGAATAAAGTAGTATGCAGCGAGGTCCCAATCTCTCAATGCCCTTAAAAATAAAAGCTGCCCCCTCAGAGCAGCTTTTTTTATGATCAGATTTAATAATTATTTCGCGCTTTGAGCAAAATCTTTCAGACTTGCTTTTAGGCCCTTCGAATTTCCAATACGGTCAAAACTGACATTATCAATCTTCCATTCCGGGCCGGATTTTACTAAGTGCACTTTGTCGGTCCATATGACTTTCGGTGAGGACATCGTGTATTCAAAAGTAACCGCCGCATCTGCTGAGGTACCCGAAGGGTTTATACTAACAGATTTTATTTTGTAACTGTTATACCCTTCATACAGGCTTGAAAAAACAGCTCCTTCAAACAGTAATGGTTTTTCATCCGGATGATCGCTGTGTTTTACCTTTTCAATATCAGCTTTTGAGACATTCACAGCATTTTCAAGTGTTTTTTTCAGTTCCGGTGAAAAAAGACTGTCAGAAAACGGTTTATTATAAAGAGCATCATTTGAGCTTCCATATAAACTGTAAAGCTCGTTGATCTTTTGAATGACAGCAGCTTCTACAGCTGGATTTGCCCGGGATCCATTATTTTTGCAGGCCGCTAAAAAGAGAAAAATACCTAAGCATAAAAAGATTTTTTTCATCAATAAAATTATGTTTATTCTTTAAATTCAATGGTCAAATCATGTGCCATATTTTGATTTGTCATGTTGCTTCTTAAGCTTAAAATAATTTCAACAGGCAATCATAAAATTTAATACATTTGATTATTAAATATGATCTGTGAATCCTATTCTTGATGTTGTAGTACGTTCCCTTTGTGTTTACCTTTTTATGGTGATTGCTATCCGTCTCTTTGGTAAAAACCAGCTTTCCCAGCTCAATGCAGGAGATGTAGTTTTGCTTCTCCTTATTTCCAATGCAGTTCAGAATGCGATGGTAGGCCCGGATACTTCTCTTCAGGGAGGTCTTATCGCAGCCCTGGTTCTCTTTGCCGCCAACTTTATTCTCAAAAGACTCATGTTCTCCAATCGGAAATTTGAAACATTTATGGAGGAAGATCCTGTAATCCTGATCAGAGACGGCGTCATAGACCAGGCTGCCCTAAATAGGGTAAAGATCACCCGGGATGAGCTGGAAGAGGCTATAAGGGAACATGGCATAGAACAGATAAGAGATGTAAAACTTTCTATCCTTGAAGTGGACGGGAATATAAGCGTTATTTCAGAAGATGAAAGAGAAAAGCAGACCCACTATTCAAGAATCAAAAGAAAGAATAAAAGAAAATACTATTAAATAGAATGAATTACGAATTAAGAGAAATGCTTCCCAGTGATGAAAAAAAAGTGCTGGAAATTTATAAACAGGGAGTAGACGGAGGTATATCCACTTTTGAAACGGAAGTTCCCACTGCCGAAGCGTGGAATATGGAATATTACAACGACTGTCGCTGGGTACTGGAAAATGAAATCAGTGAAGTAGTAGGATGGTGCGCATTGAAGCCGGTAAGTAAAAGAGAATGTTATAAAGGAGTTGCTGAGGTAAGCATTTATTTTGACAATACCTATCAGGGGAAGGGTTTAGGGTCCGTACTATTGAAAAAGATGATCCTTGACAGTGAAAGCCATGGTTTCTGGACTCTTCAGGCCAGTATATTTCCTGAGAATGAAGCTTCCATAAGATTTCACCAGAAAAATGGATTCAGAACAGTGGGTGTCAGAAAAAAGATCGGGAAACTTAACGGACAGTGGAAAGATGTTGTCCTGTTTGAAAAGCGAAGCGATACTATAGAATAATTAATAAAGTGGTAAGTCATTCCTTAAATATTTATCTTTCAGTTTTTTAAATTGAATTACCCTTAGTTCTTATATCATTCAAGCCCCTCTAATACTCCAATTCAAAAAGCTCCAGCATACTTTGGCACTAACCTTGTTATGTCCCTATTGAATTTGAAAGAGTGGAAAATATGAAAAGTTTAATTAAAATTGTAGGGGTGATAACCGTTACGCTTATGATGACGTCATGTATAGTGCATGATCATCATGTAAGAAGACTTCCGCCGGGACAGGCCAAGAAAGTATATGGAGGAAGTGCAAGATATTATGCGCCTGGACAGGTGAAAAAAAGAGTGTATTATTATGATTATGACAACAGAGGTCATCATCATCATAAAAACAAAGGACACAAACGACACAGAGATTAATAAAAAAGCCCTGATTTTTCAGGGCTTTTGATTTATATTTAAAATCTCGATTTTTTAGGATTCAGAAATGTATTGAAGATCATTACTTCCGTTCCGAATTTTTTCTCAATTCTTTCCGAAATGTTCAGCATTTCACTTTTAATGAAATCTTCCCTGAGATCATCACTGTCAAACATCAGAAGCAGATTATAATTCTTTCCTTCCTCAATATAATCACTGTGCACTTCAGAAAGAATATATTTATTGACATCCATAAGGTTTTCCGCCATCAGCACCAGTGTTTCGTCGATATAATTTTCCCATTCTTCAATATTGTTTTTCGTACAGTGGAAAGTTATACTCAATAAGCTCATATTTTATGAATTTTTAAGATTTTGTGGATAAATTCTAACACAAAAATCGGTAAAAATTTCGTAAATTAGCCCGTTAATAAAAATTGGAAATAAATTATTTTCAGACGTACAGCTAATGGTCTGACTGTCATTATAATAAAATTTGTTTATGCAAAAAGAAGGAGAAAGACTGATTCCTATCAACATTGTTGATGAAATGAAATCGTCTTATATCGATTATTCGATGTCGGTTATCGTTTCAAGAGCGTTGCCGGACGTAAGAGACGGCCTGAAACCCGTTCATAGAAGAGTACTTTACGGTATGTATGGATTAGGGGTTTTTTCTAATAGAAAATATTTAAAATCTGCAAGAATCGTTGGGGACGTTTTGGGTAAATATCACCCGCACGGAGACTCCTCAGTATATGATGCAATGGTGAGAATGGCTCAGGAATGGAGCTTGCGTTATCCCCAGGTGGATGGGCAGGGTAACTTCGGTTCAATGGATGGAGACCCGCCTGCAGCAATGCGTTATACCGAAGCTAGACTGAAAAAAATCTCTGATGAGATTCTTTCAGACCTGGACAAAGAAACTGTTGATTTTCAGAATAACTTTGACGACAGTATGCAGGAGCCTACGGTGCTTCCTACAAAAGTTCCTAACCTTTTAGTTAATGGTACTTCCGGTATTGCAGTGGGTATGGCGACCAATATGGCACCGCACAACCTATCAGAATCTATTGATGCAATCTGTGCTTATATCGATAACAGAGAAATCACGATTGATGAATTAATGCATCATATTACAGCACCGGATTTCCCTACAGGAGGCATTATATACGGTTACGATGGAGTAAGGGATGCTTTCCATACAGGAAGAGGAAGGGTAGTGCTGAGAGCAAAAGTGAATTTCGAAGAAATCGGAAACAGAAATGCTATTATCGTTACCGAAGTTCCTTACCAGGTAAACAAGGCCGATATGATCGCCAGAACAGCCGAACTTGTAAAAGACGATAAAATCATAGGAATTCATGAAATCAGGGACGAATCAGACAGAAATGGTCTGCGTGTCGTTTATGAACTGAAAAATGATGCTATTCCTAATGTTGTCCTAAACTTACTATATAAATATACAGCACTTCAGACTTCTTTCAGCGTTAATAACATTGCGTTGGTTAAAGGAAGACCGGAACAGCTGAATTTAAAAGATATCATCCACCATTTCGTAGAGCACAGGCACGAAGTGATTGTGAGAAGAACTCAATATGAGCTTAAAAAAGCCAAAGAGAGAGCTCACATTTTGGAAGGATTCATGAAAGTGATCGGGTCTCAGGACTCCCTAGATAGAGCAATTTCTATTATCCGCCACAGTGCCAATCCTCAGGCTGCAAAAGAAGGCTTGATTGAGGCATTTGAGCTTTCTGACATTCAGGCTCAGGCTATTCTTGATCTGAGATTGGCACGTCTTACAGGAATGGAGCTTGACAAGATCCGTGACGAATATGACACGATCATGAAAGAGATCATGAACTTGGAAGATATCTTAGCGAATGAACCAAGAAGATTTGAGATCATCAAGGAAGAATTGCTTGAAATTAAAGAAAAATATGGTGACGAAAGAAGAACAGCTATTGATTATTCAGGAGGAGAAATGTCTATCGAAGATATTATCCCGAACGAAGCGGTAGTTCTTACTATTTCACACGCCGGATACGTTAAGAGAACCTCACTTTCTGAATACAAAATTCAGAGCAGAGGCGGTGTAGGTAACAGAGCAGCCACTACAAGAGATGAAGATTTCCTTGAATATATTGTTTCTGCAACCAATCACCAGTATATGCTGTTCTTCACAGAAAAAGGAAGATGTTACTGGCTAAGAGTATTTGAAATTCCTGAAGGATCAAAAACATCCAAAGGAAGAGCCGTACAGAACCTGATCAACATTGAGCAGGATGATAAGATCAAAGCATATATCAGAACCAACAACCTGAAAGACACTGAATACGTAAACCAGATGAGCGTGGTAATGGTTACCAAGAATGGTACCATTAAGAAAACATCTCTTGAAGCTTATTCAAGACCAAGAGTGAATGGTGTTAATGCTATCGAAATTAGAGATAATGACCAGTTGTTGGGTGCTTACCTTACCAATGGTACTTCTCAGATCATGATTGCTACTAAAAATGGTAAATGTATCCGTTTCCCTGAAGAAAAAGTAAGAGAAGTAGGTAGAGGATCCATCGGAGTACGCGGTATTACTATGGATGATAATGACGAGGCAATTGGTATGATTGTTGTGAATGATGTAGAAAAAGAGACAGTTCTTGTGGTTTCTGAAAAAGGATACGGTAAAAGAACTGCTGTAGAAGACTACAGAATCACCAACAGAGGAGGAAAAGGAGTTATTACCCTGAACATTACCGAAAAAACAGGAAATCTGATTGCTATTCAGAATGTGACAGACGAAGATGGATTGATGATCATCAATAAGTCCGGTGTTGCCATCAGAATGAATATGGATGAAATGAGAGTAATGGGAAGAAATACCCAAGGAGTAAGAATGATCAACCTTAAGAAAAATGACGAAATTGCAGCCATTGCAAAAGTAGAAATGGATAAAGAGGTTGCAGAAGAAGACTCTGAAGAAAATGCAGAAGAAACAGGAATTGTAGCAGATAACCAGGAAAACAATACAGAACCGCAGGCTGAAAAAGAAAACCCGGCCGAAGAAAATGAGAATTCTGATTCTGAAGAATAAAACGTACAATTAATATAATATAGTTATTATGAAGAAACTCATTTTAGGTATAGCAATCGTAGCTTCTGCTTTCGTTTTCGGTCAGAAGGGCGATGTAAATGCCAAGCTGCAGGAAGCGAACAAAGCTGCAATGGATGCATATAATGCAAAAAATTATACCGTTGCCGCGCCTAAGTTTTTAGAAGTTTATAACTTATTAAAGACCAATGGCCAGGATGATAAGATATATATGTATTATGCAGGGCTCAGCTATGCTTTGGCAAATAACAGCACCGAATCCATCAAAATATATACAGATCTTATAAATTCAGGTTTTACAGGAGTTCAGACAACGTATACTGCGAAAGAGAAAAAGTCCGGTCAGGTAGTGAACTTAGACAAAGCTACTTGGGAACTTATGAAAAAGAGCTCTGATTATTCAGACTTCAAAACAGAACAGACACCAAGTGTTGAGCCGGAACTGTATGAAACATTAACGACTTTGCTTATGAATGCAAAGAAACCTAATGAAGCGTTGGTGATTATTGAAAAAGGATTGGCAAAATTTCCAAATAATGCTAAGCTTAAAGAAGCTCAGGCTACAGCTTACTATGATTCTGGAAATACAGAAAAATTCATCGGAGCGCTTAAAGAACAGCTGGCTAAAAACCCTGGCGATGCTACCAACTGGTACAATCTTGGAGTAATGCAATCTAAAAATCCTGCAGCACTGGAAGATGCAATTGCATCATTCAAGAAAGCTATTGAGATTAAACCTGACTTTGACAACGCTTACCAAAACCTTGTTTATACAGTAATTGGGGACGATTCAAAAACTGTAGAGCAGATCAATGCAACAAGAAAGGAAAAGCCTGAAGAAGCGACTAAGCTTATCGATGCAAGAAGAGAAAGATTTAATAAGGCACTTCCATATGCTGAAGGATGGTACAAAGCTGCACCGGAAAATCTTGATGCTCTTACTGCATTGAAAGAGATCTATATCGTAACAAAAAATACAGATAAAATTAAAGATCTGAAAGCTAAGGAAGCTGAGCTTAAAGCAAAGGCAAAATAATAATTCCTTAGTTGAATCATAAATGAAACCGGAGCAGAAATGCTCCGGTTTTTGTTTTTTGACCCTGAAATATGCTTTATTTTTTCACCTTGATTATCGTTAAATTTCACCTTTAAAATTCTCTGTAATTCCGTATCTTTGAGAAAAATTTTTATAAGATGATTGAGTGGAAAACCGCCAAAGAATACGAAGATATTACCTATAAAAAATGTAATGGGGTAGCAAGAATTGCTTTCAACAGACCGGAAGTGAGAAATGCCTTCAGACCCAAGACAACTTCAGAACTGTATGACGCTTTCTATGATGCTTATGAAGACTCTTCAATAGGGGTTGTCCTGCTTTCAGGAGAAGGTCCAAGTGCCAAAGACGGAGGCTGGGCTTTCTGCAGCGGAGGCGACCAGAAGGCAAGAGGCCATCAGGGATATGTAGGCGAAGACGGAAGACACCGTCTCAATATACTTGAAGTTCAGCGTCTGATCCGTTTCATGCCGAAAGTAGTAATCGCTGTTGTTCCCGGATGGGCAGTAGGAGGAGGACATTCGCTTCACGTGGTGTGTGATCTTACTTTAGCTAGTAAAGAACATGCTATTTTCAAACAGACCGATGCCGATGTAACGAGTTTCGATGGAGGGTACGGATCTGCTTACCTTGCAAAAATGGTTGGTCAGAAAAAAGCCCGTGAAATATTCTTTTTAGGAAGAAACTATTCCGCTCAGGAAGCTTTGGATATGGGAATGGTTAATGCCGTAATCCCGCATGCAGAATTGGAAGATACAGCCTACGAATGGGCGCAGGAAATATTGGCAAAATCCCCGACTTCCATCAGAATGCTGAAATTTGCAATGAACCTGACAGATGACGGAATGGTTGGTCAGCAGGTATTTGCAGGAGAAGCAACCCGTTTGGCTTATATGACGGAAGAAGCTCAGGAAGGAAGAAATGCATTCCTTGAAAAGAGAAAACCTGATTTCGGAGAAAATCAGTGGATATCTTAAAATAAGAAGTTAGAGGTTAGAAATTAGATAGTAGACTTATATGGTTTTAAATCTAGCTTCTAGCTTCTACTATCTAACATCTAAATATTTATGTCAGATTGGATAAAAGCCGCGAGGCTAAGAACTTTACCGCTTTCCTTAAGTGGAATTATAATGGGAGCCTTCATTGCAAAATGGAGACTTTACGGAGAAGGAGGTACCTGGGACTGGAAAATTTTTGCTCTGGCGATTCTGGTTACGCTTTTATATCAGATTTTATCAAACTACGCCAATGACTACGGTGATGGTGTAAAAGGAACTGATGCCAAAAGAATAAATGAAGCAGAATCCAGAGCTGTAGCTTCAGGAAAAATTACAGCAAAACAAATGAAAAATGCCGTGATTCTTTTCTCAGTATTATCCTTTATTGCAACAATTACCTTGTTGTATATTGCTTTCATTCCGGATTATATGAATGAATTCTATATTTTCATAGGATTGGGAGTGGCCTGTATTTTGGCTGCAATTGGCTATACAGTCGGGAAAAAGCCTTACGGATATATGGGATTGGGAGACCTTTTCGTATTTATATTTTTTGGTTTGGTTTCGGTTTGTGGGAGTTATTTTCTGTTCACAAAAACTTTCAGCTGGGATATGCTTCTACCCGGAACTGCGGTAGGAATGATGAGCATGGCAGTTCTTAATCTCAACAATATGAGAGATATAGAAAGTGACAGGCTGTCGGGGAAAAACAGCTTTGCATTGAGGATTGGCTTCAAAAATGCAATGATTTATGAAATGGTCCTTTTACAGTTTCCTTTGATTTTAATTCTTATATTCTTAGGGCTTAATGGTTTCATACAGTCTCAAAATTATTACGTTTTCATTGTGATGATCTTACTGATTCCATTTGCTAAGCTCAGAAGGAAAATTATGTCTGTAAAAGAGCCTAAAGACTTAGATCCATTTTTAAAACAGGTGGGTATTCTTACCTTTACAATGGCAGTTCTTACAGCAATTGGACTTAATTTTTTTAAATAAATAAAATGACCATATTATGAGTTCAAATACCTATGTTGAAGCTCAAATGCTTATCAGAAAACCGGTTGAAGATGTTTTTGAAGCATTTATCAACCCTGAAATAACCACTAATTTCTGGTTTACAAAATCTGCCGGAAGACTGGAGGAGGGTAAAACGATTACCTGGGAGTGGGAAATGTATGGCGCAAAATCTGAAGTAAAAGTTCATCAGATTATTCCAAACCAACTAATAAAAACAGAGTGGGGAGATCCGTCAGTACATGTAGATTATGAATTCAAACAAATGGAGAAAGGAACTCTTGTTGTTATTAAAAGCTATGGGTTCAGCCAGACGGGTGAAGACCTTTTAAAAGTAATTAATGATAATACTGGCGGTTTTACGACAGTTTTAGATGGTTGTAAGGCATATCTTGAACATGGAATTAATTTAAGATTGATTGAGGATAAATTTCCACAGAAATAATCTGACATAACCTTTGCAGAGTATTAACACCTTTGCGAATTTAAAAAACATTTAGTTTATTAAAAATCTTAGCATTCTTTGCGTTTAAATAAAACACAAATAACACCAATGTTTACACAAATTTTCACTAATATTTTATAGTGTTATTCGTGGAAAATATTTGAGCTATTTGTGTTTAAATGTTTAAAAATTAATTAATAAATCAATTAAAATGAAAATACAATTTTTAGGACAAAACTGTTTTTTGTTTACTTACAAAGACAAAACAATTTTAAGTGATCCTTTTTACAATTACAAAAAAGCAGAATCCGGCTTTGATATAGCAGCTCAGAAGATCGATTATATCTTATTGACCCATGCTCACGGTGATCATATTGCCGATGTGGAAGAAGTGTTGCAGTTTCATCCGGAAGCAACAGTTATTGCTGTGCCTGAAATTTGTGCCTACTTCAAAACCGCAAAAAATAAAGATGACGTGAACTTAGGAGGATCAGCAAAGATCGATGATCTTAAAATTTCCATGGTACCGGCTCATCATACAAGTTCATTCCCGGATGGAAGCTATGGAGGCGTTCCTGTAGGGTATATTTTCAGACTTCCTGAAGGTAAGAACATTTATTTGGCCGGAGATACGGGAGTAATGGCTGATATGGAGCTGTTTCCAAGGCTTTTCGGGAATATTGACCTTTCTATCCTTCCTATCGGAAGCCACTACACCATGTGCCCAAGAAAAGCATCTTTTGCAGCTGCAGAATTACTCAAGACTCCGAAAGTGATCGGTTGCCACTTCGATACATTCCCGGCCATTGAGATCAATCATGAAAGTGCATTAAAGCATTTTGCCGATAAAAATGTAGAACTGGTTCTTCCTAAATTAGGAGAGGAGTTTGAATTTTAAATAAAAATGAAGGGTAATCTGGAAATTAGAATGGAAATGTTGAAAAGTATAGAAACAAAAAAAGATAATCTTCCAATTACCTTACTTCAACTTAAATCAAAAAAAAATGGCAAGCTACCTAAATCACACCGCTACGACCAATTACCTTTGCTGCGTTCCCGCCCTGGAGGGTTCTCAGGAGCTGGTTGTTTAGGACTTGCCGTTGCAAAGGTAGGAATAATTTATAAACTTCAAAACATAATTAAAGAAAATTAGTTGAAAAAATGCAGTAACAAGGCTAAACAGCTGGAATTTAGTGTAATAATTTTTCAACTTTTTCTAAAAAATCTAACATGACGAAAAGTCCATCAACATTAGGAATTATACTTTTTATCGCTACAATGATCATCTTTTTTGTAGCTTATTATTTTTTATCAGGAATCAATTACTTTGACATCTCCCTGAAAATCAATGCATTTATTCTGCCTATTTTATATGCAGGCGGTGCCTTTTGGTCCGTAAAATCTTTCTGGAACAAAAATAGAGTTGTAAGTTTTAAAGATGCGTTCTCAAGAGCATTCGTTCCGATGTTTATCGGGGGAATTCTTTCTATTTTCAGCATTTATGCGTTCCTTAATTTCGTAGATCCTGATGCTAAAAAATTGCTTAATTATCAGTATGTGCAGAGACAGAAGACGGAATTAGATACTGAATATCAGTCTGCAAGAAAGATCATGAAACACCAGAAAGACATTGACGAATTAGATAAAAAATACCAAGATAGGCTTCCAAGCTTTTCTCCTGAAGCTATTAAAGGAAAAGATATGCTTACCGCAAGTCATTTTTCAGGATATTTTGCAGCAATTCTTATATTTTACGTAGTTTTGTCAGTGTTTTTTGGAGCGTTTTTCAGAACAAGAACTGTGTACCAGGAAACAGAAAATCAAGAATAATTTTTATTAAAAAATGAATTTATCTATAGTTATTCCGTTATTAAACGAAGAAGACTCTTTGGAAGAACTTTTTTCAAGGATTGATAACGTCTGTTACTCCAACGGCTTATCCTATGAAATCTGGTTTGTAGATGACGGAAGTACGGATCTGTCATGGAGTATCATCGAAAATATGAAAGTTCAGCATCCTCAGATCCACGCAATAAAATTTTCCAGGAATTACGGAAAATCTCAGGCTCTTCATGCTGCTTTTGAAAGAACAAACGGAGAAGTGGTAATTACCATGGATGCTGATTTACAGGATTTTCCGGAAGAAATCCCTGAGCTTTACAAAATGGTGACCGAGGACAATTATGATATCGTTTCGGGCTGGAAAAAGAAACGTTTTGATAACGTAATGACGAAAAATGTTCCGTCAAAACTCTTCAATGCAGCGGCAAGAAAAGTATCCGGAGTTTATCTTCATGACTTCAACTGCGGGCTGAAGGCTTATAAAAAGCAGGTGGTAAAATCAATCGATGTGTATGGAGATATGCACCGTTATATTCCGGTATTAGCTGCGAATGCAGGATTCAGAAGAATTACAGAAAAAGAGGTACAGCATCAGGCAAGACCTTACGGAACTTCAAAATTCGGAACGGAAAGATTTATCAGAGGTTTTCTGGATTTAGTAACCCTTTGGTTTGTAAGCCGTTTCGGAGGAAGGCCTATGCATTTTTTCGGGGCGGTAGGAACAGTCATGTTTATTGTAGGATTTCTTTCTGCACTTTGGCTGGGAATTTCAAAACTGATTGATGTGGCAAGAGGAATTTACGGACATCTGATTACCAACAATCCGTGGTTTTTTATAGCTCTGACGATGATGATTATGGGAACACTGCTTTTTATAGCCGGATTCTTAGGAGAAATGATTATCAGGACCAACAGGGAACATAAGAATTATAATATTGATGAAGTAATTTAATACGGATATACCATCATTATATAAAGTCCCCGGAAGCTCATACTTTCGGGGATTTTTTTATTACAGATTTCGATAAATAATATTCAAACTAACATATCATAAATCGGCTTTATTGAAAATAAATTTCAGACACATTTGAAAAGATCAACATGTCAAAAAATGTAAAATATTAGCAGTAAACGTAATTATAGAATCATTTCTGAAGTTATTTTTCTTTATATTTGTGTGTAATTTATAAAATTGATAACACAGCAAAACAAGCCGGCAAAATTATTTTAATCAGTTTCTCCTTTCTTTTATTGTCTTCCTGCAAACCGTCCAGGCTTCTGGGATCCTGGGAATTCATAGAAATATATGATGGTATGTTGATAAAAGTTGATACCCTCAAGTCAAAAGAAAACAATTCCAGTCATGGAACAGGAACTCTCATTCTTCGTAGAGACGGTTCCTTTACTTCAATGGAAACAGGAGGAAATTACCAGAAGAAAGATAAAATTCTGAAAATAAAATACCCTGACCTGGATATTGTTGCCATGAATATTTCTGACCTGAGCACGAATTATCTGTTGCTGTCAACGGGAAAAACCCCAAAACATGGTTTTACAAAAAAAATAAAATATACAGATCTTCATAATGAACTCAAAAAGCTGTCTGAACTGTGGCCATAGGATCTCCGGTGAGTTTTGCCCTCATTGCGGACAGAAAGCCGATACTTCAAGAATTACTCCGCAATCATTGATCAGGAATGATATCCTGGGTTTGATCTGGCATATTGAAACAAGATTTTTCAATACTGTAAAAGATATCCTGTTCAGGCCCGGAAAAACGGCAATGGAATATATTTCGGGAAAAAGAATCAGGTACTATAATTTTCTTTCACTGCTGCTGATTCTTTTCAGTTTCAATGTGTTGGGGCTTCATTGGTATGAAAAATTTGCTTCCACAGAATCACTGGCTGAAACTTCGGAAATAAAAACTTTTTTCTCCAAATATTCCAAAACAATTCTTTTTGTGATTATTCCCATATTGGCAATTAATGCATGGTTTATTTTCAAAAGAATAAAATTGAATATTGCCGAGCATTTTATCATCGCAACAGTAAGCCTGTTAGGAATTTTAATCATATTTTTGTTTAATGATATGGTAAGTCTTATGGGTCTGTGGAAACCTGCAGCGAAGATTTTCGGTATTTTAGACAAGGCTTCATTTGTTCTTTTCATTCTCTTCCCGGCAGTTACGTATTGGAATGCATTTAAAAAATCATACTCAAAACCAGGTCTGCTTTGGAGAGTATCAGTATTGTATGTTCTGATGGGAATAGAAAGCCTTGCCATAATTACAGTTTTATATAGAATATTTTAATTTGAATATGAAAAAAATATTGTACGCATCCCTGCTTGTAGCGGCGGTTTCCTGTGGAAAAGTTTCTCCGAAAGGAAATATTGAAAGAAAAAATGTGGATGTTTCAGAATTTGTGAACCTGGATCTGGAAGGAAAATTCCGTGTATTTTATGCCAGAGGAGCTAAGAATTTTGTAGAGATAGAGACTTATCCCAATGTAGCCAATAATCTGGATGTAGATGTTAAAGACAAAACTCTTGTTATCAAAGAAAAAAGAGGAACAAAAGGGGTAGATTTCTATAATGTGACCATCTATTCAAAATATAACCTTGAAAAAGTTTCAGTTGCAGATTCTGTAGAAATGAATATTTCAAGCGAAATTAAGACCGATAATTTTAGGCTTAATTTAAAAAATTATGCTACTTTTATGGGTTCAGTGAACACGAGAAGAGCAGAAGTAGATATGCAGAACAGAAGTAGAGCCAACTTTTTGGGACTTACCAAAAATGCGGTGATAAAAATCTCGGATACAGCAAGCCTGATCGCGCCGTACTGGAAAATAGAAAACCTGAATATCGATTCTAAAAACGGAAACTATGCAGAAGTTAATGTAAAAGATTCTTTAAAAGGACATATTCAGAACACAGCAAAATTTATCTACTATAATGACCCGATTCGCGCATTTAAAATTGATAAGACGACTCGTGTTGAGAATAAAAAATTGGAATAATTTGGAGGTGGAAAAACTCCCAAACTTCAAATTGGAACTTTACAAACTATAAAAGAGCAAAATACACATATGACAACATTAGAAAAAGCGAAACTTTGGTTAAGTGATACATTCGATAAAGAAACAAGAGACGCTGTACAGGTATTGATCGACAGCAATTCTCCGGATCTGGAAGACTCTTTCTACAGAGAGCTCGAATTCGGTACAGGAGGAATGAGAGGTGTCATGGGAGTAGGAACCAACCGCTTGAATAAATATACATTAGGTCAGGCTACACAGGGATTGGCCAATTATATGCTTCAGCAGTTTAAAGGAGAAGAAATCAAAGTAGCTATTGCTTACGACGTTCGCCATAATTCAAAAGAATTCGGAAAACTGGTTGCTGATGTTTTAACAGCAAACGGAATTAAAGTGCTTCTTTTCAAAGATCACAGACCAACACCGGAGTTGTCTTTCACTGTAAGAGACAAAAAATGTAACGGAGGAATTGTATTAACAGCATCTCATAACCCGCCTGAATACAACGGTTACAAAGTATATTGGAACGATGGTGCACAAATTGTTCCGCCACATGATGAAGCGATTATCAATGAAGTATATTCTGTGAAATTCGACGAAATTAAATTCAACGGAAATGATGATCTGATCGAATGGATCGGAGAAGAGCAGGATGATGTTTATATTGATGCCTGTATTGAAAACTCAACCTATCAGAACGTAGGAAAAGAGAACTTAAATATCGTTTTCACCTCTATCCATGGGACAACTTATACTACGGTTCCAAAGGCTTTGGAAAAAGCAGGATTTAAAAAAATAGATCTGGTAAAAGAACAGATGATCCCGAGCGGAAATTTCACCACGGTAGAATCTCCAAATCCTGAAGAACCTGCGGCACTGGAAATGGCTATGGACCTGGCAAGAATTACCAATGCAGACATCGTTATCGGAACAGACCCGGATGGCGACAGATTAGGAATTGCCGTAAGAAACCTTGATGGCGAAATGCAGCTTCTGAATGGTAATCAAACAAATACGATCCTTACTTATTATATTTTAAATGAATGGAGAAAGCAGGAAAGGATCACAGGGAAAGAATTCATAGGATCTACGATTGTTACTTCAGATATTTTCTTTGACATTGCACAGAAATTCGGAGTTGACTGTAAAGTTGGACTTACAGGATTCAAATGGATCGGAAAAATGATCCGTGAAGCAGAAGGAAGTGAGAAATTTATCTGCGGTGGTGAAGAAAGTTTCGGTTTCATGACCGGAGATTTTGTCCGCGATAAAGATTCTTGTGGAAGTATTGTTCTGGCCTGTGAAATTGCTGCATGGTGTAAAGCTAACGGGAAAACAATGTACCAATACATGATCGAGATCTATCAGGATCTGGGAATGTATTACGAAGGATTGGTGAACATCGTGAGAAAAGGAAAAGAAGGAGCTGAAGAGATTCAGAATATGATGAAAAACTTCCGCGAACACCCACCGAAAGAGCTGGCAGGATCATTAGTAGAAGAAGTGAAGGATTTTAAAGAACAGACCAGTTTCTCCGTTTCCAAGAACGAAACCAAAGTAATGAATGACATTCCAAAATCGAATGTATTGATTTATTACACTGAGGACGGAACTAAAGTCTGTGTAAGACCTTCAGGAACAGAACCGAAAATTAAATTCTACATTTCTGTAAAAGATACGGTTACTTCTGAGGCTGATTTTAAAGATAAATTAAAATCATTAGAAGCAAAAATAGATAAAGTAAGAAAAGATCTGAAGCTGGAGTAGTACCAGTAAGTCAAATAGAGGAGAGGATTAATTTGAGAAGAGAATATTAGTAAATTTAAATAAATATAAAGTGAAAGTTTCAAAATTAGCGGCGAACCTGATTGGTTCCGAAATCGTAAAAATTGGTAATGAAGTAAATGATTTAAAAGCAAAAGGAGCGGAAATTGCCAATCTTACTATTGGTGACCTGAATTCTAATCTCTATCCTATTCCGGCATTGCTGAAGGAAGAGATCCAGAAAGCATATCAGAACAATCTGACAAATTATCCGCCGGCCAACGGACTTTTATCTTTAAGAAAAGAAGTTTCCAAAGACTTAAAAAACAGATGGAACCTGGATTATTCACCGAACGATATTTTAATCACTGCAGGATCAAGACCGTTGATTTATGCGGTGTATAAAACAATTGTAGATGAAGGTGATAAAGTTGTATATCCTACACCATCCTGGAACAACAACCATTATGCTTACCTTACTTCTGCAGAGGCGGTAGAAGTAAAGACCACTCCTGAAAATAACTTCCTTCCTACAGCAGACGATCTTAGACCACACTTAGATGGTGCAGTTCTTTTAGCGCTGTGTTCACCGCTGAATCCTACAGGAACAATGTTTACAAAGGAACAGCTTTCAGATATCTGCGAACTGGTTCTTGAAGAAAACAAAAAAAGAGGCGAGAATGAAAAACCATTGTACCTGATGTATGATCAGATCTATTCTAATCTTACTTTCGGTGCACAGCATGTAGATCCGGTTTCTCTTTTCCCTGAGCTGAAAGAATATACCATTTATATCGACGGTATTTCTAAATGCCTTGCTGCAACTGGAGTACGTGTAGGGTGGGGATTCGGTCCTGCTCATATTTTAGATAAAATGAAAGCCCTGTTAACACACGTTGGGGCCTGGGCACCGAAGCCTGAACAGGAAGCTACCGCAAAATTTTTTGAAAACCCTGATAATGTAAATGTTTTCGTAGAAGATTTCAAAGGAAAACTGGAAGAAAGCCTAAAAGTTCTTCACGGTGGAATTCAGGATTTAAAAGGAAAAGGATTAGCTGTAGAAAGTATCGAACCGATGGGAGCACTGTATCTTACGATCAGGTTAGATTATATTGGAAAAACAAAGCCGGACAGATCTGTTATTGAAAACTCTTCTGACCTGGTATTCTACTTAATTAATGATGCCGGAGTTGCTTTAGTTCCATTCTCAGCATTTGGAGAAGCAAAATCTGAGCCTTGGTTCCGTGCTTCCGTAGGAGGTTTAGCGGTTGACGAGATCAAAGTAATGCTTCCGAAGCTTGAAAATGCTTTGAATGCTTTAAAATAATTGATTTACATAATTATCCCATAAAACTTCTTTATAATAAAAACTCGTAGGATAATTTTGTAGTTTTGAATAAGATTGTTCATATTTAATGGGTTGATAATCGATTAAATAGGATTGTTTTTACCATATGAACAATCTTTTCTTTTTATATACACAGGTAGATAAAATTCTATACTTTGCTGTAGAATTTGACTTTACAAAAATGATAAAGTTTTAGCCGTCTATTACGGTTACAACAAAATAATACAATGATGAAAAAAATTAGATTGCTACTAGTACCAGTCTCTATACTGGTATGTTCCCAAGAAAAAGACAGTCTGAGAGCTGAAAACCCTCCAGAGTCTCAGATTTACAACTTAAAAGACGGTTCAGTAAGGACTTATTCCAAGCCCAGACTTTTAGATTTTGTAACCAAGCTTCCGCGAAATTTTATTAATACCAATAAAAATTTTATAGCCAAAGACCATGCATATTATTTAGGCGGGGCAGTTGCAGCTACCCTTATTCTTTTGCCTTTTGATCAAAAATTAATTGATAACTCCAGAGAGTTGGGGCAAAATTGGGGCATGAATGTAGACAATACTTACCATAAAGCTGCAGGATTGTTAAGAATACCAAAAGATGTAGGGTCAGCGTTGTATTTGTTGGGAAATGGGTCCACAATTGTATTGCTAGGGATTGGGTTTGGAACATTTGGATTAATAAATAAGGACTACAGAGCTCAGGCTACAGCCAGCGGGCTGATGGAAAGCCTGATACTTTCCGGAGTCTTTTCCCAGACTATAAAAAGAATTACAGGACGGGAAAGCCCGTTTATTGCTATAGAAAATGGTAATCCGGGCGGAAACTGGACTCCTTTTCCCAGCTTTTCAGCATTTGCAAGTCAGACACCCCATTATGATGCCATGCCTTCCGGACATTTAACGACTTTTATGGCAGGCCTGACTGTAATTGCAGACAATTATCCTGATGCAAAATGGATAAGGCCGGTAGGATATATCCTGGCCGGGGCTTTATGCTTTCAGATGATGCAGAGCCAGGTCCATTGGGCTTCAGATTATCCTGTAGCTTTACTGATGGGGTATTTTATAGGAAAAACAATTGCTAAAAGCCGATATACAGAGTCAAGAACAGGTGCTGAAAAAATGAAGTACAAAATAGACTTAGCAGCATCCCGTACTATGGGATATAATCTGGTAGGCGTAAAAATTTCCTTTTAGCCTATGAAAAAGTATATCTTATATGTATTAATTTACATGTGTCCATTTTTAATAATGGCAAAAGACTCGTTGGTGGTGATAGAACCTGAAAAGCAGAATGAAAGAAAATTTCCATATAAACAGCTAATTGTACCTGTTGGTCTGGTGGCAGCTGGAGCTATTCTAAAAATTCCATCCATAGAGGATAACCTTCAAGAAAATTCCAGGAAACTGTTTGGGGAAAAGCCTAACATTAGAGTTGATGATTATATACAGTATGCTCCGGCAGTACTTATTTTTGCAGGAGGTTCCCTTGGGTTTAAATCCCGACATACTTATAAGCAAATGGCAGCTAATGTTGCTGTTTCATCTGCCATTACAGGAAGTATTATCTATATCAGTAAAACGGGTTTTGGAAGTTTAAGACCGGATGGTTCGTCAAATAATTCATTTCCCTCCGGGCATTCAGCTTTGGCATTTAACCTTGCCACGTTGCAGTTTTTAGAATATAAGGATGCCAATATTTGGTATGCCTCCTCAGGGTACGTATTTGCAGTGGCTACGGCAGTGATGAGAGTAGGCAATAACAGACATTGGTGTGGAGATGTGCTCAAGGGTGCAGGACTAGGGATTGGTATAGCTGTTTTAGTAAATTATTGGAATCCACTTTCAAAATTCACTGCTGCGAAGATTTCCGGTAAACAGATATCAGTAAGGGCATATCCAGTGATAAGTCAAAATACGTATGGTGCCGGGGTCACAATTGATATCGATCATCCGCATTTATAGGAAAACTATATGGTTTATGATGATGGATAAAATGTTTTTATTATTTTTGATCAAAAATAGGAAGAGGTTCTATTATTTGTTATATCTACTTAATTTATGTCTCTCATTCAATGAAAATTATTGCCGTTATTCCTGCCCGTTACGAAGCAAGCCGTTTTCCGGCAAAGCTGATGCAAATGTTAGGTGAAAAAACAGTCATCATGACAACCTATCAAAATGTTGAGGAAACAGGACTGTTTGATGAAGTATTTGTGGCTACGGATTCAGAAATTATATTTGATGAAATCTTGAAAAACGGAGGGAAAGCCGTCATGACCGGTCAGCATGAAACCGGTAGCGACCGTATTGCAGAAGCCGTACAGAACATCGACTGCGATATCGTGATCAACGTTCAGGGCGATGAACCTTTCCTTAAATTGGAGCCTTTAAAACAGCTTATCAATGTTTTTAAAGAAGACGATAACCAGGAAATTTCGTTGGCTTCGTTGAAAATAAAACTGACGGAAAAAGAAGAAATTGAAAATCCGAATAATGTAAAAGTCATTACAGATAATAACGGGTTTGCCCTCTATTTCAGCCGTTCTGTGATTCCTTTTCACAGGGAGGTTTCTTATGATATAAGCTACTTCAAGCATATTGGAGTGTACGCTTTCAGAAAGCATGCCTTGCTTCAGTTTTCCAAGCTGGAAATGAAGCCTCTTGAAATATCAGAAAAGATCGAATGCATCCGTTATCTTGAATATGGAATGAGAATTAAGCTAATAGAAACCAATTTTATTGGGGTAGGAATTGATACACCTGAAGATCTGGAGAAAGCCAGACAGTTAATTTGAAAATGCTGTAAGTAAGAAGATAAGTCCGTTCAGCTTTCGCTTTCTTTGCTTTTTCGCCCAATTCCCCTTATATTTGAATGAATTTATAAGCTATAAGTGAGGATTTTATTTTTAATATCATTATTATTTTACTGTTCAAATCTGAAATGCCAGAATTTGAATAATAAAAAATTCTATGCCCAAGTTAATCATAGCAGCAAAGCAACAACAACTGGAGCTATTGATATCTATACTTTTCTTGTGCTGGAATTTAAAAACAATAAAATATATCCTTCGGATCTGGTTATACCATTTCAAAAGCAGAGTATAAAAAAACCTGTGAATTATAGATTTGAAAATAAAATATTATATCTTGCAAAACCATTAGATTTTAAAGAAGATCTCGGAACCGTTTTTACTTATACCAATGGAAATCTGGTACCCAAAAAGAAACGGAATGAGCCGGAATTTGTCTTCAAACCTTCTTTAGATAGCTATTTTAAAAGAAATAAATGAAAAAAATAATATACTTAGTCCTTTTAACGCTTGCCACTTCATTGTACTCTCAGACGGCAAAAGAAATTATTGACAAAAATATTGAACTGTCCGGAGGGTTAACAAATTGGAAGCTCTTGAATTCAGTATTGCTGCAGGGAAAAGTGATCTTGGGGATCAAAGATGAATATCCAATCAAAATTTATCAGCAGCGTCCTAATCTTACTAAAACATTGATTAGCATTAACGGTAAAGAAACAGCGATAGAAGGCTTTGACGGAACTAAAGGATATGCTATGAATTATGCAGCCAACAAACTTCAGGTGTACCCTGAATATGTACCTGAAAGCTTTGATAATGATTTCATTGACTGGGAAAATAAAGGTTTTGATGCCAAATATCTGGGAAAAGAAAAAGTAGGTGAGATTTACTGCCACAAAGTAGAGCTTACCAAAAATGTCAATAAGAACATCTATTATTTTGATGTAAAAACGTATATGCTTTTAAAAGAAATCAAGAAAGATGAAACGTTAGTATATGCGGATTATAAGAAAGTAGGAAACCTTTCAATGCCTTTTAGGATTGAATCTTCAAGTACTAAAAAGGATGGAGATTTCGTTATGATCTTAAACAGGATAGATGTTAATAAAGTTTTCCCGGCCAATACATTTAGATTTTAATTAAAAGAAAAATAATTACGGCAAAACTGCCAACTAAAATAGATAAGAATGAAAAAGATTTTCTTATTGCTGCTTTCTTTTGTGGCATTTTTACAGAGCTGTACCAATCAGAAAAGTGAAATTTCTCAAGCTAAAACCAAAGAACTTATGGGAAAAACAATATATGATTTCAAAGTTGAAAGCCTTGATGGCAAAGAGATCAACTTTGCAGATTTTAAAGGAAAAAAGATCCTTATTGTCAATACAGCATCAGAATGCGGATTTACACCACAGTATGCAGATCTGGAGAAAGTGTATGAAGAATACAAAGACAAACTGGTTATTGTAGGATTTCCTGCCAATAATTTTGGAGGCCAGGAGCCCGGAACCAATACCGAGATCGGCGCTTTCTGCCAGAAAAATTACGGAGTAACTTTTCCTTTGGCGGCTAAAGTTTCTGTAAAAGGAGATGATACAGCTCCTATCTTTAAATATTTAACGGAAAAAGATTTAAACGGGGTAAAAAATACCACCATCCTTTGGAACTTCACGAAATTCCTGCTCGATGAAAACGGAAAATTAATTGATACTTTCATAAGTACTACAAAACCTACAGACGATGCTATCACGAAGCATTTGAAGTAAGATAGATTATAAAAACAACACTTCGGCTCCGCTTAGTGTGACAGCTTAGAAAAATACAGATAGTATTAGAAATGTCACGCTGAGCGGAGTCGAAGCGTTTATCATTCAAGTTGTCTGCTTCTAGTCGTTGCTTTTCTCAGCAAAACAGAAAATATTTCCAAGCTTAATACTGGAATATCCATTGCTCTTTATTTTGGAAGAATTAATCATAGCTTTCGCTAAAATATCTGTAGGCAAAGGTTTCTGACTTTCCAGCAGTCCCAGCTTATTGGCAAATTTTATAATTCTGCTCCCCAAAACTTCTCCGGTTCTTTCAGAATCTTTTCTTTCCAGCATTCCAGGTTTGAAAATGGTGATCTTATTAAAATGAAGCTGTTTCACAGCCTCTTCCAGTTCACCTTTCATTTTGGAATAGAAGATTTTAGACGCCGGGTTTGCTCCATAGGCCGAAACCAGCACATAATCTTCTACATCATTTTCCTTCGCTGCCTTGGCAAATTCATACTGATAATCGAAATCTACTTTTCTTTGGGCTTCCTTACTTCCGGCATCTTTCAGCGTCGTTCCCAGGCATGAGAATGCAATGTCGCCTTTCACTTTATCTTTCCATTCTTCCGGCTTTTCAAAATTAACCACGTGAACTTTCAGCTTGTCATTCTGGATATCCACAGGCTTTCTTACAAAGATATCGACTTCCTCAAACTCTTTGTCGTTGAGAAGCTGTTTCACCAGATCCTTTCCTGTAGCGCCCGTTGCGCCGATGACCAAAGCTTTCATAATAATTGTGATTTAATTATAGATAGTATTTTCTTTCTTAAATTTACTACATTTGAAATTAATAACAATAATCATTAATCACTTATCATTTATAAAAATTCATGGATGCCAACGAAATTCTAGACTATTGCCTTGCCAAAAAAGGAGTTACAGAAACTTTTCCTTTCGATAATGAAACCCTGGTGATGAAAGTAGGAACAAAAATGTTTTTATTAATGGGTCTTGAAAGACAACCATTGGGGATCAACGTAAAAACCGATCCTGAATGGAGTGCAGAACTTCGTGAACAGCATCCGCAGATCACAGGTGCATTTCACATGAATAAAACCCATTGGAATTCCGTACAGTTGGATGGTTTAAGAAGAGATCTTATTTATAAATTAATAGACCAGTCTTATGAATTGGTTTTTAATTCATTAACGAAAAAAGCAAAAGAAGAGATTATAAATAGTTAGAATTGAAACTCTCGGGTCAATCTTTTATCTTCATCCAACCTTTCAATCAGTTTTTCAAGACCTTCAAACTTGATCTCATCATGAAGAAAATCTCTGAACCTTACCGTGATCTTTTCATTATAAATATCGTTATCAAAGTCAAGGATATACACTTCAACGGTTAATTTTTCCCCGTTCACAGTAGGATTGGTACCAATGCTGAGCATTCCTTTATATTGCCGGCCTTTTACTTCAGTTTCTACAATATAAGCTCCTTTTTTAGGAAGAAGTTTAATAGATTCAGCATCAATATTGGCTGTAGGATAGCCGATTGTTCTTCCAATCTTTTTCCCGTGAACAACAGTCCCAGAAACAGAGTAGGAGTAACCGAGCATTTCATTGGCTTCTTTAATATTTCCTGTCAGGAGAGCATTACGTACCTTCGTGGAGCTGATATTATTTTCGTGGATATTGATTGCTTCCATCTGTTCAACAACAAAATCCAGTTCTTTGGAAAGCTTTTGAAGGAGCTCAAAATTTCCGCTCTTATTTTTCCCGAATGAATGGTCGTAACCTATAATAAGATATTTTACATTCAGTTTGTCAATAAGGATCTGGCGTACAAACTCTTCTCCCGTAAGGTTTCTGAATTCTTCATCAAATTCTTTCAAAAACAAATGATTGATTCCGTATTTTTCGATCAGCTCTTTCTTTTCATCCAGTGTATTCAGAAGCTTAAGATCTTCATTCGGGTTAAAAACAAAACGCGGATGCGGCCAAAAAGTAAGGATAGCTGTTTCCAGATTATTCTCTGTACCCACATTAATCAGTTCATCGATGATACTTTTGTGCCCCAGATGTACTCCGTCAAACATTCCCAGAGACAATGCTAAAGGTTTTTGGGAGGAATAATCTTTAAAATTCTTGAAAACTTTCAAAACGGAAAAAATTTGACTGCAAATATATACATAATGTAACAATGTATCAATATAACAATGTACCAATATTTTTTGCGGAAAAATAATTGCTAGACTGGTAAATTGTTATATTGGTACATTAACAAAAAAGTATGATAAAAATCTTTTTTTTACCAATTGTAGGTTTATGAAGAATCATTATATTTGCACCAAGAAAAAATTTAGCAATGGCAAACCAAATTAAAGGTAAAATTTCTCAAATTATTGGTCCGGTAATCGACGTTGTCTTCACAGATGTGGAAGCAATTCCAAGTATTTATGACGCGTTAGAAATTACAAAAGGAAACGGTGAAAAAGTAGTCTTAGAAGTAGAGCAGCATATTGGTGAAGATACAGTAAGATGTATTGCAATGGATGCTACAGACGGTCTTCAGAGAGGGCAGGAAGTAATCGGATACGGAAATCCTATTACAATGCCAATTGGTGAAGCTGTGAACGGAAGACTATTCAACGTTGTTGGGGATGCTATCGACGGACTTCAAAATATTTCTAAAGAAGGTGGTCTGCCAATTCACAGACCAGCTCCAAAATTTGATCAACTTTCAACTTCTGCAGAAGTTTTATTTACAGGTATTAAAGTAATCGACCTTATCGAGCCTTATGCAAAAGGAGGTAAGATTGGATTGTTCGGTGGTGCCGGTGTAGGTAAAACAGTATTGATCCAGGAGTTGATTAACAATATTGCAAAAGGACACGGAGGTCTTTCAGTTTTTGCCGGAGTAGGTGAAAGAACGAGAGAAGGAAATGATCTTTTGAGAGAGATGCTTGAATCAGGAATTATCAAATATGGTGATGATTTCATGCACTCTATGGAAAATGGAGGTTGGGATCTTTCTAAAGTAGATATGGAAGCTATGAAAGATTCTAAAGCTGCATTCGTTTTCGGACAGATGAACGAGCCGCCAGGTGCAAGAGCTAGAGTAGCACTTTCTGGTCTTACATTGGCCGAGTACTACAGAGATGGTGGTGAAACCGGACAAGGTAGAGACGTACTTTTCTTCGTAGATAACATCTTCCGTTTTACACAGGCTGGTTCTGAGGTATCTGCACTTCTTGGTCGTATGCCTTCAGCGGTAGGTTACCAACCAACTCTTGCTTCTGAAATGGGTGCGATGCAGGAAAGAATTACTTCTACTAAAAATGGTTCAATTACTTCAGTACAGGCGGTTTACGTACCTGCGGATGACTTAACTGACCCGGCTCCTGCAACTACGTTTGCTCACTTGGATGCAACTACGGTACTAGACAGAAAAATTGCTTCATTAGGTATTTATCCTGCTGTGGATCCATTGGCTTCTACGTCAAGAATCCTTGCTCCGGAAATTATCGGTGAAGAACACTATGACTGTGCTCAGAGAGTAAAAGAAATTCTTCAGAGATACAAAGCGCTTCAGGATATCATCGCGATTCTTGGTATGGAAGAACTTTCTGAAGAAGACAAATCAGTAGTTTACCGTGCCAGAAAAGTTCAGAGATTCTTATCTCAGCCTTTCCACGTAGCTGAACAGTTTACAGGTATTCCGGGATCATTGGTAGACATCAAAGATACTATCAAAGGATTCAACATGATTATGGATGGTGAACTAGACCATTTACCGGAAGCTGCTTTCAACCTGAAAGGAACTATCGAGGAAGCTATCGAGGCTGGACAAAAAATGTTAGCTGAAAACGCGTAATTAAATTAGACATTAAGATATCAGATTATAGACATGAGACTTTAATGTCTGAAATCTGAAGTCTGAAATCTTCAAATCTAAATTAAAATGAATATAAAAATTTTAACACCAGAATACGTAGTTTTTGAAGGAGAAGTAGATTCTGTATTGTTGCCGGGAAAAAGTGGTGAATTCCACATTATGAAAAACCACGCAGCAATCGTTTCTTCTTTAATCGGAGGTAAAGTAAAGCTTTTCACATCTTCAGTGGGTGAGGCTTACGCTAAAAACTTTACTAAAGAAAATGAGAAAGACTCTGTTTTTTCTTACCCTATCAAAAGCGGTGTTGTAGAATTTAATCATGATAAAGGAATCATCCTTTGTGAATAATTAAATGAAAAGCTAAATATATTTTCAAGAAAGTGTAACTTTGGTTACACTTTTTTTATGTTGTGTAAAAGTCTGATTTTATGAAGAAAAGTACAATCATATTCTTTACCGTTCTCGGGATCCTGTGTAATGCCCAAAATTTTAAAACCAAAAGAGGTATCATAAGCCTTGATGGTACCCATGTTGCTAAGATCACAAACAAATCCAGCATCTATACATTCATGGACCTGAATGATACCCCGATGTATACTATAGAATTCATAGATAAAAGTATAGTGGACTCTGTAAGAGACAGTTATATAAAACTGAACAGGGTGTACAACAGGGATAAGACAATAGAAATGGACTATATTTCTCCGTCAGCCTTTTCCGGAGAGGAAAAATCAGCAGTTTATACTTCTATTAAAGGTCTGAAAATTATTGATAATAAAGGGATCAATATTAAAAACCTGGATGATATATTTAAAAATATTCCAAAAAGGAAGCTGGATGCCAAAACCAAAGATGCCTATACCACCAGAAGTAAAATTGATAAGCTCAACATTGAGGTTAATAAAGTAGGTGAGATCATTAGTAACGGCATTCCTGTCGGATATTTTACTAATCTTCCGGTAAGTTTTGGTTCTGAGGATACCATTACCGACAAAACTTTCATAGATATCGAGGTGTATGACGCTAAGAGTAAATACATTGGAAAATACATTACTACTACCAAACAGATCAAAACAGCTAACGGGAAAATCTTCACCATCTACAGGGAAATGTCCGGCAGAGCTTCTCTGTTAAAATTTCCTACTTATAAAGCTATTGCAGAAAGAATGGCAATTATGGACCCGAATTTTATTAAAGTTCAGGAAAAAGTAATTGTTGGTGACGTTGTGAAAGGAAATGCTGAAAAGTAAAGATTATGTTGTCTTTGAATACTCATAAAAATTCCCGGGATTAAATTTTCGGGAATTTTTTCATTTTATTTTAAAAAATTACAGACTTAAAATCACTCCGTTTTCCTTAAGCTGCTGCATAGGTTTCGAAAACCAGAATAATTCAAAATCTTCAAAATTTTCTTCAAACTGACCCTTAAGTTGCTGAGCTGTAACTTTTTTAGG
This sequence comes from Chryseobacterium hilariae, assembly GCF_051400735.1. Taxonomy (NCBI): domain Bacteria; kingdom Pseudomonadati; phylum Bacteroidota; class Flavobacteriia; order Flavobacteriales; family Weeksellaceae; genus Chryseobacterium; species Chryseobacterium hilariae. The sequence continues at coordinate 401,035 of NZ_JBLFFJ010000001.1, forward strand.
ATTTTCTATGGAATTTTCTTCCAGCACTTTCATTAGCCATTCTGCTTTATCCTGCTCTAGGTCAATCTTTACGATGTTCGTTTTTAAGTGGAATGTAAGAAGCGTATATGGACCGGAGTATTTCTTTTTATTTTTTATGCGATTCTCAGCGATTACGTTTTTGGTCAAGAAAACAACTTTTGAGTTGCCTTTAAAGCCGAATTGGCCATCATCCAGAAGACAGTCATGAATATAATCAGGATGAACTGTAGTTCTCGGGATTTTAAAATCAAACCATTCCTGGAGCGGAAACTCAAAATTGATTCCGTGCATATAATTGAAGAGCGATTTTTTTAATCCAAAGCTGAATCGGCTGTGATCGATTCCGGTTTTATCTTTAAAATCAATATCATTATTGGCAAACAGAATTTCCTGCTTCAGAGGAGTCACTCCGAATTCTTCAGGATTAATTCCGACAGGCGAATGCGCGGTCATGGCAAACTGATGCCAAAAAGCACTTTGAAGAATTCCCATCTCAACCATCTGCCTTACCATTTCCAAAGAGTCTACCGTCTCCTGGACAGTCTGAGTAGGGTAGCCATACATCAGATACGCATGAATCATGATTCCGGCTTCCGTAAAATTTCTTGTTACCTTTGCGACTTGTTCTACAGAAATACCTTTATCTATCAATTGTAGCAACCGGTCACTGGCTACTTCCAGTCCTCCGGAGACGGCAACACATCCCGAAAGTTTTAACAGATAGCATAAATCACGGGTGAAGCTTTTCTCAAACCGGATATTGGTCCACCACGTAACTACCAGATTTCTTCGTAAAATTTCCAAGGCAACTTCCCGCATCAATGCCGGTGGAGCAGCTTCATCCACAAAATGAAATCCCGTTTCGCCAGTTGTTTTAATGAGCTCTTCCATTCTGTCCACTAAAATTTTAGCAGAAATAGGTTCGTAGATTTTGATATAATCCAGAGAAATATCGCAGAATGTACATTTTCCCCAGTAGCAGCCGTGGGCCATGGTCAGCTTGTTCCATCTTCCGTCACTCCATAAACTGTGCATTGGGTTGGCAATTTCAATCATTGAAATATATTGATCTAATTTCAAATCTGTATAATCCGGTGTACCGATATCCGCCTGTTTATAATCGTGTCTTTTGGAATTATTTTTATAGGTAACTTTTTGGTTTTCAAGTAAAAATGTTCTCTTGTATTCTGCAGTTTCTTCTGAAATATGTAAACTGTTGTAAAGGAGCTCAAGAGGAAGTTCACCATCATCAAGGGTAATAAAATCAAAGAATTCAAAGACTCTCTGATCTTTCACTTCCCTTAATTCTGTATTGGGAAAACCGCCGCCCATCGCAGTTTTGATGTGGGGATAATTTTTTTTAATGAATTGGGCACATTTAAATCCGGCATACAGATTTCCCGGAAACGGGACTGAAAAGCAGACCAGTTTTGGTTGAACTAATTCTAATTTTTCCTGAAGAATTTTAAGAGTAAAATTGTCAATAAATGTTTGATTATTTGATAGATTTGAATACAGCTCATCAAAAGAATTAGCGCTTTTTCCGAGGCGTTCCGCATATCGGCTGAATCCAAAATCCGAATCAATATTTTCAATTATATAATCAGAAAGATCTTCTAAATATAGGGTAGCAAGATGCTTGGCTTTATCCTGAAGTCCCATGTTTCCAAATGCAAAATCCATATCATCCAGCTGGTTGAAACGGGAGGCTTCGGGGAGGAAATTCATGCTGCAGATCTGCCTGGCCAGCGTAGGGGTTTTTCCCTGCAGAAAAGGAATGACCTGATCTATTGTTCTTAAATATTCTTCCCGTAATGCATAGATTCGCTGTGAATTCTCTGATATTTCCTGAAGATTGATTTTTGTGCTGAAAATTTTCTCAAGTCCGTTTTTTGAAAATAACTCCAAAATAACATCAAGCCCCAAATCGATCTGGTAGCTGGAAATATTTTTGGTATTCAGAAAGCCTTTTATATAAGCTGTTGCCGGATAAGGAGTATTGAGCTGGGTAAAAGGCGGAGTAATGAGAAGAAGATCTTTCAACAGGAAATTTTTGCAAAGTTATTTTAAATTCATCTAAAATGAAAAATCTAAGCAGGAAAGTTTAAGAGTATTTTCTTAATTCTTTAAATATCCTGTCGATATCAGTTATTAAATTTCCAATGATAATAGGTCCATTTTATACCCAATAATCCGGGATAAGTTTCAATATCGAGATAATCTCCTTTTTCAAATTGATGATACGTTTTGCGGTTTACATTGGTTGCAACAGGTTTTGAATGCTCCGTCGATGATATGTCTTTTTCTTTTGGAATAATCTTAAACTCATAGTTTGTAACTTCGTAGGGACCTTCTGAATCGTATTTTTTTTCTACAGCACTGGCTTTATCGGTAATTATATATGCTTTCGATGATGGTTTGGAAAAATCAAAAGATGCATTAACAGCTAAAAAGAATGGGATGCTATAGAAACTCATTGTCAGTAAGATATGTTGAGTGTTGTTTGGTATATCTTTACTTTTCAATTTAATAAAAAGCCCTGTCATTATGGGTAAAAGGAATAAAATTAATTGGATAGTTAAGCTGAAATCATATAATTCAAAAATTTTCCACAGGATAAAGCCATATAAAACAGGTGTGGTAAGAAACAGAAGCTTATAGCTAAGATACAGATCAATATTTTTCCTATCAGTATCATTCATGAAAAATCTTATCCAGGGAATACAAAAAATGATCACACACAGAAACCTGAATTGCCATGATATCGGGTCCGAAAACAATAAGACGGTACATAAGAATATTCTTGTGATAAGAGAAAAAATAATCTTTTGAATAATTTGCATACTGTATTAGCCCATCAATTTGTTGGGTAAATATAATATAAAAATTTTGTTATGGAATACTAATTATCAGTCAGTGACCTTTAAGGCCGTAGATTTATTACGTCTTGATTTTCTGCTATCAGCAAGAACATTAAGAATGACTCCCAAAAGAATCAGTATAATCCCAATGAGTAAATTGGCAGTGAATTTTTCATGAAACATAAGGACACTTACCATCACCGCAACCACAGGTTCCAATGCTCCTAAAATAGCAGTGGGAGTAGACCCTATATATTTTATGGCATACACCAAACACAGACCTGAAATAACGGTAGTGAGAAAAGCAAAAACAATAAAATTTAAAAAGATGGATACGGAAGGGATGGCAAAAGATTCACCTTCGGCAGAAGCTTTTATCATAAAAAATGCTGAAGTAAAAAGCATAGAGTAGAATGAAAGCTTGAATCCCGATACTTTAAGATCAGATTTATTAACGATCACCATATAAAGAGCATAAAATAATGAGCTCAACATCACAATTCCAAGACCTGCAAAATTGATCTCCAGACCATTTTCTTTTAAGCATAAAACAATAACACCTGCAAAAGCCAGAAACAGAGATATTATAGAAAGTTTTGTGAGTTTTTCCCTATAAAAGAAAAACATGATTAAAGCTACAATAACCGGATAAATAAACAGGACGGTAGAGGCAATTCCCGGGGTAAGAAAATCGTAGCCAATGAATAAAAATTCTGAAGAAAGGGCATAGCAGACTCCCAGAACAGCAAGGATCAAAGCTTCTTTTTTATTGATCCTGAAGCTTTCTTTGGAATACAGCAGATATCCTCCAACCATTAAAGCAGAAAACAAAAATCTATAAAACAGAGTAATGTCCATAGAAAAATGAGCCTGCTTAATCGGCAGGATGAAAATAGGGATCAATCCGAATGAAACGGATGATAAAATGCCTAACAAATAGCCCTTTAATTTCATTCCAATTTATTTTATAAAAAACCACTGAAAGTAATCAGTGGTTTTTCTAATATTATATGATGATATCGTAATTACATTTGCTTGTATTCGATATTCATCTGTTTTTCCATTTCTCTGTAATGTCCTGAGGTTAATTTTTCACGGATGCCATCAAAAGCAGCCAGTGTTTCATTAATTTCTGAATCTGTATGAGAAGCCGTCGGGATCAATCTTAATAAGATCATTCCTTTAGGAATTACAGGATATACCACTACTGACGTGAAAACTCCATAATTCTCTCTAAGGTCTTTAGCTAAAAGAGTAGCTTCAATAGTAGTTCCTTCTATGAAAACAGGTGTTACACACGTATTGGTATTCCCAAGATTATAACCTCTTTCTTTCAGACCGTCTTGAAGTTTTTTTACGTTCTCCCATAATTTCGCTTTAATTTCAGGACGGGTTCTCAAAAGCTCCAGTCTTTTTAAACCTCCAACGACCATTGGCATTGTTAAAGATTTAGCAAAAATCTGAGAACGAAGATTGTATTTTAAAAATCGGATGATGGTTTCATCTCCGGAAAGAAAAGCTCCGAAACCGGCCATAGATTTGGCAAAAGTAGAGAAATATACATCAATCTGATCCTGGCAGCCCTGCTCTTCACCCGCTCCGGCTCCGGTTTTACCCAAAGTTCCGAAACCATGTGCATCATCTACCAAAAGTCTGAAATTGAATTTTGATTTCAGATCACAGATTTCTTTCAGTTTTCCCTGCATTCCTCTCATTCCGAAAACCCCTTCGGTAATTACTAAAATACCGCCTCCATTTTCTTCTGCTACCTTAGTTGCTCTCTGTAAGTTTTTCTCTAAGCTGGCAATATCATTATGTTTGAAAGTAAAACTTTTTCCCATATGAAGACGAACTCCGTCTACGATACAGGCATGAGAATCAGCATCGTATACAATGACGTCATGTCTTGTAACCAATGCATCAATCGCAGAAACCATTCCCTGATAACCGAAATTTAATAAATAAGCGGCTTCTTTTTGAGTAAATTCTGCCAATTCTTTTTCCAATTGCTGATGCTGCTGGGTTTCACCTGACATAGCCCTTGCACCCATCGGATAAAACATTCCGAATTCTGCAGCTGCTTTTGCATCAGCTTCTAAAACTTCCGGGTGGTTACAAAGTCCTAAATAATCGTTTGCACTCCAGAAAATTACATCCTTGCCTTGAAATTTCATTCTTGGGCCAATTGGACCTTCCAGTTTTGGGAAAACAAAATATCCTTCAGCATAATCAGCAAATTGTCCCAACGGACCCGGATTTTGTTTGATGCGGTCAAAAATATCTAACATTTTGTATCGTAATTTTTAAGTGAAAAAGCCTTTTCTGCAGAGCACAAAAGGCTTAATTTGTATCGTGGTTTAATTAAATCTATTTAATAAATTCTGTCTTGAAAACTTCATCGTAATTGTGTACGCAGTTATTTACAAAACCCTGTTCGGCCATCCATTTATCGCTGTATACCTTAGTAATATATCTAGATCCGTGATCAGGATAGATCAGGACAATGATATCATCTTTGGTAAGCTCGTGAGACTGTGCATACTGGATCAGCGCCTGAGTTACGGCTCCTGTAGTATATCCTCCCATGATAGCTTCTTTAAGGGCTATTTCACGGGTTCTGTATGCGGACATCTCATCATTTACTCGTACAAACTCATCTACCTTGTCAAAAAGCAGGGCAGCAGGGATCAAATTTTTACCCATTCCTTCAATCTGATAGGGATGAACATCTTCTTTATGGATTTCTCCCGTTTCGTGATAGCTCTTCAGGATAGAACCGTCAGCATCCACTCCGATAATCTTGATATCCGGATTTTTTTCTTTTAAGAATTTACCCGAACCGGACAATGTTCCACCCGTTCCAGTGCAGGCAAAAAGGTGGGTAACCTTGCCTTGTGTCTGCTCCCAAATTTCAGGACCTGTGGTCTGGTAGTGTGCATCAATATTTAATTCGTTAAAATATTGATTGATGTAAACTGAATTTGGTGTTTCTGAAGCTATTCTTTTAGCTACTTCATAATAAGATCTCGGATCATCTGCAGCCACGTTGGCAGGACAAATATATACCGTAGCCCCTAATGCTTTTAAATAGGCAATTTTTTCGGGCTTCGTTTTGTCGCTTACCGCCAGAATACATTTATATCCTTTGATAATACAGACCATCGCTATAGAAAATCCGGTGTTTCCTGAAGTAGTTTCTACAACTACAGAATCTTCCTTTAATAAACCTTTTTGTTCAGCATTTTCTATAATATGAAGTGCTATTCTATCTTTTGTGGAATGTCCAGGATTATATGATTCTAACTTGGCATAAACGGTTGCAGGAATATCTTTTGTAACAGTATTAAGCTTCACCATAGGAGTATTTCCTATTAGGCCAAGAATATTATCGTAAACATTACTCATTATTTGTTATTTTCAATAAAAATCTGACCGCAAAAATACAAAAAAATAAATAATTACTAAACTTTTGTTTGTTTTCAAGCCAGCGATTCAGCAAAATTTATTTTCTGATTTGCAATCTTAGCTGAAGTACAATCACAAATACCACGCCAAAATTTTTAAATTTTGTTAAAAACACCACAGAATGGTATAAAAGCCTTATTTTCGCGTAATTGATTTAATACTATGAAAAATTGGACTTTTAGGCAATGGAACACCGTTTTAGGATGGGTGATTTTCGTCATTGCATTTTTCACGTACTTGTCGACCATAGAACCCAATTTCAGTTTCTGGGACTGCGGCGAGTACATTTCCTCAGCTGTAAAACTTGAAGTAACGCATGCTCCCGGAGCGGCCTTATTCCAGATTGTGGGTGCCGTGGCAGCCATTTTTGCTTTAGGGAAAGGTGAAAATTATTCAATCGTAATCAATGCGATGTCTGCATTGTTCAGTGCATTGACGATTTTATTCTTATTCTGGACGATTACCCATTTTGTAAGAAGGCTTTTGAACAAAGACTTTGATGAAATTACAAAACACCAGGAAATCTCCATTCTTTTTGCAGGAGCGGTAGGCGCATTATGCTTTACCTTTTCAGATACTTTCTGGTTTTCTGCCGTAGAAGGAGAGGTGTATTCCATGGCTTCCCTGTTTATTGCCCTGCTGGTATGGCTAATTACCAAATGGGAAAACGAATACCTTGCGAAAGACAGCGAAAGATGGATCATCCTTATTTTCTTTGTACTGGGGCTTTCTGTAGGAGTACATATGATGGGGATGTTGGCAGTACCGGCTGTTTGCCTGGTGTATTATGCAAGAAACTACAAATTTACCTGGAAGAATTTTATCTGGGCCAATGCGATCACACTGGGAATTCTGATCATTGTTTTCAAAATTATCTTCCCATTGATCATGACCATGTTCGGAAGACTGGAAATATTTTTTGTCAACGGGCTTGGACTACCTTTCCATTCAGGAACGATAGTAGCATTTCTTCTGATGGTTGTAATATCTTATCTCCTGATTAAATATGCCAGAAAAGCCAAGAAAAATATATATCAGACTGCTGCATTGTCAATAGTTTTCATGATTATTGGTTTCTCATGCTGGATGGTGATTCCTATCAGAGCCAATGCCAATCCTCCGATGAACCTTAATGATCCTGATACTGCCATTGGTATGCTGGATTATTATAACAGAGAACAGTATGGTGACTGGCCAACTATCTACGGTCAAAATTATACTGCTTTCCTTGATGCGAACGGGATTGAGAAAAATGAGGACGGCAGCTTCAAGACCAAAAAAACCGGAGAAATCTATGAAAAAGATGAAAAAACCGGAACCTACAGAAAAACCGGTGACCGGTTCAATTATACATTCAGTCAGTCTCAGATCAGCTTAATGCCGAGAATGTTTAATGAAGATAAAGACGTAATGGCAAACTACATTTCTATGTACGGAGCTCCTGATTTCACCTTCAATTATGCCAATGAAGAAGTGGCAGACAATCCACAGGCTAAACAGATCTTTGATGAGCTGAGAGCAAAATATGAAGACAAATCCATTACGGCAGCTGATTACCTGAAAGTAAAACCTTATAACCTGATCAATGTTCAGAAGCCTTCACTGGCTCAGAATATGGATTATTTCATTACCTTCCAGAACGGGTATTACTTTGTAAGATACCTGATGTGGAACTTCGTGGGAAGGCAGAATGATCTTGAAGGCAAAATGGAGAATACAAGAGGAAACTGGATCTCCGGAATTCCTTTTATAGACAATGCCTTACTTGGGAACCAGGATAAAATGCCTGCAAAATTCAAGAATGAAAGCACGGTTAAATTCTTCTTTTTACCCTTAATCTTAGGATTGATCGGTTTCTTTTTCCAGTTTAACAGGGACTTTGGAAGATTCTATGCACTGCTTTCATTATTTGTTCTAACAAGTGTCGGAATTATTTTCTACACAGGCGTGAAGCCATTCGAACCAAGAGAAAGAGATTATGCGATGGTAGGCTCATTCTATGCATTTGCGATCTGGATCGGCCTTGGAGCTGGAGCTATTTTATGGTTTATCCAGTCTAAGATAAAATCAAACGGAGCAAACATTGCTTTGGGAGTAGTTTTATTAGGTGTACCTTTTATGATGGGATTCCAGAATTACAACGTCCATGACAGAAGTAATAGATATACAGCTTATGATTATGCTTATTCAGTATTAAAGTCACTTCCGAAGAACGATATTTTGTTCGTTTACGGAGATAATGATACATACCCTGTATGGGCTATCCAGGAGACGGAAAGGTTCAGAGATGATGTGAAGGTGGTTAATTTTACCCTTGCTTCAACTCCGTGGAACCTAGATCAGGTAAAGAGAAAAACATATAATGCAGCAGGAATTCCGAGCGAGCTGACTCATGAAGATTACAGAGACGGAGTGAATGACCAGATCTATATGATGAAGAAAGAAGACTGGGAAGGCGTTTTCTCTATGCTGAAAGAACAGGGTGTTCCGGATACTCAGTTTGGAGCTTTCAGAAAATACCTTACGCAGGATTCACTGACCCTTAAAGAGGCTGTTGATTTTATCAAATTCAAATCTCCTGAAAAGGATGAGCTTTTGAAAATGTATTTTGGTGAAGAAAAATTTGAGAAGTATAATATTCTTCCAGTGAACAAATTCATTCTTCCTGTTAATAAAGAAAATGCTTTAAAAGCAGGAATCATCACCCAGGCAGATCTTCCGGATGTAGTAAATCAGATTATGATCACTTATAAAGGAAACACGCTTTATAAAAACAACCTGATCATGCTGGATATGCTGGCGAATTTCGATTGGAAGCGTCCAATCAACTTCTCATCAGGGGGAATTTACGACAGCGAGAATATCTTTTATCTTGATGAGTATCTTCAGTTTGACGGTTTCAGCTACAGGCTGGTTCCTATCCATACCGCTCCAAATGAAGACGGAGATATGGGAAGAGTAGATGTCAACTCCCTTTACAATGTTGTAAAAAACTTCAGATGGGGAAATTTTAAAGATCTGAATACTCATTTTGATGAAACTGCTACTTCAAATATTATGAGCTATAGAATGTCAGCAAGCAGAGCCGCTTCGGCATTGGCTTTAAAGGGGCAGAAGGCTAAAGCCGTAGAATTATTGGACCTGGCTTCAAAAGAAATTCCAGCTGAGAAATTTAACGATCCGCGTTCATTAAGCTCTATGGTCACAGGATATATCATTGCAGGACAGGAGAAGAAAGGCCTTCAGCTGGCAGAAATCCTGAAAAAAGGTATTTTTGAAGAATACGATTATTATCTGAGTCTTTCACGGGCTGATCAGAACTTTGCAAGAAGACAGATGAGATCCAAACCAATGGAATATTCTCTTGTGGTAGCCGCTGTTACAGATGCTTATAAAAAGTTGGGACAGAATGAAAAGGCATATGCTTACCTCGTGAAATCTATAGAACCTATCGATAAGAAGTTCAATGTTTTCATCAAAGAGCTTCAGCAGATGGGTAAAGAAAAGGCAATGAAAGAATCTGAAAATGTACAGAAGATCACTCCTTTCTATCAATATTTATTTGATGTGATGCAACCTTTTGATTCTACGTATTCAAAAGAGAAGGAGGATCAGATCACTACCGCGATCATTAAAGCAACACAATAAAAAATATTAATAAAAATATTAAAAAAAACGGGACTTTTTAGTTCCGTTTTTTTTGTTATTGGATTCATAAATTTAAGATTATATTTGTGATACTAAAAATGCGTGATGGCTCAAAATAATAGACTCCCAATCTATGCCGTGATTTTTACGGTTGTTTTTAAACTTCTCTTTTTATTGACTCACTATATTCAGGAAGATGCATTCATTACCTGGAGAGTTGCCCAGAACCTCTTAGATTATGGAGTAATAGGTTTCAACGGAGAAACCAAAATTTCAGCTTCTACCACACATCTGTATGTTTTCGTGTCCTATCTTTTCAATCTGATCTTAGGAAAAGAATATTTTATTGAACCCCTGCTGACCTTCAATTCCATACTTTTTACCATAGGAACCTTGCTTCTTGCGCATCTGACTCTTAAAAATCCGTGGCATAAAGCTATTTTTATATTTTTAATCGGAATATTGCCGCCCTCCATTAAAATTTCTATCCTTGGAATGGAGTACGGGTTACTTTTCTTTCTGGAAATGGCACTTCTGTATTACGGTTTCAGCAAAAACAAAAGATGGGCACTGCTTCTCTTACCGATTTTAATTATGTTTACAAGAATTGATACGGTGATCTTTTTAGGCATTGTGTTTCTTGTTGATATTTTTTGGAACAGAAAAAGCAGATGGCAATATGTCTTTGGAGGATTGTTAGGTGTTTTATCCGTATTGTCTTTTAACTGGCTGTATTTTGGAGAGCTGGTTAATAATACCATTGTGGCCAAAAAGCTTCTGTATGAACAGAACTTCACTTTTGTGCAGCATATCAACTATTTTCTGGAAAGCTTTGGGAATTTTTGGGGAATGCTGAAACTTCCCGGAAACTTCAATCCCGTTACCATCATCATACTGATCTTTGAGCTGCTGTGCTTTATTTATCTTGTAAGACAGAGAGAAAAGAGAAATTATTTTCTATGGATAATTTTTATTTTCGGATGGGTAAAACAAATTATTTTCATCTCTCAAAAAAGCTTATTCGATTGGTATTACTGGGTGCCTCAGCTTCTGCTTTTTGTTCCCATCCTTATTTTTGTTTTGGAGCAAAAAGAGAAGAAAAATGTATGGTTATCCTTATTAGTTGTATTTTATGTAGTTCCAATGCTGGCTTTCCAAACCATGCATGCCATTGCGACAGGACACGGAGAATGGAATTACCGAAGAGAGATCGGACTGTTTTTGGATACCTTCGAAAAAGATAAAAATCAGTGGATTCTTTTGGAACCTGCAGGTTATGTACCTTATTTTTCAGGATTAAAAACGATTGATGAAGTAGGATTGGTAGATAAGCAGATCCAGACGGAAATAAAAAAAGACAAAGTTCATTACTGGATTAATACTGTAAAAAGCAGGAAGCCAAAATATCTTCTTTCCTATAAGAATTTATTTAAAGGAAATGATTCTGTGTATTATCAAACACATTATAAACTGATGAAAGAATTCAGAATAAAAGATAATCTGAAAAGCGATAACCCTATCCTGGAAAAAATTTATCACCTTAAGCCATCCGGAACGGATTATAATTTATATATTAAGAATGATTAAAAGATTGAATAATTTAAAGATTTTAAAGATTTTAAAGATTGATGGAAAAGAGGGAAGAAGTACACATTTATATACTAAAACCCTGTAACCTCATACCTGTTATCTAATCCCTAAAATATGAAATACTGTGCTTTTCTTCGTGGTGTCAACGTAAAAGGAACCAATATGAAAATGGCGGATGTATGCCAGGTTTTTAAAGACGCCGGAATGCAGGATGTAGGTTCGGTACTGGCTTCCGGAAATATTGTGTTCACTTCTGATAAAAATGCCGTGGATTTAAAGAAAATTTTAGAAAAAGCAATGTCTGATCATTTTTCTTACGAAGCTTTCTTATTCATAAAATCACAGGAAGAAACTGAAGTTTTCTGGAACAGCATTCCTTTTGAGAAAAAAGATGATCTGCATATTTATGCCTTTGTAGGAAATCCCGGAATAGAAAATGTTTTGAATGCGGAATTTGAAGCTGCTTCCAAAGCTGAAAACGAAAAAGCTGAGATCGTTGACAAAATATTTTACTGGCAGGTTCCGAAAGGAAACACTTTAGATTCTTCTTTTGGTAAGGTTCTGGGCAAGAAAAGCCTTAAAGATCAGTTCACCAGCCGCAATATCAATACTTTTGAAAAGATTCTGAAAAAAATGAATTCATAATCTGCGCATCTGTAAAATATGCGGGAGATCTTATAAATTTCACAAATCGCTTTTTAAAACTTTTCTACATTCCCTAAACCCTAAACCCTAAACCCTAAACCCTAAACCCTAAACCCTAAACCCTAAACCCTGAATCTATAATCTTACATCTCCACTCAAATAATTTCCGATTCTGAAACTTTATAAGTATTTTTACTGAACTTTTTAATTTTACATAAAATGATCCAGTATTTAGATAATATCCACCATAAAGATTCAAAAAACTTTTTCCTTATTGCCGGTCCATGCATTATTGAAGGCGAAGATATGGCATTGAGAATAGCAGAAAAAGTAATCAGCTTAACAGATAAATACAATATCCCTTATATTTTCAAAGGAAGCTTTAAAAAAGCAAACAGAAGCCGTGTAGATTCTTTTACGACCATTGGTGAAGAAAAATCCCTGGAAATTCTTAGAAAAGTGGGAGAGACTTTTAATATTCCTACCACAACGGATATCCACGAAAATGAGCACGCTGCACTGGCTGCACAATACGTTGATGTCCTTCAGATTCCTGCGTTTTTAGTACGTCAGACCGATCTTTTGGTAGCTGCGGCTGCAACCGGAAAATGTGTAAGCCTGAAAAAAGGACAGTTCCTTTCTCCTGAATCTATGAAATTTGCCGTTCAGAAAATTACAGATTCCAATAACCAGAAAGTGGCTATTATTGAAAGAGGAAATTCTTTCGGATATACGGACCTGATCGTAGACTACAGAGGGATTCCTACAATGAGACAGTATGCGCCGGTTATTCTGGACGTTACCCATTCCCTGCAGCAGCCTAATCAGAGTTCCGGAGTTACAGGCGGAAGACCGGATCTTATAGAAACAGTAGCCAAAGCAGGAATTGCTGTAGGAGCAGACGGAATCTTTATTGAGACCCATCCTACACCTGAAACCGCTTTGTCAGACGGAGCCAACATGTTAAGATTAGATTTATTAGAAGATTTGTTACAGAAATTGACAAGAATTAGAGAATCAATTTTGTAATTGTTAAAAAATCCCTATTTTTAGAAATTCTTAAAATATTTCTTTTGAAAAAACTAGTTTTACCACTAAGCCTTATGGTTCCCGTGCTGATTTTCTCTCAAAACAGAAAAAAAGATACTGCGGATAGAGTAACCGATATTGAGGAAGTCGTTTTCCAGAAAAAAGTGATCGGGAAAACAAATGACATTACCAATGTAAAAATCTCTGCAAAAGATGCAAAAGGAATCGCTACCATAGGTGGAGGAATTGAAGGTCTTCTTAAAACATTGCCTTCCGTAAACTCCAATACCGAGCTCTCTTCACAATATATGGTACGAGGTGGAAACTATGATGAAAACCTTATTTACATCAATGATATTGAGATCTACAGGCCTTTTCTGATCAGAAATTCACAGCAGGAAGGGATGAGTATCATCAATCCTGATATGGTTTCGACTGTCAATTTCTCTGCCGGAGGATTTGAGCCGAAATATGGCGATAAAATGTCTTCAGCACTGAATATTTACTACCGTGAGCCTGAAAAATTTGAACTTTCCGGAGAAGCAAGTTTGATTGGCGGACGGCTAACAGCTGGTTTGGCATCAAAGAATAAAAAACTGACTGCTTTATTTTCAGGAAGATACAGAAATACCAATTTAGTTCTGAATACACTGAACGAGGATACGGATTTTAACCCTACCTATTGGGATTTCCAGTCATATATCAATTATCATCTCAACGATAAGTTCTCCATGTCATTCATTGGATATTACTCTAAGAACGATTATGAAATGATTCCGAAAGCCAAAAGTGTAACTTTTGGAAGCCTTAAGCAGCCAATTACTGTAAATATTGGCTATGGTGGACGGGAACAGGATATGTACAAAAATATGATGGGAACTTTTTCCCTGAATTATAAGCCTTCGGACCAATGGAAGTTTACATTGGACAGCTTTGCCTATCAGAACAGAGAAAAAGAATATTATTCTATTGCTTCAAGCTATGAGATCCAGACTTTTGATTTTGTGACAGGAGCGCCTATTCCTTCTTTTGATGGCGGCGGGCAGATTGAGCATGCAAGGAATGACTTATTTGTAAGAACTTACGGAACCCAGTTCAGAGCAAAGTTTTCTCCCAATATTAATACAGATATAGAAGTCGGATTTAAATACGAAAAAGAAAACCTGAATGATAATACCAACGAATGGAAGTTGGTAGATGCCGCAGGATATAGTATTCCGCGTCCTATTGATGATCCCCGGACAGGAGAATCTGGAGATCTTGAGCTGTTTTACCAGATCGCAGGCAAAAATAAGATAGAACCTTCAAGGCTTTCTGCCTATGCGCAGTATTCTCAGAAGTTTTACTGGGGAGCCAGCAAGGTATTCTTGAATGCCGGAGCCAGAGTCTCAAACTGGAGCTTCAATAAAGAAACAATCTTTTCACCGAGATTCCAGTTTGCCATAAAACCAGATTGGGATACGGATATGCTTTTCAAGCTTTCCGGAGGAATCTATTACCAGGCCCCTTTCTACAAAGAGATCAAAGATCTTGACGGAAACTTCAATTCCGATATAAAATCTCAGCGTTCCATGCAGTTAATTCTTGCCAACGACTATGAGTTCTATATGTATGACCGGCCATTTAAGCTGACTACAGAAGCTTATTATAAAAAAATGGATAATCTGATTCCTTATTATATGGATAATGTAAGAATCCGCTATTCAGGAAAAAATAATGCTTCAGGATATGCCTATGGAATTGATACCAGGCTATTCGGGGAATTTGTTCCGGGTGTAGATTCATGGCTGTCTGCAAGTTATGCTAGGGTATACGAAAATATTGACGGAAGAGGAAATATTTCTAGACCTACCGATCAGAGATTCAGATTTGCAGTGTTCTATCAGGATTATATGCCAAAATTTCCATCGATGCGTGTCAACCTTACTTTGGTATACGCTATGGGACTTCCAAACGGAGCACCTGTTTTTACAGATCCTTACCAGTATCAGAAAACGCTGCCGGCTTATAAAAGAGTGGATTTAGGACTTTCAAAAGTATTTATTGATTCTAAAGACAAGAAAAAGCGTTACGGTTTCTGGGGCAATTTTGAAGAATTAACATTGGGAGTTCAGGTGTTTAATGCATTTAATATCAACAATACCGTGGCCAATCAATGGGTCACAGATTACAACTCAAGCATAATGTATCCGGTTCCGGTGCGTCTTACAGGACGGTTCTTTAATGTAAAACTTGAATTCAAATTGTAGAATAGAGGTTAGATTTTATAAGTTAGAAATTAGCTCAATCTGCAAAATCAGTGAGAGTAAAAATAAATAAGGCTTCTGAATATTCAGAAGCTTTTTCATTAAGCAGAATTTTATAACAAGTATACAGAAATTTATAACAGCAGTTTCCTGGATATTTTTACCTTTGTCTTACAATGAAAAAGATTCTTGCCATATTATTCTCTGTTTTTTACTTTGGATTCTCTTCCGGAGCAGCTTTCAGTGTACATTTTTGTATGGAGGAATTTGTTTCCGTAAGCCAGAAAACCTCAGATATTTGTGGCAAATGTGGTGTCAAAGAAAAAAAAGGATGCTGTAAGACTGAAATTAAGGTCGTAAAAGTAGATGATTCCCAGAAATCTGATCTGCTGATGATTAATTTTTTAAGTCCGATTGCTCCGAATTTATCACAACACCAGTTTTTCTTTATTGACAGGTCTTTTTCAGCTACTAAATTTACCCAGATAAGAATCAATGGGCCACCTGAGTACAGGCCGGTTCCCATCTATATCAATCATTGTCATTTTAGAATTTAAGATCCGTCTGTTGTCTGGTGTGAATCAGGTGATCATACCTTTGCGGGCAACACGGCTCGACGCATGATGCGTTTCAATTATTCTCTATTAAAAATTAATTCTAAAATTTAAAACAATGAAAAAATATATCATTACAGCAGCATTATCCTTATTTTCAATCATTTCACTTTCTGCACAGTCTAAAAAAGACGCTCAGGTTACAAAACTGTATCAGAACTACATTGCCATTAAATCAGCTTTAGCTTCTGATGATGCAGATAAAACCTCAAAAGCCGCTGCAGAGTTTATCAAGACAGCTTCAACTGTAGACTACAAATTGGTTTCAGAAGGCAACCTTAATATTTTGAGAAAGGATGCTACAGTGATTTCCGATGCGCGGAATATTACAGCCCAGAGAGAAACCTTTTCCAATCTTTCTGAGAATATGATCGCTTTGACAAAAGAATTTAAACTTTCAGAAAAACCGGTTTACGTACAATATTGCCCAATGGCTGATTCCAGCTGGCTAAGCGATGAAAAACAAATCGTTAATCCATACTACGGAAAATCTATGCTTTCTTGCGGAAGTGTAAAGTCAGAATTAAATTAATTATTGTATTTAATTTTAAAACAATAAGTTACATAGAATGAATTATAATTAACTTTAAGCTGTGTATCTTTTAAAAGTTCGGAATATTATGAAAAAACTGATCATATTTCTGGTGCTTTTGTTCTCTGTTTTTACTTTTGCGCAAACAACGAAAACCTATTATACCTGTCCTATGCATCCTGAGGTAGTATCGTCCAAACCTGGAGACTGTCCGAAGTGCAAAATGACGCTGGTAAAGAAAACAGTTGTGGTGAAACCAAAAGCTACGGTGCAGCCACAACCCAAACTTGTGCCCAAAACAGTTCAAAAAGCAACGGAAGCTAAAACCAATACCAATAAATCCAAAATAAAGACTGAAGCTAAAACTAAGACTGTTCAAAAGCCAAAAGCTAAAGAGAATAGAATAGATAAAACTAAAACGAAATCTCATGTTCAGGCAAGACCTGCTGAATCTCAGTCTGCTGCTGTGTACACTTGTCCGATGCATCCCGAAGTCACTTCAGATAAACCCGGAAGGTGTCCAAAATGCGGGATGGAATTGGTAGAGAAAGAAAATCACCAACATACAGCTACAGAAGAACCGAAAACAGATCAGTCTGTATTCAAAAGAAATTCTGAAAACGGAAAAGTGACATTTGGTGGAAAAACAGTGAGATATGATCTGTATGTAAAAGATACAATCGTGAACTTTACAGGAAAAAACCGTAGAGCGATTGCGATCAACGGAAAGCTGCAGGCTCCGACCTTATATTTCACTGAAGGAGATACAGCGGAGATTTATCTTCACAATATGCTTAAGGAAAATACAGGGCTTCACTGGCACGGGGTGATTCTTCCCAATGAGCATGATGGGGTTCCATACCTTACCACAAAACCTGTAACACCTGGAGAAACTCATTTATATAAATTCAGAGTCTCTCAAAACGGAACGTATTGGTATCATTCCCATGAAGCTTTGCAGGAACAGATCGGGATGAACGGAATTCTGGTATTCAATAAAAGAGAAGGAGAGCCTAAACCGTCTTATACCAAAGAAATCCCTGTACTATTAGGAGATTGGAGCGATGAAGATCCTATGCAGATTGCAAGAAGACTTCATATGGCTAATACAGACTGGTATGCTATTAAGAAAAATGCAGTACAGAGTTATTGGGAAGCCATTAAATCAGGGAACTTTGGGACAAAAGCTTTGAATGAATGGAAAAGGATGGAAGCTATGGATGTGAGTGATGTTTATTATGATAAATTCCTGATCAACGGACTTCCAAGCTCCGACTATTCTAACCTGAAAGCCGGTGATAAAGTGAGATTAAGAGTCGCCAACGGAGGATCATCCACATACTTCTGGCTGAATTACGGAGGCGGAAAAATAAAAGTAGTGGGAAATGATGGAAATGATGTGGTTCCGGTAGAAGTTGACCGGCTTATCATTGGAGTTTCAGAAACTTATGATATTGAGGTAACCATTCCTGAAAACAAAAGTTTTGAATTCCGTTCCACATCAGAAGACAGGGTAGGACACGCTTCGCTGTGGCTGGGTTCCGGCGAAAAAGTAGAAGCGCCTAATCTGCCGAGGCTGATGCTTTTTGAAGGAATGAAAATGATGAACGGAATGATGGAAATGAGCGGGAATATGAAGCCGATGAATATGACGATGGGCAATCAGATGATGGATATGAATGAAGTGATGTATCCCGAACTTCCCGAAAGTCAGAGAAAAATGACGATGAAGCATATGAATGAAATGATGGGAGTAAAAACCAAAGAAGATGATAAAGGTAAAAAGGAAGATCATTCGATGGTGGCTTCGGGAGCCTCAGCCACCGGGCACGAAAATCATGCAGGAATGGATATGAAGGAAGAAAAATCAATTAAAAGACTTTCATACAACCTCCTAAAATCTCCTGAAAAAACTATTCTTCCGGGCGAAAATGTAAGAGCGCTGAAGTTTACATTAGAAGGAAATATGAATCATTATCTGTGGACTTTAGACAATAAAACGGTTACGGAAACAGATAAGATTTTAGTTAAAAAAGGGGAAATCCTGAGAATTACCATGTATAATAATTCAATGATGCGCCACCCGATGCACCTTCACGGTCATGATTTCAGACTGATCAATTCAAAAGGAGAATATTCTCCCCTGAAAAATGTAGTAGATATAATGCCGATGGAAACCAGCACAATTGAATTTGCGGCCAACCAGGATGGCGACTGGTTTTTCCACTGCCATATTTTATACCATATGATGGCCGGAATGGGAAGAATATTCAGTTATGAAAATTCAAAACCTAATCCACAGCTGCCGGATAAAAAACTGGCCTGGAAAAATTTTCTGAAGGACAACAAAATGATAAGCTCTATGGCAATGCTGGATATTGCGAGCAATAAAGTACATGCGGAAACGATGACGATGTTCGGACCGAGATGGGCTAACCTGAACGAATTTCATTCCAACTGGGATTTTGATCATTTTGAAGGTAATGTGAAAGTCGGAAGATTCCTTGGGAAATTCCAGTGGGCGCTTCCATATGCAGGATTCAGGATTCAGAAAAATCATGAAATTATGGAAAGGCAGATGGCGGAAGATATGGGAATGGAATTTCACGGAAAAAAATCGTGGTTTGGACAGCAGAAAGCTTCAAAAGACAAATATGCTTTTATGGTCGGGGTACAGTATCTTTTACCCATGCTCATTACAGCAGATGCAAGCGTGGACCAAAATGGAAAAGTATTATTGGAACTAAGCCGGGAAGATATTCCGATATCCAGAAGGATAAGAGGAAATTTTAGCCTCAATTCTGACGGAGAATTCTCAACCGGACTGAGATATATTGTACAGAAATGGGTTTCAGTTTCAGGCAATTATGATAATGAAATGGGCTGGGGAGCCGGAATTACCCTGACTTATTAGATAAAAGGAACCCAATTTGGGTTCCTTTTTTATTTTCATATTCAAAATATAACATATTTTTGTATAAAATGAGCTACTCATGATCAACAGGATTATTCAGACAAAACCGCTTCCGTTATTCATTTTACGTTTAACAGCCGGATTAATTTTCCTGTCAGAAGGATTACAGAAATTTATAAATCCCGAAAGTGTAGGTGCAGCAAGATTTGCAGAAATAGGTTTTCAAAACCCTGAGCTTTGGGCATCTGTGGTAGGCTCGGTAGAAATTGTATGTGGAACTTTATTGCTCGTAGGTTTTATTTCCAGATTGGCTGCTCTTCCTTTATTAATTATTATGATCGTGGCTTTTGTTACAACGAAAATCCCAACTTTACTGAATAAAGGCTTTTGGGTGTTTGCCCATGAATACAGAACAGATTTTGCAATGACGATGCTTCTGATCTTTTTACTGTATTTTGGAAGTGGTAATTTTTCAATAGATAAAAATTTGATAAGCCGTGAACAGAAATAATGAACTGAAGGCACTTGCCCGTGTTTTTATTACTTTGGGAGTTACTGCATTTGGTGGTCCGGCAGCCCATATAGCTATGATGCAGCAGGAAGTGGTGGCTAAACGAAAATGGATGAGTGAAGAGCATTTCCTGGATCTGATGGGAGCTACAAATCTTATTCCGGGGCCTAACAGTACCGAAATGGCAATGCATATCGGGCAGGACAGAGCGGGTTGGAGAGGTTTGGTTGTGGCAGGATTATGCTTTATATTTCCGGCCGTAATTATTACGTTATTTTTTGCATGGCTTTATAAAGAATATGGGCAGCTTCCAGAGGTTCAGCCATTTATTTATGGGATTAAGCCTGCTATTATTTCAATTATTCTGATAGCCATTTTACCGCTGGCAAAAAAATCATTAAAAAATATACAGCTTGGGGTCATTGGTGGAGCAGTACTGATATTGGCTTTAGTGGGTGTCAATGAAATATTGCTGTTATTTGGTGCCGGATTATTAGCTATGGGATTATCATTGCTGTCAAACAGGAAAACGATCAGTTCATTTTTACCTCTTGGTATATTACAGGTTTCAGATTTTAATTTATTTTCAACTGCTAATGTAAGTCTATTTCTGACATTTCTTAAAATAGGCGCAATTTTATATGGGAGCGGTTATGTATTATTTGCCTTTTTGGATGCCGAACTGGTAGAAAAAGGTTTTTTGACAAGACAACAGCTCATAGATGCAATTGCGGTGGGACAGTTTACGCCGGGGCCTGTATTTTCTTCAGTTGCATTTATTGGATATCAGATCAACGGCTGGTCAGGAGCAGCAGTTTCTACGATAGGTATTTTTTTACCATCATTTATATTTGTAGCATTATTAAATCCTACTGTAAAAGTGATGCGGAATTCAAGTCTATTTTCTAAATTTTTAGATGCCGTGAATATTGCATCTGTAGCGATAATTGTTTCCGTTTGCTATGTGATGGCAAAAGAAAGTATCAGCGACTGGCGGGCAGTTCTTATAGCAGTAATATGTTTATTACTAAGTTTCGGCTTCAAAAAAATCAATAGTGTCTGGATTGTTTTATTGGGATCGTCTCTGGGATATGTATTGAATTTACTGTAAAAGGAAGGACTTTCTGTTCCTACTGGATTTGCACATTATTTTTTTCCATTGGCTTACATTTCAAGCCGGATAATCTTTTCTGCCAATTTTTGATTGGTACTATCCGGAATCAGCCGCATAAAGAAATTACGTAAGGTATTTCCTTTTTCCCACTGCGAAATTTTTCCGATTTTCCAGCTGGTATTAACGATATAATCTACCTTTTTCCTTCTTATCTTTTGAAATTCTTCAAAAACAGCATTAAAATTTTTGTTGCTTTCCAGTAATCTTCCAATAATATAAGCATCTTCAATAGCCTGACAGGCTCCTTGGCCCATATTTGGCGTGGTTGCATGGGCAGCATCTCCGATCAGGCACAGATTTTCAGAATACCATGATGGAATAGGAGACAGGTCTGTAATATCATTGAGAATGATGTTATCCTCTGAAGTTGCTTCAATAATATTGGGAACAAGAGGATGAAATTCTTTAAAATTTTCAGACAGGTCGAAATAACGTTTATGCTTATTGTCATTGATCAAAGCATACCAGTATACCTTTTTCTCTGAAATCTTCACAAAGCCGAAGCGCTTTCCTTTTCCCCACATTTCGATGGCTTCATGATCAAACTGTTCCGGTAAATCAAGTGTTACCAGTCCGCGCCAGCATTTCTGTCCGGCATTCCGGATAGTTCCGGTATTCAAAATCTGATTTCGGATCCTGGATTTTATACCGTCTGCCCCAAAAATGATTTTACTTTCCATTTGTTCTCCGTTTTCAAAATACAGAGAATAGTTCCTGTTCTTTTCGATCTTATTTAAAGAATGATTGAGCTTAATATATTCATTACCGATATTTTCAGCCAGTATTTTCTGCAGTTCAGCTCTGTGAATGGCTACATTGCAGGAGTTATATTTTTTTTCCAGTGCAGGAATGCTTGTTTTTGTGATAGGTTTTAAAGATTCATCGGTTATGGAAATTCCATGAACCTTATTTCCCGCATTTTCTATTTTTTCTTTTAATCCCAATCTGTCAAAGATCTGCATAGCATTAACGGCCATCATGATTCCGGCTCCCACAGGTTTTATTTCCGGAGCAGCTTCGAAGATGGTAAAGTCATATGAATGCTGTTTCAGGATATTTCCCAAAGCCAGTCCGCCAATTCCGGCTCCTATGATTGAAATGGTGTTCATCAGAATGAGGATTTTATTTTTACAGGCTTAAAATATAGTTTTCAGATACTTTTTTAAATCCGTATTTATTGAAAAAATGATGTGCTCCCGTATTACTGATCCCGCTTTCCAGCATCATAAAGCTGATATTCCAGTTTTTGGATTCTTTCACAGCATTTTCCAATAATGTACTTCCGAGCGACTGCCCTCTGAGTGATTCATCTAAAAGCATATCTTCCAGTACTGCATAATTTTTAAATCCGCGAATAATGTTGAAAATCAGCATTCCGATGATTTTTCCTTCTTCATTTTCAGCAATCAGGATGTTCAATTTTGACGTATGATCAGCATCAAAACCCGAATTAAGCTGATGGGTCAATATTGCTTTAAGATCCGGATTCCAGTGATTAGAATCCAAAGCTCTTCCTGAAATAATTTCTCCGTGAGAGATATAGGAATCTGTTTTATGGGCAATAAAGAAATCAACCAGTTCTTCCGTCCGCGTAGTATCCGTAAGCCATGTTGTGGTGTAATTCATTTTATTTTAAGTTTTTCAGTTCGTTCAGCAACTGATTCTGTTTATTGATGAAATTTTCCAGACTGTCAGTTTTCAGAGGATGTGCCTTCTGGTATTTTTCAATTTCCGGAAGTGTTTTTCTGATTTTGAAAGCAGTATATAGATTACTGATGTTATCATTGTTTGTATTGACTTTAGCGATCAGTTCTTTTACTTTACTGATTTTAAGATCATATTGATCGGAGCTTATTTTAATCTCTTTATCCAGCTGCTGTTTCAGAAGAGAATCTTTAATGGAAGCGGCATAGGTATGAGCATCAAGATAAAAAGACTCGGATTTTTGGAGGGTCTCACCATAAACGGCCAGAACTTTTCCGCTTTCTTCATTTATTTCTATAATCCTGTTATCCAGGGTTTTCAGGCTTTGATCGTTTTTGATCAGTTCATTATAAATCTGGTCAACCATATTTCCTTTACGATAGCTCTTTAATGAACTGGAAACGGATGATTCTGCATTGTCAACGGCATTTTCTACAGCCGTAGTATTTCTGGGTTCATTTTCTTTACAGGAAATTGTTAATATGGCTAAAGCAGAAGCGAAAAGTATTTTTTTCATAGTTTTTAGATTGATTTTTTATCTCTTATTAGTTGAAAATACTGTAAAAATTGTTACAGTATTTTACAATTGAATGTAAATCAATATTTTTATTTTCAGATTTAAAGAATAAAAATAGTTTTTGAACTGAATTGGGATTAGAAATGTCTGAAAACAATTGTATTCTTATCGCAAAGACAAACAAAGTGTATTTTTCCAGTGTGAAACGGCTTTGTTTACGTTAAAATCCACTAAATTTCTTTATAAAGCTTTGTTTATCATTGCGTTTAGATTTTAATCCTTATTCCAGATTCAGTTATTATATATTTAGAGACTGCCTTACCAACTCTTTAAAATAAAAAACAAAAAAACGGAGCCTGAAAACAGACTCCGTTACTTGTTTTTACGCTAAAATTATTTACCTAAATAAGATTTAAGGATCTTACTTCTGGTATTATGTTTTAGTCTCTTAATTGCTTTTTCTTTAATCTGACGTACTCTCTCTCTTGTAAGATCGAAAGTTTCACCGATTTCTTCTAAAGTCATCGGGTGTTTCCCGTTCAGCCCGAAGTACAATCTTACTAAATCAGCCTCTCTTGGCGTCAAAGTATTCAATGCTCTTTCGATTTCAATCTGAAGAGACTCAAGCATCAGATCTTTGTCCGGGCTTGGAGATTCTCCTGAACGCAATACATCATAAAGATTAGAATCTTCACCTTCTACTAAAGGCGCATCCATAGACAGGTGTCTTCCGGAGTTTTTCATAGATTCTTTAATATCTTCCTCGCTCATATCAAGAACTTCAGCCAGTTCTTCCGGAGAAGGTGGTCTTTCATTTTCCTGTTCAAGGTGAGCGTATGCCTTATTAATTTTGTTGATGGAGCCGATTTTATTCAGCGGAAGCCTTACAATTCTTGACTGCTCAGCTAAAGCCTGTAAAATTGACTGACGAATCCACCATACCGCATAAGAGATAAATTTGAAACCTCTAGTTTCATCGTACCTTTTTGCTGCCTTCATCAGCCCTAGGTTACCTTCATTAATTAAATCGGGTAAAGAAAGACCTTGATTTTGGTATTGCTTAGATACAGAAACTACGAAACGAAGGTTGGCTTTGATTAATTTCTCCAGTGCTGCTCTGTCGCCTGCACGTATTCTTTGTGCCAATTCTACTTCTTCGTCCGCAGTGATCAGTTCCACTTTACCAATTTCCTGCAAATACTTGTCTAATGAAGCAGTTTCCCTGTTGGTAACCTGCTTAGTGATTTTTAATTGTCTCATCTATTTTTATCCTCAAAAAAGAGTTACTATATATTATACGTATGAAGTGGTAAAAAGGTTACACCAGTTTTAATTATTTTTTAATTTTAGGTGTATAGAGGCAAGATAAGAGACATTAGGGATCAATTATGCTACCTTTCCCAACAAAAAAAGCGAAACCGAAGTCCCGCTTATATTATTTAAGATTTAAATTTCAACTGCTAAAACAAATCATTCAAAAGTTTTGCCAGTCTCAATCCACCGTAAAGAAGCTGTCTTTCAAGAGTCTCATTGAATTTATACTGATAATCGTATGATAATTTTGAATCGTTTGGAGTTTGTGCGTAGATTTTATTCGCTATTTTATGAGAATCATATAACCAGTCTTCTACAGTTCCGGCCTGAATCTGCTTTACTTCTTCCTTAGATTTGATGTCTAGAAGGCTGGCATATTCCGTATAGCTGTATTTCTGTGAATCTACCAGCTTTCCGTCCCATACAGAGTGAAGATTGGTTTTGTCTCCGAAGTAGGTTACATTGATTTTATTTCCTCCAAGATCCTCGGCTCTTCCTACGTGAAGAGGCTGGGAAAGGTCTCCCATAATATGAATAAGGAATATCAGAGCAATTTTCCTGTCTTTTTCAGAAGTTTTTTCATCTTTGATCTGGCTGGATAAAGTGTTTACCTGAGTATAAAGGCTTGGACCTGCCTGTATTTTCAGGTTTTGGCCAAAAGCTTTAAAATCTACCTGAGGATCAATATTTACGTAATGCCATGATGAAGCCTGCTTCCATACTCCTGTAGTATCAGATTTGATGAAATCCGGCCAGTTTGCCCAATAGGCAAGACGTTCTTTACCCATTATTTTTCTTATTTCTCTTCTTGCTTTGCCCGACAGATGATTTTCTGCGATCTCTGCAATGACGCGGTGCCCTGTAAGCCCCCATGCATAAGAATAAAGTGAAGATGAAATAAATGCTAAAATCAGAATTTTAGAATAAATACTTTTCATTATAAATAACATTTTACAAGCTGCAAAGATACGTTCCGGTTTCCGAACCTGTATCAATTATCATCATTTTCTTGTTTCAAAAAATGTTAATAAAAATTAATCTAAATAAATAAATGCAGGATAAAATTCTAAACAGTGTTAAAAATGTCGACAAAACAGACATAAAATACTGTTTATCAGCTGAAAAATTTTATTTCGAACCTGCAATCTAAAATATTGATAAACCGATATTACCGTATTTTTACGGAATTTGTTATGTAATATTCCTTTTAATGTCAATAAATTAGTATTTTTAAAATAAAATTATAGCCAAATTATTTTTTCAAACTTATGAGATATATTATCTTTACAAGTCATAATCACAGGAAACACTATGTATGAGAATAATATTGTAGACATGTATTACAATAAACTGCAGACCGACTTCAAAGCTGAAGCCGTAGCGGTAAATCTTTTGAAGTATCAGCGCGCGGTAAGCAATATATTTATAGAAAGGATCGGGATCAATGACCGTGCTTACCTTAAGGATATCAAAAGTATTTCGAGCAGTTATTTGGGATTTGACGAGGAAGTATTTACCATAGAAACCTATAGAGAAAGTATTTATGACTATCTTCCGGAAGGGCTGTTTCATCCGCCGTCTCTGGGAGCTTCCCGAAAAAATGTGGATACTGTAGTGCGTGAGATCCGTAAGCAGAAAAAGGTAGAAGAGGATGCCCGGAAGTTTTTCCGTCCTTTCGAGCTGGAAGTTTTTTTTACGGAAATAAGTTCCCTGCTTAAGGAATCTGAATTTGATATTTCAAGCGATACGGATAGTCTTTTGGATACGGTAAGTGAGCTCTGGCCCCTTATAAAAATGCTTGATAAGCAGAACGCCTATATTTTTATCTATATTTTACCCTTTTTTCACCAGATCAGAGGAGATAAAAGGTGGTTTGAAAGATGCATGACAGCTTTTCTTAAGGTACCGGTGGAAGTTACTTTTGCCCCGAATATTATAGACAGGATAGAACGAAATGACGATTCCATGTTGCTGGGGAATTCCAAGCTTGGGGTTACCTATATTCCCAGCGGAAAACATATGGACGGACAAAGGAACTGGGTAGTGAATATAGGGCCGATTCCTTATACAGAAATGAAAAAGTATATTTCCGGAAGTCCGTTCAGAAATATTTTGCAAGCTTTATATGATTATTTTCTTCCGGTAACGGTAGACGTGGAAGAAAATTTTATTACCGAAAAGGAAGAATATTCATTCAGTCTTGAAGACGATGAAAGAAATGCCAGCCGTCTCGGATATTCTACATTTCTCTAAAATAATTTATTATATTTACAACTACCAACACAGTATAAATTTGAAAAGAAACTAATGGAAATTTCTTCAGTAAAAGGTATTTTTTTAAGGTATATTCTAATGCCTTTAATCGCAGTGATTTTGATGGTCATTCTGGGTATTATCAGAAGAAACAAACCTGCGATCAAAATTAAAGTAATTATTATATATGTTCTTCTGTGCAGCTTATGTCTGGCACTGCCAGGGATTTTTGGCTTTGCAGGAAACCTTTTTAATCCTTACTGGTACCTTATTGCACAGGTTATTTATCTTATTTTTGGTATTATTCATGTTAATTTACTGCATAAATACTTCAGAAAGCATATTGATTCCTTAGCGATGAGTATTTTGTTTGAATCTATACTT
This sequence comes from Chryseobacterium hilariae, assembly GCF_051400735.1. Classification (NCBI taxonomy): domain Bacteria; kingdom Pseudomonadati; phylum Bacteroidota; class Flavobacteriia; order Flavobacteriales; family Weeksellaceae; genus Chryseobacterium; species Chryseobacterium hilariae. The sequence continues at coordinate 428,457 of NZ_JBLFFJ010000001.1, forward strand.
TCATTAACGTGCATTGCTTTTGGAGGATATTTATTTACACTGATCTTTAACTGGATAAGCAAAGGTACAGGCTATGCCGTAATGGCCGCTACAAGCATGCTGATCTTTGTTGTTCCGATGGTATTTTATTACTGTTACGTTCAGTTTATAAGCATTCCTTTTGATATCTATAAAACATGGAGATATTCTCCTGATCAGAAGCTGCCTGACTTTGAAGGAGCTGATTTTGACAGATTGATGGTATTAAATGTTGAACTGAGCAAAAAACTTGAAGATTCAAACAGGTTCAGGATCAAAGCCAAAACGCTGCCGACCGGAGTCACTTTCGGAGATTGGTTCTATAGGGTAGTGGACGATTATAATCATAAGAATCCCAATTCCATCATTCATCTTTCAGATACAGAAAAAGAGCCTTATTACTGGATTTTTTACACCAAAAAATCGTTTTTCAGCTTTAGAAAATATATTGATTTCGACCAGGATATCTCTACCAATAACATTTCAGAAAATGAAGTAGTGATCTGTAAAAGAGTCATCCAGCATGAGGAAGAAGGAGTATTGAAAAAATCATAATCACAGAAAATTTAAAAAGTATTAACTATGATACAGCCTATTAAGCATTTTGCGATCAATTGGGTAGACGGGATGAAAGTTTCCCAGAGACACCTTAATGATCAGGATAATTTTTTAATTGACACGATAAGAGATTCCAGCTCGCTGGGAATCAACACATATAATTATGGGCTTTTGCCTATTTCTAATGAATTTACGGACAAAACGATATTTGATGTTCACAATACCGCTACCAATGACGTACAGCTTGTTATCAAAAGATGCAGCGCTATTACCATGGCGGGTTACCGTATAGATTTGAGCGACAGAAGAGTAAGCGTGAAGTCACTGGCGAAATCTATGAGCGAGGAACAGGCAGACGGCGATTACTACATCCTGATCTCTGTAAATCCTTTTGATAAGGTACCTTTTGGAGATATTGACCCGGAGGAAATTCCGCCTCGTCATCCAAACGCACAGCCGAATCACCATATCGAGCTTCTTCCGGTTACTTCACTAAACAGCAGCTATTCCGGAGGAAACTATCTTATTATCGGAAAAGTAGATTTAAGAGCCAATATCGCACAGGTAGATTCTAATTTTATTCCGCCGTGTACCTCTATCCAGAGCCATCCTGCTCTGATAGATTACTATAGTAGTTATGCAAAATCAATAGGAAATCTGCAGCAGTACGCCTTTAAGATCATTCAGAAAGCATCTCACAAAAACCAAAATACGGCATTGGCACAGAACGTTAAATTTTTGTGTACAACTATGGTGAATACTTTTGGAGATATGTATTTCCAGTTCAGAAACATTATTCCGTGGCAGCCGCCTGTTTTTTTGATCGAGGCATTTGCAAAATTAGCCCTTCATCTTTACAATTCAACGCAGCTTCTGGTGCCTGCAGAGCTGGAAGAAATGCTGAACTACAGCCTGGAGTGGAGCGAAATTGCTCCGCATACCTTGTTAAACCAGCTTTCTATTGTAGCAGAAACTAACTATGACCATCATAATTGCGGAGAGCCATTATTGTATATCCAGCAGATGTTACGCAGCCTGGAAATTATTTTCTCTAAATTAAGCGAGCTTGACTATATCGGTCAGAGAAAAGAAAACATTATTGTTAACGAACAGGAAGTTTCTTCAAACACCAATCCGAAAAGAGGCTGGAGTGTTTTAGATTAAAAAGCAGTTATAATTATAAATAGTATAAAGTCCTGATTTCTTCAGGACTTTTTATTTGAAACAAAATTACAAGAGGTCCTTGGTACCTCAATTTTATCATTTTTTTTCTCACAAAAAAAATATAAAATGCACAATAAGAAAAGGATATATATAAATTTAGTTTTATTTTAGCTTAAATTTTTTATTATAAGATTATGTATTTAAAATCAAAAAGTATCATCTTAGTTATGACGATGATGATATGCTTTCCTTTTTTTATATGTGCTCAAAGCTTATCTAAGGAGCAAGTAATGACAGAGAAAGAAATACGAAGTGAGTGTAAAAAGAATCTTCCGAAAATGTGGAAAGAATTAGAAACAATAGAACAAAATGATGTTCCGATTGTTTTTAATGCACAAATGCATGGGCCTGGGCGTGCAAAGGGTAAAGTTATGGAATTAAACCCGGATTTTTTTATTAAGAAAAATTTAGAATTTCCCGAAGACAGATTATTAATCGTTGTTGTACATGAATATGGACACATATTGTTCAATAGAATGAAAGGAGACAAGCTTGAAAACTTATCTTCTTTTGATAAAAAAGTTGAAAATGAATTTCAGGCGTTTAAATATTCTGTGGAATGGGCTTGTGAATATGCAAAAAACGGAGATAAAGGTCCACTGGAACAAGTTATTACAAATTTGAAGTCCAGAAGTACATCTAAAAATGAAAACGATCCTCATATTCCTGCAATTAAAAGACTTATGGAAGAACTTTTATGGAAGAAAGCAGAAGAAATTTTAATGTCAAAATAGTCTTCAAATTAAATGTAAATTATTGTCCCTCTTTGGTTTGAAAGGAATTGATTAATTTTTTATTTCATAGCTGGATTTTAAACAATTCATAATGATGAAACAAATTAAGCTGTAAATACATGGTGAATTGAGCATTGGCAAAATTATCGGAAAAACAATACTATTTCTTCACCAGTATTATTTCTGTGGCCTTTCTACTGAGAATTTCTTTAGAATTTCCAATCTCAATGGTCATTGATTTATCAAAATCCTCGATTTTAACGATCTTGATTCTGGTATTAAGAAGGAGTTTTCTTTCATTTAAATAACTTAAAAAACCATCATCTGAAAGAGTAACTGAAGCAAATATTACGGTTTCGCCAACTGTACAGGCACTTAATTTTTGCAGATCCTGTGCAATAATATTTCCGTCTTTATCCGGAATAGGCTCTCCGTGCGGATCAAATTTAGGATGATCCAGAATTTCGTCCATTTTATCGAAAAAAATCTGTGAATGGACATGCTCCAGCTGTTCTGCGATCTCGTGAACATTTTCCCAGCCAAAGTTCATCTTTTTTACCAGGAACATTTCGGTAAGCCTGTGTTTGCGGACTACAAGCGCAGCTTCCCGTTTTCCGTTTTCTGTCACTACCAGCGGCTTGTACGTTTCATAGACAACCCATTTTTTGTCGGCAAACTTCTTCATCATATTATTGACGCTCGGCATTTTTACGTTTAAAAACTTGCTGAGCTCATTGATTGTCACTTTCCCTTCATTGTCAACTAAATGAAACAATGCCTTCAGATAATTTTCTTCTGTTAATGTTGTTCTCAAAATGTTAGATGATTTTCAATACAAATCTAACAAAATATTATGTAAAATCGGGCCTTGTTATTTTAACTTTTTTTAATTTTACTCTATGAAATTTTCTTTTAAAAACGATTATTCCGAGGGATGTCACCCGAATATTCTACAAGCACTTTTAAAATCTAACTTTGAACAGCAGGCCGGATACGGTGAAGATGATTATTCTGTACAGGCAAAAAAACTGATCAAAGAAAAAATTAATAATCCGCATTCGGAGGTTTATCTGGTTTCCGGTGGAACACAGGCGAATCTGATTGTGATTTCTTCGGTTCTAAGGCCATATCAATGCGTAATATCTGCAGCACCGGGCCATATTCTGAATAATGAAACCGGAGCTATCGAAGCCACAGGGCACAAAGTTCTAAGCATTGAAACAGCAGACGGGAAACTTAAGCCCTCAGATATTATTCCGGTTCTGGAAAGCCACAGCAATATTCCACATCAGGTTATGCCAAAGCTGGTGTATATATCAAATTCTACGGAACTGGGAACGATTTATCTGGCTGAAGAACTGAAAGAGCTTTCGGATTTTTGCCGTCAGAACGGGCTGTATCTGTTTATGGACGGGGCCAGGTTAGGGCATGGACTTACAGCTGAGAACAGCGATCTTACACTGGAAAGGGTAGCGGAACTGACGGATATTTTTTATCTGGGCGGAACAAAGAACGGAGCATTGATAGGAGAAGCCATTGTTATTAATAACCAGGTTTTACAGCCGGATTTTGCATTCAATATCAAGCAGAAAGGAGCACTGCTGGCCAAGGGACGCCTCCTGGGCATACAGTTTATGGAACTGATGAAAGACGATCTGTATTTTGATCTCGCAAGACATGCCAACCAGCAGGCGATGAAGATTAAAAATGCACTGAAGGAAAAGGGAATACAGTTTCTTGCTGACACCTATACGAATCAAATATTTCCTGTCATCAGTAATGATCTTATTAAAATCCTGTCAGAACATTTTGAATTTTTTGTCTGGAAAAAAACAGATGAAAACTTTTCTGCCATTCGTCTTATTACTTCCTGGAATACGGGTGATGAAGCGGTAGAACGTTTTATAGATATCATTGAAAAAGAACTTTAGGAAAATAAAAAGGTGGCTGAGAATTTCAAAGCCACCTTTTCAATTATGGAGAATAATTAATTTTTTATATTATTTTAAAGCTTTTGAAACTGCTTTGCAGTCTGCGGTTTCCAATTTTTGCCCGTCTTTATAGCTGATTTTTTTCTCATCAGCATACTTAGACTGTCCGTTTTCCTCTTTATGATCCCCGATTCCTTCTGTTAAAGTATTGTCTTTCTGAATAAAGAAAATATCTCTTTTGCTTTTTGTTCCTTCAGACTGAAATTCATAGGTTAGTTTCAGGGTGTCTCCTGATTTAAAACCTGTTACATCTCCTTTAGAACTGTCTTTTTCATGGTTTTTATAAGCTAATTTCCCGGTGATGGTTCCCAGGTTATCATCAATAGAGGCAAAAACGCTGTCTTTTCCTGTAACCCCAATATAGCAGAATGATTTGGGTCCGAGCGTATCTATCACAGGCTCGATGACAGCTGCTGTATCAGTTTCGGTTTTTGGAGCCGGTGTTTCCGTTTTTTTATTACAATTCATAAGAAAAACCGATAATGACCCCAGTAAGAGTAATTTTTTCATACCTAATGTTATTATATTAAACTCAAATTTTAAATGTACTAAAATAGTAATAGTATTTAGATATGAAAGAAAATTATTTATAAATATAACTGTTTTATATATTGTTGATTAAAAATTTAAACCATTAAGAAGAATTTAAGGAATAAGGATAGTTAAGTTTATTCATTCTGATCTTTAAACTTTTAATACTCCTCTAAACCCTCTTGCTGCATAATAAGAATCTGCTCCGTTGTGATACATAAAAACCGTATTATAGCGTCTGTCACAGAAAATGGCTCCGCCCAGTTCCCTGATATTTGCCGGAGTTTTTACCCAGCTGGAAGTTTTCAGGTCAAATTTTCCGAATTCCTGCAGCTGTCTGTATTGTTCTTCTGTTAATAATTCAATGCCCATTTCAGTGGCTTTATCAATAACGTTATTTTCAGGCTTGTTGGCTTTACGGGCTTCCCAAGCCTGGTAATCATAGCAGAGGCTTCTGCGTTTAGGGCTTTCCGGAGAACAGTCGCAGAAGATATATTCGTCTGTTTTTTTGTCGTAGGCTATCACATCAGGCTCTCCCTCCGTTTCTTCCATTTCGTTCAATGACCAGAGTTTTTCTGGGGCTGCTTCCAGTTTTGACTGGATCTTTTCCCAGGTCAGGTCTTTATGACGTTTCATGTTTTTCTCAAAACGGGTTCTTAATACCTTTAAAAGCTCTGCGCTTTGTTCGGCTGTCAGTTTCTTTTTGCTCATATCAGTTTTTGTTAATATTTGATTTTAAATAATAGTTTCTACTGGCCATTTAGATCAACCATTGTGATTTTCCTGTCAGAAGGCCTGAAATACCATGAAATAATAACTAAAATTAGCAATAGAAGAGCCGGAAAAGTTCTTCCAAAAGTATCTCCCACAATGATATGGGAAATAAGGGCTCCGGACATTATAAAGAAAAATCCGGCATAGGCCCATTCTTTAAGCAGTGGACGTTTTGGGATCAGTACAGCAATAACACCCAGGAGTTTCCATACCCCGATTATTGTCATCAGGTAAGCTGGATAGCCGAGATGGGTGAAATTTTTGAGCTCATCCTCATTTTTCATAAGCTGGACAATGGCTGTAGATACCATTCCCAATGCCATCCAGATCGTGAAGATCCAGTAGATGATCCTGTTTCTTTTTTGAGATTTGTTCTGTGTTTCCATAAAAATAGTTTTTTGAATGTTAATCGTTTAATCCTATACCGTCCATTATTTGCGGGATGCATTTTTCGATGCGGGCTTCACGGGTTTTGGACTGTTTTGCAGAGGAAAAGTGGAGTAGGTAAGCTCTTTGTCTTCCCAGAGTCAGTGCTTTGAAAGCTTCTTCTAATGCCGGGTTCTGATCCAGTTCATTCTGAAACTCTGCGGTCATTTCAAACTCTTTTGTTTTCTTCATTTCCACTTTAGCACCTGATTCTTCAATTTCCACTGCTTCAAACATGTAGCTGCGGATAACCGGCTCCAAATCATTGATCTGTTCTATATCGGTAAAACGGATCTGTCTTGCAGCCTGTACGTTTTTAGACTGCTGGATCAAAATATGATCGGGATCTTTCATCAAAGCTCCTTTAAAGAAAAGCAGGGCACAATATTCTTTAAAACCGTGGATCAGGAAAATATTTTTCCCTTCGTAGGTATAACAGGGACAGCCCCATTTTAAATCTTCTACAAGCTCGGTGCTGAGGGCAATAGCTCTTAATTTTTCAAATTCTTCCTGCCATTGTCCGGCATTTTCGAAGAAAAAATTAACTTTTGGATTCATGTGGTTTGGGTTTCTTGGGTTTGAGAGTTGGGGTTCAGGGTGCGGGTTATTTAGTTTCGGGATAATGAGACCTATAACTTACAAGAAATTATCTGCTGCCTAATATCTCCTGCAAACGGTTATGCGCCATATTAATACCCTGAGCGAATGGCATTTTCAGATGTTGATCTCTGAAGTTTACAGATTTATAAATCGTTTGGATGGTAATTTTGCTGGTGGTATCCGTTAATTTTTCAAATTCTAAAAACTCGATCTGAACAGGGAAAGGTGTATTTTCCATCTGGAAAGTTCTTATAATTTTCTCATTCTGAACCATGTCATGAATGGTTCCGTTGGCACTGAAAACCACATCACCTTGTGGATTTAACGTTTCGAAACGGTAACTTCCGTGTTGCTTATTTTCGAATTTGGTTACTTTGGTTCCCATCCATTGCTCGAAAAGTTCAGCTTCTGTATACGCTTTGAAAAGAAGTTCTACAGGAAGATCAAATTCTCTGATGATGAAGATTTCCTGTTTGGCGTCTTCGGCGTGAATTTTTGTTTTTAATTCCATGATTTTGAGTGTTTGGGTTAAAGTGCATTAGAGCAGGAGAGTTTTGAATGAGAATAGTACTCATTACTCATTACTTATCTTCATCTGATAGGCTTTCATCACACTTTCCAGCTTGTCGAATTTTTCGTCCCACATCTTGCGGAAAGGTTCTATAAAATCGGCTATTTCTTTCATTTTATTGGGATTTAGGTGATAGATAATTTCGCGGCCGTTTTGTTCAGATCTCAGCAGTTCGCATTCTGTAAGGATCTGGAGATGTTTTGAAACGGTAGGTCTTGCCGTATCAAAATTGGAAGCAATAGCTCCCGCCGTCATCGACTGTGCCGCCACCAACATCAATATAGATCGTCTCGTAGGATCTGCTATCGCCTGAAATACATCTCTTCTTAAATTCATTGTGTAGTTATATGACTACAAATATATGTGTAGTTATTTAACTACGCAAGTTTTTTTTGAGAAAATAGAAAAGCGTCTTGAATTAATATAGAAGCTTTTTTATTTTTTATACCTTACTTATTCCTGATCTATTGATTTGATTTGCTAGTTGAGACTGAATGCATGTACAAAATGGTCTGCTGTAGAAAGCTGTACTTAGGAAATTACCTTATCTTTGAAGATCCGATGTTTCTACATTAATCAATATTATCTATAGATGAAATTTTTATTAGACCTTTTATTTCGTGTTTTACAACTTTTTACAGAACCTTATTTCCTTGTATTTCTTGCAGTAGTTATCATTGCTCTGCTGAAAAAGAAAAATAAACGTAAAAATCTGAGAACAGGAATCTTCATCGCAGTAGTTTTGATGATCATCTTTATAGGAAATGGTTTTCTGGGAAAATTAACTTCCGGATATCTGCAGAAAAGCTACCTTCATACTACGATAAATAAGAATACAGCTTCTCAAAATCCTGTTATTGTAGTGTTGGGCGGCGGAGTTGTAAATTTTGACAATACAGAAAAGCTGCATACCATGTCTTATTCCAGAATGGTAACAGCCTATCAGCTGTATCATGAATACAGGAAAAATAATCTCCCTTGTAAAATATTAATTTCCGGAAAGGGAAGAGGGCATACGAGTGAAGCAGAATTATTCAGTGAAAATTTTAAAAAAATGGGTGTTTCAGATGCTGATATCATAAAGGAAGATAAAAGCATGAATACTTATGAGAATGCAAAATATTCCAGCAAGATAGTCAGGCAGATGGCTCCTTCCAATGTTTATCTGGTAACTTCAGGGTTTCATATGAAAAGATCTGTTTCTCTGTTTCAGACATTCGGACTGAATCCTGTTCCGAAGGCATCCGATTTTATAGATACGGAAATCACGATATTTCCTAACAGCTATAATGCAGCATTTACGTTTGTGATGCTTAAAGAGGTTCTGGGAATATGGCAGGTACAGCTGTATAACAGTTTGGGTATGAATGGGTAGTATTTTACAACTTATTAGCTTATGATGTCTGTAAAACTACAGAAGTAAATAATAAACTTCCGCAAACATCACGTATAAACCCACTGTACAAAAAATGATAAAACGTCCAAATAAGCCGTGTTTTTCAAGTCAGGAACTGTGCTATCTGACTGAAAACAGGGGAGATATACGGGCAATTTTGTATTCCTACATATAAAAGACGTTAAACTTATGGCCGTCAGGGTCAGCAAAGACAAAGCCATAATAATGATTTCCAAAGCTTTCAGGTTCCGAAACAATAGTGCCGCCGGCTTTCACAACTTCCCGGGCCCACAGATCTGCCTGTTCTATGCTTTCTGCTGACAGAGTGAAGATGATTTCATTGGGATTCTGTGCGTCGCTGAATTTTACATTTTTTACATTGGCTTCCAGTATTTCTTTCAGGAAAAAGTGTATGATAAATTCATTTTCACCGAAGAAAAAGCTGACCAGTTCATTAGATGAATTAGGATTATTAGGCTTGAACCCGAGTTCTGTATAGAACTTTTGGGTACGCTCAAGGTTGGTTACTCCAAGATTGGCCCAGATCATTTTAGGTTTCATATTATTCTATTTTTTTGGATATAATAAAGATATAGGCTTTTAAGGAAACTAGAATTGTCATGAGACAAGATTTTGTATTTATGGTCCAATTTAACATAATATATTGGATAAACATGAACTGGCTAGTAAAATGAAGAGAGTGAACACTGGGAAAAACTTTGCTGAAACCGACAGAGCATCAGTTTCAATCATCTTATGATAGGAAAATCATGGAGAACTGCTTGAACATTTTTTTATGACAATGAGATGCCGTACGGTCATTTTTTTTCAGAGATTGGATTTTTACGCTATATAAGCATGCTAAGCAGATCAGGAATAATTTAGCCGGCTATAGGCTTGTAGCAGAAAAAAAAAATTTAGCAGCTGAGACCACGAATCTTATTTGATGAGATTGAAAATGATGGAAGCTTTAAAAGTTTTGGGAAGATTGAATAAGAAAAGTTCTCAGAATCCGTTAGAGACTATTTAGCAGGAAAATTTTGAAAATAGCAGAATCTGAAGAGGTTACAGTTCTATCCTGTTGGAATATTATTTGTCCTATAATTTATATTATGTTAAATTGCATATAATAGCATATTTGTTCATACTAATTAAAAGCTTAATATTTAATTAATTACTAGATTTATATTAATGAATTAATTGTATGTTTATTAGAACGTTTAATAAAGTTTCATATAAAAGATTACAATTATTAATAATTATTTTTTGAGATTAATTTAGCTGAAATTTTCTATATCAGCAGATCCTTGAATTCTTTTTATAATCAACGTTCTTAGCCGATCCTCATGTTGATCCGCCCATTGACCTAAAATACCTATTACAGGAATCAAACTTTTACCAAACTCAGTTAAACTATACTCTACTTTTGGAGGTACGACCGGATAAATTTTCTTTGTAACCAATTCGTGGTCTTCCAATTCCTTTAACTGAATGTTTAAAACCCGTCGTGTTGCATCCGGTATCTTACGCTGCAATTCACTTGGTCTTTTATGTCCCTGATCAATGAACCAAAGCAAACGTATTTTCCATTTACCATAAAGTACTTCACCGATCAGATCAAGACCGCAATTTAAGTTCGGTATTATTTTTCTCTCATACATATTGCAAAATTAAACGTATGTTCCGATTAGTGCAATAGGGGAATAATTTATCCCTATATGAATCGTAATTCCGTACTTGTGCAAACTGTTGTTATACCCCAATTTTGTCCTATAAACAATTCTTGAAAATGGAACAATTTAATTTCAACAATGAGTTATCAGGCAAGATTGCATTGGTAACAGGAGGTACAAAAGGTGCAGGAAAAGCAATTGCAGAAAGGTTGCTACAAGCTGGCGCAACAGTTATCATTTCTGCTAGAAATACACCTGAAAAAGAAAACAGCAATCTGCATTTTATTGCCTCCGATCTGAGCAAGGAAGAAGGAACACAAAAAGTAATCAGCGAAGTATTGTCTACTTATGGAAGACTGGATATTCTTGTAAATAACCTTGGGGGATCATCTACGCCTGCAGGCGGTTTTGCTGCACTAACAGATGATGACTGGCAATCAACCCTACAAGCTAATTTGCTTGCTCCTGTTCGACTGGACAGAGGTTTTTTACCACAAATGATCGATAGGAAAAGTGGTGTTATCATTCACATCGCTTCAATTCAGGGTAAATTACCTCTTTATGATTCAACTTTGCCTTATGCAGCTGCAAAAGCAGCATTAAGAAACTACAGTAAAAGTTTATCGAACGAAGTTACCCCTAAAGGTGTTCGGGTACTGACTGTTTCCCCAGGATGGATTAATACGACAGCATCTGAAGCTTGGCTTGGTGAAATTGCAAGAACCGCAAATAGTACTGTAGAAGAAGCACAACAAGGTGTAATGGATGCATTAGGTGGAATACCTTTCGGAAGACCTGCCGAACCAAAAGAAGTAGCTGAATTAGTTGGTTTTCTTGTGTCACCAAGAGCCAATTATTTAACAGGAACTGAATTTGTAATCGACGGTGGTACTGTACCAACAATTTAATAATTTAAAAAATAAAAAATGAATTTACCAAAAGTAATCACAGAATTAGTAAAAGCTCAGAACGATTTTAATAGCGTTGCCTACGCAAATTGTTTTTCTGATACAGCTGTTGTTTTTGATGAAGGAAAAACACACAATGGAAGAAAAGAAATAGAGCATTGGATCGCAGATTCCAACGAGCGTTACAAATCGGTTATGACGCCTGTCAGTTATGAAGAAAATGGCAGTTCAAGTGTCTTATCTGCAGAGTGTTCAGGTACATTTCCTGGGAGTCCAATTGTATTAAAATTTCATTTTGAAATTGTTGACGGACAAATACAACGTTTGGAAGTAACTGATTAAAAAACGGCTAATTTTAGCCGTTTTTTGATTAAAGGGCAAACCATTCTCGGAAGTAATAAATCTTTTTTGTATTTTCTGATACTTTATCCATTCTCCAACAGAATAATATTTACAACTCAATTTTGCCAAGATAATCTATTTTTTTCAGGTTACTTTGCGCAAGAAAGCAAACAACTTAGTAACTGTATAAATAGCGTGCATAAAAAAACCTCCCAATTGAATTGAGAGGTTCTAAATTGTTATTTTTTATAATTTCCTGGTGCGTAATGTTTTGCTGATTTAGCACCAGTTACTTTTTTGACCTGTCCAGGCGGAAGGCCATGATTTCCGTTAGGCTTTAATCTCGGAGCACAAGATGTTACGAATAATCCGACTAACATAATAACTCCAATACTTTTAATTATTTTCATCACACTTTTTAAGTAGTTTATATAAAAAAGTATGCCATTAATTTTAATTAAAAATACTCTTATTTACTTCGATAGATAAGTCCATAAAAAAACCGCTCTGAAAGAGCGGTATACATTATATTCTTGCTTCTTTGGATTAGCAAGTAGAACCGCATGAAAGTACCTGAATGTGTACTACTCCATTGATTACGCACTGTACGTTGCATAATGTAGTTCCTACAAGCTGACCTGTTGCATTTACTGCACCACCAACACTGCCAACTACGCCGCCAACAATAGTACCAACACCACCTACTACTCCGCCAAGGCCACCAATAACGCCGCCGATATTATCAAATATCCCGTTACCTGAAATAGCTTTCAATTCTTTTCTGTCTAATTTTTTAAAGTTTTTCATGATATAAAATTTATGTGATTATTACTTCACTAATATAGGAATAATTATAATATGATTCATTTATTTTTAAATAAATAATTAAAAATGGTTATTTATTAGTATTTGATTATAATAAATTGTATTTAATGAATATGTCATTATTTGATTTGTCATGCTTATTTTAATGAAAATGAATAATTTACAAGACATTTAATAAATTGCTTTTTGATGATCTTAATTTATTTGAATTTTCAGAGATTATCTTTAAAAATAAAATAGAATAGTTTTAGGACAATTAGAGATTGTAGTTTTTTTGGATTATTTATTATACAAAAAATGTCATTAAATTTTTGTATATTTACGAAAATGTCTATTAATACTTTATAAAATAAGTTATAAACATTCATAATTTTTAAATAAATGTAAAATGATAAATATTTACCCGGACGACAGTAATGGACACGATATCGGCAATATTCCGATGAAATCTATCAATATTGCGTACTTAATCTTAGTACATCGTTTACCTGATCAATTCAAGCGACTTTTTAAGGCACTTTACGATCCTTCCAATTTTTACCTTATTCACATCGATAAAAAAGCCAATCAGGAAATCGGTGAAGAAATCAGTGTCTTTTTGCAGAAATATCCTAATGTACATATTCTTAAAAGTAAAAATGTTATTTGGGGCGGCTACAGCATGGTTCAGGCAGAGCTGGACGGAATGAAATACCTGCTGGACATGGAGATGAAATGGGACTACTTTATCAACTTGAGCGGCCAGGATTACCCTTTGAAATCACAGGAGATCATCAAAGAATTTCTGTCAAAAAACAATGGGAAGAGTTATATAAAAATTGCGGACCAGAAGAAAAGCAGGCCAGAAACAATGAACCGGATTGAAAATTACTTCGAAGAATCAGAAGATAAAATTTCGGAGGAAACCTATAAAAGAGATTTTATGAAAGGTGTCATTCCCTATATTGGCGGGCAATGGATGATCCTCACCAGAAGCTGCTGTGAATTCATCTGCAACAGCAATGAGGTGAAAAGATTTGAGGATTATTATCTGAATACCTTAATTGCAGATGAGTCTTTCTTCCAGACCGTTTTGATGAATACTTCTTTTGATGGCATTTTGGTAGATGATGATAAAAGAGCAATTATCTGGATTCCCGATGGGGATATTAAATTGAGACCAAAAACTTTTACTGAAACAGATTTGGACTTTTTACAAACAGGAAACCATCTTTTTGCAAGAAAATTCGATGATAATGTGGATAGCAAAATCATAGGATGTATTAAAGACCAGTACAATGAGCCTTTTAAAACTTTTATTAAAATAGGTGACATAAAAAGTATTGCTAAAAATTTAAATCACCTCAATTAAAATGTAGAACTGATGAAAACCTGAAAAATTTTCTCAATTGCAAAGAAATCCTGGCTGTTTCGGTCAGGATTTCTTTGTAATTAATTTCCTTATCTGCTTACAAAACGGAGGGATATTAGGAATTCCTGCGGATGGATATGGTATGGGCTTGACTTTGCTTTAGGATAAAAATTTTAACAAATGGCTTGATTTTAGATTGTAATAACTCATTATTGTTATAAGGTTTATAACGTAACCAATCAAAATTATGAATCCATGGAAAGGTTTAAAAAAATAATTTTGAAAATTCTAAAGTGGACAGGAATTTCAATAGCTGCCATTTTGTTTTTGATGTTTATTATTCCCATACTGTTTCCGGGAACAATTTCTCAGCAGGTAAAAATATTTGCCAATAAACATCTTGCGGGAAAACTCGACTATAAAAAGACACATCTTACTTTTTTCCGGCACTTCCCTTCCCTTACGGTTTCAGTGGATAATCTTGTTTTACAGGGTTCAAAACCTTTTCAAAATGATACCTTACTGACAGCGAAAGAGGTTGCGGTAGGAATTAATCTTAAAAATCTGATTTTCAACCGTGAAGTAAAAATTGATGAAATATATGTAACCGATGCCAATGCGGATGTTTTTGTGAACAGTAAAGGCGAGGCAAACTACAACGTATACATTTCCAAACCTTCCGAAAAGTCCAAAAATACTGCAGAAACAGGAGCATCTATAAAGCTGGATCTGATTAAATTCAGAAATTGGAATATCAGATACAATGATCACTCTGCAAGAGTTCTGGTGAATGCTAAAGGCCTGAACTATACCGGCAAAGGCGGCTTAAGTGAAGATATTTTCGATCTTGAGACTAATCTTGATATTGATAAAGTGGATTTTAGCCTGAACAGGATTTATTATGCCAGACAAAAAACCTTGCATGCTGACCTGATTACAAGAATTAATACCAATGCCTTAACTTTTGTTCTGAAGAAAAATGAATTAAGAATTAATGATCTTCCTTTAAAATTCATTGGTTTTATCAGTATTCTCAGGGATGGCTACAATATGGATATCAATGCCGCTTCGGAAAAAACTACGATCCGGGAAATGATTTCCGTATTACCGCCACAGTATCTCGATTGGGCAAAAGATACCCAAATTGAAGGGAACAGCGATCTGTATTTCCATATAAAAGGAAGGTTCAGCGAGCCTAAAAACATCAAGCCAAGACTCAAAGTACGTCTTTTGGTTAAAAACGGTTTTGTCTCCAACGGAAAGGCACCCGTCCCTATGAATAACCTGAATATGGATCTGAATATAGATCTCCCGTCATTAGATACCAATCAGCTTGCTGTAGATTTAAAAAAACTGAGCTTTGATCTCGGCCCAAACAACAAATTCCGTGCTTTTGTGAAAACCAAAGGCCTGAATGAAATGCAGGTAAATGCAGATATAAAAGGTGTTGTAGATCTTCAGACGCTTGACCAGGCTTTAGGCTTGAAAGATATTGATGTCCGGGGACTAATGAACACCAATATCAAAGCCAATGGTATTTTTAGTCTGGACAAAAAGCTGTTCCCGAAAACCGATGGTTATCTTCATCTTAGAAACGGTCTGATCAAAACAAAATATTACCCCAATCCTATCCAGAATATCAATTTGGTAGCCAACATTATCAATACAGACGGTACTTTCAGAAGTCTTGGTGTGAAACTGGATCCTTTCAGCTTCGATTTTGAGGGAAACCCTGTTTTCGTCGATGCTGATCTGCAGGATTTTGAAGACCTGCTGTATAAAGTGCGGGCAAAAGGAGTCCTGAATGTTGGAAGAATTTATAAAGTTTTTGCCAAAAAAGGATTTGATGTCAGCGGACTCATCATGGCGGATCTCTCGCTCAATGGCCGGCAAAGCTATGCAACAACAGGCCAGTACAGCAAGCTTGACAATAAAGGAACCTTGATTTTAAAGAATATTAAAGCGACTACAGAATATCTTCCAAAGTCATTTTTTATCAAAGAAGGAAATTTTCGGTTTGAGAATGAAAAAATGTGGTTCAGAAAATTCTTTGCTACTTATGGGAAATCCGATTTTGCATTAAACGGTTATCTTTTAAATACCATCAACTATTTTATTGAAAGAAAAGGAACTCTTCACGGAAAATTTAGCTTAAACTCCAATTATATCCTAATTGATGAGTTTATGGCACTTAAAAGCGGAGATAATACCGATAAGGCTATAGAAGTTGAATATGCAAAAGTAGAAAACCCGGAAAGCAGCGGTGTTGTCATTATTCCGAAAAACCTTGATGTTTCCCTGGAAGCCAATGCAAAAAAAGTTGAATTCAAAGGATTGGCGTTTCATCATCTTAAAGGAAATGCTTCTGTTAATACGGGCCAGGTTTATCTTAAAAACACGTCATTCGACATTATCGGAAGCCGCATGAACATTGATGCCCGTTATCAGGATGAGTCTCCTTTGACTGCCAATTATGATATCTCCCTCAAAGTTCAGGATTTTGATGTTCAGCGTGCCTATAAAGAAATTGAGATGGTGCGTGAAATGGCCACAGCGGCAAAGAATGTTAAAGGAATCGTGTCGCTGGATTACAAATTGAAAGGTGATTTTGATAAAAATATGAAGCCCATTTATCCATCCTTGGAAGGCGGTGGAATTGTTAATCTTCGTGATGTGGAAGTGAAAAACTTAAAAATGCTTTCTGCTGTAGGTGATAATATCGGCGCGCAGGCTTTTGATAATCCTGATATGAAAGGGGTTAATATTGAGTCTCATATCAAAAACAACCTGATCCATGTTGACAAATTTACATTTAAAGTTTCCGTACTGAGACCTTCCATAAGCGGAACAACAAGCTTCAATGGACTACTGGACCTCAGAATAAGAGTTGGGCTGCCGCCGGGCGGATGGATTGGTTTTCCTATAGTTGTAACCGGAACCCATGCGCAACCGAAAATTAAAATTTTCAGTAAAACAGGCCAGGGAATTATTGATGCCCTGTATAATAAAAAAACCAATAAAGTAATTCGTGAAGAAAGACGTGCCGAGAAAAAAACAAGGCGCCAGCAACGGAAGGAAAAACAGGCTCAGGAACAAAAAGCTAAAAATGCGGAAAAGCAGATTCACAGCGATCTTAAGGAAAAATAACCGGATAGGCATTTACCTAAAAAACAGGTTGCATGTG
The DNA here is from genome assembly GCF_051400735.1 of Chryseobacterium hilariae. Lineage (NCBI taxonomy): Bacteria > Pseudomonadati > Bacteroidota > Flavobacteriia > Flavobacteriales > Weeksellaceae > Chryseobacterium > Chryseobacterium hilariae. The sequence goes on from NZ_JBLFFJ010000001.1 coordinate 445,563, forward strand.
ATTTATAAGTTTTGTACTGTAAAAACAGATGCTTTTTTAATCTGAATTTGTATTTTTGTTGATATATTTTGTATCAATGTCTATTTTTTCAAACAATATTCGATTTTTGAGAGATAAAAGAGAACTCTCCCAGCAATCTGTAGCCAATGAATTAACAATTTCCCGTGTACGGTATTCCAAATATGAAAACGGAGTCTCGGAACCACCTATTGAGCTTCTTATAAAAATATCTAAATATTTTCACGTCAGTATTGATCTTCTGGTCTCTGTAGATATCCAAAAATATCCGGTTGAAGACATGCTGAAGCTTTCGGACAACAGGATTGTCCTTCCGGTAGCTGTAGATGATCTGGGAAATGATACTATTGAGATTATTCCGCAGAAAGCCTCAATGGGTTACCTTGAGGGCTACAGTGATGTTGGTTATATTGAAAGTCTGCAGAGAATTGCCCTACCCTTCCTGACTAACGGCAAATACAGAGCTTTTCCTGCAGATGGAGATTCCATGCCGCCTTTTAGGAACGGTTCCTATATCGTAGGGAAATATGTAGAGGGAATTGATGAACTGAAGCCGGGAAAAACCTATGTTTTCATCACCTTAAATGACGGAATTACCTACAAACGTTTCAAAGAAAAAAAAGGAAACACCATCTGTGTAAGTGCCGATAATTCATTCTACGAACCTTATGATATTCCTTTTGAAGAAATTGTAGAGATTTGGCAGTATGCATCAGGAATTTTTCCTGAAGACTTTGAGCCGGGTGACTATGATAACTATAATTTTAAAGAAATGTTCCGCGAACTGAAGCAGGATATTAAGCAGCTGGACAAAAAGGTTTCCGGACGCCGTAAATCTAAATAAAGCTGATATCAACAGTATAATGGATCAATTAAGCTTATTTAATTCAGATGAATATTTCCGGTTCCCGAAAGAATTGCTCGAATACACCGAGCATTTTCTGCCGGAAGATGAAGCATCAAAACTTGAGGAGCTTCTGCTTCGTACGGCTCCATGGAAGCAGAGAACCCAGAAAATGTATGATAAAATGGTTCTCACTCCGAGACTGACAGCATGGTACGGAGATGCAAGCAGGACCTATCAGTTAGGTGGCAACTCTTTTAATGTCAATCCATGGCTTCCTGAATTATTATCCTTAAAACAGCAGATAGAAAAATCATCCGGTTATAAGTTTAATTCTGTACTGCTGAATTTATACCGTGACGGAAACGATTCGGTAGCCTGGCATCGTGACAAAGAAAGTGAGCTGGGAAACCGTCCCGTCATTGCTTCCGTAAGCCTGGGTCAGGTAAGAAATTTTGATTTTCGGAAGGCAGATGACCATCGGAATAAATACAGCTTACCACTTCAGCACGGATCCCTGCTGATTATGAAAGGTGATTTGCAGGTAAACTGGGAACACCGCATTGCCAAATCTGCAAAACTGATGAAACCACGGATTAACCTTACTTTCCGTCTGGTTCATGAAATATAGGAAGCAGGTATTTATTTCTCCAATTGAATCCATACAGGCGCATGATCACTGCTTTTCGTCCAGCCACGGACATGGCTGTCGACACCGCCGGACCGTAAGCCTGAATGGAGATATGGACTTAACAGAATATGATCCAGCCTAATGCCTGCATTACGGTCATATGCCTTATACAGATAATCCCAGAAAGTGTAAACAGTATCGTCGGGATATAGCGTACGGATGGAATCAAGCCAGCCTTTATTTAACAGCTCTCTCTAGACTTTTCTTACTTCTGTCCTGAATAATGCGTCATTTTCCCAGCGTTCAGGCTTATAAACATCTCTGGGCTCGGGAATAATATTAAAATCACCGATAAGTACTGCGGGCAGCTCCATTTTGATGAATTCATTAGTTCGCTTTTTAAAACGTTTAAGCCAGTCTAGTTTATAATCAAATTTAGGCCCTGGATAAGGATTTCCGTTGGGAAGATACAGGCAGCAAATCACCATCTGGTCAATAATAGCTTCAATATAACGGCTTTGCACGTCTTCAGAATTTCCAGGCAGGACCCTCTGAACTTCTGTAATCTCCAGGTCTTTGGCAAGTATGGCTACCCCATTCCAGCTTTTCTGTCCGTTCCATATAGCCTCATATCCTGCAGCATTGATTTCTTTTAGAGGAAAACGTTCCTGTGGCGCTTTTAATTCCTGGAGACAGACAATATCCGGTCCGGCTTCTTTCAGCCACTGCAGCAAGACCGGTAATCGGCCATTGATTCCGTTTACATTATATGTTGCTATTTTCATATTGAGATGATTTAGAAACTCTGGATCTGTATTTATGAGGCAATAATTATTCCATCATACTGAACAGCAATAAGGTATTTTAAATGTAGAATACATTTTATAATTAAAATAAAATTTCGTTTTATATTGGCATAATTTATTCATTACATTAAAAATAAAATTTTATTCCATGTTAAATAAAAATTTCACAAAAGCAGAATTTGTACTGAATAATGAAAATCAGTACCAGTTAGAATTTACCATTCAGGAAATTGGTCAGGGATCGAACCTTATCGTTGAAAGGAAAAACGAAAACGGAGAATTTGAAACAGTTCAGATTATGATCACCAGGCTGAATGACCGCATCTTTATAAAATGGAGTGAGCCATTCGACGGCAGAATTATTTTTGAAAAATAAAAAGAAGCTTATGAAATATAGTGAAGCCTTAGAATATAAAAAAGAAGCTCTAAAAAAAGCGGATAAATCTGTACTCCAGAATTTTCATATCATTATTACCCCTGCGGATACCGGAGAAAGCGCAAAATATATAGAGGATTTTTCGAAAAATCCTGATGATTTTAATGACAGCAGCTGTAAAAAATACTGTTCAAATGATGAGTACGAAGTGATGAGCTTCAAAAAGGAAACGGAAGATTAAGAGCCTCTTCCCTATTGGTTTATTAAAAATTTCCGTATTCATAAACTGTTATGATCTGCCACATACATACCCGAAAATACAGGCTGGTCCCATAATTGCAGATATTGTATCATCGAATAATCAATCACTAAATTATATTATTATGGAAACTAAAAAAGCAACAGCAAAAGCAGCTTCGAAAACTGCAGCAAAAAAAACAGGAAAAACGCCTGCTAAAAAAGATGCGGCCAAGCAACTGAAAGATTTGTTTGAAGACTCACTTAAAGACATTTACTGGGCAGAAAAAGCCCTTGTAAAGGCGCTTCCTAAAATGCATAAGAATGCAACAGACAAAAAACTGAAAACCGCTATTGAACAGCATCTTAATGAAACAGAAATTCACGTAAAAAGACTTGAAGAATGTTTTGCTGCTCTTGGCAAAAAAGCACAGGCTAAAAAATGTGATGCCATGCAGGGACTATTAGATGAGGGTAAAAGCATCATGGAAGAAACCCAGGCAGGAGCTGTAAGGGATGCAGGAATAATTTCAGCTGCACAGAAAGTGGAACATTATGAAATTGCAACTTATGGATCGCTGGCCGCCTATGCTAAAGTTTTGAATGAGAAAGTATGCTTAAAAAACCTTTTGGCAACTCTTAATGAAGAAAAAAAATGTGATGAACTGCTCACTAAAATTGCGGATACTGCCATTAACAGTAAAGCAAAATAATATTATATAATAAATCGACAGAGGCCTGGAAACAGGTCTCTTTTTTTATTATTAATAATCATGTCTGTTCAATTACTGATTCAGACTGTCTATTTCCCGGTTGATCTTTATCCAGTTGATACTGTCTGATACCCGGAGTTCTTTGTCAAATTGCTGTTTCCAGTTCTTTCCCAACTTTTTCTCAAGGCTTTTGAAATAAATAGTATTGGAATGTTCATACTGTTTTTGTAATCGGGTAATGCTGTCGGTTATCTCGCATCCGGTTTCTATCCGCTCATAGCACAAATTCCATTTTTTCACCAGACTGTCTATACCGCTATAGGCTCCTTCCGGGGGAAGTTCGCCCACCCGGATATCTTTCCAGCAGAGAGGTTCTGTTTTTTGCGCGGTTTTTTTTGTAACATCCGGCGTACAGGAAATAATATAAAAAGGAAGGACTAATACCATATGAATTGATTTGAAAGAGACTATCATTTCCCTTGATTTTTTTTCATACTTGCCTTTTGAAATATTGAATGCTTTCATAACAGAAATTTTGATTTTTATACCATTTTATCAGCTTATAAAATCCAGCAGACGCTTTTTTGTGATCACCTGGTTTTCTTTATAGAATTCTTCATCATCTAAGCGTGCCAGTGATGCCGTAGATTGAGAGGAAAGCCAGGTCACAAATAATTCCCGGGTTTCAAAGATTCTGGGAGGATCAAAATCACCGTCATATATTTCTCCGTATATAAACTTCTGATCTTCATTTACTTTCATACCCATTCCGCAATAATCCCTGTGACTGTAGCCCAGAACAGCGCCGGTTTGTAATTTATCCGCAACAAGATTGGCGAGCCTTACTCCAAACGCAACGGAGTCCGGTTCCGGTCTTTCTGAAAAAAGATAATTGTCCATAAGTTTAAATTATTCTAATCAATAATCTTCTAAGTTAAATCATTCATCCTTGAAATTAATAATTTTAACTTGAATTTTGAATAATCTTATCCTGAACTTAGGTTAATCTTAGATATAATTTTTATATCAGTTTTGTTTTTAAGCTTATCATCATAACAATAATTAATATCAGTTGTTTAACTTTGTTTTATCTTAAAATTGCAAATAAATAAACGGATTTGAAGTTGCCACTTTCTTACTATTTGAATCAGGATGTTATTTTCCTGGCTAAGGATCTTTTGGGAAAAGTACTTTTCACTGAAATAAATGGGGACATCACAGCGGGAATCATCGTAGAAACCGAGGCCTATTTCGGTGTCATAGATAAAGCTTCCCATGCTTATGGAGGCCGCCGCACCGGACGTACCGAAACATTATATACCCAAGGCGGTGTTTCCTATGTTTATTTATGTTACGGAATTCATCATCTCTTTAATGTCGTAAGCTCCGTTGAAGGCGAGCCCCATGCAGTATTGGTAAGAGCCGTAGAACCATTAGTAGGCTCCGAAATTATGGAGCTCAGGCGGAATATGCCGGCTTCTAAAACTGCTATTTCATCAGGGCCGGGGTCAGCTGCTAAAGCTTTGGGTATTGACCGTTCTTTTAATAAAAAAGATTTAACCGGAAATGAAATATGGATCGAAGACCACGGAATTCAATATTCTCCGGACGAGATTGTTTCGGGACCGCGGATTGGAGTTGCCTACGCTCAGGAAGATGCATTGCTGCTATGGCGTTTTTATGTCAGAGGCAACAAATATGTAAGCAAACCCAGATCCTGAGAATTCTTGTTTAAAAATGTTAATATCAATAAAAATGTCTGTTCGTGGTATTTATATCTGTGCAGCTTTTAACATCAGGTAATGCAGGTCTGTATTTTTAATAAAAGGTGACAGAAGTTCTTTCCCCGGGCCATAAACAGCAGCTTCTACATAATCTCCCGAATGGTCCATACTGATCCATCCGACAGAATTATGTTTTCTCTGAATTTCCGAATAGGCTTTAAAAGGTAATTTTTTATAATTATAAAGTCCAGCTTCCTGCTTTTCAAGCCCTGAATAAAAACTGAGCAAATGTTTGGCCTCATCATCAGCAAGACGTATTTTGTTGGTCTCATAGATCCAGTCTTTCATCTGCTGAAGATTAAAATCCGGGTGAATAGCGTTCAGAATATATTCATTGGTGTATCGGTAATCGGAGATGCTGTTAAAGTTTTTGGTGGCATCCGGTCCGTAAATTGTTCCTGGATTAGCATTTCCGTGGTCTGTTGTGATGATCACCAATGTATTTTGATCTTTCTCTGCAAAATCCATTACGGTTTTTATAGCTTCATCAAAAGCCAGCTGGTCATGAATTAAAGCAGAAATATCATTGGCATGTGCTGCCCAGTCAACTTTTCCGCCTTCGATCTGTAAGACGAAACCTTCCTGATGATCTTTCATCTGATGAATAGCGGTTTTAGCCATTTCAGCAAGAGAAGGCATCTGTTGCAGCTCAGGAATATTCGCCCTGTCGATGGAATATGGCAGAGCACCGGAATTGAAAACCCCTAAAACTTTCTTTCCATTTTCTGCAGTTTTCATGTCTGCCCTATTTTTAAGAACCTGATAGCCTTTCTGCTTATAAAAGGCATAAATATCTTTTTTATCTTTTCTTTTTAAGGGATTAAAAAATTCATCTCCGCCACCCATCATCACATCAAAACCTATTTCAGCATACATTTCTGCGATTTCATTTTCTGCATTTCTACTGTCTGAATTAACGCAGAAACCTGCCGGAGTCGCATGGGTAATAGTTACTGTCGTCACACAGCCTGTCTTTTTTCCAGCCTTTTTAAATTTTTGCCAGATTGGAACATATCTTTCTCCATTGGCTCCAATATTAAGAACACCATTTTTCACACGGAATCCACTTCCAAAAGATGAACTGGCTGCAGCAGAATCTGTAACAATAGAGCTGGCAGAAGCAGTATCCATCAAAGCTCTGGAAACTTTATTTTCAAGATAAAGATTCATCCAGTTTCCGTTTTTTCCCATGATATTCTGAGAATACAGATTAGCCATTGCCAAAGTTCCTGAGCTCATCCCATCACTGATCATGAAAATAATATTTTTTGCTTTTTTCCCGGGACCCGAAATTTCCTTTGCACTGTTGGCAAAAAAATCAACCGGATTTAGGGTAAATAGGCCTGACAGCAATGCAGAACCTTTTAAAAATTTGCGTCTGTTCATCTTGATAAATTTCGTATTGCAATTTAGAGGGTAATACTAACTAATGAAATCACGTTGCGTTAATTAATTATGAATTTTCATATTTAATATTCCAAACCATTCCGGCTTAGGAATCTCAAACTAATCAGAATCATTATACTTAATGCTTGTGATTTTTAAAATTGACGATATGGCCTGTAATTAATCCCGCTGCTCCTGCATAAATCAAAGGAATATGGGTTTCAAAGATTAAATCGGCCAAAACAGAAACTGAGATAAGGATAATAGAAATCCAAAAAAGGAATTTAAGCCAGCGGCTGGCTATATTTTTAGTCACTCTATAGACTACAACAGCACCAATGATAAGGAAGGCAAGATCAATATAAGGATTGTGGGATATTCCCAACGGAATGATCATTAACAGAGGAAAAACAATACAATGGATAAGACAGAGGACCGCTGCAGAAATTCCTACTGCATCAAGAATTTTTGATTTCATAAAGATGGGGATTTAAATTTCTTATTGTAACTTTGTTGCAAAAGTATAGATAAAATTCCAAATAACGCAACTTTGTTGCATTAAAAATGAAACAAACCAGAAATACACAGGCTAAAACTGAAATTTTAAATGTCATTAATCATTCTGATGTAGCTCTTTCACAACCGGATATCCAGAAAAAGCTGGGTGATCTCTGCAATAGAGTGACAATTTACAGGGTTCTTGAAAGACTTGAAAATGAAGGGCTTATTCATAAAATTGTTAACGTTGACGGTGTTGTGAATTTCGCAAAATGCAGTGGAAAATGTAATTCAGAAAAGCATTTCCACAATCATATTCATTTCAACTGTAAAGAATGCCATTCAGTGACCTGCATTGAAAATGTGGTTCCTGATATCAGCCTTCCGCCAGACTTTATAGCACAGGAATATAATTTTATAGTAAGCGGAATATGTCCGAAATGTTCCAAAGTATAGAACCTAGTGCACCGCCGCCTGATCGTTTGTTTGCTTTCCGGACGTTTATAAAATTCCGGCATCAGCTTTTCCTGTATCTGGAACAGATTAATGTTTGGTAAAGCAAATAAAAGTACTATTTTTATTTTCATAAAAGAAAACACTAATTATGCCGACTGAAGCTTCCCACAAGCTGATTCCTATGACAGATTTTGTTATTGAGTACTACTCTAACGAAGGATATGCCGATCTTCAGACATTACGTCTGATGAAAAACTATGCTAATTTTCTAAGACGTCCTCTGATGCTTGGAATGTTTGTTCCTGTAGATCTAAAAGGAAATGTATTGAAAGAGCCGAAGAATTATACCTCCTGGAAATCGCTTGATCATAATGCTGTAAAAAGAACTGATACTGCAGGATTTGAAGAATACAGCGAATATCAGACTGCAGAAAAGAACTGCCTGTTCGAAGGTTTTACCATTGCTTACAATGGATATTCCGTGGTAAGAATCGTAGCTTCCTATGATGAAGCAGTTGAACTCTCTTTTAACAAAAGCGATATGATGTCATCTGCATTTCAAGATATTGAATCACTGACGGTTTTTAATGATATTTATCTGACGGTTAATGCTTTGGAGTCTATCGGAATCAAAAAATAAAAAGCTATTTCAATTCGTTTAGTATTTTTTCAAGTTCTGTTATAAAAGCCGCCTGCGCGGGATTGATTTTTCTCTGAGCTTCTTCCGATTCAAACCATTCCCACTGGTCTACCTCAGGAATTTCAATCATTTTAGAGGATTTTGGTGGCCATTCCATCTGTAATGTATTGCTGTAAAGTCCTGATGTTTCAAGATCGCTCTCCAAAGCCCATGCATAAACAGTTTTACCACCTTTCTGTTTAACAGGTGATAAAGCGATAAATTCTCCTTCTATGGTTTGACCTGTTTCCTCTTTAAACTCAATTACAGCCCGTTCCAGCGGATTTTCATCAGGCATGATCTCGCCTTTTGGAATAGACCACGAGCCTGCATCTTTATTTTTCCAGAACGGACCGCCCGGATGAACAAGAAAATAATAATGACTGTTTTTTTCTCTTTTAAACAGCAAAATGCCGGCACTTGTTTTCATAGCTTTAAGATAAGGTAATTTTAAAGATATTTAACTTCAATCTCTTTATATTTTGAATTTATATGCCTGCAAACGTTTTATCTATAAGCATTTCAATACTTTTTGAAATACTTTTACTAGCTGTTTTTATTTCTTAAATATATATTATAAGTACCACATTTTCATTACTATTGAGAATTTTATTCATAAAGGCATGGAATATGTATTAAATAAAGAGAATAACATTAAAAAATTTAAGTCATGAGAAATTTATTATGGTTAGTAGCCGTCATTTGTATCGTTGTCTGGCTTCTGGGAATGTTAGGTATTGTGCCGGGAATGAGTACCGGTTACTTAGTGCATGTTCTTTTGGTAATTGCCATTATTGTAATACTTTATAATATCATTTCCGGCAAAAGGCCACTATGATAATAATTAAAGCTTTATTGAGTAAAATGAAAACAGGTTAGAATATTTCTGACCTGTTTTTTGATCTTAATGAGATATTTGAAGATAAAAATCTTCAGGTTTACGTCTGAATATTTTATATATTTATTATAGATATATGCAAGTATAAATAAAAGCAATTCAATACAATGGAAGAAAAATTCCAGCCTGATGTTATTATTGTGGGAACAGGATTAGCAGGATTAACTGCTGCTATGGAAATTACTGATGCCGGAAAAAAAGTACTTCTTCTGGATCAGGAAACTGAACAGAATATTGGCGGACAGGCGTTCTGGTCGTTCGGAGGTTTGTTTCTGATCAATTCACCACAGCAGCGGAAAATGGGAATTAAAGATTCTTATGAGCTGGCCCTCCAGGACTGGAAAGGGACAGCCGGATTTGACCGTCCGGAAGATTACTGGCCCAGAAAATGGGCCGAAGCCTATCTGAAATTTGCTGCCTATGAAAAATACGCATATGTTTCTAAGCTGGGGATCAGGTTTATGTTTATGGTAGGCTGGGCTGAACGCGGAGACGGATCAGCAACCGGCCACGGAAATTCCGTGCCGCGCTTCCATGTCAGCTGGGGAACCGGGACAGGAGTTGTGAAGCCTTTTGTAGATAAAGCGTATGAAGCAAAAGAAAAAGGTCTTTTACAGATGAAATTCAGACATAGAGTGACTGAACTGATCATAGAAAATGGTAAAACCAAAGGGCTCAAAGGTGATATTCTTGAAAATGATGATAAAGAAAGAGGTGCTGTTACCAACAGAAACGTGATTTCACAGTTTGAATATAACGCATCTCATATCATCATTGCATCAGGAGGCATAGGAGCCAATCATGAACTGGTACGAAAAAACTGGCCGGAAAGACTGGGAAAAGCTCCGGAAAATATGGTTTGCGGAGTGCCTGCCTATGTGGATGGAAAAATGATCGGTATTGCAGAAAATTCCGGCGCACACATTATCAATCCCGACAGAATGTGGCATTATACAGAAGGAATAGAAAACTGGAATCCGATATGGCCGAAACATGGCATCAGAATACTCTCGGGACCGTCTTCTCTATGGTTTGATGCTAAAGGAAACCGCTTTCCCGCTCCTTACCTGCCGGGATTTGACACCTTGGGGACTCTGAAGCATATACAGGATACAGGATTTTCTTACTCCTGGTTTATCCTGACCCAGAAAATCATTAAAAAAGAATTTGCCCTTTCCGGGTCAGAGCAGAACCCGGATATTACCAATAAAGATTATGCTCTTTTTCTGAGAAGGATTTTTGGAAAAAAAGCACCGGGACCTGTGGAAGCTTTTAAAGAATATGGAAAAGACTTTATTGTTTCAAATGATCTGAAAACCTTGGTGGAAAAGATGAATGAACTGTCTGGTACTCACCTTCTGAATTATGAAAAAATTAAAGAACAGATCGAAGCCAGAGACAGGGAACTGGATAATAAATATTCAAAAGATACGCAGGTTAATTATATCAGGAATACAAGAAATTATTTAGGAGATAAACTCGGCAGGGTTGCAGCCCCTCATAAAATATTAGATCCTAAGAATGGTCCTCTGATTGCTGTACGGCTCAATATTCTTACCAGGAAAACACTGGGCGGCATTAAAACGAATCTTAACGGACAGGTTTTAAGAGATGATGATACGGTGATCGACGGGCTTTATGCAGCAGGAGAAGTTGCGGGCTTTGGCGGTGGCGGAATGCATGGCTACCGTGCACTGGAAGGAACATTTCTTGGAGGCTGTATTTTTTCGGGAATGAAAGCCGGAAAATATATAGCAGAACTTTAAAATATTAAAAGTAAATTCTTTTTTGAAGATGAAAAATGAATTCTAAGAATAAGGAAGTAAAATATTAAATAAAAAAACAAAAGTGAGTGATTATTTTGATAATAAAGTGATTTGGATAACAGGAGCTTCGTCAGGAATCGGGGAAGCCTTGGTGAAAGAACTTGCAGTAAAAAGCAGTGCGAAAATTATACTTTCATCAAGAAATAAAGATCAGTTGAATGCCGTGGCCCAAAAGACAGGCCTTGAAGCAAATCGTTTTTTTGTACTGCCTTTAGACCTGGAAGAGTATAAAAAAATGCCGGATGTAGTGGAAGAAGTAATAGAAAAATTCGGAAAGATTGATATTCTGATCAATAATGCAGGACTGTCTCAGCGTTCTCTGGCCATGGAGACTGATATAGAAGTTGATAAACGTTTAATGGATATTGATTTTATAGGAACCGTGGCACTTACAAAATCTGTGCTTCCCTATATGATCAGGGATGGTGGCGGGCATATTGCTGTAGTTTCCAGTCTGATGGGCGTTTTCGGGGCTCCGATGCGAAGCAGCTATGCCGCGGCAAAACATGCGCTTCACGGCTTTTTTGATTCGCTGCGTGCTGAATTATATACTAGAAAAATTATAGTGACCATCATCTGTCCCGGCTTTGTACAAACCAATATTTCTATTAATGCCCTGACGGGTAACGGCTCTCTGCAAGGAACAATGGATGATGCTACGAACAAAGGAATGCCCGCAGATGTTTTTGCAAGAAAAATGCTTATAGCTATAGAAAAAAAGAAAAACCAGGCATCTATTGGCGGTCAGGAAGTAATGGGAACCTATCTTAAAAGGTTCTTCCCTTCCCTTCTGGCTAAGATCGTCCGTAAGGCAAAAGTGGTGTAGAAATATCCAAAAAACCTCTCGCAATGAGAGGTTTATTTTTATATCAGATTTTATTATTTTCAAAATCCAGGAACCTGCGCCTTTTCATAGATCAGTCCTTCAGATTTCAGTTCGTTCCAAAAATCAGCCGGAATATTGGTATTAAGGCCTTCCAAATTATCTTTAACCTGTTCCGGTTTGCTTGCTCCGGGAATAATAGAAGCAAATTCATCGGAAGCCAAAACAAAATGCAGTGCAGCATGTACCAGATCTGTATTGTATTTTTGGGCAACAGCAGTTATTGCAGCACGTTTTTCGGCCATTCCTTTGGGAATAACATCCTTATAATTGTACCTGTCTCTTCCCGCAATGTATCCGGAATTGTATCCAGCACCGGAAACCAGTTTTACACCGGCTTTTTTAACAGCAGGCAACAGTCTGTCAACAGCATCTTCATGTTCCAGGATCGAATATTGTGTGGCAGAAAGACAAATGTCAGGATCAGCAGAATCAATACAATCTAAAATAGGTTCAATTTTGTTGACACCCATTCCCCATGCCTTGATCACTCCCTGGTCCCGAAGCTCAGAAAGAACTTTAAACGCTCCTTTCTTTGCTTGTTCCAAAAAATAAGGATAGCGGTCCCCTACCTGGTCTTCAGAGAGATCATGAATGTAAACGATATCTATATAATCCAGTCCTGTTCTCTGCAGGCTGCTTTCGATAGACTTTTTGACTCCGTCTGCTGTATAATCGTGTTTAAAATCGTAATTAAGTGGCTTCTTCCACATTGTAGGCGGGACTTCTGATTCAGGAACTTCATGAAACAGTCTTCCTACTTTTGTTGAAAATATAAAATCACTTCTGTCTTTGTCTTTCAGAAAGTGCCCGAATCTTCTCTCACTTTTTGTAAGGCCATACCAGGGAGATGTATCATAATAACGGATTCCAAGGTCCCAGGCAGTCTGAAGTATTTTATAAGACTCTTCATCACTTATATTTTCGAAGGCAGTTCCTATTGCTACACCGCCTATTCCTAGCCTGTGCTTTTCTGTTAAAACATCTGTTTTCATATGATTGTATTTAAGTGTTGGTGATATATAAGATGCAAACATCGTGCAGAGAAAAGTAACAATCGTTAAAATATTATAGCCAGCAAATTAAGAATAGACGTTTGTCAGGATTTCCACGACAGATTGATTCATATAAAAAATAGTGTCACCTGAAATCCTGTCTTCTATATAACAGATTTTAAAGCTGATATTTATTTAAAATACAGAAGATTTCCATCTGAATCTTCATTCACAAGATTGAATTAAATTTTATAAGAAATATTTATAATTCAGTAATGTATTGAATTATAGTGTTCTGTGGTGGGTTTTAACACATTTACATCAATCTGCAGCCAGACACTTATAAAGATATTTCATAAATTTACGAAACCATTACGGTTTTAAAATTGGTTTCCAGGTGAAAATTCACAATAAAAAAAAGTATTTAAGCTTTCTAAAATTTAAAAGAGATTTCCAGGAGTACGGACTGGAAAAAGCCAGAAGCTATGAACTTATCCTCCATTGGCTGAATAACAGGCTCAGCAGGAACCAGTTTCTGGTGCTTTCCGGAATACTTGTCGGGTGTACTGCCGGTCTCGCCGGAGTAATCCTGAAAACCCTCGTGCATACGATTCACAATTTTATTACGCATAAGGTTCATTTTGAATATCAGATCTTATTCTATATTGTTTTTCCTTTTTTAGGAATTGTGCTTACTACAGCTATCGTTATTACCCTATTTAAAGGCCAGGACAGGAAAGGAATCAGTGCAATTTTGTATGAGATTGCACAGAATTCAAGTATTGTGGCTTCTGTAAAAATGTATTCACAAATCATTCAGAGCGCAGTGACGGTTGGCCTTGGAGGTTCTGCGGGACTGGAAAGTCCTATCGCGGTTACCGGTGCTGCCATTGGTTCCAATTATGCACAGACCTACAGGCTCAGCTATAAAGAAAGGACTCTGCTGTTGGCTGCAGGTGCCACTGCAGGTATTGCTTCAGCTTTCAATGCCCCGATTGCGGGGATCATGTTTGCTTTTGAAATTCTTTTAACAGGTGTGGTTTTTACAGATTTCATTCCTTTGGTAGTGGCTGCTGTCTGCGGAAGCCTTTTATCAAGGATTCTGCTTCAGGAAGATGTGCTTTTCAGGTTTTATACCAGGGAACCTTTTAACTATAAAAATGTTCCTTACTATCTTATATTGGGAATTGTGACCGGACTCTATGCGCGTTATTTTGTATTGGTTTCTCAAAAAGTAGAGCATTTTATTAAAGGATTAAAGCTTTCAAGGATGCGTAAAGCTATGTTTGGAGGCCTGGTTCTGTCATTATTGTGTGTTCTGTTCCCGCCATTGTTCGGAGAGGGATATGAAACGGTGAAAGCTTTTACCAACGGAAGTACTCATTCTATTATCAGAAACAGCTTTTTCCGGTATTTTGAGATTGGAGACTGGACCATTATTATATTTTTGGTTCTGGTCTGTCTTTTAAAAGCTTTTGCTACGTCTTTTACGATATTTAGCGGAGGTAACGGCGGTAATTTTGCTCCGTCTCTTTTTGCCGGAGGTACAGTAGGTTATTTGTTTGCATTAGTCTGCCAGCATATCGGGTTTACGGATGTTCCGGTAACAAATCTTGTTCTGGTAGGAATGGCCGGAGCCATGAGCGGTGTACTCTACGCTCCTCTTACTGCTATATTTCTGATTGCGGAATCCAGTTTTGGATATGATCTTTTCATTCCGCTGATGATTGTATCCATTATCTCTTATCTTATTGCAAAATGGTTCTCCCCGATCTCCCCCGAACTGGAATCATTGGCTGATCAGGGGAAAATTTTCACCAGCAAGCATGATAAAAACCTGCTTTTTGCTTTAAAAACCGAAGATTTTATAGATAAATATTCAGAAACGATTAATGAAAATGCTCCTGTCACCACATTGTTTGAACAGGTAAAAAATGGGAATAAAAATATTTTTGCAGCAACAGATGAGGCCGGAAAACTGAAAGGTATCCTTACATTGGATGATATCCGCCCTTATCTTTTTAATAAAGAAACAGACAGCTCCATGACGGTTACGCAAATTATGAAAGCTCCGCCTGCAGTTATTTACCGGGACAATAAGCCGTTGGAAATTCTTCAGATTTTTGATGATACCGGCGTATGGAATCTTCCGGTAACCAGTGAGAGTAATGATTTTATAGGGTTTATATCAAAATCATCTATCCTGATGAGCTACAGGCAGCTTTTGAAAGAATATTCTGATTAATTTTTTTAACCCTCAAGACTCATCATCTGATACATAAAAAATATCC
This sequence comes from Chryseobacterium hilariae, assembly GCF_051400735.1. Classification (NCBI taxonomy): domain Bacteria; kingdom Pseudomonadati; phylum Bacteroidota; class Flavobacteriia; order Flavobacteriales; family Weeksellaceae; genus Chryseobacterium; species Chryseobacterium hilariae. The sequence goes on from NZ_JBLFFJ010000001.1 coordinate 460,884, forward strand.
GTTCAGCAAACTGAACGGATATTTTTAATTTCATCTGAAATTAATGACTTGCCTGATCAAGCAGTTCAATATCTTCCTGATCTAAAATAAGTTTTGGAGCATTGAATAAAGTATCAAGTTGGGAGGCACTGGTCGCACTTACAATGGGCGCGGTGATTAAAGGATTAGCCAGAAGCCATGCCAGGGCAGTCGTTCCCTGTGTGGTTTTATGCTTTTCACTTACCTGGTCCAGAGCTTTTAACACTTCAAGGCCTTTTGAGTTCAGGTATTTTCTTACACCTTCTCCTCTCTGGCTTTTGCCTAAATCTTCCTCAGTACGGTATTTCCCGGTAAGAAAACCTGCAGCTAATGACCAGTACGGAAAGACACTCAATCCAAATTCTTCCACTAGCGGTGCGTAATTTTTTTCAAAACCTTCTCTTTCCAATAAATTATAATGAGGCTGCAGGGCAACATATTTTGGGAGGTTATTTTTTTCTGAAGCTTCAAATGATGCTCTCAGACGCTCCGGAGAAAGGTTGGAAGCGGCAATATAACGTACTTTTCCGGCTTTGATGATCTCATCGTATGCAGAAAGCGTTTCTTCTACCGGAGTGGTATGATCATCAAAATGAGTATAATAAAGATCAATATGGTCGGTTTGAAGCCTTTGAAGGGATTCATCTACTGATTTTAAAATATGTTTTCTGCTGATATCAAAACCATGTTCTTTGGTTTCAGAACCTACCTTGGTGGCAAGCACTATATCCTGACGGTTGGAACGGCTTTTCATCCATTTTCCGATGATCTCCTCAGACTGGCCTCCTTTACCGTTAACCCACCATGAATAGGTATCTGCTGTATCAATAAAATTGAATCCGGCATCCGTAAACTGATTCAGTATGTCAAAGGAGTGCTTCTCATCAAGCGTCCAACCAAAGACATTTCCTCCGAAATTAACAGGTGCTACTGACAGATTGGTATTTTTTATCTTTCTTTTTTCCATAAAAACAGATTAAATTAAAATTTTAATAAGTACTAAGATAAGAAATCTCATACCGGATTTCAGATTCAAAATAAGCATACGGCTTATAGTTATTATAAATAGAAAAGCTTATCCCTCCTCAATTTTTTTACATTTAAGAGAAGAAGATAAATGATTATTTTATCAGAATAAACATAAAAAAACAGCCTCCACGATGAAAGCTGCTTATCTATCAATTTAAAAAAATACTGTTACTTTTCAGCCTGAGGAATCTCAATGGCTGTAAGTATCAATTTATGTTCCTGCAATTGCAGTTCTATGGTTTTCAATCCGTTTTTAAAGAAATTGGATGTCTGAAACAGATTGTGATAATATTCAATACCCTCCAGTATATTCTTTTTGAATGCATTCCACTTTTTGGTCTGGGAATTCGTGATTTGTACTGAAGAATTACTGATTTCTTTTTTAAGATAATCAACATACATTTTCAGTTCATTGATGAACATATTCGGACGCTGGTTATCTGGAAGTATGTTAGCATTCCCGTAGATGTGCTTTACCATTTCGGAAAGTGAAACTTCCTTATCAAAAAAGGCCAGATTAGGTCCAGGACATATCACAACGCCTTGTTTTTCACCTTTGATTTCAAGGTTCTGCTCCATATAAGCGGCATTTACCAATCCTACACACAGGCAGGCTTTATCTGTAATCTCAGTCTTCCTTTTATTAAATTCTTCAGCGGAAAATTCAGGATCAGTCTGAAGTTCTCTCAGCTTAATATCCTGGTATTTTTTAGAGGCAGTACAGATTCCCTGCGGTGAAAATTCTTTGCTGAGAGCCAGCAATTTTTTGGGGCACGAGCTGCCGTATTTTCCGGCGGCTTCTTTCTGTTCTTTTAATAACTCATTGGATGTTCCCCTAACCGTATTGAAAGGCACTCCCAAAGGTGAAATATTACTCAGATAGAAATCTTTTTCTCCAGATTTTAAAAGCAGGTTCCTGGTTTCCGTATCTACAGAAGTAGCTTCAGGAACCAATAAAAATGGTGATCCCCATCCGACACTGTCTACATTATAGTTTTCAAGCAGAAACTCATGTTCTTCCGAGGTTCCCACTCCACCCTGAACTGTAATTTTCATTTCGAGAGGCTTAGCAACGGTGTGTTTTCCTTTTTGCTCCAAGGCGGTGATCATTAAGGCATGGGCAGACTGGATGAGGTCGTTCTTTTTCTGTTTAAATTCTTCCATGATAGGGCCTAGCAGCATACCTTCTGTAGCAAATGCATGCCCTCCGCAGTTCAGTCCGGATTCTATTCTGTATTCTGAGATCCACAGTCCTTTTTTAGCTAGAAAATTTCCCTGGATCATAGCTGAACGGAAATCACTTACTTTCAGAATGATTTTCTTTTTTAACATACCGTTCTGGTCGGGAAAGAAATCGTCGAATTCTTCAATATAGCTGTATAGGCGCGGGTTCATTCCTGCAGAAAGTACCATTGAAGAAGATAGTTTACTTTGCGCGAAGCCACGTAGTGAAGCATGGGCATCATTAAATATCACAGGAAGCTGCTCATCTTTTTTATAGTTGTCTTTGTCAACTTTTGTCATAATATTGACGTCAATACTTCCCGGCTTCAGGTTAGTTTCAATAAAGTTTTTGATATTTGAGCCTAAACTGTCTTTTTGATGAACCAAATTCTGGAGCCCGTTTTTCAGATCTGAAGTATTGGGCAGAATGGCTATAAAATTCTTTAATGCTTCCTTGTTTTTAGTGATTTCCTGTTTGAAAGATTCAAATTTTTCATTCACGATATCATCTACCATATCCAGGTAAGCCGTAATTCTTTTTGCTCTGTAATCTTCTGTTTTTGTTGAAATTCCTAAATAATCGAGATTGAACTTTTTGTTGTAAAAGTTCTTCATTTTTTCCAGGATGTCATCATCAATAATAGAGATGACGGAAGAAATTCCATATTGGGCAACACGGATAGGACTGTCTATAGTGTAAGCCAGACCCATTACCGGAATATGGAAGTTGTGTAATGGTTTATGTGTCATTTTATTTCGATAAAAATTCTTTCACTGAGAATGAATTAAAATCCCGGAATGCTGTATCCATATTGAAATGAGTCCTTCAGTCCAAACTTTAATTGACCTAAATTTATCATTTTAATATTAGCTATGCATTAAATAACACTTGTAATGTTGGAAATATGCTAAATATCATTTTTTATCATGTATTTAATTTATTCGTGTAAGAAAAATGTCTGAAAATAATTGCATTTTATTCAAAATCAAGAAAACCATCTGCCAGTTTTTTCCACTGGATCTTGGATATTCCTATCATTCCTCCTGCGGCAACCATAAGATTTCTGATGATATCAATAAACCCGGCGTTAAAATTGGGTGTTTCATTCCGCCCATAGACTGCGGCTTTGAGATGAGTCGGCGTTCTTGCAATCATAAAAGTAGAAGTTGCTTTGGAACCGTAAAAATGAGCAATATGTCTGTTATTTCTGTCTTGTGGATTTTCGGACGGACTGCATGTTATCAAAATGCTTTCCGAATGATTATCTTCCTGAAAACAGATATCGATAACTTCTACCCAGTCATATCCTTTTGCTTCAGGTTCTCCCGGACCAGGAATATCAATTCTCATGAAATCTCCTTTCTGAGGCGGTCTGTCAATGGCATTTCCTTCGGAATCATAAAGCTTAAAGGCTGCAAAGCCTTCACCACAATAGCTTTTCCACCGATTAACTGAAAAAAATCTCTGTTTCAAAATGTCAAACTTGAGCGGAAGAAGTTCCGGTTCAAACCTCTTCTGGCTTTCTGTGTCGTGAAATCCTCCGTATTGCTGCTGTGGAACTCTGTTGATCTGCTTAGGCTTCATTTTACTGATTTTGTACTAATTTATAAAAACAAGGGGTTTTTCTTTATGAGCATGATCATAACTTCACAAATAAAAGCCTCTCAATGGAGAGGCTGATGTTAAAACTTAAATGTATTGGGATATATGGAGTTTTAATTGTGACTCTAAAAATAGAAGGAATGAATTGGATATTTTATGACCTTAGTCATGTGATTGTGAATTTGTTAAAACTGTAAAGCTTTATTGTTTTTTTTTGAAGTAATTTTTGAATAAAAATTAAAAGCGGCAAAGCCAAAATCAATTTTATAATTATATTTTGCTAGTCCCAAATAATTGTATGTCTATATGTGTAGAAACTGTTATAAGAGCCGTAAAGAAAATGGAGAAAGAAAAACAGTAAGAATACAGAATGATAAGATATTATATTGACCTGTTTTTTAATTATGATAATTAAAATATCTCAATTGTATTAATTTTTTTGAGTTTTTTGTTTTCTGAAATATCTTACCGTTATATTTCAGAAATGTTATTTAACAAATCTATATTTTAACTAAAATTAATACTTTTTTTAAATTTTTATGTTTATATGATGTTTTGCATAATATAATTTTTACTTATATTTGTGGATCGAAATAATTTTTTTTCATCATTTGTGTTTTTTTAAGGTCTCCTCCTTTAGGGGACCTTTTTCATTTCTAGGGCTATTATTTTAATATTTAGGTGAAAATACGTAATACCAAATTTGGTACTTTCTACGCTAGCATATATCTCTTTAAAGTGACAACTTTGTAATGTTAAACAACTTAAAACATTACACCATGTCAACATTCAAAATCAACATTATTGCAGGTCCGCTATGGAGCAATGATGAAGCACAAAAAATCGGAGGCCGTATTGCTGCGGCGCATTTAGGAAAATTCACTGGACAATGGAGCACTATTGTCGAAGGTCAGATGAGCGTTATCGAAGTTGAATATGATACGCAACCATCCGGAAGTACAGAATATACCATGGACGTTTTAGCAGGACCCATCTGGAGCAACGAAGATGCAAAAGAAATATGTCCTTCAATCTGTGCTTCTTACGGAGGTACATGGAACGGCCAGTGGACTACCGTCGTTGAAGGCAAAATGAGCGTTTGCGGCTGCGTATTCAAGTTCTAAAAAAAAATTAAATAATGTATGAATCTCCGGGACAACCCGGAGATTTTTTGTTTTATAATAGCTTATCGGGTAATTTTTACAAAATCTGTAGGTCTGGACAACATTACAGCCTGAAAGCTTCTTGTAAAAGCCTGCACACTCTTATACCCTACTTTATACGCTGTTTCTGAAATGGTAAGGTCACCGGAGCTCAGCAGCTCAAGGCTTTTAATGATTCTCAGTATCTGCTGGTATTTGGCCAGTGTCATTCCGGTTTCTTTTTTAAAGATGCGTTCCAGTGTTCGTAAGGAAAGCATTGAAATTTCACTCAGATCCTCCATTCTCACGTCTTCCCGGTAATGATTGTGAAGATATTCAATAGATTTAGATAACCTTTTATCTTCAGGAAGTCTGATATAAAGTTGTAAGGAATGTTCCACAAAATGAGGCAGCTCATTAAAAAGTGCCTGTAGGAAAAGAATCTCATTCGGATCTTTTGAAATATTTTTTGACCATTTTTCTGCATATTTTATCATTTCCTTCAGGACAGGAGGAACGGAAAAAACATTAATCTTATGATGAAAAACACTGCTTGCTTCTGCATCAGCGAACATGATCATCAGTTTAATTTTTTCTGAATGGGAATTGGTCTTATGGATGGCACCCGGAGGAATCCAGGCTGCATGGTTTTGTGGAAGAAGGTAGATCTTCCCATCGACCGTAATATACTGGAATCCACTTTCTACATAAACAAGCTGCCCTTTTTGATGGGAATGAAGAATGTCGTCATGCCTCCAATCCTCTTCAAACCATACAAAATATGGTTTCTTCAGCTGATCAATATCTATAGTGTCGTGAACATTCATGTCGTTTTATGTTAAAACTTTGGCAAAATTAAATAAAAATGCTGGATTAATTTTGCATCAAATATTAATTATATGATGAAGAGTGAATCAAGAAAGAATGCTTCTTATGTTCTGATGGTAGTCAATGTACTGGTTGTAATCCTTGTATCCAGCAATCTGAGGTCTCCTATTATTTCCGTTTCTCCCGTATTGGGTGATATACGGAACTCCCTGAATCTGGATAGCCTGCAGGTCAGCCTGCTTACTTCTATCCCATTGTTTATGTTTGCAACCTGTTCCGTTTTGGTGAGCCGGTTTTCACATAAGTTCAGTATCAGCCGGTTTCTGATGTATTCCCTGATTATTTTAAGTTTCGGGCTGTTCTTACGGATTACGGGATCTCTTTGGATGCTTTTTGCAGGATCCGTATTCATAGGACTTGGAATTTGTATCGGAAATGTGGTGACACCGGGATATATCAAGAATAATTTTCCAAAACAGATCGGCCTGATGACCGGGATTTTTGCAGTTTCTATGAATCTTACAGCTGCATTAGCGTCAGGCTTCAGTGTAAGAATCGGAGAATGGACAGGATTCGGATGGCGGGGCTCGCTGGGAATCTGGCTGATCATTGCCGGGCTGGGACTTTTTGTACTTATTCTGGAACTGATATTCAATAAAAAGAACCGGGGGCAGGCAAAAGCAGCATTAAGTGTTTCTGATTTTAATATGTTTAAATCTGCACAGGCATGGAATATCAGTGTATTTATGGGGCTTCAGTCTTTATTTTATTATTGCATGATGGCATGGCTGCCTTCATTTCTTACTGATTGTAAAATGGAAGGTGACAGTACGGGATGGATACTGTTTCTTATTCAGATTACTATGATTCCTATTACTTTCTGTGCCCCGATTATTGCCGGTAAAATGAAGGATCAGCGTATTCTGATCGTGCTTATCTGCAGTTTAATGTTCGGAAGTACGATGATGTTTATATGGCTGCAGTCTCAATGGATTTATGCTAATGCTGTCATTATAGGTATTTCTAATGGCTTGTCTTTCAGTCTTTCCATTTTGTTTTTTTCAATGAGAACGAAAAATAGCGCCAATGCTGTTAAAATATCGGGAATGGCACAGTCTGTAGGATACCTGATTGCTGCGTTCGGGCCTCCTGTCTTCGGAAAACTTCATGATTGGGACTTTTCTTGGAAAAGCTCTTTTTACTTTTTAAGCTTTGCTGTTATTCTGATGTTTTACTTCGGAATGAAGGCGGCCAGGAATAAATGTGTTGAAGATTAAAACAAAGGACTGTACCGGAAAGATACAGTCCTTTTAAATGTTTTGCCTGGCTAAGTTATTCTCCTTTTGTTGCTTGCTTCCACCCACTCATCTTTTTTACATTTGGGACAATGTGTTGTATTTCCTTTTGTTTTAAATTCTGTATGTCCACAAAAGATACAAGAATATTGGCTTTCTCTATGAATTTTTTTTAATGGATTTTTTAATGAATCCGGCATAATGGGAAGGCCGTATTTTACATCTTTATCTTCATAGTAAAATACACTGATCTCACCGGAAATTTCTTCAATAGCTGTTTCAATCTGCCCAAGCTGTGAAACACCCTTCAACCTGAGCTCTGCAAAAAATTCATCGCTGCCCAGATTTTCTTTTTTAAAATTATTGATGGCAAATTCACCGTCCCGGATCAGGCAGATAGAACTGCCTTCCACCATCTTTTCAAACTTTTTGCTTCTGCCGATAAAAAAGGTGACAATACTGTATAAAAGAATAATAACAATAAAAACCAGGATAGAAGAAATAATGCCAACGTCTTTATTAAACATAGGATCACCTGCCGCAGAGCCTAAACCGATAATAACGACCAGCTCAAAAATAGAAAGTTGTTTGACTCCCCTCTTACCTAAAATTCTCAACCCGACGATAATAGCGAGAAACATAATCGCTGTACGGAGGATAATTTCTAAAAGAAAAGACCATTCTTCATGTCCCAGAAATAATTCTTTCCAGTTGAGCTCTAAGAGAAATAGGGATAGCATAGAAATTAATTTAGAGAAGGCATCCAAAAAATGAGCCATCCCCCAACCCACTTTTCTTAAAGATTAATAGATTTAAACTCTTTTAAATTAATTATAAAGAATATTCCATCCCGTCCTGCAGAACTAAGCATCTGTTCTCCAGATCGTTTTCATTGATCTTCTTCTGAATATATTCACGGTTTTCTTTACAGTGGCTGACTGCTTCAAGATGCGTGACCAAGATGGAGGCATTGGGTGCATATTCACAAAGTTTGATGATGTCTTCACTGGTCATGATGATAGGATCTCCCACTGCAAAAGTGGCTGCACCTCCGGCTACAACAATATGCTGCGGCTTGTGTTGATCAATTTCTGCCGCAATTCCTTCATACCAGATGCTGTCGCCAACAATATAGAGGGTTTTATCCTCAGCTTTGAAGACAAATCCATTTACTTTACCCATTTTCTCTCCTATTTCTCCGGTTCCGTGCTGTCCTTCTGTAATAGAAATATTAATATTTTCCCAGATGATGCTGTCTTTGATAGAAATTATATTCTTAAAGCCTGATTGGGCTATCTGTCCTGCTATGATCTCAGGGCAGATCAAGGGAATATTTTTATCTAAAAGTTCAATAGCTTTTTCGTCCCAATGATCGGGATGAAGGTGAGTTACAGCCACCGCATCAATTGTTAACAGTTTATCTTTTAATTCCTCTTTACTGAACGGAAGATCAACCAGAGGATTCTCCAGTTCATTATCCGTCATCGGAAGTTTTCCCAAAGAACCTTTTGCCCCAAGCATGGGATCAATTAAAATATTTTTTTCTCCGATTTGGAGCAGCAATGTGGCATTGCGCCATAATTCTAGTTTCATTTTGCTTAATTTTGTCTTTACAAAGCTATTGCTCAAACAGGGTTAAATAATAGGCGGTTACCAAAAGGTTAACCATATATAGTAAAGTTATCTATGAATTTTGAAGAATTTAAAAACTGCGGGCTCAGACGAAGCCTGGATTTTCTTTCCGGGAAATGGAAACCATTGATCCTTCATAATCTTTTTGAGGAAGACCAGGTAAGGTTTGTAGAATTGTGGCGTAAAATGCCGAGGGTTTCGAAAAAAGTACTGTCGGAACAATTGAAACAGATGGAGGAAAATCATATCATTCAACGGATTGAAGTCTATAATTTTCCTCCTGAAGTCTATTATAAGCTTACTGATCAGGGCAAAAAATTAGGTCCTATTCTTAATCAGCTGCATCAGTGGGGAAATGATCTTGATTCTTAAAAGCACTTAAAACCTCCAAAATATTCTGGTAAATAAAATTCAGATCTTCGGCACTAATGCAATAAGGTGGAACCAGATACATGACATTCCCCAGTGGACGCATAATAATCCCACGTTTAAGGAATTCATCATACAGAACCTTTCCGATCTGATTAAAATAAGAAGTATGCTGATCAGTTTTATATTCAAAAGCCAGAATAGTTCCGGTCTGCCGTACATTTTCAACATGCGGATGCTTTGAAAGAATTTTGGCAAAATCTGAATGCTGCCTGCTGATACGGTCAATGGCCGTTAAAGTTTCTTCCTGCAGTAAAAGCTCCATGCTGGCCAAAGCTGCAGTACACGCTAAAGGATTAGCGGTAAAAGAATGCCCGTGAAACAACGTTTTATACTTGTCATCAGATAAAAAAGCGTTGAAGATTTCCTGAGAAGAAGTTGTAATTCCCATAGGCAATGTTCCGCCGGTCAGGCCTTTGGAAAAGCACATAATATCAGGTATTTCCGCCAGGTGATTGGCCGCAAACAGTTTTCCGGTTCTTCCAAAACCTGTGAATACTTCATCCTGAATCATCAGAATTTTTTCGCTTCTGCAGATTTTCATCAATTCATCAAGGTGTTCAGCTTCATACATAAGCATACCTGCTGCGCCTTGTACTAATGGTTCATAGATAAAACAGGCTGTTTCTTCTGCTATATTTTTAATCTGAATTTTTAAATTTTCCAGATTTTCCGCGTTGGGTGTATCAATAAAAACCACTTCAAAAAGCATGTTCCCGAAAGGTTTTGTCCAGACACTTCTTCCGCTCACAGACATCGCTCCGAATGTGTCACCGTGATAGGCATTCCTGAAAGCCAGAATTTTCGTCTTTTCTTTTCCCAAGTTATAAGCATACTGAATACACATCTTCAGCGCTGCTTCCACAGCGGTAGAACCATTATCCGAATAAAAAACCTTTTTCTGATTTTCCGGGAGCAGTTTCAGGAGATTTTCTGAAAGCTGAACAGCCGGTTCATGAGTAAATCCCGCAAAAATAACCTGCTCCAGAGTATGCAATTGCTGAGAAACACGTTCTGCAATGTAAGGATGAGCATGGCCATGTAAAGTCACCCACCAGGAAGAGACTGCATCAAGATATTTCTTTCCTTCATCATCATATAAATAAACGCCTTTTCCTTTAACAATGGGAATTGCATCTCCGGCTGTTTTCATCTGGGTGTAAGGATGCCAGTTAACGGCTTTGTCTCTTGACTGTAGTGATTGTATGGATGTATTCATTTTTTTTAATTAGAAGTTAGAAATTAGAGGTTAAAAGCTAGGAGATGGTGGTTCAACAGGTCAACCTGTAACTTACAAAACAACGCCTTATAAACCCGAACCCGCATCCCAGACCACATTAACAACAACTACTCTTCTCTTTCATCTTCATCGGCTTCAGACCCAGTTTTTCCAGCATCTGCATGTCTTCTGAAACTCCTGGATTAGGGGTTACCAATAGCGTTTCTCTTTCCCCCGTGAAGATGGAATTAGCTCCGGCCATAAAGCACCATGCCTGCTCTGTTTCATTCATTTCTATTCGTCCTGCACTTAATCTGACCATTGAAGAAGGCATAACAATCCTTGCTGTAGCGATCATTCTGACCATTTCCCAGGTATCCACTTTTTCGTTGTCTTCAAGCGGTGTTCCTGCTACTCTTGCCAAGGCATTAATGGGAACAGATTCCGGGTGTTTTGGCATTGTGGCTAAGGTCAGAAGCATTGAAATTCTGTCTCTGTGCGTTTCGCCAAGACCTATAATTCCTCCTGAACACACGGTTATTCCGGCTTTTCTTACATTATTGATGGTATTGATTCTATTATCAAATGTTCTGGTTGAGATGATTTCTTCGTAATACTGTTCGGAAGTATCAAGATTATGGTTGTAGGCGTATAAACCTGCTTCCTGAAGACGGATAGCCTGCTCTTCGGTAAGCATTCCCAAAGTACAGCATACTTCCAGCCCAAGTTCATTCACGCCTTTTACCATATCGATTACCCGGTCGAAATCACGGTTGTTACGGACTTCACGCCATGCAGCAGCCATACAGAAACGGGACGAGCCACTGTCCTTTGCCTTTTGGGCGTGGGCAATAACGGTCTCTGTCGGAAGCAATGCCTGTACTTTGATATTGGTATGATAGCGGGCAGCCTGACCGCAATAGGAACAATCTTCAGGACATCCTCCCGTTTTGATGGATAATAAGGTGGAGATCTGTACTTCTGACGGATCATGCCATTCACGATGAACGGTTGATGCTTTATAAATAAGCTCCAGCAAAGGCTGGTGGTAAATTTCTTCTATTTCTTCTTTTGTCCAGTTGTTTCTTACGGCTGTTTTTTTGTCCATTATCATAATTTTGTTATTGTTAATTGTTCTGCGGCAGCTTTAATGCTGTCTTTTGTTGGCTGGACCATCTCGGGAATATGAATGATTCTGGTTTCTCTTTTAATAAAGTTACAGATCACTTTTTCTGTATCCGGAGGAAAAGGTCCATTGAAAATTAAGTATTCCAGCTTCAGTTTTTTTTGTTCTAATGCCATGATGGAAAGTAAAGTATGGTTAATACATCCTAAATAATTTCTGACTACTAACGCTACAGGAAGATTAAGTCTTTCTATAAGGTCTATAATGAAAATCTCATCCGAAAACGGGACCATCAATCCTCCTGCTCCTTCTACAATAAGGCTGTTATCTGTTTTGGGAAGCTGAAACTGATCTAAATTGATTTCTATATTTTCTTCCCTGGCAGACTGATGCGGAGATGCAGCCAATTGAAAACGGTAGGTTTCCGGATGACAGACTGTATTCTCTGTCCAGGATTGTATTTTATGAGTGTCCGTATTATCAAGGTCTCCGGATTGCACGGGTTTCCAGTAATCTGCTTTAAAATATTGCGTTAAAACGGCTGAGCATACTGTTTTTCCTACTTCAGTGCCAATCCCTGTGATAAATAGTTGATTCATTTACTTGTCTTAAATAAATTCTTTAATAATTCTCGTTAGTTCTATAATGTCTTCTTCTGTATTGAAGCTGTGGAGGCATATTCTGAGTCTTTCGGTTCCTGTTTTTACAGTCGGACTGTAGACAGCATACGTTAAGAATTCATTGTCAGATAATGTTTTCTGTAAGTTTTTTAATTGCTGATTGTCCGGAACTAATACAGCCTGTATCGGGCTCAGTTTTGAAGATGGTGTTTCTATATTTTGATTTCTGAAAATTTCAATATTCTGATGAAGCTTTTTTGACAGTTCAGGTTCTAGCTTTAAAAATTCATAACCGTTTTTAATGGCGATCCATGAAAAATCCTGTGCAGCTGTCGTATAAATAAAAGGAGAAGCAAAATTTACTAAATAGGATTTCACTGTTTTATCACAAAGAATAGCTGCCCCATGCGCTCCTAAAGCTTTTCCATACGTCATCACCGCCGCAAATACATCATGTTGCAGCTGGTATTTCTCAATCAAACCATATCCGAAAACACCGAAAGCATGGGCTTCATCTACGATGAGTGCTGCACCGTATCTTTTCGCTAAAGCTGCAACTTCCTGAATGGGTGCAAAATCCCCATCCATTGAATACAGGCTTTCTATAGCAATATAACTGGGTCCGGTTTGCTTTTTCAGAATATTTTCGAGATCCTCAAGATCATTATGCCTGAATTTAATTTTTTTAGCATGTGACATTCTGCAAGCATCATGAACAGAACGGTGGATCTGCTCATCCACAATAATCGTGTCATGACGATCCGGCAGTGTGGAAAGTAAAGCCAGGTTTGCATTGTAGCCGGACGAAAAAAGCAGGGCTGCAGGATATTGATGCTGTTCGGCAATATAATTTTCTGTTTCATCAGTTATATTGCTGTTTCCGCTTATCAGCCTTGAACCGGAGCTTCCTGAAATAAGTCTTGGGTTTTCCTGTATCTGTTGTAAAAGAATGTGTTGAAATTCCTCATTTCCTGCCAAGCCAAGATAATCGTTGGAATAAAAATCAATACCATCCAGTTTTGGCTTTAATGTTCTTAATATTCCTGCCGCCTCTCTTTTATCAAGAGCTTCCTGAAATTTTTTAAGCATAGTCTAATTGGGCAACTTCTTCAGTTATCGCATTGATCCAATCATCATGCAACTCTTTTTCTATCGTCAGGATATTATCTGCGTGCTGCTTCCAGTCTGTCGAAAATTCATCTAACTGATTAATCATTTCTTCAAGATGTCCTTCTTCTTCCAGAATAATGGATTTAACCATAATTTTTGAAGATTCTTTAGTCAGAATATCCTGATAAACTGGGTATAATTCATCTGCACGGACTTCGATGGCATAAGTCACAAAAAGATAAGCGGCATATTTCAGTTCTTCTTTATTCAGATTAAATGCAGTTTGAAGATACCTGCACGCCTTTACATCCAATGAATGAAGATACTGGCGGGTGGCAACCGGAGCCAGAAGCTCGTTTGCTTCATAGGTTGTGCACAATTCCGGATCTATTTTCCGGATCTGTTTTTTTAAATAATATGCATGGCGGTGTTCCTCAGCAGCATGTTTTAGTTGAATCAGAGTCACTGAAACCGGATGCTCACATTTGGAGATCTTTCTGGCACCGGCATTTTCCATGAACGAAAGTGTGTTCAGCCATTTGGCATGGGCTACGCCATCCTGTACAATTCTTTCAAGCAATTGTTGAAATTTCATAGATCGTTATTTTGAACCAAAATTAGTATATTGCCGGACCATTAAAAGGTGCCAGTTTTAATATTATGGATAGTCCGGTTAAGATTCCTTATCAAAGTTTTATAGAAATTGACAGAAATTCAGAGACTTCGATCTATATGCAGATCGCGAATCAGTTGATTAATGCTATTCAAAGAGGCTTTTTGCCTTATGGTACCAAACTTCCGGGAACCAGGACATTCAGTGAAGTCCTGGAAATCCACAGGAATACTGCCGTTGCGGTTTATGATGAATTATCCGCACAGGGCTGGGTTGAAAGTCTTCCGAACAAAGGAACATTCATTATCGGGGAAAATCAGGAAAAGCCCGTAAGAGTTAAAGATTTTGAAAAAAACAGGCTTCAAAATTACCCTGAAGCCACAGGTTTTTCTTTTAAAACGTCTAATATTTTGGACAATCCTTTTGAACATTCGGACTGTGAGTATGTTTTTAATGATGGTGTTCCGGATATAAGGCTGACTCAGATCGGGCAGCATTCAAAGTTTTACAGCTCTATTCTTAAGAGGAAATCCAATCAGAAAATGCTGGGTCATTACAATCACGACGGAAGTGAATTTTTTAAGGAACATTTGTCACATTACCTTAATCTTTCCCGTGGACTGCCTATTTCAAAGAATAATCTTCTCATTACCCGAAGTACGGAAATGAGTATCTATATTGTTTCCGAAATTCTCCTTTCTGTAGGAGACACTGTATTGGTGGGTGCTTTAAGCTATTTTTCTGTGAATATGATCTTCCAGAAATCTGGAGTTAATATTGTTTCAATGCCTATTGATGAAGAAGGAATTATCGTACAAAATGTTCGGGAGGCCTGTAAGAAGCAGAAGATCAGGATGCTTTACCTTACGCCGCATCACCACTATCCTACTACCGTTGCATTAAGTGCACAGCGAAGGCTTGAGCTGCTGGATCTAGCCCATGAATATGGCTTTATCATCCTTGAAGATGATTACGATTATGAATTTCATTATGACAAAAGTCCTATCCTTCCATTAGCTAGTGCAGATACAAAAGGTATGGTTATTTACATCGGATCTTTTGGAAAATCATTGGCTCCGGGATTCAGGACCGGTTTTATTGTAGCTCCGGAAAATCTAATGGTTGAGATGAGGAAATATCTTGGAATCATAGACCGTCAGGGTGATATTTTAATGGAAAGGGCTTTGGGCGAAATGATTGAGGAGGGAGAAATACACCGTTACCTGAAAAAATCTTTAAAGGTTTACCAGGAAAGACGGGATTATTTTGCAGAATTACTTGAAGAAAGTTTAGAAGGATTAGTCAAGTTCCAGAAGCCTTCGGGAGGTCTTGCTTTCTGGCTGGAATGGAATGTTCAGGTGAATCTGATGCAACTGAGCCGGAATTGCGCACAGAATAACCTGTTTATTCCCAAAACACTCCTCTACCAGACCAAAGATCTTACAGCGATGAGGCTCGGTTTTGGAAATCTCAACTTCGAGGAAATTGAGAAGAGTATTGAAATTCTTTCTGATAATGCTAAGAAATTGTTATAAAAAATCTCTCGCAGATTCAGCAGATGTTTGCGTTTTATTAATCTGTTCAATCCGCTGAATTTGCGAGAGGTAAAAAAACATCTAAAAATTGCACATCAGATTTAAACTAATATAAGATTTCTCGCAGATTTTACAGATTGAGCAGATGCCTATGTTACTTATATCAGTAGGATCTTTAAAATAAAAAATTGTAACAGTTACGTTACACTTATCTAAATTTTTGTATTGAGATTCTTTCCGATAACGCTAAAAGATTGTTATAAAAAATCTCTCACAGATTAAGCAGATATAGCAGATGTTTGCGTTTTATTAATCTGCTCAATCCGCTGAATCTGCGAGAGGTAAAAAAACATCTAAAAATTGCACATCAGATTTAAACTAATATAAGATTTCTCGCAGATCTTACAGATTTAGCAGATGCCTATGTTACTTATATTAGTAGGATCTTTAAAATAAAAAATTGTAACAGTTACGTTACACTTATCTAAATTTTTGTTTTTTAATTTGATAGAGTTAATATCTTCACTTTCTTTTTCTTTTTCTTTTTCTTTTTTCTGTTCAGATAAATAATGAATCCTGTGATGGGAAGTGAAGTAGCAATCATGCCTGCAAAAAGGTATACAATTCGTCCTGTCATTCCAAAGATACTTCCGGTATGAAGGTCATAATTTCTCTCTCTTAGCGCGGTTCCATATCCGATGTTTTTGTCTTTGTAGGATTGATGCCTTAGTATTTTTCCTGTATACTGATCAAAAATAAACTGCTCATTCTGGTATTGCTTATTCCCGTACGTTACCTCAGCATAATAAGTTCCTTCTTCTGTTTTCGGGAAACTGATAAGTGCAGATTTTTTATCAGCCAGACTCCTTTCTACTCTGTTTCCAACGATATTGAAGATGTTTTTCTTGTCTGAAGATTCTTCGGAAGGGACTGTACTTTTAGCTTTCTGTTCAGTTTTCGCCTTTCCGTTCAGTGTTTTTTTGACCCATTTGTCGAAATCTTCAAAATTCCATATCAAAGCAGCATAGGAAATAAGACATAAAGGAATGATTGTATAAAATCCCAAGACATTGTGCATATCATAATTGATCCTTTTCCATTTGGCTGATGTTTTAATGGAAAACATCCCTTTGAGTGACTTCTTATTCATTTTGCGGGGAAACCAGATCACCAATCCTGAAAAAAGCATGATCGCTAATATCAGTGTAGAATATCCGGTAATGGTTTTGCCAATTTTTTCACCTAATAAAAGTCTGCGATGAAGATCCATCACGATCTCAAAAAAATCATTTTTGGCATTTTCTACCTCAAGAACCTTTCCTGTGTAAGGATCCACATAAATTCTGTAATAATAAATATAAGTTCCCCAATAGGTCAAAGCTTCATTGTTCATTTTCAGCGAACGGAATGCATAGCTTCGGGATGGATCTGAGGATATTTCTACCCTGCTAACTTTTAAACTGTCAGGAAGTGCTTGCTCAGCTTTCAATTTAAGATCGGAAAACTGCAGTTTTTCCTTTTTAATGTTTTTGACAAAATATTTCTCAGGGTGTAGGGCATGTTTCAGTTCTTTTTCAAAAGCGAGAATACATCCTGTCACTGCCATTATAACAACTATAAGCCCGGACGTTAGTCCGAGCCATAGATGTAATTGATATGCTGTCTTTCTTAGTATAGAATTCATATTAAAACTTAAGACTAACCTCTGCTACAAAGTTACGGGGCATTTGGGCTACTACAACTCCCTGTCCTGCAAAATACTGAGCATTTCCTAAATTATTCATTTTAAATCCTAATCTGTATCGTTCTTTTTCAAGAGATATGGACGCATTCACTAAAGTATAAGCCGGGAATATAAACTGTCCGGTAGTTGAATTGTCTACAGTAATCTGCTCACCGACACGGTTCACTCCAAAACCTAATCCCAGTCCCTGAAGTCCTTTGATCGGCAATATATAGCTGACCCATGAATTGAATACATTGGCCGGGCCTGCAGATGACGGACGACGCCCATCTACATTAGCGGCAGCTTTTACAAACTTACTGTCGTTGTAAGAATATCCTGCCATAATATTCAAACCTTGAACAGGGTTCAGGATGGTTTCAATTTCAATTCCTTTACTTCTCTGCTCGCCGTCCTGGATGGTAATACTATGGCTTTTTCCGTCACGGATTACTTCCGTTAATCTTAGCATATTATCAACCAGAATATCATAATATCCTACGGTGAAATTCACCCTGTTTCTCCAAAGGTTTCCTTTGAATCCCACTTCCCACTGATTAGACTTCTGTGGTTTGAAATCTCCACTGTAATCCGAAAGAGGCTGCGAAGCCGGAGGTGTGTAGCTGAAGCCGTTCATATAGTTGGCATATGCTGATAAGCGGTCTTTAAAAATCTGGTAGGATACGCCCAGTTTTGGAGACAATGCAGTCTGCTTGAATTTTGGTGAAGAAGGATTAAGGGCGTTCGTGTTCAGATCAAGCTGTCCGTTACTTTCATAGTGGTCTAAACGTAAACTTAATAGAGTAACTAAACGATCCGTAATATAAACAGCATCGGAAATATAAGCGCCATACATATTACTTGAGAATGTATTTCTTTCCAAAGGTGATTTACCTGTTTTGATACCAGCTTCGATGGCAGCCTGGGTGAAAGTCTGTATTTTTTGAAGGACCAGATCTTTAGAAATCATACCGTATTTGGCTGTCAGATTCTGCCCGTTAATGGTGTCGTATTTAACTATTGGAGAATTATTGTTGTTTAATGACTGGTTTAAATAGTCTAGCCCAATAAGAACCTTATTTTTAATTTTTCCTATTTTAAATTCTCCGTTAAAATTCTGCTGAATACTCGTAGAGGCTCCTTCAGAATTCTGCCACTGTACATTACGCTCCAGAAGGGCGTCGCTGGTATTTCCCCTGATGAACTGATACTGATACAGACCTTCCGTTTTTCTGTAGTTTCTCGAGATCAGAGTCTGCGAGCTCCAGTTATCGGAAATTTTGTAGTTCACCTCAGCTTTTACGTTGATGGAAGGTGCTTTTAAGCTCATATCATTATTGGAATAAGACCTTTTCCAGTCAAATCCAAGTTCGTCAGGAGTTGTCGCGAAAAACTTTCTCGTTCTGGAAAGGAAAATAATCGGCGTATTTGTTCCTTCGTATGTATAAATCTGAGCTCCCAAATTAAACTTTAACCGGTCATTTACCTGGTAACTTAGCGTTGGAGCCACAAACATTGACTTTCTGAATTCAGAATCTCTGAAACCGTTCTGATACTGATAGGCAGCATTCAGACGGAATAAAGTTTTTCTTGAATCTGTGATAGGGCCATATACATCAGCTGTCACACGGTTCAGGTTGTAGCTTCCCAAAAGGTAAGAAACCTCGCCTCCGAAATAATCTTTAGGCTTTTTGGTCACTACATTGATCAGTCCTCCAAAGGAATTCACCGCACCACCGTAAAGTGTTCCGGAAGGCCCTTTGATCACGTCAATACGCTCAATATCCGCAGGATCGATTTCTGAATTGGTTGTCGCTGGTACACCATCTACCATAGACACTCTGGTAGGAAACCCTCTTAAGTTATAATAAAAGCTTCCATCTCCTGCTCTACCTGCACTTCCCTGCATTTTTACAATACCCGGAACGTTTTTCAAAGCGTCCGAAACATCATAAACCAGCTGTTCTTTCAGGATCTGCTGATTGATGCTTGTATACATTTGGGGATTTTCTATGTTTTTCAACGGCATTTTAGAAATCGAGGTACTGTCCTTATCCAGAAATTTATTTCTGCTTACGGCATATACCGTGATGCCTTCGATGACGTTGTTCTCTACTGAAGTGTAAATCACCGGGATTTCAAAGACATCTTTCTGGATGCGGATCTGCTCACGCATCAGTTCAATGTCATTTAAAACCACCTGAAGCGTATATTCTCCAGGCGGCACATTATCAAAATAATATTCTCCTAAATTATTGGTTTTTGCCTGATACGGCGTATTGACTAACCTTAAAAGCGCATTCTTTACAGGCACTTTTTCAGACAGCATGACCTTGCCGTTAACGCGCTCACTTTGCTGGGCAGAAATGACAAGCGGAAAGCTGACAAGAAGTAAAAGTAATATAAGGGTTCTAAATGTTTTCATGCTGTAAATTTTGTAACAGTGGATAGTTTATTTTGCCGTTTTGTGATAATGGAAATGATTCTATGTGTTCGGTGCGTACGTACTGCGGATTGATGCGCAGTTTATTTTTAATGGTTTCTGTAATGGTTTGGGGATCAATATTGATATTGTCATACAGAACAATGATCTTTTTATCATTGCCGTTAAGACAAACCACTGTATTCCCTTCCAGTTCATTCTTAAGGATAAACTCTACCTCATCCAGGTTGAGACGGATTCCGAAAAGCTTCATGATCCGCTTGATTCTTCCTGTGATATAATACAGTCCGTTCTGCCCTCTTCTGCCTGTATCTCCTGTATGAAGAACCTTAGGTTGTTCATAGGTCGAAAGATCTTCAAGCTTGTTGGCATACCCGCCGCTGATGCTTGAATGTAAAAAGAGCAGTTCATCCGTTTCAGGATCGATCTGGAAGCTTCCTCCGTGTACAGGAGTACCAATAGATGTTTCCTCCTCAAGAAGTCCGTCTGTGGTAAGATAAGCCATTCTTCCGCCTGCTTCAGTCTGTCCGTACTGGGCGAAAAACTGTTTCTCGAACTCAAGGCAGTAATTGAAGATGGTTTTTCTCAATTCAGCATTAATGACACCTCCCGTATGGGTCATGTATCTCAGGCTGATGCTGTCTTTTCTGAAAAACCCTATTCTGTTCAGGTTTTCATACAAATATGGAACGCCTCCCAGCGTGCTGTACCCGTACTCTTCCATTTCGTCCCAGAATGCTTTCTGCATAATGTCTTTGTCCGTACAGACTATTCTTCCCGCCCGCATACAGTTGGTGGTAAAAATAGAAAAACCGTACACGAAATTAATCGGTACGTTGAGCGGAACTACATCCGTTTCCAGGATGGGCATGTATTGAAGGATGCTCACAGCATTCTGATAAAGGTTTTCATCTGAAAGCTTCACCAGCTTCGGAACTCCGGTGGTTCCGGAAGTACTTAAAAGGATCTTGATTTCGGAATGAATAACTACTTCAGGTTTATAATCTTCCTTAACAAAGATTTTCACCGTTTCTGAAAACTCCTTTAACGAATATCCCTGAACCTCATCTCTTGAGGGATCAAAGATATATTTGGGACGGTATTCCGCTTCCAGACGTTCTTTAAACTCCGGATGAAGTTTCTGTCCCAAAACAGCAATGGCATGTGCCGTTCCATAAAAATTGAGGAGCACTTCAATGCTCGGCACCTGATTGTCATTGTACAAAAAGATCAATCCTTTTTCTACAGGATTGAGGCCTAAAGAACGGTACAGTGTTCCAACCGGCGTGGAAGCACCGGTGGAAGCATCTGTAAACAACAAGTGCTTGTTGGCAATTACATTTTCTAAAATTTTCATATACTTAGTTTTCTACGAGTACATCGTATTTTTTCATTTTTTCGCGGATCTTTCCGACGGTTCCCATTTCAAGGATGTCGTTAAAGTCAAACTTGACACGGTAGAACTGCTCCAAAGCTTCTACAATAAGCAGATGCGACATGGAGTCCCACTCAGGAATTTCCTGATACGTCAGGTTTTCGTCTACCAATTCTTTTTTCACAGCGATTGCTGATGCGATAATTTCATAAAATTCGTCTGTTGTGTGCATTTTAAATTTTTATAGTTTTCCATTTACCATTTTTGAAGATCATGAGGAAGAGTATAGCCAGCACGATTTCCGAGGAAACAATAGCCGTAAATATTCCTTTCAGTTCCCATTGAAGTCTTACCCCAAGCAGGTAAGCCAAAGGAAGCTGAATCACATAAAACATGATCATGTACAGCAGGGTCACCTGCATAATATTGCCTGCCGCATTAAGTGCACGGCTGATCACCATTGTAAAGCCTAGTAAGAGATAAGCCATAGACACCACATGGATGTACTGTACGGCATATCTGGCTACCTCAGCTTCCTTGGTGAAGAACGTCACCACATATTCCGCAGCGAACTGCCAGAATATAGCGACGGCTATCAGATAGGTCATATTGATTCCTCCGGCTCTCCATACCGTTTTCTCTGCGCGGTCCGGGTTGCCAGCTCCTAGATTCTGTCCTGTAAGAACCCCTGCGGCATTTCCTATTCCCCAGGCCGGCATCGTCGCCACAGAAGCAATTCTCTGCGCAATAATGTATCCTGCAAGAGCAGTAGTGCCGAAGGTGGCGATGATTTTAACCATGATCAGCCAGCTTGAAGCAGGAATAATATACTGAACCAGCCCGCCAAAAGTAATTTTCAGGATTTTCTTAATTAAAGGCAGATCAAGATGAAATTTCACCAGGATATTCACACTGGTTTTGCGTGTAAGAAGAATAAAGAACTGATATAAAACCGCCAGTAACCGGGATAATATGGTAGCATACGCCAATCCCATTATTCCGTAAGCGGGAATAAAACCAAGTCCGAAAACAAGAATCACGGCAAAGATCATACTGGAGATATGGCAAAGCCAAAGCGACTTCATCGCCAGATCCGCATCGCCAGCTCCTCTGAAAAGACCATTGATAGACAGACGCACAATCACCAGACCGATACTCAGAAAGACCAGCTTGGAAAAAGGAAGTCCGTTATCTACCATCCCAGTATTGAATCCAAGGAAACTTATGATTTCGCCAGCAAAAAGGAATGACAGACCGCCAATCAGTAATGCAAAAGCAGCAGCCAGCAATATGATGTAGTGTGCAGTCCGGCTCATACCTTCCTGGTCTTTTTCTCCTGCTCTCCTTGCCGTCAGTGTTGCAGCAGCGATCCCCAAACCAATGGCAATGGCATTGGCAAAATTGATATAGTTATCTGCAATTCCCACGAGGCCAAGGACCTTATCCCCTAGTCTTGCAATAATTAAAAGATTGATGCTGACAAAAACAGATTCCATTACCAGCTCCATCACCATAGGAATGGCTAGGCTGAAGATAGAACGGTTGATACTCCCTGAGGTAAGTTCTACTTTTTTTCCCGCTAAAGCTCCGTACGCAAATACAGAGCCTTCTTTTACAAGATGCAGAAACTTTCTCATACGGTCGCTACAGAGTTTTTATTCGCAATCTGATACAAAGGATTCGGCAGTGCACCGTCTTTCTTTGGAATAGCAAATGCTTTATTTTCGCTGTAGCCGTTGTTTTTCAAACGAAGACTGTTGATGTAGAACCTTTTGAATGTAGGAACATACAGATCATATTTTTCATAACGCTCATTCAGATGAGGATTATGATTCTTGTAGTTCTCTATACACTCATGAACAAGCGTCCAGAAGGTCTCTTCCTGAAAATTGGAATGGGTATGCAGAACATTGGATAAATACCTGAAGAACGCATCAAAAACACCCAAAAGAATAGACAGCGGAACGTTTTCCTTGTTGGAAGACTGGATCAGTCCGTCTGCCAGATGATCAGGAAGTTTCTCCCTTGCTTCTGCAGTCAGGACAATATCATCTACAAAATCTTTAATCACAATTCTCTGTGGCACTCCGTTTTTCAATACCACCATGATGTTTTCTCCGTGAGGTGTTACACAAAGAGAATGAGTATAATAAATGTGAAGCAACGGTGTAAGATAGGCATCCAGATAATCTGTAATCCACTGCTGAATACTGATTCCTGCCTGTTCTGCAAAAGCCTGTACCAACGGAACTCCATTCTGATCTACAAAAAGCAGGGAAGCCATGGTAAACATTTCTTCGTCTTCCTGTAAATAATTGGAAGCACTTTCACGCCATAAAGCCCCTAGAAATTCATTATACTGGTAAGGAACACCGGCAATCGCGCTGTATTGAGGATGCAGATAAGCAATAGAAGCTTCTTCTCCTAAAAATATGGTTCCTTTTTTTTCAAGATAAGTATCACCCTTGATCAATCCTTTTACCCAGTCTGTAATGGAAGGCGCAATTTTCATCTGCTTAGGCGACAGTCCTCTGATGTTTCCTGTACTTAAAATAGAAACAGCGGTTTTCAGATATCTTTTTTCAGGATGATCTGTATTAAACAAAGTTCTGATGCTCTGTTGCGGACTGTAGATATCATTTCCTTCTCCTAATAGAATTAAAATACCGGATGCGATATCGCCTGCAAAGTGAATTTTCAGCTTATGTTCCCACTGCCATGGATGTACGGGAATTAAATTATAATCCTCAGGAGACTTTCCGGAATCAATCAGCGTTTGTTGAAAAGCCTGATACAATTCGTCTCCAATTTCAGAACGGTAAAATTCTTCCTGATCAATAGGCTCCAGCGACTGGAACGCTGATCTGTCCTTATGAGCAGCCAGCCATAAAACTTTTAAATTCTCTCCTGCTTCCGGAGCAAACGCTTCAAGATCGGTAGGTGAAAAGCCTAACCTGCTTTTGTTAACGATCACCCACGGATGGCCCGTCATCTGATGCTCTACCGTCTGGTAATTACTTGACGCCAGTTCTTTTGAAGACATCACGCCTCTGGATAAGATGAGTGCATCACAGTATAAAGTATGCAGCAATTCTTCGGTATATCTCGCCAGCGTATTGGCATCCAGATCGAAAACGGTCTGCATTTCAAGGAAGAACTGGGGAATATTCAGTGCTGAGGTTTTTACACCGTTCTCGATTTTTTCGATACTGTCTGTATCAATATGCCAGTAATCCATGATTCTTTCCTGTCCGCGGAATTGGTACTCTATATTTTCGATCCCGGTCTCCAGTTTGAAGACTGTGAATCCAGCTTCGTCCTGTGAAACGGCAACAGGTTTTAACCGTTCTTCATGCATTAATTCTGCAATCGTCTTGGCCATCAGGTCTCTGTTGGCCTGTAGCCAGATTTCCTGACTGATTATATTATTTTTTAAGTTGGTGTTCATTGTTCTGTTATATTTTGACAGTTGGCATCGCAGCGTGTTTCTCTACATCAAAATCCTGGAAAGCAATTTTCTTTTCGATTTTATAATATTCTCTTCCCAAAATGTCATTGATGATATAGGAATTACGGTACGCCGCCATTCCAAGATCGGTAGAAATGTAGCTGTGGGTGTGTACTTCTGCATGAAGCACATAGATTTCTCCACCGTTATGGTCTATGGAATAATTCCTGTTGACCGCAAATAATCCTGCGGAATCTCTTTTAATCCTGGACTGAATATTTTTCAGGAAAGCAGGTTCGTGATAACGGTATCCTGTTCCTACCACCAGATAGTCAGCTTCCTGTTCGTAAGGGACATCCTGCTCCAATTGGGTGAACTCAAGGGTCAAATGATCCGGATTGCTGTTATCTACTCTATTCAGCTGACTGTTTGGAATGATGGTCAGTTTTGGATCAGCATTATCAATATTCAGGTCGTAGATGAAATCATAGATCTGGTTGATGAGGTCGTAATTGATTCCTTTGAACTGAGCCTGCTGCTTACTTAATATTGATTTTCTTGCCGCTTCATCCCTGCTGTAGAAATAATCCACATAATCAGGAGAAGTCAACTCCAGCGTCAGCTTTGAATATTCCATCGGGAAGAAACGGTCCGGACGGGAATACCAGCCCAATTGGGTGCTTTCATCACGGCTTTGCAATAAATCATAAAAAACCTCAGCAGCGCTCTGTCCTGAACCGATCACGGCAATTTTTTTACCCTGAGCTAAAAGTTCCTCTTTGCGGTACAGATAAGAGCTTGTATGAAGAATACGGGAATCTTCTTTCGGAATAAACGAAGGAATGTGAGGCTGTGTGCCTGTTCCCAGGATCAGTCTTTCTGTTCTGAAAACCTCTGTCTCCTTGGTTTTGGTATGAATGGTTGTGATTAAATACAATCCGTCTTCATACACAATATCAACAACCTGTGTTGAAAAACGACACTGTGGAAGCTGGCTCACCACCCATTGGCAGTAACGGTTGTATTCTTTACGCGGAATGAAAAAATCTTCTCTGATAAAGAATTTGTACAGCCTGTTCGTTTCTTTCAGATAGTTCAGAAGGCTTAAAGGATTCGTAGGATCTGCCATGGATACGCAGTCGCAAAGAAAAGGCGTCTGCAGTGTTACATGGTCGATCATTAATCCCGGATGCCAGTCGAAACCGTCTCTCTGGTCAAGGAAAAGTGTTTTTAATTCAGAAATCGGATTGGATAAAGCGGCCAATCCTAAATTAAAAGGGCCAATACCTATTCCTATCACGTTATATATCGTTTCGTTATTCATGTTCAGTAATTTTTACGGTGAATTCTACGTCTTTGTTTTGCGGAAATTTTTCCCAGTACCATTCTCTGTAGCAGAAATTAAGGTTGGCTTTTTTATGAGGCATTTCAATGACTTTATCTACTTTGAACCCGACATGAGCCTTGTTCATCATAGAAGCAAGAGAATCTACCGAGCCTTCCCCTACCATTTTTCCAACCTCAGGCTGGGCAAATACATAATCTACCATAGACTGTGTGGAAGGAGAAACGTATTTCTTCTTTGGAGCTGTGGGTGCGATAAATTGGTGGGTTCCGTAATCGGTAGGCAGTACATCATAGTAATCCCCGACAATGTCTCTGCATGGCCAGTAAACCTCAATATTGCATGTAGGTTCGCCATTGCTCATGACAATGTAGCTGTGTGCTTCATCACCCGGCAGCATTAAACGGTAATAGGTTTCCAGCTCGTCAATCGGCCAGTTCATCTGCCAGATTTTGATCGCGTGTTCACGGTTAAACCATTCATGAAGCATTTCAAGGTCTTCATCAAGATCAACAGGTCTCATCGTAACCGTGACATCATCTTTCTGGAAATAACGTTTGAAGAAAGCTTCTTTCCCTTTCGGATGAATCAGCTGATCAGAGAAATAGTGATAATGAAGAAGGTTTGGAACTTTGGCGTAAGAAATGGCTGCCGCGCTTGTAATACCATCGATTTCATTGGCAACCGCCTTAAAGTTGGTTTTTGTTCCCCAATGACGGTTTTCAAGTGCATAACGCGTAAAATCTGAAGGCATTTCCTGATGAATCTGTTCAAATTCGGTGTGCAGCATATTGATCAGTGTTCTCTCTTTCACCCATCCCGTCTTTCCTAATGATGCTACAAGTGCTGAAAGATTGCTCACTAAAACATGGTAAGAAATAATATCTAAAAGACGTTCATCCCTGATGAAAAGTTCTTCAATCTCAGGATACGCTTTGGAAAGTTCCGCATACTGTTCCCTTGCACTTTCTCTTAACAAATATCCCTGCGCATCTCTTACAAAAAGAGTCGTCGGAAGCAACTGATCATCCAGTTGAATTAAAAGATTCTGTTGGTGCGCTTCAGGAGCCATGCCGTATTGGCTGTATAAATGATTTAAAGGAGCAATCAGCAGGTGAATATATTTTGAAAACCAAGTGGTCACCGATTCTTCCGGACTGGTTCCTAATTTTTCAGAAACATCTGTAAAGAACTTTTGGATAAAATTCTGTCCGTCTGCAGGCTCGTCCTGACACAGTCTTGCTAGAAGAAGAATTTTATCTTCCGGCTGGAACGGATTTTCGCGGATCAGCAGATTAAGGCTTTCAATATTTTTATGCTGATGATAAACGCCTAATGTTACAGGCTCCAAAAGCAGTTTGAACTGATTGAAATCTTTTTCAAATGATGCTCCTGCGTGTTTTCTCCATAAAGCTGATGCATAACCTCTTTTTAAATCTTTCTCCGTGTTGATCCTTATCGATCCTGTTAGAAGAACATGTAAAGAAAACTTAGGCATCCACGGAATTTGAGGACTGTACATACTTCTGATGGAAGAGGTTGAATAAAACTCTTCCCCGAAAGTTCCGATGTGGATTAAAGTACGGTCTTTGATCATTTCCGCTCCTTCTTCGATAGACAAAAGATAAGTAGCTTCCCACGGATGGCAAGGAATCGTATAAAAATCAGAAAGTTTTTCACCCTCGTTAAGGTATTTCGCTTCAAGATCTTCCGGTAATGAAACGATGCTTTTCAGAAATTCGTTGTAAGGCTGCTCCAAAACCGACTGCTCCTGAACACAGCTTTTGTGCACCAGGAAATACTCCAGCTGAATGCCTTTATTGAATTCCGGACCATACAGAAGCTGCTCTTCTCTGGAGAATCCCATTCTCGCTTTTGTGAAAGGGTGAAGATTGTGTCCTACAGGAAGCTGCTGTTCAGATTCCAGGAAAGAATACGTTAGAGCACCTTTATCCTGTAAACCTTTCTCCATGATCATTTCCAGATTTCTTAAGCTGCTGTGAATTCTTTTCGTAAATAATTCAAGACCTTTTTCACTGAATTGCTCAGAAAGTTCGCGGTATACCAGTTCGATAAGCTGATCAACACCCGGTTCAAAAACCTTCTGATTTTTATGATCAACCACCCATAAAGGCAATCCATAATTGTGGAAAGCACTTTCAGAACGGTAAGAAACCGGAGCAAATAAAAAGATGTCGCTTTTCTTTAATTCAAATCTTATATGAAGCGGATATGTGCTGTTTTCCAGTGTCTTAGCCGTAAGGATATCGTATTTCGGAACTCCCTGATAGAACTTTCCGTTTCCAAGCTCACGAAGCATTCCGTTCAGCAGGATTCTAATCGTGATTTCCTGTGCTTTTTCCGTAAGCTTAGTTGGCTGTACCAAAGTCTTCTCCATGCGATTGTATTGTATTTAAAATTTGGTGAACATCTTCTGTTGTCGTAATCGGGTTCAGGAAAGTAAACTTCAGGTAGAAATTTCCGTCTACTTTGGTACTTGCCACCAGGATTTCCCCGCTGTAGAAAAGCTTCATTTTGATATGCTGGTTCAAAGCATTCAGGTCTTCAATATCAGGTCTGATATAACGGAAAACCAGAACGCTCAAATCCGTATCGGAAAGCAGTTCGAAGTGAGGATTTTCAGTGATCATAGACGCTACATCTTTGGTAAGGTTTATTACTGTATCTGTATATTCTGCGAGCTGTTCTTTGCCCATCATTCTTAAAGTAAACCACAGTTTCAGGGCATCGAACCTACGCGTACTCTGGATAATGGATTTGTTGATCTGTGCAGGAATTTCCTCTTCATCCATTTCCGCAGGATTTAGGTAGTCTGCATGGTGTTTCAGAATTCTTAATTCCCTTTTGTTTTTAACGATGAATGCACTGCTGCTGATAGGCTGGAAGAAAGATTTATGATAATCTATTGTCACCGAATCCGCTCTTTCGATACCGTTCAGAATGTGACGATACTTTTCGCTTAATAATAAAGCACATCCGTAAGCCGCATCTACGTGCATCCAGATATTGTATTGCTCGGCAACGTTTGCAATATCTTCCAGTGGATCTACGTTTCCGAAGTCTGTAGTTCCGGCCGTAGCTACAATTCCGACAGGAATATTTCCCATCTGCTCTTCTCTCTTAATATATTTTTTAAGCAAAGCGATGTCCATGCAGAATCTTTCATCTGTAGGCACTTTAACGATACATTTTTCGCCTAATCCCATGATAGAGGCGTTCTTTAGGTTGCTGAAGTGAGATTTATCGGAAACAAAGATCCTGAAATGTCCGGCCTCCTGTGGAAGACCATCCAGCTTAATATTATGGTTGTATCTCTTCTGGGAAAAGCAGTCACGCATCATTACAAGTCCCATCAGGTTGCTCTGTGATCCGCCTGCTGTGAAAACGCCGTCGCTGGTTTCTGCATTATATCCTAACTGTTCTGCGGTCCAGTCGATCAGTTTTCTTTCCATGAAGGTTCCTCCGGCACTCTGGTCGTAGGTATCCTGGGAAGAATTAATGGCACTGACAAGGATTTCTCCTGCTAAAGCCGGAATTACAACGGGACAATTAAGGTGTGCCACGTATTGTGGAAGGTGAAAAGCAGTGGCATGCTTCACATATATAGTATCTACTTCTTCAAGCAGCTCCTGATACGAAGATAGCTTTTGGTTAAGGTCTATCTGCTGTACCATGCCTTTCATTTCTTTGGCTTCTATTCCGCTAAAGGGTTTGTCGTTTCTGTGAAGAAAGGTTCCCACAAGGTCTAAAGTTTCTTCAACAGCGGAACGATAATGATCATAATTGTGAGAATGAAAAATATTTCCAAAATTCCCCGAAATGTGAGGTAAGTAGGCGCCCAGGATCTCTCCGGCGGGCATTTGATTGTTGTTCATATACGTATTTGTAAGGTGATTTTAAAATCAATAAGTTGTGTAAAAGTGTATAGCATATAGATGTATATGCTTGACAGTCAAGTTTTTATTTTTTACATTTTCTTTATTTTTTATTTGGTGATTGATAAATTATTCATAAATTTGAACCGGTTATTGTTATTTAGAATAATTAAAAACAAATATAGAAATTATATTCACACACCAAATATTTTTTTAATGAATTCGCTAGAAATTTTAGATAACGACAGTATTACTGCGGTAAAACTGCTTCCCAGAGTCATTGAGATCACGTCTCAGGAAAGAAGAATGATACAAGATGCAGCGGTGCATCTTCAGAGAAAATATGGCAGCTATGAGAACAGAGACTTCATTACCCATGTTCATCAGCTGGCGTCTTATTTTTTACCGGAAAGAATTCTGCATATAGCGGCTGATTTTGCCAGCGACTTTTCAAAAGATCAGTACGGAGCGCTTGTGTTCAGAGGATTGATGGATATTGATCAGGAAGGTATAGGAAATACTCCACCCAACTGGCAGTCTGCGGATTATTCCAAATTCAATATTTATGGCTTTGCCTGTGCTTTGATCCACGGAGCACTTCCGTCGAAGCCTGTACAATATTATTCACAGCGTAAAGGTGGCGGATTAATGCACGCCATCATTCCGGATGAAAAAATGAGGGAAACCCAGACCGGATCGGGATCTGCAACGGATCTTTATGTACATACCGAAGATGCCTTCCTGAAACATCAGGCCGACTTTTTAAGCTTTATGTACATCCGTAATGAAGAGCAGGTGCCTTCTACCCTATATTCTATCCGTTCCCATCAATCTATTGGAGAAAGATTCAGGCCTCTTTTTGAACGGTTGTATAAAATTCCGAAAGATGCCAATCTGGAAACAGCTGCAGACGAAGAAGAAGCATTGGATGCTGTTCTGTATGGTAATTATGAACTGCCTTTTATGAGGTTTGATGCTGCTGAACAGCTATTTAATCCCAGCATTAAGCAGACAGATGAGGCCTATCATCATCTGAATGAATTTTGGGAAGAGGCAAGAGACTTAATCTATTCGGGCTTTACACCGCAGGCCGGTGATGTGATATTGGTGAATAACCATTTATGTGCACACGGAAGATCTGCTTTCAGAGCCGGGGTAAAAAATGTTGATGGTGTAGAACACGAATGCCAAAGAAGAATTATGCTCCGGATGATGAGTAAAGTGAGCCTGATGGAAATGAGAGCCCACACGCTTACAGAAGACCCGTTCTTTGTGATTGAAGAGCATTTGGGTAAGAATTTTGAAAATATTTAAATGTTTTATTAGATATTAATTTGATAATAATTATGATGGATCCTTTTAAGTTTGTGCTTAAAAGGATTTTTTATTTTAAAGGGATGTTTTTAAACCATTAAGAGTATTGAAGTGATTAAGATTATTAAGGCAAACTCTGTTTTATGTAAATATTCTGCTTAACAAAACTCATCTGATTTTAAGCTTGATTTTCCTTAACTACTTCAATGCTCTTAAGGATTTTAACTTTATGTCTTTAAATGTAATTCATTGTATTAATGTATTATATGTGATTTATGTAAAGCTGTTTAATGATTGAAGAATTGATTGAATAAAGTCAATTGTTCAGATAATGATCTGCTCCAGTACTGCGGATCATGGGCTCCCAGAGATTCTATGTAAAGATGTGAAATCTTTAGATCTGTGAGTTTTTTATGAAATTTCCTGTTCATTCCGATCATTTGTATATCTTCTGTGCCGCAATCGAAAATATACTGTTGTTCTGCTGCAGCCATAGTTTTCACTTTATTGTCTGTAAGAAATTTAGAATCCAATGATATTGCAGGTCCTAATACTTTATCTACCTGATAATTGGTATACCCTTCCCCGAATGAATTGAAATCCAATGCTCCGCAAGAACTTCCCACAATGCCAAATGTATGATTGTATGTCATTCCAATATTAACAGCGCCATAGCCTCCCATACTCCAGCCCAGGATGCCACGGAATTTTTTATCATTTTTTACAGGATAATTTTTATTAACAAAATCTACAAGCTCCTGACCAATAAAAGTCTGGTACTGTGAATCTTTAACCAACGGACTGTCTACATACCATGAATTATAATTTCCGTCCGGCAGTACGTAAATCGTCTTATATTCCTGTGCTTTTTTAACCAGATCAGGAATATCCTGCTTAATTGCCCGTTCCGGGTTTCCACTGTAGCCGTGAAGAACATAAACCGATGAATAGGTTTTGTCCTGCTGCACATCCGGTGTGATGATAATGGTTTTGATATTCTTATTCATTTTGACACTGAAAACTTCTTGGTGAATGACTTTCTGTGCGGAAAGCTGTGCAGATACCGTCAATACACATACGATGCTTACTAAATTTTTCATAGGATAGAATTTTAATTGATCAACCTGGTATATCTCTCATAAATTGAAGCTTCTTATTTTAAAATAAAATGTTCTTCCTTTTTCTCTTCACTTATTTCAGACGTACTGTTGTTGCTATTATGAGACAAAGATGCGGCTGAGAAAATAAAAAAGCCTCAACATATGTTGAAGCTTTTGTCAGTTTATTTCTTTTTTTATGCGGCTCAGCTGAGTGGGTGTAATCCCCAGATAAGAAGCAATATGATGCTGTTTCAGCCGGTCATGGAGCGGTTTGTTCTCCAAAAGCTGCAAATAGCGCTGTTTGGCTGTTTCATGCTTTAAAGAGATCTCCAGCGGTTCTTTTTTTACGACCCAGTTTTTTTCCAGATAACGGATGTGAAATAATGCCAGGTCGTGATATTGACTGATAAGCTCTCTGAAAGCTTTTGCCGGATATTTTATCACCGAACAGTCTTCTAAAGCAATGATATTGAAGTCGCTGGGTTTATCTTCGATAACGGCTGCCGTAGAAGCTACAAAACTCTTTTCTTCAAAGAAAATCTTATACACAGAATCTCCCTGCTCGTCTACGGTATAATATCCTACCAGTCCTGATTTTATAAAGTAAAAGTATCTGGCAGCAGAGCCGGATTCCTGAAGAAGGTCATTTTTGTGATATGTTTCCTCCTTACAGATATTCATCAGGGCTTCCACCGTTTCTTCTGACAGCTGATAATAACTATTGATCTGTTCTAAAAGTTCTTTCAAAGCTGATAATAATTTAATCTAAAATTTTCTTCATCATCAGATCAGTCTGGTCTTCATCACCAAGCCTGAATGTATGGCTTCCGAATTCCTCAAAACCATTTTTCCTGTAAAATTGAAGCGCTCTCAAATTCTCTTCCCATACTCCGAGCCATAGATAACTTTTGTTTAAACTTCGGGCAGTTGCCAGAGCCTGGTCGTAAAGCAGTTGACCCACTTTCTGGCCGTGATGGCTTTTTTTAACGTAAATACGCTCTATTTCTAATGAGGTATCATCCTGAAGCTCAGTTTGTGCCGCTCCGGAGTTTAATTTCAGATACCCGACAGGAATGTCTTCTTCCCAGGCAATAAAGAAATGAGAATCAGGATTATTTAATTCTGAACTGACTTTTTCTGTATTGAAACTTTTTTCAAGGTAGGTTTTCATAGCCTCTTCTGAATTACTTTCCGCAAAAGTTTCATAAAAAGTCTGTCTGCCTATATTCTGAATGGTTTCAAGGTCTTGGGCTGAAGCTTTGTTAAGGATAATAGCTGCCATTTTTATTTTTTTATTTAAATAGTAATTTTTTAAATGCCTCAGAGGCCAGATGCACCTGAACTGCCCAATCGTCTGCGGCATCGCTTCCCGCATCATCAGAAATATATTTCAGGCACAGAAAAGGAATATTTTCTTTCTTTGCAATCAGGGCAAGCGGATAAGCTTCCATATCTACAATATTATAATCTGTTTCGGAATGATTCATCTCAAAACTGTCGCCGCTGCCGCAAATTCCTTTTTTCAGCCCGTTCATCTGAAGGCCATATTCCAGAACAGAAGGAATACCGGATAAAGGGGTTTCATAAAGACTGAAACCAAGACCTCTGACATCCATATCACGCTGAATAAATTTTGTGCAGCAGACTACTTCACCTTTCCCAAAGCTTTTGCTTCCTGCGGAACCCAAATTAATGATCAGTTTAGGTTTTCTGAAATGAATTTCTTTTGTAAGTTCTATGGCTGCATTTACTTTTCCTATGCCTGTTACCAATTTATTTTTCCCGTCAAAAGCTTTTCCGGCTTCTGAATCCAAAGCAAAGACAAACAGGGTTTCAGAAATCGGATATTGAGCTTCGGCATTGATTTTTATCATTGAGCGTAAATATTTTAACAAAAATAAGCATTGGAGTATATAAAATAAACTTCTTTTTTTATTTTTATTGTCATGCTATAAGAATAAAACATCCCGTTTTGGAATGTTTTTAAAAATAAAATAATAATCTATGATTACTCATTTTTTAAATACTGCATCCATCAGTATCACACGATGCGCCTCCTTCTTTGGAAAGATCTTTAAACGGACTTACTGTTTCTTTATAGGTCTGCTGAAGGGCATCTGCAAAAACTTCCGCAGGCTGTGCTCCGGATACGGCATATTTTCCATTCAGGACAAAGAAAGGGACGCTGGAAATGCCATTATTTTTGGCCTCCTGAATATCCTGACTGATTTCATAATCAAACTGATCTGAAGTTAAGGCCTGCCTGGCTTCCTCTTTATCAATATTTAGATTTTCAGCAAGAGCAATAAGTTCTTCAATATTTCCTACATTTTTTCCATCGATAAAATGAGCTTTAAAAAGAGCTTCTTCCATCTCATTCGATTTACCGTACTTTTTCGCAATATGAAGTAATTTATGAGCAGTAAAAGTATTGATGATCAAAGCTTTTTGAAAATTGAAATCAATTCCTGCTCCTTTTCCCATCTGGGCCACCTGACCAATCATTTGAGATGCCTGGTCTGCCGGAAAACCTTTTTTCTCTTTAAAATATTCAATTGTATTCTGAGGCTGGGCGGCATCTAAGCTTGGATCTAGCTGAAAGCTCTTCCACTCTACTTCTATTTCGTTTTTAAATGGTAGCTTTTCAAGAGCCTGTTCAAAATTATGCTTTCCGATATAGCAGAACGGGCACATAATATCTGACCATATTTCTATTTTCATTCTTTATTTATTTTAATTCTGATACAATTATCAGACTACAAAATTAATACATTTCTTTAACTGTAACAAAATCCATTACATTAAATCGTATTTGTACTTAACTTTTCATACTTTCCTTTTGAATGTACTCGCTTGGAGTCATTCCAACAAATTGTTTGAACGTTTTATTAAAGGTAGATTGATTAGTAAATCCTGCTTCGGTATAAATGTACATCAGGGTTACTTTTTCCAGATCACTTTTTGCAATCAGTTCTTTTACGTAACTGATCCTGTGAGAGTTGACATAGGTATTGAAATTAGAATATCCTTGTATCCTTATTGATTTTGAAATATAGTTATTACTGATTTTCAGAATAGTAGATAGCATCGAAATATTAAAGTCTGGATTGGTAAAATGTTTGTTGATGATGATCTCATTTTCTATTTTTTCAAATAATGACTTGGCATCAGATATTTCTTTTTCATCCAGCGTAATAGGAAGCGTTATTCGTTTCCTTTTTTCTATAATGGCAAGAAACTCCTGTTCCGTTATTTTCTCTTTGTAATAAATGAGCAAATACACAATCAGGATATTAAGCCCAAATGTTAGCAGATCACTATACCGGAATATGTTTTCGTAAGGCATTATTGTTGAACGGAATGGGCCAATACTGCCAGCAAGAAATGCGGCCACTGCAATGAATAAAGTATACATCGAAAAAATAAAACCTTCTCTTTTACCAAGGAAAATATAGGCCCCAAGTGGTACGGGAACTAACCAGCAAAATTGAAAAATAGAGTATTTCCAAAAATAAATGATAATAAAAAAAATATAGATGGGCGCAATTATAAGATAGCCCCGAACTATTTTTTCTAAAGAAAGTGAAGGAAATAAAGTATTAAAAACATATACATGGCTGAACATAAAAACAGCTCCAGCCAGGCAATAATATCCTACTATATTTTCTTTTATGATGAATTGGTATATTAAGGTATACAATAATAAAATAGCTCCCATCAGATAATTATATCTTATTGAAAGTTCTTCTTTTAGTCTTAAGATCTCCTGTTCTCTTAGTCTTGTATTATCCATTTTTTTGTATTATTTACTGAAATAACCAATGAAAAGTGATCTTTACTTTATATAACATGCTGTTTGTCAATATTTTAATTTGTTTACTGTTACTGATAACGAAACTTATTAATCTTTAATTAAAAAGTGATTTTTCATTGATGCTTTGACCTCTTTTGTTTTTCAATCTCCACTTATGCATATAATTTTGCTGCGAAATACAAATGATGAAAAATATTGTGACCATAGCAAAAAGCTTTTTATTAATATATGTTCTCACATCGGGAACTTTGTATGCTTATGCTATGCGTCCTTTATTTGATCAAAAAAAAACCGAATCTGGCAAAAGTACTGAAAAAAATAAATCCACTTTAATTTTTGTATCCGAAGGAGGTTATGTTTTTAATGAAGATCAATTGCATAGCATTATAAAAGCTGCGTCCTGTTTTCCAATTAAAGCCAAAGAAATAATAACAGACAAGGCTCTTTTTATTTCAAAAGGAACCATACTATATAATGGCCAGAATATTTTTATTGACGGGGAAAAGAAAAAGAATATCCCATCAGCAAAAGTGGTTGCCAAAAAAACATATAAAGAACCAGCTGAAGTAAAGAAAAGTAAGGCTGCTAAACCAATAAACATTTGTTTTACAGCTGATAGCAAAAGAAAATACTTCATTTTGGCTACGGATAGCAGATATTTTATCCCTTCCACATACAATGATTATCATAAACAGCTGATTAATGAGAACTGTTTTAGCCTTAACTCTTTTGTTTTCCCAAAAGATGTATCATGGGAGCGTAGTAATAATACAGTATCCCATTCCCATATAAAAATCTTCAGTATCCGGCCTCCCCCTTTTTAAAGCCATAAGCAAACAAGTAAGAATATCCCTCAACTGTAACCAGATGTCATTAACCGTTGAAATCTTTTACAAAAACATAAAAAAATAAATAATAACAGAATATGGCATCCTGTTATTCAACCGATTCTAAATTAAACAACAATGAAAAAAAATATATACTTAGCAACAGCCTTGACAATCTCTTCCTTAGCCTGGTCTCAGGTCGGGATCAACACACAAAACCCACAAGGTATTTTCAATATAGATGGTGCCAAAAATAATGCGGCCTCAGGAACTCCAACTGCGTCACAATTAAAGGATGACTTTATTGTAACTGCATCAGGATCTACAGGTATCGGAACAACTCCCGACGCATCTGCTATTCTGGAGCTTAATGTAAGCCAGCTTGCATCGGGAAGTCAAAAAGGATTTTTAGGTCCGAGAGTAGCTTTAACAGCCTATAACGACGCGGCTACAATTCCCAGTCCTGCAGTAGGCTTATTGGTATACAACCTAGGCACACAAGCTAACTTTGCCTTTAAGGGATACGTATATTGGGACGGAACCCAATGGAGACCTTTGGACGGACGTTCATTACAGCCGGGTACAATAGGTGGTCTGAACTGTGCAAGTGCTTCTCTGTTTCCGATCTCCTATACTGCTGGTACTCCTTATAGTGGTACAATGTCTATTCCTTATACAGGAGGAAATGCAGGAATATATGCTGCACAAACTATAGGACCTGTAAACGGACTTACGGCAACACTTCCGCAGGGTAATTTTGCACAGGGATCCGGTACTTTAAACTATACTATTTCCGGGACACCAACGGTATCCACCCCTAATACAACAACGTTTCCACTTTCAATCGGAGGACAGAGCTGTAGTGCAACAGTTGGCCTTGGAAAAGTACTTGCTCCGGGAGAATATCAGTTCTTTACTTTTACATTACCAGCGACGTATGTTGGATTATTGAGTACATATATTGGGGGTACTTATGATGCTATTTTAGGACAAAAGGTAAGATTGGATATTGATTTTACCACTAGTTCTAATTCAGCAGGCCCAGTTAGTTACAATCCTCGTCTGGTAAATATTTCAAGTTCTAACATTAAACTGTGGTTTGCAGCATTATCAAATGAAACTAATTACCGTCGTTCTAATGTTTTAGTCGCTCCGGGCGGTTACATAGAAACAGATAACGGAATTTATCTTGGCTGGGGAGATAATATGGATAGTACTTCAACAGCGATTACTGCAACCTCTGGCAATAGGACTGGATCTGATAATTCTCAGGAGATAGAAATAGTAGATTTACTCGTAGACGGAATTTGGTACAGAATAACAGTTTATATTTCTGTAGATAACCTGAATGATACTAATGCTGCTAATAACATCCGACGTGTCTTTATGACAGCACAAAGAATGTCGTCTTAAATGACTCATTAAACTGAAGCTCCTGTTTTCTGAACATAAAGACACAAATGATGGGAAGAATTAATGGGAGCTTTTTTTATCATAGGAAAAAACCAAAAATAAAACTTAGCCGGCCAGCTTTTTAATATAAGTTTTTATATAATCTTTTGCACTATTTTTTTGCGGCCGGCTTTATTATGAGAAAGGAAAGTCAAATCTATCATTAAAAAAAACACAAAAATGAATTTCAAAAGTATTCATATCGGACAAATCATTGAACAAGGCGTTGCAGAAAGCAAGATAGAATTGCAGCGAATATGTAATTTTTTAAAATGCACCGAAGAAGAGATTAAACAAATGTATCGGCAAGAAAGCCTTGATACGGAAGCTTTGCTGAAGTGGAGTAAGTTGTTAGAATATGATTTTTTTCGTATTTATTCGCAACACCTTATTATTTATGCTCCGCCAAGTGCAAAACAGAAAACCGAAAAAACAAATCTTCCTCAGTTCCGCAAAAGTATCTACACCAGAGAAATCATTGATTTTATACTGGAACAGATCAGCACAGGAGAAATGACCAAGATGGGGGTAATAAAAGATTACGGGATTCCCAAAACAACACTTTACAAATGGTTAATAAAACACAAAGAAAAGGTAGAATAAGCTATTCCTCTCTTTATCAAATCTATACATATGAAAAATAATCATCCTAATTATAAAAACATTTATTCCGATATACTGACCAAGAAATTTCCTCACAAGCGAAAAGAATGTGAAGTATTGCTTAATATGGACAGTCTGTCTTTTTTGCATATTATTCAATTGAATACGATCATCTTTGGGACATCAGATAATCAAACTGAAAATTTCAACCAAAAACACCGTTCTTACCGCAAGTCTGATATTCTGAAAATATTGGAGTACCAGAAGAAGTACAACCTTAATAATATCCAACTGGCAAACCATTTCAAGTTAAGCCGTAATTCTGTTACCAAATGGAAGAAAATGTTTTTGATATAGGAATAGGTTTTTAACAGTTATCAATATAGCGTATAAAATTTAACTGATAGAATCTGGAACCACTTCATCAACAAATAGTTTGAAAAAATAAGGGGTACAAAATAATTTCAATAATGGCTAAAACTATTAATCTTTCAATGTTTGCTACAGTTAAAGCTGAAAACTAAAGCTGGGATTCATTTACTTTGTTGCAGAACAGCACATGAGCAATGATTGCCAGCAGTCCAAAAGATGCTCCTACAAAGCATACTCCCTCCCACTGTGCATATTGCCAGGCTATAGAAGCCAGCCACGTTCCGAGTGATCCGCCGATGAAATAGGAAACCATATAAACCGTATTCAATCTGTTAACCGCGTTAGATTTGATTAAAAAATAATTGGTCTGGTTCATAATATGGCTGGATTGTACGCCAAGGTCAACCAGGATAACACCAACAATAAGACCCCAATAGGTTTCACCCGCAAAATAGGTAAATGCCCAGCTTCCGACTACAATAAAAAGTGAGTATAATATGATCCTGTTGATATTCAGGTATTTCTGAAGCTTGCCCACTTTTGCCGCTGCCAGTGCTCCTACAGCTCCGGCCAGCCCGAAGCTTCCCACTACGGAAGAACCGGCATTGAAAGGCGGCTTTTCCATATGGAAGACCAAAGTTGTAAATAAAGCACACATAGACCCGAAGGCCATGGCCCCACGGAATGAAGCGAGCTGCAAGATAGGCTGTGTTTTTGCCAGATGAACCACGGAATTCATTAATTCTTTGTATGTTCCCTTGAAATTTGGCTGCATTTCCGGAAGCATTTTATATACGGCAAACCACACCAGGATCATTAATCCCGCCGCAATTCCGAACATCGCTCTCCAGCCCCAGACTTCGCCCACAATACCGCCAATAAAGCGTGACAAAAGAATCCCAAGAAGCAATCCTGACATTACAAGCCCAATATTGGAAGATTTTTCTTTATCCGAAGATAATTCTGCTGCAATAGGCACAAACAGCTGTGGAATGACGGAGGTCGCTCCTATCAGCAGGCTTGCTGCGTACAGCATCCATAATTCAGTGGCAAAGGTCATCCAAAGCAAGGATCCGAATACAAGAACCAAATCAAATAAGATTAATTTCTTACGGAAAAATTTATCTCCCAAAGGCACCAGCAGTAAAAGCCCCAGTGCGTATCCTATCTGGGTAAGCACAGAAATTCTTCCGGCTGCACTTTCAGAAACATGAAGATCGTCGGAAATGAGTGCCAATAAAGGTTGGTTATAATAGTTATTGGCTACCACAAGGCCTGAAATGACAGCCATAAGCCAGATTACAGTACGGGAAATGCCAGAGGATAAGTTTGCCTGCATGATATGATTAGAATTATTTCAAATTTGTTATAGAATAAATGGATTGAAAATTATTCAGGACTATTAGCAATTAATTGCAGAAACAGTCAAATAAGAAGTTTCCTTAAGATTAGCAAAGATAGTCAATTTTTAAAAAAAAAGAGGCCGTTTCGAATAAACGGCCTCTTTCAATCAACTATGGCATTTAATCTTAAAAAAATGTATCAGCAGGAAAATTGGGAGTTGTTTTTTCGTCAGTAATAGCTTTACAGAAACTCAGCCATGTATTTGCGTCATATCTCTAACGGAAAAGTATCTGGGAATATTTTATAGTTATTTTAATTTTAGCAAATTTTCTTAAATGTCTTTATATAAAGTGTTTTTGATAGAATTTCATTTTTCAGCAAATTTTATAATAAGACATTTTTCCAGATGAGTTCATAGATTTTTAGGCGGTTGAGCAGCTGGTGGTCCGATTGTTTTTTACGATGAGCCCTATTGAAAAAAAGGTTTTCATGTTTTAGAAATATTAGGGAAATTTGCAGGATGAAAATTATTCCGCTTAAAGAAGGCAATTTCTCAGCCAGCAAAACGAAAGATTTTACACTATTGACAGATGAAAATTTTGATACAGTGAAAGGAATTAAAATGTCTGTGCAGCCGTTTCTTATCGTTACAGAAAACGATTATATCCTTCTTGATGCCGGGATAGGATGGAAAAATGCTGAAGGAAAGACCGTTATTTCCGAGTTATTGGAAAAAGAAAATATAAAACCCGGACAGATTACGAAACTTCTCCTGTCTCATCTCCATAAGGATCATATTGACGGCAGTATTCAAAGCAACGAAAATGGTTTTGCATCTGTATTTCCGAATGCAGAAATTTATATTCAAAAAAGAGAACTGGCTTTTGCGATGGAAAATAAAGGGAATCCTTCTTTTGATTTTGATACACTTGAAAAGCTGGTCAGTCTTCCCAATATTGTATGGATGGATGAAGATCAGGGAAATATCGGTAACAGTATTTCTTTTGAAGTGGTGGGCGGACATACCCCTTTTATGCAGGTATTCTGGATAAGAGAAAACGGAGAAACTGTTTTTTACGGGGCAGATGATCTTCCCCAGAAGTCTTACCTTAAATATCACCTTGCTTATAAAAGTGATTTTGACGGCAGAAAAGCTATGGAATTAAGACTGAAATGGCAGAAAGAAGCTGCTGATGAACAATGGAAAATACTGCTTTACCACGATCTGGATAAAGCAGTAATCCAAATATAATGTAATGCAAAAAATTGTTTAAAGATCATTAAACCACTTATAAATATCCATTTCGGAAGGAATACTTAGCTTTTTCCGGATCCTGTTCTTTCTGTTCTGAATGGCTTTTGGGGTCACAAAAGTGTAGGTTGCAATTTCCTTAGTGGTAAAGTTAAGTTTTAAATAAATACAAAAAATCAATTCAGAATTTTTGAGATTGGGGTGTACTTTAGCTATTTTATCAAAAAAATCAGGATAAACTAATCTGAATTTATTCAGCAAACGTGGGGAATTTTCTTTAGCCAAAGTAATAATTTCATCCTGCATAAAAATCTTTTGGTTTAAATCTTCTAAATTAGATTGCGGTTTTTCGTTTTTCATAATATTTTTCTCATCTCTACTTATTTCTGATGCTTTATATGTGCAGCAGCAGTACCTACTCTTCTTACTGCTATATGACAGCAGCTGTTTTATGATGTTTTTTATGGAAGATGCAGTTTGCAATTCCATGATTTATAATTCAATAGTAATAATTACATTTTGAGGTTCCGGTATTTTTTTCTTACAAATTCTTTATTTAAGGTTCATTCTTTCAGCTATTTTAAATGGAGCAAAGAAAGAGAAAATGATTAAAATTTTGTAAAATTGAAATACCACATACATACCACGTGATGCCTATAAACAGTGTATTTCGTCTATTTTCAACTCAAGTTTGAGGCTAATCTCTATTTCATATTTAAACAAATGTAGCAGTTGTAAGTTTTGTTTTTTATGATCTTAATCAATGTTTTTAATGATTTTATTCCCTATTACTGGTGAATATAAAAACATTTTGATATGAGGTCACCAAAACATTGTGGTATGTATGTGGTACGACATATTGAAGAAACTCATTAAAATTGTCGTTCTTTACATTATTGAAATTTTCAGCTGTTCTGTTTATTGCATAATGAAAGACATCAATGGTTAAACATTTGTTTAAAATTTTAATTAACTTATTATACCATGATTGTAGAAGATTTATTAATTTCATTCGGAGCAGAAATTAAATCATATAAATCGGGTGATATCATTTTCCGCGAAGGAGAGTTTTCTATGTTTTATTATCAGATTGAACAAGGACGGATCAAACTTAATAATTATACAGAGAGTGGAAAAGAATTTATTCAGAATATAATTTCAAGCGGGCAAAGCTTTGGAGAGTCTTTACTGTTTGTAGACCGTCCCTACCCTATGAACGCAATAGCAATAGAAGATTCCACTATTCTGAGGCTTTCAAAATCCCGTTTTATGGATTTGGTAAATAAAAATCAGGAAGTTTCTCTGAACGTATATAAATGTATGGCGGAAAGGATGTATTACAAATATATGATGCTTTACAATCTTTCCGTCCAGAATCCTGTTCTGAAGCTTAAACAGCTTCTGGACTACCTAAAAAGTTATTATGAACACAAAAGTCCCTATTCTTTTCAGGTCCCTATGACCCGGCAGCAGCTTGCGTCTCTCACTGGCCTGCGTGTAGAAACGGTGATAAGGGCTATAAAAAGTATGGAAAAGGATAAAATTTTAAAAATAGAGAATAGAAAAATCATGTACTGATTGATCTATAAAAATGTCTCCCCTTTTATAATTAACAAAGAGAATTACGGAATTTGATATCCGCCATCAAGCTGTTTCTGGAACTCTTCCAGGTATCTTGCAAGATGAATTCCGTCAGCCAGGCCGTGATGCGCTTCCACAGAAACAGGAAGATACTTTCTTCCGCTACGGATACCGAATTTTCCAAATGTGATCTTCGGAACAGATTCCCAATTGTTAAAACTGGTAGGATG
This sequence comes from Chryseobacterium hilariae, assembly GCF_051400735.1. Taxonomy (NCBI): domain Bacteria; kingdom Pseudomonadati; phylum Bacteroidota; class Flavobacteriia; order Flavobacteriales; family Weeksellaceae; genus Chryseobacterium; species Chryseobacterium hilariae. The sequence continues at coordinate 504,426 of NZ_JBLFFJ010000001.1, forward strand.
AAGCAACGCACTGAATGAATTCCAGGGAATCGTTGTATGCCTGATCAGGTCTTTGCCAAGCTCGCCATTATTCATCCTCAGTCCCGAAGATTGCTGTACCGCTTCTATTTCCTGCTGCATAACCTCATTAAAAACATCAAAATCTTCTGAGAAAGGAATAAATGCAAAGCCAAAAGTTCCGTCTGCCCTTCCGATCGTAGTTCCCGCATGGATAGCATCATACAAAACCACCTGTCCGTTTACAATTCGGAGTTTCAATTCGTCTACAGCATTTACAGCAATCATAGACCTGTGAAGATATATCGCGAAAAAAGAATGTCCGTTTTCCTTTGCATAAGCATAAGCTTTTGTACAGTCTACTTCAGTGGTAAACCCAAAATACGGGCTGTCCATTTTTGAGAAAAATTCAAAATGCTCTTTCCTGTTCCACTTTTCGACGTCTATGATCTTCATTGATTTTTATTTGCTGCAAATTTCAGGAAGTTTTTCGGGTTTTAAAAGTTAATCAACAAAAATATTGTAAAAATACAGCTGTGTTTTGGTCGGTTTTTTGATGCAAATATAGCAGGTTTACATTATGAAATACATATTTTCTAGTGTAAATAATTTTATATTTTGGTTTTAAATGGCATTATTTAATCACTGTAAAAAAATAAAGCATGGAGAAAGAGAAAATAGGATTCATCGGGTTAGGAAATATGGGCCATCCTATGGCAAAAAATCTTGAAAAAGCAGGATTCCCGCTTTCAGTTTACAATAGATCCTTTGAAAAAACTAAAGACTTTAAAGAAAAATCAACTGTTTACACTCAGGTTTCAGATCTGGTGAAGAACAGCACCATCGTATTTACAATGCTTACCGATGACCATGCTGCCAAAGCAGTTTACGAAGATATCCTGAAATCGGACATTACCGGAAAACTTTTTATAGACATGAGCACGATCTCTCCACAGGCCACTGCAGAGCTCAGCGGAGCCATTAAAATAAAAGAAGCAGCATTCATCGATGCGCCGGTAGCCGGAAGTACCGTTCCTGCGGCAGAAGGAACATTGATCATTATGGCGGGTGGTGAAGAAAAAGACCTTTTACGGGCTATGCCTTATCTTGAAAAACTTGGCAAAGCAGTTAAGCATTTAGGGAAAAATGGAAAAGGAATTGCGGGGAAACTTTCCATCAATTATTTCCTATCTGCTATCTACCAGGGATTGGCGGAAACCGTTCTGTTTGCAGATAAATTAGGAATCGACCGAACTGCCATGCTGGAAATCATCAATGAAAGTGCCAGCGGAAGTGGTGCTACCAAAGTAAAAACACCTATGCTGATCAAAAACCAATATGAGCCTGCTTTTGCTCTCGATCTCATGCTGAAAGATATTTTATTAGCTCAGAATGCCGGTGCTGATTTTCCTCTATCTGAGGTTCTGAGCAAAACCTACCAGTCTGCCCATGATGATGGTTTTGGTAAGGATGATGTGATCGGAATTATTAATTATTTGAAGAATCAGCCTGAAAAATGATACAATGATACACCTTTTTTATACAGAAGCTTATTCTTTGCTTTGAACAATTTCATTCTGAACCGTCGCTTTACTGAAAACAGTTGTTCCTATACTGGCCACAATGACGCAACTGATTGAAATCCATTGTAAAAAACTCAGTTCTTCTACCAGAAATACCCAACCCGAAAGAGCTGCAAATGCAGGTTCCAGGCTCATCAGAATACTGAAGGTCTTTGCGGGAAGTCTTTTCAAAGCCATTATTTCCAATGAAAATGGCAGCGCACTAGACAAAATAGCCACCCCTAAACCTTTTACAAAAATAGAAGGCGTAAGATTGAATACAGCTCCGTCCCATATGGTAAAAGGGATGATAACCAGACTTGCGAATACCATTCCGGTGGTAACCGCATCTTTTCCATCCATAATTTTAGCCACTTTTCCACCCATGACGATGTATACCGCCCAAAACATTCCTGCAAGAAAAGCCAATCCAATTCCAACCAGATCAACATGATCGCTCTGCCACGGAACAATGAGTAATATCCCAATACAGGCCAGCAATGCCCATACTACGTCCAGCAATTTCCGGGATAAAGCAATGGCCAAAAATAAAGGCCCTGCAAATTCTACCGTAACCGCCAGTCCCAACGGGATCCTCTGAATGGCCATGTAGAAAACGAGATTCATCGCTGCCAGACAAATCCCATACATTGCACAGTACTTCCATTTTTGTGCGGAGAACTGCAAAAATTTCGGACGGTTAATCAAAATGAGCAACACAGCAGAAAGCCCGATCCTCAAACTAACAGTCCCAATAGGGCCTATCAGAGGAAAGAGCTGTTTAGCAATGGAAGCACCTCCCTGTACACAGATAATCGCTAAAAGTGTTGCTGAAATTGCCAGGTTTGAATTTTTCATTTCTAAATTTAATATTCGTAAACAACCTATAAAATGAATTTCAGGGTTAAACGAATTTTATTCTATAAGTTATAATCCGGATTTATCATTTAAAATAGCCACCTTAAATATATTAAAACTTTGCTTTTCCGGACACTTGCAATTATAGGTTATAATTTTAAGCATGTTAACAAATAAAAGGAGCAACGGTAAGCTGCTCCTTTTTTATAGATATGTGTTTTTATTAAACCTTGCTGGTCGTGAGACCAAACTTTTGTTTAAAAGAATAATAGAAATGGGACAGATTTTCAAATCCCAGTTCGAGATAAATGTCAGAGGGCTTTTTATTCCTATGCCGGATCTGGTAATACGCTTCTTCCAGTCTTTTTTCCTTAAGCCATTGTTTAGGCGTCATGTTGAAAGCTTTATTGAAATCACGTTTAAACCCCGAAAGACTGCGGCCTGTAAGCCTTGCAAATGTTTCCACCGGCACATTGAATTTGAAATTCTTATTCATAAACTCCTTAAGATCGATTTTATGCGGTTCTGAAAAATCAAAAAGCAGGTTTTTAAAATCAGGATTAGCCTGCAGAATCAGCTCAATTGCCTCTTTAACCTTTAAAACAGTCAGCCTGGAAGTTGCTGTTTTTGTTTTATCAATATACGGAAGCAGTGAAACAAAATACCCGCTGAAAAATTCATCAGGCTCAAAAAAAAGCCTTTCATTATCTGGAAATCTTTCGGATGGGATCATTTTATATTCTGCTGCATACTGCCGGAGCGTTTCCTGGTCGAGAGTTATAGAAAGAAACTGGTACTTTTTATTCTTTGAAGGATGTTTTACCGTTCGGATCAGTTGATTTTTTCTGACGAGCACTACTGTATTCTCCTTTATAACAGTTTTGCCTTTGTCATGAAAAGCATGGGTTTCACCGGACAGCTGATAGCCCAGAAAATGATCGGGAATAAATTCCTCGTGCCCCCTGTACATTTCAAAAGCACAGGAATATACCAGTTTATCGAATATGATTTCCGAAGTTTTCTCCATACTACAAATATCTGAAATTTAAGCCATAACAGCAGCACCTGCTCCTGCAATCTCTTTATCCTGTTCAGGAGTTCCCCCGGAAGACGCTATTGCACCTATGATTTTTCCCTCAGCATCTTTGATGACTACTCCGCCAGCAATGGTAAGAAGCCCGTCATTGGAATTCAGCATGCCGTATCCATGAATGTCTGCTCCCGCAATAATTGTTCCCATTACATCACTGTCGACACCGAACATTACTGCAGTTTTCGCTTTCTTAACTGCAAAATCGATAACACCGTAAACACTGTCCAGTCTTGCCATGGTCACAAGATGTCCTCCTGCATCCACAACGGCAATACTTACAGGAATATTGATGGATTTTGCTTTTTCTGTGGCTGCCTGAAGCGCTTTTGCAGCCTGGTTATACGTTATACTCATTGTTTAACTTTTTGCAGTCCATGCATCGGCCTGTAATTGTTTTACAAAATCTTCCGTTTCTTTAGGGTGTACATTCCTGAAATTAGAATTGTCATCCAGCGCTACATTCACAATCACCTCTGCCATAGACTGCGGATCCAGCTGGTGGGCAAGAGAATCGGCCGCCCCGTCAAAAGCAGATTCTGGAGTAAAATTCACTTCAGGATTATACCATCGGAAAATAGAGTCTACTCCCCTGTCATTAAATCCTGTTCCAAAAACGCCCGGGTTACAGGTTGCGATCTTGATATTGAACGGAGCCAGTTCGGTTTTTAATCCCTCAGCAATAGCTTCCATAGCATGCTTTGAAGCACAATAAGCTGCTACATATGGAACCGTCCATAGTCCTCCCATTGAAGTTGTGAATACAATCTTGCCTGGCTTCTTTTGTTCAATGAATTTTTTAACAAAGCCTTGTGCCAGCTGCAATCCGCCAAAAACATTCACATCGAACATAGAACGGATAAGCTCCAGTGGCTGCTCGGCAATAGGACCACCCTCCATAATACCGGCATTGCTGATCAGAATATCAATATCATATTTTTTGAGGATATAATTGATGTCCTGTGAGTTCGTTACATCCAGTTTATCAACCGTAAGTTCGATTCCCTGTTCGGCTGCTTCCCTGATTAAATCACTCATCTGTGGATACACCTGTGCTGTTGCAATAACCTTGTGGCCTTTTTTAGCCAGATCAAATGCGGCTATTTTTCCGAAACCGCTTGCTGCGCCTGTAATTAAAATTGTTTTGCTCATTTTGTTTTCTTTATTGTTACAGGACAAAGTTCATAGATTTCAGTAAGATATTTATTGCTGAAAAGTTCAATGTTTTATTGCTGGAAAGTTCTATATAAAAAACAGATTTATACTGATCATCTCAAACTGAACAGTATTTAAATCACTTAAAAATACATAAGCAACAACAGAGTTTAAACTTGTGGAAAGATGATCAATAACTTTTGTCAATGACCGTAAGGAATACAGAAAACTTTTGTCTTAATGTTTGTGTAATTTATGAATGGTATTTGAAGGCGGGTATGCTATTCAGGTTTCTGCTTTTTTAATTCCCGTTTCTGTTTATAAAAATTTTTATCAGCAATATAAATTGTTTTTCTAATTTCACAGTAAACAGTTTCTTTATTTCTGTCCGTGAGCTGAGTTATTTTCACAATTTCAATCTCATTTTCATTTTTTATCCTCTCTGCTATTTCAGCCAGTTCTTCTTTGGTATAAATGAAGTCTGCATACAGATCAACATTGGCAGGACGCTTAAAATAGATTTCTGCAGATTTATCCCAAATCACATATTGATGATCCGTAAGAGATATAAGCTGTACCATGGGAATAGGATCAACCGATGAAAACATACTACCCCCGAAGATTGTTCCCATATAATTTCTGTTCTTATAGCTGATAGGAAGTTTAACAGATATCTTCAGAAGATCCTGAGAAACGTATTTAATCCTGGCAGTGCTTCTCCGATACATAGGAGATAAATTGAATCCCCACTTAAACAGTTTCGGCAACCCGATAATCCTGCTTCCATATTGAGTTATTTTTTGATAAAAAGCCATTCTTATTGTTTTAAATTATTAATGCATTGATTCAGTAAAAGCTGAATTTCATCTTTAGGATACAGCCTGCCGATTTGTGCAAGGCCAACCAGCATGGATAAAATTTCCATTGCCTTCATTCTGCAGTTTTTAATCTCATGAAATTCTTTTTTTTCAATTCCTGATTCCAGAATTGCTGCTGTATGGGAAAAAATGGTTTCGTTGAACTCTTTCAGTTTTTCAGTAACCTTTTCATCGAGTGAATTATAGTCCGAAGCCAGAGCCCCTGTTAGACAGATCTGCCGTTTATCAATAAGAAAAAGATAATAGCCGAACAGCCCTCTTAATTTTTTTTCCGCAGATAGTTCCAGCTGGGAATCTTTGAGCTTCAGGATACGCTGACGGTGGGTTTCAATAATAGCCAGGCAGAGATCCGCTTTCGTTGGGAAATGATAGTGTATTGAGGATGTTTTTATATTGATACTTTTCGCTATATCTGCATAGCTAAAGGCGTTGTACCCTTTTTCACTAAGCAATTTATTTCCGGTTTCAATTATTTTATCTTTAGTTTTCATTTATCTATCTACTAATAGGTAGATAAAATTACAAAATAAAATTGAACTCCTTAGATTTATTTTCCAATTATATTTTTTGCTGGAAATTCAATATTTTGGTTAGATTTTTGAAGGATAAAGTGCAACCGAACCTAATAACTGCTGCAGTTATTATAAACAACAAAATATTTTCCATTGAAACTAATAACATTCACAAAAAAAGGAATATACTGTCCGCAGGGAAAATTTTATATTGATCCCTGGAGACCTGTGGATCTTGCGGTAATTACCCATGGGCATGCCGATCATGCCCGTTGGGGAATGAAGAAATACCTTTGCCACCATTATACAAAACCTATCCTGTATCAGAGAATCGGGATTGATATCGAATGCCAGGGTGTTGAATATGGTGAAACACTTACCCTCAATGGAGTAAAAGTTTCGCTGCATCCTGCAGGGCATATTATCGGTTCGGCACAGATAAGATTGGAATACAAAGGTTATGTCACAGTTATTTCCGGTGATTATAAAGTACAGGAAGACGGACTGAGTACTCCTTTCGAATTGGTAAAATGCAATGAGTTTGTCACTGAAAGTACGTTCGGACTTCCTATTTATAACTGGCTTGAAGTTCCTGACCTCAATAAAAAGCTTCAGACATGGGTTCTTAAAAATCAGGAAAATTCAAAAACATCAGTATTTATTGGCTACTCTTTAGGAAAAGCCCAGCGTATTATGAAAGCGGTAGAAGGTCTGGGAAAAATATATGTACACTATTCCATCGGAAAATTAAATGAAGCCTTTGAATCTGTAGGAATTGATCTTCCGGATTACACGATCGCCGATTTCAGAGAGAATGCTAAAGAAGTTCAGCATGAAATTGTTATTGTTCCCCCAGCATTGCTTGACAGCAATATCATTAAAAAAATACCGGATGCCGCCACAGCAATCTGTTCAGGCTGGATGCAGGTACGCGGTGCCAGAAGGTGGCGAAGTGCCGATGCAGGATTTGCCATGAGCGACCATGCCGACTGGAAAGGACTTTTGCAGGCTGTAAAAGCTACGGAAGCCGAGATTGTACATGTAACACACGGACAAACCGAAATTTTTTCAAAATATTTAAATGAGATCGGTATCAAATCGGATGTTGTACAAACCCAGTTCGGTGAAGACGAAGAAGAATCTGAAAAAGAAATCATTGAAAATCCAGAGCTATGAAACATTTTGCAGATTTGATCAATGCGTTGGAAACCACTAATAAAACCAATGCAAAAATAGACGCCATCATCGATTATCTGGAACGGGCTCCGGATGAAGATAAAGTATGGTTTATTGCTCTGTTTACAGGAAAAAGACCCAAAAGAAATGTCAATACCAATTATATGAAAGAATGGGCTCTCGAGATTACACAACTGCCCTTCTGGCTGTTTCAGGAAAGCTATTCTTCAGTTGGAGACCTGGGAGAAACGCTTTCTCTCATCCTTCCCCCACCAGCCGAAAAGATTGACCGCACCTTATCCCAGTGGATGCTGGATATTGTTCATTTAAAAGATAAATCGGATGCTGAAAAAAAAGAATTTGTATTAAAATCATGGAACGGATTGGATTATACAGAACGTTTAATCTTTAATAAATTACTGGGCGGAAGCTTCAGGATCGGTGTTTCAGATAAAACGCTCATCAATGCCCTTACCAAATTCTCATCCCAGGAATCCAGTACCTTGATGCACAGTCTCATGGGAAAATGGGTTCCTGGCGAAGTATCATTTCAAGAACTGATTTCGGCTGAAAATATTAATCCGGATAATTCAAAACCCTATCCTTTCTGCCTTGCCTATCCGTTGGAAAAAGAGCTGCAGGAAATTGGTAATCCCGAAGACTGGCAGATAGAGTACAAATGGGACGGAATCCGCGGGCAGGTCATCAGAAGGAACAACGAAGTCTTTATCTGGTCAAGAGGTGAAGAGCTCGTCACCGATCAGTTTCCGGAAATCAAAGAAACGGTGCAGGCTATGAAAGGGAACTTTGTTTTAGATGGAGAAATACTTGCGGTGAAGGATTCTAATGTTTTAAACTTTAATGAATTACAAAAAAGATTAAACAGGAAAACTTTAACAAAAAAAATGCTGGCAGATATCCCTATTGAGGTCTTTGTCTATGATCTGCTGGAACTTGAAGGAACCGACCTTCGTGAAAAGCCTATGGCCGGAAGACGTGCCATGCTCGAAGAATTACTTTTGAATGAAACCCCTGAAAATATTAAACTTTCGAAGGTCATAAATTTTGAGAAATGGGAGGACCTGAATACAGTACGCGAAGCATCTAGAGATATCAACAGTGAAGGTCTGATGCTGAAGCAGAAAAATTCCCCTTATCATGCCGGAAGAAAAAAAGGCGACTGGTGGAAATGGAAAGTAAGTCCGCTGACGATTGATGCCGTATTAATTTATGCCCAAAAAGGAAGCGGAAGGCGAAGTGCCTATTACACGGATTATACATTTGCTGTGAAAAACGGAGATGCATTGGTAACCATTGCAAAAGCCTATTCCGGACTTACGGATAAAGAAATCATGGAAGTCAGCAAATTTGTCAATAAGAATGCCATAGAAAAATTCGGGCCTGTACGTACTGTAAAAGCAGAACTGGTCTTTGAAATCGCATTTGAAGGCATTGGCTTCAGCAGCAGACACAAAAGCGGTGTTGCCCTAAGGTTTCCAAGAATTGTACGGTGGCGGAAAGACAAAACCGTAGATGAAATTGACGAACTTGAAGAAATAAAAAAACTCATCCAATAATTTGAAAGCATTTGAAAACAGCAACGGATTCAACGTCATTCAGCAATGGATGACTGGTAAAGGCATTTCCCCTTTCAAATTTCAGATTGACACTTGGCAGAAATTCGGAAGCGGATACAGCGGAATGGTCGTGGCCCCTACAGGATTCGGAAAAACATTTTCTGTATTCCTTGCTTTGATTTCAGATTTCATGAACCGTCCGGAAGAGTACAAAAAAGGGCTGAAAATGATCTGGGTCACTCCCCTCCGCTCCTTGTCCAAAGATATCGCTAAAGCCATGCAGGAAGCAATGGATGAAATCGGCCTCGACTGGACCGTTGGTGTCAGAAATGGGGACACAGACCAGAAGATAAAGCAACAGCAGGTCCGGAATATGCCCGAAATTCTTGTAGTAACCCCCGAAAGTCTCCACCTTCTTTTAGGTCAGAAAAACCATGCCCGTTTTTTTCAGGATATGAAATGCGTCGCTGTTGATGAATGGCATGAATTACTGGGTTCAAAGCGGGGTGTTATGGTGGAACTTGCCATTTCTCAGTTAAAAAAATATGTTCCGAAAATAAAGATATGGGGAATCACCGCTACCATCGGAAATCTGGATGAGGCAATGGATGTTTTAATTCCGTATCCTGTCAAAAAAACAAAAATTACAGCCAAAGAACATAAAAAAATAGATATTCTTCCGGTCATTCCGGATGAGCTTGACATTCTTCCATGGGCAGGACATTTAGGCGCTAAATTAGCCGATAAAATAGTTCCCATTATTCTGGATTCAAAATCTACCATTGTTTTTACCAATACCCGGAGCCAGAGTGAAATGTGGTATCAGCTTTTACTGGATGCTTATCCTGATTTTGCAGGCCAGATTGCCATTCACCACAGCTCCATTGATGCTCATCTCCGCATCTGGATCGAAGAAAATTTAAGTTCCGGAAAACTTAAAGCCGTTGTATCCACTTCATCGTTAGATCTCGGAATTGATTTTAAACCAGTAGATACTGTGATTCAGATCGGTTCGGCAAAAGGTGTTGCCAGGTTTCTGCAGCGCGCCGGCCGAAGCGGCCACTCTCCTTTTGAGACTTCTAAAATTTACTGCGTTCCCACCCATTCTCTTGAGCTGATCGAAGTGGCTGCATTAAAGGAAGCCGTAAAACAGAAAGTGACAGAACCCCGTGAACCGCAGGTTTTATGCTTTGATGTGCTGGTACAGTTTCTCATGACCCTGGCAGTTGGTGACGGATTCTATCCTGAAGAAACATTTAAAAGGATAAAAAAAGTATTTGCTTTCCAGGAAATGACCGGAGAAGAATGGAAAAGCATCCTTGATTTTCTGACCATTGGCGGAAGTGTTTTAAAAAGTTATGAAGAATTCCATAAAATAGTGATTATGGAAGACGGTCTTTACAGAGTAACCTCCAGAAAGATTGCTATGCTCCACCGGATGAATATGGGTGTTATTGTGAGCGATGCGATGCTGAAAGTAAAATTTATCTCCGGCGGTTATATCGGGATGGTCGAAGAATATTTTATTTCAAAATTAAAAAAAGAAGAAAAATTCATCCTGGCCGGGAGAACGCTTGAAGTAGCTATGATCAAAGATATGACGGTTTATGTACGTGCAGCAAAAGGAAAAGCAATGGCTCCGAGCTATCTAGGCGGAAGATTGCCTTTAAGCTCTAACTTAGGACATTTTCTAAGAGAAAAACTCTCTCATGCCCTAAATCCTAAAGCTTCAGAAAAAGAACTGAAATTCTTACATCCTTTATTAGCCAACCAGGAAAAAAAATCCCACATTCCCAGAGAGGATGAATTTCTTGTTGAGCTGATCAAAAATCGTGAAGGCTACCACCTGTTCATGTATCCGTTCGAAGGTCGGCTTGTACACGAAGTGATGGCAGCACTGATTGCTTACCGGATTTCCAAACTGACTCCGATTTCTTTTTCTATGGCAATGAATGATTATGGTTTTGAACTGTTCAGCGATAAAGAAATCCCTTTGAACGAAGATAATCTGAACAAAATCCTGACCAGGGAAAACCTGATGAATGATGTGATAGCCAGCATCAACTCTGCGGAAATGGCACGACGGAAATTCCGGGATATTGCCGTGATCTCCGGAATGGTCATCCAGAATTATGCAGGAAAACAGCGGTCAAATAAATCACTTCAAAGCTCTGCAGGCTTAATCTTTAAAGTTTTGGAAGATCATGACCCTAATCATTTCCTTGTCAGACAGGCATATACCGAAGTTTTCAATATGCAGCTTCAGGAGCCGCGTCTTGTAGAAGCCTTTAAAAGAATTGAAAGATCAAAAGTCATTTTAAAATATTCCAATACCTTTACCCCGCTGAGTTTCCCGATCAAGGTAGACAGCCTGAGGCAGACACTTTCGAGTGAAATTCTGGATGCGAGAATCAGGAAAATGGTGGAACAGGCTGGAAGGAGCGGTTAGGTTATAAATTATAATTAATGAAGTTGTATAGTTAGATTATCTGCCATAAAATAAAGCTTGCATCTTCATCTTCTGGCTTCCTTTTTCAAAAAATCATTAATACATTTTACAACGTGCATGGTACAATGAATATTGCAGTAAAAAATATTATCCTTAACAACGACGTTTTCACTTTGACCAATCAGCGTGCAGCCTTTTGGAAAAAAGGGAAAGCCCTTATTTTATCTGATCTTCACATAGGGAAAACGGCCCATTTCCGGAAAAACGGAATTGCCCTGGCCAATCATATCATGAAAAGCGATCTGGAAAGGCTTTCTGTTCTTATTGAATATTTTCAGCCTGAAAAATTCATTGTGGTTGGTGACCTTCTTCACGCAGGAGATAACTCAGATGTAGACGAGTTCTGCAGCTGGAGAAATCAGTATCCGGATCTTCATTTTTATCTTATCAAAGGAAATCATGACCGTTTATCATCGGCGTTGGAGAAAAAATTGTGTTTAAATTTCAGTGCTGATTCTCTGACGGTTGATGGTTTTACTTTCGTCCATGATTTTGATAAAACATTGCAGGAATTTCAGATCACAGGACATATACATCCCGGTGTTATATTGAATTCTGCGGTGAGGAAAATAAGACTTCCGTGTTTTGTCCAGACAAAAAATCAGCTTCTTCTTCCTGCATTCAGTGAGTTTACCGGATTGGACACTAAAAATATTCCCAAAGGCGGAAAATTCTTTGTATTTACAGATTCTGAAATTCATGAATATTAGGACTGCGGTTAATATTATTTCCTCTTTATTTGTATTTTAATAAATAAGCGAAGCGCCCTTGTTTGCCTTAAAAATTTATGCATCTATTACTCTAGTCAACCGTTGGGGTTTAAAAAAATAATAATCAAATATTTAACCCAAAAAAGACTTCCCGGCTCTGGTAAGTTCATATAAAACAATTTATTATCTGTAATACTGTCAGAATACCACTGCTTTTCACAGCATATTTTGTATAAAAATGAAAGTTTGTATTTTAAAATTTCCGTTCCTTTGCAATAAAGCCAGTCTATCTCAATGAAAAAATCAGAAGCAACCCGATTGAATATTCTTCAGAAAGCCTTTGAGCTGATTTATATGAAAGGATATCAGACCACCAGCGTTGATGAGATCATTGCGACTACTCAGGTCACAAAAGGGGCTTTCTATTATCATTTTAAAACGAAGGATGAAATGGGTCTGGCCATCATTAATGAACTTTTGATCAATAATTTCAGAAGCACTTTCATCAAACCGCTGGAAACCAGCAATCATCCATTGGAAAGCATTTATGATCTGATGTATGGTATCTTAATGAAAAACGAGTTTTTAAAGGTCGAATACGGCTGCCCTGCCTCTAATTTCACCCAGGAAATGGCTCCCTGGCATATAGATTTTACGAAAGCATTAAATTCGCTTTCCAAACAATGGGAAGATGCAATAATAGCATGTATTGAAAACGGAAAAAAAGAAGGAGCAGTAAAAAGTGATGTTGATGCCAGAGAAATAGCTGTTTTTGTAATGTCCGGCTATTGGGGAGTAAGGAATATAGGAAAACTTGAAAATTCAAAATCAGTGTATCTTGTTTATTTAAAAGGACTTAAGTCTTATTTTAAATCTCTTGAATAATTTTTTTATTAAAAAACATACTAATTAGTATGTTTTTGTATACCTTTGGAATGTTATAAAAAATTCAAAATGTACCAGACTCTTACATTTCTGCATTCCTTATTCCGGTGGGTGGTTTTATTAAGTCTTATTTATGCCATATGGATTTCCTTTAGGGGATATTTTAATCATAGAACATTTACAAAAAAAGAAGATCTGGTCAGGCATTCGACAGCCACGATTGCTCATATTCAATTGATTTTGGGGATCATTCTTTATACAAAAAGTCCAATTGTAAAGTATTTCTGGAAGAACTTCGGCGAGGCCAAAGCTTCTTTAGACCTTCTTTTCTTTGGGATGATCCATATTTTGCTTATGATCATGGCTATTGTTCTCATCACTGTCGGCTCCGCTTTAGCTAAACGAAAAGCTACGGACAGAGAAAAATTCAAAACCATGCTCATCTGGTTTACGATTGCTCTGGCAATTATTTTTATTGCTATTCCGTGGCCTTTCTCTCCTTTTGTCAACAGACCTTATTTCAGATAATTATGATGCATTTATTAAAAACAAAAATCGGACGCCTGAGAATCCTGGCTATTTTGGAAGGAATATCTCTGTTAATTTTAGTTTTCGCAGCAGTTCCTTTAAAATACTGGCTGGGAAATCCAGCTCTTGTAAGGGTGATGGGACCTGTACACGGAACCTTATTCCTGCTCTTCCTGTTTAATACCTTAAGTGTCGGGGTTGAACAGCAGTGGAAATTTAAGAAAATTACCTGGAAAGTTATTCTGGCTTGTTTTATTCCCTTCGGAACCTTTTATATTGACAGCAAAATTCTGAGCCGGCTATGAAAAGTATATTGATTTTGGTGAGATCTTTATTATGATTTGAAAGATTTTTTTAACCATTACTACCACAAAAAAGTGTTGCTTGGTCAGGTATTTGAATGTTTAAAGAAATAAAAAGTTATTGATTCCAGCCCTTGAGAAATCAATTTTAATTTATAATTCAATACCAATCACTAAATTATAATATTATGTCAACACAAAATTTAACCCATCTAGAAGCCATTAAAAAGATCAAAGAACTGTCGGAAAATGCAAGAATATGCATGTTCTGTACCGAGCTTGAAACGGTTCCTGTCAATTCCCGTCCCATGACACTGCAGGAAACAGATGACAGCGGAAATTTATGGTTTATAAGCAACGGAACAAGTAATAAAAATTTTGAAATAAAAGAAGACCGGAGAGTACAGCTTTTCTTTATGAACAATAGCGATTCGCAGTATCTTTCTGTTTATGGTGAAGCCTCTGTTTATAAGGATAAAGCCACCATTGAAGAAAAGTGGTCGCCACTGGCCAAGGCATGGTTTGACGGAAAGGATGATCCGGATGTAACGATTATCCGTGTAGAGCCCAAAGAAACCTACTATTGGGATACAAAAGCCGGGAAACTTGTCAGCCTGTTCAGCTTTGTAACCGCTGCAATTACCGGCATTAAAACCAATAATGCTGACGGTGTGGAAGGAAATGCGACTGTTTAAAAATAACAGTGCCCTTAGGTCATTCAGCAATTTTTCACAGTACAAAATATTTACTATAACTAATTTTAGCATTGATCTGAAAAATTACTGGTGGCTGAGGCTCTCGAAGCCACGCTACTTTACAACATAAAAACACTGGTGACCGAGTATCTCAGCCACCAGTGTTTTATTTCTTTCCATTCTTGATGCTTAGAAATTAGCATGCAGAACATTTCTGTTTGATCTACTCTACTTCAAAAACAGCCTGTATCTCTACGGAAGAATTCACAGGAATAGAGGAAGCTCCCAAAGTGGCTCTGGCATGTTTTCCTTTTTCTCCAAAAACTTCTACGGTAAGATCTGAAGCTACATTCATCAGGTCTGCATGTTTTGTGTAATCGTCTTTTGTATTGAAAATTCCTGTCAGCTGCACACATTGTTTTACTTTATTGAGATCGCCGCCTACGGCTTCTTTCAAAACAGCTATAACATTGAGCATGGTAGCTTTTGTAGCCTCTTTTACCTGCTGTTCGGTAACGTCAACGCCTAATTTGCCGGGATTTAAAATCTTTCCTTCTTTCAGAGCAACCTGGTTGATGAATACAAGGTTTCCCGAGCGTACAAACGGCTTGTAATTTCCGGCAGGCTGCGGAACCTGTGGCAAAATAATGTTTTTCTGCTTCAAAAGATCATTGATATCCTGAGATTTTTCTGGAATTGCTACTGCTGCCAGTTTTTTAGAGAATGTGCCTTTCAAAGCTAAGGCTGTTTTGGCAAAATTTCTTCCCTGAAGTTCTGCAAGACCACGCTCGTCTTTTGTAGGTCTTTCAACATCTTTCAGTGATGCCATGCTTGTTATACCCAAAACGGTGTTTCCCTGCGGAATAGCTTTATTGATATTATCCGCTCCTCTGATTCCGTTGGAAACCAGAACCATTCCATGAACGGCAAGACTGTTCCAGAAAGCCTGAAGTGCCAGTTCTTTTCCTGCTCCGCTTCCGGCAGACATAAAAACTGTTGCAGGCATTCCTTCCAATGCATGACTGGTCCATAATTGAACAGTTTTGGATAAAAATTCACTCATTCCGGTACTGATATTCCCAAAGTAAACCGGTGATCCAAAAGCAATTCCATCATAAGAAGGCAGCTCATCCACTGTTGCTACAGGAATATTCTTCAGTTCAGGATTGGAAGATTCTTTAACCTGCTTGATTACTGCCGCTGCATTTTTACTGCTTTCAATACCGGATGCTATTTCTTTGGCCAGTTCATAGGTTCCACCGTTGTCCGAGTGAATAAGAACCAATATTTTAGCTTTATTGTCTTGTGCCATGACTGAGGTGATTTTTAATAAGAGAATTAATACAAAAACCGTACTTAGCTTTTTCATTTTTGATGGAATAATAATTACAATACAAAATTAGTATTGTCGTTTTTATTAAATTTGCCAAAAATTCTATGCAGAACGACATCTTAAAATGCGGTTTAACAGAACAGAGCGACAGCCGCTTTGTGGACACCATTGAAAAAGAAGCTTATGTCTGGTGTGAAAAAGACTGGAAACATGATGATCATGAGCATGCTCATCAGCGTTCCCAGCTTACTTTTGTGGAAGAAGGATATCAGTATTTCCATATAGACCAGAAAATCTATCTTGTGCCGCAGTATCATGTGATCTGGATTCCTTCAGGAAAAGCGCATAGAATAACTTCAGAAGCACAAACAGTTAATTTAATGGTTTTTCTGTTCAAAACTGTTTTTGAAGACGATTTTTATCAAAATGTTCACGTTTTTGCGGTTCCTGCTGTTTTGAAGGAAATGCTTTTATATGCTTCCAAATGGAACCAGCTGATCAAAGAAGACGAGGAACAGGATTTATTTTTTAAAGCCATTTTAAAAAGTCTTCCCAACTTCTGCAGAGAAAACAGTTATCTTCAGATTCCGGTTCCATCGATGCCCGTCTTATTCCGGTCTGCACTTCTATCAATTCAAATTTTAAATACAGTCTGAATGCTGATGAACTGGCAGAAAAAGCACAGATGTCCGTAAGGAGTTTACAGAGAATTTTTAAGAATGAAACAGGAATTACCCTTCAGAAATACCTGCAGCTTGTCAGAATATTAAAAAGCATAGAACTGATTGATACAGGACAGTATACTTTAAGCCAGATTGCTTATAAGGTGGGTTATCAAAGTCTGTCTGCTTTTACATCTTCTTATCATTCGATCATGAAAGCCAAACCTAAAGTAAAAAAACTAAGTTAAGGGGTCTCATCATGAGCCATATCTACCGGTTTGGATTCCGGTGACCCTTTTTCACGGAGCCATATAGAAAGAATGACTAAAGAGGCAACAGCCAAAAATTCGCTCTGCCAGTTCTGAAAAGACTCAAACCAGAATCTGGACTCTGATATATACTGTATTGCAGTAATGGTGGGTTCTTTTTTTATGACCTGTTCTTCATTGAATTCTTTCATACTTCCATAGAAGTGCATTGCGAAGCTGAGAATAAATAAAATAGCAAAGGCTAAGGATAAGGAATGCTTATAAATACTCAGCCATATTCCGCCTTTTTTTACCGGCCACGGAGCATTGGCATGGACTTTCGGTTCCCTGTCTACATCTTCTTTTTCTTCCAGGGATTTTGATTCACTGGAACCTTTCTGCCTCAGCGAAACCGTGAGTACAACATACAGCATCATCTGGAGAAATTCACTTTCCCAGTTTTCGAAGGTAGCCTGTATAAAATGTCCGCTCCGGACGTAGGCTCCCAGGCTGAGCATTGTGCTTCCCTGCTCTGCCAGTTCTTTATTCAGCACTTTCCAGCCTGTAAAAAATTGCGCTATAAGACTTAAAAACATTAATGAAAGTAAAACAATACTTAAGCTGTTACGGTAAAAGAAACTTTTTTTAGGCATGATCAGCAGTTTAAAGGTTTAAATAATCCCAAAGCTGGATGGCTCAGAATTTTATCCGTTGACAATCAGACCGCCGTTCGGGTGAAGAACCTGTCCCGTGATCTGGGCGGCACCACTGCCGGCAAGGAATAAAAAGCTGGCTGCAACTTCTTCCGGAGTAGCATTTCTTTCGAAAGGAGGTTTGTTAGGGTCTTCTTTCTCCTCTCCAAAGGTTTTTTGGGTAAGTGGTGTTGCCACTGGCCCCGGAGCGACTGCATTAATGCGGATTCCGTTCGGTTTTGCCTGCAACGCCAGAGAACGTGTAAAAGATACAATAGCACCTTTTGTTGCAGCATAGTCCAGAAGTTCGGGATGTCCCTGATAAGCAGCCGCAGAAGTAGTATTAATTACACTACTTCCCTCTTTCAGGTAAGGAAAAACGACTTTTGTCAGCAGGATCATTCCTATGATATTGGAATCAAAAGTTTTCCTGATATTTTTTTCTTCGAGATCTTCTATGTTTTCTGCCGGGAACTGTACGCCTGCATTGTTGATGAGGATATCAATGCCTCCAAATGCGGAAACTACTTTCTTCGTGGCATCTTCACAAAAATCGTAATCATTGATATCACCACTAAAAATAATGCATTTTCTGCCCAGCTGCTCAATCTGTTCTTTTGTTTTTTTGGCATCATTATCATCTTTATAATAAATGATGGCAATATTGGCCCCTTCCTTTGCAAAAAGTAATGCTGTTGCCTTACCAATTCCACTGTCTGCACCTGTAATAAGAACGGATTTATCTTTTAGTTCCTCCATCTGAAAATTACTTTAAAATTAAAAGTTGGTTAATTTCACTTTTAAAGCATCCCAGAATAAATTCTGTATAATATAACTGTGCATTCAGAGCTTGGGTTTTAGGATGCAGCTCCAATTTTTTGGTAAGAATAATTTCACCTTTATAAGAAAAAGCAAAGTAAGCAAATATCTTATAAGATGAGCTTCTGATGGGCGTACAATACCCTGTGGTGGCAATTGACCAGTCGGATTCAAATACCTTGGCTACATTAAGAGCCATGGTTCGTGCAATGTTTTCTGATACACAGTCGCATTCTTCAGCTTCCTGCCTGTCTACATTCAGCAGTTTTACTTTCTGAGGCAGTGTGTAGGCTGTCATGCCCCCTTTGTAAAACAGGGAGGCATTCGGCATCTGCGAAAAAGCCAGCTGCAAACATCCTGATGTAACGCTTTCTGCAATTGAAATGGTTTCATCAGCAGTCATGAGGGACTGGCTTATATATTCTAAAAGACTTTTTTGAAATTCCATAATTTTAAATATTTAGTGGTGTGAAGGTGTGTTGTATATGTCTACATATTTCTTTCTATTTCAAGATCCCAGACTCTGTGTCCGGCTATTGCTGTAATAAACTGTTTATCGGAACCACCGTCTTTTGAAATAATTACAGCACGATCTTCATGTTGTTTCATGGCTATATTACTGCTCATGTATAATTCTTCTGTGCCTGCCCCGAAATAAATGGCCTTACAATGTTTATAGGCTTCATTGATGAAACGAAGAGCAAGATGCCTGTTTTCGGGAGCCATCAATTCGGCTGCAGACTTTTCTCCGGCACCGATGTACAAAGCATCAAAGCAGACACTGGCCGTACTTGTAAGAGAATGTTTTGGTGTTAATGGGCCGGCATCGGTTGTAACGGGTGCCAAACTCGGTGCGATAATTTCTACTTTTGCTCCTTCTTTTTCAAGTTTTGTCTTCAGACTATTAAGAGCGGCTCCATCTGCGCCATTGGCAATAATAAACCCGATCTTTCTGCTTTTGATAGTGTCCTTAACGGTATCTTTCATGCTTAGCGCCTGAGATACTTTCGTATTAGGCTCTCTTTCTTCACTCTGAAGCTCTGCGATATTAGCATCAGCAGGAATGCTCTGGTTAGGCTGTTTTAATTTTTTGACGGTTACCCCTAATTTTTCAGCAACTTTTTTGGCAAGTGTTATATCAATAAAATTCAGCTGTCCTACCATTCTTTCTCTGATCTCCGGAATTGTTACCTTCGACAGTTCGAACACAAGGGCGTTCTGAAGATGGGTCTGCTCGGGAACCGACTGGCTGTTATAAAATAATTTTGCCTGTGAATAATGGTCTACAAAGCTCTGGCTTCTTTTTCTGATCTTTTCACCCGAAACTCTTTCCTGATGGGAAGTAAATCCGCCTTCTGACATCATGGCCTGAAAGGGACATCCGCCTCCGATGGAATTAGGCTCATAGCTTACTTTTCCTTTGACTATCTGCTGTCTCATATGTCCGTCACGCTGGTTGTTATGGACTGTATTGATAGACCTGTTGATTGGTATTTCATGAAAATTGGGCGATCCTAATCTTGACAACTGGGTATCTGTATATGAAAATAGTCTTCCCTGAAGCAAAGGATCATTGCTGAAATCTATTCCGGGAACCAAATGTCCCGGGTGAAAAGCTACCTGCTCTGTTTCTGCAAAGAAATTATCCGGATTTTTATTGAGGGTTAAGGTTCCGATGATCTCTACGGGAACTTCTTCTTCGGGAATCAGCTTTGTAGGGTCCAGAAGGTCAAAATCAAATTGATGTTCGTTCTCTTCCGGAATCAGCTGCACGCCGAAGTCCCATTCCGGATAAGCGCCGTTTTCAATAGCTTCCCATAAATCTCTTTTATGGAAATCAGGATCTACCCCGGAGATTCTCTGAGCTTCGTCCCAGGCCACAGAATGTACTCCCAGTTTAGGTTTAAAATGGAATTTAACGAAATGAGCTTTTCCTTCTTCATTGATAAATTTAAAGGAATGAACTCCAAAACCTTCCATCATTCTTAAACTTCTTGGAATTGCTCTGTCGCTCATGAGCCACATAATCATGTGCATACTTTCCGGCATCAGCGAAATGAAATCCCAAAATGTGTCATGTGCAGAAGCAGCCTGCGGAATCTCATTATCCGGCTCAGGTTTCACAGCATGAACCAGATCAGGGAATTTAATGGCATCCTGGATGAAAAAGACAGGCATATTATTCGCTACAAGGTCATAATTTCCTTCTTCGGTATAAAATTTTATGGCAAAACCTCTTACATCTCTCGCCAGATCAGTACTTCCTTTGCTTCCGGCTACGGTTGAAAATCTTACAAAAACAGGAGTTTCCTTTCCTACTTCTGATAAAAATTTTGCTTTAGTATAAGCGCTAAGGCTTTTATTCAGTTTAAAAACACCATGTGCTCCCGAACCTCTTGCATGAACGATTCTTTCGGGAATTCTTTCGTGATCGAAATGGGTTATCTTTTCTCTTAAAATGAAGTCTTCCAACAAGGTAGGACCTCTGTCTCCGGATTTTAACGAATCCTGGTTATTGTTGATTTTCAGCCCTTGGTTAGTGGTTAGTTTTTCGTTTTCATTAGAAGTGCTGTGTGCTTCAAGCTGGCCTAACTTCTTGTTGTTTTGGGTATCATTTTTCATATCAATATATCTTTAATGTGGTGTGAAGGTTAAAAGTCAAACTAAAATATTTTATGGGATCATTTTGTTTCTGTCCCATCTTTTTCTAAAGTGTTTAGCAGTTTATTGAGGTATTCCTCTTCTTTCAATACTTTATAATATGCTGTTTTGGCATAAAGCGTAAAGTGTGAATTTTCAATATTTATCTCTGTATTCAGATTTTCCGGAGAAATAGTTCTTTTACCATGATATTCGCGGATATTCAGAATATATTCTTTAATATAAGTGTCGATTACATTTTTCAGAATATCACATTTTGCATTATTTTTTATCTTTTCTAATGATTTAATCAGAAAAGCGGTAACTCCGTAAGAATTGATAGCACTTGGGAACAGAGATTCATTCTCTATCATATTGTTTTTATCATACAATCCGGAATGTTTTAAAGTGTCATTTTCAAATATCATATTCGTAGCGGTTATTAGTTATCGGAAATTTTTAAATATTTCTCAAAATAATGAAGATCTTCCTTATCTTTAACGGAAAGATAGAACATGATCTGCTCAGGTTCTTTCAACCCTATACTGCCGAAACAGTCAAAATGTGCAATCAGAGCCTGGATATTTTCAATCTCAATATCTTTAAGGATTACAAACAATAAAAAAATATTATCTTTTATTTCTTTAGCATAGATAGCTGCGCCATCTTCAAACCAATTCCCTTTATTGGAAACTTTAACGAAGTCTTTATGCTTCAAAGTCTTTACTATTTTCTGACAATCCATATTTGAGTAATTGTGGTTATATTCTTTGGTGAAAGCTTCAACATCAATTTCTCTGAACTGCTGTTATTTTCAGTATTCCTACTGAGTTTTATAAATCAATATGAATGGCATATGGCAATCTTCTGCCTCATGCTGTAGAGCAATAACCGGATTTTTTAATCATCTGAAAAGCCTGAAGTTTTCAGCTGTTCTTCCCGGTTTTAAGAATTGTATTGAAACTTATATTTCAAATGTACGCCAGAATAATTCACTTTTTTATGACCTCAGTCATATTAAACCCGCATTAATAAATAATTTTCCTGTTTTCTATAGTAACGTTTCCTTCTTTCTCCATCTTTTTTAATGCTCTGATCACTGTCTCTACACGCAAACCTACCAGATTGGCGATCTGCTGTCTTGTAAGCTGTACCTGAAAGCAGCTTCCGCAGCTGTCATCATGATAGCTTTTGAGATAATCAAGAAGCCCTGTAAGTCTGGAAGCAGGGTTCAGGGATGCCATATTCTGAAGCATAATCGCTTTGAAATAAAGCCTGTGAGAAAGACATGCATTCATTTCCAAAGAAAGCTTTGGGTCTGTCTTTATTAACTTAAGAAACTGATCTTTCGGGACTCTTATAATTTCCAAAGGATTGATACAAATGGCATTCATAGGATAAAATTTATCTAAAAAGAGCATTGAATCTCCAAAGCTCTGATTTTTTCCGAGAATGTTATGTATAAATTCTTTACCTTCTTCATCATAATTGTTCAGCTTCACGTTTCCCTCTATGATCTGTAAATAATAAAGAGAATGGTCTCCTTCTCTGTATATAATCTCACCTTTTTTGTATTGTTTGGTTTCTCCTCCATATGAGTATAGCACTTCTGCGGCTATATTCATGCAGCTAATTGTTTTCATAGTTTTTTGTAAAATATTTTCAATAAAAAATAGTGAAATTTATTATTGAAACCGCTTTTTTAATAAAAAAAATTCAATCATATTATTCTGAACTTTTTATTTTCCTTCTCCAATCCTGATATCAAAAAATTCTATTGAAAATCAGCTTCTCTAAATCATATGCAAATATTGAACCTTATTGATTGACTAAATTGTTAAGTTAAGTTAAAATATTTGTTAAATTACATTATAATTAAATTATATGTTGATTATTTAATATAAAAATAATTTATTATTTAAAATATTAATAAATTAAATTATATATACAATAAAATAACCCTTGCAGATAACTGAAGGATAATAAAAACCCGTTTTTTAAGACGGGTTTATGGGTCTGTAAGTGTAAATTATTTTTTGATGGCCTTCGCTGTCTATTTTTTCACAGTTGCAGTATCTGTAGTACGGATAGTATCAGAAGGCACCGGGGTCGTAGTAACAGCTGTGTTTGCTGGTTCGGTATCAATTATTACACTGTCTGTTGTTGTGGTAGAAGTTTCTACTTTTGTTTCCTTTTTGCAGCTCAATACAGTTAGGCCTAATAGCATTAATACGATGGTAAATTTCATAATAGATATATTTTGTAATGTGTTTCAAAGATAACTCATTTATAAAACGTCCTTTATGACCTTGATCATAATGTTTTATTCTTGATTATTTTGCAAATTTTTTAGTTCCTGCAACACATAAAATAACTCCAATGGTGACTCCCACCATTCCTATGCTCACCTGTTCATGAAGAAAGTAGGCGGCAAGGGCCAGTCCGAAAAAAGGCTGTAACAGCTGCAGCTGTCCTACCGTAGCAATACCTCCCTGTGCCAGACCTTTATACCAGAATATAAACCCAATGAACATACTGAAAAGGGAAATGTAAGCCATCCCAAACCATCCCTGGAAACTTACGGTCTCAATATGATCCGGAAAGTAAATGAAAAATAAAGGAATCATGACCGGCAAAGCCAGTACCAGAGCCCAGGAAATCACCTGCCATCCACCTAATGTTTTTGAAAGCTTTGCCCCTTCGGCATATCCCATACCGCAAAGGATAACCGCAAGAAGCATAAGGATGTCGCCAACAGGTGAAGCAGATATTCCCTGCGAAACAGCGTATCCTATTACCAAAAGGCTCCCGATAACAGAGAAAAACCAAAATATAGGATGCGGTCTTTCTCCGCCACGGAAAACTCCGAATACAGCAGTTGCCAGAGGCAGCATTCCCAAGAATACAATGGAATGTGCCGAAGTAAGATATTGAAGTGCCAGTGCGGAAAGAAGGGGAAAACCTATCACACAGCCAAGGGAAACCAAAAGCAAAGGAATCAGCTGTTTTTTAACTGGGCGTTTTTCTCTGCCTATCCATAAGACGATAAAAGCCAGTATGCCCGCAATCGCAGCGCGGACTATTGTTACAAAAATCGGGCTCATTTCCATCACGGCCAATTTGGTAGCAGGCAGTCCTCCGCTAAATAATACTACTCCTATAAAACCGTTGATCCATCCGCTTATATTTTCATCTTTAGAAATTTTATCTGTCATCATTTTCTATATTTTTTTGATAATCCAAAATTAAAGCTCAAAAATGAATAAACACAGTCTCAGTTTTGTACATTTGCATGAGCACAGTTATAAAAAATGAGCAAAGAATTTATCTATACAGAAATTGCTGACAGGATTGCTTCCCAGATCAGGAATGGTGTACTGAAGGCAGGAGACAGGCTTCCTTCCGTAAGAATGATGTGTCAGGAGCATCAGGTAAGTATGAATACGGCAAAACGTGTTTTCCTTGAACTTGAGTCACAGTCTTTAATTGAATCCAAACCCCAATCAGGTTATTTTGTCAGCAGATTAATGTCTGTGAAGCTTCCTCTTCCTGAAGTAAGCCGGCCTTCTCTGATTGCCAATAATGATGAACCGGACGAACTGATCAGCAAGGTTTATGAAAATATGGGTAAAAAAGGGCTGACATTTTTTTCTATAGGAATTCCTTCGGGAGATCTTCTGCCACAGGCCAAATTAAAGAAGGAGATCATTAATGCAACCCGTGAATTAAAAGACGGCGGAACGGAGTATGAGGAACTTCAGGGGAATTTAAAGCTGCGGAGAATGATTGCGGTGCGTTCCCTGCAATGGGGCGGAAATCTCAGCGAAAACGATCTCGTTACCACAAACGGCGGCATGAATGCACTGTCTTTCTGCCTGATGGCTTTAGGCAAGCCCGGCGATACAATAGCCATTGAAAGCCCCTGCTATCCGGGTATTTTACAGCTGGCGAACGGACTGGGATTAAATGTGCTTGAACTTCCTACCCACCCGACGACTGGTATTGAAATAGAAGCTCTTCGAAAAGTGATTCCACAGATTAATCTATGTTTGTTAATTCCTAATTTCAATTCGCCGCTGGGAAGCTGTATGCCGGACGAAAATAAAAAAGAGATCGTAAAAATTCTTTCTGAAAACGGGATTCCCCTGATAGAAGATGATGTATACGGTGATCTTTATTTTGGACCTGGCCGCCCGAAATGCTGCAAGTCGTTCGACAAAGACGGAAATGTGCTATACTGCAGCTCAATTTCAAAGACACTGGCTCCGGGATACCGCGTAGGATGGATTGCACCGGGAAGATATAAGGATAAAATAATGAAGCTTAAACTGCTCCACTCCACTTCATCTATTTCTATTGTTAATGAAGCGGTAGCTAATTTCCTCAAGTCCGGGAAGTATGAAAAGCACCTTCAGCAAATGCGGAGAGCCCTTCAGAATAATTATCAGAATTATGTACAGACCATCGCAGACTATTTCCCTGAAGGCACAAAAACAAGCCGCCCGCAAGGAGGTCTTTCCCTGTGGGTGGAGTTTGATAAAAATATCCGTACTACTGAACTCTATGACCTGGCCATTAAACAGAATATCAGTATTGCTCCGGGCAGGATGTTTACCCTGCAGGATCAGTTTGAAAACTGCATGCGTCTGTGTATAGGTCTCCCGTGGACGGAAGAAACCAAGCTATGTCTTCAGCAGGTTGGAACTCTTGCAAAAAAGATCTGATTTATCTGTCCGGAACAAAATTTTTCCGCGCCAGCTCTTTTCTTACCCTGCTAAGACTTTCAGGCGTGATTCCAAGGTAAGACGCGATCATCCACTGTGGAACTCTCAAAAGAAGATCGGGATACATTTTAATGAATTTCATGTATCTTTCTTCTGCAGTTTCACCCAATAAAGAATTGATCCTGTTCTGCAGGCTTCTGATGTGCTTCTGTAAAAGAAAGTCACTTCTTTCGATACTGTTTGGGAACTGTTCTACGAGATTGTTGAAGAAATCGGGGTGCAGAAACAGAACCTCTGTATCTTCCACTGCTTCTATATAGTAAATTGATTTTTCGTTGAAGTAAAGACTGCTTCGGTCAGAAATCAGCCAGCTTTCCGGGGCGAACTGTATAATATGTTCTTTCCCGTTCTTGTCAATGGAGTACATTTTCAACAGCCCTTTTTCTACGAAGAATATATGCCTGCAGACCTCACCGTACTGTAAAAGAAATTGATTTTTAGGTATTTTCTTTACTTCATAGTGTAAGCTACACGTGTTCACTTTTTCTAAAGGAACATTTAATACTTTGGCTAAATATGTGTTAATATTCTTCATTATGAAATCTGGCTTGCGGATATATCTTCATGCGACGCACTGTTAATGACCTTTCCATCTTCAATTACAATCAGCTGCGGGCTTTCATGCCTGATTCCAAAGTCTTCGGAAATTTTATTGGAAATGGATCTGTATTCCAGCAAATCTAAGAAATATAAATCCAGCTTATTATCTAAACTATCTATTTCTTTTTCAAAATTTTTCAATACTGTTTTGCTGATGAAGCAGCGTGTTGAATGTTTGAAAATAGCAATTCTATGGTGATGGGAAGCTTCAATGGCTTTGGCCAGGTCTTCCTCAGATTCTATTTTTTTCCAGAAGGATTGATGCTCAGGGTTGCTTTCTTTTCCTCCGAATATTTTATCAAAAAAACTCATACATTAAATTGTTTTAAATGATGATCAAGATGTTTGTATTCTAAAAATCCCCAGTCTTTTTCAGTCATTTTCCCGAATAATCTGTGATGGTCCGGAAGATCTTTATTTTCAGATGCTGCCCGGAAATCTTTCAGTGTATTCAGCAGATTGGTTTTTGATTCATCAAAATCACATTCAAAATTAACGATTAGTTTTTGAAAAGTAGGCATGTTTCGGGGAATTCCGTTGTTAAAGATCTGCATTTCTATTTTGGTTATAACTCCTATGGCTTCAAAGAAGATGTTAATCTTTGAAAGTTCAATTTTTCCTAAAGCTACCTGAAGAACAAAATCACAGTGTCTCAGCATCTGGGAAACGCTCATTTTCCCCCATCTTTGTTGAGTATTTTTAGTAAGGAGGGAAATCCTGTAAACAATTTCTTCAAAATAAACCGGATTATGCAGACTTTTTTTTACCACCCTTTTTCTCTCTTCAGATTTTCAATGTGAGCAAAATGATGATTACAGTGCCATACATAAAAAGCAAGATAATGCCTCAGATCATAATTTGCATTCTGTTCAGGGTGCTGGAAGGTTCTTTCGAACTGTTTATTGGTAAGAGTATTAAGCAGGACTGTCCATCTCTGATGTGTTCCTTTAATCATTCTCATTGCAGGCTTTATGGGCATGTTGACACTATCCTGAAGTTCTGCCCATTTGGCTTCATCATAAGGCTTGATCACGGGATTGTCTTCTGTAAGGGCCAGCTTAAAACGTATAAAACTGTTGATATGGCTGTCTGCAATGTGATTAACAAGTTGCCGGACCGTCCACCCTCCTTCTCTGTAAGGGATATCTAATTGCTCATCGGTAAAGTTCTCAATCAGGTCTTTCAGTTTCCCCGGAAAATTCTTGATGACTTTAATATGCTCATCGAGCTTGGTGTCACAGATGTTTTCAGACTGCTGAAACTGACCTATAGGAAATCTTTTTTGCTCTAAATCGTTCATTTTTAATTTTCTTGGTGGTATGTTTAGTGAGTTTTTTGTTGTGATAAAATTACTACAAGAAAAGCAGAAAGCCAATAAAAAAAATTCAAAAGTATACTGAATGAAAAAATAAAAAAGCCTCAATTCTAAAATTGAAGCCTATGTAATTAATTCATCTGCTAATAACCATGCAGATCAATTCCCTCTGTTCTCTGTAAGGTCACTTTCCTGCCCATCTTCTTTTGAATCACCCTGAAATGCTGCAGTTCGTCATCCGTCAGAATAGTAATGGCAGTTCCTTTTTCGCCCGCTCTTCCCGTTCTACCAATTCTGTGAATGTAATCTAAAGGCGAGCGCGGCAATTCATAATTGATCACACAAGGTAAAGATTCAATATGGATACCACGGCCAATAAGGTCTGTAGCGACTAAAATCTGGGCTCCATTTACTTTAAATTCTTCTAAATTATTTCTACGGGCACCCTGTGATTTCTGACTGTGAATGGCTACGGCTTTAATTTTATTCTTTTTAAGCTTTTCCACTAAATTATCAGCAGATCTTGTAGACGAAACCAATATCAGAGCTTTTTCAACTTTTTTTTCTTTGATGAGATACCGTAAAAACGGACCTTTATTTTCCGGAGAAACATGATACGCCAGCTGCTCGATATTATCAATTTCTACTTCTTCTTTTTTAATTTCAATAATCGTGGGATTAATGGATAAACGTTCCTTCATTTCAGAAACCTTATCATTTAAAGTTGCTGAAAACAAGGTTGTTTGTTTCACTACAGGCATCAGCGCGAAAAGCTTATTCATTTCTTCACCAAAACCTAACTGAAACATTTTATCTGCCTCATCAATCACTAAATGCTGGATTCCTGAAATACTCAACGCATTATGATCAATTAAATCTAATAAACGGCCGGGCGTTGCAATAAGAATTTCTACGCCAAACATTCCTTTCATCTGCGGGTTGATAGAAACACCACCATAAACAGCCATAGTACGGACTTCACGTTTTAAATTTTCTGTGAAAGCCCTGAAAACTTCATCAATCTGAATCGCCAGCTCACGGGTAGGAACCAATATTAAAACCTGAACATTACGGTCTTTTTTAACCTCTGAATTCTGTAATTTTTCTAAAATAGGCATCACAAAACAAGCTGTTTTTCCGGAACCTGTCTGCGCAATTCCCATCAGGTCTTTTCCCTGAAGAATGACAGGAACAGCCTGCTCCTGAATCGGAAATGGCTTCAGATAACCTAATTTGTTGACAGAACGAATAATATTGTGTGATAATCCTAAAGACTCAAATGACATAAAATACTTATTTACGGCAAAGATAAGCTATTGATATTTGACAGATAGCCCGAAATTGTATCTCCTATAAGCAAAAGATTAATTATTTTAATTTCCAAGACTTGCTCTATCTGTTTTTTTAAAATTATATTGCCGATTTGTCCGATAATTCAGTTTTGGACAATTTTTTGAGTAATTTTATCAAAATTCGAGAAATCTAAATATGAAAAAAGCGTTAATAATCGTAGATGTACAGAATGATTTCTGTGAAGGCGGCGCCTTAGCAGTTCCGGAAGCCAATGAGATTATTCCATACATCAATCTTCTGATGGAAGAAAATGAATATGACCAGATCGTTCTTACACAGGACTGGCATCCTGCTGACCATAAAAGTTTTGCCAGCAACAACAACAGAAAAGTTGGCGAAAGTATTATCCTGAACGGCGTACCACAGTTTATGTGGCCGGATCATTGTATCCAGGGTACTTTCGGAGCAGAATTCCATAAAGATCTGAACAGAGATAAAGTAACCCACATTATCCAAAAGGGGAAAAATACAGAAATTGACAGCTACAGCGGTTTTCAGGATAACAATCACTTTATGAAAACTGGGCTGGATGATTTTTTAAAGTATCACGAGATTCAGTTGCTTGAAGTCGTTGGTCTTGCGATGGATTATTGTGTAAAGTTTACGTGTACGGATGCCATTGCAAACGGATATATTACATGTCTTCATTTCAATGGAACGAAAGCCGTTAATGTAAAACCGGATAATGGCAGAGATGCTATTTATGAAATGATCCAGAAAGGAGTTACAGTTCTCGGATAGGATTTTAGTATAAATAATGAGTTTTTGAAAGCTCTGGAAATTGCTTTCAATTATAAATAAACCAATAAGAATAAAGAAAAGGCGCAGAAATTTTATTTCTGCGCCTTTTTAATACGTATAATTTTCTTAAATGATTTAGCCTGAGCATTCAATTATGATCCGGAATCTATAGATTCGTCAATCATAATTTATAACTCAAAACTATTAAAGCATTTTAAGATTATTAACTTCCAGATCTGTAAGGATTCTCCAGTGTCCACGTTTGATATTCTTTTTCGTAAGACCTGCAAACATCACTCTGTCCAAAGCTTCCACTTCGTATCCAAGTCTTTGGAAAATTCTTCTGATCACACGGTTCCATCCAATATGAATTTCGATTCCTATCTCATTTTTCGGTTTTCCTTCAATAAAAGAAATCTGGTCTACAACAGCTACCCCTTCATCAAGGCGGATCCCTTCCACAATCAGTTTCATATCTTCATGGGTCAGTTTCTTATCCAGGGTTACGTGATAGATTTTTTTGGCGTCAAAAGAAGGGTGAGTCAATTTTTTCGTCATATGCCCGTCATTCGTCAAAAGAATAACTCCGGTTGTAGAACGATCCAGTCTTCCTACAGGAAACAAACGGTATGGCGATGCATTAGCAACCAGATCCATTACTGTTTTTCTGGCTTTGTCGTCCTTAGTTGTAGAAATATAACCCTTTGGCTTGTTTAAAAGCACATATACCGGTTTTTCCGGGGTAATACCCTGTCCGTCAAAAACTACTTTATCGGTCTTCTGGACCTGATATCCCATTTCAGTTACCACCTGTCCGTTTACTTCCACAAGTCCCTGCGTAATCAGTTCGTCAGCCTCTCTTCTGCTGCAGATCCCGGAATTGGCAATATACTTGTTCAGACGGATGGTGTCCTTATGAACATCTTTCTCAATTTTGTTTAACCTTCTTTTCTGTACAAAAGATCTTGCCTTATCATCATTTTTGCCATCTCCTCCTGATGGTCTTCTTCCGTATTTCAGGCTGCCTCTTTCATACTTGTCTCTGGTATCAAAACTTTTTCCGCCTTTTTTGGGAGCTGATTTACCAAAAGTTTTTCTCTCACGTCCTTCACTTGAATTGGTAATGTAGGCTCTGCTCTCAGTTTTTGCCCCGGAGTCCTCATCTCTGTTCGTAGGGTTGTCTCCGCTTTTCTTAAAAGGTTTAGGCTCAAATTTCGAACTGCTTCCTTTATAGTCGGAATTTCTTTCTCCGGCTTTTGGAAAAGGCTTCTTAAAAGGTTTTGATCCTGAAGAATTTCCAGATCTAGAAGCACGAGAATCATCAGAATTGTTTCTTGTTGAAGTTCTTGGTCTTTTTGGTCTTTCTGAATTATTGTTATCTCTGCTCATTCTAAAAATTTCTGCAAAGATAGTAATTTAGTTACGAGTTAAAAATTAAGAATCATAACTTTGCAGAATAGTTTTATTTTAATTTTAAAGAAACTCCAGTAATGATAACAATATTAAACGATGATTTTTCTCAATTAAATACTTTCCTGCACGAAAAATCTTTCAGTAAGATCTTTATTTTAGTTGATGAAAATACCCATGAATATTGTCTTCCGGTTCTATTAGGCAACATGGAAACAGACTTAAATTTCGAAATTTTAGAAATTGAGGCTGGTGAAGAAATGAAAAACATTCAGACGGCCAACCAACTATGGGAGATTCTTACCGAAATGCAGGCAGACAGAAAAGCGCTTGTTATTAACCTTGGTGGCGGTGTGATTACTGATATGGGTGGGTTTGTGGCTTCTACCTATAAAAGAGGAGTTCAGTTCATTAATATCCCTACTACCCTTTTATCAATGTGTGATGCCTCTATCGGAGGAAAAACAGGAATAGACCTTATGC
The DNA here is from genome assembly GCF_051400735.1 of Chryseobacterium hilariae. NCBI lineage: Bacteria > Pseudomonadati > Bacteroidota > Flavobacteriia > Flavobacteriales > Weeksellaceae > Chryseobacterium > Chryseobacterium hilariae. The sequence continues at coordinate 535,940 of NZ_JBLFFJ010000001.1, forward strand.
ATTATAAAAATATGGTAGGAACTTTTGCATTTCCTGAACAAATCTTTATTTACCCTAAATTTCTGGAAACACTTCCGTTTAAAGAATTGCGTAGTGGTTTTGCAGAAATGCTGAAGCATGGCCTTATTGCCGACAAAGCGCATTGGGAAAGTCTTATTCAGATTCATAAACTTGATGTAGAAGCTGTAGTTCCTCACATCCAGACTTCAATGGATATTAAGCAGGACGTCGTGGAAAAAGATTTTCATGAAAGAAACATTAGAAAGACCTTGAATTTCGGACATACAATCGGACATTCCGTAGAAAGTCTCTGCCTTAGTCAGGGAAACCCTATTCTTCACGGTGAAGCCGTTGCCATGGGAATGATCTGTGAGGCACATCTGGCTTATCTTGAAGATCTTATTACTCAACAGGATGCAGCTGCTATTATTGAAAATATTCAGAGGTACTATCCTTATCTTGATATAAGCGATTTTACGGATGAGAGTATTACTGCGCTTCTGTTGAACGATAAAAAGAATACTGACAGCAAAATTAATTTCTCATTGCTTTCAGGAATAGGCTCATGTACATATGACCACCAATGCAGTCAGGAAAACATTTTAAAATCTTTGGATTTTTACAGAAAACTGAATAATGCTTAAATGATTTATATAAAAGAGTCATTTTTCTTTATTATTTTAAATGAATGAATAATTTAGATTCTATCTAAACAAACGTTTAATTATTTTACTAAACATCTAATAATCAGCATATTAAAAAAAATTAGTCTGTATTTTAAGCTGATTTTTTTGCTGACTTTTATCATATTATTTGTTTTTGGCAAGCAATTTGAAAGATACTCTGCGTCAAACTCAGTAGTAAGTTTTTGACAGTAGTAAAATTTAAAATTAGAAATAGTAAAATATTAAAAAAATTAAAGTTATGAAAAAGTTAATTTTAGGAATAGCAGTAACTGCAAGTTCACTAGCATTTGCTCAACAGACTCCATCTTCTTCTAACCCGGTAACATTTGGTGTAAAAGGTGGAATGAACGTATCTTCTCTTTCTAAAGACGAAGGTTTGGATGATCAAAAATCTAAAATTGGTTTCAACGCAGGTGTATTTGCTAATATTCCAGTAGCAGAATCATTCAGTGTTCAGCCTGAGGTATTATATTCTCAGTATGGTGCAAAAGCAGATTACACTTTGTTAGGAACTAAATATTCTTCTTCAACTAAATTAGATTATATCGCAGTACCGGTAATGTTCCAGTATAACCTGATCCCTAATCTTTATTTAGAAGCAGGTCCAGAATTCGGATTCCTGGTAAGTGCAAAAAATAAAATAAAAAATGAGAATAACGGAGACTCTTCTACTTCCGATAACTACAAAGATGATTTGAAAACATTCAACTTTGGTATTGGTATCGGTGCAGGATATTACTTCACTCCGAACTTCGGTCTTACAGCAAGATATGTTGCAGGTCTTACAGACGTTGCTAAAGACAGACCTAACGGATCTGATGCAGTAAAAAACAATGTATTCCAGGTAGGATTAGCTTATAAATTCAAATAGTAAGCTTTAACATTCAGAAACAAATTTTATATTCAATAGAAAGCCGGATTAATTTATTTAATTCGGTTTTTTATGATGTAATTCTTAATTTGTCTTCATACGAAAGTTTATTCATATATATAAATTGATTTCAAATAGAAAAGATCAGGTTTATTTAAGCCTGACCTTTTCGCTTTAAACATGATTCTTATCAAGTTTACTCCCTTTGGCGGGAATTTTGCTGCAGTAGGGGAAAAATAAATTAAAACTTTATAATCATGAAAAAACTAATTTTAGGATTAGCAATTGCAGCAAGTCTTTCGGTTAATGCTCAGGAAAAAACTAAATCTTCTTCACCCGTTACGTTCGGGGTTAAAGCTGGATTCAACGCTTCAACGCTAAGTAAAGTGGATCAGTATGATAATGATCAGAAACTGAAGCCTGGTTTTAACGCAGGAGTATTTGCCAATATTCCGGTTGCAGAGAAATTCAGCATCCAGCCGGAACTTCTTTTTAACCAATTAGGTTCAAAAACTGAAGAAAGAGAAGTGTATTACTTAAATTCTGACAGATACAGCAGAGAAGTAGATTATAAAAAAACACTGAACTATCTTGCCGTGCCTGTAATGGTACAATATAATATCCTTCCTCAGCTTTATGTAGAAGCAGGCCCGGAATTCGGATTTCTGTTAGGCGGAAAAGACAAAGGAGATATCACCACAACCAAAACTTCCGGAAATACTACGAACACGCAGACAATAACATTTTCAGAAAAAATTGTTAAAGATTTATATAATAAATTCAATTTCGGAATCGGTATTGGAGCCGGATATTATTTTACACAGAATTTTGGGGTAACAGCCAGATTTACTGCGGGTATTACAGATATCTTTAAAGAAAACAGTGCAGATACCGTTAGAAACAATGCATTCCAAGTAGGTGTAGCTTATAAATTCAAATAATAATATGAGAAAATTATTTTTAGGATTAGCCATTACAGTAGGCTCATTGGTATTTGCACAGGAAAAAACAGAAACCAAATCTAAATCTCCCATTACTTTTGGAGTAAAAGGAGGAATGAATGTTTCTTCTCATACTGATGGAAATGAGGATACTTATTATTGGTCAAATTATGAACGAAAGGCAAAAATTGGTTTTAATGCAGGAGCCTTCGTCAATATCCCGGTTTCGGGTAAATTCAGTGTTCAGCCGGAAATATTGTATAACGGGCTGGGTTCAAAAATAGAAAGCACCATAAACTTTGATATTCCTGACGCCAGAATGAACAATAAAGAAACTTTTTCTTTAAGCTATCTTTCGGTACCATTAATGCTTCAGTATAATCTGTTGCCTGAATTATATGTAGAAGCAGGGCCTGAATTCGGATTCCTTCTGGGTGGGAGATCTAAAGGTGACCTTACTCAAATCAGTAATCAGGACGGAGCCAGCAGTACGCAGAGTTATTCTGATAAAATTGCCATGGACTTATTCAATAAATTCAATTTTGGAATAGGTATCGGAGCAGGATATTATTTCACTCAAAATCTTGCAGTTACAGCCAGGTTTACAGCCGGATTAACAGATATCTATAAGTACAATACACATGATGCTGTTAGAAATAATGCATTACAGGTTGGTTTAGCTTATAAATTCAAATAGAAATATACTATTTTCAAGTTAATGTCGGATCCTTTTTGGTCCGACATTTTTTATTCTGTGCATACTGACAAGGTTACAATAATTCAATATTACAATTGTTGCTTCTTCATTTTTTTAACTTTAACTCCTATGTTAAATTATCAACATAAAGTCAATTTTACTTAAAATCATGTTTATAAAACAAATTTTCATAATATAATTTTTCTTAAAAAACAGTTAAAAACATAAACCATGCAATATGGAAAACCCTCGTAGAAGCCCTTTAAATAAGGATTTTCAAAGTTTGGCAAGCATTTTGCAAAATAAATCAAGTCTGATTGAAAAATCGGATAAGAAAGTAAATAGTAAAATTAAAAAATAAAATTATGAAGAAGTTATTTCTAGGGTTGGCAGTTGCTGCTGGCATGATGACATTTGCTCAGGAAACAAAAACAGTAAGCACAGAACCAATCAAACAAGAAAAACAGCCTATCAGATTTGGTATTAAAGCGGGAGGAAACTCATCTTATTTAAGTGAGCAGAAATTAAGCCTTAACAACCAGAAAATAGGTTTCCATGCCGGAGTTTTAGTTAACATTCCACTTTCTCAGAAATTCAGCTTACAGCCGGAAGTTTTATACAACCAGTTAGGAGCGAAAAGTGTAATCTCTTCTACGGATGTAACTGTTGGTGATACTAACATTAAAACGAAAAACGATTATAAAACTACCATGAACTATATTTCAGTTCCTTTAATGGTACAAATGAGACCTACAGAGAAATTTTATGTAGAAGCAGGTCCTGAGTTCAGTTATTTCATCAACGGAAAAAATTCTGGAAACAGTACTATTTCTACGACTAAAGGAGGTGTTACTACAACCCAGTCAGCATCTAGCTCTGAAGACATTAATAAAGATAACGTTAACAAATTTAACCTAGGTCTTGGTTTAGGTCTTGGATACGATATCACTCAAAACATTGGGATTAATGCAAGATATATCAACAGTCTTACGGATATGAGAAACCAAAAGCCTGAGGGTACTGAGCCATTGAACCACAGAGCGTTCCAGTTAGGCTTGAATTATAAATTCTAATAGAAGACAATCAATTATTTAACCTATAGTAAAGTCCGGGCTTAAAATTTTTAAGTCCGGGCTTTCGTTTTTATTGATATGAAGAAAGATTTCTAGATACTAGATATCAGGAAAGGGAATCAGGAGTTTTAGAGTTGTTGCTGGATGGCATTGCTATAAATGTTTCCTCTATCTGATTATATTTAACAAAGGAATAAAGGAGCTATTCAAATATTCTCGGATCATCGCTGATTACTCCATCTATTCCCATATCCTTTAATTCTCTTAATCTTTCTTTAGTGTTGACTGTCCATGGTACAACTTTCATTCCCAATGCATGGCATTCCTGTACAAGTTTTGAAGTAACAAGTCTATGATCAGGACTGTAAATGTTGGGGATAAAACTAAGGAATTTCAAATCTCCGGCTACACCATTCAGGTGATTGGGATACTGTCTGAATTTTTCGGCAGGTATATTTTCAAAATGAGTCTGCTGCTGTGCCAGCTTTTTATCATCAACCTTTTCTACCAATAAAGCGGTCATGATCTTAGGATATTCTTTATGGATGATTTCCAATGTTCGAGGATCAAACGACTGGATAATTACACGGTCCTGAATTCCCTTTTCTAGAATAATGTTCATCATAAGATTTACAAACTCCTTTGGTTCAGGATGAAATATATGGTCAGAAAAAGGCCGTGTTTTAGTTTCTATATTATAAAAAGGTAAAGGTCTTTTCAGTTCATGGGAGTAAGCCTCGCAAGCATCTATTACTTCTGAAAAAAGTGGTTTTTGGGCTTTTATCTTTTTTTGATCAGGATAATTATCAAGTTTCTTTAAGCCTACGTCAAATGTTTGAATTTTGGCATAAGGCATATCATAGATTTTATAGTAAAATCCTGAGTCTTTGGGAATATAAGTTCCATCCGGCTTTGTTACCAGTTCAGGAGAAAGAAAAGCATCATGGGAGAGGATTACTTTTTTGTCTTTCGTGATAGCCAGATCCATCTCCAATGTTGTAATATCCATTTTTAAAGCGTTCTTCATCGCCTGAACAGTATTTTCGGGATATAAAGACTTTCCTCCGCGGTGCGCCTGCTTATCGAACGCCTGAGAGGAATAGAATTGAGCAAATACCAGAAAAAAACCTGTTAAAAATACGTTTTTCATATAAAGTTTTAATGGTACAAAATTAAAGCCTGGTTCTATATTGTATGATACAGGAATATTAAACTTTTGATATATTTATACAAACAAAAGAGCCAGATGTACAAACCTGGCTCTTTCATTTATTTAAATCGATAGAATATTAATTGAACAATTCTACCTCCTCTCCTTTTCCTACCGGATATTCTTCTGTAAAACATCCGAAACAATGATTGGAAGATCCTAAAATTTCTTTCAGGCTGTCTGTACTTAAAAATTCGAGTGAATCTACACCCAGATAATTTCTAAGCTCTTCAGTAGTCATATTGGCCGAAATCAGATCATCTTTTGAAGGTGTATCTATTCCTAAGTAGCATGGGGCAATAATAGGTGGAGAAACACTTCTGAAGTGAATCTCTTTTACGCCTGCATCTTTCAATATTTTCACCAGTCTTTTGGAAGTAGTTCCTCTTACAATAGAATCGTCTATGATTACTACTCTCTTGTCTTTGATCTCAGAAATGATCGGGTTAAGCTTAAGGTTCACTACTCTTTCTCTCATTTCCTGTGTCGGAACAATGAAACTTCTTCCGATATATCTGTTTTTAATCAGAACCGGGCGGAAAGGTATGCCTGAAGCCTTGGAAAAACCAATAGCTGCCGGAACTCCTGAATCCGGAACTCCAATTACTACATCAGCTTCTACAGGGGCCTGTTCCCAGATCTTTTCACCGGATTTCTCCCTGATCTCGTATACATTGATATTTTCTAAAGTGGAGTCCGGTCTTGCGAAATAGATGTATTCAAAAGAACAAATCCTTTGCTTGCCTCTTGCTTCATTGACCATGTAAGAATTTAGCTTACCCGGTTCGTTTTCATTCGTATAAATGATTTCACCCGGTAAAATATCACGTACATATTGGGCACCTACGGCATCCAATGCAACAGATTCGGAAGCCACCACGTAAGTTTTTTCGTCAACAGCTCCTAAAACCAAAGGACGGATCCCATTAAAATCCCTGAAAGCAAAGAATTTATTTCTCGTCATTCCAACTACGGAATAGGCGCCTTCAATTTTCTCCATGGTCGCTTTAATAGCTCCACGAAGCCCTAAATCAAGATTTTTCTGGATCAATCTTAAAATGACCTCAGAATCGGAAGTCGCTCTGAAAACTACGCCTTCAGCTTCCAATTCAGCTTTTAATTCTTTTGCATTGGTAAGGTTACCGTTATGCGCTATAGAAAGAATAATCTGGTCATATTCGTTTTTCGCGAAAAATGGCTGAAAATTATACTTCTTTTTGTCTCCTGCAGTCGTATAACGAGTATGACCGATTGCAGAATTTCCCATAAAAGCTTCAGGATCCTGGATCTCTTTATAAACATCCAAAACCAAACCTTCATCTTTCATATTGGTGATTTTTCCGTCTTTTAAAACAGAAATACCACATGCTTCCTGGCCTCTGTGCTGTAAAGCAAAAAGCCCGAACTGTGAAAGAGAAAACGTATCAAGATCGTTATCAGAATACATTCCGAAGATACCACACTCCTCATTGGGGGCATCCAGTCTTTCTTCTTCCTGCGTTCTGAAAAGATTTCTTCCGTAAGTTTGAGTTTCAAACTGTTTTAAATATTCACTTTTATGAATGTCTAAACTTTTCATTTCTATTTTTTCTAATCTAGATTTTATTTTGATAGATTTTAATTAGATGAAAAATTAAATATTATGTTAAATACAAAACTTAACATCTAATTTTTATCTAAAATCTTATTTCTGAAGAAGAGTTTTAAGACGATTGTAGATTTCTACATACGCTTCAGTAACTTCTCCTAAGTCTCTTCTGAATCTGTCTTTATCCAGCTTTTTCATGGTGTCTTTGTCCCAAAGTCTGCAAGTGTCAGGAGATATTTCGTCTGCCAGGATGATTTCACCGTCAGAAGTTTTTCCTAATTCAATCTTAAAATCGACCAGGATAATATTCATTTTGTCGAAAAGATCAATCAGGATTTCGTTGATGTCAGAAGTAAGCTCATACATTTCATCAAGCTCTTCATAGGTTGCAGCACCTAAGAAAACGGCATGATGATCGTTGATAAGCGGATCTCCCAATTCGTCTTTTTTGTAGCAGATATCGAAAATGGTAACCGGAGATTTAATTCCTTCTTCCACTCCTAATCTTTGAGCCATGCTTCCTGCAGAATAGTTTCTTACTACCATTTCCAAAGGAATGATGGATACTTTTCTTACCAATTGCTCTCTTTCGTTCAATTGTTTAATGAAATGAGTCTTAATCCCTTTTTCATTTAAATATTCAAAAATCAAAGTTGTGATAGCGTTGTTCATTTCACCTTTCAAATCAACAGATCCTCTTTTTTGAGCATTAAATGCTGTAGCGTCGTCTTTAAAACGTACTACTACTTGATCAGGATTATCGGTAGCAAATACTTGTTTTGCTTTACCTTCGTACAACATTTCTTTCTTTTCCATTTCTAAATTCGTATTAGTTAGATTTATTTTATATTACTTAATTAAAATTCCTGTTAAAACAGCCAATCCAAAACTCAACAATGTGCCAATGAGCACATATTCTGTCAGTTTTCTCTGCTTAGCTTGTACCAGATCACTGAATCTGAAAACGGATTTGGCGGCGACCATAAATCCCACACCTTCCCAATGGTTCACCATAATAAAAGTGAAAACCAGAAGACGTTCCAGGATTCCTATATATTTCCCTGCACTCGACAAAGATTCGGTCTGTATACTGCTTTGTGCTTCCGGGGCCGGAGTCCAGGAAGACAATATTATCTTAATAAAAATTGAAGCCGGTGTTGTCAGGAACAATGCAGCCATCAAAACTTTCAAAAATTGCGGATTCTGCAGAAAATCAAAACTGAATTCTTTGCAATAGAAGGAGATTCCGGCAATGACAAGGATGTGCAGTAACTGATCAATAAAGAACCATCTTTTCTTGTTCTTTACAGTTTGAAAGATCAGTTTTGAGGCATCAATTATAAAATGGGTGATCCCGACAAGCAATGAAACCCACCACAAATCTGTATTCCAAAGAAATACAAAGCTTAAAACAGTGTGAATCAGAACATGAAGATACAAATACGGGCTTTTCAGCTTACGGCGTTCCTTATCTGCAACCCAAGAATTTGGCTGAAGAATAAAATCTCCGAGTAAATGTGCCAATATGAGTTTAGTAAAGATCATGCTTACAGTTCTGAAATTTTCTTTCTAAAATATTGATTAGTTTCTACGATAAGGTCGTAGTTGGCGCGTTTCAGTCTCTGGCTTACCGAGGACTGTGAAATAGCAAATTTCTTAGCGAGATCTTCCTGTGTGATATCCTGGTTCATGATCATTTCGTGAATGATCTCTGCCGTAGCTACCGTCCAGCTGTCGAAATCTTTTGAAGACCATTTCAGAAGGATATTCAGATCTCTGTCTACGGCCTCGTTTGAGGTTTTTATAGAAACGGTGTGGCCGTCGCTTTTAAGATCATTCAGCAGTCTTCCGGAGTGCACATATGCTGTTCCGTTGGATTCGGTGATCTTCTCAGAGGAAAAATTTTCTTCACCAATGCCTATGGCAATTCTTACATCTAAGTTTTCCTGACTTCTTATAAGGGACTTAATGGCTAGAAAACGCCAGAATACTTCATCAATATTACACTTGAGCTGAAATTCGTCTCCTCTGTAGATTTCCCATGCGAGCGGTGAACTTCCCCAGTTTTCCAGGAGATTCTTGAGTCTGGTAATCCAAACTTCTGTGTCTGCATGCTGTGAATTTATAATATCACCGGTTATGACCGCTATCATTATGCAAATATAAGCATAATTACTTATAAATAAAAAATATAAGCAGAAACCCTTATAGATATTGATTATTAGTGAATCTGCTTATATCAATGATGCTTTAAACATGAGCATTAGTGAAGTCATTGCGAGCGGAGCGAAGCAATCTCCCTATTAATAAAGTTGAAAATCTTATATTGATTGCTCTGCTCCGATCGCAATGATAGTTACTTATTATTTTTTGATAAACTGATAGGCTTTATCATCAAGTTTTAAGAAATAAAAACCTGTTGAAAGATGTTGTACGGAAATATTTTTCTTATTTCTGAACGGATCTTTTTCTGTATAAATTATTTTTCCTGAAAGATCCAATACCTGAGCTGTTTTTATATCCTGAGTTTCTCCGCTTACGAAAAGATTGTCACTAACAGGATTCGGGTAGATTTTAAATTCTTTGTTGGAAGTTATCAGGTCGGTTGTAGACAATGTTCCAAGGTTCTGGCAGTAATCAGCAGAGTAAGAATCCCATTCACCAATTGTAAAAGTAGTGGTTGGCTGGCTTACCGTAGCCTTTCTGTAAAGAGAAACATCACCATAGGAATTACTTACAAACTTACTTCCTATAGCATCAACCGTTGCTGATTTATAAGCCAGCTCTACATATTGGGTTCCTGCAAAAGTCAGGGCATCACCTGCTGTAAGAAACCGTGCGTCATTATTGGTGTAACATGATAATGCAGATTTAGGGTTCAGGATGACGAAATTTTCATTATTGGGTATTTTTCCTTCAAGTTCAAAACTGTTGCCATAGTAATAAGAGCTACTTGAACTATTATAGTATTGTACTCTTATGCTGTAATTGTTTAAATCTACTTCATGACCTGTTTTGTTTACAATTTCCAGAGCTTTATTATTACCTGTTCCTTCAATATATTTAACGATAAAAAGATCTCTCGAATTGGTGTCAGTTGCTGATGTAGACAGCGTGATTATATTACTGTCAGGAGATTGCAGGTAGCTTTGATCATACGCTTTTACTGTAAATGAATAAGAGGTGGAAGGTGTAAGATGATCAATAACTATTGACGTAGATTTTGTAGTAGCTACGAGAACATCATTTTGATAAATATGATATCCGATAACATCTGAACTCGTACTTGGCGACCATGCTAAATGAGTGTAGTAAGCTCCGGATTGAATGGAGTTTAAATTTAAAGGAGCCTGCGGCGCAATAGCATCAGGGGTCTGCACCCAAATAGAATTAACCCATTGAGGGTTATCAATAAAAGGGTTTCTGTTTTTCTGAATAGTATAGATGGCGTTATTCCGATCCGTTTCCCTTTGAGATACAGGATCCTGAAGATGCCATTGAAGAAGCATCGAAATATAAGCAGGGTCAAAAGCCCGTTCTGCAGTTCCATCAAAAGGAGAGCGGTCTATCGCAGGATTAATATTGGTTGAATAATTAAATGAAGGCAGTTTATCTTCATATCTTACAGCAAAATAAAGCAGCATCCTCGCAATATCTCCTTTGAATTCATCCACAGGCTCATACACCCTGTTCGTGTAAATATAACCTGGAATAGCACTATTGGCAATTTTAGATGTGTTTGTAAATGTATAATGAACTGTGGAATTCCCAATACCATAAGGATAATTATTTCTAAGCTGATTGATTCTTGCATCTGTAGGGATTACAAAGTGTAAATCTGAATACATCGGATAATTACTGTCAAATGTACTTTGCGGAACTACATGTTCCCTGTTGTACCCCAATCCTTCAGTACCTGAAGTACTTATCAAATTTGCCGAAGTGTACTCATAAGCATCAGCCCCGGTAGGAATTTCAGAATAAATATCAAGCAAAATAGTAGTATTACCCGGTCCGTAATCATAATATTTATCTAAATCTGTTTGATTATATAGATTGGGTAAATCACCATAATGCCAGTTGACATTCTTCTCAGAAATAATATTGTGAAGTTTAGACTTTAGTGCATATCCTGTAAGTCCGGCTGTTCCGTCGTAATATCCTGTCGGGGCCTGGGCGGAAACAAATGACGAAATTAGAATAATAGGCAGTAAAACTTTTTTCATTCATTAAAAATTGGTTGACTAAAATAGTAAATTAGAACACTTAAAGTTCTGAATTTTTTATTAAAAAATCATTAATTATAAAAATATAAAAAATTGATTATTAAAATATTGAGCATATAGTCCTATGAGCTAAATAATTATTTTTGGCTTTCCGTCAATTTAATTATCTTTGGGAACTAACTATTTTATCTATATGAACACAGAGACTATTGACAACATTAAAATGATAGCAGAAACAGCAAGAGAGTTTGCTGAGAAAAATATCAGACCAAATATTATGGAGTGGGACGAGAGCCAGACATTTCCAAAAGATTTATTTCACCAGTTAGGAGAAATGGGATTTATGGGAATTGTAGTTCCTGAGCAATATGGAGGTTCCGGTTTAGGTTATCATGAATATGTTACTATTCTGGATGAGATCTCTCAGGTAGACCCGTCTATTGGTCTTTCTGTGGCTGCACACAATTCGCTTTGTACCAATCATATCTATGAATTTGGAAATGAAGAGCAGAGAAATAAGTGGCTTCCGCAGCTGGCTTCAGGAAAAGTGATTGGAGCTTGGGGATTAACAGAGCATAATACAGGTTCTGATTCAGGAGGTATGTCTACTACTGCTGTAAAAGACGGTGATGAATGGATCATCAACGGAGCCAAAAACTTTATCACTCATGCTATTTCGGGAGATATTGCCGTAGTAATGACGAGAACGGGTGAAATAGGAGCTAAAAACAACTCTACTGCTTTTGTCTTGGAAAAAGGAATGCCAGGCTTTAGTTCAGGAAAGAAAGAAAACAAGCTGGGAATGCGTGCTTCTGAAACAGCTGAGCTTATCTTTGATAACGTTCGTGTACCGGATTCACACCGTTTAGGCGAAGTGGGTGAAGGATTCAAGCAGGCTATGAAAATTCTGGACGGAGGTAGAATTTCTATTGCAGCCTTAAGTTTAGGAACTGCAAGAGGAGCTTATAAAGCGGCTTTAAAATATGCTAAAGAAAGGCATCAGTTCGGAAAAGCAATCGCTGAATTCCAGGCTATCAACTTTATGCTGGCTGATATGGCTACTGAAATTGATGCTGCGGAACTTTTGATCCAAAGAGCTTCGACTCTGAAAAATGCCAAACAAAAAATGACCAAAGAAGGAGCAATGGCAAAATTGTATGCATCCGAAGCTTGTGTAAGAATTTCTAACAATGCAGTTCAGATTTTTGGAGGTTACGGATATACAAAAGACTTCCCTGCTGAGAAATTCTACAGAGACTCTAAATTATGTACCATTGGTGAAGGAACTTCAGAGATCCAGAGAATGGTAATCGGAAGAGATATTACAAAATAATTTAAAAATTACACAAATGATTAAGCAGGCTCTCTTAGGTGAATTTCTGCATGAAGCAGAAAATACCAGAAAAATTTTAAATGCAATTCCAGACAGTGCTTTAAACTGGCAGCCGTCTGAGAAAAACTGGACGACCGGGCAGCTTGCTTCCCACATTGCTGAAGTGTATAATTGGTATGATTCTACCTTTAATCAGGATGTTTTCGATATGGGAACCTACCAGTATGATAAGGGTAACATTTCAAAAGCTGAAAATATTGTGGCAAAATTTGAAGAGAATGTTGCCAGAGCTCAGAAAGTTTTAGAAAATTCTGATGAAAACACCTATTTAAATGAGTGGAGAATGGAAATGAACGAAACGTTTTTTTTCCTCCTGCCCAGAAAATACAGGTTATCAGAGGATTTTTGTACAACCACCTGTATCATCACAGAGGAGAGCTTGTGGTTTATTTAAGATCAACAGGAAATAAAGTTCCGGGACTTTACGGACCTACTGCTGATGATAAAATGTAATTAAGAATTATTCTTACAATAAATGAATAGCATACGTATTTTGCGTATGCTATTTTCTTTTTTTGAGATAATGTATTTTCAATGTATTGCATAATAAATTACACACATATTCTAAATTTTTCTTAAATAGTTTTGATTTTCATAACATATTTTTTATTAGCTTTGATATTCCACAATCTAAATAATTAATTTATGAAAAAACAATTATCCATGATTGGAATGCTTCTTATTACGGGCATTTCTTTCGCGCAGACTGATCGTCTCTGGAGTGAAGGTTCAAAAAAAGCACCTTCAGAAATTTTTGAAAACAAAACCTCAATTAACAATCCGAAAATCTATAGTTTAGATTTTGAAGGATTAAAAAATGCTCTCGCCAGAGCCCCAAAAAGACTGGCTCCGGGAGAAAAATCAGAAATTATCATTTCTTTTCCTAATTCTGAAGGAAAGATGGAGAACTTTAAAGTGAGAGAAAATTCAAATTTTGATCCTCAGCTTGCCGCGAAATATCCGGATATCAAATCTTACGTAGGTGAAGGCCTCACCGATTCTAATTCAACAGTTTATTTCAGTATTTCTTCGCTTGGTCTTTCCTCTATGGAGATCTATGGTGACAAGTCTGCTGTTTTTATTGAGCCTTATGCCAAAGATCTTTCTTCTTATGTAGTATACAGAAAGTCTGATAAAAAAGATAACCTCAATAAATTCGAATGTACCGTTATCGACGTAGCACAGAAAGGAGTATCCAATACCCTTGCTGCAAGACCGAACGCAGATGATGCCAAGTTGAGAACATTCAGGCTTGCTCTTTCAACTACGGGAGAATATACTACTTATTTTGGAGGAACTAAAGCGAATGCTCTTGCTGCCATTAATAACACAATGACCCGTGTAAATGGTGTTTTTGAAAAAGATTTTGCGGCAAGAATGGTTCTTATTTCCAACAATGATGCTGTCATTTATACCAACGCCTCTACAGACCCCTATTCTGCAGCTTCAGGAATGAGCAGCTGGAACTCCCAGCTTCAAAGTACACTGACCTCTGTGATCGGAGAAGCCAATTATGATGTCGGGCATTTATTCGGAGCTTCCGGAGGAGGCGGAAATGCAGGCTGTATCGGCTGTATCTGTACAAACGGTTCAAAAGGAAGCGGGTACACTTCTCCGGCTGATGCTATTCCTTCAGGTGATAATTTTGACATTGATTATGTAGCCCACGAATTGGGACATCAATTCGGAGGTAACCATACCTTCTCTCACGGCAATGAGGGTACAGGCGTTAACATGGAGCCTGGCTCAGGATCAACGATCATGGGCTATGCAGGCATTACCGGCCAGGATGTACAGCCCCATTCGGATGCATTTTTCCATGCGGTAAGCATCCAGCAAATCACCAATAATATCAAAGCTAAAACATGTCCGGTAAGCACTTCTACAGGAAATGCCATTCCTACAGCCAACGCCGGACTTGATTATACCATTCCGAAAGGCACACCGTTCATGCTTACAGGAACAGGAACTGATGCTAACGGAGATTCATTAACTTATATCTGGGAACAGATGGATAATGCATCATCATCCCAAACTGGAGCCAGCTCTGCGGCAAGTGCTACCAAGGCATCAGGTCCTACTTTCAGATCTTGGACGCCTACGACTTCTCCAACGAGGTATTTCCCAAGAATGGCATCTATCTTAACAGGAGGCACTACTACTGCAGGTTCAGAAATCACGGTGGAAGCACTGTCCAATGTAGCAAGATCTTTAAATTTCAGATTTACTGTTCGTGATAACAGAGCCGGAGGTTCAGGAAATAATTCTGATGATGCTCTGATCACTGTAAACGGCACAGCTGGGCCTTTCAGCGTTTCATCACAGAATTCAGCCACTACTTATTCAGGAGGAAGCTCACAAACCGTTACATGGAATGTAGCAGGAACAACAGCTAATGGTGTGAATGCTGCCAATGTAGATATTCTTTGGTCAACAGACAGCGGAAATACATGGACTACCCTTCTTGCCGGAACTCCGAACGATGGAACTCAGGCGGTAACCATTCCAAATTCATCTACTACAACAGGAAGAATTATGGTAAAAGGGTCTAACCATATTTTCTTTGATGTAAATAACGCAAATATCACTGTAAATGCAGGCTCAGGAGGTACAGATACGGTAGCCCCTACAGCTCCTACCCTTGCAGCTTCCGGAACTACATCTACCACGACTAATCTTTCCTGGAGCGGAGCTACGGATAATGTAGCGGTTACAGGGTACGATGTTTATCAAGGTGCTTCATTAATCGGTTCTACAGCATCTACAACATATACGGTAACAAGCTTAACGCCTTCTACAACGTACAGCTTTAGTGTTAAATCTAAAGATGCAGCAGGAAATGTATCGCCTTCAAGCAATACAGTAAGCGTTACAACACTGTCCGGAGGTACGGTGACTTACTGTACGGCTTCTGCAACCAATACAGCAGATGAAAGAATCGGAAATGTGAAATTCGGAACCATTAACAATACTTCAACAGGAACTGCAGGATATGAAAACTTCACTTCTGTTTCTACCAATGTAACAAGAGGAAGCGCTTATACCATCTCAGTAACTCCTACATGGACATCAACGGTTTACAGCGAAGCTTATGCAGTGTATATTGATTATAACGGTGATGGTGACTTTACAGACAGCGGAGAATTAGCATGGTCTAAAGCGGGCTCTACCACTACTCCTGCAACAGGAAGCATCACTATTCCTGCAACTGCGGCAATAGGTTCTACAAGAATGAGAGTGATGATGAAGTACAGCTCTGCACCAACTTCTTCATGCGGATCTTATACTTACGGCCAGGTTGAAGACTATACCCTGAATATCGTTTCTTCAGGAAAAGGAGAACTTCTTGATACTAAAGATCTGATCACTGATATCAAGCTGTATCCAAACCCTGTAAAAGATATGTTACATATTTCAAATACAGCATCAGAAGATTATAAGATCTTCGATATGGGTGGGAAACTAATCAATTCAGGAAAACTGGAAAGAGGCAGTGTGAATGTAAGCGGACTTATTAAAGGAGCTTATATGATCCAGGTTGGAGAAGCTGCCAAGAGATTCATTAAAAATTAATAACCATTATTAAGTACACTTTGAAGACTGCCTTTCCGGGCAGTCTTTTTTATTTGAAAATAAAATGACAGGTTTCTGATAGCTTAAGAAGTTTAACATCTCTAAAATATCATCAAATCAATTTATTAATATATAAAAATAATTCATAAAGTTTTATTATTGAAAAATTAATCAATATTTAAAATTTTTAATCTAAATTTATCACTCAAAACTATTTCCACTGTACCGTTTCCCCAATCAGTATTCGATATAAATCCGAGACCGGATTTTTTGGCTGATGGTGATACAATTGATTCTGTTTCTTAAGAATACAACTTTTTACTATCAAGCCATGTCAGGTTACAGGAATGTCTTTTCATATCATCAGAAGACAGTCTTATCTCATGTCATAAATCATAAAAATAACAGAACCTCTGTACTATTAAAAAACTAAACCATTAAAACTTTTATCATGAAACATTTATTTAAGTACATCTTTTTTCTCACAACCGCTTTCTTTTCAATATCATGTAGTTCAGACAATGAAGACAATGATAATCCAACAGGAATCGTTACGCATGTATTCTATAAAAATGCGGATGAGTTTGCTTTAACCTATGACCCAGCCGGAACTGTAAACCAGACCATCAGAAACCAGGCGTTTGACTTATATAAACTCGGAAAATGGAGCGAACTGGAAGCATTATTTAATACTAATAACCTGAATGGTGGCTGGCCGCCTGCTAACGGTGGATATAATATCGTTGACGATGTTCCGTTTCAGGCGGGACAAAAATTCGACAGATACAGCGGGGCCATTGGGAACTATAATGGAAATGGGGATCCAACTTTAGGAGGAAGTTTCACAAGTCCTATAATCAACGGGTACGTTTATACTTTTTCGCAAAGAGCTTTAAACCAGCCTGAAAATAAATACGATTTCTATTATGAAATAGATGTTCTGAATAATTTACTACCTTTCAAGTCTCAAACCGCTGATGTTATTCCCTGGTTTAATCAGATTGGCGGAGGAAAACAGACAATGTGGAAAATCCCGATTGATGTAGCAACAGGTTATCAGAAAACATGGAATAAACTGGCACAGGAAGGCTATGTGAAAATTACCATTAAAAAAAGTCCAAGCGGAAAGTATAATAACCTGGTAGGAACCGTGATTCAGCAATAAATAAGCTCAGATGTATTCAATATCAAAAAAAATTAAAGTCAGCAAACAGGCTTCTATTGTAAAAAACCATTTCAGCAATAATGAAATAATTCCTTCTGCCGCAACAAAATTTACCTGCTGCGATTGCGGCCATGAAAATACAGTTGAAATTTTCCCGTATGAAACCGGGTTTCCGATCTTCCAGATTTATAATGAAGATAAAGTCTTATCTAAAAATGAATTATTACAAAACAAAATTGTTACTGAAACCTCACAAAGAATGGGTCATTTTGGTAACTTAACAGTAAACGATTTACCGACCTTGTATTTTGGCACCGACTGCCAGGTTTGTCATTCAAAATATATCTGTGTATTCAGCTATGGTGAAAAGCAGCCAGGCTTAACGCTCTTAAATATCTCAGGCATATGGAAGTATGAAGAATTGGAATAATCTGCTTAAACTTATTAAAAACTTCTACTCTTCTTAAACCACCAAGGAGAATTTAAAGAACAAAGTATAATTAAGATAAATCATTCTGATTTTAAGGCTCTGAGAGAATTTCTTAATTATTAAATCTTAATGGTTCAAAAAATAAAAGCTGAACAAATTAATAATTATTTCAAAACTTAAAAAAATAATCCACAGTTTTAAGCTGTGGATTTTTAATGAAAACATGTTTGCAGCCAACGATTATTTAACTTTTTATCAGAAGAGATATCTAATGGGTATTACAAATTTTCCAAAATCGTTTTCTATCTTTGTAGTAAATAATAAAATTCATGGATAAAATTGACAGTCTGAACCAAGTTGCAGAATTCCACACCACTTTTAAAGCCCCTATTTTAGATACACCACAAATTCCTTCCCAGGAAAGATGCAACCTCAGAGTTGAACTTCTTCAGGAAGAATTAAATGAATTAAAGCAGGCTATCGCTGATAATGATATCGTAGAAATAGCTGATGCCCTGTGTGATCTTCAATATGTTTTAAGCGGAGCTGTACTGGAATTCGGACTTGGCAATAAATTTGTAGAGCTATTCAACGAAGTGCAGCGTTCCAATATGTCTAAAGCTTGCGATACTGCAGAGCAGGCAGAGGAAACCGTAGCATTTTATAAAGAAAAAGAGGTAGAATCTTTTTATGAGAAATCAGGAGAGAAATTTAACGTCTACAGAAAAGCAGACCATAAAGTTCTTAAGAATAAGTACTACTCCCCTGCAGATTTAAAAACAATTATCGAAAAATAATATGAAAAAATTTATTACCCATATTGTTGCTGTTTCAAGCTTTGTGTTGGCTTCCCAGCAGTTCAGTGCCCAAAAAGTGGTGATGAACCGTGAAGTAGACACTCAGAATGATGGCAAAATGCTTTTAGGAAACCAGTTCAAAGAGCAGTTCTTAAAAGCTCCGTATGCAGACTGGTATGTGAAAGAGCATGACGAATATGCTGTTGACCAAAAAGCAATTGGCGAACTAAAGAAAGCCAAATTCAATACCTATTCTCTTGTTGTTTTTATAGGAACGTGGTGTGAAGACAGCCACAGAGATTTTCCAAGGCTGATGAAGATTTTGGAGGAATTAAAATATCCGGACAATAAGCTGACGATTATTGCTGTTAACCGCAAAAAAGAATCTCCTACCGGAGACGAAGTCCGTTATAACATCCAGAAAGTTCCAACCATTATTGTAGAAAGATATGGTAAAGAAATCGGAAGGATCATAGAAATGCCTAAAACAGGATATATTGAAAGGGATTTGGCTGAAATTCTGAAAAAAGACGACAGTTCTGTAATTAAAGAAATTTTTAACAAATAAAATTGAGAAATTACAAAGTAATCATATCATTTGCAGCGGGAATTCTCGTTATGCTGATCCTGTTCTTCGGGCTTAAATCGTGTTTTAATCTTGGTGAAAAGACGGAGAAGTCGGATTATTATATTCTGACCAACCAGATTTCCAAAATGAATAAAATGGTAGTCATGGAGCAGAATGTATCCAGCATGCAGAAAACCAAGATGGGCTATGAGGTGTTTGGAAAAGAAGTGTCAAACAACAGCATTATTACCTACACCAAAACCAATGCACAGGTTTCTTATGATCTTAACAAAATGAAGATAGAAGTAGATTCTATCAACAAAAAGCTGGTTATTACTGAACTTCCTGATGCGGAAATAAGAATTACACCAAGCGTTGAGATCCAGTCGCTGGACGATTCTTTTTTCAACAGGATTTCCGAAAAAGATATTAAAAATGTGACCCAGAAAGCTAAGGAAGCTGCGGTTAAATCTATTAATGAGAATCAGTTGAGAACGGAAGGCCGCAAACAATTAATGGAAAATCTCAATAATATTTTCGTTTTGGCAAAAGCTTTGGATTATACCATAGAAGATGAAACCGGCAAGCTCGGTGTTTTAGGACTCTAAAAATGTAAAGCTATGAATTCAGAAGACAACAAAAAAAAGGAATCTGCCAATTCAGCAGAAACGAAAAAACAGAACCAGGATTTTCAAAACATTCCTGCTTCATCAGAAAAAAGCAATCCACCAGATATTGATAAAGAAGATGTTCAGAAATCTTCCAAAAACAAATCGGGAAAAACGGATAACACTAAAAAATAAAACCGAAAGGTTCTGCTCGCTTGAGTGGAACCTTTTTTATTGAATTAAAAGTTTCTAGTCACAAAAGAAATTATACTTAAAATTCAAAGTTTATCGCAAAGGCAAACAAAGTAGATTTTTTTGACATGCTAATAAGGAAAACAAGGGAATTACATTCAGCAAAGTAAGACCAATTTATTTTCCTGTATTGCTTACCAATAAGTAAACGGCTCAGTCTATCTTAAAATTTAATGAATGCTTTGAAAGCTTTGTCTATCCTTCGTTTAATTTAATCCTTACCCCGATTCAGGTTAAACTAAAATAAAAACGAAAGATTCCGCCCTAACGGGACAGAACCTTTCTAACTAATCTATTATTTATGTGAACTATGTAAACTATACGATTGTAGATTTTCCGATCTTAATATTTTCAAAATTGTAATACGATTTCTCAGAATACTTGATATAATCCGCAATAAAGCTTCCAACCTCACTTGTGGAATAATGCTGCTCAGCATTAAGGTCTACCGTAACATACCTGTTCTCAATGGCATGCTCCACTGCCCTTCTCAATTTGTCAGCCGCTTCAGGAAGATCAAGATAATCAAGCATCATGGCTGTACTCAGGATAGAGGCCACAGGATTGGCAATGCCTTTCCCTTTCGCCCGCGGATAAGAGCCATGTATAGGCTCAAACAATGCGTTTTCTTCACCAATCGATGCCGATGGCAAAAGCCCGATGGAACCGCCAATAACGCTGGCCTCATCGGAAATAATATCTCCGAACATATTTTCGGTAAGAATAACGTCAAACTGTTTGGGGTTCAGGACCAACTGCATGGCTGCATTATCAACAAATATATAATCCAGCTGCACATCAGGGTATTGAGTGGCAATTTTCTGGCAGGTCTTTCTCCAAAGTCTTGAAGTATCCAAAACATTGGCCTTATCGATCAGTGTAAGCTTCTTTTTTCTTTTTTCAGCTTCTTTAAATGCCATATGGGCAATAGGAATAATATCCTCCGTGCTGTACTTACAGACATCGTAGGCATATTTGCCATCTGGATCTGTAAATTTTTCACCGAAATAAATACCACTCACCAGCTCTCTGAAGATCTGAATATCCGTTCCTTCAATAATTTCTCTTTTCAAAGGGCTTTTATCAATCAGTGAGGCATAGGTTTTCAGAGGTCTGATATTGGCATATAATCCCAATTCTTTACGGAGCTTCAACAACCCTTGCTCAGGTCTTACTTTTGCTTCAGGATTGTTATCGAAAACCGGATCTCCGATTGCTCCAAAAAGAACGGCATCCGAATCTTTGCATATTTTTAATGTTTCTTCGGGAAGAGGATCGCCAGTTTTAAAAATGGCTTCAGCGCCCATTAATCCATAGGAATACTGGAACTTGCATTTGAAGGTTTCCGCCACAGCATCCAATACTTTTATACTTTCACCGACCACTTCCGGCCCAATCCCGTCTCCGGGAAGAACTGCTATTTTAAAATAACTGTTGCTCATACTTTTGTGTTTTTAGTTCAAATTGTTTTATCACCTGTTTTTTGCTGATTAAAAAATCAATATCATCATAGCCATTGATGAGGCATATTTTTTTATAAGAATCGAGTTCAAAAGTTTCTTTTTTTCCATTAAAACTGATGGTCTGTTCCTCTACATCTACAGCAATTTCCAAACCAGGATTTTCCGTAATATTTATTAAAATATCTTTCAAAAAATCTTCAGAAACTTTGACAGGAAGAAGTCCGTTGTTCAGGGCATTTCCTTTAAAAATATCAGCGAAATAGCTGGATACGATCACTTTAAAGCCATAATCCGTCAAAGACCATGCGGCATGTTCCCTGCTGCTTCCACATCCGAAATTATTCCCGGCTACTAAGATCTCACCTTTATATTTAGTATTATTCAGCACAAAATCTGGATTAGGTTCTCCTGTGTGAGCATTAAATCTCCAGTCTCGGAACAGGTTGTCTCCAAAACCTTTCCTATCAATACTTTTAAGAAATCTGGCAGGAATGATCTGGTCTGTATCTATATTCTCTGCAGGCAATGGTACTGCAGTTGATTGTATATAGGTTAATTTTTGCATCGTTAATCTGTTTAATTTAAATTCTCAAAAGCTAAAATTCTTCCTTCTATAGCCGCTTTGGCAGCAGTGAGCGGACTTGCCAGAATAGTTCTGGCACCCTGTCCCTGCCTGCCTTCAAAATTTCTGTTTGAAGTTGAAACGCAGTATTCTCCTTCAGGAATTTTATCATCATTCATTGCCAGACAGGCAGAACATCCCGGCTGGCGGATCTGGAATCCCGCATCATTGAAAATCTTATCCAGACCTTCTTCATAGATCTGCTTTACAACCTGCTGAGAACCGGGAACAATTAAGGCTTTTACATTTTTGGACTTATTTTTTCCTTTGATATACGCTGCTGCTGAACGGAAATCTTCTATTCTTGCATTGGTGCAGCTTCCAATAAATACATGCTGTACTTTAATTCCCGATACTTCCTGTCCGGCTTTCAATCCCATGTATTTCAGAGCTTTTTCTTCAGATTCAGTCTGAGGAACCGGAATGACTTCATGCACAGGAATTCCCATCCCAGGATTAGTTCCATAAGTGATCATTGGGGAAATATCTGAAGCATCAAATGCCAGCTCTTTATCGAAAACAGCACCTTCATCCGTTTTCAAGGTTTCCCAATAGGCCTGTTTATCTTTCCATTCTTCTCCTTCAGGGGCAAATGTTTTTCCTTTTACATAATCGAAAGTGGTTTGATCAGGTGCGATCATTCCTCCCCGGGCTCCCATTTCAATGCTCATATTGCAGACGGTCATTCTTCCCTCCATGGACATTTCTTCAAAAACATTTCCGGCATATTCACAGAAATATCCTGTTCCTCCATCAGTCCCGATTTTGGAAATAATATAAAGGATGACATCTTTTGCCTGAACATTATCATTGAGTTTTCCATTGACTGTAATCCTCATTGATTTGGGTTTATTGAGCAGCAGGCACTGGCTGGCAAAAACCTGTGCAACCTGGCTGGTTCCGATCCCGAAGGCGATGGCACCAAAAGCACCGTGTGTAGAGGTATGACTATCGCCACATACAATGCTCATTCCCGGTTGGGTAATCCCTAATTCCGGGGCTATGATGTGTACAATTCCCTGATACTGATGTCCCAATCCGAATAATTCGATATTATTTTTCTTACAGTTCTCAGTAAGCTGTTCTACCTGGTTTCTGGACAGTTTGTCCCGAATAGGCTGTTCCTGGTTAAGGGTAGGAACATTGTGATCTGCCGTAGCTACAATCTGCTTTGGCCTGAAAACTTCAAGATTTCTGGTTTCAAGTTCTGCAAAAGCCTGAGGGCTGGTTACCTCATGGATCAGATGTTTATCTATATAAATGATTTGAGGGCCGTCGGGAATAGTTTCTACCACGTGAGCATCCCAAACTTTGTCAAAAAGAGTCTTTTTATTGTTGTCCATATTCAATTTTCCTTGATTTTAAATCAGCACTATCCTATTTTTCTGCTGCATGTTTCCATGATCATGTACAGATCATCATTTTTTACTTCCTTCTTTCGGTCGGCAATTTTTAAAAATTCCTGATACAGGAAGTCAAGTTCATTCTTAGTGATATCATAACCGATATGTTTAAATCTGTATGCCAATGCGGAACGTCCGCTTCTCGCTGTAAGAATAATGGATGAAGCATTAACGCCTACTTCTGCAGGGTCTATAATCTCATATGTTTCACGGTTTTTAATGACTCCATCCTGATGGATTCCTGAACTGTGCGCAAAAGCATTAGCTCCTACAATAGCTTTATTCGGCTGTACCGGCATTCCCATAAGATCTGAAACCATTAAACTCATTTCATTAAGCATTGTTGAATTGATATCTGTATGAAAATTTAAGTCTTTATGCTGTTTTAAGATCATGACTACTTCTTCCAAAGCTGTATTTCCGGCTCTTTCTCCCAATCCGTTGATTGTACATTCAATCTGGCGAGCCCCGTTGATAGCTCCGGCAATTGAATTGGCTGTAGCAAGACCTAAATCATTATGGCAATGGCAAGACAGAATTGCTTTTTCAATACCTTTTACATTCTCTTTCAGGTATTTTATTTTCTGACCGTATTCTTCAGGAAGGCAGTAGCCTGTTGTATCCGGGATATTCAAAACAGTAGCACCCGCCTTAATTACTTCTTCACAGACTCTTGCCAGGAAGGCATTGTCTGTTCTTCCGGCATCTTCTGCATAAAATTCTACATCTTCTACATAGCTTTTAGCGTATTTTACGGCCTCTGAGGCTCTTTCAAGAATATCTTCCCGGTTTGAATTGAATTTATACTTAATATGAGAATCAGAAGTTCCGATTCCGGTATGAATACGGGGCCTTTTTGCATATTTTAAAGCTTCAGCGGCGGTGTCAATATCTTTTTTATTGGCTCTTGTCAATCCGCAGACTTTGGCATTTTTTACCAGTTTTGAAATTTCGGAAACCGATTCAAAATCTCCGGGGCTTGAAATCGGAAAACCAGCCTCAATTACGTCAATCCCTAGCTTATCGAGCTTTTCAGCGATGATCAGCTTTTGTTTCGTATTCAGTTTACATCCGGGAACCTGTTCCCCATCCCTCAGCGTCGTATCAAAAATTTCAATCTTTTCGGAATTCATAATGAAGTTTTTTACTTAATTTTGATCAAAACTACTGCTTACGATATTTTTACATTTTCATCTTTTATGAAAATTACAATATTCAACAGCCGGAAAAATAACCACATTTACCTACTAATCAATTTATTACATTTTATAAATTTACAATGGCAGAATTGCAGAAAGATTTTTTGTTTGTACTGATTAAGTCATTAACCACTTCTGAAAAACGTCAGTTCAAGCTGTATGTGAACCGCCTCGGAATTAATGTTGATGCTAAATTTCTGCTCCTTTTTTCGGAGCTGGATAAGATGAAGGAATACGATGAGCAGATCATCATCGAGAAAAAAATTTCTACAAAACAGCAGCTTTC
Source organism: Chryseobacterium hilariae (assembly GCF_051400735.1). NCBI lineage: Bacteria > Pseudomonadati > Bacteroidota > Flavobacteriia > Flavobacteriales > Weeksellaceae > Chryseobacterium > Chryseobacterium hilariae. The sequence goes on from NZ_JBLFFJ010000001.1 coordinate 560,991, forward strand.
CAATATGAAAGCCAATCTTTATAAACAAATTCTGGTGAGCCTCCGTACAAACCCAATCCATCAGAATTATAGGATACAGCTTCGTGAACAGCTAATCTTTGCTAATATTCTATATCAAAAAGGGCTTTATAAGCAAGCTTTGAAAATATTGGATAAAACCAAACAGTCTGCGCTGGAACTGGATGAAAAAATTATTGTCTCTGAAATTATTGACCTTGAAAAAGTAATTGAGTCACAGTTTATTACAAGAAGTATTGAAGGGCGTGCAGATGAACTTATAAAACAGTCCACAGAAATCAGCAGGCAGAATCAATATGCAACGGAACTTTCTAATCTGTCACTGAAATTATACAGTGAAATGCTGACACACGGGTATGTTAAAAATGATACAGACCGGGAAAAAGTGATGAAACTTTTCAATGAGCAGATTCAAAATAAAAAGTTGGAGAAACTGAACTTTACAGAGAAATTATGGTATTTCAAAGCTCATGTATGGAAAAACCAGTTGCTGCAGGATTATAAATATACCCTGAAATATGCCTATCAGTGGGTTGACCTTTTTCATAAAAACCCGGAGATGATCATCAGCCATCCGGTGTGGTACATCAAAGGAAATACTTATCTGCTTAAAATTTTATTCCTGTACGGAAATATTGATATTCTGGAAGAACATTTTGAGCATTTCAATACGATGGTGAATTCCCAGAATTTTATCCAGAATGAAAATCTGCAGGCTTTAATTTTTCTTACCCATTATAACACTTTAATGAATATTCATTTTGTAAAAGGTGAGTTTTTTACAGGAACAAAGCTTATTCCTGAAATTGAGCTGAAAATGGAAAGGCTCAGGGAAAAGATTGATGAACACCATTTTATGATTCTGTATCTGAAAATGGCCGCGATGTTTTTCGGAAGCAAAAAGTTTAAAAAATCTATTGAATATGCTATGAAGGTCGTCGAGTGTAAAGGAAATGTCCAGGAGGATCTTCTTTTCCACACAAGGATCTTGATCTTAATGGCCAAATATGAATCCGGAAACGATGAAGATTATGATGAGTTTATAAACTCTACTTTAAAATTTGCCCGCAAAATGAAAAAACCGGAAGCGTTTCATTTTGAAAGTATAGAGTTTTTTAAAAACATTAATAACCTGGTTTTAAATAAACAACAGGAATCATTTAAAGCTTTTGATGAGATATTGGAAGGTTTTTCCAAGAATGAATATTACAGAAGATCTTTGCTTTACATTGATATCCATGGTTGGGTACAATCTAAAGTGAGAAATGTGGATGTGATAGAAATTATCAAGCAGAAAGTAAGGTATAAGAGAAAAAATTAAAAATCAGGGTCGGTGACTCTGGAAGCCTCAGTCACCGACCCTGATTTTTCTATTTTTGATCAATCTTATAGGTTGGTTATTGTAGATGTTGCTTCAAGTTCCTCAGCCTATGTGATGCGATCCTTCATTGAATATTTCAACTGATAACCAATATGACAATTGGTAGCTGAGGAACTCAAAGCCACCTTATCCCTCGATTCTTTCTATAAAATTCAACGCATTCTTATAACTGATCTTTTCCATAATTTCAGAAGAGAAATCTTTTTCAATTCTGCTGTTGATAGCATTAAAAGCTGATGCATCATCATATCCTTCAAAGAAAAAAGGAAAGCGGGATTTATCCGGATGGTCTTTACAATAGAAGAAGTCTGCACCATAGGCAATTGCATTTTCTGCACCTAAATCAAGTCCATACTGAATGTGCTCATATAATTTTTCAGGGTTTGTTTCATCAACACAGTTTCGGATAAAATTAAGTCCGATCAGGCCTTTTCTCTTAATTATTTCTTTTGCAAGTTCATCCGGAAGATTTCTGTTTTTATCCTGAATATTCCGGTAGTTGGAATGGCTCGCCAGAATAGGAATGCTATAGTTCTTTTGGTCGATATAATTAAGAATGCCATATGCCAGCTGGTCACTTGTATGGGAGAAATCAATGGCAATTTTTCTGTCTGCAATATAATCGATAAGGACTTTTCCATCCTCTTTCAGTCCGGCTTCAGAATTATTCCCGCCTCCAAAACGGTTTTCAGTATGATGGGTTATTCCTAAATAAAGAATTTTCTGGGTCTTCTCAATAATTGCTTCCAGATTTTTAAATCCGGATTCTAAGGTATCATCTTCACTGCAAAACCCTGATGCATTCTCAATAGATGCAATAACTCCCACCCTGTTTTCATTCTCAGGATTTTTATAGTTTTCACCATTAAATAAGAAGAAATTTTCATTTTTAATCAGGTCAGAAAACAGTTCGCTCTGTTTGGCCCCTTCAGCGGTGCTGTTGGCTCCTGTAGCTGAGTAGATGGCCATCACCTGAAGTTTTACATTGCCTTCTTGTAAATAAGGAAGGGAACAGCCCAATTCTTTGTCATCAATTGCTGACCCTGCTTTTAATAAATAGCATAGTAAATCACAGTGTAGGTCAATCGTAAAGTTTTTCATTTTATTGTAATATTATTAATTGTTTCACTCGAATTTAGATGAGATTATAAGAGAGAAACCTCATTTCCACAGCATTATTACCGAAAATAACTGAAATTACCAGAGTCTTTTTATACGGAATATTTAGGTCGGGAATCAATACATTTAAAATCACGAGTGAGAATTTAAAGATTCAATAGTAATTCTTATTTCAAATATACTTTAAAAATAGCATATTATTTAAAAAATGCGTATTTTTGCAACTTAAAATTTCTTAGTAAACAATGATAAAAATTACACTTCCAGACAATAGTGTCAAAGAATTCGAAGGAGAAGTTACTCCTTTAGATGTGGCAAAATCTATAAGCGAGGGATTGGCTAGAAATACCATCTCCGCAGTTGTAAATGGCAAACAAGTAGAAACAACCACACCTATAACCACGGATTCAACGGTACAATTGTTGACTTGGAATGATGATCTCGGAAAGAAAGCATTCTGGCATTCTTCTGCCCACCTATTGGCGCAGGCTATCCTTGAATTTTATCCTGATGCTAAGCTAACGATCGGACCTGCCATTGAAAGCGGATTCTATTATGATGTGGATTTCGGGGACGAGAGTTTATCTGAAAAGGATTTTGAGAAGATTGAAAAGAAAGTTTTGGAAAATGCCAAGAAAGGTTCAACATTCTCTTTATATCCTGTTTCCAAAGAGGAAGCATTAAAAACATATGCAGATAACCCTTACAAAGTTGAGCTTATTACGAATCTTAATGACGGAGAAATCACTTTTGTAACACACGATGATTTCACAGATTTATGTCGTGGAGGACATATTCCCAATACAAGTATTGTAAAAGCTGTTAAGATTTTAAATGCAGCGGGAGCTTACTGGAGAGGAAATGAAAAAAATCCTCAATTAACAAGAGTTTATGGTATTTCTTTCCCTAAACAGAAAGAGCTTACTGAGTATCTTGAAAAACTGGAAGAAGCCAAGAGAAGAGACCACAGAAAACTAGGTAAAGAGCTTGGCATTTTTGCATTCTCTGAAAAAGTGGGTGCAGGTCTTCCGTTATGGTTGCCAAAAGGGACTGCTTTAAGAAGAAAATTGGAAAATTTCCTTTCTGATGCTCAGAAAAAAGGAGGTTATGAGTTCGTAATGTCACCGCATATCGGATCAAAAGAACTGTATGTAACTTCCGGACACTGGGATAAATATGGTGCAGACAGCTTCCAGCCGATCAAAACTCCAAATGAAGGAGAGGAATTCATGCTGAAGCCTATGAACTGCCCTCACCACTGTGAGATCTACAAAACTTCGCAATGGAGCTACAGGGATCTTCCGAAGAGATATGCAGAATTCGGGACTGTTTACAGATATGAGCAAAGTGGAGAGCTTCACGGGTTGACAAGAGTTCGTGGATTTACTCAGGATGATGCCCACCTTTTCTGTACTCCGGATCAGCTTTCAGAAGAGTTTGAAAAAGTAATTGATTTAACACTTTATGTGTTCAAATCATTAGGTTTTGAAGATTTTGTAACTCAGGTATCTTTAAGAGATCCTGATAACAGAGAAAAATATATCGGCTCTGATGAAAATTGGGAAAAGGCCGAAAACGCAATCATCAATGCAGCAGAGAAAAAAGGTTTGAAAACGATTGTAGAATATGGTGAAGCTGCATTTTACGGTCCAAAGCTGGATTTCATGGTAAAGGATGCCTTAGGAAGAAAATGGCAGCTGGGAACCATTCAGGTGGATTATAACTTACCGGAAAGATTTGATCTTCACTACATCGGAAACGATAATGAGAAGCACAGACCGGTGATGATTCATAGAGCGCCATTCGGTTCCATGGAACGTTTTATCGCGATCCTTTTAGAGAATACTGCAGGTGATTTCCCGTTGTGGCTAAGTCCTGATCAGTTCATTATTCTGCCGATCAGTGAAAAATATGTAGATTATGCAAAAAAAGTTTCACAATTTTTGGAAAATCACGATATTAGCGGTCTGATTGACGACAGGAATGAGAAGACAGGGAAAAAGATCCGTGATGCAGAATTGAAAAAGATTCCATTCATGCTGGTTGTAGGTGAAAATGAGGAGAATGACGGCACAATTTCTGTAAGAAGACGTGGCGAAGGTGATCTTGGAGTCATGAATATGGAAGATTTTGTTTCTTACTTTAAAAAGGAGGCGGCAATCTAAGAAACATTTAAATATTAAAGATTTAAAGATTTAAAATGTTTCAATTAAAATTAGTAATTAACCAATAAAATTATAATACAATAGCACAAAGATTTAACAACAGGGGCCCACAGAGACGTCCGGTACAGGAGGACTTACACTTGATCAACGATAAAATTCGTGTGAGAGAGCTTCGTTTAGTGGGCGATAACGTAGAGCCGGGAGTTTATCCGATTGACAAAGCAAGACAACTTGCCACAGAGCAGGAACTTGATCTGGTAGTAATCTCCGATAAGGCTGAGCCTTTCATTGCAAGGATATTAGACTATAAAAAGTTTTTATACGAGCAAAAGAAAAAGCAGAAGGAACTAAAAGCTAAGCAGGTAAAAGTGGTTGTAAAAGAGATCCGTTTCGGACCTCAGACTGATGATCACGATTATGAATTTAAGAAGAAGCATGCTGAAAAGTTTCTTGAAGAAGGTTCAAAATTAAAAACCTACGTATTTTTTAAAGGACGTTCAATTATCTTTAAAGACCAGGGAGAAATTTTGCTTCTAAAACTTGCTCAGGAATTGGAGCACGTTGGAAAAGTAGACCAGCTTCCAAAACTTGAAGGAAAAAGAATGATTATGATGATGAGTCCTAAAAAACCAGCCAAATAGTTTTAACAGACTGAATGTCTGTCTTCTATCATATAAAAACCTCAAATTACTTTGAGGTTTTTTTATATTAAAGTTTTCAGGGAAAAGTTTTAAAAGATATAGAAAAAATAGTTGATCCGGATCAATCGTTAAAGTTGAGGAAGCTAAATTTACTTACGAATAAAATGATTATATAGTATTGTGTTTTTATATAAGTAGATCATTTTAATGTAAATTTCTTTGAATAACTAAAGATTCTCCCTCAACTTTTAAGACTGATCTGTTGATCCATACACTGTACTGTATGAGTCAACCGCTTATTTTCAAAATAATTTATAAGATTGTATTATCCTTCAAAATCCCCACAATCATGCTCTTTGAAAAGAGACAAAGCTTTGTGGGTTGTAAAATATCTGGATATTCTTTTATTATTTAATTCCAGCTTTTGACCTTCTATAATCAGCTCGTAAACAGGTGCTTTATCTACCTGGGTTAAAATATATGTTCTTTCTGATGTTTTTAAAATAGTTTTGCTTCCTTCGATAGAGAATGAGAACTCATTAATTTTAAAAGTATCATTCTCATCACAGACATTGGTCCATATCATTTTATCCTTAGTGATGGATAAGCTTGCCAAATCGCATGAATAACAATTGCCGGAGAATTCTATACCATATTTTTCATATGTATTTGTACTTTTGCTGTTTAATACATCAATAGGAACCAACGCTGAAAAATCAGCCGGCATATCAGCTTTTGAAATAGGATCCTTTACCGGACCGGACGTCTGAACAGTATCTTTTTTTACCGTTGTAGAAGCTACGTGGTCTATTTTTTTTTCCGTAGAAGGTGAACAAGAAGCCAGCAAAGCTATCACAAGTGAAAAGTTGATTATTACATTTTTCATGTGTCTACAATAATTTACAATACTTAGTTTATCTTTTGTAAAATTCTCTAAAATATACCATTTAACATATCCCTGCTTTCAGCCATTTATACTCTATCTTAAGCCGTTTTGCCGGCCGATGTTTTGAATATTAAAAGGTAAAAGATAAGATAAAAACCCCTGAAACCAGCCAGTGTTTATGGAGCTGAAGTCCAATATCTTTGCTGCAGTTATTTAAAGAGATATAATGAAAAAAGTAAGTTTAGCCCTCCTTTTTTGTTTACTAAGCTGTTTGGTTTTTGCACAAGCGTTAAAAGTAGTTATTAAACAGGACGGCAAAGTAATTGAACCTGTAAATGATGTTTACGAACTGAAAAAAACTGCTTTCCTGTTCGAAATTACCTCTGCCAATCTGGAAGGTTTTTTAATTGGAGCCACTACGGATAAGGATATCTATACGGCTGCTGCAGGTCTTTATAACCCCGAGGTTTCATGGTTTCAGAATACGGGAATGGCGGAGGAATTATATAACAAAGACAAAGAACTGTTTTTGATGGATACGGCGCCATCCTATTGGTATTATACCGATGCTAAAGATCATAGATTCGATAAAAACCCTAAAGGCAATTTAAAACAATGGACGGCTACGCGTACCATTACAAGGTTTTATGACATTATGGCGGACCAGGCAATCAATTTAAAAGATTTTGACGGAAATGCTTATCTATTTATGTATGAGCCTATATATAATGATGAATATGACCTAACAGGAAAGAAAAACCTATTTCAAGCTGTATTGAGATTCAAAGATTAATTATTACACACCTAATTATTTGATTTATATAAAAAAGGTCTGCTTTTACGATGTAAGCAGGCCTTTTTGATAAGTATTTCAGTAACTGATGTTATATTTTTAAGGAAACAATGACGATATCAACTTCATTGATTTCTAAGCGTACGCATATCCTTACAGCTTCATCAGCGACTTTGTCGTTTTCTTAGCTCCCATATTAATAATTGATCGAACCTTATCTTGCGTTTTTATAAAAATTCCGGATTGCAGTTCACAAGAGCCTTATCTATTCGATAATCAAGCCGTATTCTATGGCCAGTTTAATGGCTGAACTAAGATTAGAAGTCTGAAATTTTTCAATAAGGTTTTTCCGGTGACTTTCTACGGTGTGCGGGCTGATGAAAAGCTTTTCTGCCATTTGATTGGTCGTAAGTCCTTTCGCCGCTTCGGCTAAAATTTCTTTTTCTCTTCTCGTGAGTTTCGGAACCTGATGTAGCCCATCCGGGGATTTTTTCTCCAAAACAGACTTGGTTTGCGAGCATAAAAACTGGTTACCTGCATATACAGCATTAATACCTTCAAGAATTTCGGAAACCGAAGCATTCTTCTGGATGTATCCCAAAGCGCCTTCAGCCAGAGTACTGTTAATCACAGGCAGCTCATTATGAACGCTAAGCATAATAATCTGGAGATTGCCGTACTTTTTCTTTAAAGGTTTTATGAGTTCGATGCTGTTGGTATCTACCAGGTTAATATCCAGCAACAAAATATCGACAGCCTGTTTTGCCAGGCCTGCATTCATTTCTGAAACGCTTTTGAAACAATCTACTACATCTATCGTATCGCTGTTTCCTAAAATATTCTTTAATCCTTCCAATAGAAGTGGATGATCGTCTGTTATGGCTACTTTTATCATGTTAATGAATAGGAATTTGAAGTTCTATACTGGTCCCGATATTCAATTCGGAGGTGATGTTCATCGTTCCTTTTAAAAACTGGACCCTTGATTCTATATTATGAAAACCTGCCGTTTTTCTTACGTCTAAGCTTGCAGGGTCAAAACCTTTACCGTTATCCTCTACCGTAAGATGTAATACATTTTCTTCTTCACTTATCTGAATAATAATTTCGGAAGTATCGGCATGTTTTATGGCATTATTGACCAATTCCTGAATGATCCTGTATAAGATCAGTTGCTTGTCTTCTGATATGGAGTTACTGTAATTAATAAATTCGGTATGGATGTCTAATGCGCTGTTGGGCATGCGGGTGGCAAATTCCTGGATAGCTGCTTCTAAACCGTATTTTATTAATAAATCAGGCATTAAATTATGTGCTACACGTCTCAGCTCTTCCACAGCACCATCAATCTGGTTAATTGATTTTGAAATTCCATCCTCTATATTTTTGGATTGATGGGGATCTAAAGAAGACAGCTGAAGTTTAGTTCCAGAAAGCAGACCACCCAATCCGTCATGAAGATCACGGGCTAAACGGCCTCTCTCCTGCTCCTGCCCTTCCAACAATGCAGTCAGCGTAGATATTTTTGAATTCTGTTTCTCTTTTTCCATGGCTAAGGCATGCAGCTCGTCTCTTTGCTTCATCGATTTTGCACGTTGCTTATAGGCATACAGCAATAAGATGATCAAAACGATGAAAATAAAGATAAAAATAATGTAATAGGTATTGATCTTTTCCTTGAATGTCAAAAGCTTTTTATAGTTGCTGATGTCATTGTTTTTTTGCTTGGTTTCTAATTTTGCCAACCGGAGCTGCTGCTCTTTTTTCTCCGATTCAAGCTCTGAAAACTTCAGTCGTTCCCGCTGATTTTCTTCCACCAGTTTTAAATTGTTGTAAACCTGTTCACGCTGTGCCCGAAGAATATTGATCAGCCTGATTTCTTGTGCTTTTTTATCACTTTCCAGCTGCAGCTTTATGTACTTCTGTTCCTGTCGTTCTTTATCAAACTGCGATTCCAGCCTTTTAGTAATATCCAGTTTTTCCTGATCGTAAATACTTTTGTATTTATCTACATAGCTTTTATAGTATGTCAGCGCTTCTTGGTAATTGCCTTGCTCTTCGCTAATTCGGGATAAAGATTCAAGAATAGATAATTCTATATTATGATCTCTGACCGGGCTTTTCTCAATTTCCATAGAGGCTTTTAGAAAGTAAGACTTGGCTAAATCATAATTTTTACTCTGCAGGGCCAGTTCTGCCAAAATCCCAAATGAAGAAGCAATATGAATGGCATCACCGGTTTCCAGGCTCACACTATTGGCTAATTGCGCATATTGCATCGCCTTATCTCTATCAAACTCAGTATACAAATTTGCTAAATTGATGGCGGCATATGAAAGACTGCTCCTGTTGAGCATAGCCTCTTTATTTTTGTTGAAAGTTGCAATAGACTGTAAATAATACTGTTCTGCCTTATTTCTCAACGCGGTATCCGATGGATTTTGAGCGTATTTCTGTTCATATACGTAACCCATCCGCATATAGGCATCGAAGATGAGATTAGGGTCATTTTGCCTGGATGCCAACAGCAAAAACTGTTTACTGTATTTTTCTTCCAGCTGGTATTCATTAAGGTTAGAATAAATAGTGGACAACTCTTTAGCCGCGTTGCCAAATCTTCCGTACAGTGTAGAAGTCGTGGGCGAGTTTTCGTAATAGTCGATGGCTTTCAGGTAAGCAGCAACAGCATCGGCCGTTTTATTATTACGGATCAGAATCCAGCCCTTTGCATACTGGAAGTAGCCTTTAGCTTCGTTGCTGCTCGTTTTTAAACTATACATCCTTGCCATGTCCAGGCTTTTTAAAGATTCAGCTTCTTTATTATCAAGCCGATAATTCATAGCCTGTACCGCATACAAAATGGTAGTGTATTTTCCATCGGCCTGTTTGGCTGCAATGGGAATGTTTGTTTCTAAAATCTGGTAAGATCTGGATTTAAATTTATGGAAAAATAAAGCAGTAGCGAATTTGGGAGCCAGATTTAGCTGCTCTGTCGTATTTTTTGAAGCATGGTCATATTCCTTTTCTAATTTGCTTAAAACATTCTGTGCCTGAGCAAAAAACGGACAAATACATAAAGTAAAAATAAATAACAGCCTGTACATCAAACTCTTGTCTCTATTAGGTTTTATTCAATTAAAAAAACGTAAATATAGGAAAATACCTGCTAACCTGTTTCGAAACAGTGTTTCTCAGGCCATTCGGAAATCGTTTTGCTTCATTGTTTTATTTTTAATAATCGTTGAGTTAAAGATAATCAAAGGTATTAGATAAAAATATCCCTGATAATGGGGTTTTTTAGTTTATTCTGTTTTATCAGTTATACTTTAATCATGTAAGATACTGTTTTCCTTAGATGCTCTGTTAATTTAGCATTAATAATAAATTACGTTGCTTTATATTTTGATCAATATATTATCTTAGATCAACATATTGCAAATATTTTCCATATACATTTGTGATATATAAACAATTCATTTATTAATCATAAAAAATAAACAATGAGCACACTTACATTAAAAGACGGAACAGAGATGTATTACAAAGACTGGGGAAAAGGCCAGCCTGTATTTTTTCATCATGGATGGCCATTATCCAGCGATGACTGGGATGCGCAGATGCTGTTTTTCCTGGAACAGGGCTACAGGGTTATTGCCCACGACAGAAGAGGCCACGGAAGGTCTGAGCAGACTGCAGAAGGACATGACATGGACACCTATGCTTCTGATGTTGCAGAAATTGTAGAAGCTTTAGATCTTAAAGATGTTATTCATGTAGGACATTCTACCGGAGGTGGTGAAGTGATCAGATATGTGGCACAGCATGGAAAAGGAAGAGTGGCAAAAGCAGTTTTAGTAAGTGCCGTTACGCCAATTATGGTTAAAAACGAAAACAATCCGAATGGTGTACCCATGTCTGTGTTCGATGATATCCGTAATAATACTGCTCATCACAGACAGCAATTCTATATTGACCTTACATTCCCTTTTTACGGGTATAACAGAGAAGGAGCTAAAGTTTCTGAAGGTATCCAAAGGAACTGGTGGAGACAAGGAATGAATGGATCTATCAAAGCTCATTACGACTGTATCAAAGCTTTCTCTGAAACAGATTTCACAGAAGACCTTAAAAGTACAGAAGTACCGGTTTTAGTACTGCATGGTGAAGATGACCAGATTGTACCGTTTGAAACAACAGGTAAGGTTGCGGCTACACTTCTTAAGAACGGAAAGCTGATTTCTTACCCCGGCTTCCCTCACGGAATGCCTACGACAGAGGCTGAAACAATCAATAAAGATCTTTTGGAATTTTTTAAATCATAATTTTTATTAAATACAAATACGGAAACTGCAGGCATTTTTGTCCGCAGTTTTTTACTTAACTAAAATCTTCACAGCTTTCCGGATAAACTGATTTCACAAACAGCACTGTTCCTTTATCCGGCATTACTTAAATAATTATTCTAAAAATTAGTCGGCTTCACGTTTTTTTCGTAATTTTGCAAACTGTTATTCCTAAGTCTTTACGAAGGAATCAGGAACAAGATATTGATAACAAAACAATAAAAAAGCAGAACAATGCCAAAATTAAAAACGAAATCAGGTGCTAAAAAGCGTTTTAAACTTACCGGAACAGGGAAGATTAAAAGAAAGAATGCTTTCAAAAGCCACATCTTAACTAAGAAAGAAACTAAGCAGAAGAGAAATCTTACGCAGACTTCTTATGTTGCAGCTGTGGATACAAAAAGCGTTCTACGTCAATTAGCCATTAAGTAGTTTTTATAAATCTATATTCGGTTTATAAGAATTCAAACAAATTCAACAATTTAACCCTGAAATGGTGCCACTAAGAGCAGTTGAGCTGCCGCCCCTTTCAAAAAAACAATTTAAATTATGCCAAGATCAGTAAATGCAGTAGCTTCAAGAGCTCGCAGAAAGAAAATTATTAAGCAAGCTAAAGGTTTTTTCGGTAGAAGAAAGAACGTTTGGACTGTAGCTAAAAACGCGGTAGAAAAAGCAATGCAATACGCTTACCGTGGAAGAAAAGAGAAAAAGAGAAACTTCAGATCACTTTGGATTACTCGTATCAACGCGGGTGCCAGAGAGCATGGAATGTCTTACTCTCAGTTTATGGGAGCTCTTAAAAAGAACAACGTAGAGCTTAACAGAAAAGTTTTAGCTGATTTAGCAATGAATCATCCTGAAGCTTTCAAAGCAGTTGTAGATCAAGTAAAATAATGTAGAATTTTTTGTTATCAATATAAATCCCGGGCTAATGTCCGGGATTTTTTTATATCCTATTATTTTTTTTCATAGCATTTTATATAAACTAGAGAAATTTCGTGATTCTGAAAAATGTACTCAAAAAATAAAATCAGATTAAAAGTTTTCCTTTTTCCATAAAATAAAATTGATTTTTATTATCTACATTTGTTGAATTATTAAATCTATAAAACTTTAGTTAAAAGTGAAAAAAATAACGACTATTTTACTCCTTTCTTTATCAGCTTATAACCTTCATGGTCAGAATTTTATACAGGCCTATCAAACAAGGGTTGACAATATATCCCAAGCCAATATTACAGCAAACCTCCAGACCTTTGGAGATTTTGGGATAAAAGCCACAGGTACTCTAGAAAATACAAACGCTCTGAACTGGCTCAAAACAAAATACCAATCTTACGGGTATGATGCAAGCCAGATAACAGAAGATAGTTTTACCTATAATGGCAACACTTCAAAAAATTTAATTATCACCAAAACAGGTACCGTTTACCCAAACATTTATGTGATCATCTGCGGTCATTACGATACAGTAGCTGGTCCGGGAGTCAGTGACAATGGCAGCGGAACTTCTATTATGCTGGAAGCAGCAAGAATTTTAAAGGATGTGCCTACAGAATATTCTGTGAAATTTATTCATTTTTCCGGTGAAGAACAGAATCTTTTGGGAAGTACTCATTATGTAAACAATGTTGTTTTCCAGAATAATGTACGCCAGCTTAACCTGAAAGTGGTCTTCAATATTGATCAGGTTGGAGGAAAACTGGGAAATATAAATAATAATATCAAGTGTGAAAGCGATCAGAGCGGGCAATCCGGAAATAACGCAGCTTCATTGGCGATAACACAACAACTAGCGACCTGTACCACGTTATATTCACCGCTTCAGACCACTATGTCAAATGCCTATAATTCGGATTATATGCCATTCGAAAATAAAGGGGATATCATTACAGGATTTTATGAAACGATCAGAAGCTATAATGAACATACTCCCAATGATACTTTCGCCAATGTAGATCCCGTTTATGTATTTAACGTTGGAAAAGCAGCTTTAGGCGCATTGCAGCACTTTGCAGTAGCTTCCACCGTTACCTTGGCAACAGATGATGTACAGACTGAAAATTCGTTAGAAGCAACCAGCATCTATCCTAATCCGGCCCGTGATGTTTTAAATATTGAACCGCCAAAGAACCATAATAGCTTTAAGGTAGAAATTAGTGATATGAATGGCCGCTTAATTTTAAATGCAGAGAACGAAAAGAAAATAAATACTTCCGGCCTGGCAAACGGAGCCTATATGGTCACTGTAAAATCCGATAAAAACAGCATCACCAAAAAAATCATCATAGAAAAATAATCACACACCAACCCAAAATATTTAATATGAAAAAACTTGCCACCTTTTTATGGGCTGCATTAGCGGTCGGAAACGTTAGGTTAGTGCCCAAACTTTTGTTCAGGCCTACAAGAATAGGGCTGATCTGGTTTCCCAGACCAGCATTACTACCAATCTACAGGAGTTTTCCAATTTAGGGATAAAAACCACAGGATCACTGAATAATGCCAATACCCTGGCCTGGATCAAAAACAAATATACTTCTTATGGATATTCTGCCAGCCAGATTGTAGAAGACCCTTTTACTTTTGGAAGTACGAGCTCTAAGAATCTGGTCATTACCAAAACGGGAACTTTATACCCTGATAAATATGTGATCATTTGCGGGCATTACGATACTGTCACGGGCCCCGGAACAAATGATAACGGCAGCGGAACTTCAGTTATATTAGAAGTGGCTAAAATTTTAAAAGATGTTCCTACGGAATATTCCATCAAGTTTATTCATTTCTCAGGAGAGGAACAGGGCTTATATGGAAGCTCTCATTATGCCAATAATATTGCATACCAAAGCGGGGTAAAAAAGCTGGATATCAAACTAGTTTTTAACCTCGACCAGGTAGGCGGTAAATTAGGCAAAACCAATACTAAGATCGTCTGCGAAAGAGATACTGCCGGACAATCAGGAAACAATGCAGCTTCCAATACCGTTACACAGCAGCTGGCAGCATGCACTACGTTGTACTCTCCTCTTCAGACCAGTATTTCCAATGCCTATTCCTCAGATTATATGCCTTTTGAACAGAAAGGATATGTGATTACAGGCTTTTATGAATATACCAGAAGTTATACTGAACATACGGTGAACGATACTTTTGCCAATGTAGATCCTGTTTATGTATTTAAAGTAGCCAAAGCTGCAGTAGGTGCCATGCAGCATTTCGCAACAGCATCTTCCACTGTTACAGCTGTTTCTGCAGGTAAAGAAAAGGCGGTAAAATCACTGGAGTCTGTAAAAATTTATCCAAACCCTGCTACAGATATTTTAACAGTAGAATTACCTGATCCAGCAATAAAAGATTTCACCGTTGAAATTACCGATCTTAAAGGTCTTTCTGCATTGAAGGCAGAAAATCAGTCTCAAATAAATGTTTCAGGTTTAAACAACGGAATCTATTTATGTACGGTAAAAACTGAAGGTTCCAGTGTTACCAGAAAGATCATTATTGAAAAATAAATACAGCTTAAGTCCCGGCTTTTTTGTCCGGGATTTTTATTATTTAGATCCATCACCAATCATCACAATCTTAAAATAATTAAAATGAAAAAAACAATCACAATTTTTTCTGTTTGTCTGGCAGTGTTCAGCAGTAAGGCCCAGACTTTTATCCAGGCTTATCAGGACAGGGCCAATCTGGTTTCACAAACCAATATTACCACGAACTTACAGCAGTTCTCAAATCTTGGCATTAAAACTACAGGTTCACTCAAAAATGCCAATGCATTAACCTGGCTGAAAAATAAGTACACTTCGTTTGGATATTCTGCCAGCCAGATCGTAGAAGATCCTTTCACGTTTGGGAGTACAAGTTCTAAAAATCTTGTCATTACCAAAACAGGAACGGTATATCCTAATAAGTATGTGATCATCTGCGGGCATTTTGACAGTATCTACGGCCCAGGGGTGAACGATAACGGAAGCGGAACCTCTATTATTTTAGAAGCTGCAAGGATTTTAAAAAATGTTCCTACAGAATATTCAATTAAATTTATCCATTTTTCCGGTGAGGAACAGGGATTGAGAGGAAGTACCCATTACGCGAATAATGTAGCTTATCAAAATGGGATAAGAGTATTGGACATTAAGCTGGTATTCAATCTTGACCAGGTAGGCGGTGTTATGGGCAACAACAATAATACGGTATACTGTGATCAGGACATGGCAGGGCCTACAAGTAATAATGCCGCTTCGGCTGCAGTAACACAACAACTCAGAAACTGTACGGAACTTTATTCTCCTCTTCTGACAGATGTGGATCCTGCAGAGGCCACAGATTATATTCCATTTGAAAGAAAAGGTGAAGTGATCACTGGTTTTTTTGAAAGAATAAGAAGTACCTATCCGCATACTTCCAGTGATACTTTTGCAAACACAGACCCTATTTATATTTACAAAATAGGAAAAGCAACAGTGGGAGCCCTGCAGCATTTTGCCGTTGCCACTTCTGTGAGTTCCATCGCGCTGGAAGCAAAGGAAACCGCTTCAAATCATTCCCTTGAAGCCGTATCCATTTATCCCAATCCCTCTAAAGATATTATCAATATTGAGCTTCCCGATACCAGCGGAAAAGATTTCAGTTTCGAAATTACAGATCTGTCAGGAAAGTCACTCCTTAAAACGACTAACGAAAAGACGGTCAATGTTTCCGGGCTGGCCGCAGGAGCCTATATAGGCGTTATTAAAGCTGATGGACAGACTGCTGTACGAAAAATTTTGGTTGAAAGATAACCTGAATTCGGGATAAGGATTAAATTAAACGCAAGGATAGACAAAGCCTAAAAAAATATTCATTAGATTTTTTTAAGATGACCAGAGCCGTTTCACTTATTGGTAAGCAATACAGGGAAATATATTGGTTTTATTTTTCTGAATGGAATGCCCTTGTTTTCTTTATTAACATGTTAAAAAAAACTACTTTACTTGCCTTTGCGATAAAAATACCAATTTGTTCAGGTATTTTCTTATCCCAAACTCAGGTTAAATAAGAAATATAAGCAGGAATTACTTCCTGCTTTTTTTGTAAAAATTGGGTTTTATTTACCTATTTCTGCTTTGAAGAACTTTTTCAATATCCTCCATTGCAAATCCTTTTGCCTTAAGCAGAATAAGAAAATGGTAAAGCAGATCTGCAGCTTCATTCTTAAAAAGCTCATCATTGCTGTCTTTAGCTTCAATAACCAGTTCTACGGCTTCCTCTCCCACTTTCTGAGCCATTTTATTGATGCCTCTCTGATAAAGAGCATATGTATATGAATTTTCTGCTTTATCATCAATTCTTTCGGCAATCTTTGCTTCTAATTCATATAAAAAACCTTTGCTTTCTTTTTCACCAAAACAGCTGAAACTTCCGGTGTGGCAGACTGTATTTTTAGGTGTAGCTTGTATTAAAACCGTATCCTGGTCGCAGTCTATGCTTATATTTTTTACGGTCAGAAAATTACCGGACTCCTCTCCTTTTGTCCATAGCCTGTTTTTGGAACGGCTGAAAAAGGTAACAACACCTTCTTTTTCTGTCTTTTTAAAAGCATCCTCATTCATATAGCCAAGCATGAGTACCTGCTGTGTTCTGCTGTCCTGGATAATTACCGGGACGAGTCCGTTATTTTTATCAAAATCTATTTTCATCGTACGGGTATTTTTTGAGTTTTTAAGTATTGTTTTAATTCCTGAACAGGCACTTCATTGAAATGGAAAATACTGGCTGCCAATGCTCCTGTAGCTTTTGTCTCATGAAATACTTTAATGAAGTCATCTGCGCTTCCAGCTCCCCCTGAAGCAATTACAGGAATAGATACAGCATCTGAAACCAGCTTGGTGATGCGGATATCAAATCCATTTTTTGTCCCGTCACCATCCATTGAGGTCAATAAAATCTCCCCAGCTCCTAAAGATGCTGCTTCTTTGGCCCAATCTACAGTATTTAAACTGGTGGCCTGTTTTCCGCCTCTGACGTATACAAGATCTGCCCTGTCTGTAAAGCGGGTATCAACAGCTACGACAATACATTGGCTTCCAAATTCTTTGGCAAGCTCATCAATAAGCTGCGGTTTTTTAACGGCTGAAGAATTGATGCTAATCTTATCTGCTCCGGCCTCCAGAAGCCTCCTGACATCTTCCACAGAAGAAATTCCACCACCTACTGTAAACGGAATACTTAGCTGGCGGGCTATTTTCTTTACCAGATCTGCAAATGTTTTTCTGTCTTCCAGTGTTGCTGTAATATCCAGAAAAACCAGCTCGTCAGCACCTTCCATTTCGTATTTAACGGCAAGCTCTACCGGATCTCCGGCATTCCGGAGCCCTTCAAAGTTAATTCCTTTCACCGTAGTTCCGTCTTTAATATCCAGACACGGAATGATTCTTTTTTTAAGCATTTTCAATAAATTTCTTTAGTTGTGGTAAGCTTATTTTTCCCTCGTAAATAGCCTTTCCAATAATAGTCCCAGAACATCCTATCTCCTTCATGCTGTACACATCTTCCATACAGGAAATCCCACCGCTGGCGGTAAGCCTCACTGAAGTTTTATTCAATATTTCTTTATAAAGATTTGTGGAAGGTCCTTCAAGCATTCCATCTTTTGAAATATCCGTGCATATCGTTTGGCTGATTCCTTTTTCCTGATACTGAAGGAGAAAACCTATGATATCTAAAGTACTTTCTTCCAGCCATCCCGATGTTTTAATCTTTCTGTTCTCACAGTCAGCACCTAAAATAATTCTGTCGTTGCCATATTTTTGAATCATTTCAAAACAGAATTCCGGATCCTGTACGGCAATGCTTCCGAGAGTGATCTGCTTTGCCCCTGAATTAAAAGCCGTTTCTATATCGTTCCCGGTTTTTAATCCGCCACCAAAATCAATATGAAGCGAAGTTTCCCTGGCTATGTTTTCCAGCACTTTTTGATTAACAATATGTTTAGATTTAGCACCGTCAAGATCTACAAGGTGAAGAAACTGAATTCCAAAGCTTTCGAATTCTTTGGCTGTTTCTACGGGATCTTCACTGTATATTTTTTTGGTAGAATAATCTCCTTTTGAAAGACGGACACATTTTCCGTCTATGATATCAATAGCTGGAATAATTTTCATTATTTACAATTTTATAAAGTTGTTTAATATTCTGCTGCCCGTTATTCCAGATTTTTCAGGGTGAAACTGTACCGCAAAAAAATTATCTTTCTGCAGGGAGGCACTGAACGGCAAAATATAGTCACATGCTGCAACGGTAGCCGCTGATTTTCCACAATAATAGCTGTGAACAAAGTAGACATCACTGTTTTCCTCAATTCCTGAAAAAAGCGGAGATTTCAGTCCGGAAATGGTATTCCAGCCCATGTGAGGAACCAGGTCTTCAGGCGGAAACTGTTTAACGTCAACGTCGAAAATTCCCATTCCTTTTGCATTTCCTTCTTCATTATCACCACACATCAGCTGCATTCCCAGACAGATTCCCAAAACGGGCTGTTTCAGACTTGGAATAAGCGTATCAAGACCTTTTTCCTTAAGGACTTTCATCGTTGAAGAAGCTTCTCCAACACCGGGAAAAATAACTTTATCTGCTTTTAAGATCAGTTCAGGATCATCCGTAATGATGGAGCCTATACCCAGCCGATCCAAAGCATTCTGAACCGAGCTTACATTTCCTCCGTTATATTTTATTAGCGCAATCATACTATAAACTTCCTTTGGTTGATGGTAAATTAAAGCTGCTGTCCGACTGGTTCACCGCCATTTTAACCGCTTTTGCAAATGCTTTGAAAACAGCTTCTATTTTATGGTGTTCATTATTTCCTTCTGCCTTAATATTAAGATTGGATTTTGAAGAATCTGTAAATGACTTGAAAAAGTGAAAGAACATTTCTGTAGGAACATCCCCAATTTTTTCTCTTTTGAAATCAACATCCCAGACGATCCAGGATCTGCCTCCGAAATCAATGGCAGCCTGAGCCAGACAGTCGTCCATCGGAAGCAAAAAACCATATCTCTCAATTCCTTTCTTGTTACCCAGTGCTTTTATAAAAGCTTCTCCCAAAGCAATTCCTGTATCCTCAATCGTATGGTGCTCATCTACCTTAAGATCTCCATTAACTTTAATTTTAAGGTCTAAATTTCCGTGTCTGGCGATTTGATCCAGCATATGATCAAAAAAATGAAGTCCGGTGGAAATTTCTGCCATTCCTTTTCCATTGAGATCTATTTCAATATCAATCTCAGTTTCATTGGTTTTTCTGTAGACTTTAGCCTTTCTTGATTCCTGCTTTAAAAATCGGTAGATCTCAGACCAATCTGTTGTTGTAAGCGCAGCATTTTCATTAAAGCTTTCATTGATAAAAATAGCTTTAGTTCCCAAATTTTGAGCGAGTTGAATATCTGTAACCCGGTCTCCGATAACATAAGAGTTTTCAAGATCATAACTTCCGTAGATGTACTTCGAAAGCATTCCAATCCCGGGTTTTCTCGTGGGAAGGTTTTCATGCTCAAAACTTTTGTCGATCAGAATATCACTGAAAATAATTCCTTCGTTTTCAAAGGTCATCAGCATTTTTTCCTGTGGTTTGATAAAATCTTCATAGGGAAAACTTTCTGTTCCTAAACCATCCTGATTGGTTACCATGACCAATTCGTAATCCATTTCCCTGACAATTTTGGAAAGATTCTGAAAAACTCCGGGATAAAATTCAAGCTTTTCCAGCGAATCTACCTGGAAATCTTCGGGCGGTTCTATAATAAGCGTTCCGTCCCGGTCTATAAACAATACTTTTTTCATGAGGTTAATCCTTTTAAAACATTGATCAATTTTTCATTTTCTTCGCGGTTTCCCACATTAATCCTGATGCAGTCCGGAATCGCAGGCGCTCTTTTACTGGTCAGGATTTCTTCTTCAAGCATTCCATTGTACACTTCTTCAACATTTTTTATTTTAATCAGAAAGAAATTGGCATCCGTTGGAAATACTTTTACGATACATTCAATAGCTTTAAACTGCTCTTTCAGCCAGGCTCTTTCCCTGAGTATACTGTCAACATTTTCCTTAAGCTTACTTTTATCGTCCAAAAGGTTTAAAATAAGTTCCTGGCTTAGAGAATTCACATTATAAGGAGCTTTCACCGTATTGATAAAACGAATGATTTCTTCGGAAGCATAGGCAGCACCTACCCTCGCTCCGGCTGTTCCCCAGGCTTTAGAAAATGTCTGCAAAACAATTAAATTGGAGTATTTATTCAGCAGTGTAATTCCAGATCTGTTTCCTGAAAACTCAATGTAGGCTTCATCGATGACAACAATACCATCAAAGTTTTGGATGAAAAATTCGATATCCTCAACGCTATTTCCTGTCGGATTGTTTGGTGAGCACAGGAAGAAAATTTTAATTTCGCGTTCCTGGGTTGTCTTTAAAAAATCGTCTTTTACGATTTCAAAATTTTCATCCAGATCCAGCTTTAAAACTTCATTTTCGTTCACAGCAGCATAGAATGCGTACATAGCAAAAGAAGGATTCATCATCAGAATAGCATCTTTTTTAGGTTCGCAGAAGATTTTGATGATCAGGTCGATCAGTTCATCACTTCCGTTTCCTAAGGCAATCTGATTGGATGAAACGCCTTTAAATTCCGCCAGTTTTTTCTTAAGTTTTTTCTGTGACGAATCAGGATACCTGTTGAGCTCCCCGAACGGACATTCATTCGCATCCAGCATTACAGGAGCGTTGAACTCATTGTGATCCCTGAAACTGATGTAAGGCTGTAGACCTAATATATTTTTTCGTACTAAAGTATTGAGGTTAAATTCTTTCATTATATTATTTTAATCTGATAGATACTGCATTTTTGTGGGCGATAAGACCTTCGGCTTCTGCCATTATTTCTATTGTTTTTCCTATTTTTTCCAGACCTTCTTTAGAAAGATGCTGGAAGGTGATTTTCTTAACAAAGCTGTCGAGAGATACACCGCTGTAGTTCTTTGCATAAGCATTGGTAGGGAGTGTATGATTAGTTCCGCTGGCATAATCTCCGGCACTCTCACAGGAATAATTCCCAAGGAAAACAGATCCTGCATTGTCAATCATTGGTATATATCGATTAAAATCTTCCAATGCGAGGATAAGGTGCTCCGGAGCGTAGAGATTACTGAATTCCAAGGCTTCATCAATGGAATTTACCAGAATAAAAAGACTGTGATCCAACGCGTGACCGGCCATTTCATTTCTTGGAAGTTTTTTAACCTGTTTCTCCACAGCTTCAATGGTTGCGGTGAAAATTTTAAAATCTGTAGTCATAAAAACTACCTGGCTGTCACTTCCGTGTTCTGCCTGTGACAACAAATCTGCTGCACAGAACTCGGAAACGGCCTTGCTGTCTGCAATAACAAGGACTTCACTGGGCCCCGCAGGCATATCAATCGCTACACCGTAACGCTGTGCGTATTCTTTTGCTGCAACGACAAATTGGTTTCCGGGTCCAAAAATTTTATACACTTTCGGGATACTTTCTGTTCCCAGAGCCATCGCTGCTACGGCCTGTGCTCCTCCGGTTTTAAAGATTTTTGTAATACCGCAAAGTTTTGCTGTAAACAGAATAGCCGGGTTAATATTCCCGTTATTATCGGGTGGTGTACAGAGAACAATCTCTCCACATCCTGCCAGATTTGCAGGTACTGCAAGCATGAGGACTGTTGAAAATAAAGGTGCTGTGCCTCCCGGAATATAGATTCCTACTTTTTCAACTGCGCGGTTCTCTCTCCAGCAGGTTACTCCTTTTACGGTTTCAATTTTTTCTGCTTCTACAATTTGGGAAGCATGGAATTTTGATATATTTTCTTTTGCCTGCTGAATAGCCTTCTTTAAATCTTCAGAAATTTCGTTTTCTGCTTTGTCCAGCTCGGTTTCTGAAACTGCAATTTGTAGAGTTACTGCTTTATCAAATTTTTTATTGAATTCAATAAGTGCCTGATCTCCATTTTTTTCGACAGATTCGAATATTTCTGCAATAAACCCGGATATTTCTTTTCGTTCAAAAACAGGTCGTTTTACAAGATCAGGCCATGTATTTCTCTCTGGATATCTGTATATTTTCATAATTAAATCACCATTTTATCAATTGGAATAATGAGTATATCCTGGGCTCCGTTTTCTTTCAGTTCATCAATCACGTCCCAAAATCTTTCTTCGTCAATCACAGAATGAATGCTGCTCCATCCTTTTTCTGCCAAAGGAATAACGGTAGGACTTTTCAGGACGGGAAGAACTGAGGCAATAGCGCTGATCTTATCATCAGGAACATTCATGAGAATATATTTGGAATTTTTGGCTTTTAAGACAGATTTAATTCTGAACAGGAATTTATCCAGAATGGCTTCTTTTTGAGTATCAAGCAAAGAGGTCTTTGCTAAAACAGCTTCTGATTTTAGAATCGTGACGGTTTCCCTTAATCCGTTTTTAAATAAGGTGCTTCCGGAACTTACAATATCACAGATTCCGTCTGCCAATCCAATATTGGGGGCAATTTCCACTGAACCGGAAATAATATGGATGTCGGAAGTGATTCCTTTTTCTTCAAGGAAATTTTTAAGGGTATTAGGATATGAAGTGGCGATTTTTCTACCCTGAAAGTAAGATAGCTCATCGGTTTCCACATCTTTGGGAACGGCTAAGGAAACACGGCATTTTGAGAATCCAAGCTTCTGTACAATCTGGATATTCTTCTGTTTTTCTGCTAAAAGATTTTCACCAACGACAGCAATATCTACCACTCCGTCTTCCAGGTATTGTGGGATATCTGAGTTTCTGAGATACATGATCTCCATCGGAAAATTATCTACGGAAACTTTTAGCTGGTCTTTCCCGTTGTTGATAAAAATACCGCAGTCTTTGAGGAGCTGAAGAGAATCTTCGTAGAGCCGGCCGCTTTTCTGAATCGCAATTTTTAATTTACTCATTGTATTGTTTTAAGATAAATCTGAGTAAATGAAAACTGATCTGTTGGATACTTCCGGAAGAATCCGGGAAACAAAAAAACCGTCTGTTTACTCAGACGGTTTTAATTATTTTTGATTTTAACACATGTTTCTATCAACCAATTCCGTCTTAGCAGAGATGATGATAGTAATGATGAAGTGTTAAAAAATTAGGTTTCATTGTTTGAATTGTGGTACAAATGTAGGGTTTATTTTTAAACTGCAAAGTTTTTTACAGATTTTTTTTGTAGAGATTCATCAGCTGTGTTGCAATGGGTTCGTCATTAAATTTCTGAACAAACTCGAAACTCTTTTCTGCACGGCGTTTTCTTTCGGATTCATTTTCCCAGAGAAATTTTATCTTGGCACCGATATCGAGATAATTGGCGGGATTGATGTAAACGGAGTCTTTTCCTCCTGCTTCCGGCAGACAGCTGGCATTGCTTGTGATTGTCACTGTCTTTGAAAAAAGGGCTTCTATTACGGGAATCCCAAATCCCTCGAAAAAGCTTGGATACACAAAGATGTCTGCCAGTTTGTAAATCACAGCCAGTTCATCCATGGAAACCCCTTCCAGGAAAATCACCTGTTTTTCCATCTTGTTTTTCCTGATAAATGCTTCTACTTTTTTGTAGTAGTTAGTCTTTCTTCCAACGACAATTAAGGGAATATCTGTTCCGTTTATGCCTTTAACAACATTCAGAAGATTTTTGCGATCTTCAATGGTTCCAACGTTTAAAATATATCGTTCAGGAAGATTAAACTTGTTCCTTACTTCCTGTATAAATTCATATGATTGCTGTTCTTTAAAAGCTTTGTGGCATCCCTGATAAATAACTTCAATTTTGCTTTCTGGGACTTTCAAATAGGTGATGATATCTTTTTTAGTCTGTTCTGAAATAGCAATAATCTTATCTGCGGAAGCGGCGGCTTTTTTAAATTTCCAAAGATGTATTTTCCGGTCAAAGAAGGAATAATACTGCGGATATCTCATGAATATCAGATCATGGATTGTTACAATTTTTTTGATGGGTTCTTTGCCCCATTTCAATGGAAGCTCACCGGAAAGGCCATGAAATATATCTGCTCCCTGTTTTTGGGCGTCTTTTCCCATTTTAAGCTGACGGGAAAGGTTACCCTTTGAGGTTTCTACAAACCGGACATTGGGTTTCTCCAGGATTTCTTTGCCTCTTTCCGAACTGTTCTTGTTCAGCAGCAGGTATTCATTTTCAGGATAGTACTGAGAGAGTATCCTGACAAGGTCTCTTGAATAATTGCCCAATCCGGACGTATTGTGAAAAAAACGTTTTGCATCGAAGGCAATTTTCATATCAAAGTTTTTAATAAGCTTTTTTAACTGTTTAAAGGTATAAATAAAATAAACCCTAAATGGCTATTCAGGGTTTATTGTATAAATTTTAAAATGAAACTTCAAAATTTAGAGAATACACAGCTTATACAGCTACATTATTTTCTCTTAAAGCATCATTAAGGGATGTTTTTTTATCTGTAGATTCTTTTCTCTGGCCGATAATCAATGCACATGGAACCTGGTATTCTCCAGCCGGATACTGTTTTGTATAGCTTCCCGGAATGACTACTGAACGGGCAGGAACTCTTCCTTTGATTTCAACAGGCTGATCACCTGTAACGTCAATGATTTTTGTAGAAGCAGTCAATACAACGTTAGCACCCAATACCGCTTCTTTTTCTACGTGAACACCTTCTACAACGATACATCTTGAGCCGATGAAACAGTCGTCTTCAATGATAACAGGAGCAGCCTGTAAAGGCTCCAATACTCCACCGATACCCACACCACCACTCAGGTGAACATTTTTACCGATCTGTGCACAGCTTCCTACTGTTGCCCAGGTATCTACCATAGTTCCTGAATCTACATAAGCTCCGATATTTACGTAAGACGGCATCAAAATCACTCCTGAAGCAACGAAAGATCCTTCTCTGGCAATGGCATGCGGCACAACTCTTACTCCTTTTTCAGCATAATTTCTCTTCAAAGGAATTTTGTCATGAAATTCAAACGGACCTACTTCAATAGTTTCCATCTTCTGAATCGGGAAATACATTACTACGGCTTTCTTTACCCATTCATTCACCTGCCATCCGTTTTCCGTAGGTTCAGCCACACGAAGTTCTCCTGAATCCAATAAAGAAATAACTTCTCTTATCGCTTTCTTGCTGTCTTCGTTCTGTAATAAATCTCTATTATCCCAAATGTTTTCAATAGTTTGTTGTAACGACATGTTTCTTGTTTGATTTTAGTATAAATTATCCCTGCAGCTTCCCACAGTTCTGAAGGCCAAAAGTACAAAAGATTGTTATAGTATACAAGTTAAGTCACAAACCTTGCATTGTTGTAATTATTGTTTATTTATACTTTTATGCACAGATAATAGTCTTATTATAACACTCTCTTTATAACACTCTCTGAGCGTGAAGATAAGCCTTATTCCAGTATTTTTCGTTCAATGAGGAGATAATCACTCCTTTTGATGTGGAAGCATGGATGAATTTCACTTCTCCGTCTGCCCCGATATCATGAACGATGCCTACATGGGAAACCCTGCTTCCTCCGGCTGTTGCAAAAAAAAGCAAATCTCCGGGCTTTACTTCTTTGATATCGATTTTTTTTCCGGCACCGGCCTGATCTGTCGATCTGCGTGGAAGTGAGAAATCATTTTCTTCAAAAACTTTTACGGTAAGCCCGGAACAGTCAAAACCTGAAGATGTATTTCCTCCGAATCTATAAGGTGTTCCGAGATACTTTTCAGCATCCTTTAAGATATCACTGACAGATCTGGAGATATTCCCATCAAATTTAGAATCTAATTTCCTGAGATTTTCAGCTTTTACAACAGTTTTTGTTCCTGTATTCTTTTTGGAAGACACCTTCTTTGAGGATCCACAGGAAACTGCAATAGCAGAGGCAATCATAAGAATGGAAAGCTGCTTTATTCTTAAGTTTTTTTCAAATAATCCCGGTATCATAGTCATCTGATTTTAAATGAAGTAACTAATTATTGTACAAATATACATTTTATATATTAATTATAATATAACTATACTACAACTATATAATAAATATATGTTAAAATTATATTTCTTTATATTTATTAGTATATTTGAAGTCAATTTTGTGATATGGCAACGTACGAAAGTTTGATAAAGATTAAAGGCAGTGTAGGTGATCTGGTTTTTTACAGCCTGAATGGTAAAAATGTGGTACGGAAGAAAAGTGGATTCAATAAAACGGCTTTCAAAAAAAGTCCTTCTTATGAAAAGGTAAGGCAGAACAGCTCTGAATTCGGACACTGTTCGAAGGCTGGTAAAACGATACGGAGCTGTATTGAAACCTATATTAAGGAATGTGATGAACCTTTGCTTTACCAAAGATTTGCAAAGCTGATGACGACGATTAAAGATTTGGATATGATTTCCGAAAAGGGGAAAAGAACTGTACAAAACGGACTTCTTACTGAACAAGGCCTGACACTCCTGAAGGAATTTAAATTTGGAAATAAAGAGAATTTCAGTAGTGAAACTTTTGCCTTTGAAGAAAAGGAAAGTATTATTGTAAATGGAGTTGATCAATTTTCAGCAGATGAAGCAGTGATGATCACTATACAGCCTGACTTGGAAGTCTATTCTGCTGAATATTTTGAAGATAAGCTTTTGTTGAATGCTGAAGAAATCCGTTTTAAGAGGCATTTCCAAAATGCCGGCCTCCTGCTCTGTTTTTTAGTATTCAGAAAGAAGAAAGAAATTACCCATATGGGATTTATTGAAATAAAAAAGCCTGCAGATTGATCTGCAGGCTTTCTGTTTATTGTTTGTTTCCTGTCCAGGTTCCGTATCTAGCCGGTGTAGGAACAGCGTTTGACCAGTTTCCGTTTCCATTTTTTTCTCTTGAAAGGGTTCCTTTGAATTCTCCATCGGAAGGAAGCCCGATTACAGCAGTAAGATCTCCGGTTTCAGTTAAATTTCCAGAAATGTTATAATTTTCGTCATTGACTGTAGAGTGCATCGTTCCGGTTACTTTTCCGTCACTGGCAACCACAAGGTTCCAGGTTCCATCATCGCTTCCGGTGTATTTTCCCGACCATGTTCCTATATAGTCATAAATAGTATCATCATCAGAGCTGCATCCGATAAATAAAAAAGCTGTTAAAAGGAGTAAAAAAAGTTTCTTCATAGTTTCTAATAGTTTATAAGCTAATCAAATTTTATAATTATTTATTCATATTCTACTTTATCAATAGAAAACTGAATCAGTTTTATTATTTTGTCTTGTCCCGTGCAAATCTACTAATTTTTTCCGTTCAGATTATCTGAATTTTAATCAGCCGTTTATATTTTTATGAATAAGGAGCATATTTTGGCTAAAATACAATTATTTATCAAATGGAAACAAGTCAATCGGGATAATATAAAACAGGGTGAAATTATCATATTGTCTATTGTAACTGATTCCATTGATTCATGCTTTAATTATCTTTTTTCTATTAAGAATATTTTTTATAAAATTTGGTTCTAAAATTATAAATATTTCTTACTTTAGTGAAAAATCTAATAAAACCATTAAATCAATAATAACATGAAAACAGGAATAGTATTTTTTGCTGTAGTTTTTTTGTCCGGCAGTTTAGAAGCTCAGGTAGGGATTAATACTGCATCGCCCTCCCACACTCTGGATGTCAACGGACTGGTTAGGGTCAGAGGATTGGCCAATGCGGAAAGAAAAATAGTTGCAGCAGACCCGCAGGGAGTTTTAACGTTAGTTTCACCTGAAGAGATTTTCTCTCCGAAAGCCCTATTAAACACTTCTATGTCTGCGACTGAACAAAGGCTGACCGTATATGAAGGAAAATGTTTCCAACCGACTGATAATGCCTCTTCATGCACGGTTAGTGTGAATCATTATAGCTCATGTTCAGGCTTTACGAAGGCGATAGATACTCAAATCGTGGTAGGGCAAACCATTAATACGGGTAACGGGCAGTTTTTGGGAACCTGGGCTGCGCGCTTTATTGATAATAAAGGTTATGTAGGCGGAACAACAGCCGCTGAGCAGGTTGCCCCCGATTATCCCAGAATTTCCTACCCTGTTGCCAATGCGGCCAACTATTTGGGAAGCGGATCCTTCTCCGGGCAATGTAATGCAGATCTCGTAACCACAATCAACCAAACAACAGGTGATATCAAAGTAGAGTCTGTGAAAAGAAGTATGTTTGCTCATCTTGTCTATCTCTTATCTATATCACGCTCAAGAAGTAACTAGTAAACATTTTTTTTTAGAAAGAAAATAGCTGTATTTTATTATGCGGCTATTTTTTTTGAGAATGCATAATTCTAGTTTCTAAAAAAATATAGATCATTGCAAAGACAGCCAATAATCACTAAATCGATATATTATTTAATGTTACGGCGGGATATCCTGATATTGTTCCGTAAATAATTCCGGAGTTATTTTCGTTTCTAAAAGCAATAAAATCCTGTTGAACTTTACTTTGAGATAGAACCCATTATCGAGCTCCAGTTTTCTGCCAGAATAATGTATGATGGCTTTAAGTGTTTTGTATTTTCCAAGTCTAACCATATCTACTTTCGTGATGTCTTTCCAGGAAATAGCATCTTCTCAGTCCACCGATGTCGAAAGAGAACTCAGAATGTAACTTTTAATTTTTAGTATTTGAGGTGCTAAAAAAGATTCTTCTTGTAAAATTTTCTGCATTTGCAGATTGGATTTTCGATTGTCATGTCAAATAAATTCGGAATTCTATCAACTTCTGAAAAGTTCACCATGTTTAGAGATAGCTAAATGACCACATTTGTATAGTATAAAAATTAAAAAACAATATTATGTCAAAAAATGATTTACAGGGAAAAGTTGTATTAATTGCTGGAGGTGGCAAAAACCTTGGTGGATTATTAAGCAAAGATTTCGCAGCTAAAGGGGCAAAGCTTGCTATACATTACAACAGCGAAAGCTCAAGAGCAGAAAGTGAAAAAACGTTATCTGAAGTTCAGGCTTTAGGAGCGGAAGCATTTTTATTTCAGGGTGATCTCACCAAAGTAGAAAATGTAACCAAATTTTTTGATGAAGCTGTTGCTAAATTCGGAGGTATTGATATTGCCATCAACACGGTGGGTATGGTTTTGAAGAAACCGTTTACAGAAACTACTGAAGAAGAATATGACAAAATGTTCGGAATCAACTCCAAATCGGCTTATTTCTTTTTACAGGAAGCCGGTAAAAAGTTAAACGATAATGGCAAGATCTGTACTATTGTAACTTCATTGCTGGCTGCTTATACGGGCTTGTATTCTACTTATGCAGGTGCCAAGGCTCCGGTAGAACATTTTACAAGAGCAGCTTCGAAAGAATTCGGAGCAAGAGGAATTTCTGTAACAGCTGTTGCTCCTGGCCCAATGGATACGCCTTTCTTTTACGGACAGGAAAGTGAAGATGCAGTGGCTTATCACAAATCGGCATCAGCATTAGGCGGATTGACGAATATTAATGACATCGCTCCGTTAGTAGAATTTTTAGTGACTGATGGCTGGTGGATCACCGGACAGACCATTTTTGCAAACGGAGGTTATACAACAAGATAAACCGGATAGCATTTTATAGATCAGACAATGGATAATTTGGATTATAAATCCGGTTATCCATTTTTTAGCATTTTTGCTAATTTATTAAATATTAATTCAAATCTTTTACTTACGGCTTTGAACTATTTATACAGATCGTACCTTATTGGGTATGGTATATAAAAGGTAGTTTTTTTAAAACTGTTTTCTGAAGCTGGTGGGTGATATCCCTACATGTTTTGTAAAAAAGCGGACAAAGTACGCATCGTCTTCGTAATTCAGACTGTAGGCAATTTCTTTCACGTTCATTGTTGTATATGCTAGAAGCCGTTTACTTTCAAGAATAATACGGTTTTTTATAATTTCATTTGGAGTGTCCTTGCTAACTAATCCTATCTTTTTACTCAATTTTTTTGGAGTGACATGCAGCAAATCCGCATAATCCGCAACGGTATGAAGTGTTTTATAATGCTGCTCCACCAATTTGCTGAATTTTCTTAAAAACTGAACATCAGCCTGCTGGTCCGTGTCCGATAATTGATTCTGCTGTTTCCAGATACGGGTAGATTTCAGAATAATTAGTTTTAGCAATGTCCTTAACATTTCTTCTGTACCGGAATCTCCATCTTTCAGTTCAGACTGAATATCCCTAATGATCTTTTGAATCTCAGCGGATTGTTCTTCGTTTAAATTTATAAAAGGGATTTCAAACACATTATTGTACAATATACCATCGCACGCCACTTCCTGATCATGGATTTCTACACAATAAAAGTCTCGGTTAAAATGTATTAGCTGGCCTCCAATAGTTTCACAGGGCTTTAAAATGACATGAGGATTAATGAATAACAAGGTATCGGTTTTCACTTCGATTTCTTGGAAATCCACCTGAATAATAGCATTTTGAGGAATAAACAAGACTTTGATATGCTCACTTATTGTTGTGAGAGAATCGTTTTGAATTGAGTTTTTGCTGAATTCCAGGTTACCAAATTTTTTGTATGAAAATTCCTTTATCATTTTAGGACATGAAAGATTATTGTTAGCTTCTCCGTGTTAAACATGTGTTTGTAAAATTAATAAATTAAAAGCCAGTAATGCTACTTATTTTTTCTTTGTTTTACTGTTCAGTGAAGATAAAATTATTCCTTCTGAAAGCATTATAAGAATATTCCGGGTATTGGCTGTTGAGGCATTTATAGCCATTATCTCCTGGTAAAATGCCTTCGTTAATATCATTGATCGTTAGAATTCCGAATGAATGAATTCTTTACTTTAGGAAAAATGATAAACTGAAAACTAGTATTAGTTTTGTCTTTTTAAAGGTCTAAAGAATGGTAAAATGCAAGTGAGGAATTTCTGAAAAATTAAATAAATAATCATTAAACATTTACCTATCAGTATAATCATCAATAACCAGCATCGTCTGGACTTTTTCTTAGGCTGATAAGTTCATGAGCATTTTATTAAAAATGAAATAAATACCCAATTTATTTAACAATCTTCATGTTTTTTAAAATTTCAATAAAAATTAACTAAATACTTGTCTTTTTTATAAACTATTATTATTATTTTAGTATAATAAAATATAAATTATGATAAAAAGCTTATTTTCTAAAGTCACCAAAGACCAGGAAGCCATTAAGAGCGGGCTTTTTTTACTGATAGTGATATTATCCACTGTTTGTTTAAAAGCTCAATCTCCTTCCTTAGAGATGACCGCAGGCGACAGCAACCCCACTGCCAATGTAACAAATGTTGTAGGCAGTACTGTAATTAGGCTGCGGAATAATACGGACAACCCTACTGGCAGTACTTATGCTACTTATGCAAATCCCACAGCCTTTAATGTTACTTATACTATGAGTAATCAACAGTATACACAAACTAATTTTACAGGCTATAACGGAGTTGTGTTCATGGGATATCCGGCGGAACCTATTCTAACATTAATGAATGCTTTCGGAAGTACAACTGTTAATACTCCTTTTACGAGCAGTGGTGCACCGGTAGGGACTGGGATTGATATTACAACAAACAGAGCTGTCAATTTCTCCACCAATGTTCAACCGCTGACCGTTGCTGGAAGAGCGACAAATCAACGCTGGCAAATGGCGGATTTAACTCTTACCTTCAGTAGGCCGGTTAACAATCCATATTTACAGGTTAATGCATTAGGCGGGCAGTCCAATGGGCAATCTTATACTGCAGAATTTGATTATGTATCTTCCAATGTACCGGTATCGTTTTCAAAGATATCGGGTACAGCACTTTTGAATGTCACGCCTACTCAGATACTAAATTCAGCTACAACTCCTGATGGTGCAGCTGCAAATGCGTCCAGGGGAACCGTATTAATATCAGGTACAGGTATAACAACAATAACCTTAAGAATATTTACACGAGGAGCGGCCGCAAATACAGGTACTAACTGGCATGGAACAACAAATACAGCAGGAGATGGATATATGTTGGGGGTAACTGCTTCAGAATCGAACTTAGGAGTTACAAAAACAGTAAATAACTCTACCCCGCCTGCAGGAAGTGACATTAGTTTTACTGTTACTGCAAGTAACTTAGGAGCTTCCAATAATACCAATGTGACCGTAAATGATCTTCTTCCCTCTGGATATACTTATGTTAGTTCTACAACCTCCACAGGAACTTATAATAGTGGCACCGGAGTCTGGACTATAGGAAATCTAAATGCTGGTGCAAGTGCTACTTTACAAGTCAATGCTACTGTAAAAAGCTCAGGTAGCTATGTAAACACAGCTACTATTTCAGGAGACCTTCTGGATCCTGACACTACAAATAATACTGCCAGTGTAACACCAACGCCGGTTATTACGGATACAGATGGTGATGGAATTGACAATACCCTGGATCTGGATGATGATAATGACGGTATTTTAGATACGGCTGAAGGTTATTGTACATCTCAAAGTGTCTATACTCTGAACATGGCCAGCACCCTGGCAGGAGCTACCATAGGTATTAACGGCGGAAGCTTTAATCTGGTATATGCCCTAACTTCCGGCCCTGCAGTGGCATCATTAGGAAGTAGTTTTAATGTTCCTTTCGCCTATTCGGACTTTAACAATACGGTTAATGCACAAAATCATACCTGGAGCGTATTCAATACTTCAACAACTGAATTCAGGATACTTCCTAATATGACTTCTCTGTATACAGGTTTACCTACTAATAATACGACTACTGAAGATCAGAGTGGTGCATCACCAAATACACCAGATTCATGGTTTAGATATCTGCTGAGCACCAATAGAATTACCCAATTGGGGAATTTCACCACTACCATAGGCAGTTTACCTACAGTAACGGGAACTTCTTCTTATAGCAGCAATACTGCACTCAATTTATTTTCATCTTTCAATGCCTCCAATTCCGGAGCGGTCCTGGGAAGCGGATATTATTCAAGGATGCAGCTCCAGAATACTACCAATACAGGGGCTGGCGCTGCAACATTACCTTTTGGGATAAATTATGGTAATACCTATACATGGAATTACACAGCATTTACCAGTACAGCAGGCACAGGTGCCGGGAATGCTGGTGACAGAGGACTAATAACTATTTCACAGAATACAATTACCTTCTGTAACCATAGAGATACAGACGGAGATGGAACACCGGATTATCTGGATCTGGATTCTGATGGAGATGGCTGTTACGATTCCCTTGAAGGGGATGAAAATGTAGCTACTGCACAGCTAAATCCAAATGGAAGCATTGCAGGAGCTGTTGATGCCCAAGGGGTACCCGTAATCGTAAATTCTGGTGGAGCTGCAGATGTAGGCGCGGATCAGGGACAAGGAGCCGGGACTTCAGCTAATTCGGCGATTCAGGATACTCAGTGTTTAACAGGATTCGGGTGTACTACCAATATGTACCTTTCTCAATTAAATACTTTATATAATGTAGATACTACTACCAATCCGTTTACCTATACACAGATCGGCCCCGCTTCCGCTACAAATTATAATGCGATAGGCATTAATCCGCTGGATGGTTTTATGTACGGAATGCTTGCCAGCTCTAATACGATTATTCGTATCAATGCCAATGGAACCTATAATACGCTCGGAACGGTAACAGGGTTGCCTGGTGCAGTTATATACAACGCCGGAGAAATAGATAATCTGGGGAACTACTATGTAAAATTAAATACCAATAATAACCAGATTTACAGAATAAATCTTACAACGTTAACCGCTACATTGATTACACTTTCAGCAAGTGTTAATTTACCCGATATGGCATATAGCATAACTACCGGACTGCTGTATGGTGTTAACTCAACTAATGGACAGCTTGTGTCTGTTAATCCGACTACTGGAACTGTGGTTCCAATAGGAATTACGCCTGGAGCTGTTAATTTTGGAGCCATGTTTGCTTCCAGCACAAGTGAAATGTTTGGGGTTGATAATGCAGGAGGATTCTATCAGTTTAATCTTACCACAGGACAGAGGGTTCTCATCTCAAATGCGCCTCCAAGTTCCGGAAATGATGGTGCGCATTGTGTTTCTACCGCTATAGCTTTTAGTGCTGATCTTGGCGTAACTAAAACAGATGGAGTTTCTACATATGCTCCCGGTACCACTACCACTTATACTATAACGGCAAGTAACAGTGGTCCGTTTGGAGTTCTGGGCGCTACTGTTTCAGATCCTGTACCTTCAGGAATTCCACCTGCGAATGTCAGTTATACTGCAATTGCAGCAGGTGGTGCCACTACCTCCGTATCAGGAACGCAATCAGGAGCAATAAATGATCTGGTAAGCCTTCCTGTTGGAGGTACTGTAACGTATACAGTTGTGGTAAATATACCTCTTGCCTATTCTGGAAACCTTGTTAATACAGTAACCATTACTCCTCCGTCTAATATAACTGAAGTCAATAATACCAATAATACGGCAACAGATACTAATACCCAGGCAGTATGTTACAAGCCGGCGGTGACAGCAGGAACTGCTTTAGACACTCCTATGGGAATTACTTCCCTTGCAAGAGCAGGGGCTTCTACAGGAGGCAATAATTGGCCGATGGTAAGAAAAGGCGCATGGACTGCTCTTGAGGCCAAAACGAAAGGCTTTGTTCTCAACAGGCTGACTTCGGCACAGATTACTGCTATTCCGGCTGCTAATCTCGTAGAAGGAATGATGGTCTATAATATTACCCTGGATTGTTTACAGGTCAACACTAATGGAACTGCTGCCGGATGGGCATGCTTTAATACCCAAACTTGTCCTACTAATTAATTAACATTTAATATCTTCAAAATGAAAAATATATTTGTAATTATATTGACTCTATTTTCTGGGATTGTTTTTTCCCAGGTTGCCATAGGTAAAACAGCCGTTTCATCTCCATCCGCTTCATTGGATTTTGGAACTGCTAACCGGGGAATAATATTACCCTGGGTAACTTCAACGGGAGCTGTAACAGGTGTTGTGAACGGGACAATGGCATATGACCTTAGCGATAAAAAAGTGAAGGTAAAATATGTTTCAGGTTGGAAAGATCTCTCGGTAAATAATTCGGGAACTACCGTTGATCCGGTGACTAGTGTGGATGGTGTGACTATCCAAAATACAGCTACAGAAAACACAGCCGCCAAAACATCCATAGGTACCCCAACCTCTACTCCGGGTATTTTGGTTTTGGAAGACAGCAATAAGGCAATGATATTACCGAAAGTTGCCAGCCCACATCTTAATATCATCAACCCTGCCCCGGGTATGATGGTGTATGATACTTTTAATAAACAGTTAGCTGTTTATAACGGCACTGTCTGGACTTTCTGGAAACAGTAACATATTACCAGATAAAAAACAGAATAAGCAGCCTCAAAATGAGGTTGCTTATTTGTTTTAAAAAGTAAGCTTCTGATACGTTTTAATCCTGTTGAATTAATAAAATAATACCTCGTTCTATTAAAATACTCCGGATAGCTGGCTTTTTTGGTACCATCATAAGTAATCTCTCATCATCCAAAATATAAAATAATCCTGTGTATTAGAAAAAATTATATTTAAAAATGAAAAATTTTTGTCTTATTACTATTTTTTATAAAATCCTTATTTTTTAGTTTTTTATACTTTGGAAATATATAAATTGTAGTAGTTTTTATATTAAAACTGAATATATTATTTATTAGAAAATTCCCGCTACTAAATATAAATAGCCGTTTGGAAGCATATAAATTTCATTTTAATTAAATAAATTCAAATATTCCATTTTTTTCTATTTTAAATATTATATTTATACTTTCCATTTTTATGGAACTTTTTTAATTATGTTTTTGAGCTTCCTCTAAGGAAGCTTTTTTGGTTTTAATGTAAAAACTAAAAATACAAATCCTTACTTACAAATTCCAAACACCTTAGTACCAGTCATCACAGATAAATTTATCAGTATTAAATATCAATTCTATTGATCAGTAAAACAGATAAAATACAGTGGTAAAAGCTTCTTCTTTTTAAAGACTTTCTTGGCTCTCTCTAAATTCTATAATCCCGAGCCAAGCATTTTTATCCAAATAGGTTTATAAGCGGGATTCTTAATTCCCTCTACATGATACGGATTATTATTGTTCTTCGTTTGTTTCTCAATAGGTTTGTCTAATGCAAAAACATTATCCATAGGTATATGTAATGCTTTACAAATTTCATCTAACTGTGCAGCAGCAGCTTCCTGCACGTGATAGGTTGCATAAACGTTTTTAGGTGGCGTGACGAATTTTTTAGAGTACCAGCCTGCAATTTTTTTCGTTTTTGAATTACTGTAATCCCATCCTCCGGAAAAGCTCAGGACTCTCGCCACCGATTCATGCTGGGCAATTCGCCCATTCCTCCACCCTGGGACTGTCCCGCTATCGCTATTTTGCTCCAAACTGGTTTACCAGTAGTCTGATTTAGATATTGAGACCATGACCCTTCCTTATCATTTTTTGTCAAATACTGTAAAAGCTTTATCAAACGAGGTATGAT
Source organism: Chryseobacterium hilariae (assembly GCF_051400735.1). Lineage (NCBI taxonomy): Bacteria > Pseudomonadati > Bacteroidota > Flavobacteriia > Flavobacteriales > Weeksellaceae > Chryseobacterium > Chryseobacterium hilariae. The sequence continues at coordinate 597,979 of NZ_JBLFFJ010000001.1, forward strand.
TGCATCTTGATACTGATCCGGAATCTGTAAGAAAACATTATCACCGTAGATCCGTTTTCTACGAAATTCAGCCGCACAGTCAACATTTTTATTTAGATAGTCTCCCACACATACCTGCGAAACACCGGGTGAACTAATAAAAGAGAGTGCTATAATTCTATACCCTTGATCCAAAGCTGTTTTAAAAAAATCCTTTGGAACATGATTAGTCGTCCCATTGGTACCTGTAAGCCATAACAGTACCTTATTATTTTTAATGCCCTTATCATAATATACAACGTGCACACTGTCCCAGTTCTTCACCGACGGATCAGCTTCGCTGGGTTTCACCTTGAGTATTTTATATCCAGAAAAATCAATAACTGGGCTTATCTTCTGTGCTGTTAAATTTACGGATGAACTTATAATAAACATCAAGATAAATGATATGGTGGATAATAAAATCTTTTTTTTCATTGTATTTAGAATTTAGAATAAACAAATTAAAATATTATCAAACTCCCAGGATAAAGTCTGCCCCCATCTGAGCATGCAGTAATGTGGTATTGAATATTGGGATCTCCAGATCATTTTGTCCTACAATAAGCGGAAATTCTGTACACCCCAATATAATACCTTCAGCTCCCCTTGCTTCCAGTTGTAGTATCTGGTCCAAGACATATTTTTTTGTTTCAGGTTTTAAAATACCGAGAGACAGTTCCTTTTGTATAATTGTGTGAAGCTTTTTTCTGTCTTCCTTTTTATCAGGTACAATCATATCAATACCATAGCCCTCTTTTAAGACTTTTGCAATAAATGGCTCCTCCATGGTAAATATAGTTCCAATAAGCCCAACCTTGCGGAGTCCTTTTCTCCTGACGGCAACTCCTATCGCATCACCAATATGCAGTATAGGAATCATGCTATGCTGCTGTACATCCTCATACATTTTATGAGGTGTATTAGCACAAAAAATAACTGCAGATGCACCGGCTTCATATAATTGGTGACAAGCCTCAATAAGCATCGTTGCTATTATATCCCAATTATCTAATCGTTGTAATGCATGGATATGATTCTGATCAAGATTTAATAATACAAGTGGAGGGTTTGTATTATTACTGAAATGATCATTGATTATTTGGTTCAGATAAATGTAATATTCTACAGTTGAATGCCAGGAAAGACCTCCAATAAGGCCTAATTTCCTTAAAATGGGATGATGCACAGTCTTCTGAGAAGAATCTATAAAACTTTTATTATAATTATTCATAAATTTAATTTTTAGAACTATTCAATCCTTTTATGGTGAAAAATGAGTTAAGTCTCACTGTAAATAACTCTCCGAGAACTTACTATTTTACTCCATAAGTAAATATGCACTTATAGCTTATCTATTTTTAAGTATACTGAGGAATTTGCTTGAAATCTTCATATTTAACATTTTCAGATTTAAAAAGGCTATTAATAAGTGAATCGATTTTATTTTAAATAAGCAAAACATTAATCAAAAAAATTATAGCTCCTTATTTATATTGCATGATCATATTATTTTTTTTCATGAATTAAGTATTAATTATAAAAAATCCACTTTATTTTTAATCCATTCTGAGCTTTTCTGTAAAACTTTTGGTGCATTAAATCTATATCCCACATATAAATTAGAATACTGCAGAGTATAATTCACTTTAAATCCGTCTTCTTTATAGTTCTGAAAATTGATCTGGTGTTGGATGCCAGCAAAGAAATTTTTCCACTGATAGTTAAGGCTTAAATTCAGATTTAAATCTAAAATCCCTGTTCCGTAAGTTTTTTTATTTTGACCGGATTTATCCTGTGCATAGCTGAAGCCATATCCGCTTCCTGCCCTACCAGACAATAACAGATTTTTGTTTAGTAAAACCCAATTATACTGGTAAGATATTTCTGGAATTATGTTGTACCTGTTTTGATTGCTCTTCTGATTTTCCTCTTTATTATCAAGCTGGGTATAATTATAGTTCGCTGTAAAAATAAACGAGCCCGCGCTCTTTTTTTGCATTTCTGTTTGATTATTTACTGCTCTGAAAGATAATTTTTTTGCATTAATAACATAAGAAGTGCTTCCGCCAACTTTCATGACTTTAAAATCTGGAAACTGTACGTAAGGTGAATCATCTGTCCAAAATGGCAAAAGATCATGAGTGTTTTTAATATAAAACCCTTTCGTTTGATTGTAATATACAGATTGCATCCAATGATTTTTAAAAATGGTAAAAGAAATGTCAAACCCTTGTGTTCGCCCTTTTTTTTGATTGTCGGTTTCAGTACCCGTCCAGCTTTTCGGCAAACCAATCGAAAGGGATAAAAAGTCATATTCAACAGATATATTGTATTTATGGGTTATATTAGGAACAAATTTTAATAGTACATCATTGTTTTTTACATTAAATTCATTGATTTTATTATCTACATTGGCCTTTAATACCACTTTTTCGGAAAAGCTTTTAATATAAGAAGTGTCTATTTCAAACTTTTCCTTGTTTGGCTTTTCAGTTTGAGAATAGCCCGTGAAGGAACATAGAAATATGAACAAGTATAAAAATTTCATAGTTTTTATGTATGTTAAGTGGTCATTAATATTTTGGTTACAAATCAAAACATCAGAGTGAATTTACCACAGAAAAATCGGGCTTCTCTCCTGCCGGAACAATGAATATCTCACTACCTTGTAAAGTGTCTTCCGGATCAAAATAATAACCAGCTATGATATTGTAGGTTTTGCTTACCGACTTTCCAGTATTATCATAGGTTTGTATGGTAGCCTTTACAGTATGTGTTTGGGGCCTAAGCATTAATTGCTTTGTCGTTAATCTTAACCCTGTGGCATTAGTACAATTAAATTCAATACCTTTTACCTTTTTAAAATATTCCGGATAGCTGGTTTCTCTGCTATAAAATGACTTTCCTGAATTATTCTTAGCAGTTGCAGTTACCTTATACCTTTCATAGTTTTTCCCTTTGATCTCAACCGTTTCTTTACTGGTAATTGTTATAGACACACTTATGCCATTAATGTCACTGGTTTGGCCATCTGAAATTTTTTGTGCAAAAGCACTTGTAAATCCTGTTAAGAACAGGAAAACTGACAGAAAAAACGAGCTTATCATTGGTTTCATATTTAATTTTTTTGTTTTTTATTATTTTAAACTTATTTTTTATAATTTGAGAAATATACTATCATACTCATGATACTGAAAAATTTATCACTTTTTTGAAGGTACTGAGTTATTTATTTTCCTAGATAAACAAACATATTTACACTTAAACTCTGAGGCTGTATATTGATAGCCTGCTGTGCTACCCCTCCATTGACACTGTTAGTTGTAAATGAATGGGAGTGCGGATTCTGATGCAATGCATTAGTATTCACATTATCGCGATTTCTTGTTCCCGTACCAATTTTTCCTGCTAAAAAAGTATATGAATAGTTATCAGTTGCTGGTTTACCATTGTTATTAATAATATCATACTTTATAGTAGGTTCCACTGAATTTGTTGTACCGGATAACTGAAAATTAGGCAGTTGATTTCTTGATATTGTACGTGAGTTGTTACTATTTATACTTCCCAATCTTGTACCGTCCTGCACTAAATAGGAGCTGGTAGCATTAGGAATATATGATGAGAAACCTAAAGAATTTGCCGCTGCTCTTTGGGTACTGGTCAGATTACCTACTGGTCTTCCATCCAATTTTACCCAGCCGCTATGATCAGATTTTGAAAAGCTAGGTTTAACATCGCCAATATTTTGTGCTCCATCGCTGCCTCCGACGATAGATCTCCAGTATGAATTACTGAAAACAAATTCCAATGCCTCACCATTAGGAACAGTAACTCCATCCAATTTTGCACCAAATCCACCTTTAGTATTATTATATACAATAAGACGCTGACCAGGGTTAGGAGCGGCAAATGCTTTAATGGTTATTGTTGCCGTAGCAGTGCCGGTAAGCTGTACCTGGCTCACATTGATGGGTACAGACACTGCATTGCCCGTAACAGCTAATATGGTTTCACGGTTGGTAATCGCTCCGTTTACATCCAATGTTGTACCGGGAGCTGTAAGGCCAAGCCCCACATTACCGTTGGAAGTCATCACTAAATCGTCTTTAACCTGAACGGCAGTTGGAGTACCTGTTGACGGATTATTTTTTAACCCGTCAACATTAAATACTCCCTGAGGACGACTCGTATTAACACCAACTTGTGATTTTACCATGAAGGAAAAGGTAATAAACAAACCTGCTAATAATAATTTTTTTTTCATCATCTGTGGAACTAATCATTTGTTAGTACAATATTAGTCTACTTGAGATCTGTTTAGCAAATTATCCCTACATCACATATGCATATCAAGTACATCATTTATGCATTATACACATATTACAGACTTTTCGAAGTATAAATATAATTCATACTAAACATGCTTCTGAAATGTTCTCAATACATTTGAGGTTATCTCTTCATGATACAACAAAAAAATTAACACCTGCGTTTAGTAAGTTAAGCAACAATACTAAAGAATGACTAAGTTAATTGACTGAACGACATCGCTGTTATTTACTCTGACATTTGTCTCAAAACCTACGAAATAAATAGAAAGAATAGTTGTTGTGTTTAGTTAGAAAATATTTGGAAGTGAAAAGCAACAACAGAATATTCGAATAATTTGTGTAAGAAAATATTAAACCCAGTCACAATGCTTTCAGAAGGAAATGAATAATTGCAATAAATGTGAGATCAAAGATCTCACATTTATCTAATCTACATCTATGTATCTGATAATGATCTGAAAAAATGATGCAGATCAACCTCGCTTTCTAAATTCAGTTTTTTTCGTATCCTGTACTTTTTTGTCTGTACGGATCTGTGTTCCATAGAGGTAGACTGAGCGATTTCCTTTGAAGAAAATCCAAGCCATATCATGGCGCAAAAGGATAGATCGGATTTGGAAAGGTTAGGATTAATTTTTAGCAGTTCATTACACAATTCTGGGTATGTTTCCTGAAATTTAGGAAAAAAATCAATATTGTTTTCTCTGGCAAGCTGTATGATACTGTCATAATTTTCACTCAGTTTCTTCCTTAATTTTTTTGTTTCTTTTTCTATTTCAATAATTATTTTGTTACTTTCTGCAAGTTTTTTTCTCTTTTTTATGATGCGTAAATAAAAATAAATTGTCAATGCAATAATCAATAGTAATGAGATACCTCCGTACCACAAAGCTATGTTGCTTTTAGTTTCAAGCTGAATTTTTTCTTTTTCTTCATTCAGTTTAGTAATAGAAAGATCTATAGCCTGGGTCTCGTTATTGTCCAGACTGTCTTTCAATGAATTTGCTTTTTTCAGGTATTCATTTTCTTTATTAGGATTGCCTGCTTCTTTATAAAGTGCGGACAATTCTTTATAGCTTTCAAGCATAAGAACCGGCCTTTTGACCTGCTTTGCAAGCTCAATTGATTGTTTCAAGGCTATGATCGCTTCATTGTTTTTTTTCTGACTTTGCAGGAATAATCCATAACTACGCAAAACAACAGCTCTCTGATATTTGTTATGCTTAAAATTTTTAGTCTTCAAAAGATCAAAAGCTTTCCGGAAGTAATATTCAGCAGAATCAGGTTTCTTAGTGTAAAAAATATGATGCTTCCCAGTATTAGCCATATCTAGCGGATTAGGCTCTATTTTAATCGCTTTATGAAGATAGATAAGTGCAGAGTCAGGCCTATTAACAGCATGCATAGAAACGGCTCTGGTTGAATAAACATAGCGTAAAAATAAGCGGCAGTCACGGTTATCTTTTCTTAATTTTAAAGCATAATGCATAGCTTTCGAACTGTAATCCAGAGCCAGGCTGCTGAGGTTCATTTTATGATAAATCTGGGAGTACTCCTGATACAGTTTACCGGAAAGAAAATCATCCTCACTTCCTTTAGATATATCTGATGCTTTGTCTAAATATTCCAGACTTTTTTGGGTATCTCCTTCAAATAAATACCGGTTCGCAATATTCACATATCCCATTGCCTCTCCGTTTCGGTAGCCAATGTCAACTGCTGATTTTATAATTTTTTTATTCCAAAGGATGAGATCTCTATCAGGTATCCTTGTTCGAAGCACTTCGTTCGTTTTTATCAATAGAGAATCAATATCTCTTTCGGTATATTGTTGTGAAAATAATTTGGAACAACAGATTATGAAAGAAAAACAAAATATTATATTGGTTTTTTTAAAAAAAAGAATCATGATAAATAATTACATAAAGATAATAAAGAATTGAGATAAACCCAACATATCTCTCAATTACAACACTTTAGCTAGGTTAAATGTATAAAATATTACAAAATTGACATAGAAAACACTTTATACCTAACAATTTATTTTTAAAATAATTATTCCTTTTTGAACGTTACTTTTTCTACATTTTTATCGACAATGATCATTAGTTTTGGAATGGTAGCAAAAGATTTTTTTTCTCCATTTTTTACCTGATAGTGACAAATGGCTTCACCCGTTTGGGTTTTCTCAAGTTTTACAGGAATTATTTCAACGGCTCTGTCGGTTTTGGGATGGATCAGGACAATTACATTTTCTTTTGAAAAATCTATAGGGGTTGGCTTTCCGCCTTTTCCCATAAAAGCTGCCTCACCAAAAAGTTCGTTAAACTCAACCTGATTGGTTATTACTTTTTCTACAAATTCATTTATCTGAAGATTGTTTTTTATAAAATAGTGCTGTGCCGTTTTATAAGGCATTACTGAGGTAGAATTATTTTTATTGGTCTGACAAGAATGAATAAAAATAATAAAAAGTAAAAAAAATGCTTTTTTCATGTGTTTGTGTTATTTAATATACTTAATAAAATAGATTAAGACTATTTTCTCATGTATATGTGAAATGTTTGTGTTACTTCAGGCAATATTAATAAAAAAGCAGGAAAATAAACAACAAATACATACATCATAAATACAACATCCATACAGATTGGCAGTCTTTAAAATACTTTATAGCTAAAAAAACACATGTTAAGTGTATAGATATTTAGATCGTTTATTCATTTTGTCCATTAAGATTTTAAATGCATGCTTTACTGACACCTACTACAATAAAGTATACTAAATTTTCCATCTGGCAAAGATGCTCAAATCCTCTTCTACGAAATACGAAGAGCTTATAAAGTAATATCAGTAAAATTTAAGATTAATGTTAATGCAGAAGATTATAATTAAAATACTGTTGATTCCCCTTACTGTTTGCAATTGTTTCAAAGACCGACTGGTTGTTCTGACGGTCCTATTCACGAATGGAAGCAAGAATAAATGCTCAGGCATCTTTAAAATTGATTTATTTAAGGCATAAACCAGCTATTCAGGTATTTTTATTTTTTTCTCATCTATTTGTGATTTATTTTATTAAGACTTTTTTCATAAAATATTCATTTTCATCATTAATGATGTATATATGATGTATGTATGAGGCATTCTGTTTTAAATTAAAACCTTCAATAAGTGTTATATTTGCGCCTCATTTAAGCTTAAGGAAAGTAATATGAAAGACCAGCTTCTATGTTTAAAGTTGAACAATATACAACAGTAACTGACAGACCATTTAATTAAAACACAAAATATCTATATGAAGTAATTTCTAATTATTTATTGATACATTATGAAAAAAAATTTATTACTAGCAGGCATGCTTACCATGTTTTCACAGGTGGCAAAATCACAGGTGGGAATTAATACCCCAACCCCGGCAGCAACACTTGACGTAACAGCTAAAAATAGCACAGGTACAGCTTCAGCAGTAGAAGACCTGCTTGTTCCCAGAGTGGACAGGCAAAGAACTCAGAGTATGAACGGAGTTCCAGTGTCAACACTAATCTATGTAAACAGCATAAGCACGGGAACGCAAACCGGAACAGCTATAAATATTGATGCTGTAGGATATTATTATTACAATGGAACAGCTTGGGTAAAGCTGCATAATCCTGCAAATGCTGTAACTGCCAATATCTACAATTCGGACGGAACTCTTACCGGAAACCGTACCGTTACGCAGGGGGCTAATAGACTTGCATTTACAGGGACACAGACCAATGCATTTTCTGTAAATGGGAAAAATCTTTCAGTGGATGCCGCCAATAGCAGAGTGGGAATTGGTACCACAGCTCCTTCTTCTTCCCTATCGGTTCAAAATAACCCGGGAGCTACAACCAATACCATTTCCGCGGGAATTGAAAACTGTGGAACTCCATGCGGACAAGGAGTATCAAGAAATATTACTCTGTATAATTTAAATAGCACAGGCGGCCAGTTTGCTGAGTTGGGTTTCATTCCATCAACATCTGAAACAGGTCTTTCGGGGGCTAGCATTACAGGTATTGACCGTGATGCAGTCAACAGTTATGCCGGTTTACAGTTTTTCACCAGAAATGCTACAGATTTTGCGCCAAGAATGACTATCAAATCCTCAGGAAATATAGGTATTGGTACCACAAGTCCTACCAATAAGCTTCATCTCGAATCCAGCACCAGCGGAGCTTTGAAAATTGCAGATGGAACACAAGGTACGGATAAGGTTTTAACATCCGATGCCAATGGAGTGGCAACATGGAAGGTTTTGCCGGCCGCGCCTGCTTCTGCCAATATTTATAACACAGATGGTACCCTGACAGGAAACCGTACCGTTACACAGGGAGCTAATACCCTGGCATTTACAGGGACACATACCAATGCATTTTCTGTAGATGGAAGTACCTTCTCAGTGGATGCAGCCCTTCATCGTGTAGGTCTCGGTACCACAACACCAGATACTAAACTTACCATCAGTACACCTGATAATAGTTTCGGTTTAAATCATACCAATGGTACGGTTAATCTGAAAACGTATATCGGAGCAGGAGCAGGTTATGTAGGGACCACTACTCCAAATAATCTGAATCTGATGGCAGATAATGGTGTAAGAATGACAATTACTCCTGCCGGGAATGTAGGTATTGGTACCACAAATCCTACCAATAAACTTCATCTCGAATCCAGCACCAGCGGAGCTTTGAAAATCGCAGATGGAACACAAGGTACGGATAAGGTTTTAACATCCGATGCCAATGGAGTGGCAACATGGAAAGTTTTGCCGGCCGCGCCTGCTTCTGCCAATAGTAATAGCTATTCTCCTAATTATAGAGGTTATGCAGATTCCATCTAAAAATAAAAAATCCTGTAATTATTGAAAATCACAGGATTAATAAGCTTTTTTGAGCATTTTGACGAAATTTTAATCATCTGCTTAGTGGAGAATACGGGATTCGAACCCGTGACCTTTTGACTGCCAGTCAAACGCGCTAGCCAACTGCGCCAATCCCCCTACTTTCTTAAAGCGGTACAAAAGTAAGTATTTAAACTACATATCCAAATATTTTCGCTCTTTTTTTATCATAATCCATACTAAATTTTTCCCCTGTCATTCAATACTTGAAGCGGTTTGGTCATAAAAAAGGAATATAATATTCAACAAATTGCTGATATTCAAATGATTCAATCTGCCTTCTTCATCTGCATAGCACGCTGGTAAAAAGACTGCATAGCAATTTTTTCTTCAGCCTCATTAATGGCTGCCAAAAGATGATTCTCATTGTCTGCAATTTCTCCCAGTACTTTTGAGACCAATTCCCAAACCGGCTTCATTTTTTCGATGAGTTCAAGGCCTTTTGGAGAAAGTATAATCAGTCTTCTTCGCTCATCCTCCTTATCTTTTTTGGATTGAATAAGCTTCTGTTTTTCCAGCTCCTTTAGCAAGCTTATGGTTGAAGGATGTGTATACCCTATTTCGTTTGCAATTTCTACTACACTCAGCATTTTTTTGTGGTGCAAGGTAAAGATTACAGGAAACCATTTAGGTTCAAAGTCAATGCCGAAAGATTTATAGATCATGGCACCATCTTTTCTGAGCTGCTCACTGAGACGCTGCAGCCTCGTTGAAATGGCCAAGATTCCTGATTCATCTATTATATTCATACAGTCTGGTTTACATTTAAAGTATAGAAAACATTATCAGCATTCATCAAAGGAAAACGGGTCGGTAAATCTTCTTTTTTAACCTGTATAAAATGATTTCTTTCATAAAACCGCATTGCCGCTTTCAGTATTGAAACTGTTCCTAAATATATAGCTTCTATTCCATTGTCGCGACAGAAAGAAATCAAAACTTCCAGAAGTTCCTGTGCAATATTCAGTTCTTTTCCTCTGAATTCTTTTTTTACAAACATCTTTCTCACCGCTCCTTCCCTTTCATCAAATTTAACCAATGCTATGGAGCCTACCAGCTCTCCTTCTATAAAAGCTCCCCAAAAGTTCCCGCCAGATTCCATATAGAAGTTCTCAATCTCTTTAAGATCAGGCTGGTCTTCTATTGTAATAGGTACGTTAAATTCTTTCTGCTGTATAGTAAGGATCAAATCAATAAGCTGTTCCGAATAGCTATTATCCAATTGCTTGATATTTATTTTCATAAGTTTTATTTTATATAACAAAACTACGTAGTTAACTACATATATGCAAATAAAATTATTATTTATATTATTTTTAGCTTTATTATTCAAGCAGTTTTTTAAATAAAAAACGTACATCGTTGGATGTACGTTTGTATTATTAATCAAAATGAAATTATTATTTCCATCCACCACCAAGGGCCTGATACAGCTCTACAGCAGCTTTCATTTTATTGTATTCCGCATTGGAAATATTCAATTCTGCATTCAATGAATTAACGCTGGCGTTCAGTACTTCAAGATAGTTTGCCATTCCATAGTTTACAAGCTCCTGAGAGTATTCTACAGATTTTTTATAGGCATCCAGCTCCTTTTGCTTTAATTCAATAAAGGAATCCTGAACCGAAAATACCCGAATTGCATCTGATACCTCTTTTCCAGCCGTAAGAACGGTCTTTCTGAAATTCAGATAAGCGGTTTCCCGGTTGGCAAGACTTACATCATAGTTCGTCTGGATCTGTCTCTTATTTAAAATAGGCTGTGCAAGACCGGCTACCACATTGGCAAACAATGAATTTACACTGAATAAATGATCAAGGTCTACCGACTGCAGCCCTCCGCTTCCCGTAAGCTTTAAAGTAGGATAAAACTGAGCTTTTGCTGAATTGGTCAGCTCGAATGCATTCATAAGATTATATTCCGCTCTCATAACGTCCGGACGGTTAGCTAATAACTGTGCCGGATATCCTAATTTAAGATCAATCGGAAGCTTCTGTGTTTCCAGGGTAGATCTTGCAATAGAATGAGAAGGCTCTCCCATCAGAAGGCTCATGGTATTTTCAAGCAACTGAGTCTGAGTCTCAATATCAATCAATAAAGATTTTGCATTAAAAACAAGAGCCTCACTCTGCTGTACAGCTACTTCTGTGACATTTCCTGAGATCTTCAATGCTTTGGTAGTTTCTAAATTCTTTTCTCTTACTGCAATCGTTTCATTGATGATCCTTTTTTGAGCATCAAAAGTTAAAAGCTGATAATAAGCAGAAGCAATAGAGGCTACCAGATCACTTTTCACTGCTTTATGGGCAGCAACTGTTCCCAAATAAGTAGCAAGCTGTGCTTTTTCCTGGGCTTTCAATTTTCCCCAAAGATCTGCCTCCCATCCTATGCTTGCTGTAATATCGAATTGGTTGACATAACGTCTTTCTCCGATGATCTGCCCAAACTGGGTATTGATAGACTGTGTCTGGAATGTATAGTTCGGACCTACGGAAAGAGTTGGCTGGTAGGCTGCTTTGCTCTGTTTCAGATAAGCTTCTGCGGAACCAATGCTCTGCAGGGCGATCCTGATATCTAAGTTGTTTTCTAAAGCTTTGGAAATATGTCCCTGCAATACAGGATCTGTAAAAATTTCTTTCCATGAAATAGCTCCAATACTGGCACTGTCTGAAGGCAGCATATCTGTGCGGAAAAGCTTTTCGTCGACAACATTTTTCGGTCTCTCATACTCTTTTCTGGCCATGCACGATGTAATGGCGCCCAGTATGACAGCTGAAAAAGTTATTCCTTTTATGATGTTTAATAAACTCTTCATTATTTGAAATTAGAAGTTAGATATTAGAGGTTAGAAGCTAGATTTAGAACTCATTTCTAATATCTAACCTCTACCTTCTCTAATTAATTTTATTCTGCTAAACTGATTTCTTCTTTTTTAAGCGGCTTCACTTTTTCCTGTAAAGTTTGGAAAATCACATACAAGACAGGGATTACAAATAGTCCTAAAATTGTACCTATTAATAATCCAATCGCGGCACCCGTTGCAATAGATCTGTTACCTACCGCACCAATTCCACTCGCTAAAACCAATGGTAATAAACCGAAAATAAAAGCAAATGAGGTCATCAAAATTGGTCTCACCCTGGCTTTAGCCGCATTGATAGCGGACATGACAATGGTTTCACCATGATGCCTTCTCTGGACCGCAAATTCAACGATAAGGATCGCGTTTTTCGCTAATAGTCCCACAAGCATGATCAGGGCGATCTGGAAGTAAATGTTATTTTCCAAGCCCATAATCTTCTGCCCGAAATAAGCTCCCATTACCCCAAGAGGAAGAGAAATTACAACGATTAGCGGAAGAATATAACTTTCATACTGAGCAGAAAGAATAAAGTAAACAAAGACTAAGCTTAATCCGAAAATCAGAAGAGTCTGAGAACCTGAATTTAATTCTTCTCTGGTTAATCCGGTAAATTCTACTGCATAGTTTTGGTTCAGGGTTTCACCTGCTACCTGCTGTACAGCGGTAATGGCATCCCCGGAACTGTATCCTGCAGAGTTTGCTCCTGTCACCTTCACCGAAGTAAACAAGTTGTAACGGCTTACAGACTGAGGTCCGTATGCTTTTTTCAGAGTGACAAACTGTGAAATAGGTGACATTATTCCGGACCCTGTTTTTACATAAAGCTCGTTCAGGTTTTCGATATTTCTTCTGTTTTCAGGAAGCGCCTGAACCATTACTCTGAACTGTTTTCCATACTTTGTAAAGTCGGCAGTATAAATACCTCCGATATACCCCTGCATGGTAGCCAGGATATCACTTACGGAAACTCCAAGCTGTTTAGTCAGAGGAACATTGATCTCCATCTGATACTGAGGATATTTTGTATTGAACGAGGTCTGGGCAAACTCAATTTCTGGTCTTTCCATCAGCTTTCCGATGAATTCATTTGTTTTATTATCCAGATCTGCATAATCTCCACCGGATTTATCAAGCAATACCATTTCAAAACCGGCGCTGCTACCAAATCCGGGTACACTTGGCGGTTGGAAGAATACGACTTTGGCATCAGGAACGGACCCTACAATTCCAAATAATTTTTTGGTGATATCTTCTGAAGTCTGTCCGTCTTTTTTCCTTTCGTCAAACGGTTTCAGCTTAACGAAAGCAAGACCGTTGTTACTTCCGTTTCCGGAAAGGAATCCTCTCCCGGTGGAAATCGTCACATTCTGTACTCCCGGAACTTTCATTGCATTAGCCTGAAGTGTCTTTAGGGCATTGTATGTTCTTTCCATGGAAGCTCCCGGAGGAAGCTGAACGTCTGTAAAGATAATTCCTCTGTCTTCTGTAGGTACAAAACCTTTTTTCATAGTGCTGCTTGCCCAGAATAAAATACCTCCTGTAACAGCGAAAATAATCAGGGTTACCCATTTATGTCTCAACAGGAATACAAATCCTCTTCCGTAACGCTCAGTGGCTGTCTTGAAAGCAATATTGAATTTATAGAAGAATTTTTGAAGGAAATTAAGACTGCTGTATTCTTTGTGATGTTCTGAGTGAGGCTTTAAAAATAATGAACATAAAACCGGGCTCAGAGTCAAGGCGTTGATCGCAGAAATAATGATCGCTATAATAAGAGTAATCCCAAACTGCTGGTAGAAAACTCCCGTAGGGCCTGTAATAAAAGTTACCGGAATAAATACCGCTGCCATTACCAAAGTAATAGAAATGATAGCTCCTGTGATCTCATCCATTGCTTCTACAGTTGCTTTTTTAGCATCCGCAATACCATGTTCCATCTTGGCATGGACGGCCTCGACGACGACAATCGCATCATCCACCACAATACCAATAGCCAGTACCAATGCGAATAAGGTTAACAAGTTGAGTGAATATCCAAATAAATTCAGGAAGAAGAACGCTCCCACAATAGATACCGGAACTGCAATAGCCGGGATCAGGGTAGATCTGAAATCCTGAAGGAAAATATATACAACAATAAATACAAGAATGAAGGCTTCGATCAGGGTATGTACTACTTTTTCAATAGAAGCTTCAAGGAATTCGTTCGTATCAAAGTTAAAGGTATACTTGACTCCTTGCGGAAAGGTACCTTCAGCCGATTTCAGATATTCTTTAATATTTTTAATGATCTCCTGGGCATTGGATCCCGGAGTCTGGAAAATTCCCATACTGATGGAAGGGTAGTTCCCATTTTCTCCGACACCGGAATAAGACTGGCCGGCAAGTTCTACTTTGGCCACATCTTTCAGCATTAGGCTTTGTCCGTTTCCAAGAGATTTGATGATGATATTATCATACTGCTCCTTATCATTGAACTTACCAACATATTTGATGATATATTCAAAAGAGCTTCCGTTGTTTTGTCCTATAGAACCTGCTGCTGCTTCTCTACTCTGTTCGTTGATGGCATTGGTAACATCTGTAGGCGTTACACTGTAAGCCGCCATTTTTGCAGGATCCAGCCAGATTCTCATGGAATAGTTTTTACCGCCGAAAACGTTGGCATCCCCAACACCATTGATCCTTTTAAGGTTAGGAATAATATTGATATTCAGGAAGTTTTGAAGGTATACATCATCAAGATCCTTATTTTCGGAATAGAAAGACATATACATCAGGGCACTGGTCTGCTGTTTCTGCGTTACCACCCCAGAACGTGTTACTTCAGAAGGTAAAAGCGGCGTTGCTCTTGCTACACGGTTTTGTACGTTTACGGCCGCAATATCCGGGTCTATTCCCTGTTTAAAGAAAACCTGAATTTGAGCAGAGCCGTCGTTTCCGGCACTGGAAGTGATATAATCCATTCCTTCTACCCCATTGATCTGTTCTTCCAGAGGTACTACAACACTTTTCATCACAGTTTCCGCATTGGCTCCTGTATAGTTCGCAGAGACGCTTACTGTAGGAGGTGCAATATCCGGATACTGGGTAACCGGCAGCGAGATAAGTCCTAAAACACCGAGTATAACAATAATAATTGATATAACGGTGGATAAAACCGGTCTGTTAATAAAATTTTTAATCATTTTTAGAATTTCGGTTTTATTGATTGAACAAGACTATCCATTTTGACTTTTTTAGGCTTAACGGCTGTTCCCGGTTTTAGTCCTCCAATACCGGCAGCAACAATGACTTCTCCTTTGTTCACACCAGATTTTATAAGAGCGAGATTATCTATTCTGTCTATGATATTTACAACAACATTTTTAGCGGTATCTTTCTCTACTTTGTAGACATAAACAATACCCTGTTGCTCGTAAGTTGCACTTTCCGGCACCACCAATACATTATCATAATGCTGTGGGAATCTGATGGTTCCACTGTTGCCATTACTTAATAATTTCTGGGCATTGGTAAAGGCTACTCTGAACTGGATTGTTCCGGTTGTTGGGTCTATCTGTCCGGTAATTGCTTCAATTCTTCCTTTTTCAGGATAGAGGCTTCCGTTTGCCAGCTGCAGTTCTACCATCGGAAGGTTTTTAATCTTTTCAGGCATAGATGCACCCGGAGATTTTTCCAGGAAATCAAAATATTCTTTTTCATTCATTGAGAAATAGGCAAAAATCCCAGAAGTATCGGAGATCGTCGTTAATGCTGTCTGATCAGTAGGTCCTACCAAACTTCCCACTTTCAATGGAAGCCTTCCGATTACTCCGGAAATAGGAGCACGGATGATAGAATACTCAATATTGGCTTCTACTCCTTTATAATTGGCAACTGCCTGTCTTTTTGCAGCATTCGCCTGTTGCAGCTGAGCCTGAGCCTGGGCCAGGTTAGCCTGAGCTGTCTGCAGCTGTACACTGCTGATGATATTTTTCTGAACAAGAGGTTTCAACTTATTAACTTCTACCTGCGCCGCATTTACAGAGGCCTGTGCTGCTGCAATTGTAGATTCTGCAGCACCGATACCGGCTTTGGAAGCAGCGGCATTTTCGGTCAGGATATTGGTTTCAAGACGGAACAATGGCTGTCCTTTTGTTACATACTGTCCTTCGTCTACCAGCACCTGAGTAATATATCCCTGAATTTTTGCGCGGACATCATTGTTAACTCTTCCCTGTATCGTGGCCGGAAAGGTCTGATAGCCCACTATATTTTTAGACTCCACAGAAACTACAGGATACGGTTTTGGTCCGTCCTGTTTTGGAGCATCTTTTTTGCAGGCTGTAAGTGAAAGCGCTGCAATAGAAAGTATAACTAGCTTATTATTCATTTTAAAGTTTATTAAGAGATTCCTGAATATTTTCTATGTTCTTATTTAAGAGAGCTTTGTACGCTTCTATGCGTTCGTTGTATTCATTATCATGATTTTTTTTAAAGTTGTTTAAGTCATCCAGTAATTTGAGTTCGTCCTCCATTTTTTGAACAATTTTTTCAAATCTGATTTTTTTATACTCATCATTGATGAAAAAATACCGTTTTCGCTCGTCCATTTTGTTGTGGTCAATAATCAGCTGCGCATTCAGCAGTAGTGATATACTGGTAGAAACAGAACTTTTACTCGCGGAAAGTACTTCCACAAATTCATCAAAGGTGATTCCCACTTTTTCGTAATCGAAAAGGAGGTAAGCATAAATTTTTGAAGCTAAAGGCGGTAGGTTGAAAACGGTGCCATAAAATTTTACGGCATCTTGAAAAATTTTTTCATCAATTTCTATACTTTGGTGCATAATATAAAAATTTTGACAAAAGTAGAAATTAGTTCAGAACTAAACGAACAAACATGATAGAGTTTATAAATAGACTGTCTTTTAAAAATTCAATGAAACATGATTTAACTTTTGCTCTAAATTATAATCTTTTCATAGGCTTTTCTCATTCCTCCGGCCAATAATACTTCACCACAATAGGAATAACCCTTGCTTTCAAGGATCTTCAGCATGGCATTATTATCATAATTCGTATCTACTTTTATACTTTGGACTCCGTGAGATCTTGTAAAATCTTCAATGTGATCAAATAATTTTTTCACCATTCCCTGGCCTGCAAATTTTCCGTCAACGGCTACTCTATGCACGACAACGAATTCCCCGTCGCTCAGCCAGGCTCCTTCAATAGTGCTGTAAGCCGGTTCGTCATTTAAAATCAGTGCTGCATATACGGCAATTTCTCCTTCAACGGTAAGGACGTATCCAAAGCCTTTTGAAATGTCACTTTCTACGGTTCCCAGATTGGGATATCCGTTCTGCCATTGGGTACTCCCGTCCTGTTTTCTTCTTTCAATGGATTGTTGGATAATTCCCCAAATTATATCCCTGTCATCAATTTCAGCTTTTCTAAGTTTGGTCTCTGAATTCATTGTTGGTTGTTTATTGGATTGAATGATTTAAGTATTTAAATATTTAAAAATTAAGGATTCGGATATTTTAGATTTAAGTTTTAGCTAAGTTAATTGTAACTTTTAACATTATAAAGCCTGCCTCTATTGAATAATGTGGTATAATTGAATTATAATCCAATATTTCCAAACTTCTACATCTCAAATAATTTTTAAATTTTTGAATGCTTAAATCTTTTAATAATTTATATCATTTGAATCAAAAAACCGAAAACTAATTAAAATTAATTTTCGGTTCGAAGTAGTAAAATTTAAAATTATGAAATTGTTTTATTGATTTTCACTTTGTTGAAGATAAGCATCTATAACTTCAAATGCATTCTTCTCGTCTTCCAGCTTTACCATAATTTTTAATGACGTTGCGGTAGGCGTTGTCGTAAAGGTAAGGTAATTGTTCTCGACGCTGTTTGTAATTTGTGCATCATCCAATTTAGACTTTATTAGCTGGATTTCTGAAGGCTTGTCACTTTCAAAAACCGATACTCTCGTACTTCTTTCCATATTCTATATCGTTTGAGTATCTAAATATACGATGTATTTTTTAAAATTACAAATCTTTGAATTTAAATTTTATTAATATTGTTCTCTATTTTATCAATGGCCAATTGAATTTCTTCCTGGGTTACGTTCAGATGTGGTCTGAAACGAAGTGAATAGTCTCCACACGGAAGAATGATCAATCCATCCTTTAAAAGCTCGTTCATTAAACGGTTCCTATCTTCTGCTGAAGGCAGATCTATAGCACACATCAAGCCTCTTCCTCTTGCATTTGAAATTTTCTCAGGATATTTCTGAGCCAGCTCTTTTAATCTTTCCAACAGATAATCACCAACTACTCTTGCATTTTCAACCAGGTTTTCCTTTTCGATAACTTCCATCACGAGTTGAAAACGAAGCATGTCGATAAAGTTTCCTCCGAACGTAGAATTGATCCTGGAGCTTTCTCTGAAAACGTTATTCGGGATCTCATCAAATTTTTCTTTATTAGCCAAAACCCCACAAACCTGGGCTTTTTTCCCGAAAGAAATAATATCCGGTTTGGCTGTAAAGTGCTGAAATGCCCACATTTTACCTGTAATGGCAATACCTGTCTGAACTTCATCAAAGATCAGTAAGATTTCATTCTGGTCACAAAGGTTTCTTAAGCCCATTAAGAACTCGTCTCTGAAGTGATTGTCACCACCTTCGGCCTGGATAGGCTCAATGATGATGCAAGCTACTTTATTAGGGTTTATAAGAATTGCTTCTTCAATCTGAAGAAGAGCCAGCCTTTCATTCTTGATGGTTTCCTCTAAATTTTCTTCTGTGATTGGAAAAGATAGCTTAGGATTTAAGATTCTTGGCCAGTCAAACATTGGGAAATACTGATATTTTCTAGGATCGGAGGTATTGGTTAGGCTTAAAGTATAGCCGCTTCTTCCGTGGAATGCCTGTCTGAAATGGATACAGATCCCGGCTTCCGTCTGAAGTCCTTTTTCAAAATTCTTACGGGTTTTCCAGTCAAAGCATGCCTTCATTGCGTTTTCTACCCCTAAACTTCCACCTTCGATAAAGAAAGCATACTGCAGTTCTTCAGGAATCACTACTCTTTCAAAAACTTCCAGAAAGTGTGCATATTCCTCTGAATACACGTCTGCCAAAGTGGGTTTGTTGACAGCCATTTTTCCCAGCCACTCTGATCTTTCTACCAGATAAGGATGGTTATAGCCTATTGAAGCTGATGCAAACATAGAGAACATATCCAGGTACTCTTTGTCTGTGAGCTTATCGTATAGCCATGATCCGTGGGATTTTTCAATATCCATCACAAAATCAAAACCATCTGCCAAAACGTGTCTTCCTACGGTTTCCTTTACTTTATTTACTTTTATATCAATTGTTTGTTCCATAATTAAAATAGTTGTGTGATTTAATAATTGAATGATTAAAAAGTTTAAACATTCAGGTTATTAATTTTTAGTTTTTTATTGAATTGACTTAAACTTAATTTTTATAAATCAAATTTAATTCCTTGTGCTAAAGGAAGTTGAGCCGTATAGTTTATAGTATTGGTTTGTCTTCTCATATAGTATTTCCAAACGTCTGAACCGGACTCTCTTCCGCCTCCTGTTTCTTTTTCACCACCGAAAGCACCGCCTATTTCAGCACCTGAGGTTCCGATGTTTACGTTGGCAATACCACAGTCTGAACCTGCATGAGAAAGGAATAATTCTGCTTCTCTTAAATTCTGTGTCATGATAGCAGACGATAATCCCTGAGGAACATCGTTCTGAATAGCAATAGCTTCCTCCAATGTTTTATATTTAATTAAATACAGAATCGGCGCGAAGGTTTCGTGCTGAACGATCTCGTAAGAGTTTTTCACTTCTGCGATGCATGGCTTCACATAGCAACCGGATTCGTATTCTTTTCCGCTTAAAATACCTCCTTCAACTACAAATTTTCCACCTTCTTTCTTACATTTCTTGATAGCCTCTTCATACTGATTCACTGCATCTACATCGATAAGTGGCCCTACATGGTTATTTTCGTCCAGTGGATTTCCGATTTTCAATTGTCCGTATGCTTTTACCAGTCTTGTTTTTACTTCGTTGTAAACGCTTTCATGGATGATCAGTCTTCTTGTAGATGTGCATCTCTGTCCGGCCGTACCTACCGCACCGAAAACAGCTCCGATAATAGACATGTCTATATCTGCATCTTTAGAGATGATAATTGCGTTGTTTCCTCCTAATTCAAGGATAGATTTCCCGAATCTTTCTGCTACTTTGGAAGAAACCATTCTTCCCACTCTTGTAGAACCGGTGAAGGAAACCAAGGAAACCCTTTTATCATCAACCAGCTTCTGCCCGATCTCGTGATCAGCAACCAGTACACTTGAAATACCTTCAGCAAGATTGTTCTCCTTTAATACTTCAGACATAATGTTCTGACATGCGATAGCGCATAGTGGTGTTTTTTCTGATGGCTTCCAGATCGTAACGTTTCCGCAGATCCATGCTAAAGCTGTATTCCAAGCCCATACGGCAACCGGGAAATTAAAAGCAGTGATGATTCCCACAACACCAAGCGGATGGTACTGCTCGTACATTCTGTGACCAGGTCTTTCTGAATGCATCGTATAACCATGAAGCTGTCTTGAAACCCCTACTGCAAAATCGCAGATGTCAATCATTTCCTGAACTTCTCCAAGACCTTCCTGAAGAGATTTACCCATTTCATAGGAAACAAGTTTTCCAAGGTCATCTTTATATGTTCTTAATTTCTGACCTAACTGTCTAACGATCTCCCCTCTTTTAGGAGCAGGGATGGATCTAAATTCCTGAAACGCCTTCTGAGCCGTCTCAATTACTTTGTCATAATCACTTTCTCCGGAAGTCTTAATTTTAGCGATTAGCCTGCCATCTACAGGAGAAAAACTTTCTATCGTTTTCCCCGAAGCAAAATATTTTCCGCCCACTGAAGTCCCCTTATTTTCTTCTTTAATACCAAGGTTTTTGAGTGTTTTTTCGATTCCGAAATCCTTTACTTTTTTAGACATAAAATGTTTACTTTTCGTTTCCTCTAAAGATAGAAATATTATGCGAACCTCAAAATTTTAATTTTTAACATGCTTTTTATTTGGACTAATTATAAACATGCTTTATCTTTGTGATGTAATCTTTTGACACTCAGACATGGAAAATTTACCGGAAAATAACAACTCTAAGTTCAAGAAGTGGTTCAAGCGTGTAGGCTGGGCAGGATTTGCTTTTTTCACGATCAAAGGCTTGATTTGGCTCGTTATATTCTATTTTGGAGCGGATACGCTTCAGAGTTGTATAAAATAAAAAAGCAGAGAAATTTCTCTGCTTTTCTTTTTAATAGGTTAACTGAATTGCTATTATACTGTTATAGGTTGGATTAAGATCAATTTTCAGTCTCATCTTTTCAACTTACTCTATTCTTCGTCTTTCTTTTTCCTTCCTGAATTGACCAGGCTTTGATGCAACAAATACTCGATCTGTCCGTTCACACTCCTGAATTCGTCATTCGCCCACTTCTCCACCAGCTTATAGGTAGCTTCGTCGATTCTTATGACGAATGACTTTTTGCCTTTAGTTTCAGAGGATTTTGAAGTTTTTTCCGATTTCATTTTTTCTCTTTGCCTGTTTAATAATACTTTTTTAATAACGCAAAAGACGCAAAGATTTCGTTTAAATAAACTTTTGTACCAGTTCGCAAAGGCGCTTTACTCAGCTAAGTTTGTTATGAAATCTAAGTATTCATTTTTCTCTTTTTATTTTAATTATAAAGAGTTCCTGCATTTAAAATGGGCTGGGCAGCTTTTTCACCGCAAAGCACCACCATTAAATTACTCACCATAGCCGCTTTTCTTTCATCATCAAGCTCTACGATATTCTCCTCTGAAAGTTTTTTCAGGGCCAAATCTACCATTCCAACTGCACCTTCCACAATCTTGGTTCTTGCGGCTACGATAGCTGTTGCCTGCTGTCTCTGAAGCATAGCTCCTGCAATTTCCGAGGCATAAGCAAGGTGTGAGATCCTGGCCTCCTGAATCACGATTCCTGCTTTTGAAAGACGGTCCGTAAGTTCCTGTTCCAGAATTGAATTGATCTTATCGCCACCTTCTCTTAAAGTAATCGGGGCATGATCATCTTCTAAATTATCATACGGAAAACTCATCGCCAAATGACGTACTGCTGCTTCACTCTGCATTCTTACAAAGTCCGAATAACGCTCCACATCAAAAGCCGCTTTATAAGTATCTCCTACTTTCCAAACCATTACAACAGCTATTTCAATAGGGTTACCCATTTTATCATTCACTTTCAGAGTTTGTCCCTGAAGGTTTTCTGAACGCAACGACATTTTCTGTGAAGAGTACAAAGGGTTGATAAAAAACAATCCATTGTCTTTTACGGTTCCTACATACTTTCCAAAGAAATTCAGCACTCGCGAATGGTTCGGCTGAATGATCATCAGGCCTTTCAGAAAGAAACAGAACAGCAGAAAACAAAGCATCGAAATAATCACAAAAGTGATACTCTTCTCAACTCCGGAAATAAAAAAATAAACCGCTCCGGCAAATAAAACAAGACAGAATACTAATGCCAGATAGCCCGACATGGGCTTTAATACTTTTTCCATGATTGTAATTTTTTAATTTGATATTATTTTGATATCATAAAGATATGTATAAATTTTGAATTTTGAGTTATGAGGAATGATTTTTTTAATGTAGGCCCCAGGATGCAAATGGGAGCAATTCGGATCCTGTAAGATATTAGCTTTTTGACTACCGTCTTTTAATTTTGCAAAAATTCACCCCTTCATGGAAATGGAATCAGGACCCAGATAAATTGATAAATAAAATAAACTTTGTAAATCTGGACTTTGTCTCACAAAAAAATCCCGGAAATAAATTCCAGGATTTTGATTTTATATTTATAGAAATCTACTTCTTCGTTAAAACTTTAAACTTGAAGTAAGAAGCTGCTGACAATAGAAACATTGTTCCTAATCCGATGTATACCCAAGCCGGAACCGGAACCGGATCTCCAGCTGCGTAGGAGTGAAGTCCGCTCAGGTAATAATTAACTCCGAAGTACGTCATTACCATAGAACAGAATGCAAACATTGTTGCTACGTGGAATGCCCATCTGCTTCTTAATCCCGGAACCAATCTCATGTGCAGTACAAAAGCATATACCATGATAGAAATGAAAGCCCATGTTTCTTTCGGGTCCCAGCTCCAGTATCTTCCCCACGATTCATTGGCCCAGATACCACCTAAAAAGTTTCCAACGGTTAAAGCAAAAAGACCGATCGTCAGTGACATTTCAGAAACGATAGTTAATTCTTTCAATGTGGTATCGTGGTGAAGCTTGTGAGTGTCCTTATTGGCGATAATAAAGAATACTAAACAGATTACAGCAATAATCATTGACAGGGCAAAGAAGCCATAACTTGATGTAATGATCGCTACATGAACAATCAGCCAGTAAGATTTCAATACCGGAACAAGCGGTGTGATCTGAGGATCAAGAGCTGAACCTCCATGCGCAAATCCCATCATGATAACTGCTACCATAAATCCTGCTGCAGGGATCAGAGCATTGGCATTTCTGTAGAGAACAAGTCCTGCCGTAATACCTACCCAAGAGATAAAGATAATCGCTTCATATCCGTTACTCCAAGGTGCGTGCCCTGAAATATACCATCTTGCTACAAGGCCTAAGAAGTGGCAAAGATATCCGACTAAACCTATAGCAATGATTAGTTTGATTATTTTATTTAAAAGCTTATTAGATTTGAATAACTCTACAAATCCCAAGATCAGAAGTAGTCCTCCGATCAGAGTGTAGAAGATTAATAATTTGAAATTGATATTCACTTTGTTCATGAAAACTTCAAGATCTACTTTAGATTTTGCAGGAACTACTGCCTTACCCCACTTCTGCTGATAATCTGAAAGTTTTGCCAGTTCAGCATCTGCCTTGCTCCAGTTTCCTGTTTTCTGAGCGTTAAGAGCTTCTGCAAAATAAGGCCCCATTACCTGCTGCGATTCCATATCCGGCTCGAATTTTTGATCCAGCCAAGAATGCCATGTGTGGTTGGCATCATTTTTTACAGGAACGATTCTCATAAACTGACCACTGAAAAACTCGTTGAAGATCTGTACTCTTTCGTTTACAGAAATCACTTCTTTATCATAATTAGTCTGTTCAGAAGGTTTTTTACGGAATGCCGTATTGTAATCTTGTTCCAGAATATAGGTAAGATTACCGTTGGCATCTGCCGGGAAAAGATTCATCAGCGAAGTGTACCCTTCATCATCGGCCTTTGTTTTGTTTTTTAATTCGTCACCTCCTTTTGTTCCTACTTTAATCATAGGAACCATAGTCCAGCTCGGTGTATCTGTATTAATCGACAGGAACCATTGGTTAGCCGTAAGAGACTTTCCATCTGTTCCTTTGAATTCGTCTTTCTTATATAACTTTCTTAAAACATCCAGAGCCTCCGTGTTGATAGGAACAATTCTTCCTTCAAAATTCTGAACCAGAAGATATCCGAATTTGTCCGCATGCTCTTTGCTGATTCTGTTTCTTGCAATGATTTCATCCGGAGAGATAGATCTCATTTTGTTCATTGGTGTTGCCAGAGAGTTCTGTTTGGGAGCAGCAGCATCAAGCGGCTGGACAGATGGAGCTGGTGCATGTGTATGTCCGTCACCTTCTACGTGTACATGTTCTCTGCTTCCGTCAGTGGTCCCGTGTGTTTCAATTTTCTGTGCGTTTAAGCCTAAACTTAATAGCACTAAAAGTACTGCTGCTGTCTTCTTTTTGTTAACATCGGTCAGCATTTTATTAAGTTTCCAGAAGTGAGTTCCTTTCCAGAAGAAGATCACAAACATTCCTAAGAACAGAAGTCCGTATCCGATGTAAGAAATGATCGTTCCCCAGAAATCGTGGTTTACAGAAAGTACTGTTCCCATTCTGTCCGGATCAAAACTTGACTGGAAGAAACGGTAACCTTTATGGTTCAGAACGTGGTTCATGTAAATTTTATATGGGGTTTCTTTTCCTTCGTCAATGATCTTTACGTGGCTTTCGTAAGCACTTGGAGATGAACTTCCCGGATACGTTTCCATCACGAAATCATCTAATTTCAATGCAAAAGGCGTATTATATACTTTAGGTCCGAAACCTACCATAATATTCAGACCGTCCATTGTCACCTGCTTATATGCATTCGGGTTTCCTTTTTCTACGGAAAGATCTACCATTTGCTTTGTTTTTGGCCCCTGAAGTTCTATTCTCATTACATCAGGTACCATGGCATCTTTCTTTTTATCACCTTCAAAAGCCATCAGTCTTCCTTTTTTAAGACCTTCCGGAACAACCAGTTTCAGTTCGTTGATGGTATATAAGCTTCTTAATACCAAAGGCTGGAATTCATCTTTCTTGGTGCTTCCTGTAGCCTGTGTTGCCATGGTCATAAAGGCTGCATCAACAGGTGTCTTGATGAAGAGTTTTCCATCTTCTTTTTTGAATTCTACTGCACCTTCAATCGCTCTGTTGAACGTTACCAAAGTTCCGTTGATGGATTTTGTTTCTCCCGGCTTGATGTAAATATTCTGTCTTCCGGTAGTTCCTGTAGATACCAGGTGAAGGTATTCTGCGCCGTTGGGCTCAGCAATTAAGCTGTCTTTTTTTCTCTGGATGTAGTCTTTTGTAAACACCTTTATTTCCTTTCCGTGGAAATCATAAGTTGCCTTAAAATCTTTATGCAGTGGAGACATCAGATAAGGAACATCCTGATAATTAAGAATATCTCCTTTCTCTTCAATCTGGATCTTAAAGAAATTCTTATCCGTCACAATCTCATTGGAAGTTTCACCTTCCCGGATGTGCATTGTACCTTCAAAACTGATATATCTTGTAATAGCACCTCCTATAAAAATAAGGATGAAAGAAAGGTGAAATACCAGAACAGGCCATTTTTCCCTTTTCCAAAGACGATATCGAGCGATATTTCCTATGAAGTTGAGAATGAGCAGAAACATGATTAGTTCAAACCATTTTGCTTCATAAATTAGCGCTTTAGCTGTAGGAGTTCCGTAGTCGTTTTCTAAGAACGTTGCATATGCCATCGCAAATGCATACACCAGTAACAGCACAGCCATTGTTCTGGTTGAGATAAGAATATCTTGGAGCTTCTTCATGATTTATTTTACTTGACTTGCAAAAATAAGGATGATAAACAACAAAGAGGCTAAAAAAAGCTGTTTTTTGTCATTTAAAAGCCTATTTCAGTTATTTTGAACCATTCTTAATAGTATAAAATTTATTAAAGAAAATTCAATTTTTAAGATCATAGGATTCCGGATATAATATTCCTATTCCAACGATTGAAACTGTCTATTCCTCAGGCTGTTTATTCAGAGAAGTCTTTTTTCTGATCTTACTCAAAAACTCATGGCTAATTCCCAGATAAGAAGTTACCTGCTGCTGGGTAATTCTCTGTTCAAGTCCTAGGTATTTTTCTAAAAACTCAAGGTAGCGTTTGTCTGCAGTTTTCCCGGTTAAAGAAAGAATTCTTCTCTGCAAAGCCACCGAAGACCGCTGATTCATGATTCTGAAAAGTTTTTCTATCCGCGGCGCCTCTTCATAAAGCCTCTCTTTATCTTTCTTTGAAATCATCAGAACTTCACTTTCTTCAAGAGCTTCTATATTCAGGATAGATGGAATATTATTGATTAGGCTGTCTATATCAGTTATCCACCATCCTTCCACTGCAAAATATAACGTCTGTTCAGATCCGTTTTCATTCAGATAATAGACCTTAAAACAACCTTTCACCACAAACCCTTCAAAAAGGCAATAATCTCCTTCCCTGAGAACAATCTCTTTTCTTTTAAATCTACGAAGTTTGAAAGGTCTGCCAAACCGTTCAAATTCTTCATCGGAGAGTTCAAGATATCTGCTGATATTTTTATAAAGGAGATCAAGCATGCTCTGTTTTACTTATACAGTATAAAGATACCCATATTATGGATACCTTTATTACCGATTTATAGCTTTAGAATTATTTTCTGTTCAGAAAATCTCTCGTATTGATAATCTCTGCGTATAGATTTCCTAAAGCAGACATCCCGGCAAGAAATGATCTTTGTACTTCTGCCCCTCTTACAATCTGTCCGGACAGCTCTCTGTCCCTTGTTGCTGTAGCATCTCCGATCACTGTATTCCTAAATCCAAGATCGAAAGCTGCTCTTGTGGTAGAATCTACACAGACATCGGTCATCATTCCCGTAATAACCAAATTTTTAATATCGGCTTGCTGTAGATATTCCAACAAATCTGTTTCGCGGAAACTGTTCGGGAAGTGTTTGATAATTACTTTCTCATTGCCTTTAGGGGAAACCAAAGAATTGATTTCAGATCCTGAAGTACCGGGAAGAAAAAAATCGGCACCTTCATTCAGAGCAATATGCCTGATGTGAACGACAGGAAGATTGTTTTTCCTGAAATAGTCTAAAACCTTCCGGGCATTGCCACCTGCCTGTTCTGCTCCGGACAGTTCCATTTTTCCTCCAGGAAAATAATCATTCTGTACATCGATAATTAATAAAGCCGTGTTTTCCATGTTTCTTTTTTGTTGTGCATTGATTGTTACTAATGAAATTAAAGTCAGGCATAACGCCAGAGTGTTTTGCAATAGATTTTTCATTTTTTACGTTTATTAAACTTTATGGAACAAAATTAGTGGAGCAATAATTGCTGGCATTTGAACTAATTCAAAAAGTACCTGCTGTATTACATTTCAAAGAAAAAAATATCTTAAAAACGCTGTATAATTTTAAAAAATAACCCTAAATTACGCTATCTTTTTGAAGAAAAAAAGATTCTATTAATGTTGAAAAAACATTAAATTTGCCACATTGATATTATGGATAAAAAGACACAGACAAAACAGACTGAATCGCCTGATAAAGGCAGAATATTATCTAAGCCGCGTATATTTTTCGGGCTTACCTTTATACTTTTCTCTGTCGTTCTGGCATTTTCGTTCGTCTCCTATTTGATGAACTGGAAAGCGGATCAGAGCCAGGCAGGAACTATGACCGACAAAACTATAAAATCCTCAAATATCTTTGGGAAGGTGGGCGACTGGCTGGGAAATATTTTCATATTCGAAAGCATAGGGATCGCATCATTCATCATTGCCTTTCTATTTTTGGTTGTGGGAACCTTAATTCTTAAAAAAAGAACCTTCAAACCATGGAAAACCATCGGACATTCTTTGTTTTTCATCTGCTGGCTTCCTATTTTTATGGGAGCTGTAACTAAAGGCCAGGGTGTTTTAGGAGGCGTTTACGGTTACCAGATCATGGATTACCTGAATGCCATCATCGGACCTGTAGGACTTTGGGTAGTACTTGTTTCAAGCATTCTTTTATATTTCATTTTGGAATTCAATCTTCGCCCAAGCTCCATTAAAGCTAAGCTGGAAAAGATTAATGATAGCACGATCGGCAAAGTTAGATCCATGATGCCTAGCTCAGAGGAAAACTTTGAAGCAGACGATGAACTCCAGGAGGAAGCTGAAGAAGCGGGTCTTAATGTCACTGTTACAGATGTTTCAAATAAGGCTAAAGCTAAAGAGCAGGAACCGGTAAGCGTTCCTAAAGGTTTTCCTGAAGTTCAGCCAGTAACAGATCTGGAAACTATCGTAACGCCTAATCAGACTTCTTTCGAAGAAGAAGAGAAGCCTGTCAGCTTAAATCTGAATACAAAACCTTCTGTTCCTGCTTCAACTCCGGAACAGGCATTTGATATGACACCGGTAAGTCCGGTTGTTAGCCCGGTTCCACCAGCTTCTACACCAGCTCAGGATAATATTAAATTTAATGTAGAGATCGCTCCGGTAGTAGATGTATTGGATGATTCAGACAGAAAATCACAGGAACTTGTAGAAAAACACGGCCTGTATGATCATAAACTTGATCTGGCGGGTTTCCAGATGCCTACAGTGGAATTGCTGAAAGATTATGGCAGCGAAGAAATTTCAATTAACCAGGAGGAATTAGAAGAAAATAAAAATAAGATTGTAGGCCTTTTAAAGAACTTCAACGTCGGTATTTCCGAGATCAAGGCAACGATAGGCCCAACAGTTACTTTATATGAAATTGTTCCGGAAGCCGGAATCAGAGTATCAGCTATTAAAAAACTTCAGGATGATATTGCCCTGAACCTTTCTGCCTTAGGAATCAGGATCATTGCCCCAATGCCTGGAAAAGGAACGATCGGGATTGAAGTGCCTAGAAAAAACCCTACGATGGTTTCCATGCGTTCGGTTATTGCTTCCCACAAATTCCAGAATACCGATATGGATCTTCCTGTGGTTTTCGGAAAGACGATTTCTAATGAAGTATTCATGGCCGATCTTTCAAAAATGCCTCACTTACTGATGGCAGGTGCTACAGGACAGGGTAAGTCTGTAGGGATTAATGCCATTCTCACTTCCCTTCTTTATAAAAAACATCCAAGCGAGCTGAAATTCGTTATGGTGGATCCTAAAAAGGTGGAGCTTTCATTATACTCAAAAATTGAAAGACATTATCTGGCTAAACTTCCGGATGCTGAGGAAGCGATCATCACAGACACGAATAAGGTGATTAATACCCTGAATTCGCTTTGTATAGAAATGGATACAAGGTATGACCTTCTTAAAAATGCATTCTGTAAGAACTTAAAGGAATACAACAAAAAATTTACAGAAAGAAAATTAAATCCAGAGAATGGACACCGTTTTCTGCCATATATTGTATTAGTTGTAGACGAATTTGCCGACCTTATCATGACGGCTGGTAAAGAAGTTGAGCTTCCGATCGCCAGACTCGCGCAGCTTGCAAGAGCAGTAGGAATTCACCTGATTGTTGCCACGCAGAGACCTTCTGTCAATGTAATTACAGGTATGATTAAAGCCAACTTCCCTGCAAGAGCTGCCTTCAGAGTAATTTCCAGTGTGGATTCCAGGACTATTCTGGATTCTCCGGGTGCAGACCAGTTGATCGGTAAAGGTGATATGCTTTATTTCAACGGAAACGAGATCTTAAGACTTCAGTGTGCTTTCGTAGATACACCGGAAGTGGAAAGACTTGCAGAATATATCGGCGAACAGAAAGGCTATTCATCAGCATTCCTGCTTCCGGAATTTGTTTCCGAAGATTCTACCAGTACGGTAGGTGCTTTTGATCCGAATGAAAAGGATGCCTTATTTGAAGAAGCGGCAAGAATCATTGTTTCTACACAGCAGGGATCTACTTCCATGTTGCAGAGACAGCTGAAACTGGGGTATAACAGAGCAGGAAGAATTATGGACCAGCTTGAGGCTACCGGTATTGTAGGAGGATTTAACGGAGCAAAAGCGAGAGAGGTGATTATCAGCGATCTTCATTCTTTGGAACAGTTTTTGGAAGATTTGCGTAGTTAAAGGAAAAATGCTTTATAAATTAAACCTTGAAGCATTAGAATGTTTAAAGTTTATTAAATAAGAAAATGAAAAATATTATTTCAAAAGTTATAGTCGGAAGTTTTGTAATAGGTGCTGTAGGATTTGCCGAGGCACAGAAAATTGATGCAAAAGCTAAAAAGATCTTGGACGACATCACAGCCAACTACAAGTCTAAAAAGAATTCTTACTTCAAATTTTCTTTCGGAACTGGCGTGAATGGACAGGTAACCAAAACAGAACCGGGAATTTACTATTCTGCAGGTGATAAATATAAGCTGAAGATCATGGATACGGAACAGATCTTCGACGGAAGTAAAATCTACAACATCAATGCGGATGATATGGAGGTAACCATTGCAAAACCTAACGGAAGCAGCAGCATGTTCTCCCCTATCAATTATCTTTCAACCTACAGAAATGATTATAACGTAACCTATAACGGGAAAAAGAATGTAAACGGAGTAAATGCAGATTTCATTAAATTGACCCCGATAAAATCTAACGGAATCCAACACGTCTATCTTTTTGTAGATTCTGCAAAAAAGCAGATGGTAAAACTGGAGCAGCACGGAAACAATAAAGATGTAGCTGTAATTGCCATCAAGGAATACAAGGAAAACCAGACGCTGGATCCCAATATGTTTGTTTTTGATAAGAATAAGTTTAAAAACTACGTGATCACGGAGCTTTAAAAAGTGAAAGATCAAAACAAATGATTTGCTTTTCACCCGTTAAATAAAAAGTAATAAAAATATAAGAGCCACAAGTAAAACTTTGTGGCTTTTTGATTAATTTTGGCGAATGTTAAAAATACTAGACCGATATATCATAAAAACCTTCTTTGGACCGTTTTTCTTTATATTCAGCGTTTTGTTTTTCATCTTTATTGTAAACATTATCTGGGTTCAGCTTGGGCAGTTCATGGGAAAAGGATTAAGCTACTGGCAGATCCTTAAACTTCTTTTTTACCTTGGGGTAAGCGTTATCAGTATGGTATTGCCGCTTACGATCCTTCTGGCGAGCATCATGTCTTTCGGTGAGTTTGGGGAACGGTATGAACTTGCAGCGATGAAGGCAGCAGGAATTTCCCTGACAAGAGTAATGGCACCTCTGATGGGAGTATCAATCATACTGGCGGTTATGCTTTTCTTTTTCTCCAACAACATCATTCCTGACTTCCAGAAGAAAGCAAAGAATATGCTTTTCAATATTGCACAAACCAAACCGGCGCTTAATTTTACACCCGGACAGTTCATCGATCAGATTCCGGGATATATGGTAAAGTTTGATAAGATCAACGGTGAAAACGGTGAAAGCATTGAAGGGGTTTTTATACACAGAAAAGCCGGCACTTATGAAAATCAGCAGTCTATTGTAGCAGAAAAAGGAAAATTTGTCCCTGCTGCCAATAAAAACTATCTGAAGCTGGAGCTTTATAACGGTTATATACTTGAAGACAATTTTGCAGGAAAAGGTGAGAATGTAAGACTGAAACAACCGGATCAGTCCATCAAATTTGATACTTTAGTTTCACACTTTGACATCAGCGAGATCATTAACAAGGCCATTGAAAAGGAACAGATTACGGACGATTACCGCTTTCAGACATATGGACAGCTTAATGGAACGGTTGCTAAAAATAAGAAAGAGAATGCTACATTCTTTTCGAATATCGGTGCTGATGTTTTGAGTCAGACCAATTCGGTGATCAATTATATGGATAAGACAAAATCCAAAGCAGTTGCGAAACAACAGATCAAACTGGATACCGTAAAGGAACAGAAAAAGCTGGAAATTATCTCTAATGCCTACAACAGGCTTGATAATCTGAAATCTACATCCATGGGTAAAAAGAATGAATTCAGTTCAAATGTAAAATACTTTAGCAAGGTCGTTATTTACCAGCAGAGAATTATTTCGTATTCCGTAACGTGTATCATCTTTTTCCTGATTGGAGCCAGCTTAGGATCTATTATCAGAAAAGGAGGAATGGGGCTTCCGGTAATCATCGCAATTGTTATTTTTATTGTTTTTTATGTGATGAACCTCGGTATTGAAAACATTGCATGGGGAGGCGGAATGAATCCTTATCTGGCAGCTTGGCTTCCTAATCTTATCCTTCTTCCTTTCGGAGTATGGATGACCTACAAAGCGCTTACCGACTCACAGCTGTTTGATGCTGAAAAATACAAAGCACTGTTCAAACCGATCACAAAGAGGTTCTCGAAAAGCAAAGAACATCAGAGATATCAGTAATTCTTTATTGAAAGATTTAAAAATTAAATCATTTAAAATATATTCATGCCCGGGAATTCCGGGTCTTTTTTTTATTTGAGCTGTGGTATTCATCCCGCTTTGTCATAAGGTTTAAAAAGCTATATTTACAAAAATTTGTTAAAAACCATAATTACATGAATAAAGCGTTAGTATTAAGCCTGTTTACATTGATATCTTTCAATACCTATGCACAGGAAGACAACACAGATTATGAATTGAGAGCTGATGAAAAATACGGTTATATCATCGATAAAAGCGGAAAGAAAATTGAAGGTATTGTAAGACTGAACGGAGATGCCATGAACCCGTGGAGCAATCAGAAAAAAGTAAAATTCGTTGCAGTGCCGGATATCGATAAGTCCAAGAAGAAACAAAAGTTCAAGACGCTTGATCCAGATGATATTAAAGAATATGTAGCTTTTGATGAGAACAACGATGAGAGGCATTTTGAAATGATCAAGTATACCAATACCAAAGAAGGCTTCAATACAGCTACCGGAGGTTTAAGCGGGAATATTAAAGCATTCAACAACCTTACAAAAAGCAATCAGTTTGCAGAAGTGGTGAAAGACGGCAAGATCAAAGTCTATAAATTATATGGCTATCCTACTACATTTTCTGCCGGCGGCCAGATCGCGGTAGCTGAAAAGGAAACAGAAAGAATGAGAAACTCCCCTTCTTATATTTACTCTAAGAGAGGAGGCAAAATTGAAGAACTGACTTTAGCCAAAGCCAAAATGGTTATTTCGGACTGCAGCTATGCAAAAGGCAAGTTAACAAGCGGCTCTTATGCCTCTCTTAAAAACGACGAAAAGAAAAGATCCGGGTTAGGAAAACTGATCAAAAGCCAGATTGACAATGTAATGTCCAATGCTCCTGAAATTGTGGAAGAGGTTATCACAGATTACAACGATAACTGTAAATAAAAAATAAACACGGAGACTTTCAATTGAGAGTCTCTTTTTTGTTACTGTAGAATTTTTGTAATTTTATAAACCACCAATAAATATTATATGAAAACAATGTTCATCGCAGCCAGTCTGTTTCTTGTCTTTTCATGTAAAAATGACAAAGATAAAACGGCTCATACAACATCCGTTTCCACGGACAGTATGATTGTAAAAAAGGATTCACTCCGGAAAAATGCAACTGACCCTATAGCCGAAATCAAAAAAGAATATGGTGTCCTTCAGACGCAGCTGGAGGCAAAAAAGCTTGGCTCCAATGGTTTTACATACAATTGTAACGAAGAACCTTCTGGAAGGGTTACTTTCTTTTCTGATAAGAATGAAATTAAAGTGATAGAACATTTTTATGCTGAACACAGCCATTTTTCGGCATCTGAAAAATACTTTGTTAAAAACGGAGAACCCTTTTTCATATTCAGAGAAGAAACGGTATGGAATTTTGACGGCGGAACTCCGGAAAAAGCAATCACTAAAGACGATATTACAGAAACGCGCATTTATCTTCAGAATAACAAGCCGATGAAATGCCTTGAAAAGAAATACAGCATAAGATCGGATAACAAAGAAAAAAATATTTCCGATCAAATTTCCGGAAAAGAAATTCAGTGTAACACAGACGAACTGTTGAAAACTTATCAATCCTTGTTGAAGCATAAAGATCAGAAAGGAGAAATACAATGTCTGTAAAAACAAAAGAGGCTTCACAGGAAACCTCTTTTTTATTTTTTTAATCTAAAATTATACTTTCATAATTTCAGCTTCTTTCGTCTTAAGATGTTCATCACAAAGTTTTACATATTTGTCGGTAAAAGCCTGGATCTCATCTTCCACACCCTTTACCACATCTTCAGAAATACCTTCCAGTTTTTTAAGTTCTTTCAACCCGTCCTGTCTTGCATTTCTTACTGTTACTTTAGTACTTTCAGCTTCTACTTTAGCCTGCTTGGCAAGTTCTCTTCTTCTCTCCTCTGTTAAAGGCGGAACGTTAAGAATAATATTTTCCCCGTTATTAGAAGGTGCAAAACCTAAGTTTGAATTGATGATCGCTTTCTCAATAGCACCAATAGCAGTTCTGTCCCAAGGCTGAATAGAAATAGTCATGGCATCCGGTACAGAAACATTCGCAACCTGGTTGATCGGAGTCGGAGCTCCGTAGTATTCCACCATTACATCCTGAACCATTGCCGTAGAAGCACGTCCTGCTCTAATTCTTTGAAATGCATGATCCAAGTGCTTTACAGCGGCGTCCATGTCGTGCTTTACAGATTCTAATATAAGATCTAATTCTTCCATTATATAGTTAAAATTTGATAAATTACACATTTTTATAAATGAAGAGTTATAAGTGATAAATGATCAGTAATGAATAATCTTTAAATTATTAAATATTTAAATTTTCAATTACCTAACCTGCACCTACAAATCCACTAAAGTTCCTACATTTTCCCCATCCACGATTTTCTCTAAATTCCCGTCTTTATTCATATCAAATACGATGATCGGCAATTTATTCTCATGACTTAAAGTGAAGGCAGTCATATCCATTACCTTAAGATTTTTAGCATATACCTCGTCGAATGACAGTGAGTTGTATTTTACGGCATCTGCATTCTTTTCAGGATCCATATCATAGATTCCGTCTACTCTCGTTCCTTTTAAAATTACATCTGCACCAATTTCGATAGCTCTCAAAGTTGCTGCCGTATCCGTTGTAAAGTAAGGGTTTCCTGTTCCTGCCCCGAAGATTACTACTCTGCCTTTTTCAAGGTGTCTCACGGCTCTTCTTTTAATGAAAGGCTCAGCTACTTTATCCATTTCAATCGCAGACTGAAGTCTTGTTTTGATCCCTGCATCTTCCAACGCTCCCTGAAGAGCCATTCCGTTGATCACTGTTGCCAGCATCCCCATATAATCTCCCTGCACTCTATCCATTCCTTTTGCAGCGCCTGCTACTCCACGGAAAATGTTTCCTCCTCCAATAACGATCGCAACTTCACAGCCTTTTTTTACTACTTTCTTTATTTCTGCAGCATATTCCTGCAGTCTTTCATTGTCTATACCGTATTGTCTGTTCCCCATTAAGGCCTCACCACTCAGTTTCAGAAGGATTCTTTTATATTTCATCTTTAATTTTTAATAAGCTTTACTGGAGTAATTTTCTCCTAAATTTGATTTTGCAAATATAATCATTAAAAATATTGAATAAAGAAAAATATTTACGCAGAAATAATGTCAGAAATATTTTGATAAGTACGAAAAAGGATTATTTTTGCATTAATTATAAATTGAATTGAAGAAAATTGTCATTTTTTCATTATTTCTGTCAGGAATTGTTTCTTATGGGCAAACAGGAACAAATGTTTATCCTTTTTTAAACATCCCTGTATCTGCCAGACAGGCTGCCTTAGGTGGCGATGCAATTTCCATCAGGGATCATGATGTTTCCTTTGCTATTGCAAACCCGGCTCTCTTAAATAAAGATTCAGACAAACAGCTTTCAGTAAATGCGGCAGCTTACCTTGCCGACTCAAAATATGGAACTGTTGCCTATGCCAGAGATTTTGATAATGGACATATGGCAACCATCAATGCCAGATATATGACCTATGGAAGCATTCCCAGAACCGATGAAAGCGGTGAACAAAATGGTGAGTTCAAAGCTTCAGACGTAGCAATTGGCGCAGGATATGCGTATCAGTTCGAAGAGGACTGGACTATTGGCGGGGGCATCAATTTCATTACTTCAAAAATTGACAACTATACTTCTTCTGCAATCTCCGGAACTGCAGGAGTTACCTATCATAATAAAAAGAACAAAGAAGTTCTTTCCCTTGTTATGAGAAATTTTGGATTTCAGCTGAAATCATTCAACGGAACCAGGGAAAATCTTCCGTTCAGAATAGATCTCGGATATACCAGAATTCTTAAAGCTATTCCGCTTGCCGTTACCATTACTGCCCACGACCTTCAGCAGTTTGATATCTCTTCGGAATATAATGTGAACGGTCAGGAAGTAGGTTTTGGAAGAAAGCTGGCAGACCATTTTTCTATAGGAGCAGAACTTTTCCCTGAAAAAAGTTTCAATATCAGGCTTGGGTATAATGCGAAAAGAGGAAACGAACTTGCCGTGGCAGATCAGAGAAACTTTTCAGGCCTTTCAGGCGGATTTGGAATTAAATTAAGAAGATTCCGCATAGATTATGCCCATATCCGTTATCACAACTCATCCAACGTGAACCAGATAGGTGTCTCTATGGACCTTAGCAGCCACGCAGGAGAGTAATTTCAACACGAAAATTTACATAACAATATAGATTTTTTTCTGTACAACCTTGATTTTTTAAAAAAATTCTTGAAATTTGCGGTATGAAAAAACCTGTAATAGCTATCGATGGGTACTCGTCTACCGGAAAAAGTTCAATCTCTAAAGTTATTGCCGATAAACTGGGTCTTATACATCTGGATACCGGCGCACTTTACAGGGGAATTACATG
Organism: Chryseobacterium hilariae; assembly: GCF_051400735.1. Classification (NCBI taxonomy): domain Bacteria; kingdom Pseudomonadati; phylum Bacteroidota; class Flavobacteriia; order Flavobacteriales; family Weeksellaceae; genus Chryseobacterium; species Chryseobacterium hilariae. The sequence continues at coordinate 635,387 of NZ_JBLFFJ010000001.1, forward strand.
GTTTGCCATACAGAACTGCATGAATGAAGATGGTTCCATCGATCTTCATAAACTATTCTCTTCCCTGGATCAGATCGAGCTGGAATTCAGAAACTGTGACAACGAACTGATTCTTTACCTCAATCATATTGATATTTCAAAACAGATCCGTACCACAGAAGTTTCCGATAATGTAAGTATTGTTGCAAAACAGAAAGAAGTAAGAGACTTTCTACTTCACTCACAGCGTTCGCTGGCAGAAAAAGGCGGCATTATTATGGACGGACGTGACATAGGGACAGTAGTTCTGCCAAATGCGGACTATAAATTTTTTCTGACTGCCAGTATTGACGAAAGAACCAACAGAAGATATTTTGAGTTAGCAGGCTTGGGAATCCAGACAGACAGAGAACAGGTAAAGCAAAACCTTACAGATCGCGACAAGATCGACAGCGAAAGGGAAATAGCACCTTTAAGGCAGGCTGAAGATGCTATTGTTATTGACAATACAGAGCTTACAAAAGAAGAAACTATAGATCTTATTCTGTCGCATATTCAAAAGATTTAACAATTTTTAATAGGCAAAATAGCTCCTTTGGTATACAAATTGTAGATTTTAACATAGTAAAAACTAATATTTATTAACTATTAAAAAAGCTTAAAATGTCGAAAAACGGAAAAAATACAGCAGGTATATTGGCAGGACTTCTTGCAGGTGCTGCAGCAGGTGTAATCTTAGGAATGCTTTATGCGCCTGAAGAAGGTAAAGAAACAAGAAAAAAAATCAAAGATAAAGCAGGTGACCTAAAGGACCAGGCTAAAAACAAATACGGCGAAGTGTCTGAAAAAGTAAAAGATCAGTACAGCAATATCTCTTCTACTTTCAAAGAAACGGCCAGCAGTGTAGCCCATACGGTAAAAGACGGATATGATAAATACAAAGATCAGATTGTTTCCAAAACTGCAGACGTAGTAAAGGATGTAGAAACGGAACTTAACGATCTTAAAAAATAAGTAGTTTATTTTTTGAGTAAATTATGGGAAGGAACTTTTTGCGCGAAAGTTCCTTTTTTTGTAACTTTAAAAAAAAACAATGATAGAGACTATTAAAGAATATGCATCAAAGAGAATAGATCTTCTGAAAATTGAAGCTACTGAAAAATCCTCTCTTTCTGCAGGGCTCATTACCTACTTTGTAGTGCTGCTAGTTGCTTTTACTTTTTTTATTATCCTTTTTAATTTTGGAATGGCATTTCTTATCGGCAAGGCATTGGATAATACCTCTTACGGTTTCCTGATCGTTGCTGCATTCTATGTCGTAGTAATGGGTTTTATCATTGCTTTTAAAAATAAGATTGTCAATATGGTGGCAGACCAGGTTATTAAATTTTTAAATCATTAAGCTATGGGCAGAAATTACGAAAGCATCGAAGAACTAAGAAGAAAGAAAAAACTGCTTAAAAGCGAGATCAATGATCTGGAAAACCTTCTTACCTTTAAAAATACAAAAGAAAGCCTGAGTGCATTCACAAATGGCCTTACAGATCAGTATCTGCAGGAAAAAGTAGATGATGACGGTGATGAAAAGGTAGTTCTCCGAAAAGATGTCATTGCCAGGCATCTGACTTCCGAAGTAAAAGATATGTTCATCAATAAACAAACAGCTGTGGGAATTGCCAGTACTGCATTAGGCGGTAATGTGACAGACAGTCTGATAAAACTGGGAATTACTGCTTTGGTTGGAAATTATGCCAAAAACAATATGAAGAGTCCTAACTGGAAGAAAAAACTTCTGGGTGCGGCTATGATTTATCTGGCTCCTATTGCCCTTAAATATGTCAGAAAAAAACTGGAAGTATACCAAAAAAACAAGAGTGTTTCAAGTCTGGAACAGTTAATATAAGACATTCAGATGCTAGATTTCAGATTTCAGATTTATAATTGGCTGATCAATGTATCATACAATTATAAATCTGAAATCTGATGTCTAGGTCTACTTATTAAACAGCTGTCCCAGAATAATTCCCGCTGCCATAGAAACATTAAGGCTTTCTGTAGACTGGGATTTACCAAACCTTGGAATGGTGATACACTTCTGTAGAAGCTTTTCCGTCTCCGGCCTCATTCCCTTGCCTTCATTACCTAGAATAAGGTTGAGCTTTTCAGGCTTTTCAAAAGTATAGATATTTTCCCCTTCCATATCCGTTCCTATATTGAGATTATCCGTTTTCGAAAGATATTCCACAAGATCCGTATAAAGGATATTTACCCTGGTGAAAGAACCCATCGTGGCCTGAATCACTTTTGGATTGTAAACATCTACAGTATCCTCGCTACAGATTATCTGTTCTATCCCAAACCAGTCTGCCAGGCGGATAATGGTTCCTAGATTACCCGGATCCTGAATACCGTCCAAGACCAACTGGAAATCCTTATCCTCTGTTTTTTCTTCTTCGGGCAGATAACAAACTGCTACAGAATCTTTAGGTGTTTTAAGAAAACTGATTTTTTTTAGCTCATTTTCAGTGATCTGGACAACGGGTACATCTGTCCGGTCCAGTTTTTGCGGATCGGTAGAAAATATTTCTTTAACTTTAAAATTAGATTCAGAAAGTTCACAAATGATTTTATTACCTTCAACCAAAAACAAATTGTATTTTTGTCTGAACTTCTTTTTATCTAAAGACTGTAAAATTTTTATTGTATGAGCTGTAAGCATTATATGAATTCTCCTCAAAAATATTATAAAATTATCTCATTTGCAACATTTGTTGGTCTCCTTTATGCGTGCAGTACAACTAAAAAAGTTCCGGATGGCGAATATCTGCTTACCCGAAACAACTTTAAGTTTGAAGATAAGAAAGAATCTTTCGATGAAGAACTGAAAGATTATGTACAGCAGAAGCCTAATAAAAAGCAGCTTCTTTTCATGCCGTTGGGTCTAGCATTTTATAATATGGCCAATCCCAAATATGATACTTTACTCAACGAATATATGACTTATCCCAGTGAAATGAGAAATCAGAAGCTGAGAGACTCTCTTTTCATTAAATATAATATGAAAAGCAGTGTGGGAAAAACATTGTTTTTAGACCGTTTGCTTCATAGCTGGGGAACCCCGCCTGTAATCCTGGATCAGACGAGAAGTGAAAAAAGTGCCGAATCTATTGAAAAAAGACTTGTTTACAGAGGATTTTGGGATGCTGATGTCACTTTCAAACATTCTATGGATTCTGCTTCCAAGAAGGCAGCCGTTAATTATTTTATCAAGCATAATGATCCTACCTATATTAAAGATTATTACTACAATATTACGGATCCCACCGTTAAAGGCCTCTACTGGCAGAAACTAGACAAGAGTCTGATAAGATCCGGACAGAGACTTGACCAGACCGTTCTTGAAAAAGAAGTGACAAGAATTACTGAGCTGATGCGGGAAAACGGATACTATAGGTTTAATAGTTCCAATGAAGAGATCTATTTCGTAGCAGATTCACTGAAAAGCAGAAAACAGGTTCCCCTTACCCTTGAGATCCATAAAGATTCTGCTGACCATCCTTATAAAGTGGCGACCATCGGAAATATTGACGTGGCCATTGTAAACGAGGCCAGTGATTTTCCGAAAAACACCATTAAGGACAGTTTAAGAAGAATAAGGTTCCATAAAATGGACGAAAGCTATAAAACATCTTCTTTATGGAGAGCTGTGATTGTAGACAGTAAGAAAGTGTATGACCAGAAAGCTTTGGATCTTACAAAGAGAAACTTCATCGCGATGAATAACTTCAGTATTCTGAAAGCAAGAGATTCTTTAAGAAGAGGAGGCGGTATTTCACCTAATGACAGCATCGTTGATGTTCTTTACGTACTGAAACCACTTCCGAAATATGAGCTTAAACTGGGAACAGATATCAATTACTCCCAGATTTTGAACCTGGGGATATCCCCTTCTGTAGACCTTACCACAAGAAATGTTTTCCGCGGGGCTGAAAACCTTTCTACAAGCATTTCGGGAACATTCGGATCTATCAGAAGCACAAAAGATATTGATAAGAGGGATCTCGCATACGAAATTTCGGCGCAGGCTTCTCTTAACTTCCCGAGGCTTCTGCTTCCATTTAATTATTATAAGCTCCTGCCTAAAAGATATACGCCAACGTCTTCTATCCTTTTGGGAGCTTCGGTACAGAACAATATAGGTTTGGGAAGGGTGAACTTCAATACAGGATTGAATTACCAGGCAAATATCAATGATCAGGTATCACACAGGCTAACCCTTTTCAATACGCAGGTCAGTCTTACAAAAAATAAAGATGCCTATTATGACTATTTCAGCAATGATGAGCTTGTAAGAAAAGATATGTTTGCAAGCTATTTTGCCTATAAACCGCCAGGACTTGAACAGCAGTTTACCTCCGGGCAGCTCAGTATTGATGATATCTCCCAAATGATTCTGAAAGATACGGAATACATTCAGACACTGGATAAAAAAGGTCAGGATCTTATTTTAGCATTTACGGGATCCCTGGTCAATAAAGACCGACAAACCCAGGATGTGCTTATCTCTTCCATGATCTATAATTTCGTTTACAATGAGATCGGTAAAAAAGATTATCCCAATGCATTTTATTTTAATGGTAAAGTAGAGCTCGCGGGTAATATTTTAAGCATCTTCAATCAAAAAAGGGACGAAGGTGGTGTTATAACAAGCCCACAAAGAACCATTTTCGGGATTCCTTACGCGCAGTTCGTGAAATTTGATATTGATACCAGAAAATATTTTAAATTCAACGGCAATCAGACCCTGGTTTTACGCCAGTTCATCGGAGTAGGCATTCCTTTTGGAAACTCCACGAATATGCCTGTAATTAAGTCTTATTTCAACGGTGGATCCAATGATATAAGAGCATGGGTAGCATTCGGAGGATTGGGTCCGGCAGACTCTCAGGTGGATGAAAGAGTACGTACGTATATGACAGACAACCTAAAACTTACTACCAATATAGAATATAGAATTCCCTTCAATGAAATGTATGAAGGGGCTTTATTTACCGATATCGGGAATACATGGAGTCTTAAAAACTATAATGATGGCTACGGTGATGAATTCAAGTTCAATAAATTTTTAGGACAAATGGGGATTGGCAGCGGATTCGGTTTAAGGGTAAATGTAGCCTACATTACTTTCAGACTTGATCTTGCCTATAAGATCTATGATCCGAATAAGCCTGACGGGGAAAGATGGAGATTTAAAAATTTCCAGCCGTTTAAGCCAACATTGAATATCGCGTTCGGATATCCTTTCTAATCCGGAGAAATTCCCAATACGAAATAGACTACAGCAATCACTCTGGCGAGTATTTCCCTGAACTGGTTTCTGTAGTAGCTTTCCGGTTTGGTGACATCCTGAGCGTCAAAACCCAGGGCATTCATAGTATTGTTTCTTGCAAAGAATAAGGCGCGAAGATTATGAAAACCCTGTGATACAATGATCACATCTTTCTTTTTGTAGACATCTTTGCAACGCAGAATGCTTTTATACGTATTAAATCCTTTAGGATCTTCGATGATAATATCTTCAGGAACCCCTTCCTGATTGACCAGGTAATTTTTCATGGCAGCAGGCTCGTTATATCCTCTGCTTTTTTCTCCGCTTACAATAATCTTTTTGATCTTTCCATGGTGATAAAGAAGTGCCGCAGCATCCATTCTTTTCGTAAAATACGGATTGGACTGGCCGGATCTCATCTTTGGAGAAGTTCCAAGTACCAAGGCAATTTCCCTTGGCGGAATTTTAGAAATCTTGGTATAGGTACGTCCGTTAGTAAGCCCGAAAACCCATGCGTTACAAAGACATATCAGCAGAATTCCTATTTCTGCTGATACAAATCCCAAGTTAAATATGTTCCTGATAATTCTCAACTAAGGTCAAAGTTAAGCTTTATTTTCTTACTTTTTACAATGGACATGCATGCCAGTATTTTACCTTGTGCTTCTTCTTTTTCAGTCAGATATTCATTTTCAAGCAGTTCCACGTCTCCTTCTTCAAGATAGCATTCGCAGCTTCCGCATATTCCGGATTTGCATGAATAAGGAACCGGAAAATTCTGGATCAGAAGCTGTTGAAGAATCTTCTCTCTGTTATCAGGAAGAAGGGTTTCATACTCTTTTCCAAGCATTGTAAATTTAACTTCCACATTTTCAATCAGCGGGAATTCTTTTTCTACAGGATAAATATCATCATTGTATTCTTCAAAAAGTTCAAAATGAATATTCTTTTTCGGGATTCCGTGGTGATAACAGGCATTAGCCAGCGATTTTATCATCTCTCCTTTTCCACTTATCAATACTTCATCTACCGCATCCCAAATCGTAGATTCCTCATCCGTATCATCCAAATGAAGGATTTGATTAATAATTAAACTCAGTTTCTTCTCGTCCAGCCTTCCGTAAAAGAACTGATCTGCAGTTTTTTCCTTCGAAAAAAAGTAAAAAATCTGAAGCCTTTCCCCATGAATTCTGGCAAGATTATCCAATTGTTGTCTGTAAATAACTTCTTCCGAACTTTTATTCCCAAAAAACAAAAATAATCTTGTGCGCGGTTCTGTGTGAAGGATATTCTTAAAATGACTCAAAATCGGGGTAATTCCTATTCCCGCAGCAAAGGCAACAATTGTCCGGAATTCACTCGGCTTGGAAACCAGTGTAAATCTCCCGGAAGGCTCTCCTACCATCAGCTCATCTCCAACATTATAATTTTTGAACAACTCCGAAGTGGCTCCATCAGAAGAATTCACCTTGATTCCAAGACATATTTTTTTCTCATAAGGAGCTGAAGTCATTGAATAATCGTTGATGACTTCCTCACCGTGAGCAATAAATTTTATGCTTACAAATTGTCCCGCTTCAAACTTGAAATTCTCCTTCAAATTCACTGGAATCTCTAATTCCAGAGAAAAAGTATTTTTGGTCAGTTGTTCCTTTTTCGCTACTTTTAACGGATGAAACTGTATCAGTTTCCCTTTATAGATTTGTTGTTCCATACTTCAATTCAAAAATAGTTAAAAAATAATTTATGAAGAAGATAATTTTATCTGCGCTTATTCTTACAGCTCTTTACAGCTGTAAAAAAGAAGGCCAGAAAATAGAGGATACGGCTGTGGCAGATTCAGCTTCAATAACAGACAATACAGCCTCTGCAACCAGTGCTTATACTTCTAAGGAACTTTCTCCGGAAAACCTGGGAAAATATCTGGCTCAGAAGAATGACACTTTATACGTTACCAATTTTTTTGCAACATGGTGCGGACCGTGCATGAGAGAAATTCCTCATTTTAAGAACAAAATGGAGGAATTAAAAGATAAGCCTGTAAAATTTACTTTTATCAACCTTGATGATAAATCTGAATGGAATACTTCTGTGAAAAAATTTGCACAGGAAAATAATCTTGCCGCAAATATCATCCTTTTGGATGGGCAAAAACTAGACGCTAATTTTTTCACTAATAATTTCAAACAGTGGGACGGCGGCTCAATTCCTTTTACTTATTTGAGAAAAGGAGATAAAACTGACGAATATTTAGGAATGATGACCGAAGAAGTATTGAATTCTAAGGTTGATGCTCTTTTAAAATAAAAACATCCAGATTCTTTCTGATCATGTCAAAAAAATTCAAAATCCTGTGTTTACTGCTGACGGCTGCTATTATTCTTACTGCAGTGATCAACCTGAACACAGGGTTTTTAAATTTAAACTTTCAGGATTTCTTTCAGGATTCTGCTCAAAGCCAGATCGCCGAAATTCGTATCAACCGGGTACTGGTGATGCTTCTGGCGGGAATATCAATTCCGACATCCGGTTTTCTGATGCAGGAATACTTTCAAAACCCTCTGGCCGGTCCGGATATTTTAGGAATTACGTCTGTAGCCAGCTTATCCGTAGCTTTCTATATTTTCTTCTCCCACGATTTTCTAATCCCGGAGTTTCTGCAGAACAGTTTTCTCAGCCTTTCGGCCATTGTAGGAAGCCTTGTATTGATGCTGGTTTTACTTTCCATGTCGAATAAGTTTCAGGATAAATCTTATCTCATTATATTTGGTTTCCTTATTTCGGCATTTGCAGGTGCTGTAGTTTCATTATTACAGTTCTATGCAGAAAACCAGAGTCTGAAAAACTATATTTTATGGTCTTTTGGGGCTAATAATATGGTGACCAGAAACCAGATCTATGTACTAGCTGCCCTGGTTTTCATAGGAATATTTTTCTGTTTTAAAACGATAAAGCCACTGATTGGAAATTCATTAGGAACTTCTTATGCGCAGAGTTTAGGAGTCAATCTCAATCAGTTGAAGATTCTTATCATCGCAGCCTCTTCCCTGCTTTCAGCTTCTATTACTGCATTTCTGGGACCTATTTTATTTATCGGAATTATTGTTCCGCATTTTTGCAGACTGATCTATAATCCGTCTAAATTATGGCAGCAATGGATCCTGAATATGTTTCTCGGAATGCTGATCATGCTGGTATTTTCTATCACAGCAGAGAAAACCCAGATTCCCATGAATGTAATAAGCTCTGTATTTGGAATACCGGTGATTTTGCTTATGCTTTTGAAACAGAATAAGGTTTAAAGATGAAGGTGTGAATTGTCAATGATGAATTTCTAAAACCGGAAATAATATTCAGTGTAATCTGAAAAATCTGTGTGAGTTTTATTTTATTGCTCGCTGATTTTGCGGATTATACAGATTTTGAGAAATTTTATAATTTATAATCAATAAACAGATCTAAATTTGTTACTGAATGAATCTGACAAATATTAAGATAACCCAGAAACAATTAATTATTACAAATGTACTCCAGTTTGTAATAAGCTTTGCATTCATGAGATTTTCTGACATATTTCGTTTGGATAAAGATATCCATTGGATTTATACATTTGGACATTGCAGGTATCTGATGGCATCTTTACCTTGCTTCTTTTGGGGATCCCTTTTTTTAGGAGGCTACACCCTTTGGAAAATTAAAACAAATAAAATTTTGTTCCTTTTTTTCAGTCTTTTCCCTCTTTTACTGTTTTTAATAATTATCTTTTTTGTCAATTAATATGCATCTAGAAATCAAACAAGCTAATATAGGCTACGATAAAACTTTAATTTCAAATGCTTATGCAGATCTGAAACTAGGTGACGTGTGCCTTCTCATTGGCAATAACGGTGTTGGGAAAACTACGCTTATCAAATCTATTTTGCATCAAGTTTCCCTTTTAGGCGGAGAAATTTTAATTAATCATAAAAATATAAAAGACCTTTCCGTTAAAGAAACTGCTGAAAATATCGCTGTTGTTTTCTCAAAATCAAATGTTCCGCAGCATTATACTGTTGAAGACCTTATTTCATTAGGGAAATACATCTACTATCCTTTTTATTTTGAGCTTAAAAAAGAAGACAGAGAGGAAATTTCTCACATTATAGATGAACTGGATCTTGCCCAATACAGACATAGTCTTCTTAAAAACCTTTCGGATGGTAATTTGCAGAAAGCATTTATAGGCCGGGCTATCGCTCAGAATTCTCCTGTTGTTATTCTTGATGAGCCAACAACCCATCTTGATGAAAAAAATAAGCTTATTATCTTAAAAACCCTTCGCAGACTGGCCAAGGAGCAACATAAAATCATATTATTCTCTTCCCACGACTGGCGACTGGCCAAGGAATTTGCAGATAAGATCTGGTATGTAAAAGATAGCCAGCTTTTCTCCGGCCTTGTAGAAGACGTACTGCTTCAGCATGAAGAACTTACCAATGTTTCATTATTCCAGGTGAATGAGAATTTTGTTCCGCCTTCTATTAATGCACCGCAGGTTCACAAGGAAATGCTTTATTCTTTATTGCAAAAAAATTTCGAAAAAGATCTTTCTGCTCTGCATTTTGACCATAAGGACGGCTTTTGGGAAATTCTCATTGGTCAATCGAAACAACAATGTGAATCTTTCGAAGAAATAGTTAATTTCGTTAAAAACATTCATTAATACAACATTTCTGTTACATATTCCATATACTATGCATGCATAGTATTATGCTAATCATACAATTTAATCTTCTTATTATCAGGTTATTAACAAAATTTAACGTTAATAAATACTATGCATGCATAATATTTACTAAATTTGGGTAACACCATTAGTGGATAAATGATGGATAATAATAAAGAAAAAATAGAAAACGTAGATTTAGTTTTGAAGCAGACCTGGCTGGCTGTTTCTAAAATGTACACAGAACTTGCCCAGGAGCATGATTCTACCGCTGTACAAGCCCTCACTCTTCTTAAAATTGATCCCAAAGAAGGTACCCGAAGTACCAACCTTGGTCCTAAAATGGCCATTGAGCCCACCTCTTTGACCAGAATCATTAAACTTCTGGAAGACAACGGATATATCTATAAGGAAAAGACCACTGCCGATAAAAGGGAAGTGATCATTAAACTTACGGATAAAGGCCTGAACTCAAGAAATATGTCAAAAGAAGTGGTCGTCAATTTTAATAAGAAAGTGATGGAGAAAATCGCTCCTGAGAAAATTGAAACCTTTAAAGAAGTGATGTCCGAAATCATGAAAATTGCAAACGAATTATTAAATAACAGAAAATAAATTATAATGAAAAGAAGAATCAAACATGTAACGGTTCTTGGTTCAGGAATTATGGGCAGCGGTATTGCGGCACATTTCGCCAACATTGGCGTGGAAGTGTCCCTTTTGGATATCGTTCCTTTTGAACTGACGGAAGCTGAACAGAAAAAAGGTTTGACCAAAGATGACAAGGTGGTAAGAAACAGAATTGCTTCTGAAAACTTTGAAAAACTGAAAAAAGCAAGTCCTGCCCTTCTCTATTCTCCAAAATTTGCGGATAGAATTACAATAGGAAACTTTGATGATGATCTTAAGAACATCAAAAATACAGACTGGATCATCGAGGTAGTCGTTGAAAAGCTTGACATTAAAAAATCTGTTTATGAAAAAATTGAACAGTTCAGAAAACCGGGAACATTAATTTCTTCTAATACATCGGGAATTCCTATTCATTTTCTAATTGAAGGGAGAAGTGAAGATTTCAAAAAATATTTTGCGGGAACACATTTCTTCAACCCAGTAAGGTATCTGCCTCTTTTAGAGATCATCCCTACACCTGATACACTTCCTGAAGTAGTTGATTTCTACATGAATTATGGCGCGAAATTCTTAGGGAAAACTACAGTTTTAGCCAAAGATACTCCAGCGTTCATCGCGAACAGAATCGGAGTTTTCTCCATGATGGATCTCCTTCACAACGTACAGAAATTAGGATTAACCGTTTCTGAAGTTGATAAATTAACAGGTCCTGTCATCGGACGTCCGAAATCTGCAACTTTCAGAACAGCAGACGTTGTAGGTCTCGATACCTTAGTAATGGTAGCGAACGGTGTACGCCAAAGCGGCGCTGAAGCTAATAATTTCAATGATGTTTTTGCCCTTCCTGATTATATCCAGAAAATGATGGATAATAAATGGCTGGGTTCTAAAACGGAACAGGGCTTCTACAAAAAAGTAAAAAATGCAGAAGGAAAATCTGAGATCCACGGAATAAACCTTGATACGTTAGAATATGAGCTTCAGGGGAAATCTTCTTTCCCAACGTTAGAATTAACGAAAAATATTGACAAACCAATTGATAGATTCAAAGTTTTAATTGGTGGAAAAGATAAGGCCGGAGAACTTTACAGAAAATCGTTAGGTGCATTATTCGCTTACGTTTCTCATAAAGTTCCTGAAATTTCTGATGAAATCTATAAGATTGATGATGCGATGAGAGCAGGTTTCGGATGGGAAAATGGTCCGTTTGAAATCTGGGATGCAGTAGGCGTTCAAAAAGGTATTGAATTAGCAAAAGATGCAGGCTATGAAGTTTCAGACTGGGTTAAAAATGTAGAGACTTTCTATAAAGTAAATGATGAAGGTCAAAGTATTTTTGTTGATAAAAACTCAGGAGAATACAACAAAATTCCTGGTCAGGATGCCTTTATTATCCTAGACAATATCAGAAAAAACAAAACGCTTTGGAGCAATTCAGGAGCAGCGATTGAATATCTTGGTGACGGGATCATCAACTTTGAGATCCGTTCAAAAATGAACTCTCTTGGAGGCGAAGTTCTTGACGGATTAAACAGAGCCATTGATTTAGCTGAAAAAGAATATGACGGATTAGTTGTTGGAAACCAGGGAACCAACTTCTCTGTGGGAGCCAATCTTGCCATGATCCTGATGATGGCTATCGAACAGGACTGGGATGATCTGAACATGGCTATTGCTTATTTCCAGAAATCCATGATGAGAGTGCGCTATTCCTCTATTCCTGTAGTGGTTGCCCCTCACGGAATGACCCTTGGTGGAGGTTGCGAAATGACCATGCATGCAGACAGAGTGGTTGCAGCAGCAGAAACTTATATCGGATTGGTAGAAACCGGAGTTGGAGTAATTCCTGGCGGTGGCGGTACTAAAGAACTTACTTTGAGAACTTCCAGAGAATTCCACAGCGATGACGTTAAAAACAACAGGCTTCGCGAAGCATTCATGAATATCGCAATGGGTAAAGTAGCCACTTCCGCTTATGAAGCCTATGATATGGGAATTCTTGAGAAAGGAAAAGATATCGTATCCGTAAGCAAAAACAGGCAGATTGCTGAAGCTAAAAAAGTAGCAAAACTATTGGCAGAACAAGGTTATACACAGCCTATCGAACAAAAAGTAAAAGTTTTAGGTAAAGATGCTTTGGGAATGTTCTACGTTGGAACTGATCAAATGTTAACAGGAAATTTCATTTCTGCACACGACAAAAAAATTGCAGACAAACTGGCCAACGTAATGGTCGGAGGAAATCTTTCCGAACCAACTGTCGTAACTGAACAATATCTATTGAATCTTGAAAGAGAAACATTCCTTCAGCTTTGCGGGGAGAGAAAGACGCTAGAGAGAATTCAGTATATGTTACAAAATGGAAAACCGTTGAGAAATTAATCATTAACGAATTAAGAATTAAAAAATGTCAAAGACAGCATATATAGTAAAAGGGTTCAGAACTGCCGTTGGAAAAGCTCCAAAAGGAAGTTTAAGATTTACAAGACCCGACGTGATGGCCGCTACAGTGATTGAAAAATTGATGGCAGAGCTTCCACAATTAGATAAAAACAGAATTGACGACCTGATTGTAGGAAACGCAATGCCGGAAGCAGAACAGGGACTGAATGTTGCCCGTTTAATTTCCTTAATGGGATTAAATACTGACAAAGTTCCCGGAGTTACTGTAAACAGATATTGTGCATCAGGAAGTGAGGCTATTGCTATTGCTTCTGCAAAGATCCAGGCCGGAATGGCAGACTGTATCATCGCTGGAGGTACAGAATCTATGTCCTATATCCCGATGGGTGGTTACAAGCCGGTTCCGGAAACGGATATCGCAAAAACAAACCCTGATTATTACTGGGGAATGGGTTACACAGCGGAAGAAGTAGCCAAACAATATAATATTACAAGAGAAGAACAGGATCAGTTCGCTTTTGAATCCCATATGAAAGCGTTGAAAGCTAATGCTGAAGGGAAATTTGCCAGTCAGATTGTTTCCATTCCTGTGGAATATAATTTCTTAGATGAAAATCAAAAGATGCAGTCTAAAAAATTTGACTTCTCTGTAGACGAAGGTCCGAGAAAAGATACTTCTTTGGAAGGTCTTGCTAAATTGAGACCCGTATTTGCGAATGGAGGAAGTGTAACAGCCGGAAATTCATCCCAGATGAGCGACGGAGCCGCTTTCGTAATGGTAATGAGCGAAGAAATGGTGAAAGAATTAGGTCTTGAGCCGGAAGCAAGATTAGTGGCTTATGCTGCAGCAGGTCTTGAGCCGAGAATTATGGGTATGGGGCCGATTTATGCAATTCCAAAAGCTTTAAAACAGGCAGGTCTTGAATTAAAAGATATTGAATTAATTGAATTGAACGAAGCCTTTGCATCACAGTCTGTAGCGATTAAAAAGGAATTAGGCTTAAACCCTGATATCCTTAACGTCAACGGAGGTGCAATCGCTCTTGGCCACCCGCTTGGATGTACCGGAACAAAATTAACTGTTCAGCTTCTTGACGAAATGAGAAGACGCGGCAACAAGTACGGAATGGTTTCTATGTGCGTAGGTACGGGACAGGGAGCAGCGAGTATTTTCGAACTTCTTTAATTAATTATAGATTTTAAAATCATAAAATAATGAGTGATACACTTAATAAAACATTAAAAGGTGGTGAATTTCTAATAAAAGAAATTCCTGCTAATGAGATCTTCTCTTTGGAAGAACTTTCAGAAGAACAAAAAATGCTTCGTGATTCTGCGAAAGAATTTATCGACAGGGAAGTAATCCCTCAAAAGGAAAGATTTGAGAAAAAAGATTATGCTTTAACTGAAGAAAAAATGCGTCAGTTGGGTGAAATGGGGCTTTTAGGAGTTGCTGTTCCTGAGGAATACGGCGGTCTTGGAATGGGCTTCGTGAATACCATGCTGGCGTGTGATTACTGTTCAGGAGCAAATGGTTCTTTGGCTACAGCTTATGGAGCGCACACGGGAATCGGGACGCTTCCTATCCTATTGTACGGTACAGAAGAGCAAAAGAAAAAATACCTTCCGGATTTGGCAACAGGAACTAAATTCGGAGCTTATTGTCTTACTGAGCCTGATGCAGGTTCTGATGCAAACTCAGGAAAAACAAGAGCAAAACTATCTGAAGACGGGAAACATTATATCATCAACGGGCAAAAAATGTGGATCTCCAATGCAGGTTTTGCAGAAATTTTCATTGTTTTTGCTAAAATTGATGACGATAAAAACATTACAGGTTTCATCGTAGAAAAAGAAGGAACTGAGGGACTTTCTTTCGGTGAAGAAGAGCATAAACTGGGAATCCGTTCGTCTTCTACAAGACAGGTTTTCTTTAATGATATGAAAGTTCCGGCTGAGAATCTTTTAGGCGAAAGAAACAACGGTTTCAAAATCGCTCTGAATGCTTTGAATGTAGGAAGAATTAAACTGGCAGCTGCCAACCTGGACGGACAAAGAAGAATCTTAAACCACTCTCTTCAGTATTCTAACGAAAGAAAGCAGTTTGGAGTTTCGATCTCAACTTTCGGAGCAATCAGAAAGAAGCTGGCAGAAATGGCGACAGGAATTTTCGTTGCAGAGGCCGGTTCTTACAGAGCGGCAAAAGATGTTGAGGACAAAATCAATGAATTGGTTGCTGGCGGAATGAATCACCAGCAGGCTGAATTAAAAGGAGTTGAGGAATTTGCGGTAGAAGCTTCTATCCTGAAAGTTTTCGTTTCAGATTTAACGCAGCATACTGCCGATGAAGGCATCCAGGTGTACGGAGGAATGGGATTCTCTGAAGACATGCCAATGGAAGCGGCCTGGAGAGATTCCAGAATCGCAAGAATCTATGAAGGAACCAACGAAATTAACCGTCTTCTGGCAGTCGGAATGTTGATTAAAAAAGCTATGAAAGGAGAATTAGATCTGCTTTCCCCTGCTATGGCGATCAGCAAAGAATTAATGGGAATTCCGTCATTCGATGTGCCTGATTACTCAGCATTCATGGCTGAAGAGAAAGCAATTATCGCTAACCTTAAGAAAGTATTCCTTATGGTTTCCGGAGCTGCGCTTCAAAAATATATGATGGATATTGAAAAACAGCAGCACTTATTACTGAATGCTTCTGAAATCCTTAACCAAATCTACATGGCTGAATCTGCTATCTTAAGGGCTGAAAAGCACTTCTCACCGGATTCTGTGGAAGCAGCAATGGCACAGCTTAATCTTTATAAAGCTGTTGAAAAGATCATCGCAGCTGCCAAAGAAGGAATTGTTTCTTTCGCTGAAGGTGACGAGCAGAGGATGATGCTTTCAGGTCTGAGAAGATTCACAAAGTATACGAATCATCCGAATGTAGTGGCTTTAACTGAAAAAGTTGCTGCACACTATATTGCTAAAGCAGCTTATTAGTCTTTTATAACATAATTTGATTTCAAGGCGTCTCATTTTTTGAGACGCTTTTCTTTTAGCCTCTATACTAAAAAAGACATAACAGGTAGTAACGCAAGCCGATATGTAAAAATCTATAGCCCTTATGAGCTTAAAATTCCAATATTTTTTTATATTTTTATTTTAAATTAAAAAACATGAAGATTTTATTATTTCCTCTCTTTCTTATTTCTATTACATTAACTGCCCAGAAAAAAGAAAGAAAGCTGATCCTGCCGAAGACAGATACCACAAAGATTAATGATCTCAAAGAAATAAAGGAAAAGACTGACACAGACCGGAAGGAACAGTATAAAATGCTTACTGTAACACCAAAAGATACAGCAGCATATATGGCCTTGAAAGAACCTAAAAAAGATTATTCAAAATATAAAATACTGAATCCGGACATTCCTGAAAAAATTACAGACACAAAAAAGGCTCAGCCTATTAAATAACCAAAACAAATTATTACTATGGGAAAATTTATTATCTCGAAAAGGACAGACAGTGACTTTAAATTCAATCTGAAAGCCGGAAATGGCCAGGTTATCTTAACCAGCCAGGGATACGGCTCAAAATCCTCGTGTGAAAACGGAATAGAATCCGTACGCACCAATTCACAGGATGACTCAAAATTCGAAAGAAATACAGCTAAAGATGACCGCTGCTATTTCAATTTAAAAGCCGGGAACGGGCAAATCATTGGAACGAGCCAGATGTATGAATCTGAAAATGGAATGGAAAACGGTATAGAATCTGTAAAAAACAACGCCCCAGATGCTTCCGTAGAGGATGAAACCCTGCTTTAATATTATGTAAAATATTCTTAGTAAAAATGTCTTATTCTTTAAGGCATTTTTTATTTTTGTATTCTATTTTCTATAAGAAATGACAAAAGAAGAAATGCTCAACAGAGCCATAAAAATAGCTGATAAAGCACATAAAGGACAAACCGACAAATACCACGCTCCCTACATTGCCCATGTCATGCGTGTGATGGAATATGGTAAAACAATGGACGAAAAGATCGTCGGGGTACTACATGATGTAGTAGAAGATCATCCGGAAGAGTTCAGCCTGGATTATTTAAGAACCGAAGGTTTTCCGGAATACATTATTTTTGCCATAAGCTGCCTTACCAAATTTGATCCCGAAGAGGATTACGATGAATTCGTTAAAAGAACAGAAAGATCTTCTCTGGCTGTCGCTGTAAAGCTTAATGATCTCCGGGACAATATGGATCTCAGACGAGTAAACAGAGAGCTTAGCCCTAAAGATATCAAGAGATTCAACAAATACCTGAAGGCGTACCGTTATCTGATAGAGAAATATTAATCCGCCCCAGGGAAATCATATGTTTTTGTAGGATGGTCCGTACCGTCGATATTGATGTTTAAGGCCAGATAAATAAAGTGAAGGTTTTTATTCCCTTTCGCTTCAAATTCACGCTGCCATAGATAACCTGTCAGGATTCCGAAATGGTCGTCTATCTGATAACCGAAACCACCATATACCCTGTTTCTAGCAAAAGTAGGCTTCATTGGGCTTACCAGGAAAATTTCGTCGTAAGCATTTGCGAAAACAGTTCCTTTTTTAACAGTTTTTGCATTCAAAGGAACGCTTATATTCAGACGGTATCTGTAACGCATTCTTTGAGAATTTTTATCTATTTTAGGCTCATAGAACCAGCTTTTCTCAGCACGGAAACGGTTTTCAAACTTGACGATCCCTTTTTTGAAATCGATCACGTCCTGCAGCCATACCCTGAATTCCTCTCTGCTCAGGCTGTGTTCTTTATAATTCACATATCTTCCCAGACCTACGAAAGGCTTGTGATTTTTAGTCAGATTGTATCCTACTCCTCCTTTGATTTCGTAATAATCGGGATATGTATAATCTTCGTTACCTCTAAGCTGGCCTTCCGCATAAAGGAAAAATTTAGGATGAAACTTATAGGTTAGAGTCACTGCATTGAAGCTGGAAACGTGTTCCTGTGCTTTGAAAAAGGTCATACTCAAAAGTAAACTCAGACTTAAAAAAAGTTTCATAAAAAATTTTTGCAAAAATAAATCATTTAACAATTTGTTAATATTAATTTTCATTCATTTAAAATTAACGTTTATTTAATATTGATCGTATATGAGAGTCCTAAATGGAACCATCTTTGGGGCATTTCAACTTCAAAAGCTTCGGTATATTTTGTATTCGTCAAATTATTGATCAGTACATATACAGAAAAATCTTTTTTTGCAAAGCTTAGCTTTTCATCAAGAAGGTTATAACTTCCCAAATTCAGTCTTTCGTTATATCTGTAAACCAGCTCATTCGTGAAATATTTTAAGAATCTGGTTTCAAGCTTTGCAACAACCTGATGTTTCAGATTATCAAGAATATATCTTGAAACAACATCATTAGACTCTTTCATTCTACTGTCCAGATAAGTATAACCAGCTGTATATTTTAGCCAGTCGAAAACCCTGTGGCTCACTTCTGCTTCAACTCCTTTTGTATCTATTTTTCCTACATTCTGCGCGTACCATATCGGATCGGTCATGCTTTTTTTAACCCAGTCGATAGAATTGTTTGAGTTTCTCATAAAACCACTCACTTTGGCCAGAATTCTATTGCTCTGATATTGGTACCCGAGTTCAGATGAAACCGCATTTTCCGGAAGCAGATCAGGATTTCCCTGTTCTGTTTTGCTTACATAATAAAGATCTGTAAATGTGGGAACCCTATGCACTCTGGCAATATTTCCGTAAATTTTATTATTCTGATTGAAATTATACCCTACATCCAAACCGGGATAGAAGAAATTCCCTTCCTTGGAGTAATTCGCCCAGGAAATCCCCGGACTGATGTTCAGCTTTTTATCCAATAATGAAAAATGATGCTCAAAGAAAACCTGCGAGACAAAACGGTTCCTCTCTCCTAAATTATTGCTCGCCAGAAACTCCTTTCTCAGCTCCACACCAACACCTGTAGTCCCCAATCCCCACTGGTAGCTGGAATTCACTTCCCCGCCTGCATTATTCCCAATATGCATATTTCTATAACCATTCGGCTTATTTCTGTCATACAGATACATGTCCTGTCCTCTTCTCCAATATACGTTTGAGCTTAATTTCAAATTACCAAACTTTTGCTGATGCGCTAAACTTACAATGGAAGCCTGGGTTTCCTCATACTGTTCGGTAGCACTTTTAGAAGCATAAAAACCGTTTGCTCCGAATTTCTTTTCAGAAAAACCGGCCTGCAGCTTCAGATCACCGTTTTTAATATTAAGTTTGCTTTGGTAGAAGACATTTCGGATTTCGTAGTCTGTATTGTACATATAGCCCTGCGATGAGGCAGAATTGGCCTGAAGTGAGTTTGAGAATTTTTCGTTTCCCAGCTGTGCATTGAATCCGAAGCCGTAGGTTTCGTAATCTCCGCCTTCAGCACTTATTTTCACCCGTTTTCCGGGAGTTGTTTTGGTAATAATATTGATGACACCGGCATAAGCATTCTGTCCGAATCTTCTGGCAGCCGGGCCTTTAATGATCTCAATTCTTTCCACATCATCCATATCTACCGGTACATTCATGGAATTGTGTCCGGTCTGGGAATCATTCATTCTAATGCCATTGAGCAACAGCAATACCTGCTCAAAGGAACTTCCCCGGAAGCCTATATCGCTTTGTACACCATTCGCTCCTCTCCTTCTGATGTCCATTCCCGGAACCTGCTGAAGAACCTCGTCAATACTTTTCGCAGGAGAATTGGCAATATCTTCCTTTGTAATAACCGTAATATTCTGATTGGCATTTTTATAAGGTGTAGAAATAAATTTCCCCTGAAATTCAATGCTTTCAATATCCGTAGTCTTCTCCTGTGCTTGAGCACAGAGCATTGAACCTAGTAAAAATATACTTCCAATCTTCTTGATCATAATAGTTCCCGTTTTGTTTTGAGTCAGTTTCTTTAATAATGGACCCAAAAGTAAGGGAGTTCCCGAAGAAAGACAAATGATAGTTATCATAAAAAAAAGATGCAGTAGGATATACTGCATCTTTTGAGGGTAGTAACTTCATCTTTTTCTCATTAAATGTGTAACAAGATCTCTGAATAACTTTCTCATTTCTATATTACATATTTATGAATACAATTTTAACTAATTTTAAAATACAAAACAAGAGCAAAGTGCAAAAACATAATGAAAATCATAAATTATTTTTAAATTCAATAAACATGAGATTGTTAATATAATCTTATGGGTGTTAATGGCTTATCCGGTTATTTTTATTTGCCAGAAAATGGAAATATTTTACTTTTTTGATTTTGTTTATGATTGAATATAATTATCTGTCAGTAAATATTTAAACATCTTATTTTCAGTAAAATTTTGTAATTTTGTGGGTCTTAATTTTGCGACGAAAATCATCTTTCCATACTTACAGGCACTTTATAAATGCCGAATTTCCTGGACAGATAGAAAACAGTTTATCAGACGGCAGATTACGGCAAGAAAACAGTCACACTGATCACAGATATTCTCAGTCAGTATATACTTTATGAATAGATAAACATGACTAAAACAGTAGAAATAGATATAAAAAAACAGATCTTCGTTAAGAATGCCCATCTTAACAACCTGAAACATATAGATGTTCTGATCCCGAAAAATAAACTGATCGTAATCACGGGGGTTTCCGGAAGCGGAAAATCTTCCCTAGCATTCGATACTATTTATGCAGAAGGACAGAGAAGATATGTGGAAAGCTTAAGCTCTTATGCACGTCAGTTTCTGGGTAAACTGGAAAAGCCGAAAGTGGATGACATTAAGGGACTTGCTCCTTCCATTGCCATTCAGCAGAAAGTGATTTCTTCCAATCCCCGTTCTACGGTAGGAACTTCTACGGAAATCTATGATTATATGAAGCTTCTTTTTGCAAGAATCGGGAAAACGTTTTCTCCTGTTTCAGGCGAGGAAGTAAAAAAAGATTCTGTTTCTGATGTGATTGATTTTATCAAAGCTTCAAAAAAAGATACTTCGTTCTTATTGACAGCTCCTTTGGAATATGATGCAGATAATTTTAAGGAAGCGCTGAATGTTTTAAAGCTTGCCGGTTTCACAAGACTTGAGATCAACGGTAATGTAGCGGGTATTGAGGATCTGGAAAGCTTCGGTTTTACTCCTGAAAAAGGAATGGCTATTAATTTAGTGATCGACCGTTTTTCTTATGAAGAAGACGAAAGCTTCCTTCAAAGGCTGGCAGATTCTATTCAAATGGCATTTTATGAAGGTCATGGCTATTGTTCACTGAAAAATCCAGATACCGGAAAGGTAAAAGAATTTTCCAACAAATTTGAGCTTAATGGTATGGAGTTCCTTGAACCAAATGTTCATTTTTTCAGTTTCAACAACCCTTATGGAGCATGTCCAGCATGTGAAGGTTACGGTAAAGTGATCGGAATAGATGAAGATCTGGTCATTCCAAATAAAACACTATCCGTTTATGAAGATGCAGTGGTTGCCTGGAGAGGTGAAAGCATGAGTGAGTGGAAAAAAGCATTTATCAAAAAGGCTGACGATTTCCCTATTCACAAACCTTATCATCAGCTGACCAAAGAACAGAAAAGCTTCCTGTGGAAAGGTGACGGCAAAAGCAGCTTCCCTTCCATTAATAACTTCTTCAAAATGCTTGAAGAAAACCTGTACAAAATCCAGTACCGCGTTATGCTTTCCCGATACAGAGGGAAAACACTCTGTCCTACCTGTGAAGGCCTGAGATTACGCGAAGAAACGAGCTGGGTAAAGGTAGACGGACACAATATCCATTCTATGATCGAGCTTCCATTAGATGAATTATATCCATTGATAGACGGACTTAAACTTTCCGAGCATGATCAGGATGTGGCCAAAAGATTACTGTACGAAATCAAAACCCGTATCGAATTTTTACTAAAGGTAGGCTTAGGCTATTTAACCCTGAACAGAACCTCCAATACCCTTTCAGGTGGTGAAAGCCAGAGAATTAATCTTGCCACAAGCCTTGGAAGTTCTCTTGTAGGATCTATTTATATCCTGGATGAACCTTCTATCGGTCTTCACTCAAGGGATACCGAAAACCTGATCGAAGTTTTAAAAAACCTTCGTGACCTGGGAAATACCGTGATTGTTGTTGAACACGATGAAGACGTTATGAAAGCTGCCGACTATATCATAGATATTGGTCCGGAAGCAGGCTATCTTGGTGGTGAGCTGGTGTTTGCCGGAGATTATAACGATCTTAAAAACGCAGATACACTTACTTCAAAATATTTAACCGGAAGAATGGAAATTGAAGTTCCTAAAAAGCGCAGAAAAGCCAAGGAATGGATCCATATTAAAGGGGCAAGACAGAATAATCTGAAAAATATAGATGTAGATGTTCCTCTGGAAAGCCTTACGGTGATTTCTGGAGTTTCCGGAAGCGGAAAATCTACGCTGATGAAGGAAATTTTAACCAATGATATCCAGATCCAGCTTGGAATGGGTGGTAAAAAAGGAGATTATGACTCTGTAGAATTTCCAAAGAAACTGATTAAAAATATTGAACTGATCGACCAGAATCCAATCGGAAAATCTTCACGATCCAATCCCGTTACTTACCTGAAAGCGTATGACGACATCAGGGATCTTTTTGCCAAGCAGAAAGTTTCAAAAATGATGGGTTATAAGCCTAAGCATTTCTCTTTCAACGTAGATGGCGGAAGATGTGATGAATGTAAGGGTGAAGGCGTGATCAATGTTTCCATGCAGTTTATGGCAGATATTGAGCTTGAATGTGAAGTATGTAAAGGAACCCGCTTTAAAAACGAGATCCTGGAAGTGAAGTTTGATGAAAAAAGCATTTCCGATATTCTTCATATGACGGTGGATGAAGCTTTGGAGTTCTTTAAAGACAACAATGAAGAAAAGATTGTCACCAAACTGAGACCGCTTCAGGAAGTTGGCTTAGGCTATCTGCAGCTGGGCCAGAGCTCTTCTACCCTTTCCGGCGGTGAAGCACAGCGTGTGAAACTGGCCTCATTTCTTGTGAAAGGAGTTACGACAGATAAAACCCTGTTTATTTTTGATGAACCTTCTACAGGACTTCACTTCCATGATATTCAGAAGCTGTTGAAGTCATTGCAGGCACTTATTGATCTTGGACATTCTGTGATTGTTATTGAACATCAGCCGGATATTATCAAAAGCGCAGATTATATTATAGACATTGGCCCTGAAGCTGGGAAATATGGCGGCGAAGTTGTTTTTGCCGGAACTCCGGAAGACCTGGCGAAAGATAAAAAATCACATACAGCAAAATACATCAAGGAAAAACTTGAAAGCTAAATATCAATAGAGAGCCGTCTGGCTCTCTTTTTTATGTTAATGTGATTTTTTATTCAGAATGTCTTTACTTAATATGAGTTTCATTAATTTTTTAGTTCTTCTGTCAACTGAAAAATACTATACCAACATATATCTTGAAAAACATCATCTTGAAATACATTGAATAACAACTAGTTATAAACTTATCCACAATTAATTGTGGATAAGTTGTGAATTTTAACATTAAATTCATGTTTCATATTAAAAATAGTGCTACATTTACTATGTAATACAACTGAAATGAAATCATTTTTTGCTTTTTTCAGCTTTGAAATTGCAATTAAATTTGAAATAAAAATTTAAGCACAGCATTGTCGGCTGTGCTTTTTTATTGTTGTCTAATTAAAAAAATGAGATGTATTTATCTACTGGATCCGCTCCTAAAGAGCGGATTCTTTTTTTGCATCAATTCAGTTACTTTTATAAATGAATTCTGAATAAAATCATTTTGAAAAAAACCTAATTATTGGAAAATCTTTTATTTATTTAAATAAATTAGTATTTTTATTTTTCTATGGCCTCATAGTTCAACGGATAGAATAGAAGTTTCCTAAACTTTAGATCCAGGTTCGATTCCTGGTGAGGCTGCAAGCTAATTAAATATGTGTGCAGGATAATCTTTATCGTGGTTATATGAGTCAACATAAAATTATTAAATAACTACCTTTATTGTGCACAACAAAATATATCTCAATTAAATGACTGTCTGTAGCTTAAAGGGGTTTTTTCTGTTTTCTTTTTAAACAGCTTATTAAAAGATTGCGGATGCTCAAATCCTAAAGCATACGCTACTTCAGACACCGAAAAACTCGTTGCGGTAAGATATTCCTTAGCCTTTTCGATCAGTTTTTCATGAATATGCTGTTGGGCATTCTGTCCAGTAAGATTTCGGAGCATATCACTAAGGTAATGCGGTGAAAGGTTCATTTCGGAGGCCAGGAATTCTACAGTGGGAAGACCTTTGGTCAACGTTTCCTGCTTGTTGAAATAATTGTCCAGTATAAGTTCCATTTTAGATAAAAGATCACTGTTGACTGCTTTTCTCGTGATAAACTGTCTTCTATAAAAACGGTTGCTGTAATTCAGCAGAACCTCAATATAGGAAACAATAACATCCTGGCTAATCTCATCAATAGCTGTATTCAGCTCATTCCTGATATTATCCAGTAATCCGGTTATTATGGTTTTTTCCTGATCAGACAGATGGAGTGCCTCATTGGTATCATAGGAAAAGAACCCGAATTTTTTGATATTCTTTGCCAGCGGATAGGTCCGTAAAAAGTCCGGATGTACCAGAAGCGTATAGCCACAATATTCTGCATCCGAATCTGTAGAAAGAATCTGTCCCGGTGCCGTAAACATCATGCCTCCCTCATTAAAATCATAATATCCCTGCCCATATCCCATCTTTCCATGCTCAGAAAATTTATAGGAAATCTTATAAAAGTTCAGATGAAAGCTCCTGCTTAATAATTCTTTATTAACAGTCATTTTCGTATTATCTACCAGGCTTACTAATGGATGAAGCGGTTTGGGAAGGTACAGCAGATTATGAAGCTCTGATATGGACGAAATCTTCATAGGTGTATTATCTTTCTTTTCCATGATATAAATGTATTAAATATTTAGCTTAAAAAACAGCACAAATAAGGCTACTCATGCTGTCCTGATATTCAAAAATTATCTTAGATAAACTGTTTCCCGAACTGCTCTCTGAAGGCTTCATCTCCCAGTTCAAGACGCTGTGCATACAATGCTTTTGCATCCTCTCCAGCCACATATCTTAACTGTTTCTTACCGTCTGTAGCTGCTTCATAAACAACCTCTGCAATCTGTTCCGGAGTAGAAGCCGCCTCCATCATGCCTTCCATACTGGAAAAAAGCGAATTGGAAATTTCTTCGTAGGCCGGGCTCGTTGCTGAATCTAAGGAACGGCTTACAAAATCTGTTTTAATGCCTCCGGGAGAAACAGTTTTGATATCAATACCGAATTTGTTCAATTCGAAGGCTAGGCTTTCGCTCCATCCTTCCAAAGCCCATTTGGTGGCATGATAAGTTGAGCCCAAAGGAAATGCAATCAATCCTCCGATTGAAGTGGTAGAAATAAACATACCGCTTTTTCTCTCCCTGAAATAGGGAATAAAAGCCTGTGTTACACGGATCACTCCAAGAAGATTGGTATCCAGCTGTTTTAAGATCTGTTCATCTTTTAATGCTTCTAAAGGGCCAATCAGTCCATATCCTGCATTGTTGAAGACTACATCCACATTACTTAGCTCAAGAGCCTTGTTAACGGTTGATTTTATCTGCTCCAGATTTGTAACATCCAAAGGAAGCAGGGTTACATTGTCTAAAGCGGCAAGTTCTGAAGCGGCTTCAGGATTTCTCATGGTTGCAATAACGTTCCAGCCTCTGCTTTGAAATAATTGGGCAGCCGCTTTCCCTAATCCTGTTGAAGCGCCTGTTATAAAAATTGTTTTCATTTTGTTCTGTATTAAATTAACAGGACAAAGGTCAGCATTAGAATAAAGGCTGAAGTTGCCAAATTGGACTAACGTGTATCCAAAATGGATTTTAAAATATTTTTTTGGGGAATGCAAATTATCTCAATAAATAATAAGGCCCGGATTTTAAAATCCGGGCCTTATTTATAAAAAGAAAAATGCAGTATAAGCTGATTCTCTTAGACTATTTTAAAATTTATAGACAAATGAATTGATATTCATCCCTGCTCCTACAGAGGCAAATAAAACCACATGTCCTTCTTTTATTTCATGGGAAGGAAGCTCTCCATTCAGGATCATGGTAAGCAGAGTTGGAATAGTAGCTACACTGCTGTTACCCAATTTATTAATAACCATCGGCATGATATTTTCCGGCATTGGCAGATCATAAAGCTGATAAAAACGTTTTACAATTGCTTCATCCATTTTTTCATTAGCCTGGTGGATAATAATTTTGTCTAGCTGATCTATAGAATATCCACTTGCATCCATACACTTCTTCATAGCATCTGCTACATTCACAAGGGCAAATTCGTAAATTTTCCTGCCGTCCATTTTGATATATTTCGTATCAGGACAGCTCTCGTTATTGTATGACTTTCCAAAGAAAAGGAAGTCTTTTTCAGTTAAAGTATAAGAAGCAGACAAATGGGACTGTATCCCTTTATCATCTTCACTTATTTCCAGGATAGCAGCTCCGGCACCATCCGCATAGATCATACTGTCTCTGTCATGAATATCAACTACTCGTGAAAGTGTTTCAGCACCAATAACAAGGCATCGCTTTGCAATACCAGATTTAATGAAGGCATTAGCCTGTATCACTCCTTCAATCCAACCCGGACATCCGAACAGAACGTCATAGGCTACACAGAAATTATTCTTGATCTTTAAAAGGTGCTTTACTCTTGAAGCCAGACTTGGAACACTGTCCGACTGAACGGTGCCAAAGCGGACATCACCGAAATTATGGGCAAATATGATATAATCCAGTGTTTCCGGATCAATTTTTGAATTTTCTATTGCTCTCTGTGCTGCAATTAGTCCCAGATCTGAAGTCACCTGATGCTCAGATGCGTATCTTCTTTCTTCTATGCCGGTAATTTCCTTGAGCTTCCTGGCAATAATATCATTCGCTTCCTTTAATGACTCCCCGTTTTTATTAATAAAATGATGCTTGTCAAAAAATAAATTTGTAATTGTTTCCGGCGGAATATAATTGCCGACTCCTATAATCTTGCTTGTCATTAAAAAAAAATTATAATCTTCTTAAATTCATTTTGGTTTTTTCATGAATTGAAATATTGTACAATATTAACGATAAAATATCTATTTATCGTATGATAAAATAGAATTGAATATTTATATTGGTATTCAGAGCATAAAATGAAACATCAACATCTTTCAAATTGCTGTCTATCATTAGTTTTTCACCTCATCCTCAATACCTTAGATTGTTGTTGTCATTTTTTGTAAATTCGCATGCTTATGGCTGCTTATATTCTTGAAAATACAAACATCAGTATACTTTCCGTTTATGATCTCCTGAAACATACTTCGGGAAGCGCATTTCTGGAGATCAGAGATTTTCATGATATCTATCCTACTGCCATCGAAAACAATATTGGAGTTTTTACCAAAAAATCTCCTTTAAAAGATTTTCCGGAGGTTTCCGTCAGCCAGATAGGCAGCTCCATAGTAAGCACATGTACCTGCCACAGTCCCAAAGACAAACTTTGTGAGCATCAGGCAGAAATCATTCATTGTATTTTAGAGGAGAAAAAATTCAGGACTTTTTTTGATCCGTTTCTTCGTAAGAAACTGTTTATTGCTAAAGCTAAAAGTTATGGCTTAGAAAATGAGCCGGATCTTGATATCTATTTCGAGCTTGGATATATTAATGATAAAATCGAGGTACAGCCTAAGATCAGGGAAATGTTACCTATAGATGAGGATATTTTTAAACAGCAGCTTCTTCCCCAACGTTCTTCAGTAATCGATCAACTAGCATTCCAGGACAGTGGAAAAAGAAAAATACTGGTCATTGGAAGGCACCGTTATTACAGCCATCTGAATTTTTCACTCATGGAAGCTGAAACTACACAGGCAGGAAAGCTTAAAAATCCTGTACATCCTGTTGATGCCATGCAGCTTATCTGGAAAGCTGAAGAAGCAGAGCACATTAAATTTTATACCGCTGTTTCAGCGTTTCAGAATAATTATAATGAAGATTACAATACTGCGGAGCTGGAAGCCCTAAAACTGATTGTACAGAATCCACTTGGGCTTCAAACTTATTATCATGACCGTGAACTGTCTGAACCCGTTTCTTCGAAATCTCTTGTTCCTGTACATCTTGAGGTTTTACAGGCTGAAATACAGCTCAGCGTATTCAAAAAAGAACCTTTTTATGAGGTAACAGGTGAACTGGAATTCAATGATATTTCTGTGCCTTTTAAAAATATAACGATCAGGAATGAATATTTTGTCTACAGCCGGAATACTTTCAGTTTTGTAGATGATCCTGATATGTTGAGGGTGATTAAGTTTTTTAAAGCCAATAATGAAATCCTGCTTATTCATTCCTCAAAATATGAAGCATTCATGAAGAATGTTCTCTCTTCACTTGAAGAACGTATTCACATCAATTACAGCTATATACAGCCTGCAACACCAGTACAGCTTGAAGAAAAAAAACATCGGAATGAACGGATTATTTACCTCCGCCAACAGGGAAATTATGTTGCCCTGACTCCGGTCATGAAGTATGGACAGGCCGAAGTTGCCGTCTATTCCCGAAAGCAGCTTTTCGGAACGGATCAGAATGGGAATGTATTTAAAATAGACAGGAGTGACGCGGAAGAAGCCCGTTTTACCACTCTCATCATGAAGCAGCACCCCGACTTTGAAGCACAGATGGATGGCTATGATTATTTTTATCTGCATAAAGATAAGTTCCTGGATCAGGACTGGTTTCTCCATACTTTTGAAATATGGAGAAATGAAGGTGTGGTGATTCTTGGATTCAATGAGCTTAAGAATACTAAGCTCAATTCATACAAAGCAAGGGTCAATATTCAGATTACCAGCGGACTGGACTGGTTCAATGCTAAATTAAAAGTAAGCTTCGGACAGAAAGATGCCGCCCTGAAACAGCTTCACCGCGCTATCCGCAACAGAAGTAAATTTGTACAGCTGGACGACGGCACACTTGGGGTACTCCCGGAAGAATGGATCAACAGAATGAATGAATTTTTCCGGATCGGGGAAATCGATGCTGAAGACCTTAAAATTTCAAAAATCAATTTTACGGAAGTGTCTTCACTGTTTGAAAAAGATATTTTAAGCAATGAGGTACAGGAAGAGCTTTCTTCCTATTCACTTCAGTTCTCATCTGTTAAAGATATTCCCCAAATTGATATTCCTGCCGGGTTAAATGCTGAGTTAAGGGATTATCAGTATGACGGACTGAACTGGCTGAACTTTTTGGACAGCTTTAATTTCGGCGGATGTCTGGCTGATGATATGGGACTTGGAAAAACGCTTCAGGTGATCGCATTTATTCTTTCTCAACGGGAAAAACGAGGCCATGTTACCCATCTTGTAGTGGTCCCTACTTCCCTGCTCTTCAACTGGCAGGAAGAGATTAACAAATTTGCTCCTTCAATAAAGGTAATGACTCATTATGGAGCTGAAAGACTGAAAACTACGGAACATTTCTCTGAATATGAGGTGATACTTACCAGCTACGGGATGTTGCTTTCAGATATCCGTTTTCTGAAGGATTTCCGTTTTAACTGTGTTTTCCTTGATGAATCACAGACAATTAAAAACCCTAACTCAGAAAGATATAAAGCGGCCCGCCTGCTGAATTCAAGAAACAGAATTGTTCTTACAGGAACTCCTATTGAAAATAATACTTTTGATCTTTACAGTCAGCTTTCTTTTGCATGTCCGGGACTTCTGGGAAGCAAGCAGTATTTTAAAGACATTTATGCCGTTCCCATTGATAAATTTGAATATGGTAAGCGTGCCCAGGAGCTTCAGCAGAAAATAAGGCCTTTTATTCTCCGCAGGACAAAAAAACAGGTTGCCAAAGAGCTTCCCGAAAAAACAGAGATGGTAATCTACTGTGAAATGGATACTGAACAGCGTAAAATCTATGATGCTTATGAAAAAGAGCTCCGTGAATTTATTGCCGCCAATGATGACGATGATCTGAATAAAAACAGCATGCATGTTCTGACAGGACTTACCAGACTCCGACAGATCTGTAATTCTCCTGTATTATTAAAAGAAGGATATTCCGGTGATCATGCTGTGAAAATAGAAATACTGATGGAACAGATCCAAAGTAAGTCTAAAGATCACAAAATCCTTGTATTCTCACAATTTGTAGAGATGCTGGACTTACTTAAAGCTGAACTTGAACGTAAAAATATTCCTTTTGAATATCTTACGGGACAAACCAAAAACAGGGGCAAAACCGTTAATAACTTCCAGGAGAATGAAGAGATCCGGGTATTCCTGATCAGTTTAAAAGCGGGCGGTATAGGCCTTAATCTTACGCAGGCAGATTATATTTATCTTGTGGATCCGTGGTGGAATCCTGCAGCGGAAAACCAGGCGATCGACCGCAGTTATAGAATCGGCCAGACTAAGAATGTAATTGCAGTCCGGCTGATCTGCTCAAATACTGTAGAAGAGAAGATTTTAAGTCTTCAGAAAAAGAAAAATGAACTGGCCCAGAATCTGCTCCAGACTGACGGAACCGGTATTCAGAAGCTGTCAAAGCATGATTTATTAGAAATACTGGAATCGAAACCATTATAGGAGTTTCGTCATACAATAATAAAGCTATATCTGCTCAAAAAAACAAAACCGACAGATAGAATCTGCCGGTTAAAAAAACAAAAATTGATATGGATATGATTAGATAAAGTGTTCTTATTTTTTGATGATCTTTTCAGTGATGCTTTTTTTATCTTTTGTGTAGACCCTGATCAGGTAAGTCCCAGGGATAAAGCTGTTCATGTTAACAACTCCGGATGTTCCTTCCAAAAGTTTCTGTCCTGATAAACTGTAAACTTCATATTTTTCAAGTCCCTGCTCGGTTTGTACCGTTACGGAACCTGATGTAGGATTCGGGTATATTTTTGCAGAGGATTTCTTTGTTACCTCCCATGTAGCAAGATTGGATGCCAGCACATTTAAAGTATAATCTTCAACCTGTCCAATGAACCACCCTGAAGGACATGGCAGATTTTCCAAGGTTCCCATCCATGAACTGGATTCGTAAGCTTTCACAATTCTGAAGCGGGTCTGCCCCAGCATCGCATCCATAGGAATTGTAATTGTTCCGGAAGCTATCCCTGACTGTTTGCCGGGAATAGGATCAGAAGTATCCAGATACCCCAAATTAAATACTTCATTCGGATCAAAAACATTATTGTGATTAAGATCGATGTAGGCATAAGCTGAGACAGTTGTCTGGCCCTGAGTTCCCCCTGTGACTGTTATCGGATATGAATTGTCTCTGTTCACGCTGAAAACCGTAGCTGTAAAGTTCTCAACTGCATCTGAAGTCCCGTCTATATGACTTTCGTTGGAAATTCCTGTAAATTCTACCTTTGTAATTTCGCTGACAGTCAGACTGGTGACATTTTCAGCTCCACAATATGGTGATGGGAAAGCCGTATTGTTTCCTGTAATATTGACAGTGTAATCTTCGGCCTGCCCTGCCCGCAAGCCGGTATCACATGCTGTGTTGATGGAATTGGCTGCATTCGGGTCTGAATACGCAGCTGTATTCGTATTTTTCAGTACTCTCATCCTTGTGGCGCCGGACAATGCATTCAAAGGAACTGTAATAGTCCCGTTTACTGTAAAAGCAGTAAAAGGATTAGCCGCCGCGAGCCTGCCGATATAAAAACTCTCTCCTGCATCGTCAAAATTACCGTTTCCATTGAAATCAATAAATACCATAACATCGCTCGGAAAAGTACTGGAAGGCCCCTTTACAGAAATCTGGTAGCTGTTTCCAGCCTGAAGATCAGCAGACATTGAAGTAAAATCTTCATAAAGCTGAGCACTCCCGGATTGTGAAGTGGATGTATTGTTGATATTCCCCAAGCTAACGTTAGTGATCATATTGCTGTCTGCTCCATATTGAAATTCCGGAGTACAGTATTGCGCATTCACCATCATATAGAATACTACGGCAGAAAGGGTAGATAATTTCTTCATTTATTTCTTTATTTTCTTGAGACAAATTTATATTTATTTAGAATCAATAAAAATAAGAATCGAATGATATTTATCACCTTTTTTAGAATAATTTAGAAATCAGGAGAAATTTAAACCAAATTGCTGAAAATTAATAATATAGATATTTGATAGAATATCGGCAAAACTACAGATATTGTGAGCAAAGCGTTAAGCTCTGGAAAGCTGATCCAGCTTTTTCAGCAGTGACGGTATCCGGTAAGCACCATGCATTTGCTCAACTTTGGGCAGTACTTCATCTACATCCACCCCTTTTGCGGTAAGAAATAACGGAGTTTTGCTCTCTCCTCTTAAAATATTTCGTCTTTGGGAATCCGGCGAAGCAAACTCATTTTTTGCAATTCCAATGATTGCATATTTTCGGTCTAAGGCTTCATAAAGATATCCTCCAAGACCTATTTTACCATTATTATCAAGGGTAACATAGCCATCTACTATAATAATATCTCCTTCTTTTAAGGATATTTTCTTTAATAGGCTCAAAATGCAGGGCAGTTCACGCTTGTAGAAAGCACCACTTTCATATCCGGAAGATACTTCTGTTTTTTCAGCAAAGATATCAGACTCATTTTCTGAGGCCCAGTCTTCAAATGCGATACATACCGTATTTGCATGATCCTCATAATAATAAGTATCAAAAGCGTAAATCATATTTTCCTCTTTCATTAAAAAAACTCACCGAAATGCCACAAAATCCCGGAAGGATCATGTACAAAACATTCTTTGCCCCACTCCATTGTTCTTACGGGTGTAAGCTTTACTCCTTCATATTTTTCGGTAAGATTCAAAGTCTGAAGCTCTTTCCAGAAATCGTCTGTATTCTCTACTTCCATAAAGACCATGGTATTGTCTACCCAGTCTTTAGCATAGTAATCCTGGAGCTAAAATCCGGTTTCCTGTCTTTTAAACAAGGATAATTTAGGCTCAAGAATCATTTCTTCAAAACCTAGATCTCTGTAGAAGCTTCTGCTTATTCCAAAATTTTCAGCTCCAATAAAGGGCCTGATGGATTTTACACGCTGTGTCATTGCTATCTGTTTTTCCAATTAGTATAAGTCATTTCAAATTTGATCTCACCTTTCCCATGCATGCCTGTTTCCTTCCAACCGGACTTCCTGTAGAATATTTCGGCCCTGGTCCCCGGTGTGGTTCCCAGCCATACATCTTCTTTGGTTTGTTCAAAATACCAGTCAAGCATAGTATCGTGAAGTTGTCTTCCGATCCCGAGATTCTCAAAATCAGGATGCATAAAAAGGGCCCAGATGTTATTTTTCTCCAGATCTACGATGGAAAAACCTACAATCCTGGATTCTATTTCACCAACCCAGCCTTTTCCTCTTTGAAACAGAAATTCTTCACAGTCTGCGTCAGTTACCAATGAGGGATCAGAAAGCGTATTCTCTTTTACAGAGTTTCGGACGATCTGGATCTGTAGAATATCTTCCGGTCTGGCTTCACGAATTGCTGTTTTCATTTGATTCAAATTTATTATGTGTATTTTATCATTTTTGCTAAAGCCTTACATTGGTTAATTATTTTATAAAACGGACTAAAGTCTGTCCCTATTGAAGAAACCATCTTTATTGAATATAAATTTGAATAGATAGAGTTGGTCAACGCAAAGGCACAATTTTTCATCTGCCTGATGTTAAAACACTTTAAATTTCATAAAACATTTATTTAAAATATTTTAGAGCTTATTATTTAAAGTAATTTCCGTTTATGCCTTTGCGGTGATTCAACAAAATATTTTATTTTTTATCTACTACAATTCTTTCTGCTCTGTTGGCAATTTCCCAGGCAGTGGCAAAAACCAACTGGGCTCTTTTTTCCAGCAGCGGATAATCAATTTTATCAGGGTCATCGGTTGGCTTATGATAATCCTCATGAATACCGTCGAAGAAAAAGGCTACCGGAACATTGTTTTTAGCGAAATTATAATGATCCGAGCGGTAGTACAGCTGTTCCGGATCTGCCGGATCATCATATTTATAGTTTAATTCTAAATTATTCGTCTTTTTATTGGCTGCTTCATTGATGACCTTAAGCTGAGAGCTCAGCATTTCAGAACCAATCACATACACATACTGTTTTCCTCTGTTGGCTGCATCATCACGCCCGATCATATCAATATTGAGGTCAACTACAGTATTGGCAAGCGGAAATACGGGATTACTGGTATAGTATTCAGATCCGAACAAGCCATGCTCTTCTCCTGTTACATGTAGGAACAGAATTGATCTTTTTGGCCCGTTTCCACCCTTCTTAGCTTCCTGAAAAGCTTTTGCAATCTGCATAACGGCTACAGTTCCACTCCCGTCATCATCGGCTCCGTTATAAACAACTCCGTTTTTAGTCCCGACGTGATCGTAATGTGCGGAAATCACTATTATTTCTTCAGGCTTCTCACTTCCTTCAATGAAAGCAAGAATATTTTCAGAGTCCGGAAGATTTCCCCCGCCTCTTTTCTTCATAAACTCGGCCGGAACCTTCTGGTAATAGGATCCCAATGCTTTTGGAGGAGTAATTCCTAGGCTTTTATAATAATTGATCATATACTCACCCGCTTTTTTCTGACCCGGGCTTCCGGTATCTCTCCCTCCCATTTCATCAGAAGCGATTACATATAAGTTTTTCTTTAATTCATCAGCCTTAATGGTCTTATATGCAGAAAGAAAGGCTTTATCACCTTTTGCTACAGATGTGGATTGAGCTGAAGCTCCTTCAGAAGATTTCGCTGTTCCGCAGCTGACTACAATAGCCAGGCTCAACAGCGGGATAAGTATTTTTTTCATATGATAATAATTTGCTTAAAAATAACAAATTTTATTTAACCTCCAACGAATGCCTATTTTTCTTATATTTGATATAAGTGCAATATAGATGGAAAAAATTTACGGATTTACACATTATTCCTTTTTTACGGAAATGTCTGAGCTCGCTACAAAACATAATAGTTTTGACCTGTCTTTAGGACTTCCTGATTTTGATATTGATGAACGGTTAAAATTATTTTTAAAGGAAGCTGTAGATTGTAACAAACATCAGTATGAGCCACTTGCGGGAAGCCCTCTGCTCATTAACAATATTATTACCTACAACACAGCACGTAAAAACAGCATCCGACTTAAAGAAAATGAAGTGACTGTTGTTCCCTGTGCAACTTTTGCTTTAAATACAGCCCTTAAATCTGTTTTAAATCAGGGAGATGAAGTTATTATCATCCAGCCTTCCTATTATACCTACGGGCCTTCTGTTGTTCAAAATGGCGGTATTCCTGTTTATTATAATCTTGATAATGATTTTACTATTAATTGGGAAAATTTTCAAAAATGCATTTCCGAAAAGACAAAAGCCATTATTGTCAATTCACCACAGAATCCTACGGGAACAATCTGGAAACAAAATGACTGGAACCAGCTTTATGAACTGATAAAGCATCAGGAAATTTATATTATCTCGGAAGAAATTTATGATACTTATTGCTATGACGGAATCGAACACTACAGTTCTTTCCTTCATCCTGAACTGAGAAACAGAACCTTTTGTATCTTTTCTTTTGGAAAAATGTTTCATACTTCCGGTTGGAAGGTGAGCTATTTACTTGCCTCAGAATGTCTTACTTTAAAATTCAGATGCCACCAGCAATATATTTCCTACAGCGCGAATGCTCCGGCCCAATATGCCCTTGCCAAGTATCTGGAAGTATTCGATTCTTCTGAAAATAAGAAGATAATGCAGCGAAAAAGGGATATATTTAATGAAATGATTGCACTTACACCTTTAGAAGCAATAAAAAAGGCTGAGGGAAGTGTCTTTCAGATCGTTAATTTCAGAAATGTTTCCAAAACGATGACTGATGTAGAATTCTCAAAATGGTTAACGGTAGAGAAAAGAACAGCATGTCTTCCCCTTTCTGCCTTCTATAATTCACGGCAGAACTCCGATTATGTACGGTTCAGTTTTGCAAAAAAAGATGAATTGATTATCCAGGCTTTGGAACATCTGCAGAAAAACCTTTAATATAAGCATCAATCAAATTAAACCTGCATAGTTTATAAAAGCCTGTGTCAATCTATGAAATTTGGGAGGAGATAAAATTTTCAATATTTTTTGTATCCCCAGATCTTACAGATTATTTAGCTTGAAAACTCTTTTCAAAAATAAAAAGGCACCGCTTAAAACGGTGCCTTGAATATTTGATTCCTTGATTTAAAGAGCAAGAACTCTTACATCAATTCTTCTGTTTTTTGCTTTACACTCATCCGTGTCATTTGCTTCACAAACCGGATGCTGAGAGCCATAGCCTTCTGCTTCTACCCTGTCTGATGAAATTCCTAGCTCCAAAAGTTTAAGTTTTGCTGTCTGAGCTCTTAGATTCGATAATTTCTGATTGCTTTCTTCATTACCTGTATTGTCTGTGTAACCTCCTAATTTGACTTTTACACCTGGGTAGGCATTCAGAATTTCGGCAAGATTATTAAGCTGAGCATCTGAGCCGGCTTTCAGATCACTGGATCCGGTTTCGAAATAAAGATTTTCCAGAGTATACCAGTTATTAGGATCTAAAATAGTCTGATCTTTTTGATTTACTGAATTGTACAGTTGGAACAGCCCGCTTCCTTCTCCTAAAGCGATTGTTTTCCCACCTTTCAATTTTATTTCCTGAATGTTTCCTGTCTCATAAACAAAATCCCCGTTTTCATTAAGATGCCCTTTGATTTCTTTTGGAGAAGAGAGAGTGGTTTGAAGACCTGTATGTGCCGTAGCTGAAGTTGCATTATAAGCTCTTGTCAGGCTCTCCAGTTTCGCTTTTCTGTTGGCTTCAATTTTGTCTTTATGCAATACTGCCAATGTAGGTGCAATCACTAATGAAACAATGGACATCAGCTTAATCAGAATGTTCATTGATGGTCCTGAAGTATCTTTAAAAGGATCTCCCACAGTATCTCCCGTCACGGAAGCTTTATGAGGCTCTGAACCTTTATAATAGGTCTGGCCGTTGATATCGACACCTTTTTCAAATGACTTTTTAGCATTATCCCAGGCACCACCGGCATTATTCTGGAACATTCCCATCAGAACACCGCTCACAGTAGCTCCGGCTAAAAATCCTCCTAAAACTTCAGGTCCGAATATAAATCCTATCAACAAAGGTGAAATAATGGCAATAGCTCCCGGAAGCATCATTTTTCTGATGGATGCGTCTGTGGATATAGCCACGCATTTCTCGTATTCGGGTTGTGCTTTTCCTTCCAGGATCCCGGGAATTTCACGAAACTGTCTTCTTACCTCCTCTACCATAGCCATCGCGGCTTGTCCTACCGCCGTAATAGCAAGTGAAGAGAATATAAAAGGGATCATCCCTCCTACAAATAACCCTGCCAGCACATCTGCCCTGTATATATCAATTCCATCGATTCCGGCAATTCCTACGAAGGCTGCAAATAAGGCCAATGCCGTTAATGCTGCAGAAGCTATAGCAAATCCTTTTCCAGTAGCTGCTGTAGTATTTCCTACGGCATCCAGAATGTCCGTTCTTTCACGGACTTCTTTTGGAAGCTCACTCATTTCAGCAATTCCTCCTGCATTGTCAGCAATCGGTCCGAAAGCGTCAATAGCAAGCTGCATTGCTGTAGTTGCCATCATTCCGGCCGCAGCAATAGCTACTCCGTAAAGTCCTGCACATAAATAGGATCCGTAAATACCTCCTGCAAGTACAAGGATTGGAAGCAGTGTAGATTCCATACCGACTGCCAGGCCTCCGATAATATTTGTTGCATGACCTGTAGAGGATTGTCTTACAATACTTGAAACAGGCCTTTTGCCCATGGCGGTATAAAATTCTGTAATGATGCTCATTAAGGTACCCACTACAAGACCTACCATTATAGCACCAAAAACACCCATTTTAGTGAATTCATGCCCTCTGAGAGTCATTTTTTCGGGAAGAAGGTAGGTAACTAAAAAATAAGAGGATATGGCAGTAATCACAATACTTCCCCAGTTCCCTAAATTTAAGGCATTCTGAACGTTGGAAGTGGATGACCCTTCATTGTCATTGATTCTTACAAATAGAGTTCCTATCATGGAGAAAATAATCCCTGTCCCGGCAATAAGCATTGGAAGGAGGATAGGTGCAAAGCCTCCGAAAGAATCATCGGACATTGTTTCTCTGCCTAAAACCATTGTTGCCAGTACCGTTGCAACATAAGACCCGAAAAGGTCGGCTCCCATCCCTGCCACATCTCCTACATTGTCACCCACATTATCGGCAATAGTGGCTGGATTTCTGGGATCATCCTCAGGAATTCCCGCTTCTACTTTTCCTACAAGGTCAGCGCCTACGTCTGCGGCTTTAGTATAAATACCACCGCCTACTCTTGCAAAAAGAGCAATGGATTCTGCACCCAGAGAAAATCCTGTAAGAATTTCAATCGTCCTTTCCATTTCATGGGAATCTACTGTTGCATCAGGAGCGAAGATCTGTTTAATGATCAGAAAAAGAGCACCTAAACCCAGAACTGCCAATCCGGCTACTCCCATTCCCATAACCGAACCTCCGGTAAAAGAAACTTTCAGGGCTTTGGAAAGTGATGTTCTTGCGGCTTCTGCTGTTCTTACATTGGCTTTTGTCGCGATTTTCATTCCGATAAATCCTGCCAGTGCAGAAAATACGGCTCCCACGGCAAAAGCAACACCAATACTCCAGTGGGAATTGGAATTACTGGATCCCATTACAGCGAGTAATATTGCTACCACCACTACAAAATAGGTTAAAATCTTGTACTCAGCCTTTAGAAAAGCCATTGCACCATCAGCGATATGGCCGCTGATTATTTTCATTTTCTCATTTCCGGCATTCTGCTTACTTACCCAGTTACTCTGCAGGAAAGTATACAATAAGGCAACAACACCAAAAACCGGAATTAAATAGAACAAATCCATAGTTTATTATTTTAATATTAATAAATAGTAATTAGTTTTATAAATATAACAAAAAATCTATTGTTTTATTAAGTCTGGTTCTGTAATATATTTTCTTAAATTTAAAATGGCATAAAAAGGTAATATTCCAGAGAAGCATTAATGTATGTTTTCTATCAAAAAACGTTTATTTAAACAAAATAAAAAGGCAGATGAATTTCATCTGCCTTTATTATGAGTTGGAAATGCTGTTTCTTAGCCTCCGAATTTTTCTGCATAATCTTTTTGAGAAGCTTTGATCACTTTTTTAGCGTGCTCAGCTCCGTATACCTCATGAATTCTGCATTTTGCAGGCTCATCCGGTAAGTTCTTATACGTTAAGAAGTAGTGCATTAATCTTTTCACTTCCGCTTCCGGAAGTTCAGAAATATCTCTGAAATGTCCAAAAGCATGGTCGCCGATCATTACTGCAACGATTTTATCATCTGCTTCGCCTCCATCGATCATTTTGAAACCACCGATTGGAATAGCTTCCATTAATAATCCTCCTGAATGTATATTATGAGAGCTTAACACACAGATATCAAGCGGATCATGATCACCTTCTGTCACATCATCAGCACCAGCTTCCACAGCCAGTTTCATTACTTCATTATGACAATATGTTCTTGGAACAAATCCGTATAAAGCAGGAATAATATTAGAAAACTTCTGAGGCCTGTCTACCTTCAAAAATCCTGTTTCTTTATCTACTTCATATTTAATAGTATCTGAAGGAACGATTTCCACGAATACGTTTACAACATTTGGCGCATCTTCTCCTGCAGAAACCCCATGCCATGGATGTGCTTTAAAATTTGGAATCATTATTTATCTGTTATTTTTAAGTTATAATTAAAATTTCTCTTCTAAGGTCTTCTATGGTAGCAGCAATATAGTCATCACCTTCCATATAATTCATGATGAAAATGGTTTTGAACTCCTCAAGATCTGCATTTCCATTCAGCCCATCGTATGTTTTATGAAGTAAATCAATCAAAGCGTTTTTTGAATCCACGATATTCTTCCATGAGCTTTTTGTAATATACAGCTGTTGTGAAGAATTATACTCAAATTCATCATTGATGGTTTTTTCAGTAAGAAAAATAAACTCATGTACTGCTAAACCTTTATCAAATTTCTGAATGATATTCGACGGCTTTATCCTTTCTAAAAACAGGGTCATTCTTTCGTAAGAATGTGCTTTATTCTCAGCGTTTGATTTTACGGAAAGAAGCTTGATCTCCTGATTTTTAAGGGTAATATACGAGTGTACGAATTGTCTCAGCAAAACCAAAAAAGGAATTGCGATAATTAATGCAAAAGCATATGGTAAATATCCTGAAAAACTAGCCATAATTTTAGAGCGCAAAATTACTAATTATTTTCCGGCTTCTAAAGAGTTTTTAAATATATCACTCTTCGAATTCTGAATATAGATGATAGACAGAATAATGATCAGATATAAACAAGAATTACAGTTCCGCATTTGCATTAGTTTATTCAGTAAGGATGCAAAAGTAAAAACTCTTCTTACGGCCAATATTAAGCTGTTTTATTCTGCTTTAGAAAGTTTACATCAGTTTACAGTTCAAACAATGCAGGTCTTTGCGTTACTTCATGATAACATACACTGTTTTCATCAAAGAAGTGATAAACCAGGCTTTTTCGGGTTCTGTTCTTGTCTGTATGAGGTTCGCCACCGTGGAGAATATTCGCATGCCATATCAACATATCTCCTTTTTTTGCTTTAAATATTTCTTTTTTAAGGCCTAGTTCTCTGACTTTGGATTCTAAAAATTCTTCATAGGCCCGGTAGCTTTTCTTACCGATTTTAAATGTACTACCTTCATTCTCATAGTCAGAATTAAGGAAATAAGGAAGTTTATGACTTTTTGGAATATAATGTAACGCTCCGTTGGTTTCATCCACATCTTCTAATGCAATCCATACGCCCAAAAGTCCGCCGAGAGGATAAGTTGTCATATGAATACTGTCTGAGTGCGTTTTCTGCTGGCTGCCATTAATAAAGTTGATGCTCTGGAAAAGTTTGGCCTTACCATCTAAAAGAACAGACAGAAAATCCATCAGGTTCTTATCATTACCAATATTTCTAATGATCTTAGAATGATGGATGGCAAACATCAGCTTTCCACCGTAAATAAATTTCAGGGTGCCGTTTTCCATCAATTTTTCAATTTCATCATTGATCCTGTCAGCATCATCTGAAGTAATGAAATTTCTTACAATCATGTATCCGTTTTCATCATACTGAAGAGCATTGTGTTTGTTTTCAGCATTGAGTTCTTTGAAAAATACAGTGTCAACAAGTTTATTGTGGTCTATTTTCCTTTCGGAAGCCGGAAGATGAACAAAATCTGCACTGGAAATACTGGAAAAATAGTTTTTTTTGAGGCCATACTTTTTATACAATGGAATATTATGCTGTAATTTCTTCTTATTAAAAAAATTATAAATAATATAGGGCAGTTTATAATAACGGATCTGCTTTAGCATGGCTGGATTATTAGGATAAATACTTTATAAAGGTACGGAATAATATCTAATTAAAATCATTCTAAATAACGAATAAACATGATATTCATCTTAAGAAAATTTGCCTCGCATCAGAAATCGGGCAAAATCCTTAATCAATGTTTTTTTAGAATTTTCTAGAACTGCGTAATGTTTTAATTCCGGTCTGAAACCTCTGAAGAATTCTTCAATACTGGGAAGATTTCCTCCTTCAAAATCAAAAATAAAATTTTCTATATTCTCTCTGATTACATGATCAATAAGCGTAGATGCCCCGGCCATTTTAATGTATTTTTTATCATTAAAAGTTCCTAAAAGAGCAATGGTATCGTAATCTGAATAAATGGCGATCATATTAGTGATCTCATGATGATAGTAAAAGGCCAGAAATTTTAAATGCTTTGATGAGTAAAATGCCTCAAGCGTTTTCAGTAAAGTGTCTGCATCATCTTCTTTATCCAGTCCTATCACATTATTTTTTATGAAAATCTCTGCTTCTTTGTAATCTATTTCCTTAAGTTCTGAATTTTCTGTCACTTCATCATCCAACCTTAGTTTTCTTTTTCTTTTGGGTGAATATTTAGCAAACACTTTAGCATACTCATCAGGATACAAAAGAAAGTTCTTTTTTGTTTTTAAGTTTGAATCAAAGCTATTGGTTTCATTAAAATGATAAGCTCTTACCAAGTAGTTCTTTTGGAGAAAATATAGAAATTTTTCATTGAGCTTCTTATCATCTTTATCTGAAAAGATACCAAGCTGCTGGCAAATCAGCGGATTATGCACAATTTTAATTCCCTTTTTAAGAATAAAAGGAACTGGCATTACAGCCTCATAATTATTATAGACCAAAAGGTCCCATTGCTGACCGGTCGTTACATCTAAAAAGCTTTTTGATGCTGAATACTTTCTCTGCTCTGACTTTTCCAGACAGTCTGTATATTTTTTAAAATCAATCTCGTTATATTTCAGCCTTCTAATCATAATAATCCTTCATCTGAGAAACTAAAGTAGGTATCCTGTGTAACAATAATATGGTCTAAAAGCTGTATACTTAATGTTTTTCCGGCCTCATTTATCT
Source organism: Chryseobacterium hilariae (assembly GCF_051400735.1). Lineage (NCBI taxonomy): Bacteria > Pseudomonadati > Bacteroidota > Flavobacteriia > Flavobacteriales > Weeksellaceae > Chryseobacterium > Chryseobacterium hilariae. Next base: position 678,224 of record NZ_JBLFFJ010000001.1, read on the forward strand.
TTTTGGTAATGTTGATGTCTTCTTTACTGGGTTTCAGGCTTCCCGACGGATGATTGTGCGCAATAATAATTCCTGTTGAAAAATGATCCAGGGCAGTTTTAAAAAGAATTCTTACATCTACAATCGACTGGCTTATACCACCCTGTGTCAGCTGTGAGATATGAATTACCTTATTGCTCTGATTCAGGAATATCGCCCAAAATTCTTCAGTCCTTAAATCTGACAACTGATTTTTAAGGATAAAATATGCATCATCACTATTGGATATCACAGCTTTCTCAGGTATTTCCTGAACGGTTCTCCTCTTTCCTATTTCTAATGCCGCTATGATGGAAACAGCTTTTACTTCCCCAACCCCTTTAAATTTCATAAGCTCTTTATTGGAAAGAAGGCTCAGCTGGTGCCAGCTGTTGTTTACTGATGCGAGGATTTTTCTTGCTAACTCCAACGCACTCTCGTCCTTGCTCCCGCTTCCCATAATGATCGCCAGAAGTTCAGAATCGGAAAGTGAATTCTTTCCTTTCAATAAAAATTTTTCTCTGGGCCTGTCATCTTCGGCAAGGAATTTTATGGTCATTTGTGTGTTATAAAGTTATAAATGAGGGATCAATTTAATAAAATGCATACATTATCACCGGATATTTTGATTGGTCAAGATATTTTGCGGTCTGCGCAAATGCATTGGCGGAAAGCATTGGACATCCTAAGCTCAAGCAGGCGGGAGCCGGAGATTCCTGATCCGGAATGCATCCGAAAGAATGCAGGACTATTGCTCTTTGCATCGCGTTGCTGTTGATGATATCCAAACCATTTAGCCTGTAAGCTTTTCCAAATTTCCCGTTATAGCTGTTCAAAATTTCATACTTTCCCAGTGAAGATTGGTAGGATCCTTCTGTATTGCTGAATTTTAAAGCATCTGAATTCTTAATAACCGAACCTGAACCATGAGAAACAATAGCTTTCTGCAGTATTTTATCGTTTTTCAGATCATAAACAAAGTAACGGTATTTCCCGGAATGAATCTTAAAATTGATAAAAACAGCAATATCCTGGTTGTAATTCTTTCCTTTCACAAAGTTTTTAATTTCCAGAACCTTTACCGCCGGAAGAGTGCCGGAAGCATTACTTTCCTGAGACTCAGCTTTAGAGCAGGAAATAATAAAAAGGAACAGAAAAATAAATCTTTTCATTGAGGTAAGTTTTTTTATTCGATGATCATTCCATCTTTCATGACCAGCTTTCGGTCTGTGATTTCGGCAAGATTTGGATTGTGGGTTACAATAACAAAGGTTTGATTGTATTTATCTCTAAGATCAAAAAATAGCCTGTGAAGATCATCTGCATTTTTTGAATCCAGGTTTCCTGTGGGCTCATCTGCAAAAATAATTTTGGGCGAATTGATCAGGGCTCTTGCTACAGCTACCCTCTGTGCTTCTCCTCCGGACAATTGGTTAGGCTTATGATTCAGCCTTTGCTCTATTTTAAGGTCTTCAAATAAAGCATATGCCTTTTCTAAAGCCTCTTTCTCATTGGCTCCACCTATTTTTGTCGGAAGCAGAACATTTTCTAAAGCTGTAAATTCAGGAAGAAGCTGGTGAAACTGAAAGACAAAACCAATATTCTGATTTCTGAATTTGGAAAGCTGCTTATCATTCATATTAATGAAAGATTCTCCTGCAATACTGATTTCAGTATTGTATTTATTGGAACTGCTGGGGTGATCCAGAGTGCCCAAAATCTGAAGCAACGTAGATTTTCCTGCTCCGGACTCTCCTACAATAGAAACAACTTCGCCTGTTTTAATATGAATATCAACTCCTTTCAGTACTTCTAAATTTCCATAAGATTTATGGATATTACTCGCTTTAATCATGTTTCAAAAATAGTGATTTCTCTATACAAAAATATAATTAATTAAAATTTTTATAGATGTAAAGAACAGATATTTTAATTAATTTAAACAAAAAAAACCTCTCAAAGCGAGAGGTTTTAATATTTACAATCTGAGCCGTTACAGTAACAGAGTTAAAGGACTTTCCAGATATATTTTTAAAGTTTGTAAGAACTGGGCTCCCGTAGCACCGTCTACCACTCTGTGGTCACATGCCAGTGAAAGCTTCATAATATTTCCTACTACGATCTGTCCGTCTTTTACAATTGGCTTTTCGATGATCGCTCCTACTGAAAGGATAGCAGAGTTCGGCTGGTTGATGATACTCGTAAATGTTTCGATTCCGAACATACCCAGATTTGAGATTGAGAATGTAGAACCTTCCATTTCATTAGCTTTAAGGCCCTTGCTCTTAGCTCTTGAAGCCATATCTTTTACCGCTGCAGAGATCTGAGTATAGTTCATCTGATCTGTATTTTTAAGTACAGGAACCACTAATCCGTCAGGAATAGCTACTGCTACACCCACATTGATATTTCCTCTGTGGATAACCTTATCTCCTGCCCAGCTTGAATTCACCTGTGGATGTTTTCTTAAAGCAACAGCAGTTGCCTTAATAATCATATCGTTGAAAGAGATTTTCGTATCCGGTAAAGAATTGATTTCTTTTCTGGCCTCAATCGCTTTATCCATATTGATCTCCACCATAAGGTAATAGTGAGGAGCAGAGAATTTACTTTCAGCAAGACGTTTTGCAATAATATTTCTTACCTGAGAGTTTGGCGTTTCAGTATCTTCTCCCTGAACAAAGCTCAATGCAACCTGAGCCGCTGCAGGAGCAGAAGCAGCCGGTTGAGCCTGTGCCTGTGAAGGCTGATAGTTTTCAATATCTTTTTTAACAATTCTTCCGTTTTCTCCTGACCCATTAACGCTGTTGATGTCTACACCTTTGTCCTGAGCCATTTTCTTAGCTAACGGAGAAATCGCTACTCTTTCTGAAGATGAAGAACTTGCTGCCGGAGCCGCTTTTTCTTCTGCTTTAGCTTCAGTTTTCTGTTCAGCAGGTTTTTCAGTGGACTGAGCAGCTGCTTTTGGAGCACCCACAGCAGAAACATCCGTTCCTTCCGGACCGATGATCGCTAATACTGAATCTACCGGAGCAGCACCACCTTCTTCTACACCCTGCTTCAATAACACTCCGTTGAATTCAGATTCGAAATCCTGAACCGCTTTATCTGTCTCGATCTCAGCAAGAAGATCTCCTTCTTTCACTGTATCGCCTACATTTTTATGCCATTTTGCCACTTTACCTTCTGTCATTGTATCAGAAAGTCTTGGCATTGTAATAATTTCTACACCGGCAGGAACTTCTGCAGTAGTCTGCTCAATACTGGTACCGTTGTTTTCTGTTTTTGATTCTTCTTCAGTCTTTTTTTCTTCAGAAGCATCCGCAGCGGGAGCAGCAGCTCCGCCAGTCAGCCCTGAAACATCCTCTCCTTCATTCCCAATAATCGCTAAAACAGAATCTACAGCAGCAGCACCGCCTTCTTCTACACCAATATATAAAAGAGTTCCTTCTATTTCAGATTCGAAATCCTGAACAGCTTTATCTGTTTCAATTTCGGCTAAAATATCTCCTTCTTTTACTTTATCTCCTACTTTTTTATGCCATTTCGCCACCTTACCTTCCGTCATAGTATCCGAAAGGCGGGGCATCGTAATTACTTCTGCCATAATTTATTGTGTTATTTTTTAATATGATGATGAATAATAGAAGAAAGTGATTTCCACATCATCTATCATTGATCAGCAAATTATTTTAGTTTTCTAATTTATCTAAGAATGGATAGTTTTCCTGAGCATAAACATATTCATACACCTTATCCGGATCTGGGTATGGAGAATTTTCCATGAATTCGATACATTCGTCTACAAAATCTCTTGATTTATTGTCGATAGTTTCCAATTCTGCTTCAGTAGCCCATCCGTTTTGCAAAATTCTGTGTTTTACAAGTTCCATAGGGTCATCATTTTTATGAATCGCTACTTCTTCTTTGCTTCTGTAAGGCTCAGCATCAGACATCGAGTGTCCTCTGTAACGGTAAGTTCTGGCTTCAATGAAAGTAGGACCGTCTCCTCTTCTTGCTCTTTCGATAGCTTCATAAGCCGCTTCCGCTACTTTCTCAGGATCCATTGCATCTACAGCAAGGCAAGGCATTTCATACCCTAAACCTAATTTATAGATATCTTCGTGGTTGGCTGTTCTTTTTACAGAAGTTCCCATTGCGTACTGATTGTTTTCCACTACAAATACTACAGGAAGCTTCCAGTTCATTGCCATGTTGAATGTTTCGTGAAGCGATCCCTGTCTTGCAGCTCCGTCTCCGAAGAAGCAGATGTTTACAGCTTTTCTGTCAAAATATTTATCTGCAAAAGCAATTCCGGCTCCCAGAGGAATCTGTCCGCCCACAATACCATGTCCGCCATAGAAACGGTGCTCTTTGCTGAAAATGTGCATAGAACCACCCATACCTCCGGACGTTCCTGTAGCTTTACCGCAAAGCTCAGCCATGATTCTCTTCGGATCTACTCCCATCGCCATTGGATGGATGTGGCATCTGTAAGCAGTAATCATACTGTCTTTCGTTAAGTCCATTGCATGCGTGAAGCCGGCAGGGATAGCCTCCTGACCGTTATACAAATGTAAAAAACCTCTGATCTTTTGTTTTAGATAAAGAGAACGGCATTTGTCTTCAAACCTTCTCCACATAGTCATATCTTCATACCACTTCAGGTATACCTCTTTAGAAAATTCTTTCATGTGCTAGCTCTTGCTTTTTTATGATGAATATTTGAGCAAAATTATAAAAAAAACTTTGTTTTTATCGTATACATAGTAATTGTTTTTTTGCTTATAGTGTTATATTTGAATTTTAAACTTGAACATGGAAGAAAAACAGCCTTCAACAGTACATAAAATTTCAAAAATCATCTCAGATTTTTTCAATCCGCTAATTTCTTTATTTATTTTTTTCATTTATATGAGTATAAAGGAATATTCACTCGAAGATTCTTTTCTTTATTTTGTCCCTATATTATTAATGATTATTATTCCGGTCGTAGTCTGGCTGGTTTGGAATGTAAAAACCGGAAGATATACGAATATGGATGTTTCGAACCGTATTCAAAGGAAAACACTCTATATTTTTATTGCGGCCTGTGTGGTCACTTATCTTATTTTCAACTATGTAAGGAACGGGTATATTGATCTTGTCATGCTGTTTATCCTGATTCTGGTTTTCACTATGCAGATCAGTAACTTCTTTATTAAAAGCTCGATGCATACGGCTTTTAATGTATTTGTTGCGGCCCTATTCTTCACATTAAACTGGAAAGCCGGGCTGGCATGGCTGGGAATTGCTGCTTTAGTGGGAATTACAAGAATTATTTTAAAAAGACATACGGTAAAAGAAGTATTTATGGGTGCCGGAATAGCATTTGTGGTATCTTTTATTTATCTTTATTGCAATATACAATTTCAACATTAAGAACATTCTATGAAAATAAATCATCTTACAGGTGCTGAGGAAAACTTTATGAAGCTGTTTTGGAAGCTTGAAACTTTTTATCTTAAAGATATCATGGAGCAGCACCCTGAACCGAAGCCGCACCAGAATACCGTCTCTACCTACCTGAAAATATTGGTGGAAAAAGGTTATATCACGACTCAAAAGGAAGGAAGAATCTTTAAATATACTGTAGTTGTTCCTATGGAAGAATACCGTAAATTCCTGCTGAAAGAGCTTTCCCATAATTTTTTCAATGATTCCGGAAAAGAAATGTTGGAGTTTTTATTTAATGAAAAATTAATATCGCAGGACGACCTGAAGAATTATTTTGATCTTAAAATTGAAATTATTCCTACAAAAGTTGAAGAACCGAAATTTGAATACGCAGAAGAGATTTTAAATCCAAAAAAAATTAAAAAGAGCAAAGCAAAAGATAAGGATAAGAAGAAAAAAAAGAAAAAAGATTAGTATAAAATACACAAATAATGAAAACAAAAATCCAGGAAATAACAGGAAAGGCACAGGATGTTCTGTCGCGCTATCCGATGGTTTTATTAATGGGACTGCTCTCTTCCGTGGGTGCCATCCTTATGTTGGACAGTAAGTATAACCGCGAATCGTTCTTCATCCATTCCAAATTCACTATTTGCTGCTGCCTCGGTATTTCTCTCATGTTTGCTTTGAAAATTCTTTCTCAAAGAATCGGAAAAAGGCTGTTGCTGGAAATATTGGGAACGGCCTTCCTGATCGGATTTTTTTTCATTCTCCCTGCAAAAGAAAGGGATTTCACCGAAGTTCATGGTTTCATCATAGCTATTACCCTTCTGCTTTCTCACTTACTGGTTGCCTTTTCAGCATTTCTGGAAAAGAATAAGGAGCTTAACTTCTGGCAGTACAATAAAAATCTTTTCGTTAATATTTTCCTGACCGCCATTTTTACAGGAGTACTTACAGGAGGCGTAGAATTGGCCATCCTCGCAGTTGATAAACTATTCGATTTTAATTTCAGTGATAATCTATATGCTGATACCTTTTATGTGCTAGCCATTTTTGGAAGCTGTTTTATCTTTCTTCTGTTCAGCGAAAGCGGGCTGAGCTATCTTGAAAAAGAGAGTACATATCCGGTGATCTTAAAGTTTTTCACACAGTTTGTCCTGATTCCGTTGCTTTTCATTTATCTGGTCATACTGTATGTCTATTCATTTAAAATAGTTATTAATTGGGAGCTTCCGAGAGGATGGGTTTCTTATTTAGTATTAGCTTACAGTATTATCGGTATCCTTGCTTTACTGCTTGTATATCCGCTTAAAGAGGAAAAAGCAAAATCCTGGGTCAAAGTATTTTCAAAACTGTTTTATTACACCATAATCCCTTTACTTGTTTTATTATTTACGGCCATATTTACAAGGATCCTGGAATACGGTTACACAGAACCCCGATACTTCGTATTGCTGCTGGCGCTATGGCTGTTGAGTGTGGTTTCTTATTTTGTTTTGAATAAAAAAGCCAGCATAAAATTTATTCCGATAAGTTTATTTGTGTTTGGTGCTTTCTCGTTGGTTTTTCCTTATTTAAATGCATTCAGTGTAGCCAAAAGAAGCCAGAAAAATCAGTTGATAACCCTTTTGGATAAAAATAATCTTCTGGTCAACAATAAAATAAATTTTCAAAAAAAAGTATCTGATACTCTCGTTGATGAAATTGCTAATAAATTTGAATTTCTGGCAGAAAGAAAACAAAAAGATTTTTTACTGAATCTGACTGCCGGCAAAACGCACGATCTTTTAGCAGGGGATTTTGAGAACATTCATTCTTCGCTGATCAGCAGTACCCTGAGAAATGCTTTTACTCATGTCAATAAGACTTCAGATGGATCAGAATATGGGAGGCTTGTTTTAGACTCCGAATCAAAAGTAACCCATATTCAAGGTTATCAGTATTTAACTAATTTTAATAGCTATAATCAGGAATCGGTAGCTATTAATGGAGATACATTCCTGATAGACAGCCAGACCGACGCCAATAATGGAAGAACGATAAAAGTGATTCTTAATTCAGAAGAAACTGTAGATTTCAGCTCGGCGATAGATAAGCTATTCGGAAACAATGCCGGCAATTCTGGAACTATAAAAATGAAAGAAATCTCTATGGAAAGTGATTTAGGAAAATATCATATCAAAATAGTTTTCCCAAGCATTTCAAGAGACCGCTCTCCTTACAATAAGCACAAGAGTACTATATTCTATAATAATGCAGCATTGCTGATCAAAGAAAAATAAATCTAATAAAGAGGCTTAAATGCCGTTTCACCTGTTGGTAAACAATATACAGTGAAGTATATTATATAACTTTACTGAAATTCCTTTGTTTTCCTTATTATACCTGCTAGCAATCTATTTTGTTTGTCTTTGCAATAAAAACACAATTGTTTTCAGGTATTTTATTAACCGAACTTAGGTTAATTAATAATTGAAGGAATAATAATTCAGAAAAAAACAGAGAAGAAATAATTATCCCTTCCTTAAATAAATCAGCAAAGGCCAATTACAATCAGGAAGGGATAAATAATTCATAAAAAAAGCGGCTAAAAAGCCGCCTTATATTTTTTACCAACGGTTTCCGCCGCCGTTACCACGGTTGTTTCCACCGCCGTATCCGCCGCCATTACCACGGTTGTTTCCACCGCCGTATCCGCCGCTTCTGTTGTTGTCAAAGCTTCTTCTTGGTTTTTCTTCTCTTGGTTTAGCTTCTGATACGTTCAACTCTTTTCCGTTAAATTCTTTCTGGTTAAGAGCTTCGATAGCTTGCTTTCCTTCTTCATCACCCATTTCTACAAAACCGAAACCTCTTGAACGGCCAGTCTCTCTGTCTGTAACAATTTTAGCTGATGATACATCACCAAATTCTGCAAATAGATCGTGCAACTCATACTCTTTAGTTGCGTAATTGATGTTTGAAACAAAAATGTTCATTTTAAATAAAAATTAAAAATTAATAAAAATTTGGTATATAAAAGAAAAACAACATAAATTAATGAACAAATATTGATTCCAAATATAAACGTATGCAAGATACAATTAAAAATTTTAAATCAAAGTTTTTTTTAAAGTATTTGTCACGTTTCAAGGAAATCAAAGCCATTTTTTATTGATTAATAATAAATAAATATTGCTTTTTACTGAAATTTTGTTGAAATTTACCAAAAGTTAAAGTTAGTTAACATAATAAAAAACTGTTAAATATAATGCCTGTTACCATATTTTTAAAGATAAATACAGCCCTATGCCTATTATAATAAACCTTGATGTGATGATGGCTAAGAGGAAAATGTCATTGAACGAGCTTTCAGAAAAAATAAATCTGAGCTTATCCAATCTATCCAATTTAAAAACCGGAAAAGCCAAAGCGATCCGTTTCAGTACGCTTGATGCCATATGCAAAGTGCTGGACTGCCAGCCCGGTGATATTTTAGAATTCAGGGAGTAATACCGAATTTAAAATCTTAAGTATTCCATATTAATGCTCAACCTTATTGACAACATCTCTATGAAACATACGACAAATTATACCAATACCTTTATTGAAATTGCCGATGACTGCCCAGTTTCCAAGGCTGAGACACCGCCTGAAAAGAAAATAAAGTCATTGGCAGAGCTTCAGTATGAGCAAATCATAAAACATCCTTACCGCTATATTTCTGATGATATTATATTTGAATGTTATGCTCTGAAAAATGATATTCCGGAAAGCGAAAAACAACAGGCAAGGATACAATTTTTTTCCAAAGGACAGCCCTGTCTCAGGTGCTCCCCGCTGTCCAAACGCTATGGATTCGGAACCCATCACAACGTAAAAGGAAAAGTAGCAATCTTTCCCGTTGAGAGTAAAGAATACCAAAAATTTTTAAGCGATAATACGGTGAAAAAAGTAAAAGCAATGCGTTCCAAGAAAATATGATTGAGAAAATGAATCATTTCCTTCAGATCAGTAAATGCTGTTTCTTTGATAAACCCGTTTTTTAACACTAAATTTGTGAAGTAAATTATCAAAACATGAACTATCATACCAGAAAATGGGTAAAGCCCGAAGACCTGAATCCCAATCATTCTCTTTTCGGAGGAAGACTTTTGCAATGGATTGATGAAGAAGCGGCGCTTTACGCAATTATTCAGTTGGAAAATACAAAAGTGGTTACAAAATTTATTTCAGAGATTAATTTTGTAAGCTCTGCAAAACAGGGAGATATTATAGAAATCGGGATTGAAGCTACACACTTCGGATCTTCATCCGTTACCCTAAAATGTGATGTAAGGAACAAAATGACCCATCAGACCATTATTACCGTAGACAAAATCGTAATGGTGAACCTGGATAGTGAAGGAAACCCGGCTCCACACGGAAAAACCCAGATCGAGTTTGTAAAAGACAGACTAAGCAAACCATGAAAATTTTCATTAAAAATATGGTGTGCAACCGCTGCATTTCTGCAGTAGAAAAAATATTCAATGAGGCTGGTATAGCGGTAAACTCTATTACGTTAGGAGAAATCGAAACCGACACCGATGTTTCAGCAGAAAAAATGCTGGTTATAGAAAAAAGTCTTCGGGATACAGGCTTTGAAAGAATCAAGGATTCTGCGCATCAGCTTGTCGACAAGATCAAAAATATCATCATCATGAAGATCAGTGAACTGGATATTGATGAAAATTTTCTTCTTTCTGAATTTTTAAGCTCAAAAATCCCAAAAGATTACAGCTCACTTTCTAAGACCTTTTCTCAGAACGAAAATATTACGCTTGAACAGTTCTTTATCCTTCACAAAATTGAAAAAGTAAAAGAGCTGCTTCTTTATAATGAATTCACCCTCACAGAAATTGCCGGAAAGCTTGGCTACAAAAGTGTTCAGCATCTTTCTACCCAGTTCAGGAACATCACCGGTTTTACACCCACAGAATTCAAAAAACTGAAGGATCATCAAAGGAAAACTCTGGACAGCTTCTGACTTGGAGAGTCGGAGGGTTTTAGAGTTTGGACGTGTTTTAAATCGTACTGTCTACTACTACAATATAATTATTATTCTTAAGCTCTCATACCCTTCCACTCTCCCACATTCCTACACCCAACCTGCACGGGCAAAATTCTATAACTATTATCCTTAAATTTATAACAGCCTTACCAATTCATTTTGGAAATTTGTATTATAAATTCAAGGATCATGAACAGACAATATAATATACTCGGGATGACGTGCTCCGGCTGTCAGAAAAAAATTTCTGAAAAGCTCAACTCTGTTGAAGGAGTTACCGCCGACGTAAATCTGGAGAATAATACGGCAACCATTACTTCTGATAAGGAAATTGAACTGTCAGTTTTAAATAACGCCTTAGAAGAAATAGGAAAATACAGGCTGGAAGACCCGAATAAGCCTGAAAGAACTTTTATAAAGCCTCAGGACAGGGTTTCTCCTTCTTCAGTATATTACTGCCCGATGGAATGCGAGGGTGACAAAGTGTATTTCAAACAGGGGGAAAGATGTGCGGTCTGTAATATGTATTTGGTTCCCATCGAGGAAAAACATGCTAAAGATCCCAATCATAAGCCCACCTATTCTTCTTCAAATCTGCCTGAAAACTTCAAAGAAAGTATTGGAAAACACTATTGTCCTATGTTCTGCGAAGGGGATAAAGTATATGAGGAAAAAGGCGACTGCCCCGTTTGCCATATGCATCTGGAAGAAATCACAGAAGATCTTGCGAAAAACGCAGCCTCCCAAATTCCCCAACATACTTCCCACCATCACCATCACGATCACAGCCATCATCACGAAGCTCCGAAAGTGACAGATGATATGGCAGGGAAATATTACTGCCCTATGTATTGTGAAGGCGACAAAACCTATGATTCCAATGTGGGATGTCCTGTCTGCGGAATGGACCTTGTAAAATATCCGGAAAAGAAAACCGCAAAATATACCTGTCCTATGCACCCTGAGGTCATCCGTGACGAACCGGGAGACTGCCCGATATGCGGAATGGATCTGGTAAGAATGCCAGACAGCGGAGAAGACGAAGAGGATGAAACCTACAATATTTTAAAAAAGAAATTCTTTATTTCTCTCGGCTTTACCGTTCCGGTTTTCATTCTTTCAATGGGAGGAATGTTCATCAATTTTCCCTTTTCCCATACAATACAGGGATTTATAGAACTTGCTCTAACGCTTCCCGTGATGTTTTATTCCGGATGGTTCCTGTTGAAAAGAGGCTGGGTTTCTTTCAAGACTTGGAATTTAAATATGTTCAGCCTGATAGCTTTAGGTGTTGCTGCAGCATTCATATTCAGTATTGCGGCATTGGTTTTTCCTGATATTATTCCTCATGAAATCAGAGGTCATAATCATGAAATCCCGCTGTATTTTGAGGCTGTCTGTGTGATCCTGACATTAGTGATTTTAGGCCAGCTGATGGAAGCTGCTGCTCATAAAAAAACAGGAAATGCCATCAAGGAACTCATGAATCTTTCTCCGGATGAGGCGAATCTCATTGTAAATGGAGAAGAAAAAAGAGTACTCCTTTCTCAGGTGAAAATCGGAGATCTGCTGAAAGTAAAACCGGGTGAAAAAGTTCCTGTTGACGGAAAGATCACTGAAGGAACTTCTTTGGTAGATGAAAGTATGATCACCGGAGAACCCGTACCCGTAGAGAAAAGTATTGACGACAGGGTTTCTTCAGGAACCATCAACGGTAATAAAGTATTCATCATGAAAGCTGAAAAAGTAGGTGACGAAACCCTTCTTTCGCAAATCATTAAAATGGTGAATGAAGCCAGTCGAAGCAGAGCCCCTATACAGAAACTGACCGATAAGGTTTCCAAAGTTTTCGTTCCTGTTGTGATTCTGATTGCTGTTCTTACTTTTGTTTTATGGCAGTTTTTCGGACCGGAAGGGAAAAGAAGTTTATTTGCTTTTGTGAATGCGGTTGCAGTTCTCATTGTTGCCTGTCCGTGTGCCCTTGGTCTGGCAACTCCGATGTCTTTAATGGTTGGAATCGGGAAAGGAGCTAAAAGCGGTATTCTGATTAAAAATGCAGAAGCACTGGAACAGATGCACAAGGTCAACGTTCTGATCACAGACAAAACAGGTACTTTAACAGAAGGAAAACCATCTGTAGAACATATTGAAACTTCAGGAAACGGAGACAAAAACGAGATACTGAAACTTGCTTTTTCTCTTAACCAAAACTCAGAACATCCATTATCCAATGCAGTGATCAAAAGAGCCAAAGAAGAAAATTTAACGGCTGAAAAGGTAGATCAATTTGAAAACATCTCAGGAAAAGGAGTTCAGGGAACTATCAATGGAAAGCTGGTTTATTTAGGAAATGAAAGCCTTCTTACTTCCAGCCACCTGTCTATTCCTCAGGAATTAAAGCAAAAAGCTATTGAAGTACAGTCAAAGGCTCACACGATCTCTTATATTGCTCAGGATAAAAATGTGTTAGGATTCATCAGTTTTACGGATAAAATTAAAGAGACCTCCAAAAAAGCTGTTCAACGCCTGATGAATGAAGGAATTGATGTCATCATGATGACAGGAGACAACGAACACACCGCCAAAGCAGTTGCTGATGAATTAGGAATCATGCATTATAAAGCAGGCTGTCTTCCGGAAGATAAGCTGAATGAGGTAAAAAAACTTCAGCAGCAAGGTAAGATCGTAGCGATGACCGGTGATGGGATCAATGACTCCCCTGCTCTTGCACAATCTAATGTAGGAATTGCAATGGGAACCGGAACCGATGTTGCCATGGAAAGTGCAGAGATCACCCTATTGAAAGGTGATATTTTAGGAGTAGCGAAAGCCAAACTGCTAAGTGAAAAGCTCCTTAAAAACATCAAAGAAAATCTGTTTTTTGCATTCATCTATAATGTACTGGGTATTCCGGTAGCGGCAGGATTATTGTATCCTTTCTTTGGAATACTGTTGTCACCCATGATTGCAGCAGCAGCAATGAGCGTCAGTTCGCTCTCTGTTATTCTTAACTCACTGCGGCTGAACTCTGTAGATATGGATGCAGATATAAAATAGAAAACATGAAAAAAGGAAGTCTTTACATTGGATGTTCGGGATTTTACAATAACGACTGGAAAGGATCGTTATACCCTGAAAATGCTCAAAGTAAAGACTTTCTTACATTATATTCCGGGGTTTTCAATACCGTGGAGATCAATTCCACTTTTTACAGAAAACCAACTGCTAAAACACTTTTAAAATGGCATGATGAAACACCCGATGATTTTAAGTTTTTCATCAAAATTCCTAAAGCCATTTCTCATGAAAAACGCCTGAAAGAGGCTAAAGCAGATATTTCAGAATTCTGTACCCATATTCAAACCCATTTGAAAGAAAAGCTTTCCGGATTTCTGTACCAGTTTCCTCCTTCGTTTAAAAAATCGCAGGAAAATATTGATTTAATCCTGGCCAGTCTTGATTTTAGCTATGTAAATGTTATAGAATTCCGTCATGAATCCTGGTGGACCGATGAAATTTTCACAGTGCTAAAAGAAAATAACATCATTTTTTCAGGAGTAAGCTTTCCCGGTAACCTTCCGGAAGATGTGATCATTAACCATCCTGAAATTTTCTATTACAGACTCCACGGAAAACCGGTTCTTTATAAATCTGAGTACAGCTCAGAGTTTATTGATGTTCTTGCGGAAAAAATTAAACAATCAGAGCGGAAAGCATTTATATTTTTCAATAATACCTGGGGAACTGCTGCGATTACAAATGCGCTGTATCTTAAGGGAATTTTAAAATAAGTTTTTTTACTCCCCGTCATACTATTAACTCTCTTGCTTATTCTGGCATATAGAAAATAAATTCAGTACTTTTTATTATTCAATTAAGATAATTCTCCAGAATAGGAAAAATATTTTAAACTCAACAGAAATAGAAAAAGATAATTGTTTTTATAATTAAAAATGTTAAAATTAAAGAAAAAGGAAAAGATAATGCAAAACCTTTTAATTCATTAAGAATCATGTTTAAAATAAGATATTAAAATAAAATTAAAAAGCAGTATTTTACCCCATACTGGCATATAATTTGTTAACATTTTAGACATAATTTAACATTTTTTAACGATTTAAATCTCCAATATCTTTATGAGAAAAAATTTTGGGGGAAAGTCAAAAAATATGACTTTTCTCGGGATGACTGCATTGATGAGTGCGGCCTCAATTATATTCAACGGCTGTAATGGCAAAACTGATGTGAAAGAGTTTGAAAAAACAGTTTCACTGGAACATCCCACCGTGGAAACGGTCCCAAAAATAGATGATGAGAATATAGAATCCGATAAAAGAATCATTTACCTTACTTTTGACGATGGTCCCAACCAGGGAACGGAAAACCTTCTTAAAATTTTAAACAAAAGGAATGTATGTGCTACTGCTTTTCTGGTGGGAAAACATGCTTATGGAAGCAAAAGGCAGAAAGATGATATGGAACTTTTAAAAAGTAACCCTCTGATTGAGCTGGCCAATCACAGCTTTAGCCACGCCCATAATAAATACACCGATTTTTATAAGAATCCTGAGGCTGTAGTCCATGATTTTGATATTGCTAAAGACAGCCTTAAGCTTTACGATAAGATAGCAAGAACTCCGGGAAGAAATATCTGGAGGCTGAATAATATTAATGTTACCGACATTAAAAGCTCCACCGATGCCGCAAATGGCCTTAAAAAAGCAGGCTATAAAGTAATCGGCTGGGATCTTGAATGGAGACCTTCTCAAAAAATGACCTTAAAAGGAAGCCATGAAGCCATGATTAAAAAGGTGGACAGCATCTTCCGTAATGACCTTGAAAAAACATCAAGACACCTGGTTTTTCTTACGCATGACCAATATCTCAGAGATGCCGATTCTATCAATGAACTGGATCTCTTTATTGAAAAGCTTCAGAAAAGCAACAAGTTTGTATTCAGAAAGATTTCTCAGTATCCGAAGATCAATGATATTCTCAATTGATGTAACAGTGTATCAGTTAAAACAATGTAACAATTGAACTTGCAGTCAAAACAACAATTTTACAGATTCATTAGTTTTTTGCTTTTAAAATTCAGAAATTTGCATTTATGGATATTAAAGAAAATTATAACGCAATAAAAAACCAACTTCCTTCGGAGGTTCAATTGGTAGCTGTTTCCAAAACACATCCTGCTCAGGCTGTTCAGGAGGTTTATGATCTGGGACAAAAAGTCTTCGGTGAGAATAAGGTTCAGGAACTTATGGAGAAATATCCTCTTCTTCCAAAAGATATCCAATGGCACCTGATCGGGCATCTGCAGACAAATAAAGTAAAATATATTGCTCCTTTTATTGATACCATCCAAAGTGTGGATTCTGAAAAAATTCTTACTGAAATCAGTAAAGAAGCTGTAAAGAATAACAGAACCATTAAAGTCTTACTTCAGGTAAAAATTGCAGCGGAAGAAACTAAATTCGGGCTTGATATTTCTGAAGCAAAAGCATTATTTCAGCAGTATATCGACGGAAGATTTTCCAATGTTGACATTACAGGTTTAATGGGAATGGCAACTTTTACGGATGATAAAGAGCAGGTAAAAAGAGAGTTTTTAATTTTAAAAAGTCTTTTTGATGAATTAAATCAATTAAAAACACTTGAAACTTTATCGATGGGAATGAGTGATGATTTCCCGGCTGCCATTGAATGTGGTGCCAATTCCGTGAGGGTTGGATCCGCTATTTTCGGCAGAAGAGATTACTCAAAATAGTATATTTAGGTATAGTTTTTGCTAATAATTGAATCAAAAAATCTAAATTTGCAACTATGCAAAAAATCCTTATTGTAGAAGACGAAAAAGCAATCTCGGGAGTATTACACAGTATTCTTTCTGATGAACTTACCGATTACGAATTTGTTATCGCTGAAGATGGCCTTGAAGGCTACAAACAGATAGAAAAAGAAGATTTCGCATTGGTGATCTCTGATATCAAGATGCCTAAACTTTCAGGAACAGAACTTTTAAAACAAAGTTTGATCTTAAAGCCCGAAAGCACATTTATCATGATCTCTGGTCACGCGGACATTGATTCTGCTGTTTCTTGTCTGAAGGAGGGTGCATATGACTTTATTTCCAAGCCGATAGATATCAACAGGCTGATTACAAGTGTAAAAAATGCTTTAGCAAAAGAAAGTCTTAAAAAGGAAAATAAAAATCTTCAAACTGAAAATAAGACCTTAAAGAAAAAGGTTAACAAAAAATACCAGATGATCGGTGATTCTCCTGCTTTGAAAAAGATCCAGGATATGATCGAAAAGGTAGCTGCTTCTGATGCCCGTGTTTTGATAACAGGACCTAACGGAGCTGGAAAAGAATTGGTAGCACACGCTATCCACAACCAAAGTGAACGTGCAAGAGGCCCAATGATCGAAGTAAACTGTGCTGCGATCCCTTCTGAGCTTATTGAATCTGAACTTTTCGGACACGTAAAAGGTTCTTTTACCGGTGCTATTAAAGACAAACAGGGAAAATTTGAGCAGGCGAACGGAGGAACTATCTTTTTGGATGAGATTGGCGATATGAGCCTTATTGCCCAGGCTAAGGTTTTGAGAGCATTGCAGGAAAGCAAAGTTTCTCCTGTAGGAAGCGATAAGGAAATAAAAGTTGATGTAAGGGTAATTGCAGCAACGAATAAGAATATGCAGAAGGAAATTGAGGAAGGAAAATTCAGGGAAGACCTTTACCACAGGCTTTCTGTAATTGAAATCTATGTTCCGCCGTTGGATGACAGAAAAGAGGATATCAAATTATTGGTAGATCATTTTTCCGGATTAATTGCCGATGAGCATGGTACTGCCGTGAAAAAGTTTGATGATAAGGCGATTGATGCGCTTAAAGTTCTTTCATGGACAGGAAATATCAGAGAACTGAGAAATGTAGTGGAAAGATTAATTATTCTTGGCGGAAACACTGTTTCTGAGGAGGATGTTGCAAGTTTTGTAAGGAAATAATTTAATTAAACATTAAATATATGATAACAATTTGCAGTAGCCTTACTGCAAATTTTTTTTTGCTCTATTTTTAAATATTAAACTATATATGAATCATAAAATACTATGAACTTTTTAAACAAAAACTATACGAAAGAATGCCTTACCCTGGCTCTTCCTGTCATGCTTACGCAGGTTGGGCAGGTCTCGGTGAATCTGTTCGACAACATTATTGTCGGAAAACTTTTAGGAGCGGATGCGCTGGCTTCCGTTTCATTGGGAAATGCTGTATTTTTCTCGGTGTTCGTACTGGCATTGGGATTTTCATTTGCCATACCGCCTCTGGTTTCTGAAGCACATTCCAAACAGGACCACGGAACTATTAATTCTGTATTCAGCCACGGATTTGTGATCAATATGTCTGTGGGGATTATTTTAATGGCAATTTTGCTTTTAGGAATGCCGTTACTCTATCATTCCGGGCAGCCGGACAAGATCATTCCGAATACGGTAGATTTCCTGGGCATTATGGCGATCAGCATGATCCCGTTCATGGCTTTTCAGACGCTTCGTGAAGTTTCTGAGGGTCTTTCTTATACCATCGGTGTTACAAAAGCAACGATTATTGCAAACATCATCAATATTGCCCTGAACTACGTTTTCATTAAAGGACTTTGGATCTTTCCTGAAATGGGTGTAAAAGGATCAGCATTAGCAACACTGATCTCCAGAATATTCATGGTGGTATTTCTTTATTTCGTTTTGGTTAAAGAGAAAAAAACAAGAAGATATATTAAAGATTTTTCTTTAAAAATTCAGGTTTTCTCCAGAGATATGTTTGATAGAATGGTGAAACTGGGACTGCCTACCGCTTTACAGATGTTCTTTGAAGTTACGGCTTTTGCAGGTGCCGCATTTATCTGCGGGCTTATTTCAGCTCACGATATTGCCTCTCACCAGATTGCTTTAAGTATGGCTTCATTTACCTTCAACCTGTGTGTAGGATTCAGTGTAGCTTCAACGGTTATGATCGGAAGAAAGCTTGGTGAGCAGAATTTTGTTGAATTAAGAAAAGTAGGAATCAACAACCTGAAAATCGCTTTTATTTTCATGTGCATCTGCGGACTGGTTTTTATTCTGGGAAGAAATATATTACCGACTTTCTTTACTAAAAAAGAGGAAATTGAAGTGATTACCCTTGCCTCGAAATTAATGATCATTGCTGCTTTATTCCAGCTTTCGGACGGAATCCAGGTAACGGCTTTAGGAATGCTCAGAGGACTTCAGGATGTAAAGATCCCATCGATCTATACTTTTATCGCTTATTGGGTGATTACCATTCCTTTAGGATACTTCTTATGTGTCACTTTAAAAATGGGTGCTTTCGGAATGTGGATCGCTTTAGGACTGGGACTTACGGTTTCTGCAGTTTTCCTGGTGAAGCGGTTTTTAAATATGTCTGCAAAGAGAATTAAGCAGAATTCTTAATTTGTATAAGGATTAAAAAACGTAATGATAAACAAAGCTTTATAAAGCATCGATTAATTTTTTAAGATAAACAATGCCGTTTCACTTATTTAAGCAATACAAAGGGAAGTATTGTATTACTTTACAGAATGATATGCCTTTGTTTTCCTTATTATGCATGCATGCTAGAAAATCTACTTTGTCTGACTTTGCAATAAAATAAAATCATTTTCAGGCAATTAGTAAGTGAAATCTGATAAAAAGGTTGCGCGAAGTCTTCGACTTCGCGCAACCTTTTTTATGCATTCATTCTTATAACAGTAAAAATTAGGTATGAAAGTATTATTCCTTTTCGTACTGCAACCTCCAGACTTACCCTACTCTTTTTCCTAAAATTGTCAGACTTCTTTCTATTCCATCCAAAATGGCTACGTTAGGAAACATTCCCCAGTCTTCAAACCCGAAATTTCTAAAGAGTTTCAAACTGGCTTCATTATGTGAGAAGATAAATCCGAGCAATGTTTTTATTCCCAGGCCCGGAGCATTGGTAATACAGTATTCCATCACTTTTTTTCCATACCCTTTTCCCCTACACGATTCATCAAGGTAAATACTCATTTCAACCGTTCCATTATAGGCAGGCCTTCCGTAAAATGAAGAAAAACTTACCCATCCTACCGTTTCATAATCATTATTTTCAATGATCCAAAGTGGTCTTGTTTCAGGATTATGTTCTTCAAACCATTTTTTCCTGCTTTCTACAGAGACATTTTCTGTATCGGCAGTAACCATTCTTGAAGGAATGGTAGAATTATATATCTCAACTATTTTTTCTAAATCTTTCAGTTCAGCATTTCTGAATTGCAGGTCTTTCATTTTGGTGGATTCCGGTTTTATTTCGTGTAAAAATACGGAGGATAAAGTTTTTATACGTAGAAATTCAATCAATAATTGTATTAATGTGAAGGATTGAAGCTGGAAGTTGCTATCCGGTTTTTAGGTAGCCTTGTCACTATTTTGAACCTTGACAAGGCGTATTTGCCTCTACTAGCTGTCTTTTCTCACTCAATAACGTCCCTTTATCACCTCCATCTTCTTTACCTTGTTTATTTTCCTAAATTCTTCAATGTCCGGTTCAGACTTCTCACCGTAATTCCCAGGTAAGCAGCCATGTCCTCTTTTGAAATATCAATTTCTTCCTGTTTCTGCAGTTCAAGAAGCTGGGACAAAGTATGTTCAGCCGCATACAACTGCTGATAAGAAGCTCTTTTGGATGTATTGACAATGCGTTCGGCAAATACGTCCAGCAGCAGATTATTCAATGAGAGGTCAGTTTTAATCAAAGTTCTGAAATACGGTATAGCTACAGCATACACAGTGACGTCAGTGATTGCTTCAATACTGCAGAGGCAGGAAATATTTCTGATCAGCTCTATCTCCCCAACGATCTCACCTTTTCCCAGAAATTCAACAATATATTCTTTGTCGTTTTCTTCAACGAAAAAACATTTGGTAATTCCTTCTTTGATCAGCATTACTTTAGAGGGTTCTTCGTTTTGCGTGAATATTATATCACCTTTGGAAAAAGATCTTATCACAATATCTTCTTTGCGATCCTGTTTTTCGTATAGATCTTCCAGATAATTTAAAAATAGCTGATTGGTCCGTAACATATCTTATCCGGGACAAATGTCCTTTTCTGTTTGAATTTTTATATTGAATTTTGTCACGAGAAAAATACAAAAGTAAAATGAATAATCATATAACGACCATCGCTTTTGATGCAGATGATACACTGTGGATCAATGAACCTTATTTCCAGGAAGCAGAAAAAGAATTTTGTGCACTTCTCGAAGATTATCTGCCCCAGCATTCTGTTTCTCAGGAATTATTCAAGATTGAAATGAAGAATCTTCATCTCTACGGTTATGGTGTAAAAGGTTTTATGCTCTGTATGATAGAAACCGTTATCAGAATTTCAGAAGGTACAGCATCCATGCAGTTGATCAACAGAACTATTGAGATTGGTCAGGAACTTCTGCAGAAACCAATAGAATTGTTAGATGGAGTTACAGAAACACTAGATGCCTTAAAAGGGAAATACAGACTGGTTGTCGCTACAAAAGGTGATCTCCTGGATCAGGAACGAAAGCTTAAAAATTCAGGGCTGCAGGAATACTTCCATCATATAGAAATTATGAGTGATAAGAAGGTAAGTGATTATCAGAAGCTGCTGAAACACCTGGATTGCAAACCAGAGCAATTTCTAATGCTTGGGAATTCTATAAAATCGGACATTCTTCCAGTAGTGGAGATTGGAGGCTTTGCGGCGCACATTCCTTATCATGTGACCTGGACTCATGAGCAGCATGAGCATCATCTGGAACATAAAAACTTTATGGAACTGAAGAGTATTGATGAAGTACTGAAGTATTTATAAAGAAAGCCCGTTCATTGTTTAGAACGGGCTTTTTTATTTATTATTCTATTTCTTCAGACACTTCTCAAGGAACTGATCCTGTTCCCATAAAAGGTGTAAGATGTTTTCTTTAGCTACATAACCATGAGATTCTTTCGGAAGCAGGACCATTTTCACCGGAGCTCCCAGGTTTTTAAGAGCCTGGAAATATCTTTCGGTCTGCAGAGTGAAAGTTCCTGGATTGTTATCAGCATCACCATGTACTAAAAGCAGTGGTGTTTTCATTTTGTCGGCATTCATGAATGGTGACATCGTATTATAGATTTCCGGAACATCCCAGTAATTCCTCTGCTCACTCTGGAATCCAAATGGAGTCAGCGTTCTGTTATAAGCCCCGCTTCTTGCAATACCGCATGCAAAAAGCTTAGAATGCGTCAAAAGATTGGCCGTCATAAAAGCACCGTAAGAATGTCCTCCTACAGCCACTTTCTTTTTGTCGATGTACCCTAACTGATCAACAGCATTGATCGCAGCTTCTGCATTGGCTACCAGCTGCGGAATGAAGGTATCATTAGGTTCTGTTTTTCCTTCTCCGATGATCGGGAAAGCAGCATCATCCAGTACGGCATAGCCTTTTGTAGTCCAGTACACGAAAGATCCGTAATATGGAAACGT
The DNA here is from genome assembly GCF_051400735.1 of Chryseobacterium hilariae. Lineage (NCBI taxonomy): Bacteria > Pseudomonadati > Bacteroidota > Flavobacteriia > Flavobacteriales > Weeksellaceae > Chryseobacterium > Chryseobacterium hilariae. Next base: position 700,261 of record NZ_JBLFFJ010000001.1, read on the forward strand.
AAAGTCATTAGGATTCTGGGTATTTTGCCCTGCTGTATTCTTATCCTTGTATTCTGTAGGATAAGCCCAGATCAGCAAAGGAAGCTTTTCTTTTTTAGCTTTTCTGTCGTAATTGGCAGGCAGGTAAAGAGTTCCCGTTAAAGCAACACCGTCATTTCTTTTATAGGTAATTACCTCTTTATAAACGTCTTTTATGCTTTCAAAAGGATTCGCAAATTGAGTTACCGGTTCTGCTTTATTGGATTTAATATTCTTTTTGAAATAGTTCGGATACAGGCTTGGAGACTGCTGAGTTGTCAGAATCTCGCCTTTTGAAGGATTCAGGATATCAATGATCTCTTCCTTGCCGTTTTTAACGTTAGACGTATACAGTCTTTTCTTCTTAAGTGACTTTACATCCATTTCGTCGATGAAAGGATGCTGACCGTCTTTGGTAAATCCGTCTCCTATAAGGTAGGTTTTTCCTCCTTTCATATCAATAACATACCTTCCGTACTGATTTTTTGTAGTACTAAAGTTTCCAGGATCACTGTAAACATCCTGGTAATTTCTGTCATCAAAAACTTTCGATTCGCCGTTATTAAGATCCACAAGGAAAGATTTGGTATTTCTTGTATCATACCAGCCTTCAGAGACTATGGCATAGTGATCATTAGTCCAGCTAATGCCTTCATATCTCTGTTTTGTTTTAAAGAATGATTTTGGAGCAGCAGTAAATGGTGCTTCCCATGTAAAAATCTCATCCCTGTATTCCGCGGATTTAGACTGGTCACCTCCATCCAGTGCTTCAGCGAATGTTAAAGTAGCCGGTGCATCACTTCTCCAGCCCATGCTTCTTTTCCCTGTTCTTACAGATGAAAATCCTTTTGGCATTATTTCATTCAGAGGAACATCATTTACCACTTTTACTGCATTTCCTTTCATATCATAAACAGTAGCTGTCTGCGGAAATCTGTTTAAAGGAACGATATATGAGAAAGGTTTTTTGATCACCGTAGCCATCAAATAATTTCCATCCGGAGAAAAGCTTAAACCGGAATACATATCTTGGTTTTTTACTTTTTTAAGGTTTCCGTTCAGGTCTACATTATAAATTTCTGAAGCGGTAAGAACCTCAAAGTTTTTTTCATCCTGAGGATTTTTCAGAAGATCCTGATAGGTTCTGTTTTGCGAAACTTTACCATCAGCCGTAGAAACGATGGGTCCGGTTGGAAGATCTTTGCTGGCATCTATCAGAGCAGGTCTGTTCTGAGGCAGAGTCCTTATCAGAAGCCCTTTTGAATCATTATACCATGTGTAAGGAGTTCCTAGGTTAGCATTCAGGTTGTCACCGGTAATTTTTTTGGCAGAAGCAGTTTCCATATCTACCGTCCAGAGCTCAACTCCCTTATTGGTTGTATTGGTAAATGCAAGTGTTTTTTCATCCGGCGAAAATGAAATATAAGTGATTTTAGCATTAGCAGGCAGGTTTTTTACCTGAATCTCGCCTTTATCATTGATCTTTCTGATCTTCAGATTATCGGAGTACGTAACACTGCTTGAAATATTAGTAACCGGATTGATTCTTAAGCCGGCAAGCTTCATTTCCTGCTGATTAAGGTCTTCCAATGTTTTATAGGTCGGACGGTAAGTGAAAACTACCCAGTCTTTTTTGCTGTTCATCAGAACACTTGGCGGTCTTTCATAATCTGCAAGCTTTAGAATTTCAGCAGATGGTTTTTGATAAGTAATATTCTCCTGTGCATCATAGAAATTGAGAAATGCCAGAAGACAAATGGTCAGTTTTATCTTCATATAAATTCGTTTTCCACGAATGTAGTGATTTTTGCTTATAATTAAAACTGATAATTTTATTCCTCTTAGTCGTGATATAACGAAATAATTATATATTAGTGATATCAAATAATTTAAAATATTTATTATGAAAAATCTAAAAAAATTATCTAAAAGAGATTTAAAAACTATTATTGGAGGAAATTCGCCATCATGTCCTTCCGGATACAAAGCATGTGTAGCAGGTGAAGATGAAAACGGTACAATTATATGGACCTGTGTATGGTCGTCGCTGCCATGTCAGCCATAATAAATAAAAAGAGCATTCAAATTGAATGCTCTTTTATCTTTTATCTGAACCGGGCTACCAATCCGAAGCTCTTTTTCTTTTTTCTATCATATGGTCTACTGATACTTTTCCTGCACCAAAAACCATGAGAAGAAGATAAACAGACAAATAGATCAGGCTCATTTCTTTTTTCTCAAAGGGATCTGCCCCGTGAACTACAAAAGCTGCAATCACCATTGTAAAAATCAGGAATCCTAAGGAAATCCTTGTAAAAAGACCTAGAATAAGAAGTATTGAACAAACAAATTCAGCAATAACCGTAAGAACCAGGGTCACTGTAGGGCCTAATCCTATAAAGTCGAAAAATTCAATTTTGCCGCCCTCAAGCAGCATCTGAAGTTTCGGAAATCCGTGAGAAAGCATGGCAAAACCTACAAATACTCTCACTGCCAATAAAATAATATCTTTAGGTACTGAGCTGGAATTTGAGTTAAAATAGTTCATTTACTAAAAATTTAGATTAAAGTTAATAAAAATCTTTTAATAGAACGGAATCGCGGGCATTTTAGTTTATCTGTACCCGAAATTTTTCAAATCCCTGTCGTTTTTACGCCAGTCCTTTTTTACTTTTACGAAAAGATTCAAATGAATTTTCTTGGAAAAGAATTTTTCCAGATCCAATCTGGCTTCTGTTCCTACTTTTTTAATAGCCTCCCCTTTATGTCCAATGATAATTCCTTTCTGGGTATCTCTTTCCACATAAATAATAGAATCAATGAAAATAATCCCCTCTTTTTCTTTAAACTGTTCGGTCACTACTTCTACAGAATAAGGAATTTCTTTTTCATAGTTTAAAAGGATTTTTTCACGGATCGCCTCGTTTACGAAAAACCTTTCAGGCTTATCGGTATATTGCTCCTTGTCATAATAAGGAGGGTTCTCCGGCAACAGAGATCTTAGTTTCGGCAGAATGATATCTGTATTGAAGGCATTAAGGGCAGAGATAGGAAGGATCTCAGCTTTCGGGATCCTGTTGTGCCATTCTTCTACCAGTTTCTCAAGTCCTTCCTGTGTGGTTTGATCTACTTTATTCAATAAAAGTAGTACCGGAACTGGGATCTTGTTAAGTTTATCAATTAAAAATTCCGAAGGTTCAGCTTTATCTGTAACGTCTACAATGAATAAAAATACGTCGGCATCCTGTAAAGAATCCTTTACAAAATCCATCATTTTTTCCTGAAGACCATATTTTGCGTCTAAAACTCCGGGAGTATCTGAAAATACGATCTGTAAATCCTCTTCATTATAAATTCCAAAAATCCTGTGGCGTGTTGTCTGTGCCTTTTGTGTTACGATAGCCAATTTCTCCCCCATCAATTGGTTTAATAAGGTAGATTTTCCCGCATTGGGCTTTCCGACTATATTTACGAATCCTGCTTTGTGCATATATTATTTTTTAGGCTCAAGATTGAACCGGGCTGCAAAGTTAGTGAAAACAAAATTTAATTGGGTTTTGTTTCTATGAAAAGTATGTACAGCCTTTGAAAAAGTAATATATTTATGGCAAAATTCATCTATGACTGAAGCAGAAAAGCTTTTGCAGAATTAACAGTAGAAGTCCAGAAAGCTCAACAGAGAAAAATGTTTGGTGCTTTTTACCTGAAGCTCCCAATAATAAAGCATATTCTCAATACATTAAATTAGCATTGAATTTTATACCTTAGAACTTATATTTTCAGAATTCATCTATGGATATAGACCAAATCCTCGACCGTATTTATGTTTTACCAGAAGCTTCTAAAAAAGCTTTAAAACACCACATTCAAGAAGTATCACATCCCAAATATTTCTGCCTCATGGAAGCAGATAAAATTATTCCGCATATCTATTTTATCAGGAAAGGTATTGTACGTGCTTATGCTTCTACTGCAGAGAACGATATTACATTCTGGTTCGGAAGTGAAGGCGAAACCATAGTTTCCATGAAAAGTTATGTGGAAGACAGGCCCGGTTATGAAAGTATTGAGCTTCTGGAAGATTGCGATCTGTACGTTCTGAAAACCGAAAGTCTGAAAAAGCTTTTTAATGAAGACATTCACATCGCCAACTGGGGAAGAAAGTTTGCAGAAAAGGAGCTTGTGAAAACGGAAGAACTCATTATTTCAAGACAGTTCAAAACGTCTCTAGAACGTTATAAAGATTTGATGATCAACAAGCCCGATCTTTTAAAAAGAGTTCAATTGGGACATATCGCGTCTTATCTTGGTATTACTCAGGTAAGTCTGAGCAGAATCCGGGCAGAAATAAAATAAGTGCTTTTTAACAAATGTATAATTTTGTTTCTTTCTAAAAGCTGAAATTTGCAGGAGAGAAATTTAAAAAAATGAATTGGATTATTTTAATCATCGCCGGATTGTTTGAGGTTGCCTTTGCATCCTGTTTGGGTAAAGCTAAAGAAACTTCCGGATCTGAGATGTACTATTGGTATGCCGGTTTTCTGGTGACCATGACAATCAGTATGGTACTGCTGATCAAAGCTACGCAAACGCTTCCAATTGGGACAGCTTATGCAGTATGGACAGGGATAGGAGCCGTAGGAACAGCGCTGATGGGTATTTTCTTTTTTAAAGATCCTGTGAGCTTTTGGAGGGTATTTTTTATCGTAACCTTAATTGGTTCTGTAGTAGGACTGAAATCTGTTTCTCACTAAGATCAAAAACAACTTCTATCTATATTTAAATAAACCCGTCTTTAACATTAGGACGGGTTTATTGTAATTATTTTTTGAAAACTACAGGTAAGATCTCGTTTTGTCTTAATCCGTATTTTTTAATTTCTTCTTCTGAAAAATTCCGGGAATAGAAATTGGGTTCTGTTTCAAAACCGGCCTTTCTCAAGCGGTCGAAATAATCCATTCCGTACCAGCGGACGTGATCATACTGTCCGAAATGTTTCTGACGTTCTTTCGGATCCTTTATTGAAAAATCTTCATAGGTCTTTTCCATAGAGTTTCTCATGGGAACCTGGAAAATTCCCCAGCCTCCGGGCTTCATCACTCTGTACAATTCACTGATAGCCTTCGCATCGTCTTCTATATGCTCCAGGACATGATTGCAGAAAACGATATCAAAACTTTCATCAGGAAAAGGTAAATCCAGAATATCTGCTTTCACATCTACGATGGGAGAAAAAAGGTCTGCAGAAATATAATTCAGATTTTTCATCATCTTGAATTTTCTCAGGAATTCCTGTTCAGGAGCAATATGCAGAACTTTGGCATTTTTAATGAAAAAATCGGTCTCATTCTGAAGATAAAGCCACATCTGGCGGTGTCTTTCCAAACTCAGGGTTCCGGGAGAAAGTGCATTTTCCCTTTGTTTTCCATAACCATAAGGAAGGAATTTCCGGTAAGATCTTCCGTCGATAGGATCATAGAATTCCTCTCCTTTAAAAAACTGATAAATAAGCGGCCTCGCCCAGATACTCATTTTAATAAGTATTGGGCGAGGTATTTTATTGAGTAAAAGTTTAGTTACTTTTTTCATTAAAAATCCAATTGGAATGGCTTTTCTTCATCACTTATGATACCCAGAGCCTCATAAACATATTTGAATGTGGAAAGCAGCACCGGTTTCCCGTTGATCACCGCTACATCGTGCTCAAAATGGGCAGAAGGCAGGTTATCCAAAGTAGTGACCGTCCAGCCGTCATTATGGAATTTCACCTTTTCCGTTCCTAAGTTCACCATCGGCTCGATGGCAATGGCAAGACCGTCTTTAATGACTTTTCCGCTTCCCTGTCTTCCATAATTCGGAACCTGAGGATCTTCATGCATTTTTCTTCCAAGACCATGTCCTACAAGTTCTTTCACTACCCCATATCCTTCCTTTTCACAATGTGCTTGGATCGCATGGGAAATATCCCCAATCCTTTTTCCTCTTACACATTGCTCAATCCCTTTGTAAAGAGATTCTTTAGTTACCTGCAGTAGCTTTTTAACCTCAGGCTTCACTTCGCCGATCTCAAATGTATAGGCATGATCTCCTACAAAACCGTTGAGAATAACTCCACAGTCTACAGAAAGAACATCTCCTTCTTTGATAATATCATTATTGGGAAAACCGTGAACAACCTGATCGTTTGGAGAAATACATAAAGAATTCGGGAAACCGCCATATCCTAAAAAAGCAGGTTCTGCTCCATGATCTTTAATGAAATCGTGGGCCAGCTTATCAAGATGTAAAGTATTGATTCCCGGTTGTATTTCTTTTGCAAGCATTCCCAGTGTTTTTGAAACCAGGTGTGCACTCTCCTTCATCAAGCGGAGCTCCTCTATTGTTTTTAATTGAATCATTGTATTAATTTACCAATGTATAAATTTAACAGTGTAACAATTTCATCAATGCATCATTGTTACACTGCTAAATTGTTATATTATTTTTTTCTACCAGAAAAGTCCTTTTTTCTTTTCTTTTTTAAGTTTTGAATAGGCCAGAACTTCTTTTCCTTCTACACGGAATTCTATTCTCTCCTGGATAATATTGTAGATTTCTCCCCAACCCGGAAACCCTCCTAAATTCCTGTCATCAATGAACCAGTCTGCATCCAGTTTTCTTGACTGATTTTCAGGATCAAAAACTTCTCCTTCAAAACTGGAGTTTACTGCATAAAATTCTACGCCATTATTTCTACAAAATTCTACAGCTTCATCCAAAGTTTTTCCATGTCTGTATGTCCAGAGAATTAACCTGTACCCTTCTGCCTGAAGTCTTTTTAATGTTTCGAAAGCAAAGATTTTTGCTTTACCAATTGCCGGATATGCATCATCAACAATAGTTCCGTCGAAATCAACAGCAATTTTTTTGTTATTTAACATTTTGTCTTTTTTTAGCTTTGCAAAGATAAGAAATAAAAAGAGTGCCGAAAACGTTGGCACTCTTAAGTTTTATAATTTAATGTTTGTAAAGTTAGCTTTTTACCCACTTAAACTGAAACTGTAAATCCGGAGTTGAAATTCTGTCTGTAATTTTCTGAAGTCTCGCAGGCAGTTTCATCAGGTATTCCTGAGCTTTTTCAGCTTGTTCAGTAAGTCCTTTTACATGCTCTATCTTCCATTCATCCAATAAGTCTTTCATAATATTGATATAATCCTGACCTGTATATACCATGCATCTTTGTGCTGCATCTGAGAAATGTCCCCAAAGCTCTCCGGCTTTCTGACCGGACTGTCTCATCATGTGAGCAGGCATTACGATCTTTTTACGCATCATATCTTCAAATGCAAGAATCATTTCTGATGGATCTATTTCTAAAATTTTAGCAACGAAATGTTTGTAAGCTTTTGCGTGTCTGGCTTCATCTGCAGCAATAACTCCACACATTTTAGCCAATTTCCCGTTGCCTGACTGTTTTGCCAATGTACCTACTCTTCTGTGAGAGATATTAGTAGCCGTTTCCTGAAAACTTGTGTAAACGAAGTTTCTGTATGGATCCATGCTTGTTCCTAAATCGAAACCGTCATTAATTAAATATTGAGTGGTCACTTCCAGCTCTCTCATATTCACTCTTCCGCACAGATAAAGGTATTTGCCCAAAAGATCTCCATGTCTGTTTTCCTCACCAGTCCATGCTCTTATCCAGTGGGCCCAGCCCACTTCTTTCTGCTCCTGATCTATTCCGTCTACTCCCATTAACCATGATTCATAAGAAGGCAATGCTTCTTCTGTGATACAGTCACCAATAAGGGTTACAAACAAATCATAAGGCATTTCACGTGCAAAAGTCTGGATTTCTTCTAAATCATATTTAAAATCAGCGCTTGACGGATCCGGAAGATAATCGGAAGGCTGCCAGATTTTTTCAACTGGCGTTAAAAATTTATCCAGAAAAGAACCTACTTCCTTTTCCAAAATTCCCATTACTTCTTTTCTGACAAGCTTTTGATACATCTTACTATATGGATTTTAATTTACAAAGATATGATTTATTTATTATTTGCCGCATAATAACCTATGCAACTCATACAATGACTGATATAAATCATACAAAAATGCCGCCATCTATACCATAACGGCATTTTTAGGACAATATTATTGAATTTTTAACTAACTAAGATATCTCCTGTCATTATTTCCGGAATCTCTACTCCCATTACTTTTAAGATAGTCGGAGCTACATCTCCAAGTTTTCCAGGTTTTAAATTCCATGTATGGTCTTTATCCATCACAATAAACGGCACAAGATTCGTAGAGTGCTGTGTATTTGGGGTACCATCAGGATTGATCATTACGTCTGAATTTCCGTGGTCAGCCAGGATAAATACGGCGTAGCCATGCTCATAAGCTGTGGTTGCCACTTTCTCAATACATTTGTCTACTGTTTCTGCAGCTTTTACTGCGGCTTCAAAAACTCCGGTATGGCCTACCATATCTGTATTCGCAAAATTCAGACAGACAAAATCAGCCGTTCCGTTTTCCAATTCGGGCACAATGGCATTGGTGATGTCATAAGCAGACATTTCCGGCTTAAGATCATAGGTGGGAACATCTTTCGGACTTGGACAAAGCAGTCTTCTTTCTCCGTTGAACTCTTCTTCCCTGCCTCCGGAAAAGAAAAACGTTACGTGAGGATATTTTTCTGTTTCGGCAATTCTGATCTGTGTTTTACCGTTTCTTTCAAGAATTTCACCCATTGTTTCCTTCAGTACTTCTTCATCAAACACAACCTGTACATTTTGATAGGTTTTATCATAATTGGTTAAAGTGATATAATGAAGGTTCAGCTTACGCATAAAATATTCAGGGAAATCTTTCTGGCAAAGAACTTCGGTGATCTCACGTCCTCTGTCTGTACGGAAATTGAAGCATATCACCACATCACCATCTATAATTTTAGCTACAGGAACAACATTTCCTGTTTCCGTGCTGTTGATCAGAATAATAGGCTTCAGAAACTCATCGGTTACATTATTTTCATAAGAAGATCTGATCGCAGCCAAAGCATCTGTCGTCTGCAGTCCTACTCCTTCTACCATAGCATCATATGCCAGTTTTACACGTTCCCACCTTTTATCACGGTCCATCGCATAATATCTTCCGATCACTGTTGCCAGCTTACCTACAGTAGCTGCCATATGATCCTGAAGCTCTTCTATAAATCCAAGTCCTGAATGTGGATCGCAGTCCCTTCCGTCTGTAAAGGCATGAACAAAGACATTTTCATGCAGTCCGAATTCATGCGCGGCAGTCAGCAAACCTTTTAAGTGATTGATATGGGAGTGTACACCTCCATTGGAAACCAGTCCTATGAAATGCAGTTTTTTATTTTCTCTTTTAGCGTATTCGAAAGCATCCTGAATGATCTGCTGCTGTCCCAATGTTCCATTTTCAACAGCCATATTCAGTTTTACAAGATTTTGATAAACTACTCTTCCGGCTCCTAAATTCATGTGTCCCACTTCAGAATTCCCCATCTGTCCTGCTGGAAGTCCTACAGCCAACCCACTGGCTTCAAGTGTTGTATGTGGAAATTTTTGATAACAGCTGTCTATAAATGGAGTGTTTGCTTTATCTAAGGCTGAAACCTCAGGATTTGTTCCCAGTCCCCATCCGTCAAGGATTGCTAATATTGCTTTTTTTGACATTTCGTATAACTTTTTGTTACACAAATTTACCTAATTTCCGATGAATGAAAGAATTTGAAGGATTTATTTTAAAAACATTCAGGTAAAAACAATGGGTGAATATTCTTTTTGATCTTCCGAAGCTTTCGGTGATAACAAAGATTTAAGTTATGCCCCAACGTTGGCTGAGGCACCCGAAGCCAACACTAACGGTTACTTCGAGTACCTCAGTCAACTGTTTTCTTTTTCTGCAGTCAATCACTCCCCGCTTTCTTAGGTTTTCCTGTCTTTTTCACGTTAAATTATCTAATGATCTGACACACTTTTCTAAATTATTATTTAATTTTGTCTTATGGATTTACGAGATCAGCTAAAGAACCTTTTTCCTGAACATGAGGAACAGGATTTTGAAATGCCTAAAGAAGAATTTAAGCAGCAGGAACCTTTGGTGTGCAAATTTGAGAAAAAAGGCAGAAACGGTAAGCCTGTAACGATTGTTGAAGGCTGGGAAGGCAGTGAGGAAGATTTGAAGAAAATCTCAAAAAAAATAAAAACCACCTTAGGAATAGGCGGTTCAGAGAAAGACGGAACGATCATTATTCAGGGCGATAACCGTGACAAAATAATGAATATCCTTAAAGAAATGGGATATAAAACCAAAAGAGTCGGCGGATAGATCTAGAAATAGATCTGGGTTTCCGGCATCAGGCTTTTCAATCGTTCAATCTTTATTTTTTCTATAGGATTTCCGGTCAGGATAAGGGTTTTCAGGTTTTTCAGCTTCCTTATCTCTTCGGGAATATCTTTCAGATTATTATTGGCCAGATTCATACTGACGATATTTTTCAGTCCTTTTATTTTAGGAGATATTTCTGTGATATGATTGCTGCTTGCGTTCAAAAATTCGAGATTTTGAGCTTTAAACAGGTTTTCCGGCAGCTTTACAATAGCATTCTGCTGTAGTTCCAGATATTTTAAATGTTTAGGAAAAGAAAGATTCCCCAAATCATTAATCTGATTTTCAGATAAGTTCAGAAATTTCAGATTTTTAATTCTGTATAAACGGTCTGCAATACTGCTGATCTGGTTTCCCTGAAGATTAATTTCTTCCAAAGCCGGGATTTCCATCAGGGCTTCGGGAAAAATATTCAGGTTATTGGCATCAAAATGTACTGCTTTTAAATTCTGAAGTTTTGCAATATTGGGATTGATACTTGTCAAGCCATTGAGATTCATAGAGAATGTATTCAGCTTTTTCAGGTTTCCAATTTCGTCAGGAATGTACTTGATGCTGTTTTCATTCACATTTAAAATCTCCAATTCTGTTAATGCAAAGATCTCCTGATCCATTTTTTCAAGCTTATTTCCCATGATATTCAGAAAGAACAAGGAGTTCAGTTTCGAAATCTGTGGTGGCAGATTAAAAAGTCCCTTTTCTCTGAAACTCATGCTATAAACAGTTTTATTACTGATCAGAGCTTCATCAATACTGGTAAATGTAGGATATTTCACAGGATCTATCTGTGCCTTTGCAAGACAGAGAGAGAAAACAGAAATCAATAGAACAAGCTTTTTCATAGGGATAAATTTCAGGCGGCGGCAAAGCCGCCGCCCGAAATGAGTATTAATAATTTACTTTTTTACTAGCTTCACAGTTTTCTGGAAACCTCCTTCTGCTTCGATATTCAGAACCAGAATGCGGGATCCTTCAAGCTGATGCGTAAAGTCAAGATCCAATGATCTGCTGAGTCCACTGAATTTATTCGTGTAAACAATTTTTCCATCCATGCTGTATGCTGTTACTGAAATATCTTTCAGACCTTTTGGTGAATTGATCTTAACGGTTCCTGAAGTAGGATTCGGAGCTACCTCAACTGCATTTTCTGCATTCTGATTTTCAACAGTTCCCAACGCACCACCTGTTCCTAAATTCTGTTTTAAGGCAATAACGATGGTAGCTGATTTTCCTCTGTAATCAATTGTGTTTCCTGTAGCATCTACATCCGTAGAAATTGTAGAATCCGGATGCTGAATCGAGAAGAAACCGAATTTATGATCAGGTGTAAATGTTAGTCCTGTAGGTTCTGACCCTGCAGGCATTGAAGCGAAAAGTCTCACTTTAGGATTAGCTGCTGTATGATCCGGAGCGATTACCCAAATGTAGTTTTTCCCACCATCCTGAAGCACCCAAAGATTTCCAAGCTCGTCAAAAGTAAGATTGTCGTTTCCATCACCCCATGCCTCAGATTTCATTCCCTGAGGAGTATTGAAAGAATAGGTGGTAGAAGCACCTCCTACAAAAGTTTCCACCTGAGAAGCAGTAGTTCCGTTATCCTGAAGACGGTATATTTTATCCAATCCTTTTGCCGTAAAATAAATCTTTCCATCTAGAGGACTGATTTCCACATCTTCCACTCCATTAAATCTTGTTCCTCCTAAGGACTGGGCAAGTGCTGTTGTATTATTCTGATCCGCTTTTATTTTATTTGGAACCTGAACCCATGTTGCTGTAGTTCCTACAGGATCTCCGGAAGTATTGAGTCCCTGATCAAGCTTTAATACATACAGGTTTCCTGAAGCAAGATTATTAGGGGTATCCATTACATATTTGTACACCATGTGGGTTCCACCGTCTTCTCCGTAATAAGCTGTGGTTCCTGCATTATTTACCACTACATTTTCGTGGCTCATAATTCCCATCTGCCAAAGTTTCCCTTTGGATCCGTCTGCATTTTTGGAAATGACCTGCGCTGTGGCCGGATCAATTTCCACTAACCATCCGTAATCTTTATAGCCGTCATTGTTCACATCATTGGAAGTAACAGATTCTTCTGCTGTAACAACAGTTCCCCAAGGAGTAATCCCTCCTGAACAGTTTCTGATCGTCTGAACCAGGCTCGGATCTGAGAAGCTTACCGCTCTGGATCTTGTCAGCTGCCAAAGTTTGGTAGAAGCATTGTAATTAACCTCAGCTATGGTAACACCACCAGGATTTGTTTCATGGTTTACGGAAAGGTAGCCGTTTGTGCTGCTTCCTGCTTTGGCAACGTAAGCCGTAAAGTCATTCAGACCTCCTACCATTCCGCCTCCTTCCGTATAATTATCGGATTCTTTCAAGATAAGCTGATATTTATGTTCAGCCGGGATGATCAGTTTATTGGTTTGTACAGTAGGAACAATTGATGTAAAACAGCTGATATGTGTTCCTGTGCATCCGGGAGTGGGTGTAACGGTAGCTATTGTCTTTAAATAAGCATCAATTCTAAGATCTGAGCTGGCTCCGGTTCTGTTGTGAAGCTCAACCGAAATCCTGTTGGTTCCGTTTACAAAATTAGATTTAGGAATAGAAAATATATTATAAACACCCTCTGCTGAACCATCTATTGTGGTACTTGATGGAGTGCTGAAAGTAATAGCGCCTGCCGGCATATTGTCTCTCACCACCTCTACTCCGTTAAGATAAACTACGATTCCGTCGTCTCTCATTACCCCTAGTTCCACATTGTCTGAAAGGGTTGACAGGTCTGCTGTGAAATCTTTAGCAAAATAAGCAGCTGTAAGACCTGAGCTGAGGGTAGTTGTCACAGGATCTCCATAACCAAGAGGTCCGTTCCCTGCTGCCCACGTTGAGATATTGAAGGTCTGGTCTTTCCATGAATCTGCCAGGGCCTGATTGTTATCTTTATAGCTCCAGGACGAGTTTTTATTGAATAAAAAAGTTTGTGCCTGTACACTAAAGCCAGCGACCATTGCAAGCGCAGCAATTGTAAGTAATTTTCTCTTCATTTTTTAATTGATTTATTAGACTCTGCAAAGCTATTTTTTTGGCGCGGCACCTCTGTTAATAGGAGTTTAAATATAGAGCGAAGAATATTAATTAATTTATAACCCAGTGTTAAGGGAATTAAATAATTGTTAAATGATAGAGCTCCGGGATGCCGGTTTTGGGTTACAGGATTATCCAGGAGTTACATTAATAAGTAATGAATTATGAATCATAAGCTATTAATAATCATTTACAGTATTATGTCCCTTTTTAAAAACCTTAAACTTTGAATCTTAAATTACACCTCATCCCTGACAATCGTAACCTCGCATCTCGTAGCCCGAACTATTTCACCTTACTGATATCCGTTAATGAATTCAGGAAAGCAATAACCTGTTTGATCTCCGTTTGGGTAAGTTCCAGTTTATCCGGTGGCAGTGTTTGGTTTTTCATCTTTAAGCCGAGGCCTTCTCCTCCACCTTCATTATAGAAATCCATGACTTCTTCCAGAGAATTAAAAGCTCCGTTATGAAAATAAGGTTTGGTAAGGGCAATATTTCTTACGGTAACGGTTTTGAAAGAGTAATCGTAGATCCATGATTTTTCTTTTTTCACAGGGCTGTTTCCTCTCCCCATATCCGAATCCAATTCAATAGGAAGTTGATTGACAGGCTTTGTCGTTACTCCTAAAACTTCTGACTCATTTTCATTAAAAAACGGCGGCACAAGACCTGAAAAATGAGGCGCAAAGTGGCAGGTTGCACAGCTCGCTTTTCCCATAAACAGATTGTATCCTTTTTTGACATCTTCGGAAACTTCTTTTTCGTTCCTCATAAAACGGTCAAAATCACTGTCAAAAGAATACAGGGATGCCACATAAGAGCTTAAAGCTTTGGAAAAATTTTCTTTACTTATTTTACCGTCTTTAAAAGCATTGCGGAAGGCTTTTTTGTACTCAGGCTTTGTTTTCAGTTTTTTGATGATGTCTTCATAGCTGGTATTAAACTCATCATCATTATAGATTACGTGTTCCGCCTGCTGCTCAAGGTAGAATGCCCGCAGGTCATAGAAAAACCTTTTAGCAAAAACAGCATTGTATAGAGAGGGAGAATTTCTTAAAACTGTTTTTCCTTCCACATTGCTCTGGGATTTTACTTTAAGATCTGTAAAAGCATTTTCCTGAAGATGGCAGGCCGCACAGCTCATTTTACCGTTTTGACTCAAATTCTGATCATAGAAAATAGATTTCCCTAAACTGCGAAGCTCTTTATTATCTTCAGAAGGCTGAAGCAAAGTGTAGAAATACGGATCCAGAAAATCACTGCTGAAAAGATTTTTACTCTTTACGTTCCAGCCGGAAAATTCTTTAAGATCATCCGCTCTTCCATCCCATTTCCCAAGCTCTTCATACAGAGGCTGAATATATTTTTTATAAAATTCAATTCTGTCAAATGTTTCAAAATCCCTGTTTACCGAAAGATAACCTATTCCCTCGGTAAGAATATGATTGGCTTTCTGAATATTATAGTTTTTAAAATACACATCATCATTGATGTATTCTTTTATTCCGGCAAGGGCATGGCTGGCTTCTTCGGAAATATTCAGGGAACCTGGTGTATCAAAGCCTGTAACTCCAAGGGTGTAAATTCTTATCAGCTCTATCCTTAATGGCAGCGTTTTGTTGTTTCCCCGGCTTAAACCGTTCTTTACCGTACTCAGATAAAAACTTGAATAGGAATTGTACAAAAAATCTGTAATCGTTTTTATCTTTTCTTTTTCGTCCCCGGCTTCATCGGAAAATATCAGCTCATCCAATACCTGGAGTCCTTCCGGTGGCAGCGTAAAAGCAGAAGTTCCGGCAGCTTCAATATGAAACAGCGGAGCAGCATTAAGATGTGTTTTTGTAAATTCCGGATAGTGATAGGCGATATAAAATTCGATTTCTTTAAATGAATTTCTTGTTCCCCTTAAAGAATTTCTAAGCTCTTCAAGAGAAATCTGATCCTCGGAAAATTTATAGACATCCGATTTCAGCCGATCAAGTCTGCTTTTAAAATCTGACAAGCCTTTATTGACAAAGGTATTCTCGCTTTTTTCCCCTTTATCAACCGGGTTAAAGGACATGACAGCCAAACCTATCAAAACAATCACAGCTAACAGCGGATATAATCTCATGAATTTTTAGCGGCAAAAGTACCGTTCCGATGTTATCTTAAGATTAATAGGAGATTAAAAAATGTTTATATTTTAGGTAAAATATTTTTATTAATTTTAAACCCCGAAATCAAATTCATTATACTTAAGAACGGCTGATTTCTATAGGCCTGTTTAAAAAAGATGACGAAAGATATTGGGAGAGGATTTATAACATCATTTTTCAGCAAATTAAAAACAAAATATTATTATGAAAACAAAAGTATTATTCGCTTTTGCGGCGAGTTTCCTCTCGATTTGTGCATTTTCGCAGAAAAAGAAAGAAATGGCCGTTTATGCAGAGAAAAAAGGCAACGATTATTACCTGGTACGTCTGGAAGAAGGCAAGCAGGTTCCCAATGTTTATGTATATTCAAATGGAGTAACGAAACCTTATAAGAACTATACCGACCTGAAGGATATTGTTATGGATTTCCCGGGAATGATGGACTCGAACAACTCAACAAAGGAGGAAATGGTCTCTGTTTTAAAAAAAGGAGATAAGCTCTACGAAATTACAACACAAAGGAAGGATCCGAAAAACTTTGAAAAAACCATTATTACGGTCTATGAGATTTTCCAGGGACAGAAAAGAATCGTAGAAGAATATGATACGATCTATGATCTTGCCGGATCGCCTTATAAAGAAGCCATTTTCATTAATTAAAAAACAAAAAATATAAATTATGCTAAATAAACTTGCTGCCTCAGAGCTGGTGCTGAATGATGACGGAAGTGTATACCACTTAAATCTTTTACCTGAAGATATTGCTGATAAGATCATCCTTGTGGGAGATCCGGACAGAGTGGCAAAAGTTTCAAAATATTTTGACAAAGTAGAGGTCAAAAAAAATAAAAGGGAGTTCTACACCCATACCGGAACGCTTCGCGGAGAAAGAATTACCGTAATGTCTACAGGTATCGGAACGGAGAATATTGATATCGTGATGAACGAGCTTGATGCCCTGGTAAATATTGACCTTAAAAACAAGGAGTTTAAAACTGAACATAAAGCCCTTGAACTTTTCCGTATGGGAACCTGTGGAAGTGTAAATCCTGACGTACAGGTTGATAATATGCTCGTAACCCAGAATGTTGTAGGTCTGGACGGACTGATGCATTTTTATCAGGACTATAGTTTCGAGAATGAGTTCTCCAAAAGCTTCATGGAGAAATTTCCGTACGAGAAGATCAAGCCTATGCTTTATTTCTCAGACTGGGCAGAGGAAATGGGAGACTATTATAAAGATGCCAAATACCACGGAAATACGGCTACTTTCCCGGGATTCTACGCTCCTCAGGGAAGACAGCTGCGTTTAAAGGCGGTTGATGATAGGTTCCTGGAAACACTAAATGACCTTGGAGTGACTAACTTTGAAATGGAAACCTCAGCAATTTATGCTCTTTCAAAACTATTGGGTCACAAAGCAATTACAGTAAACAATGTAATAGCCAACAGAAGACGTGGAGAATTCTCTGCAGACCACCATGCATCTGAGAAGAACCTTATTGATTGGGTACTGGAAAGAATTATCAAGTAAAATAACTCACGTTTTTATCTTTAAAATCAAACCTTATAGGTTTTAAAAATCTATAAGGTTTAGCTTAAATTATAGCAGGGTCTGCTTAATTTGCTCAATCTGCAAGCGGTTTTTTCTCGCAGATTGAACAAATCAAGCAGATTTTTTATTTCATCTAAGTTTTCTTAGAGTAAAGAAGTATTTAAGTGAAACGCTCTCGGATCCGGATATTTAAATCTAAAATCCAGTTCTGAAATCAGCTTTGAAGATAAAATTATTTTCCCCTCGCCTATTATTTCTTCAGCAGATGGCAGATTTTTCTGAGCATTGATCACCTGGGCTTTCGACGGATGTTCTGGCGCCGTCACATTGTACAGTTTTCCTTCTGATCCTATTTCGATCATTTTTTCAATCACACTACAGATATCTTCATAATGAATGTGATTTACAGGAGCTTCAGGGTTTGAAACAGCATAGTTTTTAAGAAGTCTGTTATCTCCCATGAGTCCGGATAACCTTAAAATATTAACCTGCGGATATCTGTTTTTCATCATTCTCTCACCAGGAACGTTATTCGTAGAAAGGTTTTCTTCTGCATATTCTCCCGGAATATCCGGATATACACCGGTAGAGCTCATCACGAACATCTGCCCTTTAAAATCACCGATAAATGAAAATAAATGCTGAATCCTGTTATATAATGAGCTTGCACAACAGCTTTTACCGGAAAGCGGAATGGTAATGATGAGAATATCTATATCTTTAATTTCCGTCCACGGGGTAATCTTTTCCTCCAGCTGAAAATCCGGGAAGCTGGCGACAAAAGTATTAAATCCTTTAGAAGACAACTCATCAACTTTGTTTTCTGTAGTGGTGGTAGCATATATTTTATACTGGCCGGACATTGAATCGGCAATCCTTGATCCCAGCCAGCCACAGCCTATAATTCCTATTTTCTTCATAAATTTTTAAGTATATGTAATGCTCTAAATCATCTTTTCCTTTCTAAGCAGAACATCGGCAAAATTAAATCAATTTATATTGTCCGCAATTGCTTTTTCATATATTAACATGCGATTGAAGCCCAATTAAAATTAAGCCTATCATTAGTCCTTAACCAAGATTTGTCTCCATACAAACCAACGTGTAAATACATCGGTTTTTTTGTCTCATTTTGAACCTAACAACTGTTAGTAGTAAAACTACGACAAAAAGAAAAATAGCCTTTCTTTTTTTTCCTATTTAAGTCTTTGCTTCTTATATTTGTTTCACGTGGATGTGATTTTAATAACAGCATTACAAAACTGTAATTCAGAATATTAAATTCATTAAAAATAAATGTTAATTATATTTAAACTTAAAAATATACAGGGATCTATTTTCCCATATCATGTGAAAACAGAACGATAACTCCTCACAAAAGATACTATTCTGTTGACATAAACCAGACAGTATTTTGATCTGCAGTGAGTAATAAGAACAGCCATAATGCAGTCGGTATGCCCAGACTGCCGTTACATACACTAACCAGAAAAAATATGTTATGTTCCAGGACAGCAAATCATCAAAAAACCAGATTTCAAAATCTAAAAAAGATCTGGACAGTATAAAACCCGCAGATCCAGGCTTAGGTAAGGAAACTGAAAAGAAAGCTGAAAAAATAAAAAAAACAGTACAGACAACCGGGCAAGCCCTTTCCTATACCGATAATTTCATGAACAAAGCTGCACAGCCTAATACAGCTCTGGTTTCGGAAAATAAAATTTGGAACGAGCAGCCCACTTCCAAAATATACAATGCCGGATCCATTCCAAAAAGTGAGCTTTTAGGGATCAATCGTGTGGTCAAACTGGAAATCATTGTCGAGGGTAAAATAATCAAGCATTTCAAACATTTTAAACTTACTCAAAGTGCTGTTAAGCATCACGAGTTCAATCTTATGCTCGCTCATGATGCTTTGGGAGGCGCAGAAAATCATAATCTGGAACAGGCACAGAACTTTCTTGGCAAGAGAATTACAGTAGTATTTAAATATAAAGACGTAGAAGAAAGTCCCGAACGGAATTTTGTAGGAGTAATTACAGAAGTAGGATTCAGCCAGGAAAAAGGCAGTCTGGGAAATATTGTACTTACCGGGAACAGCCCGACTGTACTTCTTGATGCGGCACCACACATTCAGAGTTTTGGCGGTACACAGGAGATCAGCCTGAACAGCATCGCAGACTGGGTCATTAAAGAAGGACTTGGTTCCAATAAATTTGATTTCAGGGTAGATTCTCAGCATGGAAATGTTTCCTACAGCTCACAATATGACGAAACCCATTACAACTATCTCGCAAGAATGGCCGAAGCTTATGGGGAACAGTTTTATTATGATGGCGAGGTTCTTCATTTTGGAAAACTGCCTCCAGCGGAAAAACCGGTACAACTGGTTTATGGAAGCAGCGTGCATGATATTAAGATCAAAATGAGAGCCCAGCATGTAAACCCTGTTTTTTACGGCTATAACAGCAGCAAAAATGAAAAACTCACAACGGGGAGCTCAAAAATAAACCATCAGTCAGACATTGCGAAACGTGCTTATGAAATATCCAAGGCAACCTTTACAACACCTTCATTAAGGGTAGCTCCAATCAAAGCATCTACATTTATGGATATTGATGCTTCACAGAAAGGTACCGCAGGAAGTAAAGCTGTTGATGTATTCATCACTTCCGGAAGCACTTCCGTCCCGTTTTTATATCCGGGATGTACTGCAGATGTAGAAATGCGGAAAGCTGAAACCAACCAGACCGCCTATTTTACCAAGCTGATGATCACAGAGATCAGTCACGAAGTAGACGCAAGAGGCCATTATACCGGAAATTTTGAAGCAATAGCAGCGGATACCGGCTTTATGCCACGTCCCGAATTTGAGATGCCTAAAGCAGATCCTCAGTTCGCTAAAGTTATTTCAAATACTGATCCTCTTAACCAGGGCAGGATTCAGGTTCAGTTCGACTGGCAAAACGGTCAGGATACCACTGAATTTATCCGCGTTATGACTCCTGATGCAGGCGGAAGCGATAAAGTAAGTAAAAACCGCGGCTTTATGGCTATTCCTGAAGTTGGAGATCAGGTGGTTGTCAATTTTGTACACCAGCATCCGGACCGTCCCTTTGTAATGGGAGGTATGTTTCATGGAGGTGTTGGCGGAGGAGGCGGACAAAACAACAATGTTAAAAGCCTGAGCAGCCGAAGCGGTAATAAACTGGAACTGGATGACGGTGCAGGATCTGTGTTTCTGACCGATCAGGGAGGAGCCAATATGAAGTTTGACGGTGCGGGGAATGCAACGACAAATGCTAATAATGATAAAACGGTGACTGTAGGAAATAATAATACAGTTAAGGCAGGAAATACCAATATGATTAATGTGGGGGATAATTCAATTCTTCAGATGGATAAGTCAGGAAAAGTATCACTTACTGCCAGTACAGAATTCAAAATCGTAGTTGGTGCCAGCACTATTATCATTGACAAAGAAGGAAAAATAACGATCAATGGGAAAGAAATTATTGCAGATGCTACAAAAAGCATTAACCTTTCTTCTAAAGATGAAACTACAATAGGCAGCAAAAAAATAAATATTTCCGGAAGTTCAGAAGTTCAGATTAATGGCAGTAAAGTAAATATTAATAAGTAATCAGATGGATATAGGCAAAGAATATCAATACAATACAGATATTATAGGCAAAACCAAAGTACATAGCCTTGACAGTAATTACAAGATCAATATTAAAACATCAGTTACTTATAAAGGAAAAGATCCTGATGAGGATTATCACATTTTTGAAATTACGGAGACTGAATACAATTTAGAAATGTATGAGGATCCGTTAATTGTACAGATCACCGAAATGACCAATAAAGTATGTGGAATATACAGCACGCTTGAAGTGGGGGTCAACAAAAAAGGAGAGATTGCTAAAATATATAATAAAGATGCTATTCGCGACAAGTGGAAAGAAGTAAAAGATTGGTTAACCAATTCACATCCCATTGAAGCTTACGAAATTATCAGAGCGAAAGAATATGAGCTTACCAATGAAGAAATGGAAATTAAAAGCATCAAATTCATTCATTTTCTGTACCAGTTCTTCTACATTTTCGGTAAAGAACCTCTGAACGAAGGTTCCAAGAGTTACCTGAAGAGAGAAGATATGGACAGATTCGGCGCCGGTGTTGTGATTCCTGTAAGTCTTTCTGTTTCCGAAAAACTTACAGAACAGAAATTAAGCGAATGGAATGTGGAAGGCCAGATGATCAGGGATGATAAAATGATCCGGAGGTTACGGGAGTTTGCAAAGGATAACTACATGCACCCCGATTATAAAATAAAGGGAAAATACTTATATGATGACAGAATATTGCTGAAGTCTGATTTCACAATTACAGAGCAGCTTGGCGAATTTTTCTATTATCACTGTTATATGGATACACACCTAGAATTATGATGGTATGGCTGATGAACAATATCTTACCGAAAAACACTACGTTGTTTGTGACAAAGGCGTAGCTCCCAAAAAGATGAAAGTTACAAGCCAAAATTTTGTAACCTTCAGCGGGGATAAAGCTGCCACTGAACTGGATACATTAAAAGGCAATAATTTTATCTGCCTGGGGAAAACTGCATTTATTGCAGGAGCGGTTGCGGGAATTGCTGTTGGAATCTGTGCAATGATTCCCGGACCCGGATGGCTTGTTGCTGCCATTATTGCTGCCGCTATTTTAGCTGCCATTGCTATAGGAGCTCTGAAATGCAAGGCTGCAGCAGCTACCAGAAAGTGGACCAATACAGCACAGAAATTTTCAATAGAAGATCATAAAGCCCTTACACTCTCCTCCATCATGGTATGTCCCGCCGAAGGTGGAACCATTACCCCGAAAGAAACCGCATGGGAAGCCTGGGGAAGTGCAGCACTCACAAATCTTGGGCATGTGGCCAATTTTGCTTTTGGGTTTCTCGCAGGACGTGGAGGAACTGCCATGGTAACAGGCGCCGGATCTGCAGCGATGGGAGCAGCAACTTTGAGACAGGGTATCAGCACATTTTCAAGAAGTTTTGGACAGCAGTTCATGAATACGGCAAGAAAGGAACTGATAGAACAGTTTACCTTCAAAGGGTTTAAAAATGCACCATTCTTCTGTAAACTGATGCGAGGTGCGGGTATTGGCGGAGCTTATTATGATCAGTACAGTATCTGGAGCAGTGACAAAAGTGCCCTGGAAAAATTGCAGGAAAGCGGTGTAAGCCTGATATTGGGTATTTTTGCGGCTAAAGGAGCAACATTGGTATGTTTCCCCGCAGGAACGAAAGTGCATACCCAAAACGGACTGGCCAATATTGAAGACCTGTTTGAAGGAGACTTTGTCCTCACCTTTAATGAAGAAACAAAGCAGCAGGAATACAAGCCTATTCTTCAAAAGCATGAACGGTTTACTTTACAGATGCTTGCGATAGAATTGCCAACAGGAGAATTTGTACGGGTAACTCCTGAACACCGTTTCTACTGTAATGATGAGTGGATTGAAGCCAGAGATTTACAACCAGGAGACTTATTGCATCTAAAAGGCGGACATTACACCACCATTATCAGCATTGAAACCTTGCCTCATTACGAAAAAGTTTATAATTTTGATATTGAAGGCAATGAGAATTATTATGTGACTGAGGATGGGATTTTGGCGCATAATGGGTATGCTAGTGCAGAGGAACTCCAAAAAATAAAAGACAGAGGTTTTAATGGGGTTGAAGCAACACCTAATGGCGGATTGAACTATGCAAATAGTGACGCACTTTATCCTGTAAAACCTGGCCAAAGAAATACAATACCAATACAATATTCTGGAGATTATAAAACAGACTTCGAAGCTGCTAGTTTGGCAGCTTTAGGGCAAAAAAGTACACCAAAAGGATACGTTTGGCATCATTTAGACGATTATGATCCGATTACAAATACAGGTACAATGCAACTGGTGAAACAACAAGCACATAATGGAATTTCACATCTTGGTGGTTGTAGCCAATATAAAACTGCAACAGGCAATTCATACACTTTTAAAACTTGGTAAATTTAATTATTATGGAATTTGAACAGACAGAAAAGCAGCTAACTGAATTGGAGATTTCTGAATTTGAAAAAGCAAATGAGATTAATCTTCCTAAAGATTTTGTACAACATTATCTAAGCTATAACGGAGGCTATCCACCTTATGAGTACGTAAAAGGAGTAAAAAATATCTTTACGATAAATGGTTTTAATTCAATAAAGTATGGTTCTTTGCCTATCGAACAAATTATTGCAGATTATAAAAAAAGTGGAATTATTTTCGAAAAAAAAATCCCATTTGCTTATGATAATGGAGGCAATGTTTTTTTGATATCAGAGGATAGTGCTGTCCATATTATAGAGGCCGAATTCTTGCAAGATAAAAACTATATTTTGGTTTCTGAATCATTTACTGATTTTTTAAATTCTTTTTACAATGAATAAGAATTTATAGAAATTTTAAGAGTTGATATTAAAGACTTTCAACTCTTTTTGAAGCGTTTTTCTTATTATCAAAGCTTATAATTTTGATATTGAAGGCAATGAGAATTATTATGAGATTGAAGGTGGGATCTTGGTGCATAATGGGTATAAGCCCTGAACTTTACCTTAAAATGAATAATATGACCAAAATAATCACATTAGTAAAATTAGACAAAGATGTCGTTGTTGAAAAAGTTAAGGATTTTGAATTAAAATATCAATTTAAACTTCCCGTCAGTTTCAGGCGACTTATATTGGAGTACAATGTTTGTAAACCTATGAAAACATTCTATAAAAAAAATAATGTTCAATTTAATTTAAACTATTTTTTTGGAATTTCCGAAGACCAGTATCAAAGTTTATCAGAAAATTATGATACCTATATAAATAGAATGCCTGATGAACTTTTTCCGATTGGAAGTGTAGATGGTGGAGATTTGTTATGTTTAAATAAGAATACAGAAGAAGTCTATTATTGGTTTCATAAGAAAGATGATTGGGGACTTGAAGGAGTATATCATTGGCCAGTATTAGTTGCTGCTAGCATAGATGAATACATCAATGAATTGATTTTGCCCGAGCTACCTACTCAACAGGAAATTGAGATAGCAAAAAAGAACAGTAAAGTAAAAATTACATCAATATCAGTAAAAATTAAAAATGAGCAAAGAGAAAAACAAGGATTACCACCCTTGTCTTTTGAAGAGTGGGATGCATTGTTAAATGGATAAATAATCATTAATATAGACCACGTATGTTATATCAGGATTACAGAAATAAAAATATGATGAGACTGTCTTACTTTTGAGACAGTCTTTTTTAAAGCATTTTCTCCTTATCAAAAGTTTATAATTTTGATATTGAAGGCAATGAGAATTATTATGTGGCTGAGGATGGAATCTTGGTACATAATGGGTATAAACCAAAGCTACCGTAAGAGAAGTTGATGAGTTAACTCACGATTTAGAAATTAGTATAAGTAAGTCCGATTATCCTGAAACTGCAGCACATATAGAGGATGCAATAAAGAATGGTCACCCTGATTTAATAACGATTGACAGAACAATGGCTGATGCAAACAGAGCCGCATCATTAGATGGAATTCCAACAAAACCAGGGTTTGATAGAGATGAATGGCCAATGGCTATGTTTACTGAGGGAGGTAATGGTGCAAGCGTAAGATACATAAATCCCTCTGACAACAGAGGCGCAGGAAGTGCTATTGGAAATGGCTTAAGAAAATATCCCGATGGAACAATAGTTAAAATAATAATTACAGATTAATATGGAAAATATTTTTGAAAAGATTAGACAAACATTTGAAAATAAAAAACCTTTTATTTACATATTTCAACATTTTGAAAAAACAGATTTAAATGACCCAGAAACATTAAAAAATCTGATGATGGCGGCTTACAGCTATTATTTCTTAGAGGATTTAAATTCGATGAATGAAATTTTTGCTATTTTATCACAACTTGAATTTGATGGAGATTACAATAAATGGACATGGGTTGAAGGCATAATTGTCTTAAAGTTATTTATTGATAATTTTAAAAATGAAGAATTAAAACAAAAAATTTTAGATACATTAGACTATGGCAATGATGAATCCATAAATAAAATTAAAAATAAAGCTTTTCAAAGAAGGCTTTTGGGACAGTTGTTAAATAAAAATAAAGTTGAAGAAGCAGAAAATAAGAATGATGAAAATTTAATTGTAGCATCCATTATACCATACTTAAAAGAACTATTTTTTATTAAATCTTTCAAGGAATTAGTGAAATCTGAAAATGACAATTTAGAAAGTGAAATTTCTGAAAACATTCTGAAAGTTAAAAAATTTTTAAAAAACTATTAATATTTTTTTTAAGTAAAAGAGGTTTTGTCATAATGATGAAACCTCTTTTTTTTTTACTATTAATTATAGTATTATTTATTGTTAATGAGCATTGAAACCTTGCCTCATTACGAAAAAGTTTATAATTTTGATATTGAAGGCAATGAGAATTATTATGTGACTGAGGATGGAATCTTAGTACATAATGGGTATAATTTAAAAAATAAGCCTAAAAATTCACCAACTCCTAAAAAATGGATAGCTAAAGGTGGTACAGTTGAAGAGCTGCCAGATGGAACTTGGAGATATACAGATTGGGAAGGGAATGTCGTAGATTATGTAAACGGACATCCTGTTTTCAAAGAACCGCATGTTAGACAAAGTGTTGATATTGATCAGCAAAAGGGAAATTATACTTCCGATTACACAGATGCTGCAAATAAATCTAAATTAAACCCTCCTAAATTACCAAATGATGAAACAACATGGCATCATCATCAAGATGGTAAAACTATGCAGGAGGTTGATAAAAAAATACATGACAGATTCACTCATAATGGTGGTGTTTCTGTAAATAAAAAGAATAAAGTTGCATTCGGAAAAAAATAAAAATATGAAAATTAAAGCTTATCAAAATGGTGATTTAGAAAAAGTAAAACAATTACAGAAAAAACTTAAAATACAATTACCTGACGACTATGAGAGATTTCTAATTGAATTTAACGGTGGAATAATAGACGATGCGTATTTGTATGTAAAAGATTTAGATGAATACATGATGATGGGGAATTTTTTTGGAATAGATATCGAAAAAGGATTCGCTGATATCATAAAAATTAATGATGAATATGATGATGATATACCTAAAAAGTCCTTACTGATTGGAAGTGATGCAGGAAGCGGTTTTTTGTTATTGGTAAATGATGGTGATAATGACGGTATTTGGTATTATGATCACACCTATTTCTTTGAAAAATCATCTGACGATTTAAATACTTATTTTATTTGTGAAACGTTTACAGAATTTATGAAAATACTTGAAGATACTAAACTCAATGCAGTTTAATAATTAGCTTTTTAGGTAATGATTCTTGTAATTCTTTTTGAAAAGAATTCGGTATTCAAACAGCTGTAAATATTATAAATTCTTAAAAATAATCGTAATGAATTACAGAAGCGACTTTTTCAAAATTAAAGAGTCGCTTTTTTAATGTTATTATAGACATTATAATTCGAATTTTCTAATACCATCATTATCAGAATTAACATTACTCATTACCAAAAAGTTTATAATTTTGATATTGAAGGCAATGAGAAGGCAAAGAAATTTACAAATCAGCAATTGGCTGATATTATGAATCATAAGCCTCGCCCTGATGGTCTTACTTGGCATCATAATGAGAAAACTGGAGTCATGGAATTAGTTGATAGAAAAATACATGGAGATACTGGCCATACAGGTGGGAACAGTATCTGGGGTGAGGGGAAAAGATAAAATAAAATTTATGAAATGGTTATATAAAAAAGAATTAAAAGATTTCAATTCAATAAAGAATGTAGAAGATGTTTTTGGTATTAAATTTCCATCAGATTATAAAAATATTGTCTTAGAAAACAATGCAGCCACACCATCTCCCAATACGATCGATACATCAAGACAAACTGGAAAAGCTTTTGGTGAACTTTTGAATTTTAATTTGGATTCAAGCGAAAATATCATCTCTTTATATCAAGAATTAAAGAATAAAATCCCTGAAGAGGTATTCCCAATTACGATGGATCCTGGAGGAAATTTTTTATGCTATGATTTTAGAGAAGATAAAGCTAACCCAAAAGTTGTAAGATGGGATCATGAACAAAAATTTGTTGTTGAAGATAAAGAATTGATTATTGAAGATCATGAGCAAGAATCAGATTATTATTACTTAGATTTTGTTGCTGATAGTTTTACAGAGACACTTACAAACTTATATGGTGAAGAAGTAGAAGAATCTAATAGTTGGGATAAGTTTCAGGATGAAGAGAAACTTAAAGAATTTTCTGGTGAAGATTTAATCCAAGTAAACAGAATTAGAGCTTTGCAAGGCCTTCCTCCGATCGAAAAATAAAGTAGACTATTTTACAAAGTGTGTAAGGTTATGCTTGCCTGACGAAGCAACTTTCAATATGATCATTCACCATTCCGGTGGCCTGCATATGAGCATAAACCACGGTAGATCCCATAAATTTAAAACCTCTTTTCTTAAGATCTTTGGACAAAGCATCCGAAATATCTGTAATAGCAGGCACATCATCCAAAGTTTTAGGACAGTTATCCAACGGTTTTCCTCCCACAAAACCCCAAATATATTTTGAAAAACTCCCAAACTCTTTCTGAACTTCCTGAAACTTCTGTGCATTGGTTACTGTAGCTTTTATCTTAAGCCGGTTTCTTATAATTCCCGGGTCGTTCATAAGCTCCTCCATTTTTTCCTCCGTATAATCTGCAATTTTTTTATAATTAAAGTCATCAAAAGCTTTCCTGAAATTCTCTCTTTTAGAAAGGATCGTATACCAGCTCAGTCCCGCCTGAAAACTTTCAAGAATCAGAAATTCAAAAATAGTTTCATCATCGTAAACAGGCCTTCCCCATTCTTCATCATGATATTTTCGGTACAGGTCGTCTTTTTCACACCAGCCACACCGTATTTTTTCCATAATAACAATTTTTATACTGTACTAAAGATAATACTGATTTGGAAAAGTATAACAAAAGATTAAGAAAAGTTTAACAGCAGTTGCGGATTTTAGGAATAGTTATTGTTTATTTACTGGTACACAACAATAAAATATTATATTATGAACAATTCAGAATACAACAAAGCGGAAAATGCAGTAAATAACACAGAAAACTCTTTAAAGAATGCAGCAGACAATGCTAAATGGAAAATTGAGGATCTGGCAGCAAGAGCAAAAGATTACATCAATGAAAAAAGAAACAATGATGAAGAGGCACAGCAGGAAGATTGGTTTGAAAGAGTAAAAAACAATGCTGCTGATGCATGGGATGACATAAAAGATAAAGCAAACGAAGCCTGGGAAAAAACTAAAGATGCTGCAGAAGATGCGAAAGCAGAATGGAATAAGAAAACCAATTAAAATTTCAGTCATATAAATATTTTCAATAAAATGGAGCCTTAAATCAATAAGGCTCCATTTTTATGATGTCACAAACACAAATTATTGCTACATTTGTATTCAAATAAACATTAAAAAATTATGTCATACGGTTTACTTAAAGGCAAAAAGGGAATTATTTTTGGAGCCCTTAATGAGCAATCAATCGCATGGAAAGTTGCAGAAAGATGTCATGAAGAAGGTGCTGAATTTATCTTATCAAATGCCCCTATTGCTTTGAGAATGGGAGAACTTAATGGTTTAGCAGAAAAAACAGGTTCTGAGGTGATCGCTGCAGATGCTACTTCTATAGAAGATCTTGAAAAACTTTTTGATGCTGCGACAGCAAAATTCGGGAAAATAGATTTTATCCTTCACTCTATAGGCATGTCCGTAAATGTAAGAAAAGGAAAGCATTACACTGAAATGAACTATGACTGGTTGGAAAAAGGCTGGGATATTTCAGCGGTTTCTTTCCACAAGGTAATGCGTGTGGCGTGGGAGAAAGACTGCATGAATGAGTGGGGAAGCATTTTAGCACTTACTTATATTGCAGCTCAGAGAACGTTCCCGGACTACAATGATATGTCTGACAACAAGGCTTATCTGGAAAGCATTGCAAGAACATTCGGAAATTACTGGGGTGAGAGAAAAGTACGTGTAAATACAGTTTCCCAGTCTCCTACACCTACTACAGCAGGTAGCGGTGTGAAAGGTTTCGGCGGTTTCCTTGGATATGCTGAAGATATGTCTCCATTAGGGAATGCTACAGCTCTAGACTGTGCCAACTATTGTGTAACTTTATTCTCTGATCTTACTAAAAAAGTAACGATGCAGAACTTATTCCATGACGGTGGTTTCAGCAGCTCAGGAGTTACTCAGAAAGTGATCAGCAAATATGATGTTGAATAACAGCATTAAAAATATACTGTAAACAATAAACCGGCGGCCTCTACGAGGCCGCCGGTTCTATAAAAATGTTAATATGAAGTTACAAAATAACAGTCTGTATAGAATGGGCCGGCGCAGATAATTTCGCAGCCATTCCTTCTATCCACAGATTCGTTTCAATATCATTCCCGGAATCATTCATGATCACAGTAACCAGCTGACCGTTTTCATTCATGAATGTGGTAGACGTAAGAGCTGCTCTGTTTGAAGAACTTCCGATTCTCCGGGCATTAGGCTTGATAAATTTTGAAACATGGCCTACATAATAATATTCGTAGGTATAATGTACCTCTCCCGTTTTGGTATCAGCTATGATTGGAGCAAAACAGAAGTTTCCGACATGGTTTGGGCCTCCGGTTTCATCCAGCAATACATTCCAGTCTGTCCATAAGGCTGTTCCTTTATTGAAATCATTAAGCATATTTCTTCCGTAAAGTTCACCAAGGCTCACATCATAAATTCCGGACATATTAAACTGCTCTTTACATCCTTCGGTAAAAGCCAGGAACTTATCCGGGAAAGCTCTCTGCGTTTCAGATAAATTGTCGAAAAGCTGGGTTTTATTATTCCAGGTTTCATACCAGTGATACCCGATTCCGCTGGCATATTTCGATGTTTCAGGATCACTTAAAGTTGTTGTTGCTCTCTGGTAGATCAAATCCCTGTTGTGATCCCAGATCATTACCTTTTTGTCTTTATAGCCATTTTTCCAAAGTGTTGGCCCCAGATTGTTCTTAAGAAATTCACCTTCTTCCTCAGCTGAATAAATACATGATTCCCAGGTTTGTGTTGCCATAGGCTCATTTTGTATAGTCAGTCCCCAGATGTTGATTCCTCTTTTTTCGTATTCTTTAATGAATTTAATGTAATAATCTGCCCAGGTCTGATAGAATGCATTTTCCAGCCGCCCTCCTTTCAGCATACTTTTATTAGATTTCATCCATGCTGGCGGACTCCATGGGGAGAAGTAAAATGTGAAATCTTTCCCTATCGCTTTCTGAGCTTCTTTGATCATCGGGATCTTATACTTTTCGTCATGAGCAATATTGAAAGTCTTCAAAGTCGTATCATTGTCTTCCACATAAGTATAAGAATCACTGGAAAAATCACAGGAGTTCATATTGGTACGCACTACTGTGTAGCCTAATCCATTTTTCCCAAAATAAGCTTCTATAATCTCTTTCTGCTTGTCTTTCGGCATTTTATAAAAGGTTTCTGCAGACGCATCAGTGATGGCACCGCCTATTCCGATCAGCTTCTGATATTTAAAATCAGGATCTACGAAGATACAGGCATCTGTCTCTTTTGGTTGTCCTAATTTCTCAAACTTAACCGTTCCTTTATCTGCCATTTTTTCATTGGCCTTGGAGTTGGTAAGAATAACCTTTGCTGTTTTCCCTGCGTTCTTTTTCCAATAGTTCTGTGCGTTAGCATTCAGAAACACTCCTACTGTCAAACAGCTAACAATTAGTTTTTTCATAATCTTTTCTTTCTGTTTTTGGACGTAACTGCCCTCTTCATTATTTATTTTGATAAACCCTTACATAGTCTATATAATATTTTTGCGGAAATATGCTGTCATCTATTCCTTCTTTTCCGCCCCAGAAACCACCTACTGCCAGATTTAAAATAATAAAATAGGGCTGATCGAAAGGCCATGCTTCATAGGTTTTTTCTTTATTTTCATACGTGAAAAACTTCTGTTCATCAACGTAAACATCTATTTTCTCCGGTGTCCAGTCCACTTTATACACATGGAATTTTTCATTGGCATCTTTCACAATCAGAGTATCCGTTTTCTGTGTTCCCTGAATATGATTATATTTCCTGGTGTGAACCGAAGCATGAACATACCCCTGATTGAAACCTACATGTTCCATGATATCCAGTTCACCATCATCCGGCCATTTCTTCATATTTTCACTCATCATCCAGATCGCCGGCCAGCTTCCACGGCCTTTGGGAAGTTTTGCCCTTACTTCTACTGTTCCGTATTGAAAGGAAAATTTGCCTTTAGTCAAAAGCCTTGCAGAAGTATACTTATTCTTCTCCCAATTTTCTTTTCTGGCTTCAATAACAAGATTTCCACCTTCCATTCTGGCATTTTCAATTCTTTTCTTTGTATAAAACTGAGCTTCCTGGTTTCCGTATCCGTCTCCTCCCACATCGTAATTCCATTTTAATGAATCGGGAAGACCTTTTCCATTAAATTCATCGCTCCAGAGCAGCTTTTTGCCGGAATCTATTGAATCTATTTTGTTTGAAGCACAGCCTGCCACAGAAAGAACGACTATTCCTGCGGCAAAGAGTTGAATAATATTTCGGAATTTAATTTTCATGAAATGGCTGTGGTATTAGGTTTTGGCTGAAGCCGTTATTGTTTTTTCCATTACGTTAAGCGGGCTAAAGCCCGCTCCTATTGAATATTTTATTTATTCCATGTGATTCTTTTGGTCTGAACATCCTGAGAATTGGTTCCGACCATAATATCGAATTCTCCACTTTCCCAATCATAATTCAGGTCATTATCGAAAAATTTCAAATCTTCCGGGGTCAGTTTGAAATCAACTTTTTTGCTCTCCCTTTTTTTAATGAATATTTTCTGGAAACCCTTAAGTTCTTTGACTGGTCTTACTACTTTTCCAAACAGATCTCTGATATACAACTGTATCACTTCTTCACCATCATATTTTCCAGTATTAGAAACGGTGACACTGATATTTAAAGTCTGGTTTCCTTTAAGACTGACTGAACTTAAGATCATGTCAGAATATTTAAAATCCGTATAGCTTAATCCGTAACCAAATGGAAATTTCGGATCATTATCAAGATCAATGTAGGCTGAAACATAATTCCGGTCTGTATTATTTTTTGCCGGTCTTCCTGTATTGTAATGATTATAATAGATCGGGATCTGACCCTCGGTTCTTGGGAAGCTCATCGGAAGTTTTCCTCCCGGGTTCACTGTTCCAAACAGAACATCAGCTATGGAGTTTCCGGCTTCAGTTCCCAGCCACCAATTGTATGTTATGGCAGGAATATGATCTGATGCCCAATTGAAGATCAAAGGTCTTCCAGCGTTAATCATTAAAACAACAGGTTTTCCCGTTTTAGCTATTTCTTTTAGTAAATCTTCCTGTACACCAGAAAAGCCGATACTGCTTCTGCTTTTGGCTTCACCGCTCATCGCATGACCTTCTCCTAACGTCATGATTACTACATCAGCTTTTTTTGCAGTTTCCACCGCTTCTGCAAACATGGACCTGTCCTGATCGTCTACATTACAGCCCTTTGCATATAATAAAGTTGAATTTTTATCGAGTTGATTTTTAATTCCGTCAAACTGAGAAACGATTCTTTGATTGTCATCTTTAAAAGCAATGGACCAAAATCCGTGGTTGGCAACTGTTTCTTTCCCGAAAGGTCCGATCAGCGCAACGGTTTTCACAGTTTTTGAAAGTGGAAGGATATTTCCTTTATTTTTCAGAAGAACAATACTTTTTGAACCGAATTCTCTCCCGAATTTCCGGTGTTCCTGATTGTCGGTCTGTTCCTTCTGTCTTTTTTCATTACTGAATCTGTAAGGATCATCGAAAAGTCCCATTTCAAATTTCTTGGCTAAAATTCTCCCTGCTGCATCATCCACCAATTTTACATCTACTTTTCCTTCTTTAACTAATTTTGGTAGTTCTGCCATATAAACACGGCTTTCCATATCCATATCGCTTCCACCCGATATAGCTTTTTCAGCGGCTTCATTAGCGTCTTTGGCATAACCATGAGGGATCATTTCCCCGATGCTTCCCCAGTCTGACACCACAAAACCTTTGTAATTCCATTTTCCTTTTAAAAGTTCTCTTTGGATATATTGATTGGCCGTAGCAGGAATTCCGTTGATATCGTTAAAAGAATTCATGAATGTGGCTACTCCAGCCTCAGCCGCGGCTTTAAACGGAGGCAGATACGTTTCATTCAGCTGTCGTAAGCTCATATCTACAGAATTGTAATCTCTTCCGCCAACCGCTGCTCCATAGGCTGCAAAATGCTTGGCACAGGCCATTACCGCATCCAGGCTTCCTAAGCCTCTTCCCTGGAACCCTTTAATTCTTGCGAGCCCAATCTGGGTTCCCAGATAGGTATCTTCTCCGGAACCTTCCATTACCCTTCCCCATCTCGGATCTCTTGCTATATCTACCATAGGTGCAAAGGTCCAGTGTATACCATAAGCCGAAGCTTCTGTGGCTGCAATTCTTTCTGATTTTTCGATCATCGCGAGATCCCAGCTTGCTGCCTGACCCAGATTCACAGGAAAAGTTGTGCGGTAGCCGTGAATAACATCCTGTCCGAACAGTAAAGGAATTTTCAGCCTTGACTGCTGAGCGAGTTTCTGAAAAGCCCTAGTTTCATCAGCACCCGCTACATTGAGCATAGAACCTACTTTTCCTTTTTTTATTTCTTCCAATACTGCTGCTGAATTGGACTGTTGAGGCCCTGTCGCATATTCAAATCCGCTATATTGGACCATCTGTCCCACTTTTTCTTCTAGTGTCATTTTAGACAGAAGTTCTGCAACTTTCTGATCAACCGTTTTCTGCCCGTGGACATTCATTCCCAATGCTGCAATTGTAAGTAAGAAATAAGCTTTTTTCATGATATTAAATTAAAAAACATAAGTCGCTGCCGAGTTTCCTGAAAGGGTCACCGGAGCGGTCTTTCCGTTATATTTGATATTAAAACGTTCATCTGTACTGTTTCCGTTCTGGATAATAAGCACCGTTTTTCCGGCAGGAGTTTTAAATGCTGCCGTTGACAGTATTTCTGTCTGTGTAGAGGCAATACGCCGGGAACCTACAGGTACAAATTTGGAAGCGTGTGCAATAATGTAGTAGGAAACATTTCTGGTGAAGTTTTCACTGTCGGAAACTGTTATTGCTCCTTTACACTCCGTGCATCCTCCGTCTGTATGCGGTTTGTACTGCGGATCATTTGCTACATTCCATTCCAAAGCAATTTTGCTCCAGTTTCTCATGGAACCGATGATTACATTTTTAATGTGCCAGTTCAGGTCTTCATTAAAAGTCCTTTTCGATCCCGTCCACTGCTCGGTAAAATACAAATTTTTATCGGGAAATGCGTTGTGAACCGTGCTTAACGCTGAAATATCTCCTTCATACAAATGGAAAGCCGAACCGTCAACATACTGATACGCTTCAGGATCTTTCAGAATATCAAGGACATATTCCGGTTTGTTGCAGTTATGATCGTAAACAACAATTTTTGTTTTGATGTTATTGGCTTTAAAAACAGGGCCTAAATGATCTTTGATAAAGTTTTTCTGCTGCTCAGACGGCATATATAGGCTCGGGTTGTTACCGGGATGGAGAGGTTCATTCTGAGGCGTAATGGCATCAATGGTAATCCCTTCCTTTTTCATTCCCTGGATATATTTTACAAAGTATTCTGCATAAGTTTTATAAAATTCAGGTTTCAGGCTTCCTCCTTTGGATTTTCCGTTATCCTTCATCCAAACCGGAGATGACCATGGTGCGGCAATGATTTTGATGTTGGGATTGATGTCCAGGATCTCTTTCAGCATCGCAATGAGATTTTTATCCTTTGCCAGGCTGAATTTTGAAAGTGTCGGATCTGTCTGGCCTTCCGGAAGATCATCATATGAAAAAACTTCACCATCGAGATCTGAAGCTCCAATGCTTAACCGCAGATAGCTTATGGAAATTGAATTCTTATCTTTTCCAAAAAGCTCATTCAGAAGTGCCTTCCGTTTTGAAGATGAAAGCCTGTTGATCACCTCAACGCTTCCTCCGGTGAGGGTATATCCAAAACCGTCAACATATTGAAATTTTTGAGTATCATCAATTTCAATATTCTGCCAGTTATTTGCATTTGCTGTAAACCTTATCGGAGTTTGCTGCTGTAATTTTACACTTTCATTTCCTTTCGTCAGCCAGGACTGAACATTACCTTCTTTATCAGCATTTACTGACGCACATGATACAGGAAAAAGTACCACGCCGCAAAGCAGCGCAGTACCTTTAAAAAAGAAACTATATAAACTGTGAAACTTCATATTTTAGTAGCCAGGGTTTTGTTTTAAAGCAGTATTCGGCAATTCATTGAACGGAATTGGAAGAATTTCATTTTTATTTGCTTTAAATCCTTTGACGGCAAGCTTAGAAGGAGCGTCTCCCCATCTGACAAGATCAAACCATCTGTGTCCTTCTCCGGCCAATTCTCTCCTTCTTTCATCCTTTATTGCCTGCATAGAAACCGGTACTGAAGTAAGTCCAACTCTTGCCCTTACTGCATCTAACAATGCCTGGGCCCTTGCTCCTGAACCGCCCAATGCCTCAGCTTCCATTAGGTAAGTGTCTGCTAATCTTATGGCAATATAATTCTGTCTGAAGTTAAGTTCTGCAGGGCCTGGAAGTGAGCTTTTTAGAGCATTAGTTGGTAAATACTTATTAAGGAAGTATCCGGTATCTGCAAAGGCAGGTGCATAAGTGATTTTACCTTCTGTCACCAGTTTTTTCGCATTGAAAACGGTCACATCCAGTCTTGGATCATCCTGCATAAAAGTAACAAAGTTCTCTGTTACGGTATTAAATGCCCAGCCTGAATAGATATCCGGTGCATTATTATTCGGAACATTTTTTAATGAATAAGAACGAGGACCTACCATTACATTGATAGAATTTCCTTCATCTTTTCCTTGTCCCCAGAATCCCCAGTCGGAGCTTCCTTTATTGGTATGCATTACTTCCAGAATGGATTCTGTTGAAAATTTATATGGATCTGCCGTTTCCGGTCCCACTTTGAATAGATCGGCATAGTTGGCCACAAGTTTATATCCATATTGGCTGGTTCCTCCCGGTGTACCATTTACTTGAGCAAATTGTGCAGCCGCTTCAGGCATTTTTTTATCATAAAGATAGATTTTACCTAATATTGCCCTGGCTGTTCCTTGTGTAATTCTACCCTTGTCATTGCCACTAGACGTAATCATCAGATCCGGAATAGCAGCATTGATATCACTTTCTATCTGCGCATAAACATCACTTGGCTTGGCCTGTGGTATATTCCAATAATCATCATCAAATTTTATAGTATTAAGAATTAATGGAACATTGCCGAACATTCTTAATAACTCAAAATAATATAAAGAACGGAGAACTTTAGCTTCTGCCATATATCTTTTCTTAAGATCTTCACTCATGGAAGCTCCCGGAACTCTCTCTATTAAAAGGTTAGCACGTGCAATTCCCTGATAATAGTCTCTCCAGTAGCTGGCAGGCATTGTATTAGGATTGATCATGTAATTATTAATTCCCTGGATACCTGCACCATCGTTAGAGCTTCCTCCACCGGAATAAAAATCATCAGATCCTGCATTAAAGAAAGTAACTGTATTTTCGAATCCCGCTGAATATTTTCTTAAGCCATCATAAACGGAAATCAACGCACTAAAAGACTGCTGCTCATTCTGAAAATACAAATCCGTATTAAAAGATCCTGAATTCTGGACATCATCCAGATAGGAATCACTACAGCCTATATTGGTAAAACTCAGACCTGTCAGAAACACAACGGCAAGTCCTTTATATATAAAATTCTTATTTTTCATTTTGTTCATTATTAAAATTGGATATTAGCACCTAACAAAAATGTTCTTGCTTGTGGATAGTAAGCTCTGTCAACTCCTATTATGTCTTGTTCGGAATTATTTCTTCCTGCAATTTCCGGATCGTAGCCCGTATATTTTGTGAAAGTAAAGACATTTTCTCCTGTTACGTAAAGTCTTACTTTGCTCATTCCAAAACGGTTTGTAACATCCTGAGGAAGTGTATAACCTAACTGGATGATTTTCAAACGGACATAATCTCCTTTTTGAAGATAGTAATTTGACATCCAGGAATAGTTATGGTTAGGATCATTACGGGTAATTCTTGGATTATCATTGGTAGATCCCTCTCCTGTCCATCTGTCTAAGATTCTTGTCTGATAATTCGCATCAGGAATATCCAATCTTCTTATACCCTGGAAAATCTTGTTACCAGCCTGCCCTTGAGCAAACATCATAAAATCGAAATTTTTATAATTTAGATTCACAGTCAGTCCAAAAGTATATTTCGGGATAGAGCTGCCTAAGTTTACTTTATCATTGTCATCAATTTTACCGTCGCCGTTATTGTCCTGCCAGATGAAATCCCCCGGTTTTGCGTCCGGTAATAATTTTACGCCGTTCGCGTTTACATAATTGTCGACTTGTGTCTGATTCTGGAAGACACCACTATACGTTTGTCCGTAAAATGATCCGTAAGGCTGTCCTACTGCTACTCTGGATACTGCCCCCATTGTCTGGAAAGAAGCAAGGTTGAAATAGTCTATATCGTCTTCCAATCGTAAAACTTTGTTTTTAATAGTAGCAAAGTTTCCGTTAACTGATATGCTGAAGTCCTCCCAGTTCTTTTTATAGCCTAATTCAAGTTCAACACCTGTGTTTTCCATATCCCCTACATTTGACCAGGGTAAAACAGGAACTCCTACATAACCAGGAATATTGATTTGTCTGAGAATATCGGTAGTTTTCTTTTTGTACCAGTCTGCTGTCAAGGTAAAATTGTTGAATAATTTTAAATCCGCAGCAATATTCAGCTGGCTTGTCTGTTCCCATTTAAGATTGGGATTTTCCAGCGTGCTTTTCGCGTAACCAATGATGATATTATTACTTGAGTTGGTATAATTACTTCCAGAAACCATGAAACTTGCGAATCTGAAATTATCCATTTCATCATTTCCTAACACTCCGTAACCTCCTCTTAATTTTAGGTTATTAACCACTTTATTCTCCGGCCAGAAATTTTCTTTATGAACATTCCATCCTAAGGACATAGACGGAAAAGTTCCCCAGTGCTGATTCGTGGCAAATTTTGAAGAACCGTCTCTACGAATCGTTCCTGTGAACAAATACTTGTCTGCATAATCGTAAATGATTCTACCAAAATATGATGCTTTACGGGTCTGTATCCCGTCCCATCCTTTTGCTGTAATATCATCCTGAGGAATATCAAAGTTGAAAGAAGCATACTGCCAATTATCAATAGGAAGATTACTATAGGTCAAACTAGCCCCGCCAGCAATGTTGTATCGGTAAACTCCCTGTCCCAACAATACACTTAAATTATGATCGCCGAATTTATTCTGATAGGTCAGAGTATTTTCCATACTCCATTCGAATTTATTTTCGTCCACCTTATTCAGACTGTTGAAGCTGGTATTGTTAAAATTGGGGCTTAAATAATATTTCGGTGTGAAAGTACGGCTACCCCAATAGGATTTCTTGCCATTTAAACTTGTTTTGAAAGTGAAGTGATCAAGAAACTTAAGCTCTGCAAAAACATTTCCCACGAAATCGTCAGACCAGCTATAATTCCCCTGCTGTAAGTGACGGAAAGCCTGTGGATTGGTCATTTCATTGTTTACATATCTGGAAATTCCATACGGACGGCCTTCTGAATCACGGATGATATAAGGACTGGTATAACCACTCGGGTCCACCATTGACCAATCTGTTACAACAACCGGAGTGGTAGGATCCAGGTTAACTGCTGAAGCCAATGGCCCTCCAAATTCTTCGTTGGCACTTACTCCCTGAGACTTTACGTGTGTATACGCAAAGGTTTGACCTATAGTCAGGTAGTCTGTCACTTTATGTGTTGAGTTGAATCGGGCATTTATCCTTTTGTAATAAGAGATATCACTCATTACAATACCCGTTTGATCAAAATATCCGAACGATGTATAGTAGGTTGACTTTTCATTACCACCGGTAATACTTACTTCATGTGAACTCTTTTCACCGGTTCCGAAGATAGCGTCCTGCCAGTTGGTTCCTTTTCCAAAGGATTCAGGATTGGAAAACCTAGGAGTTCCGCCATCGTTTACAAAACCTTCGTTGATGATTTTAGCATATTGTGTTGCATCCAGAAGATCCAGCTTTTTTGATGCATTTGAGAAACCATAAAACCCATTGTAAGAAAGACTCAGTTTTCCTTTCTTACCTTTTTTTGTCGTAACCAGAATTACTCCTTTTGCTGCGGAAACCCCATAGATAGCAGACGATGCTCCATCCTTTAATACTTCCATACTCTCTATATCAGACTGGTTCAGCCACCCGATATTGTCTACTACAATACCATCCACCACCCATAAAGGGCTGTTACTACCTGCACCAAAACTGGTAATTCCACGTACCCGTACAGTAGCGGCAGCACCGGGCTGTCCGGAATTCGTCACTACGGAAACACCCGCAGCTCTTCCCTGTAATACCTGTTCAGGCTTACCTGCCGGAATGTTTTCTATATCGCTTGCTTTAATGCTTGCAATAGCTCCGGTCACATTGCTTTTTTTCTGTGTACCATAACCGATCACAATGACCTCCTCTATTTTATTCTCTTTCGGAACAGTGTCTTGTACGCTGGTCTGTGCACTGAAATTGGCTGTAAAATACATCACAGCAACCACCCCAAGGCTTCTTGATATTCTTAGATTCATATACAGTTAGTTTTTTAATTCTCAAATTGAGACAATAAAAATATATTTTTTTTTAATAAATTAACATTGTATTCACAATTATTTTAATTTTTCGTTTATTTTTGGGAGTTGAAAGCCTTATATCCTCTTAAGAATTCGTAAAAAAATCATAAAAAAACAATAAAAAAGTCCCCAAAATGACAGCCAAGCTTTCCAAGATTTCACTTCCCTTAAAACTAACCTTCCTTATTTTCTCAATGGTCTTGAACTGCATGGGTATTGTGATTCTTCAGCTTTCAGAAGCAAAGATCACTTATGAAAAATTAGGCTTTTTAGAATCATTCAAAGATATTCCCATTGCATTTATTTCACTTTTTGCAGTGAATTTTATAAGCAAGACGGGTACTAAAAAAGCATTAATATCAGCCTTAGTTATTGTTGGAATCTGCTCATGCTTTCTTCCTTTTATAGAAGATTTCTGGTTCTATAAAGTTTGGTTTGCTATTATCGGAACCTGTTTTGCCGTCGGAAAGATCTGTGTATTTGGAATTATCCGGAATAATGTTGCAGACGAAAAATCTCTTGCCCAAATGATGAACAGTGTGGAAGCCTCATTCATGGTCGGCATTTTTATCGTGAATACCGGTTTCGGATGGCTCATTTCCAGCCGCTATTCCGAATACTGGAAATTCGGATTCCTGTCTATTACAGTACTTTGTGCAGTAACGATATTTCTGTTTTCAAAGCTGAATATCTCGGAAGCAAAAAAAGTGGTGAATAAAAGCCTTATTGCCGAGCTTTCTGTGTTCGCAAAGCCTGCAACCATTATGTTCCTTGCTGTAGTTTTTTTTATAGTTTTTGTAGAACAGGGATTTAATTCATGGCTGCCTTCTTTTTATAAAAACCATCTGAATGTCAATTCATTTTTTGCTTTACAGGCCACTTCTTTCCTTGCTCTTTTTTCTTATGTGGGCAGAACAGCAACAGCTAATATCATTCAGAGATTTTCTCTCTCAAAATATTATATTTTGTGCATTTTTTTAATTATTGCTGTACTGTTAATTATTTTGGGAATTCAGTATTTTGATTCTGTGAATTCAGGCATCATCCTGTTTTTATTTCCGGTGATCGGACTTTTTCTTTCACCACTCTACCCTGTGATCAATTCAAAGATGATTGCACAGGTCGACAAAGAAAAAATCAACCTCTTTACATCCCTGATTGTCATTTTTTCATCGCTTGGCAGCTCTGTCAGTTCAATTATTATGGCTGTCCTGTTCGGAAAACAGCTGCTAAACTATTATCCGCTATATATATTACTTGCTGTATCTGTGCTTTTTACGGTGAGTTTAATATATTTTAGGCTTGCAGGAAAGAAATTATAGAAAATAATTTTATTTTTACTCCCATGAAAATCAAAGACACCAAAAACAAAGAAACCCTTCAGGAACTTATTGATACAAAAGATTTTGTAGCACACGTATCTGTTGACTGCACAATATTTGGTTTTCACAATAATATTTTGAAGGTTTTGCTTCTGAAGTACCACGATCTGGATCTGTGGTCACTTCCGGGCGGTTTTGTTTTCAATGATGAAGACCTTCGTGAAGCCGCTGCAAGAGTATTGTATGAAAGAACCCATCTTCAGAATCTTTTTTTGAAACAATTTCACACTTTTGGGAGAATTGACCGGACGGAGAATAATGTCCATCAAATTCTTCTTAATAATAAAGGAATTCAAGTTCCTAAAGATCATTGGATCTTCCAGAGGTTTATTACAGTGGGTTACTGCAGTCTTATTGACTTTTCCGTGGCCAATACTTTCCCGGATGCATTCAACGAAAGCTGTGAATGGTTTGAGGTTAATAAACTGCCTAAAATGGCCTTTGATCACGACAGAGTCATAGAAACAGGCCTTGAATACCTTCGTATGAATATCAATACCGAAGTGGCAGCCAGCAATCTTCTTCCTGAAAAATTTACGATGAAAGATCTTCAGTCGCTGTATGAAACCATTCTGGGACAGAAATTCAGGAGAAATAATTTCCAGCGGAAAATATTAAGCTTAAATATTCTGGACAGACTGGAGAAGCTGTATGACGGATCTGCCAATAAAGCTCCGTATCTGTACAAGTTCAAAAGTAAGGTACACAATGCTGCCAACCAGTATCCTATCTCTAATGATGAGGAATCTTAGGAGACTGTATTTTAACTGAAACCCTCCATATTTCCATTTATCTTACTGAAAATCAAGCGCAACAAAGATTCGTAAAAAAATTTTTCAAACCAACGAAAAGTATTACTTTTAAGCAAATCAAAAAAATCATGTCATATTATCCTCTTACAAGCATTCCAGACTACTACGGAATTGATGCTTTACTCACT
Organism: Chryseobacterium hilariae; assembly: GCF_051400735.1. Taxonomy (NCBI): domain Bacteria; kingdom Pseudomonadati; phylum Bacteroidota; class Flavobacteriia; order Flavobacteriales; family Weeksellaceae; genus Chryseobacterium; species Chryseobacterium hilariae. Next base: position 742,881 of record NZ_JBLFFJ010000001.1, read on the forward strand.
GAAGAACACAAACTGATCCGTCAATCGGTAAGAGATTGGGTGGAAAGCTTTGTAATGCCGCAGATTGACCAGGCCGCGCAAAATCACACTGATATTCCGGGCTTAATGAAAGAATTGGGAAAGATTGGAGCTTTAGGTCCATATATTCCTGTTGAATACGGCGGTTCAGGGTTAGATCAGATTTCTTACGGTCTTATTATGCAGGAACTTGAAAGAGGAGATTCTGCAGTGCGTTCTGCCGCTTCGGTACAGAGCTCGCTGGTGATGTTCCCTATCAACGAATTTGGTTCTGAGGAACAGAAGAAAAAATACCTTCCTCACCTTGCTGCGGGAGAAATGATCGGTTCTTTTGGACTGACTGAGCCTAACCACGGTTCTGATCCTAGTTCTATGGAAACTTATTTTAAAGATATGGGCGATCATTATCTTCTAAACGGTGCCAAAATGTGGATCACGAATTCTCCGCTGTGCGATATTGCTGTAGTCTGGGCAAAAAATGAAGAAGGAAAAATACAGGGACTGATCGTTGAAAGAGGAATGGAAGGCTTTACTACGCCCGAAACTCATAATAAATGGAGCTTGAGGGCTTCAAAAACCGGAGAACTGGTATTCAATAATGTAAAAGTTCCGAAAGAAAATTTACTTCCTGGAGCAACCGGATTGAAAGGACCTTTATCTTGTCTGAATTCAGCGAGGTACGGAATTTCATGGGGTGTAATTGGTGCAGCGATTGACTGCTACTGTACAGCTGTTCAGTATTCTAAAGAAAGAAAACAGTTTGGCAAGCCGATCGGTTCTTTCCAGCTTCAGCAGAAGAAATTGGCTGAATTCTTAACTGAGATCACAAAAGCACAATTGCTGTGCCTTCAGTTAGGAAACCTTAAAAATGACCACAAGGCAAGTCCTGCACAGATCTCAATGGCTAAGCGTAATAATGTGAAAATGGCTATTGATATTGCCAGAGAATCCAGACAGATCCTTGGCGGCATGGGAATCATGGGCGAATTCCCGATGATGAGACACGCAGCTAATCTTGAGTCCGTGATTACGTATGAAGGTACACATGATGTTCATTTACTGATCACCGGGTTAGATATTACAGGAATCAACGCTTTTTAAATAAAAGCTCAAAAATATATTGAAAAGGAGTCCGGCCGAATGGCCGGACTCTTTGTTTTAGTCACTTTGCAGGGAACTTATATTCAATGAATAATTATTGATGTATTAACATTATTAACATTTTATTAAAAATAATTAATTTAATAACATTAAAAAATATTGATATGAGAAAACTATCCACATTTTTATTAAGTTTTACTGCTCCGTTCTTTTTTGCCCAACAGGCAGGAGACGTTGTCAGTTTTGAACAAAAATTAGATCTGACCCCACAGGGAGTTAACAATTTCATCGCCAACAGTCTGGGCGAGCAGAATGCTCCGGATTTCGTCAGCTATCTTAACGGGTTCAATGTGGGACTTAAAGGCTATAAAATCACTTATTACACCAAAAATGAAAAGAATGTCTTAGTAAAAGCTACAGGATTACTGATGTATCCTAACGTTAATTTTAAACTTTCTACAGTGGTCTCTGATCACGGAACAACTGACAGCAGAAATAATGTCCCTTCTAATTTCAAAGGAGCCTTAACCGCAGGATTTGTAGTTGAGTTATCATACGTACTTAATGGCTACATTCTGATGGCGCCTGATTACGTAGGAATGGGAAGCGGAGACGGTGTTCACCCATATGTAGACGCTGCTACGGAAGCTGGCGCAACGATAGACTTTGTAAAGGCAGCCAATAAAGTGCTGGGTCAATTAGGAATAAAAAGATATGATGAATACTTTCTTGCAGGCTATTCACAGGGTGCCCACGCGGCCATGTCCACTTTAAAAAGCCTGAACACGTCCAACCCTACCAATCTGAAGTTCAAATATGCCTATATGGGAGACGGACCTTATGATTTTTCAGGAGTTACTCTGAATAAAGGAGTTCTGGAAAAAGATTTTTATCCTTTCACCTCTTTCCTGGCCAATGTTCTTCACACCTGCAACAATACCGGCTATAAAACATATAATAACAGTATTTCGGAGGTCATTTCTACGGAATATCTGGATAAATATAATTATCATGTAGTTCAGGACAACGGAGGCCTGCTTTGGGGACCGGTGATCTGGAGAAATCTTTTCACTCAAAACTTCGTCAATGATGTTACCAATAATCCAAACAATAACCTCAGACAATGCATGAAACCTAAGGATGTGTATGACTGGTACAATAAAACACCTATGACCTTAGGGCATTCTTCAGTAGATCTCGCTATTCCGCCGGAAAATACCTCTAAAACCATTGATGTACAGCGAGGGTATTACGCATGGTGGGATCTGAACAAATATAAGCTGGAATCACTATTTTGGGGACCTTTGGGCCATGTAGGAGGAATTGTTCCTTTTACATTAGCCTCCAATGCCAAATTCAACACACTCAGAAGCGGAGGTTTTCTGAATGAATGGGCCATACTGACTTCAAAACAGCAGGGAAACGGCCAAACTGAAACCCATTCGCTTTATTCTTCTCAAATAAAGCCGGAATTGGGAAACATGCAGCTTGTAGGAGTTACAGATTTCAATCAAGAAAAAGCAGTAAGCAAATCAGGAACTGGCAGCAGCTTATCATCATTAAAAGACGGTGTCTATCTTTTAAAAGTACAGGAGAATAATGACCAGAAATTAATTCCATACGTTAAAAGTACACCCGTAGAAGTTCCTGAAAATGAAATTGTACAGTCTGAAAACAATAATATTTTAAAACTGAAGATACCACAGGAAGAACTGATCTCCATTAATATTTTTGACGGCAATAAAAATCTTTTAAGAACGGTTTCTCAGAAAGAATACGCCGAAAACAATGGAATTGATATAAAAGGTCTTAATAATCAGAACACTTTTGAAGTGGTCACTCAGTTTTATAATCTTCAGTTCAGAAAAGCACTGACAGACAGCTCAGTATCTAAAGCTGAGATATTTACGAAAAACCGTCAGATCATCACCAAAGCAGACAACGGTATTAAAAACATCAGCATTTATCATATTTCAGGTGCATTGATTCTTCAGCAGGAAGTCAATAAATCAGAATTTGAATCAAAAGCCTTGGAACCAGGCGTTTATGTGGTTCAGTTCACCGGAAACGATGGAAAAACGGTGAATAAAAAAGTAAAACTATAAGACAATAGTACTCGTATATTCTTCATTTCAAATGGGATGCACTTCAGCAATGAAGTGCATTTTTAATTGGAATAAGGCTTGATATTCTCAATAAAACTGAGGTCAGGATTTAATATTTCCAGAATAAGGTTCTTTACAGACTGCATGGCATCATCAATATTTCCTTTGTCGAACTGCAGGGAAACCACGCCTTTTTTAGCTTCTGCAAAGCTCCATATTCCCGTTTCTATAGGGAGCCCCCAAAATTCCGGAAGATTTTGTACCACATAATGATAAATGCAGAGCTGTAGAGCTTGTTTCCTTTCGCTGTTATGGAAATATTCATCTACGTTGTTTTCATCTATTTTTACCGTGAGGTTTTTGATCTTTGCCGTTTTATAATCAATAATTCTTAAAGTCCCGTTCAGGCGGTCTATCCTGTCAATGAATCCGAAGAAAGAAATTTTGTCGTTGCCATCCAGATAGAAATCTACATTTTCGAATCTTTTTTCAATGTCTAAAATTTCCAGAGTATTGCCGCTTCTCACCAGTTCAAGATCATGGTTAAGAACATTTTCAATCACTTTTTTAGCAATAGCCCTATGAATAAAGTTCATCCCTTTTTCATAAAATTCAGGCTGGTGTTTCAGCTTTTCGATAGCAACATTTATATATTGATCAATTTCTTTAATTAAATTCTGTAAATATTTTTCTTTTAATACCTTACCTTTAAGTAATTCATATACTTCTTGAAGTGAATAATGAACTAAATTCCCGTAATTTTTAACCGATAATTCTTCTTCTATTTCATCCGTTTCTGAAGTCTTTAATATCTTGGAAAGATAAAAATCTATAGGATTATAGAGGTAGCTGGTAAGATGTGAAGCAGATACTTTTTCTTTCCATTTCTGAAGTCTTTCCATAACAATTTCTGTCTTCAGAATTTCTATCGGCTGCGAAGCAATAGGTTCGGAAGAATTCTCAATAATAAGGTGCTCTATCTTATGGGAGCTCTCCATTTCTATCTGCGTGATGAATCTGCTTTTCTCTCCCGTATTCACCCCGGAACTGAGTGCATTGTACAGAAGATGGACATTTTGGGAATCCTGGATCAGCCTGTAAAAGTGATAGGCATAAATACTGTCATTTTCCAGGAACGTATGCATGTCAAAATACCTTCTGATATCGAACGGAATATAGGTATTCTGTGAATTTCCCAAAGGAAGCTTCCCTTCATTCACAGAAAGCATAATTACATTTTCAAAGTTTAAAAGACGGGTTTCCAGAAGCCCCATAATCTGAAGTCCACGGAGCGGTTCCCCCTGGAAATCTATACTTTCAGAATTAACATGCTGGTTGATCAGGATTTCCAGCGTTTCCATTTTGATCTCAAAATCATATGGGCTGAGCTGGTTTTTAATAATCCTGAACGCATTTTCAAAGTGAGAAACGTTTTCATACTGAATATCATCTATCTCCAGCCATTTGATCCGTTTACAGAAAGCGATAAGCATATCCAGGTAAACGCCCGTATGATCAGCTTTTCTAAGAAGCCCATAATAAGAAAGCCCGCCCAGAAGTTCTTCTAAAAGCTTTTTTGATATATAAACAATATTTCTTTCCTCTATTTTTGTTCTGAAATTACTGATAATCACTTCATCTTCAGCAGATTTCGGAAGCTCTTCAAGGATCGGGAAAATATCTCTGTAGTAGTAGGAAGATTTATTTTTCTCCAGCTGTTTCTGAAGATAGAAAAGCTGTTTTACAGCATTGGAAAAAGAAAGATTCTTCAAAGGAAAACCCATGGTAATATTCAGGTTTTCAACACCGTACATCACATCCAGACTTGCCGGAAGAAGATTTTCATCCAACAATACTACGGCAGTGTTGGAATAAGTTTTATTTTCAATTTCCTTAAATATTTCCGGCAGCACTTTAGTCTGCGTCACATTTCCGGAAACCTCATAAACCTTTATATTTTTAGGCTGGTTAAAATCATCTTCTATCCACTGAAAAGCCCTGTTATCATCAAATTCTTTCCATGTTTTGTGGTTCCTGAGGAATTTTCCGGCTTCCTGTCTTTCATCATCAAAATAATAATGATCAGCCTGAAAGAAACATTGTCCTTTATTCCGACGAAGTAAGCTCCTTACAAGCTTCTCTTCCACCGGTGTAAAAGCATTGAAGCCGCAGAATACAAAATGTTCGGAAGTATTTTCAGCAAAACCAGCGATCTTAGCCTTGGCGGTTTCATGGATCATCCCGGAAGTGGCCCAGTTCTTTTCCTGTAGTTTTTTCTTTAGAATTGGGAGAAAAGCATTCATATTCCGCCAGAAATTAAGGAATTTTTTACGGGGAACATCATCATCTTCACCCAGATCCTGAGCCCATTCTTTAATTCTTTCCTCATCAAACATATACTGTAAAACGGCTTCATCACTTTCAGAGAACTTCAGGATATCGTCCCAGTCTTTCTGAAGGGTCGGAAACCACTTCAGAAAGTCCGTAAAATCATCTTTCGGGATAAGACCAAGGCTCCGGTAGACATCAAAGGCAAAAAGCCAAAGAGAGATTCCCTGAACAGGCTGTTTGTCTGCAATCCTGTCAATCAGCTCTTCTATGGTAAAGAAATTGGGAAGAAATCCTGAGTAATTGTTTTCTTCCAGAATCTGCCTGATGAATACGATGGGACGTTTTCCTGGCAGAACGATATTGAACTCCGAGAGGTCTGGGTTTTGGGCCAGCAATTCATGGATAATCTTATTGAGAAATTTCAAGAGGCTTTGTAGCTTTTTAAGTTGTCCAGTTCTTCAGCAATAATGGCATTATATTCTGCCTGCTTTTCTTTATTCATTCCATGTTGTGTAATTCTGTCATAGGACATCTGGAATTTTTTGTAATCGTTTGATATTTTGCTGTAAACTGTTTTAAAATTTTTATCGTAATCACCGGAAGTTTTGATCTTCTCTTCTATTTCTTTCCTGAATTTTCTGACAAACAATTCCGCAATATCAAAATGCTTCTGTTCATGCAACAGGATATAATCATTTATTTTTTTGACATCTTTCCAGGATCTGTCTTCGTTAAAAATAGCAGTGATCTCAATTTTAACCGGAGATTTAGGATTGGTAGATTTCACTACAGAATATTCCCAGCCGCAGTGGGTATAAGCAGCCACATTAAGGATACTTTCTCTGTTTACGGAACTTTTAAAGTTGTCCCAGACCAGCTTACGATCTTCCTGCCAGATAATTTTCTGTCCAAAAAGAGTATTGGCAAGGAGAAAAAAGCAAAACGAAATCCATTTCATTATTATTCAACTACAATTGTTTTGGTAATCCAACTCCCTCCATTCCAGAATTTAAAGGTATACGTTCCTGTCTGGCGCGGACTGAAATTGATCTGATTGGCTCCCACATAAGTTTTCTGCGTACAAGGTCCATCTGTGGTATATTTATAAGCAGTAACAGATCTTTCCAGGCTGCTGTCATGAATATAATCATATCCGTAAAACCCCTCACATTGGGACGAATAGGTAGAATACGTCTTAATGCTCTGTATTGAATATACATCCATAGTATCCTGCATGATCTTCACACTGTCGATCTTGATTTTTTCTACGGATTGCACAGTCTGATAATCATCATCTTCGCAGGAAATAAAAACCATTCCTGAAAACAATGCAGAAAATCCAATATTTAGAAGTTTTTTCATAACCTTAAATTTACTGATTATTAATAGAAATTCAGCAAAAATTATTCCTTAATTCGGAAAAATTAAGAATTAAAATTGCCTTTTGATACATAAATCACTTTTTTAGTATCAAAAAATTCTTCATCAAAATAGTTTTTAAGATTGAAGATTTCACATTTAATCCCGGCTAATTCTTCTGCAAGGTCGCCGCCTTTTAAATATAAAACTCCATTGTGCTTGGGATTAAACTGTTCTTTTTCAAACTTTCCTTTCAGCCATCTCAGGAATTCCGGCATCTGGGTGACAGCGCGGCTTACCACAAAATGGAACTTTTCTTTTACCTTTTCCGCTCTTCCGTGAATGGCCGTTAAATTCGTTAACCCGATTCCTTCTGCCACTGCTTTCACAACAGTAATTTTCTTTCCGATAGAATCAACTAAGGTAAATTCTGTCTCCGGAAACAAAATTGCAAGGGGAATTCCCGGAAAACCTCCTCCTGTTCCAATGTCCAGCACTTTTGTTCCGGGCGCAAATTCCATTATTTTTGCAATTCCCAAGGAGTGCAGAACATGCTTTTCATACAACGATTCCATATCTTTTCTTGAGATCACATTGATTTTTTCATTCCACTCATTATACAGTTTCTCCAGCTGGGAAAACTGCTCGATCTGCTTCTCCGTAAGATCAGGAAAGTATTTTAATAGTAACGATGCTGCCATATGAATTATTATAATCTACAAAAATAAGTTTTATTTCTGTTGTATTCAAATGAAGTTATCCGGACCGGATTTTAATTTTCAGCTTCCTTAGTTGATATTATTTCGCAATCCCCGGAATAACAGGCACACTTAAATTTCCAGCCTGATTAACGGCCTGAACGGCAAAAATATAATTATCCTTTGAAAGTGGGATTTTAATGGAAAGCTCTTTAGTGAATATCTTTTTTTGCCAAACGGGACTGTCAGTTTCTCTTACAAGAATATAATATCCCGCCGGCGTCCCGGATTTTGACTTTTCCCATTGCAATGAAGTGGAATTGGTAAGTTCTTTAACCATTATTTCTACCCGCTCGGGTTTTGAGGGAGCTTTGGCAAGACTGGCCAAAACAGCAACATTTGCAGCCACATTCTTTTTAAGATAGTTAAAATCTATAAATTCGGGAAGATCACCATATTGCTTATTATTGTCGACTCTAATATCCTGGTGCTGTTGATCATAATTTTCATAATATTCTGTGAGCCTTACGGAAGGAAACCCCTGACTGACAAAGCTGGAATGATCTCCTCCGCGCAGGAACCTGTCGTTCCTATAGATCAGCTTAACTTCCAACCCTTTGACATATTCTTCTGTAATTTCTTTGATATACCGGGCCAGCTGCCGGGATCCACTGTCGTTTTCAAGACCCAGATTTCTTATAGCCATTGCTTTTTTATCGATCTCTGCATAAGGCAGCCCTTCGCTAAAAACCCTTAACATCCGGTTATTGATCTCACCCGTTTCTCCTGCTTTAGGATTTCCGATCATGTCATTGTTCAGGACTGCTTCTATCTGCAGGTTTTCTTTTTTAGCCTTATCTGCCAGAAGCTTAGATCCCAGCAAAGACTGCTCTTCTCCGGAAAAAGTAACGAAAATAATAGATGCGGGAAAGGAAGATCTGCTCAAAATTCTCGCAGCTTCTATAACAGCACCTACTCCGCTGCCGTCATCGTTAGCACCCGGTGCAGATGAAGTTCTGTTCATTACATCGGTAACCCGTGAATCCAGGTGTGCAGAAATCAGGAAAATCCTTTTATCATTAGGATCTGTACCTTTCAGAAAAGCTATAGGATTCCCCAGGTTGGTAACTTTGTCTATTCGTTTTCCATCCGGCTGAATATCTTCCTGCTGTAAGTAAACATCCATTCTTCCTCCGGAATTCTTTGCATAGCCTTTGAATTTTCCAAGTACCCAGTTCCTTGCCGCTCCTATTCCCCGGTTTTTATCTTCCGTTGAGCTTAAAGTATGCCTGGTATGAAAGCTTACAAGCTTATCGATATAGGATTTTAAAGAATCTGAACTTACTTCAGAAACGTATTTCTTTATTTCATCATCTTTTGTCCATACCTGAGAAAAACCGACAAAAGGAACCAACAGCAAAAGGAGAGAATATTTCATGCCAACTGAATAAATTTAAGATAGTTAAATATACAAAAACATAAGATTGGAACCACTTTTCATTTTCATGTTTATAGAAATTGAATATTTTGGAAGAAAAATATAAGAAACCACACCTCAATGATTAAATTAAAAAAACCTGACAAAAATCTTTTTTTCTGGCCTTACTTTTATTTCCCGGCAAAACGTTTTTATTATATATTTGTTAAAATTCAAAAAGACCCACATGGATAAACTTTCAGATAGAGTAAAAAGATTAGGTTACTCACAGACTTTCGTAATGTCCAACAAAGCAAGAGAAATGAAGGCCGCCGGCATTGATGTGATTAGTCTTACTCTTGGCGAACCGGATTTTGATGTTCCGGACAATATCAAACAGGCCGCTTTTGATGCGATTAACCAGAATTATAGCCATTACTCTCCTGTTCCTGGGTTTCTTGAACTTCGTGAAGCAATTGCCCATAAATTAAAAAGAGACAACAATCTCGAGTATAAGCCAGCACAGATTTGTGTTTCCAATGGTGCTAAACAAGCTATTTTAAATGTATTGGCTTCAGTGATCAATGATGGTGATGAAGTTCTTCTTCCGGCACCGTATTGGGTAAGCTATGATGAAATGGTAAAAATGATGGGAGGAACTTCGGTAATGCTTCCTACTTCTTATGTTACAGACTTTAAAATAACCGCTGAACAGCTTGAAGAATCCATTACAGATAAAACAAAAGCTATTCTTTTCAGTTCTCCGTGTAACCCTTCCGGCGGATATTATACGTATGATGAGTTAAAATCGATGGCAAAAGTTATTGCCAAATATCCTCATGTAACGGTTATTTCGGATGAGATCTACGAGTATATCAATTATGAAACAAAAACAACATCCATCGCTCAGTTCCCTGAAGTTTATGAGCAAACTGCGGTGATCAACGGAATGTCTAAAGCATTTGCCATGACGGGATGGAGAATCGGATATTCTGCCTGTCCGGAATGGCTGGCAAAAGCCTGTGAAAAGATCCAGGGACAAATGACCAGCGGAGCCAATACGGTGGCGCAGAGAGCTTCTATTACCGCTTTAAAAACAGATCCTTCTGAGTATAAATATATGATCAATGCTTTCCAGAAAAGAAGAGATTTGGTATATGACCTGATGAAAGAAATTCCAGGATTTAAAGTTTTACTTCCAAAAGCTGCATTTTATTTCTTTCCGGACATTTCCCATTATATCGGAAAAAACCTGAACGGTACGGAGATCAAAGATTCTGATGACTTTGCGATGTTCCTACTGGAAAATGCTCACGTAGGATGTGTAGGCGGTGTTTCTTTCGGAAGCCCAGAATGTATCCGGTTTTCTTATGCAGCTTCTGAAGAAGATCTTAGAGAAGCAATGAAAAGAATTAAAGATGTGTTGGCTCCATTCAATTCATAAACTAGACTGAATAAAAATTAGTATAAAGTAAACATAAAAGCTCTGGTTTCAGGGCTTTTTTCTTTGGATCCATTAAAAACAATTATAGATTTTATTTATCGATATTGATTTGTTTGATAGATGGAATAGTTATATATTTGCATAAGAAAATTTAATATAAAAACAGAAAATTATGTCTTTAGTAGGAAAAAAATTCCCAAATGTAACAATCGATGCTATGTCTGAAATGGGTGACGATCTTAGAATCAACATCCTTGAAGAAGCTACTTCTAACCAGCAAAAAGTAATTTTATTCTGGTATCCGAAAGATTTCACTTTCGTGTGTCCTACAGAGCTTCACGCTTTTCAGGATGCTTTAGGTGAATTCGCAAAAAGAAACACTAAAGTAATCGGTGCTTCTTGTGATACTAACGAGGTACACTTTGCATGGCTGAACACTCCAAAAGATAATGGAGGTATTGAAGGAGTAACTTACCCACTTTTAGCTGATACTCACAGACAATTGGCAAACATCCTAGGAATTGTAGATCAGGATTTCGAATACAATGAAGATGGAGAGGAAACTTTCACAGGTTCTAACGTAACTTACAGAGCAACTTATCTTATTGACGAAATTGGAAAAATTTTCCACGAGTCTGTAAACGATATGCCTCTTGGAAGAAACGTGAAAGAATATTTAAGACTGATCGACGCTTACACACACGTTCAAAAACACGGTGAAGTATGTCCTGCCAACTGGGAAGAAGGAAAAGATGCTATGAAAGCAGACAGAACTTCTACAGCAGAATACTTGGCTAAGAACTAAATTTAATATAACAATGTAGCAATCTAACAGTATAACAATTTTAAGATTCGTTTTTTAATTGTTAGATTGGTAAATTATTAGATTGCTACATTGTTTATTTTTTCTAAAAATAAACTTATGTACACAGAATTAACAGAAGATACTTTACAGAATATTGTGAACGACAATGAAAAAGTAGTTGTTCAGTATGGTGCCACATGGTGTGGAAACTGCAGAATTATGAAGCCTAAATTCAAAAAATTAGCATCAGAAAACGAAGAAATTCCTTTCTTATATGTAGATGCCGAAAAGCTTCCTGAAAGCAGAAAATTAGCAACGGTTGACAACCTTCCTACTTTCGCAGTTTTTAAAAACGGTGAATTGGTAAACCAGGTACAGAGCAACCAGGCTGAAAGTTTAATCAATCTTTTTAAAGAAATACAGTAATGAAGTTACCCGTAATCAGACAGTTTTATCAGAATCAGACGCCTGAAAATCTTGAAAAAACATTAGAGGTTTTAGAAAGCTTTTGCGAGTTCAGAGGAACCAGCGAAGAAGATCTGAATGTAGCAGGAGAACTGATCACCAATATCTGCGGTGCTTTAGAGGTCCATGCCAGTGTTCAGAACGGAATGAGCGAAAAAGATGCTTTAAATTCTTTTGCACAGAAGGTCTTAGGATCTATTGACAAGTAATTTTTTCACTCGATCATTAAGATTAATTGTAAAAATTACAACAAAAACACAGTACTACTGAGGCTTTCCTCGATACTATATTTTCTCAATTCTTTAATTACAACTTAAACACACGCTTGAAAGCTTCTGTAATATGCCATTGCTGATGCTCTTGCTGTTGTTTATAGATTAAAGAATAAAAAATCCCAGTGATATTTTCACCGGGATTTTTTGGTTAACTGGCTGAATTAAAATTAAAGTACTGAAAGATTTAAGAATTCAAATATTTAAAAATAGAACCACAGTTGAAGCTTCCGTCTTTCATTACTTTAATTAAAACACTAATATTCTTTATTCTCTCTTAGTGATATTTTGTGAAAACATTTGTGGAAATTCAAAAAAAATCCTGATGAAAATATCACCAGGATTAGTATGTATGAAGATTGAATCTGAATTTATAATTCTTCACTTTTCATTCTTCACTTATTAACTTCTTCTGCTCATTAAGATTCTCAGAATATACCAGAACAAAAGCATAACAGATGCAAAAAGCTGCAGTGAAGCACCTACATACTGTCCTGTAGAATAAACATCTTTTAGCTTACTTGTTTCATAAAGAATACTTGCAGAAGCCAAAAGTACCATTCCTACAGAGAACCAAAGCCCAAGATTGAATCCGAAAATTGCTCCCGCCACAATCAGTCCTATCGAAAGAAAACCTCCGATAACGATGATGTTTCTCAGGAATGAAAAATCTTTTTTAGAAGTAAATGCCACTGCCGAAAGTCCGGCAAACATGGCAATAGTAAGCATAGCAGCCTGGAAAATAATATTTCCTCCACCCTGCATTCCTGCTGCGATATAAATCATAGGCATGAAGATCACTGCTTCCAGAATGATATAGAATCCTAATCCGAAATACTGAGTCGTTCTGCTCTGTGAAAGCGACCATTTAGAAGCCAGCATTGAGGCCAGCCAGAAAACACCGATAATCAGTAACCATGTGTATTTTTGTCCGAACATCATAGCAATGATCTCTACCGGAACCGTTTTCAGTAAAATAGTTTCAACCCCGATAAATGCCAGGATTGATAAAGCGACATGCAGGTAAGTTTTTCTGTAAAAAGCTGCTTTTTCCACGTCTGAAGAATGAGCAACTAAAACATCTGTCATCATAGTTAGTATTTTTTATTGTTTTAAATTTAATTATTTGTCTTTTTTCGCAGGCATTACCCCAATAATCTTCCCATCCTCTTCAAAAACAGCCATAATTACCTCTTTTGAAGAAGAATCTCCTGCATATTTGTAGTTGATGCTTGGCAGACTGGAGCCATCCATTAATCGGTGATATCCTGTTTTTAAAATTTCCAGTTTTTTATTCATATCAAAACCATCTTTTACTTTTTTAAGAACGTTATCCGTAACGATTTCTTTTACCTTATCGGAAAGAAGTACATCAACTCCGGAACGATCAGGAAATTTCAGGGCTTCAACAAACTTAAGAAAGTTGTCATTATACAGATTGATCTTCTCCTTGCTCAACTGCGCAGGAATCTCTTTCTGAACTTTTTCAACCTTTACGTCTGTTACTTTCTGAGCAAACATCAGCTGTGCGGCAAGAACTGTAAGTCCTAAAAATATTTTTTTCATAATCTTTTTGTTATTGGTGAAATAAGTGAGTTAAGATACGAAAATCAGACCACTTCCAAAAATTTCATCGTATCTACATTATCTGCATAAGTATTTAAAGCAGGATGCTGCGCCTCACCGAAAGGAATTGAATTCAACCCCAGCTCATCTTTAGCCACAATACACTGGATATTTTCTTCGTTTTCGGCAATGAAATTTTTAACATCATCCAAAGATGAATACCTGCTGAAATGAATTACGGAAAGCGGACTGAAAAGCTTATCATCCTCTTTCAGCATAACGAAATTATTATCCCAGAATTTATCCCGGTTAAGGAGATAAACTGCCCTGTTATAATCATAATTATTAGCATATTTATTATGATTGATGATATCCTGGAATCCTACAAAACTCTCAAATAATCTATCAATAATAAAGTCGTCCGGAATAAAAATCCTGGTCACATTTCTGCAGCCCAGCCCGAAATACCTGAAAATATCTTCGGCAAGAAGCTGAAGCTCTTCAGGAGTTTCATCCCCTTTCAATACAGCTACAGAAGTTCTGTTTTTTCTGATGATGCTTAAATGGTTTTTGAAATAATATTCAAGGTATCTTGCAGTGTTATTGCTCCCTGTAGCGATTACAGCATCAAAATTTTCCAGCCTTTCAACAAATTCAAACTGTACAGCTCCATCTGACAGCTCATTCCATTTTTTTAGCAGGAACGGCACCATCTGCTTATCTTTTGAAGACAGTTTGATCAGTGGAATATGGCCGCTCAAGACAACAGCTATCACATCATGAAGTCCAACCAGAGGAATATTTCCGGCCAGGATCAATCCTACTCTTTTTGAAGTTTTGGCAACGGAATAATTTCTGATCCAGCTATTTATATTTTCCTGAGTAAGCAAATGAGTCCACTCGGTAAGAGCAAATTTCTGATTCTCAAGGGTAAACCAGGGGTTCTCTATTTCGGATCTTTTCAGCAATAACTCAAACTCTGTATCATGCTCATTATAATCCGCAGGATTCTTTGCTAAAAACTCTTTTATATACGTACTTAACTTAATAAGTCCTAAAACTTTATTTTCGATATTCATAATTACTTTTAAATTGGGGAATATTTTGTAATTTTGTGCAAATTTAAAAAAAATTAGCGATGGCTATTAAAATAACTGATGAATGCATTAATTGCGGAGCCTGCGAACCGGAATGCCCAAATAATGCAATATATGAAGGGGCCGTAGATTGGAAAGCTTCTGAAGGTACTGCTCTTACAGGTACCGTGACCATGCCGTCAGGACTTACTGTAGATGCAGATTCGCCACAGGAACCGGTAAGTGATGATGTATATTTCATTGTAACAGATAAATGTACAGAATGTAAAGGATTCCATGAAGAACCTCAGTGTGCAGCTGTCTGCCCGGTAGACTGCTGTGTTCCAGACGAAGACCACGTAGAATCTGAAGAAACCCTGCTTAATAAAAAAGCATTCTTACACGGTGAATAATAAAGGCTCCGTCTCAGCATAATGAGGCGGTTTTTTTAACGATAAATTTCAAGAATCTAGTAAAATATCAATATTAAACCGCAAGTCCATAACCTTGCACAACCAAAAAGTAAAAACATGAACAAAAAGCACAACTTCAGCGCAGGACCATGCATCTTACCTCAGGAGGTATTTGAAAAATCAGCGGAAGCTATTTTAGATTTTAACGGAATCGGGCTGTCCCTCCTTGAAATTTCGCACAGAAGCAAAGATTTTGTTGCTGTAATGGACGAAGCACGTGCCATTGTGAAAAGACTGATGAACCTTGGCGATGATTATGAAGTACTTTATTTAGGTGGTGGTGCGAGCCTGCAGTTTGCAATGGTTCCTTACAATCTTCTTAAAGTAGGCGGTAAAGCAGCTTATCTGGAGACAGGAACATGGGCGGCAGGAGCTGTTAAAGAAGCAAAAAAACTAGGAACTGTAGATGTGGTAGGCTCTTCTAAAGAAGAAAACTATTCTTTCATTCCAAAAAATTATACAGTAGGCTCGGAATACGATTATTTCCACTGCACATCGAACAATACAATCTACGGAACACAGATGAAATCTTTCCCTAAGGTAGATACTTTGATGGTTTGTGATATGAGTTCCGATATTTTCTCAAGACAGCTGGATTTCTCCAAATTTGACCTGATCTATGCCGGAGCCCAGAAAAATATGGGGCCTGCAGGAGTTACTTTAGTGGTGATCAAAAAAGAAATTCTTGGAAAAACAGGAAGAGAGAACATGCTTTCTATTCTGGATTATTCACAGCATATTTCAAAAGAATCTATGTACAATACTCCTCCGGTTTTCCCTGTGTATGCTTCCCTTCTTACTTTACAGTATCTTGAAAAGAACGGTGGAATTGCAGCAGCGGAAGCCAGAAATGAGGCCAAGGCAAAACTTTTATATGATGAGATCGACAGCAACCCTCTGTTTGAAACATTCTGCGTAAAAGAAGACCGCTCTTTAATGAATGTTTCTTTTAATATCACGGACGAAAGCAAAAAAGAGGCATTCGATGCTGCGTGGAAAGCTGCAGGAATCAGCGGACTCAACGGACACAGAAGCCTGGGCGGTTACAGAGCAAGTTTATACAACGCTTTACCTATTGAAAGTGTACAGGTTCTTGTGGATGTTATGAAATCTATTAAATAATTTAAGCATTAAAAATTCAAAGATTGAAAAGTTTAAAGCAGTTAATTTAAATTTATTAATTTGCGCCCCGATTTAAACTTTTTAAATAATTAAACTTTTCAGTCTTTAAATCTAAATAATACATGAAAGTTTTAGCAAACGACGGAATCTCGAAAACAGGAGAACTGGCCCTTACGGAAGCAGGATTTGAAGTCCTGCCGAACAGAGTGGCCCAGAATCACGTGATCAATTTCATTAATGAAAATAACGTGGATATTCTTTTGGTAAGAAGCGCTACGAAAGTAAGACAGGACATGATCGATGCTTGCCCAAGCCTGAAAATTATAGGACGCGGCGGTATCGGAATGGACAATATTGATGTGGATTATGCTAAAAGCAAAGGTATTAAAGTGATCAACACGCCTACAGCATCTTCAAAATCAGTAGCTGAGCTTGTTTTCGGACATTTTTTTGCACTGGCCAGGTTCCTTCACGAATCGAACCGGCTGATGCCATTGGAGGGAGAAACCCACTTCGATGCCATGAAAAAGTCATTCAGCAAAGCGTACGAACTTTCAGGAAAAACACTTGGAGTGATTGGCTTTGGAAGTATCGGGCAGGAAGTCGTGAAAATGGGAATAGCATTAGGAATGAAAATTAAAGTACTCACAAAGAATCCGAAGACAAAAGTTCTTACCCTGGACTTTTTCGACGGCCAGAGTCTGAACTTTGAGATCACCTCCACCAATGATATGGATGCTTTCCTTAAAGACACAGACTTTATCAGCATCAATACTCCAAAAACGAATGAATATATTATAGACACGCCTCAGTTTGAAAAAATGAAAGACGGAGTCTACATAGTAAATACTGCAAGAGGCGGCGTGATCAATGAGGTAGCCCTTATAGATTTCATCGAATCTGAAAAAGTGGCGGGAGCCGCTCTGGATGTGTTCGAAAACGAACCGACTCCGGAACTCCCTTTACTGATGAATCCTGCATTATCTCTTTCTCCTCACGTAGGTGGAAACACCATAGATGCACAGGAGAAGATCGGTGCAGAACTTGCAGAACAAATTATTAAGCTACAAAAAGAAACCATAAGATAAAATATGCCTGTTTTTAAACCTTTCCGTGGAATAAGACCTCATAAAGACTTTGAGAGCACTTTCCCTACCCACCCGCTGGACAATTTCACCCAAGAGGAGATTGCAGAGAAAGCTCAAGTTGAAAATACTTACATCAATATGATCAAACCCTATGTTGTAAGTAAATCCAAAGATATTGACCGGAATTTAAGGAAGATCCGTTCAACGTTTGAAGAACTTCTGGAAGAAAAAAAACTGATCCAGGACAGTTCATCATATTATCTTTATGAGCAAATTTACCCTAATAAGCAGATTTTCAGAGGATTGCTAGGCTTGGCGAGTATTGAAGATTTCTGGAACGGAAAGATCAAAAGACACGAAAGTACTATTCCGCAGAAAAAGGAAAAACTGGCTCATTATCTCGACAAAGTAAGTCTTCAGGCTGAGCCTGTGCTTCTTACCTACCCTTCCAATTCAAAGATCGAGCTTCTGATGAATCATGAAGAGAAGAATGTTCCTATTTTCAACCATGTCGATTCTATCGGGATCAGGCATAAAATCTGGAGGATAGACAACCGTCTGAAACTTCAGCAGTTCAAGGAAGTGATTGACCAGATTGATTCTTTCTACATTGCAGATGGCCACCACAGGATCGGATCTACCGCTTTGAATGCCAAACATCACAAAGAGAAAAATAAGAGACACAATGGTACTGAAGCCTACAATTTTGTGTACAGCTTTATTGTCTCCAACCAGTCTATCAAGATTCATGATTACAACAGAATCCTGTCAGATCTTAACGGGCTTTCCAGCGAAGAGTTTTTAAAAGAGCTGGACCAGTATTTTCTGATTCACGAAAAAGGAGAAACTTCTTATTTCCCTTCACAGAAATTCCATATCTCAATGTACCTGGATGGTAAATTCTACTCACTTCACGTGAAACACAACCTCCGTTCAACGGAAATGTCCCTTGATAATCTTGACCATCATCTTTTAGATAAATATATTTTCAAGAATATCCTTAAAATAGAAGATTCAGACAGTTCTGAAAAGATTTCCTATGCTAAAGGAACCTCCAACATCCAGGGAATCAACTTCTTAAAAGAAAAAATAGACAATGGTGAGGGAAAAGTAGGGTTCGGAATCTATCCGGTGAGTTTCAACGATATGATTAAAATTTCTGACCTTAAACTCAGCATGCCTCCAAAATGTACATTTATTGAACCGAAATTGGTTACAGCACTGTTAATGTACGATATGAAACCTTAATAAATTCCTAATTTTTCCCTACTTTTATCATCGGAAAAAGAAAGGTAAATAAAAAATGAAAAAAATCTTCATTATACTTCCACTCTTTTTGAGTGGATTTTTATTTTCTCAAAAAAAGCCACAGAAAAAACCGGTAAAAAAGACAACCGTGGCCAAGTTCAACTATCATGATGAATTCAGGAAAATCTCAGATGAGGTAATGACCAACGGTACAGCCTATGAAAATCTGGGTGAGCTTACCAAAGGCATCGGACCACGCTTCAGTGCAACTGCCGGCTATATAAAAGCGGTGGAATGGGCAGAAAAAAAACTTAAATCTATCGGTATTGAAATGATCTGGAGAATGGAAGCTAAAGCTCCGGTCTGGATAAGAGGAAGAGAATCTTTGCAAATAAAAACTGCGAATGGAGATTGGAAAAATATCAGAATGCTGTCTTTCGGGAATTCTGAAGGAACAGGCGGGAAAGATCTTACAGGCGAAATTGTTTTAATCAACTCCACTTCTGAACTTAATGCCATGTCTATCGGACAATTGAAAGATAAAATCGTTTTCGTAAATCTTCCTATGGATCCGAAGATCATTAATACAAATGATTCTTATTTAATTACCGCAAAATCTAAATTAATTTCCGCTTCTGTGATTGCTAAAACAGGAGCAAAAGCTTTAATTATAAGATCTTTAACAACAGCTATGGACGATACACCACACGCAAAAATGGTGTATTATGAACCTGATGACAAAGTAAGAATTCCTGCCTTGTCCATTGGAGTAAAATCCGCTGATGAATTGGAAAAATTATTAAAAAATCAAAAAGTTACCGCCAAAATAAATATGACTGCGCAATCAAAAGGCGACACTACCAATCCGAATATTATTGCTGAAATTCAGGGTAAAAAAGATTCTAAAGTGATTGTTTTAGGAGCTCAATTAGACTCTTGGGATTTCGGTGAAGGCGCTATTGATGACGGAACCGGTGTTGCACAATGCATTGAAGTTTTAAGAACATTTAAAGCGCTTGGAATCGAAAATAATCATACGATAAGAGTTGTTTTTTATGCTAACAGCGAAAACGGAGGACAAGGACGTGAAATGTATGCAGCCTATGTGAAAAAGAAACAAGAAAAGCATGTTTTTGCTTTAGGAACAGATGCAGGAGGATATTCGCCAAGAGGATTTTCCTTAGACATGCCGCCACAAAGACGAAGACAGATTTTTGAATGGAAAAATTATTTCCTTCCTTACGGTATTTATGATTTTGACCAAACTGAAGCTATTCAGGATATTTCTCCACTGAAAAAATTAGATATTCCATTAGCCGAATTGGTGGTAGATACACAAAGATATTTTGATTACCATCACTCTGAACAAGATACTTTCGATAAAGTGAACAAAAGAGAACTACTACTGGGCGCCACCGCAATGACACAACTTATTTTTATGATCGATAAAAACTGGTAAAAATTATGAAAAAGATAATCGGAACTTCACTATTCTTCTTAGGAATGGCTGCTTTTGGCCAATCTAAGGAAGATTCTATACAGTTCAGTAAGATTTCCGCTGAAATACTGAACAATGGCAAAAGCTATACGGAATTAAGGGATTTAACCAAAAATATAGGTCACCGCCTCAGCGGTTCGGAAGCTTACGAAAAATCTGTAAAATGGGCGGAACAAAAGCTTCGTGATGCAGGAGCAGATAAGGTATGGCTTCAGGAAGTAATGGTTCCGGTATGGACCAGGGGAAAGGAATCCCTGCAGATTAAAACAGCAGGCGGAAAATGGAAAAACATAAAGATGCTTTCTCTTGGGAATTCCGAAGGAACCGGAGGAAAGGATGTTTCCGGTGAAATCATTATCGTGAAATCCATGGAGGAATATGAAAAGCTTTCTGCAGATCAAGTAAAGGATAAGATCGTATTCTTTAACTACCCTTTCAGTCAGTCTTTTGTAGAAACATTTAGAGGTTATGGTGATGCCGCAAAATACAGGGTAACCGCAGCTTCGTTAACAGCTAAAAAAGGTGGGAAATTTGCAATCGTCAGATCCCTGTCTTCAGCTTTTGACGATATTCCACATACAGGAGCCATGCGTTATGAGGATAAAGTTTCAAAAATCCCGGCCATAGCTATCGGAACAACAACAGCAGACGAGCTTGAAGCTCTTTTAAAAACGCAGAAAATTACTGCAAAACTGAATTCCAACTGCGGCATGAAAGGCGAAAAGCTCTCTCACTCTGTCATTGGTGAAATTACCGGCAAAAAGGACCAAAGCGTAATCGTAGTGGGAGGACATCTTGATTCCTGGGATGTAGGTGAAGGAGCTCACGATGATGGTGCCGGAATTGTACAGAGTATTGAAGTATTGAGAACATTTAAGAAATTAGGAATTAAAAATAATCATACCATCAGGGTGATTTGTTTCGCTAATGAAGAAAACGGACTCAAGGGCGGTATTCAATATGGAAAAACTGTTAAGGAAAAGAATGAAAAGCACCTTTTTGCCATAGAATCCGATGCAGGTGGCTTTGCACCAAGAGGAATCGCTCTGGAAATGGATAATGAAAAGAGAAACCAGATCAAAAGCTGGACTAGTTTATTCATTCCATACGGAGTTTATAATTTTGAAGGAAAATATTCAGGAGCAGATATATCGCCACTTCATGACATGGGAGTTCCTACAGCGGAGCTTGTACCGGATTCTCAAAGGTATTTTGACATCCATCACACGGAAGAGGATACATTCGATAAGGTGAACAGAAGAGAGCTTCTGTTGGGTGCTACAACTTTGACACAGATCATCTATATGATTGATAAAAACTGGTAATCTCATCAACAAGTTGGTTCTGATGAGGGTATTCTTCTTTCCTGGAATCAACTTGCTGATTTTCTATATACATCTCCCGCAGATTACCCTACACAGATTTTCACATATAAATATTTGATTTTCTTAAACTTAAGTGAACTTTTTCAGCTCTAAGCTTCACTCAGAAATGACAAAAGCTTTAAAAAACTTTTGTGACTTTTGTGGTAAAAATAATTCCTTGAATTAACTCTTTCCGTTTTTCAGATTTCGTTGTTAACCATATACAAACTTAAACCTACTTAGCTATAAAAACAAGTAGAAGAATTCACTTTGGCATGAAATTCGCAAGCTAAATCATTGAAAAAAAATTATTTAAAACACAGACGATGAGAAAAGGTTTCCATGGGACGTTCAGTTTCCATTGAGCCAGATAAAGGATTTTCATATTTTAGATATGATCCTTTTTCTTTAGATACCGTATGCATCGGAAAAGATAATCCTCTTATCAATTCCATTTACGATGATGATTGTGTACGGTGTCATAAAGGCTCATGAATTCCTTCCGGGATTCAATACTGTTTTTTAATTAAAACTTTTCTGGGCAGCTTAAAGCATACCCTGATGTAAAACAATCAAACGGCCATAAGATCATAACCTTAGCCAAGTTTAACTATGATCCGTGTGCTATTTAATTTATATCGGAAATGATTCCGGACCGTTCTATGGAAGAACGGAAAACAGATGTATAACCCTTAAAAAGTGATTAATGATGAGAGACTTTTTTGAAATGATTTTTAAGAGAAATGAAGATGCCGCAAAAATGAATATCTGGAGCCTGATGCTCCTGTTAAGTTTTGCTGTTTTTTCTGTGCTGGTGTATTGTATATATGCCTCAAAACCTGATTTTAACAGCTTAATCGTATACCTTACCGCATTTGTGGCATACCTCGGCTTTGGAATTGTATTTATCAGCTCCCTTGCAGGGAAAATGAATTCTTCCAACGCAAGAAAGAAATCAAGACACCCATAACTTTAATTTCTACTTTACTAGAAAGCCGTTCAAGATATTGAATGGCTTTTTCTTTATTAAAATTACTTTAAATAAAAACCTATAATCAGCTGTTATTCAAAGTCTATAGGATTAATAGTAAAAAATAAAAGTTCTTACACTGAAACAGTATCTATACACTTCCTGTTCTCAAACTCTAAAAACCCTAAAACTCTCCAACACTCAAATTTAGACCCCTACTTTCAAAAACTCTTTTCTATCCAGCTTCACCTGCATTTCCTTTCCGTCTCTCCTGATTTTAAGATCAATTGAATTCTGCCCGTTTTCTACTCTATTAAGAAAATAATGACAGGCACTTTCTTTGTTAAGGTTATCCAGATTAATGTTATTGATGCTGATAATAGCATCTCCCACTTTCAATGGAAAATTTTCTTCCTGAAATACAAAGGCCACTGTTGGCTTTGCCTCTATAAAACGGTATCCGAAGCCGAAAGACTCCAACCTGGCAGGCTCATTTTTAATCCGTTTCATGTAGATCTTGTTTCCGGACCAGTCGAGGATGAATACAAAATTTTTAAAGAAATCATTCCCGATCAGATTTGCACCTCCAGTGGCAATTATTTCATTAAAAAAGCTTTTATTTCCCAATGACAGAGCTGCAGTTCTGAAAATATATCCCGGTGCAGGCTTTCCGGCCCCATAAGCTCCGACAGAGCTCGTTCCATAGACTTCTATACTCTTTAATGCTTTTTGAAGATCATATGCGTTGTCTGTGATCTTCAGTCTCCCTGAAAATCCGGTATCGAAGGTAAGATCTATTTTTTTACCCTGAAGGTCGGTTTCTACAACAGGCGTTTTTTGTGTTCTGGGCGTGAAAGGAATTACAATATCATAATCTGCAGGATTAAACTGTGCAAGATCTCTTGAAGCTTCGAGTGAGTTTTCTGCATAATTGATTTTCCAGAAAAGCTTTGCCATTTGATTGGCTCCAAGAATTCCGTCGATTTTGAAGCAGCTGAGCTCCGAAATACTGAAATCCATCACTACAGCTCCTATATCTTTGAAAACAGCTTTATCAACGGTCATTTCCGGCAGAATCGTAAAGATCTGTTCCTGTTTGTTTTTCTGCGAATCCTTTACATTACTTTTATGTTTTTTCTCCAGCCCAAGCTCAGTGTACACTGCTGTAGAGATCACTGTTGGTGCACCGGTATCAAAAAGAAAATTATAGGGTTTCCCGTTGATGCTTACCTGTACAAAAGGCAGATCATTAACATATTTAAGATTGATCTTTTCTACTGGATTCTGCAACTGCACTTCCCCGCTTTTGAAGAATTTCTTACCCTGGGCGGAAATGGTGGTTGTGGAGAGAATAAAAAGAGTGTAGAAGATTTTTTTCATGTGAATATTTTACACGAAAATAAGGAAATTACACTAAACTAAAATATATCTTTCTTATCCTTACTATATATAATTTTAATCTCTGGCAACAAAAAAAGCCATCCTAACGGACGGCTTTCAAAATATCTTAAATTTTTAATTACTGTACTTTCACAAGCTCAACATCGAAGATCAACCATGCATTTGGCGGGATAACACCTCCTGCTCCTCTTTCTCCGTAAGCCATTGCCGGCGGGATTAATAATGTAGCAGTTTCGCCTTCTTTAAGCAACAGGATACCTTCATCCCATCCTTTGATTACTCTTCCCATTCCGATTGGAATTTCGATAGGCTCGTTTCTTTTAAATGAAGAATCGAATTCTGTACCGTCGATTAATTTACCTGCATAATGTACGGATACATTGTCACCGGCTTTAGGAGCTTTTCCAGCTGCAGCTGTTTTAGTGATTTTGTAATATAATCCGGATTCAGTTTTCTGCATTCCAGCTTTAAGGTCTTCAACCATTTTCTCCTGGTTAGCTTTGAATTCCTCTTCTTTTTTCTTTCTGTCAGCTTCTTCCTTAGCGATATAAGCTTTGTTGTTTTCTGCGATCTTAGCTTTACCTTCTGTGAAAGTTTTTGCTGCATCGTAGTTTTTGTATTCGTCACCTTTGCTGAAAACAGAAACTTTTTCTAAAACAATATCTGTCTTAGGCTTGTCCTGAGCTCCTTTTTCTACGTTAGCGATCGCATCGATTACATCGTTACCTTTAACCACTTTTCCGAAGATCGTGTGTCTTCCGTCTAGCCACGGGGTTGCCACTTCAGTGATGAAGAACTGAGAACCATTCGTATTAGGTCCGGAATTCGCCATAGAAAGGATTCCTTTTCCTGTATGCTTAAGGTCGTTTTTCTCATCTTCGAATTTATATCCAGGATCTCCCATTCCTGTTCCCTGAGGATCGCCTCCCTGGATCATGAAATCTTTAATCACTCTGTGGAAAATAGTTCCGTCATAATAAGGAACTCCTTTCGCCTTAGCTTTGTTGTCTATTTTCCCTTCTGCAAGACCAATAAAATTGGCTACAGTTACCGGTGCTTTTTTGTCTTCGAACTGCACGATCAGGTTTCCTTTAGAAGTCTGAAGATTTGCATAAAGTCCGTTGGTAAGACCTTCGTAAGTTTCTTTGTCTACGTTCATTTTTTTATAGATTGGGG
Organism: Chryseobacterium hilariae; assembly: GCF_051400735.1. Lineage (NCBI taxonomy): Bacteria > Pseudomonadati > Bacteroidota > Flavobacteriia > Flavobacteriales > Weeksellaceae > Chryseobacterium > Chryseobacterium hilariae. The sequence goes on from NZ_JBLFFJ010000001.1 coordinate 767,878, forward strand.
TACAACTCATCAGCGAAATACTTGCCGCTGCCAGAATTATATTCTTGTTAAACAATTTCATTATTTATAGAGCTTTTAATTTTATGATTAATGGTATATCGTTGTCTATATTCTTTTCGTCTCCAAAAGTTCCGTAGGCCAGTGAAGAAGGTACCAAAAGCGTTACTTCCTCTCCATCATGCATAAAACGCAAAGCATTCTCTACTGCTTTCAGTTCATCAAAATGCCCGAATCTGGCATCTCTTCTTTCAAAAGGTTTGTCGTAGATCTTGGTTTCATCAAAATCATACAAATCATAAGAATAAGAGATCGGTGTATTATCCGCTCTTTTTTCTCTCTGATCAAAACCTTCAACAGTCACCCAATAATTAAGTTGTGTAGGGTAATACTTCACAGGCTGGCCAGCAATCCAATCCTGAATCTGGCCCCGCTCTATAGTATTCAGATTCCTCATCCTTTCCTTCGAAACATCCAGGTCTTTTCGGCTCAACACTCCGCCTACGGGAGGATGCGCCGTGGGTGCATTCCGGTTACAGCTTAACAGGCTTACTGCTGATATGAAGAGTAATTTTTTCATAAACTTTTGCGAAAATACGCATTTCGGGGAAATATTGTTCAATAGGTTTTAAAAAATTTGACAGATAATTCGTGAAGTATTTCTGGTGAATGGTGTGATAGGATATTTAAAGATTTAAAAATTCAAAGATTCAAGGATTTTGAAAATAAGTTCTATGAAATTTTGTGCAATCTCAAAAACCTGTGAAAATTATTTCCTCTTGCAGATTATGCAACCTTTTTTACTAGTAGAAGTTTTGAACTATTAAGATTTTTAAGCTTTAAGAACATTTGATCTTCTTTTTAACCTTCTTTATCCTTAATAATGGTTTAATTTCTTGTGGGATCTGTAAAACCATATAAAAACAAACAATCACCCCGTAAAATGAGGTGATTTGTTATTATACTGATAATCAAATATTATTGAATTGTCACTTTAATCATTTGTGGAAGTGACGGAAGTGTGTTGAACTGGTTCGGGTTGGCAAGCTGCTGTACCGGCTGGCTTTCAGCCTCAGCCGGCTCCGACCCTATATGAGCGCCCGGAAAAGAGCTTTGTAAGGTTCCACTGTCAAACAGTCCCATTATCGAAGAGATATCGCCGCGCGTTGAGCCATCTACCCCATTATTCATGGCCGAAATAAACCAGTCATTGGACTGTCCGTACATTGTTGCCAATGCAATACGGTCTCCTTTACGTGCAGATATTACCTGTGAAGCCTTGCCACCGTTATTTCCGTTTATTCTAGGTAGTAAAACACCTGTAGCCGGATCTTTAAGGACGAATACTTCTTTTATTCCGGGTTTGGCTTTAAGAAAAGCTGCCAAAACATCAGCATTACCCTGCTGAGAAAGCTCCTTCAAACCTTCTCCACGGTCATTCTCCCCGGTTTTAAAGATAGGATTATCGTTACCGCTGTATACTACGACCAGTACCGGTGAAAATGCAGAATTAGGGCCTGTGATACCCGTTAGATATTGTTCAAGAGGTGTTGTTTTCCCTAATTCAGCAAGATCTGTCAATCCATTGGCCGACAGCTTTCCTGGTGAAAAAATAGGATCTTCTTTCAAAAGTGTTGTCCCTGAAATATGGGAAACAGCCCAGACTCCGGCACTTATTGGCGTTTCATTGGCTGTACCGCCTGAAGTATTAGTTAATTTCAAAGTAAATTTGGTTCCTCCCTCATGAGTCAATTCCGCTTTCAGCAATTGTGAAGCAGGTGTTGCCAATGCAATCTCAGCAATATTCTGTTGAGGGGACTCTGCTGAGCCAGGATGAGTAACACCAGGACCTGTAGGTTCATTTTTACGTGTCCCGTTATCCCAAAGCTTGATCTGTGAAGAAACATTTCCTGTTACCGGATCTCCGTTATCCTGATACAGTTTTACGCCCGGGTTAGCCGGTGCAAAAAATAAATCATTACTGTTTCCGTACATGGCTGCAAAACTTACAGCCTGTCCTTTGCCTGCATAAAATGTAAAAGAAGCTGATTCTCCGGGATTAATGACAGGCGATGATCCCGCATTCTGAAAAGTCCCGAACTGTGTAAGTGCCTTACTTTCAATTATATTTTCTACAGTTATTGTGGCTGCATCGTTTACTATTGGCTCTGCATCATCGCTGCTGCATGAAGAAACAGCTAAGACACCAATTATAGAAAGCAGCCCCACAGGTAATTTAAGCTTTACGAATTGCATAGTATTCTAAATTTTGTGAAAAATTACCAATAATTGGCGAGAAAATAAAAAAACCGGCAGAAATTTATTCTGCCGGTCTATTATTAAATCAAATAATGTTGAAATTAAACTGTTTCCAGAACGTCTTTTTCAACCATAACTCTCCATCCGAAAGGATCTTCGCTAAGGTTGTTCTGAAGATCTGTAAGATCCTTTTTAAGAATAGCTGCAAAGCTTTCCTCATCTGACAATTTAGGAAGCTCAAGTTTTGTGCCTTCATATCCTAAAGCCTGGAATACGGTAGTTACAACAGCTGTTCCCACTCCCCAAACTTCTTTCAGAGTTCCGTTCTTTTGAGCTTCTACAACCGTTTTCACAGCAACAGGCTCTATTTTCACCTCAATTCCTCTCTTCTTCGCAAGCTGAATGAAGCTGTCTCTTGTTACCCCGTCAAGGATTTTTTCAGAAGTAGGAGGTGTATAAATTGTATCGTTAATTCTTACAAATACGTTCATTGTTCCACTTTCTTCAAAGTATTCGTGAGTGGCATCATCGGTCCAGATGATCTGCTCATACCCTTCTTCGATAGCAAGCTGTGTAGGATAGAAAGAAGCTGCATAATTCCCTGCTGCTTTAGCAGAACCCACTCCTCCGTTAGCTGCTCTTGAATAATGATCTGAAATCTTTACGGAAACCGGTTCTGAATAATAGCTTTTCGCTGGTGTCGCAACGATTGCGAACATATATTTATTAGAAACTCTTGCTTTCAGAGCTTCCTCTGTAGCAAAAATCAATGGTCTGATATATAATGACATGCCTTCGCCCTGCGGAATCCAGTTTCTGTCGATATCTACTAATGCCTTCAATCCGTCTAAAAACATTTCTTCAGTCACTTCAGGCATTGCCAGACGTTTTGCTGATTTATTGATACGTTCAAAATTCTTTTCTGGCCTGAAAAGGAAAACCTGCCCGTCTTTGTCTTTATAAGCTTTCATACCTTCAAAACAAGCTTGCCCGTAGTTTACACCCATCATGGCTGGCGTAAATGGTATTGGACCATAAGGAACCAATTTTACATCACCCCATTTTCCATTTTCATACTCACATATAACCATATGGTCGATAAAAGTATTTCCAAATGAAAAATTATTCGGATCAAAGTCCGAAAGTCTGGAGTTTTCAGTTTTTTGAATTATCATTTTTTAAAATTTTTACGATGTTCTACAAATTTAACATAATTTTCTAAATATAAAAATTTTAGAGTAAATTTGACAAAAAAATAGCTTGAAAAGAGAAATTAAGACCACAAACGACGGAAGTAAAACATTGTTTATCAATGATTTAAATGAAAACTACCATTCTCATCACGGAGCACTTCAGGAAGCAGAACATGTGTTTATCAAAAATGGACTAAATCAGTTAAACGATTGCGAAATTAATATTTTAGAACTCGGTTTTGGAACAGGTTTGAATGTTTTGGTGACAATTAATGAATATTTAAAAACTGACAAAAATCATGTCATCAATTATTTTTCCCTTGAAAAATATCCGATAAATGAATCCGAAATGAATGACCTTGCCTATTTTGAGCATTTTGATAACCCGGAATTCAAAAATATTTATCAAAAAATTCATCAGGCAGAATGGGAAAAACCATCTGAAATCATTAAAGGATTTAACCTGAAAAAGATCGAATGCGACTTTTTTGACGTGAAAGACATAGACTTACCTAAAATCAACCTGGTTTATTATGATTGCTTCGGTGCAAGAGTACAGCCGGATCTGTGGGAAAAACCACTGTTTGAAATGGTTTCCGACAAAATGTCCGTTAACGGATTGTTAACAACCTATTCTTCCAAAGGAAGCGTAAGAAGGATTCTTCAGGAACTGAATTTTAAAGTGGAGAAAAAGCAGGGTCCTCCGGGAAAGAGAGAAATGATTAATGCGGTAAAGATGGAAAGTGAGGAAAACAGAGAAAATTAGAAAAGGAAAGAAACAGATTGCATAAGGACCAATTTGCAAATGGGTTTATTGGCTCTTTCTACTAAATTCCTTATTTTAGCTATACAAAATATTATATATGATTGATAAGATCAACATTAGGGTGTATGCGTGCGCAGTAAAGGATAAAAAAGTACTGACCCTGTTTGAAGAATATGCAGGTGAACAATTAATGAAATTTCCGGGAGGAGGCCTGGAATTTGGTGAAGGGCTTATAGAATGTCTTCACCGCGAATTTGATGAAGAGCTGAATGTAAAAATTGAAGTTGTGGAACACTTTTATACCCAGGAAGATTTCCTGGTTTCACGTTTCAGAGAAAATGAGCAGCTGCTTACCATCTATTATATAGTAAACATTACGACAGAGGAAGATTTCCTGATTCTTGATCCATGCATTGAAAAGACAGAGTGGATCGATATCGACAGGCCGGATAATCCCTTCCCGCTTCCGATAGATCAAATTGTATTCGATAAATTAAAAGAAAAATTCCTGTAAATAATTACAGGAATTTTATATTTCAGAATCTGTTCAGATTTATATTTTAGATTTTATTTTCTGACCTTAAAATCGGAAGCACCGGGATAAGGCTGTAAATAGCCTGAATTCCAGTTAGACTGAAGCAGGGATTCTATAAACTCGTCTGTTCTGTTCTTGTGTGGATTGTATTGGTCTTTCAGATCTATGTCTGCCATCTTGCCCTTTACATTCCACCAGAAAGCACTCCATCCGCCTCTCATCTCTTTAATGATTTCATAAACATTTTTCCCGGTTGCTCTGTTCATCAACTTGGCAAAAACCTGCCCTTCTGTTGTTGTAAGATCTCTCAGCTGCTTTTCATATTGATCTGCAAGTATATTCTGTCTTTCTTTTATGAATTTCCTTTTGGCTTTGCTGTCCATATCTGTCATATCTGCCTGGATGCCTCTGTACTGCTCAAGTGCCGTGACAAATAACGGATAAACCCTGTTCAGTTTTTTGTTAAGGAAATAATAGTAATTTTTATCCAGCTGATTATTAAACCGCGGTTTATTAACTAGAACCAGCTCATCCAGCACTACCACAGGCTCGCCGTTAATTTCATAAATCTTGACCTTTTGACGTTCGTCATAATAGTACTTATTCCCGAACTCATCAGTTTTTAGAGATTCAGCAGGATATTGGTTGAGAGGTTTTGCAACGATAGAATCCTTCTGACCAAAAATACTGACTCCAAAAAAGAAGATAAAAAGACAGACAATCTTACTAAAATTCATTATTTTTACACTTATAATAACAAAAATTACCCGCAAAAATCATTCCCTTTTATGAAGTTTGAAAAGAAATCTTTGAAATTTTTAGAAAAATACTTAAACACTTCTTCACCAACAGGTTACGAACACAGAGGCCAGGAAATCTGGATGGATTACATCAGGCCGTATGTAGATAAAATAGAAGTAGATCATTATGGAACATGCTATGGGATAATCAATCCCGATGCTGAATTTAAAGTAGTGATTGAAGCCCATGCTGATGAGATCTCATGGTATGTGAATTACATTACGGATGACGGATTGATCTACGTGATCAGAAACGGAGGCTCAGATCAAACGATAGCCCCATCAAAAGTAGTCCATATTCATGGTGAAAAAGGAATTGTAAGAGGTGTATTCGGATGGCCTGCAATCCATACAAGAAGCAACCAGAATGAACCCACCCCGAAAATTGAGAATATCTTCATCGATTGCGGTGCTATTACCAAGAAAGAAGTTGAGGAAATGGGAATTTATGTGGGATGCATGATCACTTACCCGGATGAATTCTTTGAAATGAACGACAGATATTTTGTCTGCAGAGCATTAGATAACAGAATCGGAGGCTTTATGATCGCCGAAGTGGCAAGGCTTTTAAAAGAGAACAAAAAAGCAATTCCTTTCGGGCTGTATATCACAAACTCCGTACAGGAAGAAGTAGGACTTTACGGTGCAGATATGATCGCTGATACCATTAAACCTAATATCGCCATTGTAACAGATGTTACCCACGATACCACAACTCCTATGATCGAAAAGAAAAAAGAGGGCGACCAGAAATGTGGTGACGGACCTGTTGTTTTCTTTGCCCCAAGCATCCATCATACCATCAGAGAATTGATCATTAATACAGCAAAAGTTAAAAAAATTCCTTTCCAGAGAGCTGCATCAAGCAGAGCAACAGGAACAGATACAGATGCCTTTGCCCATTCTAACGGTGGGGTGCCAAGTGCATTAATTTCCTTACCTTTGCGCTACATGCATACAACAGTAGAAATGGTGTCTAAAGAAGATGTAGGTAATGTAATCCAGCTGATCTATGAAACCCTTCTGAAGATCAAGCCGGAAATGAAATTAAAGTATCACTAAAATGAGCTTGATTTCTGACTTATTGAAAAAACCGACATTCCTCTCCATTGTGAGCATTATATTGTTTGGATTGATCATTCCATTAATTATATACCAAGTATTCACAGTACATTCAAGTGGAAGTTTGGGAATAACAATAGAAGTAATTTTCTTGCTTATTATCTTTGCTTTACTTGTCATTGACAGATTTTTAGTTAAGCAGTTTGATAATATAAAATTATCTGTCATTGAAGTGGTTTTGACAATTATTTTTTTGACTTATTATTATTACACGCATGATCAATCATTTTCAATAGGATAATATAAAGTAAAGTATAAAAAGTAAAAATGAAAACAAAGCTTATTGCTCCTTCCCTTTTATCCGCAGACTTCGGGAATCTGCAAAGAGACATTGAAATGCTGAACAACTCCCAGGCAGACTGGTTCCACATTGATGTGATGGACGGGAGATTTGTTCCCAACATTTCATTTGGCTTCCCTGTGATGAAAACTGTGCAGCAGCATGCCAAAAAATTTGTAGATGTCCATTTGATGATCGTGGAACCTGAAAAGTATGTGGATGAATTCATCAATCATGGTGCAGACCTTATTTCCGTACATTATGAGGCATGTACACACCTTCACAGAACCATTCATCACATCCAGAGCAGAGGGGCAAAGGCAGGGGTTGTTTTAAATCCTTCCACTCCGGTATTAATGCTTGAAGATATCATTGCCGATGTGGATCTTGTGCTTTTAATGAGTGTAAATCCTGGATTCGGAGGCCAGAAATTCATTGAAAATACATACAAAAAGATTGCGGAGACTAAAGATCTTATCCTGAGCAATAACTCCACTGCACTTATCGAAATTGACGGCGGAGTCAATCTTGATAATGCTTCAAAGCTTTTCGAAGCCGGAGCAGATGTTCTTGTAGCAGGAAATGCAGTTTTCTCTGCAGAAAGTCCGGAAGGAACAATTGAGTTGCTGAAGATCTAATCCACTTCAGATTTTATCTCATATAAAAGGCAGCTTTATTGGCTGCCTTTCTTCTTTAAAGACTGATCTTTTCTTTTACATTGAGTAAAACATGAGTAAAATATTCTTTTGACGCAAGAGCCTAAAAAACAAAAGGCAGCCCTTGGGAGACTACCTTTCTACTTGCGGAATTTGAGCTTATGTGGTTATTAGTTTTTGTCGTAAGACTTTAAATGCTTAAGATTCCTTGTATTATTGCTGATGTAAATTTGCAAATAAAATCACATATAATGCATCCGTATAAATACTGAATTTTATCGTTAAGTATTTCTACACAATCAAGCAATTATCCATGCAGCTGCTTGTTCCAGATGCATGCGCAGATTACCAGGACAATACTTATTATTGAAAATACAGTTCTGATGTTATTCAAAAGATTCCATCTGTTTTCAAAGCTTTCCCGCATCTGTTTAACTGATTCTGCTGTTGAATTACTGATATCAAACTTATCCAGCATATCATTCAGAGGGACATTTCCGACAACGGTCACTCCAAAAACACCTATCAGATAAGCGGCAGTTGCCAGCAAAAGAAAAAGAAACCCCGGCTGCTCTCCCTGTACAGAAAAGCAGTTACCGGAAGAAGTATGGCAGTTCCCATAAAGCTCATAAAAAATACAGGGTTAAGAATTTCGCGGTTGATACTCTGCATGGACTTTAAATATTCCGTATCGGAAAGTTTCCCCAAGCCCAGAACTACAGAGCATGAATAGGCATAGAAAAGCCCGGCGATCAGAGCCGTAAGCACGGCCGTAATTAGTAAAAATACCGTTGTCATTTTCATATATTTTAATTTGTGATGTATTGCAAAAAACCTAATAAGGATTTCATTTATGATAATGTTAAAAATACAATTTATTAAAGAACTTTTCCGAGTTTAAGTTCCTATTTACTTAAGGTTTCGGATTTAATGATATTATCTGAAAAATCAGATCTTCTTTATTTACTACTGATAATCATTACAATCTGCTATTTCAGGACATTTTGGCATAAAAAAACCAGAGAAAATTCTCTGGTTTTATATTTTTGAGGTGGGTTTTCTTAGAAAATCTCTCTTCCTGAAAAATGGAATTGAGCTTCGATAAGAGCATTCTCGTCAGAATCTGAACCATGAACTGCATTTTCACCGATACTTCTTGCAAACATTTTTCTGATTGTTCCTTCCGCTGCATCAGCTGGATTTGTAGAACCAATCAATGTTCTGAAGTCTTCTACTGCATTTTCTTTTTCTAGAACAGCAGCTACGATAGGACCTGAACTCATGAATTCTACCAATTCACCATAAAATGGTCTTTCAGCATGTACTTCGTAGAATTTTTTAGCATCAGCAACTGTAAGTTGAGTTAATTTTAATGCTTTGATCTTAAAACCTCCTTCAGCGATCTTACCTAATATAGCACCGATATGTCCGTCTGCTACTGCGTCAGGCTTAATCATAGTGAATGTAATCTTAGACATAAATGTATATTTTTTTAATGCCGCAAAATTACAAAAAATATCTTTCAATTTTATTTTAATTTTTTTTTAACATAAAAATAACTTTTGTTAAGAAATGAGGCAAAAGTTTTGGCACAGTAATTGTTAATTCTATTACGATTCTCATGTTTAATTTGAGTTTTCATGGTTATTAGTTTTTACCCAGCTTCGGCTGGGTTTTTTATTTGCAAAAAAACCAAATTTATATTGCGAATTTAATAATTTAAAAAACTCATTAAAATCATATTAATACCTTATTGCTTCAATTTAAGTCAATAAGATAAAATTAATTTTTTGATATTTTTTATGACTACCATTAAACCAAATTTAAATTCTTCAAAATAGTCATAGTTGGCAAGAAAAATTAAGACGAAAAAGTAGAGTTATTCTAGAGCGAAGTCGTTTTTTTATTTCAAGAAAATAGTAATCAAAGAAAAAAATTCTGATAGTTGAAAAAATTGTAGATTATTATAATACTTAAGCTTTATGTCAAAGTATGTGATCTGGATTATTACAAAGGTTTATCTTATATTATAAAGATCCGGATTGCAGGAATGAAAAAACTGAGAAAATTTTATTTCTGGGAAGCTTCTTCAGCCTCTTCCATCAGTTTTACGTAGTTGGCATAGCGGGAATACTGGATTTCTCCGGTTTCAAGAGAAGAAAGAACGGCGCATTTCGGTTCATTAATATGAAGACAGTTATGGAATTTACATTCTTCCCTTTTTTTGAAGATCTCAGGGAAATAATGCTGTACTTCTTCTTTTTCAATATCAATCATAGCAAACTCACGTACACCGGGAGTATCAATAACGTTACCGCCAAAATCCCAAAAGTGCATCTGGGCAAAGGTTGTAGTATGTTTTCCTTTGAGATGAGAATCTGAAATTTCAGAAGTTTTTAAATTTAAACCGGGCTGTAATGCATTAACCAGCGTAGATTTGCCACATCCTGAATGCCCGAAAAATACGGAAGTTTTGTCTTTAAGAAGCTCCTGAAGCTGATCAAAATTGAGTTTGGAATAGGATGAAATTTCCAAAGTATCATAACCAATTTCCTGATAAAGAAATTCGATATCTTTTACAAGCTCTATTTCCTCTTCGTTCAGAACGTCAATTTTATTGAACAGGATCAATGGAGTTATATTATAGGCTTCACAGCATGCTAAAAAGCGGTCAAGGAATCCAAGTGAAGTTTCCGGATGCTTCAATGTAAAGATAAAACATGCCAGGTCTATATTGGAAGCAATAATATGGGCCTCTTTTGAAAGGTTGACAGATTTTCTGATCAGGTAATTGGTACGTGGCTCTATTTTAGTGATCCATGCAATATCATCCTGTTCTAGCTGAAATTCCACAAAATCTCCTACAGCAAGCGGATTGGTAAGTCTGGTCTTGATCAATTTGAATTTGCCGCGGATCCTGGCTTCGAAAATTTTGTCAGTTTCGAATTCCATAACCTGGTACCAGCTGCCTGTAGATTTAATGATTTTCCCTTTCATATGATAATTGGATACAAATATAAGGAATTAGGGATTAGGGTTCAGGATATACTTGAAAACATATCAAATAATTCTCTTCTGATCATGAAATTTCAAACCTCATTATTTATATATATAAAAGACTCTAGAAGTCTCTCCAACTATATCCTGAACCCTAATCCTTAAGTTCTAAACTTATCCAATTATCTATTAATCATGATACTATTCTGTACTTCAATAGATTCTTCGTGGATCGCTTTGAAAACCTTCTCGATAAATTCCTGAGACATTCCGGTTTCCCTTGCTTTCTGTGTAGCATATTCTGTGATCACCTTCCATCTTTCCGGCTGGAAGATCGCGATATCATTTTCCTTTTTAAGCTTACCTATCTTTTCAGAGATCTTCATTCTTTGGGAAAGAAGTTCGATTAATTGGAAGTCAAGATCAGAGATCAGTGTTCTGTGTCTTCCCATCTCATTATCGAAGCCTGCAATACCTGAATTTCTTACTTTTAAGTTCCCGATCAGTTCTGCCAGTACTTCAGGAGTAATCTGCTGTGAAGCATCACTCCAAGCTTCATCCGGATTGCAGTGGGTTTCAATAATTGCTCCCTGGTATCCTACGTTGAATGCTTCCTGTGTAATATCTGCAAGACCTGTTCTGTTTCCGCAGATGTGGGAAGGATCTATCAGCATTGGAATATTAGGAAACTGGCTTTTGAAATCAAGGGCAATCTGCCAGTTCGGATTATTTCTGTATTTTGTTTTCTGGTAGGTTGAAAATCCTCTGTGAATCACACCCAGATTTTTGATATCCTGTCCTAAAAGTCTCTCTAAAGCACCGATCCATAAAGCAAGATCCGGGTTTACAGGGTTTTTAACGAATACGGGTTTATCAGTTCCTCTTAAAGCCATTGCAATTTCCTGAACGGTAAAAGGGTTTACAGTAGAACGCGCACCAATCCAAAGAACATCAACATCCGCTTCTAAAGCTGCAAATACGTGGTGGGCGTTGGCTACTTCTGTAGCGGTCTTGAATCCATATTCCTCTTTTACTTTTTTCAGCCAGTTCAGGCCGATAACCCCTACTCCTTCAAAACCGTTCGGTTTGGTACGCGGCTTCCAGATTCCTGCACGGAAAATTGGCACCTGGGCATTGGTTTCTCTTATCCTTTTAGCAGTTTCAAGCATCTGAGCTTCACTTTCCGCACTGCATGGCCCTGCGATCATTAATGGCTGCGAAAGCTCATTGATCCACTCGTTTTTTACATCTTTTAAATTCATATTTTTAAATTTATTGTTTTTATTTTTCTTGAATTAACAGCAATAGTCCTTTGATTATAAAATTGATTTTTATAATTCTTTTCAAAAAATGCCGTTCAAAGTTTTTTAAAGGAATCAGGAAAATAAAAGGACTTTAATCCTCCTGTATTTTTTGGAAAGAAATTCAGTTAGCAGTACCAATAAAATCGATAATACGTTCTGAAATTTCTATAATAGAAAGCAGAAAAACTAAAATAACCGCTAAAGAAATCAGCGGGTACAAAATGAGACAGATATGGGATGAATAATTTTTCCACTTGGGGTCTGAAACTTCTGTTGTCTAGTTTTTTAAATCTAATTTGTTTTTGTCAAAAACTTATTTTTTGCAAAAATCTTTGACAAAGATATAAAAAAACTCAATCTAACAAAAAAAAACTGTGATAAATACAAAAATTTATGTCAGGTCAAATTTCATTAAATCATCAAGGTCTTTTAAAAGTGGATTTTTCTCAATAAACTTTTCAAAAATTTTTCTTTTGGTAACCACTTCAATTTTGAGGCTGTCAAAATCCCGCTGATAATCTATTTCAATAGCATGATTGTGAACCTTAGTTTTGAAATGATTGAAAAATTCTCCTGCGATCTTGTCGAATTCAACTTTGGCAGAATCTGAAGGGTACAGAACTTTAATGGTATTTTCTCCAGCCTTGATCAGTTTGAATGTTTTTACAGCGTTAAAGATAAAGCTGTTTCTTTTCTGAAGCTGTTTGAGCATAAGGTTCCATTCCATCTGCAGATCTGTTTCTGTAAAATGGTTCTGGGGAAGATGTTCTGTTTTTACGGCTACGGCTTCTTCTTTCTCTACCTTTTCTTCTTTATTGAGGAAAGAATTGATGCTGAAACCTGAAGAGATTCCCTGTCTTGATAAAGGTTTTGTTGTTTTTACAGTGACTTCCTGAACGGCTTCAAGCTGTTGAACAGGTTTTTCTGCTATGGGTTGTTTTTCGGGAGCTTTTACCGGGATGATTACTTCCTGCTTCTCACTGAGAAACGGAGCCAGTATTAAGAACTTTTTTTTTTAGTATCACCTAAATTGGCTGTCAGTGAAGACAGCTGCATCAGTGCAATTTCTACTGTAAGTCTTGGATTTTTGGAGTTCTTATAATTAATATCCGCGTGGTTACAGATCTCGACGGCGTCTATGAGCTGCTGGGCATTCCATTTCTGGCTTTGCTCTACGAATTTCACCTTAGTCCTCTCCCCGACTTCAATAAGTTCTATTGTTCTGGCATTCTGGGCCATCATGAGATCTCTGAAGTGGTTTCCTAACCCTGCAATGAAAATATGCGGATCGAAGCCTTTTTTTACAATTTCATTAAAAGCGAAAAGTGTTTCGGGAATTTTGTTTTCCTTCGCCAGATCTACTATATTGAGATACTGGTCATAATCAAGGATATTGAGTACTTCGGCAGCTTTGGCCAACGTAATGTTTTTCTGGGAAAATGTGGAGAGCCTGTCGAAGATAGAAAGTGCATCTCTTAAAGCGCCATCAGCTTTTTGGGCAATGAGATACAAGGCATCATCTTCATACTGGATATTTTCCTTTTGAGCGATGTTTCTCAAATGTCCCTGAATATCTTCAATGGTAATCCTTTTGAAGTCGTAAATCTGGCAACGCGATAAAATAGTAGGAATTATTTTATGCTTCTCTGTAGTCGCCAAAATAAAGATAGCGTGTGCCGGCGGCTCTTCGAGAGTTTTAAGGAAAGCATTAAACGCCGCAGAAGACAGCATGTGCACCTCATCAATAATATAGACTTTATATTTACCTACCTGAGGCGCAAAGCGGACCTGGTCTATCAGTTCCCTGATATCATCCACGGAATTGTTGGATGCCGCATCTAATTCATAGATGTTATAAGCAAAGCCGTCTTCTGAAACTGAACCATCCTTTTCATTGATCTTCCGGGCCAGGATTCTGGCACATGTAGTTTTACCTACACCCCTTGGACCGCAGAATAGTAAGGCCTGAGCCAGCTGATTTTCTCCAATAGCATGTTCCAGCGTATCCGTAATATGAGATTGCCCTACTACAGTGTCAAACTGCTGAGGGCGGTATTTTCTTGCAGATACGATAAAATTTTCCATTGGTCAAAAATAAGAAATATAGTTTTAATCTGAAAATTAAAAGTTTTCAAATTATCAACAAAAATTTATTTTCGGAAAATTGGAAAACTTTTAATCATTATTTTTTCATTTGGTAAGCAAATTCTATTATATCAACAATAGCTTTTTCTATTTCGGACCTTCCTGCATCTGTCTTCATATCCAGGCCACAAAATTCACTAGCATTATATGCAGGATAGAGGTTCAGATAATAAGCCCCTGAAACAATCAAAGCGATAATTGCTCTAAATCTTTGTGCATCTTCTCCGAAATAAGGATCTGTAACATTCCCGAATAAGTCTGCTCCTACAGCTTCTCTTTGCTCTACGAGTTTTCTAAGTATAGGCTTACTCTCAGAAAGCTCCCAGAGGATAATTTTTTGGAGTTCTTTGTTTTTCTTCAGGCTTTCAAACTGCATGAGAATTCCTTGGGTTAAAGCTTCTTTACCTTTGCCAATCTGGACTTCCTCTTCTATATTCGGGCTGAACTTGCTCCAATAATCCTGAGACTTAATATATTCGTCAATAAGTTTATCTGTACTACCGAAGTATTCATAGATAAGCTTCTTGTCAAAACCGGCTACTGCTGCAATCTTACTTACTTTCAGACCTGAATAACCTTTTACTCTGAGAATTTTACCAACTGCTGCGAGCAGTTTTTGTTTTGTTTTTTCTTTGTCCCTAATGGGACCTTGCACTACTTTTCTGGGCATAATTTATTATTTTTTTGCAATATGCAATTTTTTATTAATATCATCAAATACATTAAGTGTTTTGTCAAGATGCTCTTTTTCATGTCTTGCCGTCACACTCATTCTGATGCGCGCGTCCTTTCTTGCTACTGCGGGGTACATAATGGGGTTTGTGTACACTCCTTTTTCAATCAATATTCTGCCAATATCCCACATTTTATTCTGATCTCCAATTTTTACAGGAATAATTGCTGAACAGGTAATACCGGTATCCAAACCCAGATCGTCCAGACCTTTTTTGAAATAGTTGATATTATTCCAAAGTCTTTCTCTCCAGATCGGTTCTTCATCAATCAAATCTATGGCTTTAACAATTCCTGCTGAGGAAGGCGGTGCTGTTGCTGAGAAAATCTGTTGTCGAGACTGGAATTTAAGAAATGATGCTATTTTTTTATTGGTAATAACAAATCCTCCTAAATTGCCAAAGGTTTTGCTGAATGTGCCTGTGATGAAATCTACTTTATCCAGTAAACCAGCCTGCTCAAGGGTTCCTCTTCCAGTTTCTCCCAAAATCCCAACACCATGCACATCATCTACCATGACATAAGCATTATACTTTTTTGCCAAATCATATATCTCATTAATAAGTGAAGTGTCACCATCCTGAGAATATACTCCATCTACAACAACAAGTTTCGTACGGTACGTATTTTCAGATATCTTCAAAATGTGTTCCAAAGCTTCCAAATTATTGTGCGGAAATGTTTTTTTATTTGTAAAAGCACATCCTTCATGTACGCTGGCATGTACTGCCATGTCTAAAATAGCGATATCTTCTTTCTGCATCAGAATCTGCAAGGTAGCACTATTAGCAGTATATCCTGTAGTGAATATTACGGCTTCATCTTCATCTCTCCCAAAAAAACTTGCAATTTTTCTTTCTAAAGCATAATGATAATCAAAATACCCGCCAATAAGTGGTGTAGCTCCTGTTCCAGTTCCGTATTTGGCAATTCCTTCTATAGCTGCTTCCTTTACTTTCGGATGTTGGGTAAATCCCAGATAATCGCTGGAAACAAAACTTACATATTCCTTATTCTGGTTTGCAATATTTATATTTAATGTTGCATTGGTTCCAGTTGTATTCTTCAGTCTGTAATTCATGTGTCCTCTGGACTTCATATGATCCAGGAATTCATAAAAATAATCTGCTCTTTGAGCAATATCATAGTCAGGGATATTCTCAAAATCTTTAAATGTTGCTGTTGTAAAATCAATGGTCATCCTTAATGTTGTTATTTGTTAATGTTAGTTGTTTAAAGAAACAAATATATAATTATTTAAAGCCTGTAAATCCATCTATTATATTAAATATTACGCATCATATAACACACTCTGCGTTATGATCTGATAATCAAAATATTTCAGATTTCAATTCATTTATTCCTGCTTAAATAGTCAATATTTTTTTTAATCAAACTAAATTTAACAAAAAAAAACACAACAATAAATCACTATTACTTAATTAATCATAAAAAAAAGATAATTGATTTTACAATTATCTCATTTCTAAAATATTATTTGTTTTTAGGATAAAAATCTATTGGAAAATTAAGTTTATAATAAGACATTTTTGTATCATTTTTCCTTCTATTTATATAAATTTCAAGTACACATTTTTATGATTTCAGCTTGCTGATCTTTCTAAACTCTCCCGGTGTAATTCCAGTCATTTTTTTAAAGAACTTGGAGAAGTTGGATGGATCATAGGTAAACAGCCTTGCAATTTCTGCAATAGACTGATCTGAATCTTTTATCATTGCCTTGGCTTCGCTAATAATTTTTCCATCATAGAAATAACACGGATGCTGTCCTTTTTCTTTTTTTATAGTATCTGTGAGATGCTGATGGGAAACTGCAAGCTGGGCAGCAATTTCATTGAGTTCCATAAATTCCGGAACAGTTCCGGTAATTACATCTCGGATGTGCTTTTCAAGAAAATCAAAATATTGCCTGGTGATCTCTTCACTTCTTTTCATTTGTTATCATCATTTATTTATAGTAAAAATTTACACAATAAAATTAAAGATAAGAATAAAAAAAACATGGTGAACTTTTCGGTGTTTACAGGAAACTGAACTAATAAAAGCTGTCTTTAAATGCCTGTACAGAATTTTTCACTTTCAGTTTTTCCAGGATATTCTGGCGGTGCCTGCTAACTGTATTGATGCTTATGGACAGAAAACCTGCTATTTCTTTGCTGGCATAGCCCTCCCCTACATATTTTAAAACTTCCAGCTCTCTTTTCGAGAGAATATTCTGATAGTTAAGCTTATCTTTTACAATAATTTCACCTTTAACTGTATTAATGATCATAAAATCGGAAACGGGAAGCTGTGTCTGGTCCAGGGCAATATGGTAAAGACAAAATGCAAATCTCAGCTTTCCGTTATCAGGAGAATAAATATAGAACATCCGGTGTTTTACAAGTATGTATTCATCATTTTTATCTTTCATCCTGATTTTTGAAAGAACAGAATAGTCTGCCCGAAGCTTTGCATCCATAGCATCCATCATTTCATAAAACCGCAGTTCATGAATATATTTTTTAAGCCTGTCATCCGGATGTATCTTTTTGATAATCTCTTCTTCCCAGATAGAATTGATCTCTGATGGGTTTTCTTTCATACTTAAGCCTAATTCCGATGCAGCTTTAGATTTGTACACATAACTTTTATCTGCCTGCATGTCGCTCAAAACAGAGATAGCACCTTCCATCTGGGAATATATCAAGGCTCTCTGTTTATATTCTTCTATGTCAAGCCTGCATTTTTGAGATGACCTGTCCAAAAGCCGACTGTTCAGTTTTTCTACAATTTCCATAAATGGTTATTTATCAGTATTGACGGAGTATGGGTATAGTTATACTTTTGCTAAAATAATAATTTACACCCAGCTAAAGAGGATGAAGAGATTGATTTTAAGTTTTTGCACTGTTTTTATGATCCAGGAAACGCTTTCACAGACTTTGGAAAAGATGAACTGGTTCAATGAACCCGAGAAATGGGAAATCAAAAACAAGAGTCTGCTAATGACTGTCACTCCGCAAAGTGATTACTGGAGAATTTCTCACTATGGATTTACAGTAGATGATGCCCCGTTTTATTATACGACCTATGGCGGAGAATTTGAAGCCAAGGTAAAAATAAGCGGAAACTATAAGGCAAGATTTGACCAGATGGGGCTTATGCTAAGGATTGATAAAGAGAACTACATAAAGGCCGGCATTGAATTCGTGGATGGGAAATACAACCTCAGCACTGTAGTTACACATGGAACAAGCGACTGGAGTGTTATTACACTGAACACCACTCCTTCTGCAGTCTGGATAAAAGCCGTAAGAAGACTGGATGCTGTAGAAATATTTTATTCTTTTGATGATAAGAATTATACAATGATGCGCAATGCATATTTACAGGATAATACTCCTGTAATGGTGGGCTTGATGGCTGCCTGTCCGGATGGAAATGGCTTTACTGCAGTTTTTGAAAACTTCAAGGTACAGCATCTTCCCGACGAGCGCAGGCTGAAATGGCTTGAAAACAACAAATAACGATTGAATTTTATTCAATATACAGTCAATTTTTATTCGCCTCCCCTTTTTTTGGGAGGTTTTTTGCTTTTTAATATTCTTCTGGCCAATCATTAGATTTTTAAATATTATTTCAGAAAATAAATTTAAAAAGAGGACACTATTTCACTGCCTGAAGATAAAAAACCATAAAATCATGCTCAATGGGTCTGGTTATTAGATAAAATTCATATCAATACATTTTAATATGATAATTTATGTGTATAAAATCACTAATTTTACAGCCCAAATCCAACTTGTTAAACAGCAAGACACGAAACACAAAATAGTAATGAAAAAAAATGTACTCAGCATTCCCAACACTTAAAAAAATTCGGCTTGTATAATGACTATTATTAATAAATTTTCGCTCTAATCAAGCGGAAGCATAGATCATTTATGTACTTATGAAAGCCTGGACATTGTTTTTTGTAATCTTGTTTTCGGACATTTACGAACAGCGTCATATTTCCACGAGGTATATTACTGGCAACGGATCTCTACTGAATAGGGCGAAATCCATTGTCAAGAATTATCATGATTTTACGTGGACCTTTACTGAAGCTGTTCAGAAAAGAATTACACTTATTATAAATGCCGCCAAAAACGGAACCATCTTCCTTTATACTTTTAAAAGCAATCAAAAACTAACTACAATAACCACCGGTATGAAAAGAATTTCTGTTAAAATATCAATAGTTACTCAACTGCCAAGCTTACAAATTCAGATATCCTAAAAGAAACTACCGTTGAAACTCTTATTAAAGCCAAATTTATATGAATGAAAGAATATTAATCGCTGATGATCACTATGTAGTAAGAGCAGGAGCTGCTTTGGTCTTAGAGTCTGTTTATCCAAAACTTAAAATAGATTTTGCAGAAAATTATGACCAGGTAAAGGAACAGGTATCCGAGCACGTTTATGACCTTCTTCTTCTTGATATTGATATGCCCGGGACACAGTATAGGAAAATGATCCCTGAGCTTAAAAGTATCCAGGAAAGTCTGAAAATCCTTGTTTTTTCAGGACATGGCAAGGATGTGGCCATACAGTATATTCGTGAAGGCGCAGAAGGCTATCTCAGCAAACAGGGCTGTGAAGAAGAGATCAGGGAAGCAGTAAGATCAGTCATTCAGAAGGGGTATTACTATCCAAGTGAACTCATCGGGCTTATTATTCAGAATAAAAAAAGTAATCCTGCAGAAAAGCTTTCTTCAAGGGAATATGAAATCTTTAAGCTTCTGGCTAAAGGGTCTGGAAATCTTGAAATCGGGAATATACTGAACATCCAGATGTCTACCGTAAGCACTTACAAAAAGAGAATATTTAAAAAGCTTAATGTTTCCAATATCGCGGAGCTTATCAAGGTACATGAAATGATGCATTAGGAATCGGGGCAACTATATATTTTTGTATTCCTTACATTATAGCACAACACCGTTTTCTGGTATTTTTCATTTTAATTTATACTGTTATTAGATGTATTCTTCATATCTTTTCATGAGATGTCTTCATCTCTTGGTCTTGTTTTTTGCTAAAATTTCTTAATATCTGCGTCAAAGAAACAAAGATTAAAAGATGTTAAAACTTTTAATAAAACATTAGATACCACACAAATACCACACTTAATCTCCAAATTTTCTACTAATTCAGCCAATTTCCGCATTATTTTAACATATAATTGATTATTTATGTTAAAAACTAATAAAATTCTTAATAACACAGGATATTTATTATTGCTCTGGGCATAATATTTGCAATTAAATATTTACCAACACACCTTTCTAAACTCAAAATATTATGAATGCAGCAGATCTTAAAATTAAAAACTTAGTTGAATACAAAAATCAGATTTACACCATCACTGAAATATTTCAGGGCACAGATCATGATTATTTTGTAAAAATCGAAAATGACATCCACAGTATTTCAGTTCCGGCTGATTCTATTAAACCCATTAAGATAACAGAAGAATGGCTTGAAAAGTTTGGGTTCCTGAGAACATACAGCTCAAATGAAAGAATCCGTTATGAAAGACCTGAAACATTTATTAAATATGACATTGATCTGAGTTCAAAGAAAATCCTTGAGGGATTGAAAATATACGGGAACTCCATCAAATGCAGGTATATTCATGAGTTTCAGAATATCTTCTCCTGCCTTTTCGGAAAGGAACCTGCAACTTCTAATTATGGACTGTTAAAGACAGAGTCTTAGTTTATTATTATGTTGATTATAAGAAAACTGCTGCTTTTTGCAGCGGTTTTTATTTTATATCGTTTT
Organism: Chryseobacterium hilariae; assembly: GCF_051400735.1. NCBI lineage: Bacteria > Pseudomonadati > Bacteroidota > Flavobacteriia > Flavobacteriales > Weeksellaceae > Chryseobacterium > Chryseobacterium hilariae. The sequence continues at coordinate 788,496 of NZ_JBLFFJ010000001.1, forward strand.
ACCTTTATTTTATATCGTTTTACCTTCTCTGAAGCCCTGTTCCTTTACTTTCTGTGCCTGTTGTTCCAATTGTTTCTGGAGCCGTTTCTTCTTAGCATTCTCGCGTTGTACTTTACGGAAATCCCATGGAGAAATCGCTTTTTTATCCTGCCACAGCCCAAGTTTTTTATTTTTCGCCAATTCCTGCATCTTTCCCAGGTCAGCATTTTTGGAATAGGAATAGTACCACCATCCGTAGCCGGCTCTTATAATCTCCGCTGAAAGATATTTCCCGTGGTCATAATATACTTTAGCTACTAAGCGTCCATAACGGTCTTTGTCGGTTTCTATAAACATGATCTCCCTGGCGAAAACCTGATCTGATGTAAATTTTTTAGCATTTTTTCCGAACGGCTGTCGGTTTTCCGGACAGTCTACTTCTGCCAGCCGAAGTTTCTTTTGTATATTTCCGTCCAGTAAAACCGTAATAGTGTCTCCGTCTGAAATTCCAATTACTTTAGCCGTTGTCTGTGAGAAGAGTAAAAGGGGAAAACCTAATAATGCTGAAAGAAGTAATCTCATGATGCGAAATTATGTATTTATTTCGGAAACCCGCTACCAGACGGAGTTTTTTTTATTATCCTACCCTGTAAAAGAGAGCAATTATGATGCTTCAACTGCTTTAGAAATACCGTTCAATAAAAAAGGAGGCCACTGCCTCCTTCTGTATCAATGATCTACAAAGATCAAGTTAACTTCTTTATATTAATTTGTGTTTTTTTAAGTCGAATTCAAGAAGCTACTTAAAGATCATTCATACCCAATATTTATTTCATCATTTGTGTTCTAATAAAACCTACCGTATGTATCAAAAAACTTTTCAGTTAATGTTTTTCATTTGGTGAATTTTATTAAGACAAAGTAACAACATTACTGAATATTATTCTTTATAATTGATGTCGATATATATCGATAAGCAGATAGAAGTTTATCAATAAATATCAATCTGATTTACATTTTATTTGATACGGAGTTCACCCTGGTATTAATCAATAAAAAAGGAGGCTACTGCCTCCCTTTTTCTGTATAAATGACCTACAAAGACCAAGTCTGCTTCTCTATATCAATTTGTGTTTTTTAATAATTTGGTTTCGAGAAGTTCCTTTAAGGCCATGCATACACTTATATATTTATCTCATCATTTATGCGTGTTATAAAACTTACCGTTGTACTAAAATCAGAAAGTATCTTTGGTTCATTTTACTAAAACAAAGTAACAACATTAGTGGATAATATTTCTTATAATTGGCATCGATATATATCGATAAAGCCATAGATGTTTATCGATAAAAATGCTTTAGCGGAAAAAAATGAGGAATGGATCTTTAGAAAATCCTATATTTTATGGTGGGTGTTGATGAGCTCGATCAATTCAACAAGGTTTTCTATTTTCAATTTATCAAAAATATTTTTCTTGATGGTGCTCACGGTATTCTGCTTTATATCGAGGTCATTTGCAATTTCAAGGTTACCGTATCCTTCTGCATACATTTCTGCAATCTGCAGTTCTCTTTTGGTTAAACGGCTAAGCGGGTTGATTAAATCAGGATTCTGAACCAACTGCAGCATGAGGTTCCGGGAAAGCGGGGAGAAATATTCTCCTTTATGCACAATATCTGAAATCGCCTGTCTTATTTCTTCTTCTTCACTTAATTTGCTTACATATCCGCTGGCCCCGGCTTTGATAAATTTGAGCACATGCAGATCTTCTTCAAGGCCTGTAAAGATTAAGATTTTAATATCCGGATTTACACTTTTCATAAGTGGCAAAACATGCAGGCTGTTGCCGTCCGGAAAATGAGCGTCAATGATAGCTATTTCCACTCCTTTTGACTGTACCAGCTCTACGATCTGCTGTGAGGATGAGGTTTGATAAACTTTAGAATTTGGAACAATTTCATCAATCAGGATCGCTATTCCCTGACGAACGATACTGTGATCATCCGCTAAAAGAAATATAATTTCTTTATTTTCAATTGGTGCTTCCATTATGATTAATACTTAAATTTATTCTGAATGTTACCTTTGTTCCTTTATGCAGCTTACTTGAAACGGATATGTCCCCATTAAAAAGCTCTATGATTTCTTTACATAGATTTAATCCCAGCCCGGCGCCGAAATTATCAATTTTATCAGAGACCATCCCCTGATAATAAGGTTCAAAAATTTTCTCCAGATCAGAATCTGAAATTCCTACACCGGTATCCCCTACTGTTGTTACCAGAGAAATGGTATTTTCATCTACTTTCTCTGTTACCATTGAAAGATCAATCTGTCCGTTTTCTGTAAACTTATTGGCATTTCCCAGAATATTCATAAATATCTGGTTAATTTTTATATTGTCTGAATTTACAACTATATCTTCAGGAATTCTGTTTGTTACCAGAAATTTATTGTTCCTTGTTTCTATATAAGGCGTGATGGCAGTTACAATAGAGTTTATTTCATCGTTAAGATTAAAGACGGTTTTTACCAGCTTTTTCTCAACTTCCTGGTTTTTTGTGTATTCCAGGATCTGGTTGGACTGTATAAGCAGTGTACTGTTGGTAAATTTTATTGATTTAAGGTAGTCTTTTGTGGTCTCATCTTTTGTGGTTCTGTTGATCTTATCAATAAAAATATTGATAATTTTCAGGGGTGACATCAGCTCGTGGCTCAGCATTCCAAGAATCCTGTTTTTGAAATTAAGGTTCTTTTTAATCTCTTTATTCGCAGCATTAAGTTTGAGTTCGTATATGAACGCCATTCTTGTAAAATACATGATCAGAATGGATACAATAAACATTAACACCATTAATCCCAGTACGAGATAGGTCCTGATTCTGTTATTAGTTGAGCTCTGTTTGTTATATTCTTTTTCCAGCTCTGATTTAAATTCTTTAATAGCCTTTTCGTACACATTGATCAGCCCGTTGCTGTATACCAATAACTTACTGAAATTACTGTAGAACTTTAAATTTTCACGATGGTTTTCGGCTATGGATTGCTGGTTCTGAACTGTAGACCGCTGGATTTTTTTGACTTCAGTGGTATAATATTTATCCATAGATTTTGCCAGGCTATCCATCCTCAGCTTTATTTTAGAAAAATTAGCCGGCTTTTTATTGGTCATGGTGATGACGGTACTTTCCTTTTGCACATCTACCTTACCTGATATTGCATCTTTTAAACGCCCCATCAGGCCTTTCTTTTTAATGGTATCAGAATAGGTCTGGGTTTGTATCGTCAGATCTTCAAAGTTATCAGTGTTTTTATATCTTTCCAGCTCGTAATGCTGCTCCGGGATGATTTTCACAGGCGGCTTCATAGAATATTGATATACAGAATCTATAATGGTCTGCAGCCTTATGATTTTCAGTGTATCCTTTTTTTGCTTTGCCAGTTTGTTTTTCAATCCCAGATTTGTGTCTCCATAATCATTTATTTTTTCGAAATTGCTATTAAGCTTTTTAAGGGATTCAAAATATAAATTCAGGTCTTTGCTATCCTGGCTGATCATATACTTTTGAAAGTAGTTCTGTGCATTCATGAAGTCTTTCCTCGAATTATCCGTTAACCCACCCAATGCTTTACTTTCCTCCAATTGACTTTTAATAAACTGGAGTTTTTTTTCATTGACAAATTCGTTATAAAAAAATATGGCTATAATAACCTGTATCAACAATATGCACAGGATTAATGAGTAATGAACAACTTTCCTCAATTTAAAATCTAAGAATTTATATTTCATATCTTTTTATCAGCTAAATTAATTTTCTGATTATCTAAGTCACCGGTATTAGTTTTAAACACTATCATTATATTACCAAAACCTGGTAATGTTTGTACACCCTTCCTTTGGCAAAGTTAAAGTAATTTTTGTCTTTTCATAACAGTAAATGGTGATAAATACAGAGATTGTAATTTCATTCAAATCACAAAAACTTAACAAAACTTCAGGATTTCATTCAGTGTAGATATATTTTTCGGTTCAGACATGCATATTGAAAACAATAATCATTAGTTTTTTCCAAGTACATAATTTTTCACGGTGAAAAAAAAATAAATTCGCAATGCTTCGCATATTTTTAACCGAGATTTGCCACACTTAAATAATCAATCCCAATTTGGGCAATATACATCATAATACGGAATAATTATTTATCTTAACATAAATTTCTATTATGAAAAGTTTATCATTCTTATTTCTTTTATTTTATTTTTTTTATGCTCCTGCCCAAAAGCAATACAGCCTGGAACTCAATTTTCTGACTGACAGCAATGAACGCGCGCCTAATGTTAATGTAATTTTTATTAAAGATACCAAAGAAGGCGGTATTATAGTTGAGAAAGTTATTGCTGACCGTAATGGCATTTTAAAGCATATAATCTCTGAAGATTATTTTGATAAAAAAGGCTCGATAATTATTGAAGCCTCTTATCATAATCAAAACACCTATTACTTTGATTATCATGAAGAACTTTCAAAAAAACAATTTCCTTTTAAGAAAACGGTGATTTTGGAACATATTGTTCCGCCAACCCTGGAAGAGATCAACAAAATGACGCCTCCACCTCCACCGCCTCCCAGAGCTAATTAGTAAGAATCGGGAACTGTTAAATAAAATTCAAACCAGAATATATAAACTTTCTGTAATCCTAAATACTACAGGCAATACCCTATTTATCTTTTTTTGCCAAATATTAAAAAAAAACCTTTTATTGATATTGTTTTTACAAATACAGTAATAACTTTGCAGCAAATTAAATAAAAGGATTTGTGCAAAAATATACTTCCGCTGTTCTTCTCTTTATCTTTTCAATTGTTTACACCCAACAATATAACATTCAGTTATATAATACAGATAACGGTCTTCCGCAGAACAGTGTAAAAGATATTATTAAAGATAGATATGGTTTTATATGGCTAACCACTGAAAACGGAATTGTAAGGTACGATGGAATGAAATTCCTGGTTTATAGGAATCTCCCGTTAAACAGTCAGCGGTTTAGGTATTTCTACGGCGCCCCCGAAAAAGACAGCATCTATACTACAGCAGATTACGGAAGAACTGTGCTTATACACCAAAAATCCCCTAAGGTAATAAGCTCCATAAAAAAGAATTCACATTTTATATTTAAAGACCGTCTGAATTACTTTTTATATTGCTCCAATTACATCTACACTACATCACCCGGCATAAATCTGTATTTTCACCTTAAAGAAGGTACTTATTTTATAAAGCAGAATTCTCTTCAATATATAGATGCCACTTCTAAAAAAGAAGAGAATTTAAATATCAAGGCCTTCTATAAGAACGTTGCCAGAATTTTTGTAATCAATAAATCAGTATTCTTTATTGATCATCAGTCAAAAAATATTCAAAAAATTGAAAAGGGAAAAATCACGGATTATTATCATGAGCCGTTACTGACGGACATCCATAGTAAGGTGTACTGGAGCCTGATTAATAACCAGGTTTTTATCATCAATAAAAACAGTATTTACAGGTGTGAATATGAAGAAAATACACTAAAAGTAACAAAACTTGTACAGCTTGATGATATTGCAAAAAATATCATTAGCATATATTATGATACAGTTTACAAAAAGCTTTATCTGGGAAGCAGCACCAACGGACTGCAGATTATCAATGTTCCAGATTTTGTTACCATCCAGAGACCCCCTTCAAAACCTGAATCTGTTTTTTACAATACTTTGCCTTACAGTCATTCTTCAGTCATCACCACTTTCGGAGAGATCTATGACCGTAACGGGCTTGTAGAAGACAAAAGGTTTAACAGCATCGTTCCATTCTTCATGGCTTATGATGAGAAAAAAAACATCATTGCGCGTAAGGCAAACGATCTGATAATCTATCAGAAAAAATCTTATTATACAGAAATTATTTCTAAAAAAAGTTTAGATTTAGTAGACTTCTTCTGGGATGCCCAGAGGTATTATGCCCTAGAAATGCAGCCTAAAAAAAGCGGGACTCCTGCCTACAGCGGGACTCTTCTAATCTATGAGAACCTGTCTTTCAATTCAGTGAAAAAAAGGTTTTTTTTTAATAATGAGCCTGTCAAAGCCCTGAAGCTTGATGAAGAACACATATTGGTAGGAACCACGAAAGAACTGTACAAAGTTTCATTAAAAACCAATAAAATACTCCACCTGAATCCCGGAAATGAACTGTCCATCCGCAGTATTATACAATCAAAAGACGGTAATTTCTGGATCACCACTTTGGGGAAAGGATTTTATCTGCTGAAAAACAACCGGCTGATCAAAATGCCTTATGATGCTAATAATAATATTTCTTCTTCCCATACCATTTTAGAAGATTCACGCGGATTTTTCTGGATCCCTACCAACAACGGACTTTACAGAGTTCTGGAAAGCCAGCTGCTTCAGCATGTGCAGGATAAGAAATTAAGAGTCAATTATTACCGTTTTTCAAAAGATTCAGGTTTCAAAACCAACGAATTCAATGGCGGCAGTAATGTATGTGGTAACAGGCTAAAAAATGGGGAATTTGTACTTCCTTCTTTAGATGGCCTGGTTTTCTTCGATCCATTAAAAGTAAAAAGCTATTATCCCAGAAATGTTTATATAGAAAGAGCGGTTATCGATAACAAAGAACAGTATTTCGACAAAGTACTCAATATAAAACCAGAATCCAATCGTATAGATATTTTTATTGATGTTCCCTATTATTCTAATCCGGACAACCTTATTATAGAAGCAAAGCTGAGCGGAATATCCAATGCAGACTGGGAATCTATAGGTACAGACGGAAAATTTTCTATTTCCAACCTCACCTATGGAAATCATTCTTTTGTTGTGAGGGTATTAGTTTCCGATACAGGAAAATACATTTATAAAAAAATAAATATTATCATTCCACCTTATTTTTACCAGACTTTATGGTTCAAAATACTGATTTCCTCAGCCCTGCTGCTTTTTTTATATTTTTTGGTAAGGTGGAGAATAAGCTTTCTGAAAAAGAAAAATCATGAGCTGGAAGAGATTATAAATTCCCGTACAAAAAGCCTTTCTGATACTGTAGAAAAGCTGGAAATAACAAAAATAAAACTTCATAAAGAAATCGAACAGCAAAAAAAGCTCATCGGAACCATTACCCACGATATTACAACTCCGGTAAAATTTATCGCACTCACCGCAAAGGAAGCTTTGAACAAAGACAGCTTTAACGAGCAACACAATGAAAAGATTCTTAACTCTATTTATAAATCCTCGGATCAGTTATACAATTTCACGATCACTCTAAAAGAATATGCTGACATCTATACGCACCACCGGTCCGATAAAACAGAACTCTATTCTCTGCATAAGCTGATAGAAGAAAAGAAAATACTGTTTAATGCCATAGCAGAGAATAATAATACTTTAATTATCAACAATGTAGATAAAACATTATGGGTATGGATCAGCAAGAATATCCTGTCGGCAATTGTTCATAACCTGCTGGATAATTCTGTAAAGTTTACAAAAGATGGATTTATCACAATAGAAAGCCATGTGGAAGAAAATATCATTATCCTGCTGATAAGGGATACCGGAACCGGAATGGATGAAAAGAAGATAGAATATTATACAAAACTTCAGGATAATATTGAAAATGAAAAATTACTACTGCAAAAATACGGCATGGGACTTCACCTCGTTTTGCAGCTTCTGCAAATGATAGAAGGAAAAATTGTCTTTAAAAAAAATAAATTGAAAGGAACTTCATTCAAACTGATTTTAACGAATAAAAAAAATGATTAAGAAAATTCTTATTGCTGATGATCACGACATTGTTCTGGTAGGAACAAGCATGATTTTAGAGTCAAGGATCCAAGATGTAGCTATAGACCAGGCGGAAGACTATCCGGAAGCCCTGGAAAAAATTTCAGGGCAGAAATACGATCTTGTTATTTTGGATATCAACATGCCGGAAAGTAAAAATAAAAAAATGATCTCCGAAATTAAAACGCTGGATCCTGATATAAAAATCCTGATATTTTCTGCTTATGAAGAGGAAGTAGCCGTACAATATATAAAGGAAGGTGCCAACGGATACATCAGCAAGCTAAGCAAGTCGGAAGAGATTTCGGACGCCGTAAACAAAATATTTTCTGACGGCTATTATTACCCTCCTTCCATTGTACAGCAATTGCTTCAGGAATCTCCAATAGATTCTATAAAGAACTTATCTGTGAGAGAGTATGAGATTTTTATTTTAATGGTACAGGGCAACGGCAATTTAGAAATTTCCAATAAGATGGGGATCCAGATGCCGACTATCAGTACCTATAAAAAAAGAATCCACAATAAATTAAAGACCAAAAAATTAGCAGATCTCATCAGGTTACATCAAACCTATATTGCCTGATTCATCAACTTTTAATAAATCACATAATGTAGAAAATTTTCTATATTTACTTTTATTTTATTCTACGAAACACATTAACTTTTGTAGTAATATTTCTATATTTTTACATTATGAATAAATATGTCTAAAATTTAAAAGCAAAAAACATTCAAATTCATAATTTATTAAATATTAAGTAACATAAAATTAACCCATTATAAAATAATTTTATTATGTATCACATATTAAAATTAAGATAAAAGCTAATCTATTAAAACTGAAATAAAACTGGAATAATGCTAAAAAAAATCACAAAATTAGGACAAATAGCAGGATTGGTAACCTCATCTGTCATTTTTGCACAATCTGGAAATGTAGGGATAAATACTCCAAACCCAGGATCTACAATAGATATTAATGGATCTCTGGCTGCCAATTACAGCGCTGTAACTGCAGCCGCTTACAATTTAAATTCAACAGATTTTCATGTCTCTTACAATGGTACCGCCAATGCAGTATTTAATCTTCCGGCAGCCATCAGCGGAGTGGGAAATTTTAAGGGACGAATGTATACGGTCAAGAATAATACAAACTTTACCATAACGGTAAATGCTGCTGCCCCGGAAACCATTAACGGAAATGCCAATATTTCAGTTCCGGCTAATCAGAGTGTTCAGCTAATCAATACAGGACTTACAGGAGCCGCAAGCACCTGGGAAGTTACAACAGCCAACAGTACCATAACAGCAAGTAACGGTCTTAACCTGTCGGGCACCGATGTTAAATTAGGAGGCACCCTATCCCAGGCAACCAATATTGCTACTGCCGGAAATAACCTGAGCGTCAACGGAACCGGAAAAGTTCTGATTGGAACCAATACGGTACCTGCCGGAGCCGCCAATTCTAAAATTGTTATAGACAATGGAACCACCAACGGTGCGCTACAGATTAAAGACGGTACAGAGCAGCTGGGGTATGTACTGACCAGTGATGCTAATGGATTGGCTACCTGGTCATCAACTGTTACCACTGCATTTGCCGACAACTGGACATCATATTCAGGAACACTGGTAAATCCTTTTACCGGAAGTCCGGGAGGTCTTCTTCCAACGGGAATTTCAGTAACTATTCCTGCAAAAGGATGGTATTTTTTCCGTTGTGGGGTGACAATACAATCAAACTGTAATGATTATGGATTTTATATTGATGGAATAGGTGAGATTTGGAGGACTTACTGTAACGTTGCAGATGTTCAGATGATGTCACCAAGAGATCAAAACCGAGTACTTTATTTTTCTACTCCGGGTACTTATTCCATTGTTGGTGTAAAAACTAATGCAAATGTACCAGCAGGATTCAACATAGGTAACCCTGCATTTTACCTAAGTTTTGTAAAATTCCAAAATTAAGGAAACACAATAACCATGATTCTAAATACATAAAGCTGAAAAATTGAACTGCTGCAAATTCCCTCATTCCAGCAGCAGTTCATTAAAAATTTACTCTCTTGTATTAAACCAATAATTTCTTTATCTGCTATTTATTCATTTATCTATTATTTAATATGAAAAAAATGTTTTTCCTGCCGCTAATGGCCCTTTTAAACAGTAATCTGATGTATTCTCAAACCGGAAATATAGGTATTAATACCAGCGATCCGGGCAGTAAGCTAACTGTTAATGGCTCGTTTGCTGCAACGTATAAAACTACTGGAACAAGTGGTCCTGTTGATGCCAATGATTACTATATAGCCTACAACGGCAACAGCAATGGTACTTTAACACTGCCTGCTGCTGTGACCGGATCAGGCAATTTTATTGGAAGAACCTATCATTTCAAAAATACCGGAACGGCAACATTATCTATTGCCGCCAGCGGAACAGAGCTGATTGACAATCAAAGTGGTGCAGGAGTAGCTTCTGTCAGTGTACCTCCTGGTTACTATGCTTTTTTCATAAGCAAAGGAACAACTACCGATACAACATGGGAGCTTATTTTACTCTCAAGCTCCAACAGTCTGCCCGTAGCAGCATCCACTTACGCTTTTTCCACCATAAGTACTACAACAAGACAGTCACTTCCTGCTACACCCAGCGGACCCTTTATCAACGCTGAAATTAATTATCCTCAAGGCACGGTCATGAATACAGGAAATGTAATGAATACAGCCAATGGAAGATTTACAGCTGCTACCAGCGGATATTATATGTTTTACGGCTCTACCCAATTTGACAATGGTGCAATTGCCGGTGCTCCCAATTTTGCATGGGCTATATTATATCTTGTAAAAAACTTCAGTACCACTCCCAATAATATATTGGTTCAGTCTTACCAGTCAAATCCGGGTATATTGGTCGGAACTAACGTTTCGTGCATCACCTATCTGAATGCCGGAGAAACCGTAAGTATGGCTTCAGCAGCAGCCGTAACCAGCGGAACTACTTACCAGGTAGTAGTAAGTTCTTTCTACGGCTACAAAATCGCCAATTAAACGGTACAATATATAGATTAGTTAATCCCCCTCCTATCATTACATATATCATGAATGATGAGAAAGAATCAATTTGTTCCCAAACAAAAGGGGGATTCTAATTTATAAGATTGAAGATTAATATCTTTCATTCATAAAAATGTTATTTCAGGTATTTGGATTTAACTATTTCTACTGATCCATTAGCTTTAGGATTAAGCTTTAAGATAGCACCTACTCTTTTATTGAGCACTTCTTGCTTCATTTCTGGAAACAATTCATTATTTTGCGTCCTGATCAATACTTTTCGGCATAAATTATTTCTCTAAATGATTAATGCTGTGTGAAAAAGCTATTGATTATAAGTTATTAAAAAGTTAAATTTTTATTTTACTTTGATTCTTTTAAGCTTCTGAGTAAATTTGTAAAAAAATAAAATAAATGAACTATACACTTGAGCTCAATACTCAGGATGCTTACTCTACTGTTGTTTTTAACACAATCGTATTTGACTCGTTCAAGGTTAATATAGTTGAAAGATATACAGGGCGAATGAATTTTCAGCCAAAATTATCATATGCCTTATTTAAAGTCAGAACCCTGGATAATGAAATTATTAAAACAAGAGACGGTAATGGAAGGGTCAAAATTAAAGGAGATCATTTTGAAACTTACCAGAAATTAACAAAAGTTCTGAATTCCTATGCTTATAAAAACAAACTGATGAATGTAAAAGAGGCTCAGCAGGATTATGTTCACTTCATTTTGAGCTTAGTAATTGTTAACTATCAGCTTAATTAGATCTTGTACTGAACTTCTATCTTCACAGTCAGCAGGTGGATGGACAGACTATGATTACTGTGATGTTTGGAGATTCAAAGATGGAAAACTGGCAGAGCTGAGAGGTTTTGTTATTCAGAGATAATTCTTCAGCTATTTAAATCGATTATAATAACATTCTGCAAAATAAAAGCTCCTCTAATAAAAGAGGAGCTTATCTTGTAGTGCCATCAATTATTTTACGGCATTTTTTGCTTTTTCAGATTCCATTAAATGATGTTCTAAAGTTGGCAGGGTTTTGCTTGCAAAAGATTTTAAAGACGCCTCTTTACCTTCGGAAGCTTCTTTTTTAAATTCTTCTATATCTTTTTTATGATCACTGACCATCAGGTCGGTATATTTCTTATCAAACTCGGCTCCTTTTTTTGCCTTCAGGCCATCATATTCCTTCTGCTGTTCGGCATCCAGACTGGCTGGCAGACTGTAGCCTGCTGTCGCAGCCCATTTTTTGAGCTCATCATTAGCCTTGCTGTGATCTTTTACCATCATTTCTCCCAATGCTTTTACTTTTGCATGAGAAGCATTGGTAGCAGCAAGCTGACCCATCATTACTTCCATCATACCTCCTTTGGCTGCGGCATCTGCAAATTTTTTGTCCTGATCACTGAGCGAATTTTTAGTGGCCGTGTTATCCGCCATTTTTGTAGAGTCCGTAACCGTCATGCCAGATTCAGCCGGGGCAGATACAGTTGTAGCATCTGTAGATTCGTGTACAGATGTAGTTTCATTTTTTTTGCAGGCTATAAGGGTAACAGCTGCAAAAAGTGTTAAAACAGAATTTTTCATAATAATAATTTTAAGTGGTGATAAATAATGAAGTATATAAGCACTTCACTACAAATACAACAATTTATTTGCCAAAATCTACATTTTCACGGTATCAATTCATCTATAAACATCATTTAATGAGCTTCTTATAAATAAAAACCTGAAGTTTAAGCTCTCTAGAAGTATAATAATTATACTCTGAAAAAATTTTTAACATCAAAATTAAGGTACCAAAAGCCCTAATAAATTGGTGCTTAATACTTGGTATTCAGATTTTTATCTATCTAATGCTGGTGTTTGTATTTTTTGATATATTTGCAGCATACACCCATCAATTTTAATCTAAATACTATTATTATGAAAAAACATTACTATATCATAGCTTTTCTCCTGATTTTTTCTGGAGCTGGAGCACAGTCATTCACGGTCGAGCAGAAAGCCCAATTTAACAAAAGTGAAACCATACAGTTGATGACAGGAGGCAATTCAACCATTAAGGGACAGGCTTTTGCTAAAGATAACCGATCTGGCATCAAAGGAATTGCTGTCCTTAACGTCAACAAAAGACAATATGCACCCAAAGGGACTTCCATTATTGTAATGCCACAAACTGCCTATTTTAAAGAATGGCAGGAAGTAAGCAAAAAGTATGAAAAGGAAGGTAAGATAGTAGAACTCCACAAAGAGGCCAGAGCCTGCATTAAAGTAATACAGGTAAAGGATGATAAAGGCAGCTTCGAGATCAATAATCTCATGCCCGGACAATATTTACTGATCACGGGGTTCAACTACATACAGGATAAGCAACAGAGCTATACCTTGGGTTATGAGAATACCTATATCAATAATACTCTTCAGAGTTCAAGGGAAATACAGGGACATCATTACTTTAAGATTCTTAGTGAGGCAAACATCCGAAAATCCGTTACCATCAAAAAAGACGGCGATGTGGAAGACGTCAATTTAAAGAAGACTCTTTAACCGATATTAAATCATAGGCTGGAATTTATACTTTCACCCAAACGCTTACAGATTGTGAATTGACCACAAATCTGGCTTTGCCGTTTTCATCTGTTTTAATTTCATCTTCCCTTTGCCCGGTAAAATCCCGGTATATGCAATTTGCATTCTCTTTCCCCAGCTCAATGTCTTTATAGCCGTCTTCACTGTTAGATAGGATCACAATACAGCCGGAATATTCATTGTTCCCTTTTCTCACCCACGCAATGCAGTTGGGGTGATCAAAATAGCTGATCTGCTCGCCATAGGCAAACTGCTGCCGAGCCTCAAGCAGTTTAGGCAGAACTTCCACCTTAGGCATAATGATTCTAATTTCCTCACCATCTTTTGTGTCCGTATATTCCGCACCGAAGAGATCAGGATAGAAAACACAGGGATATGCCTTTTCCGATAATAAAATAATAGCATAAGCCAAAGGTTTGAACCAATCCTTTACAGCTGATTCCAGGGACTGTAACTTCTGCGTGTCATGGTTTTCAACAAATGATACGGAAAGAACAGGCTTTTTTTCCAGAAAACTTCCTTTTAAAACCTGGCTGAGATCATAATTTTTCCCCTCCTTTGATGCTTCAAAAAAGTTGTAATGGAGAGGTGCGTCAAAACAGGAGATCATATCATTGATTTTATCAGAAAAATCAGATATTTTTTCTGATTCAGATTTCCAGAATTCTCCCAAAATATAACAGTCCGGGTTCAGCTCTGTTTTTATATATGTAATCCATTCCTGTAAGAAATCAACCGAGATATGCTTCAGCGCATCCAGACGCAATCCATCCACATGGGTAGTTTCCAGGTACCATTTGATCCAATTTTTCATTTCTCTGACTACATAAGGGTTCCGGTATTCTACATCAGCTCCCATCAGATAATCATAATTTCCGAACTGGTGGCTTACTGCCTCATTCCATTCCGTTCCGTACTCATTGTGGATTTTAAAAATACCTTTTATCTCTTCATGATCTTTCTGGATGATATCTATTCCGCTAAAACAGGTATGATCCCATATGAAATTAGAATATTTTCCATTCCGTTCAGGAAAAAAGAATTTCGTAAAAGCTGTTGCTGTGAAGGGGTCGCCAATGGTTTCATTGCGGTTTTCTTCATTAACCTGATGTACGGTAACAGTCTCACTCTCGTCCCCTCCCATTCTGTGATTCAGGACAATATCTGCGTAAACGGATATACCCGCTTCATGAGCTTTTTTAATGGCAGACAAGTATTCATCTCTTGTTCCGTATCTGGTAGGAATACCTCCTTTCTGGTTAAACTCTCCCAGATCATACAAATCGTAAATATCATATCCTCTGCCCTCCCGTCCTAAAACGCATTTTGTTGCAGGGGGAAACCACACTGCTGTAAATCCCAGATTTTTAAGATAGTCACACTTTTCCGTAAATTCGTTCCATAAATTTCCTTCATGATACCAGTGAAAGTGTTGGATAATAACTCCATTCATATTTTATTTCGGTTTTCTGTTATACATTAAAACTTTGTTTATAACGATAAGTGTCAAAACAGATCAGGAATATGATGCACTAAAGTTTATACTCTATCTGTTCCAGCCATACTAAAAACCTCCCAAAGGATGGAAGGCAAGTCTAGCATTTTTAGATAGTATGTGCATTAATCATATACAAATCTATGGTCTATCTTTCACCATTATCATGACTGAGATCATAAACATTATATTTCCGGGATTTCCATGTATTTCTAATCTGTAGTTTTAACATTCAGACTGCTTAAGAGCTTATAAAACAACAGCTAACCCGTGTGATTGTCTGCAAACAAAAGGAATATTATGACTATAATCATAATTCAATAATATGAGACTTATTACATTTACTTATAATTCTTCTATGATTGTAAAGGTTGGTACAGCATCTTCAGTTTCCACCTCATCCAATTTATTCAGGTTTTCAACAGACGGTGTTGCCAACAGATTAAGATATCTGGGTAAAAAGAAAAGAATTTTCCAAATAACAGGTTCCATTTCGTTTCAGGTTCCTGCGGCAGGAACTTACATAATATATATTGCCAAAAACGGAGCTGTTTTAAGCCAATATAAAGTGTACGGCAGAGGATCTTCTACCAATGACATTGTTGTCTTGCCAATAAACGGTACAACCGAGCTCTTAAATAATGATTATATTGAAATATTTGCTCAGAGATATTCAGGCTCTAATGGCGATATCATAGTCCCGAATATGACTATAACAATCAAGTAAGTGATATTAATTCTATATCAGTCTTTTCTTGAAATTGCCAGAATTCTTAATAAAGTAACAAAAGCTGTAATCTAATGTTTACAGCTTTTGTAATGTTATTTTGGCGTTTCCTGTATATTGAAAACCGTACCTGCCGGGTCAGTAATCCAATGCATATTTTCAGGAAGTTCTTCAATTTCGTCGCAGGTCTCCACACCGTTCGACTGTAAATACTTTGTTGCTTCTTCTACGTTGGGAACAGTAAGCTGTAACCAGGTTTCGGAATGGGTATAGTTGTCCACACAATCCAACCATATAATATTATTACCGAATTTCACTTCGTATGTTCTGGAAACAGTCGGATTGGCAATCGGTTTTTCTTCAACATCCAGCTTAAGAATATCCTTGTAAAAAGCAACCGTTTTCTCATATTTATTTTTTGGAATTTTTATGGCTATATTAATTCCTGCCTGAAATTTTGTGTTCATATAATATTTTTAAGTTATAGAAAATAGTTAATTTATAATCTTACTCATACACTTGTAATATAATTACTCCTTTTAATGTTCACATTGCTTTCCTGTTAAGACAAAAGCTTCCGGATCGAAACTTTTACTCAAAGTTACCAAGCCAAAACGAAAGCTAACTTGTCACAAGACAAGATTTTATATGAACGAAATCAATTTTTATAGATTCTGTTTAAAAATATTAAGATCCTTTTTCACATGTTATATTACTTGAATTAAAAAGAGTTTAAAGTAAAATATCACAGAAGAATATTCCTTTAAGATAAATATTTTTATAAATAATTCCTCTGAATTGAATAAAATTTATTAATTTCGGATAGAACTAAACCTAATTTTTATGAAAAATTTAAAAAAAATCGAAAGACAGGAAATGAAGGCAATTAAAGGTGGTATTAACTGCCCGGGTGGTCAAATTTGCTTAATCAGCGGAAAATGGCAATGCATGCCATATGATGGATGTGGCGGTGGAAACCAGCCCTAAACTTTAAGTTTAACTAAATTTCTTTATTATGAAAAATTTTAAGAAAATTACAAGAGATCAGTTGAAGAACATTAATGGCGGGGCATTAAGCTGTTCCGAAGCATGCTGCCCACCTCCGGGAATAAAAAGATGTCCCTGGGTAATTTGTGTAGTACCATGTGATATATTAAGTTAAAAGTTATCAACTCTTTGGTAACCATAGTCACCAAAAATAAAAAAGCCTTAGAATCAAAACTTCTAAGGCTTTTTTGTGTATAGAGATTATTGTAGATATCTGATTTCACTTTTGATATTTCTCGATAACTTGTCTATAGGCAAGCATGTTCGGTAGGTAAACATTAACCGAACCTCAAAAAAATATAGTACAAATATAAAAATTGACAAATAAACTGTAAATTTTAATACTTGATACAAATTTTTATTAATAAGAAAACAAGGATATTTCATTCAGCAAAGTAAGACCAATACATTTCCCTGTATTGCTTACCAATTAGTGAAACAGCTCTGTCTATCTTAAAAAAATCCAATGAATGCTTTTTAAAGCTTTGCTTATCCTTGCGGTTATTTTAATCTTTATCCCGAATTCAGGCTATTTACTAGGCTTCATCTTTTGTATTCTTTACAAGGCCTATTCCGGAAAAAAAGAAGATCAAACCAATCACGCCAACTACAGATAATGTAGTATATGCAGAACTTTTGTTGATCAATTCATATCCTGTATAAATCATACCCACAATTCCAAGTATTGTAAGTATTGCTCCAAATATTCGTTTTACGTTCATGATATTTTTTTATTAGGTTTTTACTATATTTAAATAACTTTTCTAAAAGCTGTTATTTGGAATTCATAGTTCTCAGATCCAAAAATTCGTTTTGATTTTGCTGACTTTTTTGTGATTTGATATTTACCATGATATTAGCTTTAAGTCGTTATGATTTTATTTTACAAAAATCACACCGTTTATTTTTATTATTTTTTTTGGTCAGGCAGCCCTCAAATTGAATTAGATTGCGAGGTTGTGTCTATCAATGAGCGCTATCATTATTTCCTAAAACAATTCTCTCGATCTTTCATGTAGCCTCCTATCTCAGCATTAGCCCTGTAGAATTTCACGACCGGCGTTTGTTCATATCATTCAGCGTTCTATTTTTAAGCCATTCTAGCATAGACAAATAAATGGAAAATGGGTTATATTACCCACTATCAACTGATTATTGTTTTTTTAGCTTAAATAAATCGAAAGAATTATACTTGGGATCAAACCCTGTAAGCAGTTTAGTTTCCTGGATATCTAGTCGTTTATAAGTATTATTTGAAATAGCATTTAATATCTTAAATTTTATATCAGATTCAATACATAGTTGTAGCAATTGATTTAAATCATCGGGATGTAAATAAGCACTCATATCCCGCGCATCCATTTCCGTAAAATCTTCTGGAAATTCATACGCTCCAATCCTAAGGCATATTGCGCTTAACTCAGTGCTAGAACAGTGGTATGAGAGCAGAGCTTCCCCGAAACATTTAGAAACACCATATAAATTTCCAGGCTTTACAGCCATCTCTGTATTAATCTGAATATCTTTTGGATAGCCTTCTATTGTTTGTGCACTGCTTGCATAAATAATTTTTTTACAGCCGGCTGCGATACATGCATCAACAATATTTTTCGTTCCAATGATGTTGGCATCCAACAGATCACTAAAAGTGGCATCCGGATTGGCAATTCCACCTAAATGGATAACAATGTCCATATCTCTGCACGCTTCTACGAGATAGTCTTTATCCGTAAGATTTCCCTGAAAATATTCCAAAGGGATATCCTGAATCTTAGAAGGGTGAAGATCGAAAATCCTAAATTGATATCGATCGGAAAAAGATTTGATAAAGTGGCTGGCAATTTTTCCGGAGCCACCAGTAATTAATATTTTTGTTCGCATGAATATTGCTTATCTGATTTCCATTAACTTCCAAAATATAGAAAGCTTCAAAAGTTCCTTAAAAGTTAAACGGCAATATATGCAAATTTGACCATTAAAAATCCCCTAAGATTAGTGTTTATGGTATTTTGCAACACAAATTTAAAATGATTTCAGAAGCCACTAATTTGACTTCTCGTGTATTTGACAGCCATTAATAATGAATTTTGAAAGTTAAAATTTGTTAATTTTACTATTATGTAGTAATTATTTTTGAGATTTGTTCTACAATATAAAATATTATTAATATGAAAAATTTAAAAAAGCTTAACAAAGCAGAATTAAAAACAATTGTTGGAGGTGCAGATTGTGTTAGGATGTGTTTTGTAAATGACAAATTAACATGCGTTCCTTATAATTCATGTGGTGGTCCTGGTCTTGAGCCATAAAAAACAATAAGGAGTGCAACATCAGTGTACTCCTTTTTTTTCAAAAATTACTTTTTACCAGTCTTTCAAACAATTCTCCTTTGGAATCCTATTTTGAGCTTTTTTAATTTATCCCATTGCGGAGAAATATAAAACCACCTATTCTTTAATCTTCTTTATCCATCGCCATCTTAAACTGGCTACAGTGGATCAAAAAGTGAAAACGTACCTAAACATCTACATCTGCACTAAAGCATCATATATCATATAAAGTAATTATTTATGAAAAATATTTTTGCCCTATTAACATTGCTCTTTTCTCTATCCATTCATGCCCAGACCCATAGATTTATTTATCAGTTACAGTACAAAATGGATTCGACCGAAGCAGGTTATGAAAAACTGAATATGCTCTTGGACATTAGTCCAAAGGAGGTCAAATTTTATGGTCATAATTTAGTGGTAACTGATTCTTTAAACAAAAAATTCGGGACCAACAACAGCCATACCGATATGTCCGGACAGATCGTAAAAAGAAAGGTCAATACATATGATAATACAAATTTCATTGCGATTAAAGAAGGATATTATTCATTCAGAACAACGGATAAAATGAATTGGATTATTACGAATGAGACAAAAAAAGTAGAAAATTACACCCTTCAAAAGGCCCTTACCCGATTTGGTGGAAGGGACTGGACAGCCTGGTTCTGTAAGGATATTCCTTTTAATGAAGGACCTTATAAATTCCGGGGTCTTCCGGGACTGATTTTTGAGCTTTCAGACTCAAAAAAGAATTTCATTTATAGTTTGATAAAAAGCCAGAAGCTCTCAGGCACTTTTTCAACTGATCATCTGATAGAATCGAACTTCGGCAACAGGGCAATAACCATCAATGAAAAGCAAAAAGTGAAGCTGATGTATGATTTTTACAATGATCCTTTTGCCTTTGAAAGAAATAATTTCAGCAAAACAAATACTAATTTAAAGATCAACATCAACGGAAAAGAAATCCACACTGTAGACGAGCTGAATGCTCAGACAAGAAACATGCAGGAAGTAATCAGAAAATACAATAATCCTGTTGAGATTGACAAAGCTATTCAATACAAAGAATAATGTGGCTTATCTAGTAACTGTACTACGTTCATACAGTTTCAGATATTATTTCACTATTTTCAAATTCTAAATTGTATCGTTCAGAATCTTATAGGCAAATTTTTCATCCTTATACAGCTGTTCAGTATTAAGGTTTTGGCAATTCCTAGTGCGTTTGTATATTCAAATCTAGTGGTATTGTATTAAGATCTTTAACAGTATAGAGCAGTTTCCCACATAAACGAAAAACCCTTTCAGAAAGTTGTTTTGTGGTTTCTCTCTAAATTCTTATCATTAGATTTTTAAATATTCACTGATAGTTTCTAAGACGCCAAAATCATCATTTGAAAGTGTAGAAAAGCTGGCGGCGTCTTTTACAGAAGGATGAGCATTTTCCATTGCATAAGAATATTTTGACCTTTCCAGCATCGTGATATCATTCATATAATCTCCGAAAGACATGGTTTGGGACGGTGTAATATTCAGAAGATTCTGTAACTTTTCCAGTGCATTGCCCTTGTTAATATCCTTATTCATAATATCAAGCCAGTATTTTCCAGATACAACGACTTCCAGATTATTTTCCCGGAACTTTTTCAGGAAAGGGTAAAGATTCTTTTCAGAACCCCCGGGATGATAAACGGCGATCTTGAATGCATCATCATCCACTTCTTCTCCCAAATCATTTACTTTTTGATTTTCAGTATAATATTTTGTAAAATAATCAATAAATTGCTGATCATCACTTTCATAATACGCTTTCTTTTTTGCAGACAAAACTGCTCTGGCACCGGGAATTTCCCGGACAGCCGCTGTAATATCAACAATAAACTGATGTTCTAATTTATCTGCAAAAAGCTCTTTATTTTTGTAAATAACATATCCTCCATTTTCTGCAATAAAACCGATCTCATTTTTAATATCCTCAAAATATTGGGTAATACCCGGCATTTGTCTGCCGCTTGCAGGAACAAACAGGATATTCCTTTTTTTCAGTTCTTTAAATACGGAAGGAAAGTTGGGACTTACTTCATAATCTGAATTGAGAAAAGTACCGTCCATATCTGTGACAATCAGTTTAATATCTGTCATAATAGTATTCTTTACAAAAAAATTCCATTTGAATTTTTTGATGATAATTCATTTAAAATTGACAATGCAAAGGTAAGCTCTTTTATTTATACATTTTTGTAATGTACCATTGAAAGATCCTGCAATATTTCCGCACTTTGTTCCGGTGTGAGATCGCGCTGTGCTTCTGCCAGCATTTCGTAACCAACCATAAATTTTTTTACTTCAGCATTTCGGAGTAAAGGAGGGTAAAAATGCATGTGAAAATGCCATTCCGGATGTGGCTTTCCATCCGTTGGCGCTTGATGAATTCCCGCTGAATATGGAAAAGAGATTTCAAAAAGATTGTCGTATAAGATTGTTAAATCCTTTATTATTGATGCTAATGAATGCTTTTCTGAATCAGAAAACTGCAGAATATTTTCAGCTTTTCTTTTGCTTACAATCATTGTTTCGTAAGGCCACACTGCCCAGAATGGAACAACAGCTACAAAATCCTTATTTTCAAGAATGACTCTTTCTTCGATTTCCAATTCTTTTTTGATATAATCTTCCAGCAGAAAACTTCCGTTTTTTTCAAAATATTTTTTCAGGTTTTCCTGCGTTCTCAAAACCGTCGAAGGAATAGAAGATTGTGCCCAGATTTGTCCGTGAGGATGCGGATTACTACATCCCATCACACTTCCTTTATTCTCAAAAATCTGAACATGATTGATGTAATTTTCAGCTCCCAATTCCTCATATTGCTGTTGCCACACGTCAACTACTTTTTTGATGTCACCAACTTGCATTTCCGGTAAAGTAAGGCTGTGATTTTCTGAAAAACAAATCACCCTGTTAATTCCCCGCTCTGGTTTCAATGCAAATAAATCTGCATTTTCATCAGAGAATTCAACATCATCTCTCATTAAAGAACCAAAATCATTTTCAAAAACATAAACACCTTTATAATCGGGATTTCTTTCTCCATTTACGCGGAGATTTCCGGAACATAAATAACAATCTGAGTCGTGAACCGGAAGTTTTTCTTCGGCTATTTTTTCGGTTTGTCCCTGCCAAGGCCGGTTTGCCCTTTGCGGCGAAACCAGAATCCATTCATCCAAAAGTGGGTTGTATCTTCGGTGAGGATGTTTTTTCTGATTAAATGACGAATTCATTTCTTTTGTATTCTTTAATTCCATCTGATATTTTTACACGGTACACTTTCATTTCAATGCTAAAACCGGCTTTGTACGCTGCACTGATATTTTTAATCACTTCATTTACATTTTCATCTTTAATCAGATTGATGCTGCATCCACCAAAGCCGCCTCCCATAATTCTTGCCCCCAAAACGCCATTTTCTTTTATGGTTTTCTTTACCAGAAAATCGAGCTCTTCGCAACTCACTTCAAATTCAGTAGAAAGTCCGGAATGGGTTTCGGTAAGAAGTTTACCCAGATATTTTACATCGCCTTCTGATAAAGCTTTGGCAGCCTTTTCGACTCTTTTGATTTCCTTTAAAAGATACAGGCACCTTTTGTATGAGGTCTCTCCTATTTCCGATCTGACTGCATCCAGCATTGAAAAACTGAAATCTCTGAACTTCTCGATTTCAGGGAATTTTTCCCACAATATTCTTTTTCCTTGATCCACATCTTTTCTCCTGTTGTTGTAGCCGGAAGTGAGATGGGTATGTTTTACGCAGCTATCGAAAAGTACAAGGCTGTAACCTTCCAGATTAGCTTCGAAATACTGGTGTTCCAGAGAATGGCAGTCCAGCATGATCACCTGATGTTCTTTACCGAAAACAGAGGCAAACTGGTCCATAATTCCACATTGTACTCCAACAAAGGTATGTTCGGATTTCTGACCTATAAGAGCCAGATCTTTCCTGCTTAAATTTAAATCAAAAATCTGGTTCAGAATAAAGGCGAATCCACATTCCAGCGCTGCTGATGAAGATAAGCCGGAACCCATCGGAATGGTACTGCTAAAAGCAATTTGTAAACCACCGGTCTTTTTCCCACTTTCCTGAACAGCATTAAATACGCCCAGTAAATAATTGACCCAGGTCTGCGAAACAGGACTTTGCTTTTGGTTGATATTAAAACTAAAAGAATCGTCAAAGTCTTTAGCAAAAAAGGTACAGGTTTCCGAGTCCTCAATTTTTTTTACAGCAAAGCAAATGTATTTGTCAATAGCTGCTGGAAGTACGAAACCATCGCTGTAATCAACATGTTCACCAATAATGTTGATTCTTCCCGGAGCCAGAAAAATATTTTCCGGATCTGAATGAAAGAAAGCCTGGAATGCTTCTGTTGTATCATTAACTAATTTCTCCTTCATAAATAACTGCAATGTATACTTTTAGGTGAATTGAGCATAAATTTAAAAAGCATTCAATTCCTTTCTTTTTATAACTTTTTTTGCTGCTTCCACAATATCATAGGCCGTCAGCCCATATTTTTCCATCAGTTGATCAGGTGTTCCGCTTTCACCAAAACTGTCGTTTACGGCAACATATTCCTGTGGCGCAAGATGTTCCGTGATCAGGAGCTGTGCAACGCTGTCGCCCAGACCTCCTAATCTGTTATGTTCTTCGGCAGTAACCACACATCCTGTTTTTTTAACCGAATTAAGAATGGCCTCAGCATCTAAAGGTTTGATGGTGTGGATATTGATAATTTCAGCATCAATTCCCTGCTCTTCCAGGATTTCTCCAGCTTTTATCGCTTCCCAAACCAAATGTCCTGTTGCAATGACTGTCACATCTTTTCCTTCGTTTACCACCCAGGCTTTCCCGATTTCAAAAGTTTGATTTTCATCGGTAAAAACAGGAATTACAGGTCTTCCGAAACGCAGATAAACCGGACCTTCATAATCTGCAATAGCAATGGTTGCTGCTTTGGTCTGGTTGTAGTCGCAGGTATTGATAACAGTCATTCCCGGAAGCATTTTCATCAGCCCAATATCTTCCAGAATCTGGTGTGTTGCGCCGTCTTCGCCTAAAGTAAGGCCCGCATGCGAAGCACAGATTTTCACGTTTTTGCCGGAATAAGCCACCGACTGACGAATCTGGTCGTACACTCTTCCGGTAGAAAAATTGGCAAAGGTTCCCGTAAATGGAATTTTGCCTTCTGTTGCCAAACCTGCTGCAATACCAATCATATTGGCTTCTGCAATTCCGATCTGGAAAAAACGCTCCGGTGCCTTTTCAATAAATTTTTCCATTTTCAGGGAACCGATAAGATCTGCACAAAGAGCTACGACATCAGAATTCTTGTCCGCCAATTCTGCAAGACCGGCTCCAAAACCGCTTCTGGTATCTTTTTTTTCTGTATAAGTATATTTTTTCATTTGATATCTGTTTAATAATCTCCCAAAGTTTCTTCAAGCTGGTCTAATGCTTTTGCCAATTGCTCATCATTAGGCGCTTTTCCGTGCCAGGCGTGGCTTCCCATCATATAATCTACACCATAGCCCATTCCGGTTTTTAGCAGAATACAAATAGGCTGTCCTTGTCCTGTCAACGACTTCGCTTCATCTAAAACTCTAAGAACTTCGTCCATATCATTTCCATTTTCCACTTCAAGAACTTTCCAGTCAAAGGCTTCAAATTTGGCTTTAAGGTTGCCTAGAGAAAGTACTTTTGAAGTGGGTCCGTCAATCTGCTGGCCGTTGTAATCTACTGTCGCAATGAGATTATCTACTTTATTGTGAGAAGCGTACATAATGGCTTCCCAGTTCTGCCCCTCCTGTAGTTCGCCATCACCGTGGAGCGTGAACACTAAATTTTCATCTTTGTCCAGCTTTTTACCAACTGCGTGACCAATGGCCACTGACATGCCCTGCCCAAGAGAACCTGATGCAACGCGGACCCCGGGAAGATGTTCGTGTGTGGTGGGGTGTCCCTGCAGTCTTGAATTCAGTTTTCTGAAAGTGGCTAATTCTGACTTATCAAAATAACCCGCATGTGCCAAAACACTATAAAAAACCGGAGAAATATGGCCGTTGGAAAGATAAAATACGTCTTCACCTTTTCCATTCATATCAAATCCCTCCTTTCTTTTCATCGCATCAAAATAAAGAGCAACCAAAAAGTCGGCACACCCGAGCGAACCTCCAGGATGACCCGATTGGCAGGCATGAACCATTCTTACAATATCTCTTCTTACCTGGGAAGCGATATTTTTGAGTTTTGAAATATCGTGCTGCATATATTTATTTCATTTTTTGTGAATCTTTGATAAACTGTTCCAAACCGCTGTCTGTTAACGGATGTTTTAGCAATGACAAAATGGGTGGCAAAGGACAGGTAACAACATCTGCACCTATTTTTGCACAATTGATGATGTGCATACTGTGTCTTACGGAAGCCGCTAAAATCTGCGTTTCGAATCCGAAATTATCATAAATGGTTCTGATTTCTTCAATTAAATTCAAACCGTCCGTAGAAACATCATCCAGCCTGCCCAAAAATGGTGAAACATACGTTGCTCCTGCTTTCGCAGCTAAAAGTGCCTGTCCGGCGGAAAAAATTAAAGTACAATTTGTTCTGATTCCCTTTTGTGAAAAATATTTGATCGCTTTAATTCCGTCTTTAGTAACAGGAACTTTTACCACGATCTGCGGGTGCAGGGCTGCCAGCTCCTCTCCTTCCTGAATCATTTCGTCATAAGCAATTCCGATAACTTCGGCACTTATATCGCCATCAACGATATCACAGATTTTAAGGTAATGGTTAAGAATATTTTCTTTTCCGGAAATCCCTTCTTTTGCCATCAGAGACGGATTGGTCGTAACGCCATCCAGAATACCCAAAGCATTGGCTTCTTCAATCATAGCAAGATTCGCCGTGTCTATAAAAAATTTCATAAAATAAATTGTTAAGGTTATAAGTGTTAAAATTACACTTAATTAAATAAATGAGCAAATTTTGCTCATTATAATCAAGATGAGATTTAGTTTAATGATAAATTGAATACTGGAAATTTAATTAGCCATTCTAATTATGATGTCCCATATTGAGCTTAATTTTCTTTAAATCTTCCAGTTCGTGAACCGGTCGCTCGATGTCATAAGGAATCGGCATTTTCGAAAAGGTCTGAAAATACAGCAGACACGCATCTTTCCACCAAACGGCATCTTTTGCCTGAATTTTTAATTTTGATTGAACGTTCTGGAATCGTTCTTCATCAACATAAGGCTGCATTTTGTCCCAGACTTTTTGATATTCGCGTACATTTTTAACGCCTGTATTGTATTTGTAAGATAATTCTTCCCACAAAGTTTTGCCATCTTTCATCTGATAATTCCACGGAACATGATGAAACCAGAGAATCAGGTTTTCAGGGCAGGTTTTGATATTTCCATACACTTCATTCAAAGGAGGGAAATAATCTGAAACTGCATTACTTCCGGTTTTAGTTCTGTCAAAACCTACTCCATTTGCATCAGCTTTGTGGTAATAAACTGGCGACCAATCTGCTCTAGTTCCTTTGTAATCGCCCCAAGGTTCAGGTCCATAATGGTGCATTCCTGCAAAGATATGGTGCAAACCAAGAGGCATCATATAATCCACTGCCGTTTCCCTTGATGTCAGCATCATTTCTTTCACAGGACTGAGGAATTTGTCATTATCGGTAAACGTCATTTTAATCCATTCTTCAGCAATCTGTTCAGAAGTCAGATCGTGGTTCCACGCCAGACGTCCGAAAGCGTACCAATTGGCTTGTGCAAAATGATGACCCGTCCAGTTTTTATCTTCCCCGATATTGGAAACCGCAGAAATAGCCGTAATTTTCGCAGGTCTTAGCGTTCCGTCCGTAATTTTAGCAATCGTAGAACCTTTTCCGTCAGAATAGGTATCGCTGTCCAGTGTTTCCTTAAACAATGGAGCGAGATAAACCAGATGATTGGCTTGCCCTAAATATTCCTGAGTAATTTGAAACTCAACCATTTCAGAAGTTTTCTTCAGCGCTCCAAAAAGTGGGTTAAACGCTTCACGGGGCTGAAAATCAACAGGTCCGTTTTTAATCTGAACAATAACATTATCTCTGAATTTCCCATCAAGGGGAACGAATTCCAGATAGGCTTGTTTTGCGCGGTCTTCTTTGCTGGGACTATACACAAAAGCTCTCCACATTACGATTCCTCCGTAAGGCTTCAGAACGTCTGCCATCATATTGGCTCCGTCTGCATGTGTTCTTCCATAATCCTGAGGTCCGGGTTGCCCCTCGGAATTGGCTTTCACCAAAAAACCTCCAAAGTCCGGAATTAATTTGTAAATCTCTGAGGCTTTATCTTTCCACCATTTCTGGACATCTTTGTTTAAAGGGTCGGAGTTCTGAAGTCCGCCTAAAACTTTTGGAGACGAAAAATTAACTGAGAGGTATACCTTGATCCCGTAAGGTCTGAAAATGTCTGCGAGAATTTTTACTTTTTCAAGATAGTCTTTACGGAGCATATTGGGTGATGCATTCACATTATTGAGAACGGTTGCATTAATTCCGATCGAGGCATTGGCTCTTGCATATTCTTCATATCTCGGGGAAATTGTATCCGGTAAATCTTCCCATTTCCAAAGTGAATGTCCTGCATAACCACGCTCAATCGTCCCGTCCAGATTATCCCAATGGTTGAGAATTCTGACATCATACGAAGGTTTTTCGGTAATATTAAGATTTGTCAATGCAGATTTTGTCTGTTGTAAACGTAAAATATGATACACTCCATACAACAATCCGATTTCTTTTTCAGCAGAAATGACCAATTTGTTCTGAACTGATTTTATTGTATAACCACCTTTCAGATTTTTTAATGATTTATCTGTACGAAGTTCCACAGCCTGTCCTTGCCAATGATTCATTAATTCTTTTTTGGCAATATTTAAAGTCGGATTGTTTCCCTTGGAAATAATTTTGTCTGAGGACACTCCATTTTTTGCCGGAAACCGGAGCCAAAGCTGACTTCCGTCTTCTGCAAAAACAGTAAACGGAATCATTAAAAATAATAGGATATATAAACGGAAATGATTCATTGGGTAATTTTTCAAATTTTTGATTTTATATGTTTTGGCTAAAGCCAGATCGGATCTTTCTATTCAAACGGCTAAAGCCATTTTGCTTTAATTAATCTTCCATTCCTTCAATGGTTTTAATTTTACCGTCATTGTCGTATTCAAGCTCAATAACTTTCATACTTCTGAGCCAGGTTTTTCCTTCACTCGGAACACAATCGTGGAAGAACAGGTACCATTTCCCTTTAAACTCTACAATACTGTGATGGGTTGTCCATCCAACAACAGGCGTCAGAATCTCTCCCTGAAAAGTAAATGGCCCATAAGGATTGTCTCCCGTTGCATAACATATCAAATGCGTATCACCGGTAGAATATGAAAAATAATAGGTGCCGTTGTATTTGTGCATCCAGGATGCTTCGAAAAAGCGATGTTTGTCTCCGTGAAGCAATGGATTTCCATTTTCATCAAGAATTAAAATATCTTTCGGCTCTTCCCCGAATTCCAGCATATCGTCACTCAGCAAAGCTATTTTTGAAGGAATTGCCGGTTCATTTTCATTGGGAAGAACCGCAGACTCAAGGGCTTTGTTGTTTTTGTAACGTTGCAGTTGCCCGCCCCAGATTCCACCAAAATACATATAATATTTTCCATCCTCTTCAAAAATACAAGGATCGATGCTGTAACTTCCCATCATCGGGTGTTTCTCCGGAATAAATGGTCCGTAAGGTTTGTCGCTTACCGCAACACCAATTCTGAAAATATCGTTTTTATCTTTTAAAGGAAAATACATATAATATTTGCCGTTTTTATACGCCACATCGCAATCCCACAACTGTCTACCCGACCACGGAATATCTTTTACTGAAAGGACAACACCATGATCTGTAATTTCGCCGTTTTCTACGTCATCAAGGGAGAAAACGTGATAATCATTCATATCAAAATGATCTCCATTGTCATTCTCTTCCATTCCGCTTTCCCAGTCGTGTGACGGGTAGATGTACAATTTGCCTTCAAAAACGTGTACGGAAGGGTCTGCCATATAATCTTTCGGAAATAGATATTTTGATTTTTTCATTGTTTTAATTAGAAGTTAGATTTTAGAAACTAGATATTAGATTTATTTTTCTTTTGTTAGCTGAATGATTTTCCCCACCACAGGTTTTGTCTGATCATTCCGGTCGAAAAGTAATGGATAATCGGTTCTTCCTCTCACCGGGAAGTCATTTTTCCAGGATTGGGCATCAGTAACACCCCACAAAGTCACTCTTCTGATTTTATCCTGATGTTTCAGGAATAATCTGAAAAAATCCAGATAACGGTTTTCCCATTCTGCTTTTACATTTTCGGGAAGCCCTGCCTTATAAGGATTCATTTTTGCCTGATATTCCATGGTATCTGAAACGTTGGCAGAAGTGCCCCAAGGTGACGGAAGTGCGCTGATCTCCATTTCGGTAACATTAACCTTCACTCCATTTGCTGCATAAGCTACAATTGCTTTTTCATATTCATCAAGTATTGGTGTATCGAGACCCACGTGAGTCTGCATCCCAACACCATCGATGCGGATCCCTCTGGATTTCAGGTTCTGCACCATTTTGCTGACGGTCTGAACTTTTCCGGGATACCATTCGTTGTAATCATTGTAATACAATTCTGCATTCGGATCAGCTTCCTGCGCGTACTGAAATGCCAACGGAATGAATTCTTCACCCAGTATTTCGTAAAATTTACTTTTCCGGTAAGAACCGTCTTCCATGATGGCTTCGTTAACCACATCCCAGCCTTTCACGCGGCCTTTGTATCTGCTTACAACCGTGGTGATGTGATTTTTCATTCTCTGCTTAAGGACTTCCTGAGAAACGTCTTTCCCGTCTTTATCAACGAAAAACCATTTTGGCAGCTGAGAATGCCAGATCAACGTATGACCGATGATAAACATTTTATTTTTCTCTCCAAATGCCACAAACTGGTCAGCATCATCAAAAAAGAATTTACCTTCCTGTGGCTGCAGGAACATAGATTTCATACAGTTTTCCGCTACAATGGAACTGAACTGATCTTTAATAATCCCAACGGATTTTACTTCTGTTTCGTGAATCTGTGGAAGGCTCAGTGCTGTTCCGATGTAGAATTTATTTTTGAATGCGTTTTTCAGGGTGGCATCAGAACCTGCCGTGCTTGCTGTTTTGCATGATACTGTTAAGGTTAAAATTCCCAATAATGCTATAATTCGTTTCATAATTTAATTTTCTAATTATTTCTAATACGCTGAACCACACGCAGCCCGGCTTGAACGGAGCTCTTTTTGTGATGCAGAGCAGCACAAAAAAGCGGGAGTGGAAGACGGATCAGCTGTCCAAAAAATATAATTGATTAATCTGTTGATTTTCTTCTTTCTTTCAAATCCTGCTCGATTCTGATTTCCATTTTTTTGTTGATTTCATAGAACATCAGCAACCCGCACGCTAAAAAGAACGGAATGGAAGGAAATACACTGACCAGCATTTTTGCTCCTTCGGAAACAGTTTCCGGCTGTACCACGCTTATCGCACCTTCTGACGAAATGTAACCGTATTTTCCGATAATCAGTGCAACCAAAGAACTTCCGATACTTAAGCCGACCTTTAAGCCGACCATCATCGCAGAGAAAATAATAGCTGTTGCGCGTCTGTTATTTTTCCACTCGGAATAATCCGCCACATCTGCAATCATCGCCCAAAGTAAAGGGGTTCCGATTCCGTAAAAGAAACCGTGTAAAATCTGTGACAGGAACATCAACCCTACCGATTTTGGCGGATAAAATATAAATGCCAATACGAACAATGTTGAAATGAACAATGAGGCGATGAATGCGTCTTTCTTACCATATTTGTCGGCAAATTTTTTGGAAAAAGCAATCCCTACAATCATCATGATAATCCCGCCTGCATTGAAGAGCCCAAAACCTGCTGACCGTGGATCTTCTCCAAAGAAATTCATCCCAATGGAATTGAAGAAATTGGTAATTGGTGATATAAATTGCTGAAGCGATGCTTCATCTACATAGTTGTTAAAATAATAGACATATGATCCGCCTTTCATTGCCAATGTAATGAAAATCAATGCGGTAACTATCAACATGATAATCCATGGCTTATTTTTCTTTAAATCTTTTAAATCGGCACCTAAAGTCGATTCCTGCTCCGGTTTTGGAATCACCCTTTCTTTGGTTGTAAAAAACGTTATCAGTAACATGATCGTTCCTATAATGGCGAGCCAGGTCATTACAACTTCAATTCCGGCTGCTTTATCACCATGTCCTGCAGATAAAATAATAGGCAGCATAAATACCTGAACAAAAAACTGTGCAAACATAACGGCAACAAAACGGTAGGAAGAAATACTGTTTCTTTCGCCCATATCTCCCGTTATCACACCACTCAAAGCAGCATAAGGTAAATTATTGGCCGCATAAAGCAATAGCAAAAGAGAATAAGTAACTGCTGCATAAATCATTTTTCCCTTATACGAAAAATCGGGTGTGCTAAATGCAAAGAGTGCCGCTGCACCCAGTGGAATTGCGGACAGTACAATCCAAGGACGGAATTTACCCCATTTTGTCCGGGTTCTGTCTGCCAAAGCACCAATCACCGGGTTGAATACAAAACCTGCCAATAAGCCTACAGTAAGGGTGATAATGGATGCATCTTCCGCTTTTAATCCGTAAATATCTGTGTAAAAATAAGCTAAATACGTTACAAGCGTCTGGAAAACCAGATTGGCCGCTAAATCTCCTAAACTGTAGCCGATTTTCTCAACAACGGATATTTTTTTGGATGAGTTGTTCATTTTAATAATTTTATAATTGATTATTCTGTAGTAAATGGTGAAGCAGGAAGTCCTGTTTTGTTTTTCAAATTTCCGTCGGGATTATCTGCCCAGTCGTAGCGAACAGCGAAAGGTTCTTTTACATCATCGTTCCAAACTATTATTTTATTACCTTCCACTTTGGCTTTTGCCCACTCATATTTACCGTTTTTACTTTTGACAGCAAAACCTTTCAGCTCTGAAACAGGCTCAAAATCATCTGTTCCGGTTCTGAAAGAGAGCATAATTTTATTTCCTTCCACTTTCATTGATTGATACACCGGTCCGTCTGCCGTGATATTTTTTCTGTATGCCACTTTTAATGCCTGTAAAGCTAGTCTGTCCCCCACTGTTTTCTTGTCAAGCGGATGAATGTCGTTCCACTCTCCTGCATCAATAATTACGGCAAGTCCTGTGTTTGGAACTTTCAGCGAAACTTGACGCTGCTGGTCTCTGAGCTCTGCCCAATTACTTTCGACAGGCTGGTTTTTCGGTTCCATAAAATTGGCCAGCTGCACGGTAAAAAACGGCAAATCTTTTTGGTTCCATTTGTTTCGCCAGTCCAGAATCATTGTGGTCAACAAGTCTCCGTATTCTTTTGGTTTTCCGGTATTGCTTTCGCCCTGGTACCAAATCGCCCCTTTGATATTATAATTGATTAAAGGGTGAATCATTGCATTGTATAACCCTGTCGGTTTCCAACGGATGAAGGTCTGTCCGGGAGCCATTTTTTCCATTTTAGCCCCGGTTTTATATTTCCATTCGGTTTTTAAATCGATTTTATTTCCATCAATATCAAGATAGTAAGGTTTGTCAGCAATGAACTGCCCTTTTCCGCTTGCGTTTGTAATTCTTACGGCAATGACATTCTTGCCTTCTTTTAAAATGCCTGCCGGAATATTATACCAGCGAGGTGGATATTCATAGGTTACATTTCCAACTTTTGTTCCGTTGATGTAGGTGACATCAGCATCTTTTATTCTTCCTAAATTTAAAAATGCGGCTTTTCCTGCCTGATTTTTAGTTAAATTAATTTCTTTTCTAAACCAAACCGAACCTTCGAAGGGACCTTCTTTATCTTCCCAGGAACCGGGGATCTGCATCGTCTTCCAATCAGAATCGTTTAGCTCGAAGTTTTCCCAATGCTGGTTTAATCCGATATCACTTTGTTCCAATTCTGTGTACCACGCCTTGCTCAAAGCTTGTTCGTTAGATTCTGTAGACTTAATTAAGTCATCATTTTGCCATTTTTTGGCTTCATCAAGATATTCAGGATACTTTTTCAGGGAATTTTCATCCATCCAGGCCTGGATTGGTGAACCGCCTAAACTGGCGTGAATAATTCCAACGGCAACTTTGTTTTTTTCACTTAATTCTTTCGCAAAAAAATAGGCAACTCCGGAAAAATTAAGAATCGTCTGTGG
Source organism: Chryseobacterium hilariae (assembly GCF_051400735.1). Taxonomy (NCBI): domain Bacteria; kingdom Pseudomonadati; phylum Bacteroidota; class Flavobacteriia; order Flavobacteriales; family Weeksellaceae; genus Chryseobacterium; species Chryseobacterium hilariae. Next base: position 821,995 of record NZ_JBLFFJ010000001.1, read on the forward strand.
ATTGGTTGCTTCCCACCTGCCGCCATCCAGCTCAGTCTGAGGTAATTTAAAATTATATTTTTGTGGAACAGTGAAGAATCTGATGTTCTGATTATTTGCATTTTTGATCTCATCTGCAAAAAGCGGTGTCAGTCTGCGCATCGGAAGTTCCATATTCGATTGTCCTGAAGCCAGCCAGACATCGCCGATAAGAATATCCTTCAATGTAATTTCATTAATGGTAATTGTATAAGGACCGCCTGCTTTCTGCTCCGGAAGCTGAATTTTCCAGTTTCCGGCCTGGTCGGCCGTTGTGCTATATTTTTTATTGATGAATTTAATTTCTACTTTTTCTCCGGCATCGGCTTGTCCCCAAACATTCAGCTTTTGGTTTCTCTGCAAAACCATTCCGTCTGAAACCAATGCAGGAAGCTTGATTTTAGCTTCAATGAAAATGCAGAATATACAGAGAAGCAAGCTTAAGATTTTGTTGAGTTTATTGTTCATATCGGGTTGAAATATTTTATAAGCCTTGTTAGGTTTTAAATCCTGAGAAAGCTGTTTAGTTTTTATCTGGCATTTGGGTCAGCAATCTGACTTCGATTATTTTCGGGGTAAGGGATTTTTCACCTGAATTAAATTTTACTGTCAGAACTTCCTTACGACTTTCAGATTCGGGAATTGGAATTAATAATGATTGCGGAGAGCTGCCTAGTTTTCCGTCGAAATTTTTAGAAATTACCTTGATTCCGTTAATTTCCGCATTCAACGTTCGGTTGGTATTGGCATCGAAATAAAGAAGATAAAGATACTTTGCCTTTTTATCTTTGTTTCTCATCTGATAGCTGAACCAGCCTTTTGCCTCACGGAAATGGCGGTCCTCCATATAACCGGTATTGGAATCTTTGCTGTCGATGAAATGATCAGATTCCGGTTGTTGCTCACCCAGCTGAACTTTATCTGAAGTGATGCTGTCAAGCTTTCTGATTTCCTCTTCTTCTTTAGCTTTCTGCTTCTGAATCTTTTCAATCTTATCCTGATCTGCCTGTGGAAAATAAATGATGTAGCGCTCTTCATGAATCTTATAAAATGGAACTAATTCCAGTCCGTTGCTGAATTTATTCTCGGGATACAGCCCATTCAATCTGAAGGTCAAATCTTTTCCATTAACCGTTTCCAAATGATTTAAAACCGAAGCTGAAGTACCTAAAACAGTTGGAATTTCATTTAAAGGAATCTGTGGACCATGCGCGATATGTCCGCCTCTGCTGTCATCGGCGAAAAGTCCGTTTTGGTTTTCTTTTCCGTATCTGGCAGCTAAAACAACCGGGCCATATTTAAACGCGAAATAATCTGAATGATCGGGAAGCTGTTCTGCGGAAAGATGCATCGGCATTTTCATCTCGACCACGTCTCCTTTTTTCCATTTTCTTTTGATACTAAAATACCCTTCAGCATCAACAGGCACATTGATATGTTTACCATTTACTGAAATATTGATTTGAGAGGCATCTGACCATTCCGGCGCTCTTAATTTTAAATTTATATTTGAGACTGATACAACATCAAAGATCAGTTTCGTAGATGGTGATTCCGGGAAATTATTTTCCTGTCTCAGAATTATTTTCTTTTCAGACCATTTTAAAACGGAAGGAATAAACAGGTTTACATACAGATCTTCATCAGAATACGCATAGATCATTTCACCATATTTGGCGTGGTTCTCCATTCCTGAACCTACGCAGCACCAAAAGCTGGTTTCCGGCTGGGAATAAACCCTGTAATGACCGGGACGCATCGGTGTAAAATAGACAAAACCACCTTTTCCGGGATTTTGTGTGGAAAGAATATGATTGTACAAAGCCCTTTCGTAATAATCCACATAAGATGATTTTGGATTGGATGCGTACAATTCTTTGGAGAGTTTCAGCATATTATAGGTATTGCAGGTTTCGGGACCTTCGATACTTTTAATCATTCCGCTGAAATCACTGGTCGGATTGAAATGCTCGCTGACACTGTTTCCTCCGATAACAGCTGATCTTTTATGCGTAACATTGTTCCAGAAAAAATCGGCGGCATTGCTCCACTCTTTATTGTTTTCCAAATCGGCAATGCGTTTAAATCCAATCACTTTCGGAATCTGTGTATTGGCGTGGATGCCGGTGAGTTTATCTTCACCATTCAGCAGTGGATTCAGAATTGCAAGATGAGAAAAACGGCGGGCAAGCTTTAGATATTTTTCATTTTTTGTAATGTCGTAAACATCAGCAAAAACTTCATTCAGACCGCCGTGTTCACTTTGCAGCATTTCCTGAATCTGTGTATCGGAAAGTCCGGAAACTTCTTCAGCCATCCAATCTGTGAGTCTGATGAGCATTTGTTTTGCTTTCCCGCTGTCCGCATACCAATAGGCATCACGTAAACCCGAATATATCTTGTGAATGTTATATAAAGGAACCCAACGGTCATTCAAACCGAAAGTTGCTGCCCGGATATTTCCGCCGGCAATTTCCTTCCAGATTTTTTTACCGTTCGGAACTCCCGAAAGATAACCGTCTCCTGAAAGATTCTGACAACGCTCCAGCTCATCAATCATATAATCCAGACGCTGCTTTATTTTTGAATCACCTGTAGAAGCATACATTAATGCCAAAGCGGACACATAATGACCGCCGATATGACCATCCAATCCTGTATTTTCCCAATTGGGATAGTTCTCTTTTCCGGGCTTAAGTCCAGCTTCTTTCTGATAAGGTGCCAGAAGGCGGTCTGCATCCATTGCCAGGATATACTTCTCATCCGTATGCATCGCCTGGCTGAAAACACTTTCAGACAAATGAACCTTGTTGAGCGGAAAGTAGCTAACATTTTTCTTTACTTGTCCAAAAGCCGTAGTAAAGCCCAGAAGTACTATCAGTGATTTTTTGTTCATTAATAAATGTTATTTCTACATTTCTAAAATAAAAGAAAGTATCCAGATAACAAACAATTTTCATCATTTAGCAATATGTCCTTCTGAAAAAGCATTTTGAAATAAGTAAAAAAACTTTTACAAACCTTTACCTTATCATAAAAAACAAGAATAGACAAACCATAGAATATCAATTAAGTAAATGTAATCCCGTCATTATCAAAATACATATCGTGTGTTTATAAAAACCGGAAAAAATTTACATCCGGGCTTATCGTATTTTAATAATAACCCTGAAAAAAAGCAGAGTAAAATTTAAGATCAAAATTTTAACATATTTTTAACATTGCATTCATATAGGATTCACCGTTATTTCAGCAAACAATTCGTTTAAATGATGAAAATAATTCCCCAAAACATTGTTTGAAACTTACAAATCATCAAAATGAGTAGTAAGAAAAACATAAAGTGTTTAACATACATTTATTAATTTTTCATATTAAATCTACGTTAAAAGAATTAACTTTGTTTAAAATCATTTTGATGGAAGAAAATTATCTTACTTATCCCAAACATCTTGTCGCAGTAGACTGTATCATCTTTGGTTTTGGTGGAGAAAACCTTAAAATTCTTCTGGTAAAAAGAAACTTCGAGCCCAAAAAGGGAGAATGGTCACTGATGGGAGGTTTTGTTGATGATAAAGAAAATTCCGATCAGGCTGCCAATCGTGTTCTGAATGCTCTTACCGGTCTTGAAAACATCTACCTTGAACAACTGAAAACTTACACAGAAATTGACCGGGAGCCGACTGCCAGAATTATGTCGATTTCATATTATGCTTTAATCAATATCCAGGACAATATTCAGATCAACGAAAAATACAGTGCGAAATGGTTTGACCTGAAAGACCGCCCCGATCTTATTTTTGATCACAACGCAATGGTAAAAGATGCTGTCTTGAGACTGAGAAGAAGAGCTACAACAAGGCCGATTGGCTTTGAGCTTCTCCCTGAAAAATTCACCATGAAAGACCTGCAGAATCTTTACGAAGCTATTTTTGATGAAAAATATGACAAACGGAATTTTACCAGCAAAATCAATGCTTTGGATGTTCTGGTAAAAACTAATGAAAAAGATATGAGCTCGTCTAAAAAAGGATCTTTTCTTTACACTTTTGACGAAGAGAAATACAATAAGAAGATCTCGGAAGGCTTTATGTTTAAAATTTAGTCTTAGAAATTTCCGGTAAATTTCATTTTGATTCCCAGTTGAAAATTGGCAATGGTCTTGAAAATTTCGATCAGTGTTACTCTTTCTATTTTGGTGAGTTTACTGATTTCCACATAATTATCAGGGTGCTTTTTATCTATATTGATTTGGTTGGCCTGGTTTTTAAGCCGGAGCGCCATCAGATAATAATAAGACTGATGCATCTCATTATACTGCTGCTGTGTGAAAATTCCGATTTCCTCTAATTTTTTCATTCTCTCACCAGTATTTTCAATTTCGAGCTGATTTTCCAGCACGTAGACCCGAACCAGATCTACCATTGGAGACATCGCTGTTTTAATGTCGAAGACTTCTGATTTCCCGATAGTCTGGGTCTTTATTCTTTTGAAAAAGGTCAATGGCGGTTCATACTGCAGTGCATTTTTAGCAATGTGGGCAAAAAACAACTGATTGGGCGAAGCCAGTTTTTCTTTGATAAAAGTTTTCAGCTCACGGACAATAGCGTCATCACCGTAAATAAAACGAAAATCAAAAAATGTGGAAAAATTCATCGCACTTTCAGGCAGGGATTTTTCAATCCATTGGGTATAATTTCTTTTCCAGTGAGAAAGAGAATGCGTCCACTTGGGATTGCTCGCCATGAAGCCACCTTTGCAGTATTCAAAACCAATGGTATTGAGGTCGTCGGAAACTTTTCTGGCAAAATCCAGGAAATATTCCCTTACCATTTCCCGGTCTTCGTTGGCTTTATCTTCATAGATAATCCCGTTGTCCTGGTCGGTACTCAGCGTCTGCTCTTTTCTTCCTTCGCTTCCTGTGACAATAAAGGCAAATTTGGCAGGCGGATTTCCTATCTGCCTGATAACCTTTTCTATCACTTTTCCTGTAATTGTATCTGCAATTGTGGTAATAACCTGACTGGCAATTTCACCGTGAACTCCCCTACCCAAAAGCTGATTGATGATATCAGGTACCTGGTTCCATTTTTTGTGGAGTTCTTCCGTATTTTCTGCCTGCTTTACAGACTGGATAAACACCAACGGGCTCTGCGCCTGCTCGCTCAGCAAACGGTTTCTGCTGAGGAAGCCTACATATTCATCTTTATTTTTTACCAGAAGATACCTTGTTTTGGTTTTAAACATCATCAGAACCGCTTCATACAGGTAAGCATCGCTGGAAATACTGACAATTGGATTATCCATTACCTCCAAAATGGCTGTTCTTGAATCCAGGCAGCGGGCAATGACGTTATCCCGTAAAGTAATATCAGTCGCATAACCGATAATCTCGTCACTCTGTGACTTCCTGATAAAAATACAGCTCACTTTGTTGGCGGCCATCATTTTGGCGGCTTCAAAAACGGGTGTGCTTTCTTCACATGAAACAATACTTTTGTAAGCGATGCCTTCTATTTTTCTGGAATACAGCTGATCGGCTGCAAAATAACTTTCTTCAAAAGTAGCCGGGGTTTTTACAAAGTGCGAAAACTCCTCATCCAGCATTTTTATACCAAAATCTGAAGTGAAATAATGAAAAAAGCTGTCGTAGGCATTGCATAATTCATAAAACTCCTTTCTGGGTAAGGTGTAAACCACAGTTCCTTTTTTGGCTATCGCAGATTTTAGTGCACGAACCCGGTTCAGAACAACTGAAATTCCGCCGAAGCAGTAAGGCGAATAATGCCTGGTCAGACATCTTTTGTTTTCTGCAGCATCGAAAAAGAAAGTTTCGTATTCTCCTGATGAAATAATGTCTACTCCTCTCATTTCAGTCACTTCCTGACGATACACAAGCGTATCTTTAGAAAACTCGGTTTTTGTAAGCGATTCAGAGATTTCGGCAAGAACCGTTTCAGGCAGAAGATCAAAAGGTTCTGTTACTTTTAATAGCGAAATAATTTTTTCTTCCATAATGATTAAATAGGTGACAGATATTCAGATTAATAAATTATTTCATTTACTTATTTGATTTTATATAAAAATTTCAATTTACTTTCAATTTTGTGATGGATATTCTTTAGTTCATCTTTCGAAATTTCTCCACGAGAACGAATCTCAAAAAAGCATTTTGCCGTCATTTCAGCGTCAATCACAGCATCGTGAGAGTGTTCCATCTTTTCATTAAAAAGAAACTCGTAGAGCTGTGGCAGCCGGAAGTAATCTGCTTCAGGATTCAAAGCATAGCCTTTGCTTTTGAGCATCGTACAGTAAAAATAACTTTTTTGAAAAGGATTTTCCAAACCTGCCCTGTAATAATCACAGCTTAGCGTATGAATATCAAATTCTGTGAAATGTCCTGTGATCAGCGGACGATATTGCTGAATATCTTCTGAAAGTTTTTGCAAAACAAACTTTCGTGCCTTTCCATTGTTGCTTAAAAATTCCCTGGAAATTTTGTGAACTCTGAATGACGGTTTACTGATTTCCACATCTTCATCGATATAAAAATTTTCTCTTTTAATTTCTCTACCGTTTTCATCGTACAAGATCCATGCAACCTGAACTGCTGATGGCCAGTTGTCGGTTTCAGAATAAGGCAGATTCCAACGTTTCGGAATTCCTGTTGTTTCGGTATCGATAAAAAGGAGATACTTTTTCAAAACTTTATTTAAAATTACAAAATCATTAGAATTTTTTAACAAAAATAGGATGCCAATCATGACATCCTGTTTATAAGTTATTTATTAATTACCAGAATCTCACATAAAGTGCGGTAAGTAAAAGAACGGTAACCACAATAAGTACCAAAGTTCTGGAATCTACTTTGAACATTGCTGCATCAATGGCAAAAGCTTTAGGATTCACTTTCGGGCCGGCCAAACTGATCAGAACCATAACGGCAACCGTGATGAAAAATGACCATCCCATATTAATTAAAAATGGAATTTCGGTGATCGTATGAACGACTCCGTTTTCTAATTTTTCATAGGTAAAAGCAGTGTATAGCCAGGTTTCTTTCCCGAAAATATCTACTGCAAAACTGTTGAAGAAAATAGCCAGTAAGAATCCCAGAAGAACTCCGACTAAAGCTGCCGTTCCTGTTGTTCTTTTCCAGAACATTCCCAAAAGGAACATGGCAAAAACGCCGGGACTGATAAATCCGGTATATTTCTGAATGAATGTGAAACCACCTTCTCCTCCAATTCCCAGAACATCTGTCCATGTAAATGCCAGAGCCACGAACATTGCGATAATGATTGCCCAGCGTCCTGTTCTTACCATCTGGATTTCAGTCGCATCTGCTTTAAGGTATTTTTTATAGATATCCAAAGTAAAAATGGTCGAAATACTGTTTACTTTTCCTGCCAAAGATGCTACAATTGCTGCAGTAAGCGCTGCAACCGCAAGACCTTTCAGCCCTGTTGGCAAGAAACCTAAAATGGCTGAATACGCGCCATCTTTTACACCGTTGAAACCTGGCAGATGTCCTTTCGTATATAAAACATAGGCTGCAATTCCCGGAAGCATTACGATAATCGGCATAAATAATTTTAAGAACCCTGCGAACAAAATTCCGGTTCTTGCCGTTTTCAGATCTGCTCCCAAAGCACGCTGCGTAATGTACTGGTTGCATCCCCAATAATTCAGGTTAACAATCCACTGACCGGCAAAGTACATTGCCAATCCTGGTAAAACCACATATTTCTGAACATTCACGTTTTCAGGCATTGCCAAAGTTGTAGTGGTTGTCGTCGGTTTATCAAGAATGAGTTTAAAATGCTGTGGTGCTTCTTTAATTAATGTCTGGAAACCTGCGAAAGCATTTCCTACAGCGGCTCCGTTAATTCTCTGGTCAACAATCTGAAGAGCCATATAAACCGTGGCAAAGCCTCCGATAATTAAAACCGCTACCTGAATAACGTCGGTGTACCCGATTACTTTCATTCCTCCCAGACCAATCAGCAAGGCCATAAGCAGCAACCCAATCATAATGATATGAAGATTATCTCCGCCCAGCAAAGTATCAATAGCCAAAGCTCCGAGATAAAGAATTGAGGTTAAATTCACAATGACATAAAGGAACAGCCAGAAAACCGCCATAATCAGTGAAACCGATTTGTTGTAACGGGTTTCAAGGAATTGAGGCATCGTATAAATCTTATTTTTCAGGTAAATAGGAATGAACCAGACTGCAATAATAATCAATGCAATGGCTGCAATCCATTCGTAAGCTGCGACAGCAATCCCTACGAAGAATCCTTCGCCACTCATTCCTATAAACTGTTCGGCCGAAATATTGGACGCAATCAGGCTGGCACCAATCGCCCACCAGGTAAGTGAACCTTCTGCCAGGAAATAGTCTTTACTGCCTGTAACTGCAGATTTTTTCCTGTTGTAGATCCAAATTCCGTAACCGGCTACCACCACAAAATAAATCAGAAATATGATGATATCAATAGTTGCTAAGTTTCCCATAATTTATTTTTTAACTGAGAATTTATAAATCGTTTTAGTCTGATATTTCTGTCCCGGCTTAAGTTCTGTTGAAGGGAAAGAAGGTTGATTTGGAGAATCCGGAAAATGTTGGGTTTCTAAGCAAAAGCCTGTTCGGAATTCATTTTTCCCTCCTGTTTTAGTGTTAAACCTTCCATCAAGAAAATTTCCGGAATAGAACTGAACACCCGGTTCATCCGTAAGCACCTCCATTACTCTTCCTGACTCAGGATGATAAACTTTTGCAATGCTCCTCATTCCACTTCCATTCAGAATCCAGTTATGGTCGTAACCTTTTCCTTTTTTCAGCTGGTCATCATTTGCAACATTAATGTCTTTTCCGATTGGTTTTGAAACCGTGAAATCAAACGGACTCCCCTTTACAGGTTTCTGTTCACCGGTTGGAATCAACGTTTCACTGACAGGTAAAAATTTATCTGCATTAATTTGCAGTTCGTGATCAGTAATCGTTTTTGTAAAATTCCCTGAAAGGTTGAAATATGAATGTTGCGTAAGATTCACAACCGTTGCTTTATCGGTAGTTGCTTCGTAGGAGATTTCCAGTGCATCATCGTCTGTCAATGTGTAGAATACCGTTGTAGATAATTTTCCCGGATAGCCTTCTTCGCCGTCTGCACTCGTGTAAGTCAGCTTTATAGCTGGAAATTTCGCACCTTTAACAGGTTCAATGTTCCAGAATTTGGTGTGAAAACCTTCTTTTCCTCCGTGAAGACTGTTGGGACCGTCATTCTTATTAATATCATAGGTTTTGCCTTCCAAGGTGAATTTTGCGTTAGCTATTCTATTTCCAAAACGTCCGATCAACGCTCCGAAATAATACGGATTTCCGTTGAAATAGCCTTCAGGCTTTGTAAAGCCCAAAACGACATCTTCATAGTGACCATCTTTATCAGGAGCTGTCAATGAGGTGATAATTCCTCCAAAATTGATGACTTCCACTTTCATCCCGTTTTTATTGGTTAAGGTGTATTTTTTAATGGAATCGCCTTTTGCAGTCACTCCATAGTCTGATACCTGTATCTTTTCCATATTTTCTTTTTGAGGCTGATTAATGTTTTCTTTTTTATTGCATCCGATAACACATAAAACTGCAACAATAATCAGGTTATGCCATATTTTTTTCATAGTTTGAATAATTTTGCAAGTTTAACGATAATAAATTTCATTCCAGCGAAGGATGTTTTTAAAATCGCGAATTTTAGTATCCTCATCAATAACCAGTGATTCTATTCCTGCAATCTCCGCAAAATCTTCCAACTGCTCTGCACTGATGTTTTCACTATAGCACGTATGATGCGCTCCACCAGCCAGAATCCATGCTTCTGCAGCCGTGTATAAATCCGGAAGTGGTTTCCAAAGGACTCTTGCTACAGGAAGTTTTGGTAATTCTTCGGTAATTTCCAATGCTTTTGTTTTATTGATTAACAGTCTGAAATGATTTCCGAAATCCATAAGAGCAGCATTCAGAGAATCAATATTTCCTCTGGAATTGAAAACCAGGCGGACAGGATCTGCTTTGCCGCCAATTCCCAACGGATGAATTTCGCAGGATGGTTTATCAACTGCTAAAACGGGGTCAACTTCCAGCATATGGGAACCTAAAACTGAAGGATTTGCAGGATTGAGATGATAAGTATAATCTTCCATAAATGCATTTCCTCCTTCCAGACCTTGTCCCATTGTTTTCATTGCACGGACTAATGCTGCTGTTTTCCAGTCGCCTTCTCCGGCAAAACCGTAGCCTTTTTCCATTAACCTTTGAACAGCAATTCCAGGAAGCTGCTCCAAACCGTGAAGGTCTTCAAAAGTATCTGAAAAACCTTTGAAATTTCCGTCTTTCAGGAATTTTTCCAATCCTAATTCTATCCTCGCAGCAGTTTCAAGTGATTTCCTTTTGCTTCTTCCCGAAAGCAGAGAATCTGCCATTTTGTAAGAAGCTTCATATTCTTCAATTAAAGTTTTTACTTCACCTTCACCAATAGAATTCACAACACTCACTAAATCTCCGATTCCCCAGGTGTTTACTGAAAATCCGAATTTTGTTTCCGCCTCTACTTTGTCACCATCTGTGACGGCTACATACCTCATATTGTCTCCAAAACGGGCAAATTTCGCTCCCTGCCAATCGTCCCAGCCTGCTGCAACGCGGCTCCAGTCCCCGATCTGTTTCTGAACTCTTTCCTCCGCCCAGTGTCCTACAACTACTTTTCTGTTTTTACGAAGACGGCTTACCATAAACCCAAATTCCCTGTCCCCGTGCGCTGCCTGGTTTAGATTCATAAAATCCATATCCATTGTAGACCAGGGAATATCCTGATTGAACTGTGTGTGCAAATGCAGCATTGGCTTTTGCAAAGCCGTGAGTCCGCGAATCCACATTTTTGCAGGTGAAAATGTGTGCATCCAGGTCACTATGCCAATACAATCTTTTGCGAAATTGGCAGCTGTAAGCGTTTCAAAAATTTCTTCTGTAGTTTTTACGGTTGGCTTCAGAACCACTTTTACAGGAATTGATGAAGACTTATTGAGCGCTTCAACAATTTTTCCTGAGTGTTCAGAAACTTGCGCTAATGTTTCAGGTCCGTATAAATGCTGGCTTCCTGTGATGAACCAGATTTCTTTGGTATTGAGAGGTGTTAACATATAATATAAATGATAATTGATAAATAATTGTTATATATTTTACCATAGGTTTTACCTACGGCTATTGATATTAAACCCTTCGGGTTCTGTTTGAATAATTTGTTTTATTAAACCTTATAGGTTTGCTTTCCGTTAATAAACAAATTTTCATGACTCATGTCATTTACTGTCCGTAGTAGGCATTTTTTCCGTGTTTTCGTTCGTAATGTTTTTTGATGAGAGAATCTTTCAGCCGGGCTGCATTGGGATTGATCTGCCGGGTGAGATAAGCCATTTCCGCAACTGTTTCCAGAACTTTACTGTTATAAACAGCTTTATCAGCATTCTTGCCCCAGGTAAAAGGTCCGTGGTTTCCAACGAGTACCATTTCCACTTCTTCGTAAGACAATTTTTTTTCTCTGAAACAATCGAGAATCTGGATTCCGGTATTGTATTCGTAATTTCCCTCGATCAAATCATCGCGCATTGGCGGTGCACAGGGAATATCTGCTGTTAAATGATCTGCATGCGTGGTTCCGAAAATCGGAATATCCAGCTGTGCCTGAGCCCAGGCTACCGAATAGATCGCGTGAGTATGAGAAATTCCGCCAATGTTTTCCCAATTTTTGTAAAGATAAGCATGGGTTTTGGTATCGGACGAGGGTCTTAATTTTCCTTCCACAATGTTAGCATCGTAATCTAAAATCACAATGTCTTCAGGCTTTAGAATCTCATAAGGAACACCGCTTGGTTTGATCGCAAAGATTCCTTTTTCACGGTCAACGGCACTTACATTACCGAAGGTATAAACGACAAGCTTCAAAGCATCCAACTGCATATTGGCTTCGTAACACTCTCTCTGAAGTTCTTTATATATGCTCATTTTATTTTTATTAAATGATTAAAAGATTAGATAATTTAAAAATTACAGGTCTTTGTTTCGGGCTAAGCCCGTTCCTCTTGATTTCTGTCAGCCTTTTGAATTATTTATTATTTATTTGAATCGATGAATCTAGTTCCTCGTTTCACGCGGTGCACTCCTGCAGAGCTACTAAATCCGGGTTGAAAATTTTTATCAACTATAAACTGCCAGCGATCACCTTCTTTTTTGATTTGATATTGTTTTCGGTGAAGTCGGCAAGAATCTGATACTGGCTCATTAATTCTGCATACTTTTCAACCTGATCTGCCTGAGGAAAATATTCAGCTTCGAAATCGGAGCCCATTTTACGGCTTGCTTCCTGAACAGTCGGATAAATACCTGCCGAAACTGCCGCATAAATGGCGGCTCCCAAAGCAGGAGCCTGATCAGATGCCGCTACAACGATCGGCATATTCAGAACATTTGCCAATGTCTGCATAATAAATGGGGATTTTCTGGCAACACCGCCAATTCCAATTACTTTATTGATTTTAACGCCTTCTTCTTCGAAACGGTTGACAATTTTTTTGGATCCGAAACAAATGGCATTAACCAAAGCCTTGAAAATATGAGGTGCTTTTGTTCCCAAAGAGAGCCCGGAAATTGCTGATTTCAGCTGCTGATCCGCGTCTGGTGTTCTTCTTCCGTTGATCCAATCCAGGGCAACAGGAATTGTTTCGGAAAGTGGAATTTTTTCAGCTTCCAAAGTAAGATTGCGGATGAGATTATTTTCTATTTCTTCTTTTAAGTGCTGCTTTTGATCTTCATCGATACTATTGGAATCCATAAGCACATTATGAATTGGCCAAGTGAGAATGTTTTTATACCAGGCCAAAAGATCTCCGAATGCGGACTGACCGGCTTCCAGACCAATGAGTCCGGGAATAACAGAACCGTTCACCTGTCCGCAAATACCTTTTACGGTTTTGTCCCGGATGATTTCGTTGGGTGCAACCATAATATCGCAGGTGGACGTGCCCATAATTCTAATGAGGGTGTTCTCTTCAACTTTTGCACCGACGGCTCCTGAGTGGGCATCGAATGTTCCTACAGCAATCACAGTATGGGTTGTCAGTCCCAACTTAGCCGCCCATTCTTCGTTTAAACTGCCTGCAATCTCATCGGAAGTATAGGTTTTATCATATAATCTGTCCCGAAGCTCAGCTAAAGACGAATCCAGCTGCCCAAGGAAATCCTTAGACGGAAGTCCGTTCCACGACTCGTGCCACATTGCTTTATGACCCGCTGCGCAACGACTTCTTTTGAATGTTGCCAGGTCCTGATGATCGGAAAGCAGAAAAGTAATGTAATCACAGTGTTCCATCCAGCTGTAAGCAGAATTTTTCACTTTTTCATCCTGTCTGCTGATATGCAGAATTTTTGCCCAAAACCATTCGGAAGAATAGATTCCGCCCTCGAATCTGGTATAATCTTCACCGCCCCAGTTTCTGGCTAGCTGATTGATTTCTTCCGCCTCTTCAATGGAAGTATGGTCTTTCCACAAAACCATCATTGCATTGGGGTTTTCTTCAAATCCGGGTGTTAAAGCCAATGCTATTCCGTCTTTGTTTACAGGAAGTGGTGATGAACCTGTGGTATCGATACAGATGCTGACAATTGTTTCCGGTACCACTCCACTTTCTTTTACTACATCTGAAATGGTTTTCTGCAAACCTTCGATATGATCTAAGGGATGTTGACGAAACTGATTTTGTTCAGGATTACAGTATTTTCCCTGTTTCCATCTTTGGTAATAGCTGACGGATGCGGATAACTCTGCTCCGTTTTCTGTATCAATCAGTACAGCACGAACGGAATCTGTACCATAATCCAGCCCGATAACATATTTCTTCATTTATATAATGAGTTAAGTTTTAACAAACATTCATAATTTCTTTCTGTCAGAGAATAAAACAAATATAAGATTCTATTTTAAATAAATGTATAAAATACACTTAATTTTACTTTCCCTTTTTTTGATGATTTCTGACGTTTATTTAACCTTCAAAACAACCAACGAACGGGCTGGAATTTCAACTGAAAATTTCCCTTTGTTAATCGCAGAATTTTCCTCTATGGGCCTTATGTTTTCTGTTTGAAAATTATTTTCGGCGGAAAGCTCGGAAGCAGTTAAGACCGTTTTTGTTAATTTTTGCCCCAACTTTATGTTTTTAGGATTAATTTCTATTGATGCTGTCTTACTGTCCGTATTGACAATCTTAATGATCACCTCATTTTTTTTACTGTCTTTTACTGCGGTTGCATAGAGTTTATCTTGCCCGGTAATTGAGGTTTTATTGTGGTAAATCTTCAGTAAATCAGTTCCTTTGTTATTAGAAAATAACTTCTGAACATAATAATTGGGAGTTGCATATGACTGCAGATTATTGAACCAAATCAAATCCGGAGTCCATTGCCAGCCATCGGCGTGTGCAAAAAGCGGCGCGTAAGAAGTCATGGTTACCACATCTGCATTTCTTTCCAGCCCTGTCATAAAAGCGGCTTCCGAAAGTGCCGATTCCCAGTTATTTTTATTGTCCGGACTTACTGTTTTTACCGACTGAACTGCATATTCACCTGCAAAAACTTTAGGTCCGTTTCTGTCATATTTATCATATCTCGCAGCATTTTCCTGAAACCATTTTGTAGAATTGTAATAATGCTCATCGACAATCTGTGCATTGAGCTTTTTAAGCTCTTTCCAGCCGTATTCGAAAAACTCTCCGTCTGGCGACGGCCCGCTTCCGGAAATAATTGTAATATCGGGGTATTTTGAATGAATGGCTTTTTCAAAAATTTTGTACCGTTCGATATAGTCTTCACCCCACTGTTCGTTTCCGACGCCAATATATTTCATATTAAAAGCATTGGGATGTCCCATTTCTGCACGGATTTTTCCCCACTTCGTATTGACATCTCCGTTAGCAAATTCAATTAAATCCAAAGCATCCTGAACGAAGGGGTTTAATTCTTCCAGATGCACCAATTCGCCTGTATTGAACTGACATGCCATTCCGCAACTGAGAATTGGCACGGGCTCTGCTCCCAAATCTTCGGAAAGCTGGAAATATTCATAAAAACCTAATCCGAACGATTGGTAATAATCGGGAGTCAGGCGATGCGGGAAACCTGAACTCCATTTGTTGATGAGATATTCTCTGTCTGCTACATTTCCCAATGTTTTTTTCCACTGATACCTTTCGGCAAGTGTTCTGCCTTCTACAATGCAACCTCCCGGAAAACGTAAAAACCCAGGCTGTAAATCGTATAATTTCTGAACTAAATCTTTTCTTAAGCCACCTTTTCTTCCTTTCCAGGTATCCTGCGGGAAAAGGGAAATCATATCCATATTTACAACGCCGGTTCCTGTAAAAGTGATCTGCAGTTTTGCTTTTTCAACCGTTCTTGAGGGCGAAAAAACAGCCTTATATTTTTGCCATCCTTTTCCTTTGATGATTATTGGGACTGTAGAAATTACCACTCCTTTTTCGTCAACCAAATTCGCATTGACAGCAGAAATATTTCCAGATACATTTTCTAAATTAAAGCTGAAATCATATTTAGCATCTTTATGAAGCCCGATTCCCCGGAAACCCTCATTTTCCAAGAGATACTTTTTATCGTTGTGAACGGTAATTCTAGCGTAGTTTTTATTGGTTTTGGAATGATCAGAATAAATAGTCAAAAAACCGGAATCCAGATTATGAGAAAGGATCTGCGTGTTTGGTTGTTTCCAGCCTGTCAAGGGTTCATCAAACTCAAAGCTTCGGTTCTTGATGAGCTCAGCATACATTCCTCCATCGGCTGCAAAATTGATATCTTCAAAGAAAATCCCATACATTGTAGGCTGGATTTTAATGTTGGTAGAACTTCCATCCAAATCTAAAGTAAACTTTGTTGTCTGTGCAGATGAAAATACAACGCAACTTGAAAGAAGAAGGGTAAAGATTTTATTTTTAGTTTTCATTGATAATTTATTTTGATTGTCCAAACAGACACTTCGACTCCGCTCAGTGTGACATTTCTAATACTAAATTTTAATGATG
The DNA here is from genome assembly GCF_051400735.1 of Chryseobacterium hilariae. NCBI lineage: Bacteria > Pseudomonadati > Bacteroidota > Flavobacteriia > Flavobacteriales > Weeksellaceae > Chryseobacterium > Chryseobacterium hilariae. The sequence continues at coordinate 838,162 of NZ_JBLFFJ010000001.1, forward strand.
GTAATCCGTAATTATTTAACTTTCAACTGGATACTTTTTAAATCTGAATTTTTTGAAGTTCCTCCGTAGAAAATTGTATAATCTCCTGATTTTGAAACTAGATCATCTGCTTTTTCATCATAAAATTTAAAAGATTCTTCAGAGATGTTTAGCTGGATGTTTTTGGTTTCTTTAGATTTAATCAATTTTTTTTCAAAAGCTCTCAGCGTTTTTACGGGCGCTAAAGGATCATTATTTCTTTTCACATACACCTGCACCACTTCTTCGCCATCTCTTTCTGAAGTATTGGTAACCGGAATTGTTATCGTGATATTTTCATTAGAATTGATGCTGTTTTTGCTCAATTTAGCATTGTCATAGGCAAATTTTGAATAGCTTAAACCATGACCAAATGCATATAAAGGATCTTCAGTCATATAGCGATACGTCCTTCCCTTCATATCATAATTCTCAAAACCCTGATGCTTGCTCGTTGTCGAAAGTGCATTATCCAATTGTTCAAGATTTTTGTAAAAAGTAATTGGTAGTTTTCCGGATGGATTGTAATCTCCCGCTAAAACATCGGCAACAGCGGTTCCGCTGGATTGTCCGCCGTACCAGGCATTCAGCAGCGCATCATAATTTTTTTCATCCTGCTCCAAACCAAGCGCACTTCCCGTGCACAGTACGAAGACAACGGGTTTTCCTGTTTTCCTTAATTCTGCTAACAGTTCACGCTGAACTTTCGGAAGCTCTATTGAAGTTTTATCACCACCTTTAAAACCTTCTGCATTAACCATCATTTCTTCCCCTTCAAGACTTGGTGACAATCCGCCGACAAAAACAATTATATCAGCGTCTTTTACTTTTTCTTTTACTGAATTAAAATTCACCGGATCTTTTCGGTACACTTCGAAATCAATGCTTACATATTTTCCTTTCTGGCTGTGTCGGAGCTCGACCTGATATTCCTTTCCTTTCTCCATTGTCACCGGAAATTCCGAAGGATGTCTTGCATCCGGACCTTTTCTGGTTGCGATTTCTTTGCCGTCAATCAAAAGCGTATAAATATCTGATGTTGAAGCAGAAAATATCACTTCACCGGAATAAGTGCTTTTAAAAATACCTGATATTCTTGCGGAGGTATTTTCTCTGGCAACTCCCGGAGCAAGCTGAGTTCCGCCAAAACTGCTGTAGGAAATCCTCGTTGTATTGACCGAAGTATTGACCGGTTTTTCTTTGAATTCATTATTATTAAAAAATTCAACCTTCATTCCCTTCTCACCGTTTTTCTGGCTTACAAAATTCTGGTAAAGAGTTGTTCTGGATGATGGATCTGTCACCTCGCTTCCTTTTTCGTAAATAATTTCTGCGTTTGGAAACTTGGTTTTAATTCCATCCAGAATCGTTACTGTTGAAGAAGGCGTTCCGTTGTAATTTCCGAGCTGCATAATTCCGTCGTCGGCATTAGGACCTACAACGGCAATTTTTTTTATATTTTTATTTAAAGGCAGAACATTTTTCTCATTTTTCATCAGTACAATAGACTTTTGAGCCATTTTCAATGCCTGTTCTTTATGTTCTTTAGAATCTACCGTAGAATAAGGAATATTGTTCCAGTGAACGGAAGATTTGGGATCGAGCATACCTAATTCAAACCAGCCTTTGAGGATCCTCCGCATGGAAATATCAAGGTCTTTTTCGGTAATTAATCCGCTTGCCAGAGATTTGTTAAGATTATTGTAAGTATCTCCGCATTCCAGATCTGTTGAATGTTTTAATGCATCTGCAGCGGTTGTTTTTTCGTCAGGATGTGTTCCGTGGTATTTTTCCTGATAGAAATCGGCCAAAGCCCAACAATCTGAAACCACCATTCCGTCGTATTTCCATTTACCACGAAGAATTTCATTAAGCAACGTATTGTTTGCACAACAAGGCTGGCCGTCAAAAGCATTATAGGCACACATTACTTCTCTCACATTTCCTTCCAAAACCAGTGCTTTAAAAGCCGGAAGATAGGTTTCATAAAGATCTCTCCTGGAAATTTCAGCATTATAGGAATGCCTGTTCCATTCCGGACCGCTGTGAACGGCAAAATGCTTGGCACAGGCATGGGTTTTAAAGTATTTAGGATCATTTCCCTGCAAACCTTTTACGGCAGCAACGCCCAAAACAGAGGTTAAATAAGGATCTTCACCATAGGTTTCCTGGCCTCTTCCCCATCTCGGATCTCGGAAAATATTGATATTTGGGGTCCAGAATGTAAGACCTTCGTAACGTCCGGTTTTATGAGCTTCATCGAAAGATTTATTGTATTTCGCACGAGCTTCGTCAGAAATCATTTCAAAAGTTTTGAAATGCTCTGAAACATCCCATGTTGCCGCCATTCCGATTGCCTGCGGGAAAACAGTAGCCGTTCCTGCTCTGGCAGCACCGTGAAGCGCTTCGTTCCACCAACCGTAAGCCGGAATTTCAAGTCTTGGGACAGCCCTGGAATTGTCCATCATCATTCCAATCTTTTCGTCAACCGTTAATAGCCCTAAAAGGTTTTCAATCCTTTTTTCAACCGGAAGACCGGGGTTTCGAAAAGGATATTTGAAATTCTGAGCATAACTAAAGGTACAGACCACAACTGACAGGGTTAATAAAATTTTGTTCATATGGCTAATTTTAAAGCAGTCTTTTATCAAAATATTTTTAGTATTACCATTGAATATTGCTTTCCAATATGATAAAGACAAAGATAAGATTCTATTTTAATAAATGTACATAATACACTTAATATAAAATAAAAAAGGCTACCTGAAAAGGCGGTAACCTTTTTAGAGGAATTTTTAATATAATCTTTGAGATTATTGTTTTATAAATTTCCTTTCAATGGTTTTTCCTGAGTTGGATATCTCAATAAAATAAAGCCCTGCAGGAAGTTTTGAAACATCAATTCTGTTTCTTCCTTTAGTTAGCTTTGCTTTATTATAAATTATGCTTCCTCTCGAATTATTGATAGAATAAAATGCATCATCCGATTTCCAATCAATAAAAATTTCTGTTTTGGCAGGATTTGGATAGAGGAAAATCTCGTCTTTTGCTGTGATTAACTCATCAGTCTTAAGTGTAGCAAAACTTAACGGAAGAACATTATTGGTATAGGTATTATTTTCAGTAAGATATCCCTGGAAAGGACTGACTAAGGGCTCGTTACCCGCCGTTACCTTATAAAAACCTGTCACTCCGCTTTCTGTTTTCAGCACATATCCTCCTGCAGCTACTTTTACAGACTGATAAACGCCGTTTATCTGGTTGACCGTAATTGCTTTTGGTGTAGATACAGCACCTGATCCTGTGAATGTCTTGCTTCCTGTAGCATTGATCAATACAGGAGTATTAGCAGGAATTATCCCGTTGGAAATCTGTGAACAAACCACATTTCCGGAACCGGGCTGCATCATGTATGCGGTAACTCCGGAAGGAATGGCTGACTGGAAAGGTAAAAGAACGATCCCATACCCATTAAAAGTTCTTGTGTACGTAGCAGAATTTGCTGTAAAACCAAAAGGCACCTGAAAATCTTTACCCAGATCCGAAAGAGTCATATTCTGACAGGAATTGCCTGAAATTACATTTATATTATTATTGCTGACGCTTCCGTTAACATAAAAAATACTGTTGCGGTTGGCAGAGGCATTGCTCCAGGTGTCTGTAGAAGTGTTTCCTGTAACGTCTCTGAAATCAATGGATGTATAAAATTCATTTTCGAGTGCATCCATAAGATTGCTGTCTGTAAGAGAGTAAGCCGCTGCAAATTTTGAAGCCCTTTCATTACCAACATTGAAATAAACATCACCCAAAGTCAGGGTAAGAATGGAACTGTAATTTCCGCTTCGAAGCCCGATAATCCCTTTGCAGCCATACGGAAGAACCGTTCTGGAAATATCAAATACCAGATTGAAACTTCCGGAACCCGGAGCAGGAAATGCTACACTGCCATAATTATGAGATCTTACCGTTCCGTTGCTATCAACATAATACAATGTCGTATTGGATGAAGTCGGCAAGTTGCTTGTTGTATAATTTAGTACATTAAAAATTAACTTGTTGTAACGGTCGTTCAGATTTAAATATCCGCTGTTGGCATCTGTGTTTGAGCTTATTAACGGAGTTGAATTATAGAAGGTAACTGTTTTTCCGCTCAGTTGATAATTAGTACCAAACGATGAGTTGGTTGGAACCTGAGTTTCAATTTTATTATAATGAACATCACCACCCGTCATTAATGATGCCGGTCTGTCGCCACTTTTATTAAAAACAAAAGTCATTACGCTCGAAGGACTCACCTGAACTGTCGGGCGGAAACTCGCCGTACTGAAAGAGAAAGGTGATGAAGCCATATTCAAGGATTGTGAAGTAGTTGTCTGTACTCCTGAAGTTGTAAAGAATGGCAAATCAACTTTAAGATCATATGTGCTGGAAGAAGAATTAATAACAACAAGGGTAATCTGGTTACCATTCAGCGAAATATAAGAAGAACCTTCCAAAGTTCCGCTTGAGGTTTCCCATTTGGCATCAATTCTGGTTTTTCCCGTAGTATTTTTAGCATATTGGGATAAAATATATCCTCTTTTGGTCATATCTCCGGCAACGGTTCCGTATGAGCCATCTCCCATCAACCCATAAAATCTTTTTGAGGCATAATGAATCCACGCATTTACATTTCCAAGCAATGCATTATTTACACTTCTTGCAAAAGTGAAACCATCTGTATTCCATGCGAAGTCCCGTGGAGCCGAACTATTTGAAGAATTCCAGTTGATGAGATATTCTGTCTGCCATATTTCTTTGTTATGATTCTGAAACTGCTTGTAAACAGACTGCATCGAACCATATTGATGTCCTCCGTACACCTCAAAATTCGCCATTACCGCAGGATCTAAAAACGCACTGGCAAAATTATCTGTAAAACCTACACTTTCCGGCGCAATTACTTTACAGTTAATCAGCTGACCATAGTTTTTTACAAATGTTGCAATTTGCGCCGGTGTCCAGATACATCCCTGGTATTGTGCCATTTCATCGGGTTCATTTTGTATCGAAATATAATCCAGTGTAACACCGTTATTTTGCAAATAGGTTACAAAACTGTTGAGATACAAAGCATAATCCTGATATTTTTCCGGCTTTAGATAACCGATTTGCTGCACACCGTTTGGATCGGTATATACTGCATTAACGTGATTATTGGTTTTCCATTCGGCAGGCATTGTCCACGGGCTTGCGAATATAGTCAGTCCCATAGATTTGGCGAGCTGAGCTGTTGCCAGAGCTGCACTCCAGTTGCTGCTTTGCTCGGGAATATAAAGGCGCATAATGTTATATCCTCCTTCACTGCCTGCACCCCAAAGTTTTTGGATCTCTGTGGTAGTCATATGGTTGTATCCAAACTGCGGACTGCAGACAAAGCCGCCGAAGCCTGTTATTTTCTGATAAGCAATATTCTTATCAATTTTTACTTTTGCCTGTAGATTTTGTGCATTCAACTGTACTGAAATTGCAATACCTGTAATCACTACAAGTATAAATTTGAAGATTTTTTTCATAGTAATAAGTTTTTAATTGTGATATGAATAAGTTTAATGAAAGGCTAAGGTTATTGTAATTAATATCTCAGGTCTTCTCTCTGAAAATCTACCTGTATCATTATCATTCAATCATCAATTTTCAACAATTACGCTCTTCATTATTGTCCTGAATATTCACTTTCAGGCGCTCCCAGATAACTTGGTTTGAGACCTCCGGTATCAATTAATATTTTCTCAAGTACAATTCCCGGTTCCAGAACCCTCAATCTCAATGTATGTTTCCCGGGTTGGGAAATCTGGTGTTTTGTAATTGATCTGATCATATGCTCCGATTGCCATCTTCCCAATTCGCCTTTATAATGCCCGTTAAAGTTTACAGTTTGCGGAGTTTCACCGTCAAATGAAATCTCGTAGCGCAATCCTTTGTTGTGATTGAAATTTAAAGTTGGGGCTAACAGCAGCTGTATTTCAAATTGTCCTTTGGATTCAAAATTAATATCGTATTCCAGGTACATATTTTCACTGGCTTTCGGATAGGCATTTTGTGGAAAAGTCGTAACTCCGGATTTTGTTTTCCCGAAGCCAGGGATGATTTCCCAATGAATCCTGTCGGAATTATTCATTCTTGCAAAATTTTCCGCTTCAATGGAAACGTAACCATTTTTTTCTGAAAACACTTTTTCTTTCGGTACATCTGCTTCAGAAACATAAGTCACTTCAGGCATTATATTTACTTTTCCATCGAACCAGTTGTTGTATCCAATCTTCATCTGATCCATCATATGCGTCCATTTTCCGTCGGCAATTTCATTGTTATATTTATTGTCGAGATAAGCATTTCTTTCAAAACATTCTTTCACTTTATCAGCATAATAATTGGCTTTGATATCTTTTTTGGCAGCCAATTCTTTATTTTTAGCCACGGCATAATACATTTCATATAAGTTGCTGCACGCATCAATCGGGTATAGAACCAACTGATAATAGGCATCCTGATATTCTGCAGGAATACGGTCTTTCAAACGTAATGCATCAGCTGCCAGCGCTCTGTAATCATTCATCACTGTTTCAAATTCATTATAATTTTCCAGACTGAATGTTTTGCTGTCCAGCGTTTCCGGTGTAACCCGTCGGTTATATTGGGCATATAGATTAATCATCCGGGCAATTTCCTTTGAATGTTTCTCACCAAACTGCTGTGTAGCCCATTTTTCGGTATATTCCAGAAGGTTTTTAGCATTAAACTGTTTCGGGTTCCAAGCCATTTCCAAAAAAAAACTGATCGGAAATTCCATCGGCTTTAGGTCGCCCACATTGACTACCCAGACTTTGTCGACTTTATGCTCATAAGAAAGATTCATCTGTTCCCATACCCTCTGTATGGGACTGATATTAATCCATTTTGAATTTCTTGGGCCTCCTACATAATCGAAATGATAATACATCCCGTAACCGCCTTTATGCAAAGGCTTTGTCAGATCCGGCAGCTTTCTCACATTGCCCCAGTTGTCATCACAAAACAGCAGGATCACATCATCAGGAACTCTCATTCCTTTATCATAATAATCCTGGACTTCTTTGTATAAAGCCCAGACCTGAGGCGTTTTTTCCGGTCGTTTCCCGGTGACAGCTGCAATAATTTTACGCTGGTCTTTTACGATTTTTTCAAGTAAGGAAATATTAGTTCCCTCTCCCATTGCTTCATCACCATCGCCACGCATTCCGACCGTAACGAGTTTTTCCCAGCTTTTGCTTCTCACGATTCCTGCTTTCCAGAATTCCTGCAATACTTTGGCATTTTTAAAATAATCCCAGACATTTGGAAGGTTATTTCTTTTGATATACCGGTGCCAATCGGTCTGTGCCTGCGCCATCGGCTCGTGGTGAGAAGTTCCCATTACGATTCCCATTTCGTTGGCTAATGGCCCGCTCAAAGCATCATCGTCATAAAACGCTTTTCCCCACATTGCAGGCCAAAGGTAATTGCCTTTCAACCGCAGGATCAGTTCGAAAACCTTTTCGTAAAATTTTGAATTGATGCCGCCAAAAGTTGCTCTTGCCCAACCACCAAGCGAAGGTTCTTCATCATTCAGGAAAATCCCGCGGTATTCTACAGCAGGTTCTCCATCGGTATATATTCCTTTTTTGAAATATAAATTTTCTTTCGTTTCAGCCGGAACATCTGCCCAGTAATTCCAGGGGGAAACACCAATCTGTTGTGAAACTTCATAAATTCCGTAGATGGTTCCTCTTTTGTCGCTTCCTGCAATCACAATGGCTTCCGAAACTCCCGGAAACGGATTGCTGATATTCTGAATGATGTATTTTTCTGTTTTCCCTGCCAGTGATTTTCCATCGATCTTTTTTTGTTTAATTAAATCATCAATTACAGATTGGGTTCCGACAGTTCCGATGATAATTAAAGGAGAACTGATCCCGGAAATCTGGTTCAGAATGTTGGGTTGCTCACCTGTGACTTTCTGAAAATCAGATTGCAGATTTTTTGCTGCTCTCATTATTCCTGCATCCATATTAGCATCTGCATACAAAGAGATTTTTACTGATTTGTCTTTCAGAAGAATGGCATCACCGGTCTTTTCTGTTGTGATAAATCTTTCGGTTGCCTGCACATTACAACAGAGGTTCAATAATAATATGGTAAGAAATATGGTTAGTCTTTTCATGATTTTTATTTATTGGATTGGATACAAAACATTTATAAGTTTAAAATCTACGGTTCGTTTTACTTCACTCAGTTTTTTAAAACAAATCCGCCATTTGGCTGGATTTCGATATCGTATATACCTTTTTTACTGATGGAGACCGGCTTTGTGAAAGAGTTTCCAGCTTTATCATCATTAATAAGATTCACATTTTTACCTGCCAGCATCGGGAGGTTCAGTGTAAGCTTTTTAGACGTTTTTTCCGCGTTTACACCAACGATATACCATTTATCATGATGCCTTCTTGCGATGACTAAATATTTTCCGGGATAACCGTCTATGAAAACCGTTTCATCCCAAAGTGTCGGAATATCTTTCATAAAATCAATCTGGAATTTTGGGGCATCAGTCAGGTTATTGGGCATAACTGCAAACATCTGAACGGGATTTTGAAACAAAACCGCTGTTGCCAACTGAAATCCGTCTGTTGTATGTCTTTTATTTTTATCCTTGTTTGATTGGGTTAAAAATTTATTGAGAAAAGTACCGCCAAATTCCATGCTCCCGACGGTATTACGGATAAACGGATGTAAGGTGGCAAAAAAAGCTTCCTGCTTACGGACATCTTCTGAAAAGTACAGCATTTCTGAAGCTAAAACAGCTTCACTTCCTGCATAATTCGGGTACATCACTTCCCAGCCTCGTGGTAAAGTGGCGCCATGGAAAATAATGGTTAATCCGAAATCATTAGCATCAGACAAAATATCTTCGTACAGACGCATGGTTTCCTGTTTGTCTCCGCCAAAGAAATCGACTTTCAGGCCTTTTACGCCGGCTTCCTTTAACCATTTCATTTCCTTTTTCCTTTCTACAGCATTGCTCATTTTGTTTCTTGGTCCCATCGGTGCATCGTTGGCAGCTCCGTTGGAATTGTACCAAAGCATCACACCCACATTTTTGGATTTCGCATACTGAACGAGTTGTTTCATCCGCTCTTTCCCTATATTTTTATCCCAAAGTGCATCGATCAAAATAAATTCATATTGCAAAGAAGAGGCAAGATCTATGAATTTCACCTGATCATCATAGTTCATGCTTGCATCCTGCCATAATATCCAGCTCCAGGTAGAACGCCCAAACTGATATTCCTGCGAAGGATCATAAAGTGGTTCTACCACATCAAAAGGAATCGTAGTTTCTACAATCGGTTTTAAAGAATTTCCTATCGTAATGGTTCTCCAAGGTGTTTTTCCCGGAAGAGAAACCGCTGCTCCGGAACTTCCGAAACCATTATTTTCCGCCATATTTGGATAAGCTACCTGATAAAGATTCTTTTCTGAAGTAGTGCTGAGATGCGAAGCGCAGTACAAACTGGTCACACCAGTCTCCGAAAGCAAAACCCAGCCGTCATTTCCGATATGAAAAAGCCCTGGGAAAACATAACCGTAATCGGCTTTAATTCCCAATTCTGCATCCGCTTTGTATCCGCTTTCGTAGCTTGGTGCTGTTCGGGCAAATCCACTCATCGGCTTCATCATCGGTGAGAGAAATGTCGTGGTTTTTGTCGGGAATCTATATCCGGTAACTTCCGACTCTACAACCGCACTGAAACGGTCTTTCATTGACGGAATCTCATAACGGAAAGCAATATTATTATCGCTAACCTGAAATTCAATTTCAAGATCGAACTGATCTGCATTCATAAAGCTGACCATCAAAGTATTGGCCTTATACTCAACTTCAGATTTTTTTATTTTTTTGTTACTGTATTTTTTAGAAACAACATCTTTTTTGCTGTTGATGAATTTTAAATTCTTAGAAAAATCAGATTCATTGGTGATCAACCCCAACGGAGACTTGTCGAGCATTGTTTCTCCCTGAAAACTTACAGAGTATAATGCTTTTCCTTCTTCTGAAAATACATTCAGCTTCAATTTGCCATCCGGACTGGAAATTTCAGCAACTTGTGCTTTAACTTCTGATAAAAGACAGAAAATTATTAATGACAGAAATATGAGTGTTCCTTTTTTCATTTTAAATTATTTTGAAAACATCCAATAATCGAAAAACATAATATCTTTTTCCGCTTTGCCATTAAACACGAAATAAAGACTGTGAATGCCTGTAATTTTGTTGGACAGATTAATTTTAACTGTTTCAAAACGGTCGTCTCCGCCAGTCAACGGAACTTTTACAGTTGCGGCAATTGGTCCGTCCAAACTGTCTAAACGGACGTCCATCGTGACACCGCTGTTATGCGTAGTTCCAACACGGGCTGAGAAAGAAGATGCGCCTTCTTTTCTAAAATCAACATTCTTTATACTGGTGTAAGCACCATTCTTCTTTGCTTTAATGAAAACTCCCGTTGTTTTGTTCTGATAAGATTTTACGTTCTCCGACCAGGCTATCATTTCCGCCTGATTGAATGAATAAGGATTAATGGTTGCAATAGCCTTCGTAATGCCGTTAGTCATTTTAAAAGGTGAAATAGAACCGTCTTTATTAAAATTAAGCTCCTGAACGCTTACCGAACGTGTAAATCCACTTCCGCCCGGCAATGCACCGTTGTGGTAGAAGAAATACGTTTTTCCTCTGAAATCAATAACTCCGGGATGATTGGTAAAGGATTTTCCTTCCGCAGGCATTATGATTCCGCCATATTTCCAAGGACCTTGTGGGCCTTTACTCGTCGAATAGCCAATAAATTCAGGAAGAGGACCGCCCGGCCAAAACAGATAATATAAATTTTTACGTTTGTACAGCCACGGACCTTCTTCGTATTGGGTAGGTCTTTCTGGATTTCCTTCTCTTTTACCGAAAGATTCTTCGGCCATCGGAACCTCAACAATATCGCCGGAATAGGAAATCATATTTTCGTTCAGCTTCACATATTTAAGTTTAGGATTTCCCCAGTACATATGCGCCTGACCGTCATCATCAATGAAAACTGTGGGATCGATATCTCCCCACTCGCTCTGAACTAAAGGCTTTCCCAACGGGTCATGAAACGGGCCAAAGGGGCTGTCAGCAACGGCAACTCCAATTGCGCCTTTGTTATTCGTTTTGGAAATCATCGGCACGTATATGAAGAATTTACCGTTCCTTTCGATGCACTGTGCTGCCCATGCATCACGTTTTGCCCAATCGAAATCGTTGTAGGAAAGGATAACGCCGTGATCGGTCCAGTTCACCATGTCATTGGTAAAAAATACTTTCCAGTTGTTCATGGTAAACCATGTAGAATCGTCTTCATCGTGGCTGGTATATACGTAGAGCCTGTCATTGTAAACCATTGGCGCCGGATCGGCAGTATAAGCTGTCTGAATGATGGGATTTTGAGCAGTTACAATTCCTGTACAGCTCATCAATAAACTACTTATTATAAACTTTATGGTATTATTCTTCATTTTAAATATTTCTATGATGAACACTTTAATTCGAAGTAAATTTCCACCAATCGAAGTAGAAAAGGTCTTTGCTCCCTTTAAATACAAAGTACAAATCGTGAACGTCTTGTATATTTTTTACTGGGGATTTAATCGTTTTGAAGAGGTCGCCTTCGCCTTTTCCCGTTACCTGAACAGTTCCTAATAACGCTCCGTCTACAGCATCTGTATGTATTTCTATGCTTCCACCGTTCATTGAGGCAACCGATATTTCCAGGAATTTTGTTCCTTTTGAAAAATCAACACCCTGAACTTTGATATGATCTCCATTGTTAATCGATGAAACTACCATTCGGTCGGTAATTTTTTTACCGGTATCGTAAGGATTGTTCCTTTCCCATTCGGTCATTTTTTCTGTTTTTAAACCTTCACTGTAAGCAATAGTTTCTGCTTCTACTTTGGAATATGGATTCAGGGTTGCTATTCCTTTTACACCTTCCGGATTCCAAAACGGTAATTTCTGAATCGTGCCATCGGCATTGTAAATCATTTCGCTCACACAGACAGAACGACGCTCATAATGTTTGCTGATAGTTTGTTTCCCTAAATTGTAATGGAAACCGAAAACGTAAGATTTTCCTTTATAATCAATGATTCCGGGATGATTTCCGTTGGAACGTCTGTCGCTGTCCATAATCATTCCTTTAAATTCCCACGGCCCGGTTGCAGATTTGCCCATTGCATAACCAATTCCTTCCGGACAGCACGTTGAAGCATAAGCCATATAATAATTCCCGTTGCGTTTCCAAGCCCAGGGACCTTCCTGATAATGAAAAGGATCGGGAGAGCCCTTCACTTTGGCAATCGACGGATCTTTTACAATAGGTCCGTCAACAGAAATCATATCTTTATTGAGCTTCACAAACCATAAATTAGGATTTCCCCAATACAGATAAGCCTGTCCGTCATCATCAATAAGAACCGTCGGATCGATATCGTCGCTTGAGTTTTTAATGAGCGGTTTGCCGATAGGATCTTTAAAAGGACCATACGGACTATCTGCTACCAAAACTCCGATTCCTCTTTGTCCGGGCATCGGGCAATACATATAAAACTTGCCGTTTCTTTCTATGACCTGAGGCGCCCAGGCTCCATTTTCAGGCTCGGCCCATTTAAAATCCTTTAGGGAAGCTACAATACCGTGATCGGTCCAGTTGACCATATCAGTTGAAGTGTACAGCAGCCAGTCTTTCATTTTAAATCCAAATGCATCATCTTCGTCGTGACTGGTGTACAGAAAAACGGTGTCCTTATGCACCATTGGTGCCGGATCAGCCGTAAATTTTGTTTGAATGATGGGATTTTGGGCAGAGAGTGATAATCCTGTTAAAACTAATCCGATATTCAGAACATACTTTAAAACCTTTTCCTTCATGATTTTGATTTTAGATTAGTTCTTTACTGATTGGGCACAATGGTAAACTCAAAAAATTTGCTTTTGTCAACAGGCTTAAACAACAACTGCGAAAAAATATATAAATCATTTTTCCAGACTTTGAAATCGTGACCGCCCGGTTCTACATAAAAAATGTGAGGAATATTATTTTGTGTCAGATAATCGCTTGTCCTTTTACTGAAAGGCATCAGCCTGTCCTGATCGCCGCAGGAAATCCAAAGGAGTTTTAATTCTTTAGCTTTGGCAGGATCTGGAAGAAGCTGTTGAGGTTCTTTGGTATTGGGAGCGGAAGAAAAACCGCCTACCCAGGCAAATTTATCTATATTTCCTAATCCAAAATTCAGGGATTGTCCGCCACCCATTGACAGTCCGGCTATTGCTCTATTTTCTCTGTCCTTTTTTACAGGATATTTTTTTTCAATGAAAGGAATAAGATCGTTCAGCAAATCTTTTTCAAATGTGGCAAAAGCTTCCACTTTATCTTTTGCCATAATGTCTCCGGTTGCACGGTCGTCTTTCATCGCTCTACCATTAGGCAAAACAACGATCATTGGCATTAGTTTTCCCTGGCCATACAGATTGTCAAGAATATTTTGGGGAGTGCCGTTTCGGAACCATTCTTTTTCGTCTCCGCCAATGCCGTGAAGCAGATACAAAACCGGATATTTAGTTGCTTTTTTGAAGCCCGGAGGCGTATATACCAATGCTTTTCTTTGGGTTCCTACTGTTTTTGATTCATAGGTTACAGTATCAATTTTCCCGTGGGGAATTTCTTTCTTTTCAATATCAAAAACTTGCGGTGCTAGTTTATCAAAAGCTTGTGCAGAAACAAATATTCCTGACAAGATAAAACCTAAAGCTAATACAAGAGAATTTTTCATAATTTTTATTTGTATTTTAAACACTTATTAATTCAGATAAAAAAATAATATCCACAGGAACTATTTTTTTCTTATTTAATCTATTATTTATTTTATGCCTGAAGAATCCGTTATTCTGAAAAAATCAACATCTACAAAACCTCCTGTACTTTTTGTGGCATAATTAAAAACCGCGAATTTAGATCCCATAAATAATCTTCTGTAATCGAAAATCATTTTATAATCTTTTTCCATAAGCGTCCAGTTTTTTTGGTCGGTGCTGTAAGAAAAATCAGCTAGATCTTTTCCAAGATTAAAATCAGCTTCAATACGAAGATAAACTGTGTTTGAAGTGAGAGGAAAACGCTTCTTTTCTTCTTTTCTCACTCCTAAAATGGCTTTTGTTTTGTTATCAAGACTGACTTCATTGGTAGAAAATGTGATAAATTTCTGATTGCCTTCTTTTATAACTGAAAGTAAGCCGGAATCGCCGTTAAATGCACTGAAACCTGTGACATCGCCATCCTTCATTCCTCCTAAATCTAAAGCAACAACAGCGCTGGATTTTGGGCCTGTCATTCTTTGCGTCAAAGTATTCGGAGCAGCGTAAAGGTTGTCTACCACACGACTTGTTTTCAGTCTCATAAATCCTTTCCTTTCGGATAATGACCAGGCTTCGTTTACAGGATTATGGTTCCACTGCCACTGGATTTTCAGTTTTTTATCTGAAAATTCATCGCTTTCTACGATATTATTTTTAGGCTTAAACGGAGGAAGCGGAACTTCACCATTCAAAGGAACTTTTCCGTTATCTCCCAAAACCGGCCAGTCATTTTCCCATTGTACGGGAATCAAAACCGGGACACGTCCCACTCCGCCTCTGTCCTGGAAAATAAGCGAATACCAGTTGCTATTTTTGTCATCAATCAAAGCGCCCTGACCTGCGTAGGAAAATCCTAAAAAGTTGTCTTCCAGAATGATTTTTTTCTCATAAGGTCCAGTCACTTTATCTGCTCTGTAAACTTCCTGGCGACGTTTTTCACCTTTAGGCCAGGAAATCATCATCATATAATATTTTCCGTTTCTTTTAATAATCTGATTACCTTCTAAAAGTCCGGTTTCCGAAGAATCTTTCTGAAAAACTTCAGTTCCCTCAGGATTTCCGATGACTTGTTTAAAATCAGAACTTAATTCAAAAACTTTGTTTGAGGTGAAAACATAAACTCTGTCGTTATCATCAAAAAGCAACGAAGCATCGTGAAAATGTCGGGTTCTGGCCATGAGTTTCCAATTGCCTTTTTCAGGATTATCTGTTACATAGAAATAGGATTTGAAAGGCTCATCATTCGGAGAAAACAAAACGTAATATTTCCCTTTGTGATAGCGGATGGAAGATGCCCATTGCCCTCGACCGTAAACTGTTCCGTTAAGTAAATCATACTTAGAATTATCATTCAATGTATTGAAGACATAGCTTGCCATTTCCCAATGTACAAGATCTTTGGAATGCATGACCGGAGCTCCCGACATCAGGTGCATGGTGGTACTGATAAGATAAAAATCATCACCGTTTCTGGTCACTGATAAATCAGGAGCGTCTGCCCAGATAATGGGATTGGTAAATGCTGTCGTCTGCGGCTTCTGAGCAGGATTTACCTGGGCTGAACAATAATTCAGCCCGATAAACCCCAAAAAAGAAACTATATAAAACGATTCTTTAGTTTTCAAAATTTTAATATTTTGATTGGTTATTTAAATTTTTTATCTCGCAGATTTTATGGGTTTGGCAGATGATTGTATTATTAAAATCGGCTTAATCTGGAGCTTATCATTTTTAATGTTAATTAGGTATAATATCATTAGACGAAGTGCTGTACAAACCAATCAAACTTCCTGTAAAACCACCTGCAACATCGGTAGAAAGAATATCTCCGGAAACGGAACCTCCAAGGTTTTTGAAGTTTTTGCCATCCAGAGAATAATTAAATTGATGTTCATCTTTTTCACCAACGACTTGTAATCTGACCGTTTTTGAAAGCGAAATCTTTTCGCTGGCCATCAGTTTTGATTCTCCTTTTTCTGTTCTTTCCAAAACAATGTAAAAATCTTTGCCTTTTTTTGTGATTCCGAAAACATAGTTGAATCGTTCGCTTTGATAGCAGGTAATTCCAGCCAGTTCTTTTTCTGATTTCGGCTTGAAATCCAGCGTTACAGAAGTTTCAAAGTCTTCATGCTGCAATCTGTGGAATAATGCCGAAACCGGAGCCAAAGCTTTGATATTGGTATCAAAAGGATTTATTTTGACTCCGTTTTTAGAAGCACTGATGAAATTTTCACGGGGTCCGCGCATGGCGATCCATCGGTAATCCAGGCTTTTATCTGTCAGTTTATCATTGTACGTGAAGTTTCCGTTAGGGAAAAATCCGTTTTGTCCGGTGTGATTTTTTACGCCTTGCGGTAGTTTCAATTTCGGTTTCATTGGTACCAGTCCGTTTTGGAACACAGGATACGTTCCGCTCCAGTCCACCGGAAGAATGAAAGTTTCGCGTCCACTGTTCACTCTGTTGTTTACATTGGGACGAATGGCTAAAAAGACACCATAATATTGACCCTCAGGAGTTTCTACCAAATCTGCGTGACCTGCCCAATCTACTTTATCTTTTCTGTCTTTTGGGAAATACCGCTGTGTCAGAATCGGATTGTTATTCGCAGGAATGTATGGACCTTTCGGAGAATCTGACATAAAAATAACTTCGCTGTGATTACCTCCTGTTCCGCCTTCTGCACACATCAGATAATATTTACCATTCTTTTTATATAAATGTGGCCCTTCTATCCAGATCGGTTTTTGGGAAAGATCGACGCCTCCATTCACAATAATTTTATCTGAACCTGCTACAACCTGGTCTTTTTCCAAATCATAATCACACATTTTGATCACACGGTGACCGTTGTACTGCTCAGTTCCTTTCGGCGGTGCATCATTATGAACAATATAAGCTTTACCATCATCATCAAAAAAAATGGAAGGATCGATACCGTCAAAATTCAACTTTTGCACTTCGCTCCAGCCTTTCGCAGGATCTTTGGTTTTCACGACCATATTCCCGATTCCACTGGCAATCTGCGTGGTGATCATATAAAAAGTATCGTTGTGCTTATTATATTTGATATCCGGAGCATAAATTCCTTGTGAAACACCTGATTTCTCGACTTTCAATTGAGAAGGCCTGTCCAGAACGTGACCCACTTGTTTCCAGTTGACCAAATCTTTTGAAGTGAAAATAGGAACTCCCGGAAACATTGAAAATGAAGAATTTACAAGATAATAATAGTCTCCTTTTCTGGTAATACTCGGATCCGGATAGCATCCCTGAAGAATAGGAGAATAAAATTCGTCTTCTTTCAAAGGGTTGTTTGTGTATATTTTATCATTTCCACGATAGGAAAAGTCTGAGAAAGTCTGTGCTGAAACGTTGGCAAAAGATAATAAGGCAACAGCAGCCATCAACGTTGTTTTCTTTTTTAAAAATATCGGATTCATTGTTCTCTGTCTCATAGTATATTTTAGTTTATTGTTTATTTTTAATGTGTTACGTTTTTTCCAAAATGAATTTGATCTTTACACTGGTTTTCTTCTGTTGATCAACCAGATAATTCCCCAAGCCGCAACGTAAGAAACACCGGCAATAAAAAATATGATGTTGTATCCGCCGTTGATGTTTCCTGCTTTTTTGAAGGTATCCAAGACAATTCCGATGAAAAGCGGAAAAATAATTCCTGCTGCTGAACCGAGCATTCCGCCAAAACCGATAACCGAACTTACATAGTTGTTAGGTAATTTATCTCCAACTGTGGTCATCAGATTGGCTCCCCAACCTTGGTGTGCTGCAGTGGCGAAAGCAATGATGATGGTAATCAGCCACATATTGTCTACATATTTTGAGAACATTACCGGAACGACCATCAACGCAAACAAGAGCATTGTCAAACTTCTGGCTCTTCCGATGGCCCAGCCTTTTTTAATTAAAAATGAGGAAAGATAACCACCACCGATGCTTCCAATCGTGGTTCCGCTGTAAATAATAATTAACGGAATGGAAGGTTTAGTCATATCCATCTTGAATACGTCTGAAAAATAAGCCGGCAACCAGAACATAAAGAAATACCAGATTGGATCGGTCAGAATTTTTCCGATGGCAAATGACCAGGTGACTTTGTATTTTAATATTTCAGACAACGGAACTTTGGACTGTTCTTGTGTTTTTCCGTCCTGATCACTTTTGATGTACTGTAATTCTTCCTGGCTCAGGTTTTTGGCTTTCTCCGGAATTTTATAGAATCTCCACCAAAGTATAATCCATAATAGACCTAAAGCCCCGATCCAGACGAAGGTTTCCCGCCATCCGTAATGTCCCAGAATGAACGGCACAAGAAGCGGTGCTAAAATGGCTCCAACCGTTGCTCCGGAGTTGAAAATCCCCGTTGCCAAGGCTCTTTCTTTTTTCGGAAACCATTCTGCAACAGATTTTATCGCTGCCGGAAAATTTCCTGCCTCACTGATTCCGAGTGTACTTCTCGCAATGATAAATCCAACGGTGCTTTTCACAAAACCATGTCCTATGGAAGCAAGGCTCCAGACAATTAACGAAACGGCATACCCTATTTTGGTTCCTACCCTGTCTATAAATCTTCCCATCGCAAGATACCCGATGGCATACGTTGTGGTGAATGCCATTACAATGTAGCTGTAATCTTTTTCGTCCCAACTGAACTCTTTTTCAAGAACAGGTTTCAGTAAACCCATTACCTGACGGTCGAGATAATTGATCGTGGTAGCGAGAAAGACCAAAGACAGCATCAACCATCTTATGTTACGGTTTTTAGGAGCCTGCATTAGTTTTGATTAAGTTGTTGTAATAAATTCTGAACTTTTTCGGTGAGCTGTTCTGATGTAAAATCTGTTCTGATGAGTGAACTTCCTAAACCGACAGCAACGGCGCCACCTTTCATCCATTCTGTAATGTCATCAAAGTCAGCATTGATTCCTCCGGTCGGCATAAAAATCATTCCCGGAAAAACAGGTTGAATGGATCTGATATAATTTTTGCCTAAAGCATCTGCCGGAAAAACCTTCACTAACCGAAGTCCGTTCTGAAATGCTATATTGACATCGGAAGGAGTAAAACATCCTGGAATTAAATTGATATTTTTTGCAACAGAATGTTTTATCAGTTCTTCGCTAATAACAGGTGTAATGATAAAATCTGCTTTTGCATTGGCATAATCATCCATTTCCTTTATATTTTTCACGGTTCCGATTCCCAGTAAAAGTTCTGGAAATTCGTTGGCAGACATTTCTTTTAATTCAGTAAAATTCTCCAATGCCTGAGCACCGCGGTTGGTATATTCTATCACCCGAATTCCTGCTTCGTACAAAGCTTTTACGGTATTTTTTGAAACCTCAAAAGATTCATTGTAAAACAACGGAACTATTTTCTGGTCTTTTATTTTTTGTAGTATTCCTTTCATAATTTTTCAATGTTAATGCTGTCATTAATGATATCACCCTTTACAAAAAGCTTTTTGAAAGCGACTTTCGTAGCATCTTCTAAAATCTGCTGTAAGGAATTTCCTTTTAAAGTTCCGTGAATCAAAGCAGCCATAAAGGAATCGCCGCTTCCTACTCTTTCCTCAATTTTTGTTGAATGATAATGTTGTGAGATCAGAAGCTTTTCATTAGCAAATAAAGTTGCATAATAATTGACTTCTTCGCTGCCCGTAAAGCGGAATGTATTCGCTATTATTTCTACGTTGGGATATATTTTCTGAATTTCCAGTGCTGATTTTTCAGCCTGTTTCAGAAGGTTTTTGTCGTCAAAATTCCCATTCAATTCATATTCAATCGGAATTTCCAAAAATTGTTGAATGGACCAGATGTTTCCCATCAAAACATTGACAAAAGGCATCAGATTTTTTATTTTATCTGAAGGATTTTTGCCCTGCCACAGTATAGCACGGTAATTCAAATCAAGAGAAACCGTGATGTTTCTGAACGCTGCCTCTTTCATTAAATCCAGACATTTCTGATAGGCATTTTCACTCAATGCCGGCGTAATAGTGCTGATGTGAAGCCATTTTACCTCCGAAAATACCTCATCGAAACCAAATGTTTTAAAATCCGACTGTGTAAAAACCGAAGGAAAACGGTCGTAAACAACAGATGCGTTCTGCATATCGCCATCCGAAGAGAGGTAAAACGTTCCGATTCTGCCGTTACTTTTCTCAGCAAGCACCTGAATTTCTTTATTTTTGAGCTGTGATTCCAATTGGCTTCCCAGAAAATTTTCAGGCAAAGCTGAAAGAAGTTTTACGGGATTATTCCATTGTGCAAGAGCTGCAGCTACATTATATTCGGCACCGCCCACGAAAATCTTCAGAGATTGGTCATTGAGCCAATTTCCTTCGGAATCCGGAGCGAAATGCAAAAGCAATTCTCCGAAACATACTATTTTATTTGAAAATGAATCTTGCATTGTATTAAATTTCAAAATAATTTTTCGTGTTGTGATAGCAGATATCCTGAATGATTTTGCCCACCCATTCTTCGTCATCGGGAAGCAATCCCCTTTCGATCTCGCTGCCGAACATATTACACAAAAGCCTTCTGAAATAATCGTGTCTTGAGAACGACAGGAGACTTCGGGAATCGGTCAGCATTCCGACAAATGTGCTGATGAGACCAATGTTGGAAAGTGTGTTCATCTGCTTTTTCATTCCGTCTAATTGGTCGAGAAACCACCACGCTGCACCAAACTGTACTTTGGACTTCATTCCGCCTTCATTAAAATTTCCTGCAAGTGTCGCTAAAACTTCATTGAAGGTGGGATTAAGGTTATAAATAATGGTTTTGGTAAGTTGTCCGGCAGAATTCAGTTCGTCCAGAAGAATGCTCAATCTTTGTGCAAAGTATTGTTCGCCGATTGCGTCATAACCAGCATTAATACCAATTTTACTAAGCATTAAAGAATTATTATTTCTGGTTGCTCCCACGTGAAACTGCTGTACCCAGCCTTTTTCAGCGTACATTTTGCAAAGCTCTTTTAGTAAGTAACCACACAACGCTTCCGGATTGGAGAATGTTGGATTATTTCCTTTTAAAAATTCTGAAAATTCTTTTTCTAATTCCAGATTCCATATTGTGGTATCGGGAAAATATTCAAACCCGTGATCGGCAACCTTGGCTCCTGCTTCTGCAAAATAATTGATTCTGGATTGAAGCGCATTTAATAAATCGGAAACTGATTCTATTGAAATTCCACAAACATTTTCAAGTTTTTTTATTCCTGAAAGATATTGTTCCGGATTGATGATATTGATGTAAGAATCCGGTCGAAAAGCAGGTAAAACCTGAGCTTTAAAACTGCTATTTTTTAATGCTTTATGATAAGCCAAATCATCAGCAGGATCATCGGTTGTGCAAAGTGCTTCCACTTTGAAATTCTGAATGATGGATTGTGGCAAAAAATCTGAGGTCTGCAAACTTTCATTCATCTGCTGATAAACAGAATCTGCATTTTTCGAGGAAAGATATTCTTTGATTCCGAATGGATTTTTAAGTTCCAGATGAGTCCAGTGAAATAAAGGATTTCTAAGCGTATACGGTACAACTTCCGACCATTTTCTGAACTTTTCCAAGTCTGAAGCTTTGCCGGAAATGAATTGCTCATCAATCCCGAAATTTCTCATTGCCCGCCATTTGTAATGATCACCAGCCAGCCAGATCGCCGCCGGAGAACGGAAATTCTGATTATTTGAAATTACCTCGGGCTCAAGATGATTATGATAATCAATAATCGGCATTTCTTTCGCAAAGCCGAAATAGAGATTTTCTGCCTTTGCTGATTCCAGCAAAAACGATTCTCCGAAAACTTCTTTATTGTTAATGGAATGAGTCATTATTTAATTTAAAAAGGTTTAAGATTTTAATCTATTTCTTTAAAGGACATCTAATCCTTTGTAGTAATCTCCTGAGGAGGTTCTTATTAATTTCAGATAAAATTTTAAAAACAAGACCTTAAGTCAATCAGTTACATCATTAAGGCCTTGCAACTATATGAAGAAAAAACAATTCATCTTAAACACCGCTGAATGCGCTAAAACCACCATCAATAGGCAATAATGCACCCGTGATAAAGCTTGCGGCATCTGAACAAAGGAATTGGACGGCTCCGTTGAGCTCATCGGCATTTCCGAAGCGTCCCATTGGGGTTTTAGCGATGACTTTTTTGCTTCGATCAGTTAAAGAACCATCCGGATTCAATAAAATCGCCCGGTTTTGATCTCCGATAAAAAATCCGGGAGCAATTGCGTTGACACGAATTTTATCGCCAAATTTCAACGCTAGATCCGAAGCGAGCCATTGTGTAAAATTGGTAATTGCGGATTTTGCTGCTGAATAACCAGCAACTCTTGTAATTGCAGAATAAGCCGCCATTGAGGAGATATTCACAATACTTCCATTTCCCTGTTTTGCCATCACTTTTCCGAAGACATAACTTGGATAAACGGTTCCGTTGATATTTAAATCGGTTACTTCGTTCCAGGCTTCCATTTTCAGGTCGAAAAAAGATTGGTCGGGAGCTAATGTTGCGGTAGGTATATTTCCTCCGGCAATATTGAGCAAAATATCAATTCTACCGTATTTTTCAAGGATTTTCTTTGAAGCAGCTTCAAGACTTTCCACATTCATTACATTGGCTTCCACAGCGAATGCTTCGCCTCCCAGATCTGTCAGTTTTGCTACCCGGATATTTAAAGTTTCCTGGTTTCTCCCCAATGCTGCAACTTTGGCTCCGGCTTCTATGAAACTTTTAGCCAGACATCCACCCAACACCCCTGAGGCTCCTGTAATTACGGCTACTTTATCTTTTATGCTGAATATTTCGTTCATTTTTACTTTTTATAATAATTTATTGCAAACCTTAGATTTAATTTCTTTGCAATTCTGACTGTACAGTAGCCATTACTCCTTCGATTTGTCCTAACGCAAGCATTCTTCCGAGAAATGAATATCCGGGATTGTAACCTTTATCAATATCGTCTGTCAGTAATCTTCCATGATCTATACGCATGGGCAAGTCCGGATTTTCTTTTTCAAATATCCGGATGACCTCAATCAATTTTCCTCTTCCACCCAAATGATGCGCTTCGATGAAATCCCCATTTTCAAATACATTGGTGCTTCTTAAATGGACAAATTTTGTGCGGTGAGCATATTTTTGGGCAAGTTTCGGAACATCATTCTGAAGACCTGCACTTAAAGAACCTGTACAGAATGTGAGCCCGTTGTGAGGATTATCGACAGCATTTAAGAGCCAGTCGATATCTTCTTCATTGGTTACGATTCTTGGCAGACCTAACAATGAAAATGGCGGGTCATCAGGATGCACACACATCTGGATATTCCATTTTTCGCAAACGGGCATTATTTTTTCCAGGAAATATTTCATATTCTGACGGAGCTGGTTTTTATCAATCCCATCATATAATGCCAATAAACTTTTGAAAATAGCTACCGGATTCTGGTCTCCTTCCTTAATGTTTCCATTAACAAAACCCTGTGTTTTTACAATGATCGAGTCTATCAAACCATTGTTATCTTCTTCCGTTAAAGTATTTTTTAATTGCTCTACTTTTTGAAGAATGCCTGAATTATAATCGTTTTCTGCACCTTTTCTTTGCAGAATATGAATTTCAAAATAAGCAAATTTGGCTTTATCAAAGTACAATGATGATGAGCCATCTTCCCACTGATAAAACAAATCTGTCCGAGCCCAGTCGAGAACCGGCATAAAGTTGTAACAAACTGTTGTTATTCCGGATTTTCCCAGATTTTCAAGACTCTGGATATAATTTTCTATTAATTGATCCCTGTTTTCGCCTCCGTATTTTATGGCTTCACTTACTGCCAGACTTTCTACGACAGACCAGCGAAGGCCGAAACTTTCTATATTATTTTTATAATCGTTAATTGCGGCCAACGGCCAGACTTCTCCGTTAGGGATATCGTGAAGCGCAGAAACAATACCTTGAACTCCAATTTGACGGAGCATCTCTAATTTTATTTTGTCTTTTTTACCGAACCAACGCCATGTTTTTTCCATAAATTTTATTTTCATTAAACAAAGCAGATGTAATGAATACATCTACTTTGCTTCTGTTAACATGAATGTTTATAAATATTAATTGTAACCAGGATTTTGGTATTTAGCCTTAATATCTGCAGAAACTTCCATAGCATCCAATTGTCCCTGAGGGATTGGTCTCAGATAATGAAATTTCTGGATATTACGCGTTACAGTCTGAGGAGTATGATCTCCATAAGCAGTCCCTGCAATTTTATACGTGGCTGCATATTCTTCCCACTTCTGTGTGCGTACCAGATCATACCATCTGTATCCTTCGCCATAATACTCACGGGATCTTTCTGCCAGAATGTAATCTATGGTAATGGTATTTGGTGTAGCAGCAATCATTGCAGCACTGTTATCCTGTACTTTTGCAACATTTCCGCTAACACTCCAAACCCATTTTCCTGCTCTGGCTCTGATTACATTAATAAGATCTCTGGCGCTGACAGATCCGGAAGCTCCTTTAACTGCTGCTTCAGCTGCCAGAAAATAAAATTCTGAAAATTTGGCGGCTACAAACGGACGGGTTAAAGTTGGATTTGGATATCCTAAACCGTTACCGTTATCTGTACGGTAAGTTCCTATTTTCCATATACCAGGATATACCACTCTGCTGATCCCATTTGGTGCCACTACCCAGTCTGCCCTTCCCGGAAGCGTTCCTGCTCCAATGTTACTATTTCCAGCATTGGAAGAGTACGTTGGCACTACAGAATCATCATTGAGAAACGTTAAGATGGCATCACCGGGATGCACGGGAAGATTATTAGCATTATACAAGGTAGTCTGAGTCATCCCTGCTTTGTCCCAATTACCACGGTAGGTGGTCACGAATGTTCCGTCATATCTGGAATCATTTGTTTTGTCTGCAAATGTATTTTTAATAACTTCAATAGTAGGAGCCATACGTGTCCAGGGACGTCCCAAATCTTGAGCTGCTGCTCTTTGTACCGAACTGACAGCAGACCATGATGTGCTGGAAGTGCTACTTCTGATATTAGGATAATTCCAGGTCATCATCCAGGCAGCAAAATTATTTGGAGACCAGCCATCGCCATAACTTGCCTGGATAACCCCTTCATTATAATAAGCACTTGTCTCTGTATGGTCTGCATACAGCATACATTCCTTGTTACGATCATTTGATCCCACATTTAAATTATAATAGGTAGGCTGTAAAGCATACGGGCCGGGACTGTTGATCCCGTCTAATGCAATATCATAAGCTTTTTGAAAGTACCATTGTGCATTATGGCCATCAGGATCTGTTCTTGATGCCTCCGGATAGGTTGGAACGCTGTTTGGATTTTGCAGCCACCATGCATACGTTAAGTAGGCTTTTGAAAGATATAATCTCGCAACATTTTTAGTAACACCGCCGGTCACTCTTGGGCTTGCAGGAAGGTTTTCAATGGCTTTGATCAAATCAGGGAAAATGGCTTTTGTATAAACTTCTGAAACCGTATTTCTAACTGAAGTGGTGGTTGGCGAAATGTTGAAGGCCAGTTCTCCTGAACCCAAATCTAGTGGTGCGCCACCGTAGGTCTGAACGAGTAAGAAATAATAAAATGATCTGAAAAATCTTGCTTCTGAAATCAGTGATTCGGATACATTAATTAACGGACCATTTTGTATAACCCCATTTGCAGAATTGATGGCAGGAAAAACAGATCCCCAAACCATACTTGTTGGGAAAGTTGAACTGTCAATATTCCCGTTATTGGACATATCCATAGCTTTAAAATTGCCGTCTGCATCTTTGCCCCAGGTTGCCTCATCAGTACCCGTCATGGTAGAATTTAAGAAATAGCCGTTTCCATACAGCATTCTCATTTGTCTATACAAAGACGTAACCCCCTGTGTAATTCCTCTTTCTGTAGTAAAATCTTCCGGTGTATAAATACCTCTTGGCTGTTCATCCAATATCTCATTACATCCTGTACTGAATGTTAATGATGCTAAAAACAGAGCAGCGATAAATTTTTTATTTAAATTGATCATGATTTTTTCTTTTAAAAGGTTAGATTTAGCCCCATCATATAGTTTCTTGTAGAAGGATTATTCGTACCAATTACCAGCTGATTGCTTTTGTATGAGTTTACAGCCTGATTTTCATTCCCTCTTGAATTCGGTTCAGGATCCATCCCTGATTCTCTGTAATAAGGAGAACCGAAAACAAATGGATTCTGTACTGTCACATACAGTCTCAGACTGCTTACGCCTAAATCATCCAGGGTATTTTTATTAAAATTGTACCCTAATGTGATGGTTCTTATTTTTACGTATGAGCCATCAAATAAACCTAAAGTTGAACCGTATTTCGGATTATCTCCGCTCATCATTCCACCTGGTTTCGGATAGCGCACGTCTGGATTTTCTTCAGTCCAGTAATCAACATCTACGTTATTTCCTCTTCCCGATAATCTGTTGAGATATCCTGAAGAGCCGTATAGTGTACTGATTAATACTCCACCCTTCTGAAATGCTCCTACTACACTAAGATCAATATTTTTATATGCTAATCTTGTATTGAAACCACCCATAAAATCCGGATTGGTATCGATAATCTGTCTGTCAGCCGGCCCGATAGCTCTGGTCGGAGTTCCGTCTGCATTGTATCCACCTGTATATAAAACTTTGATCATTCCCACATTTCCTCCAGGTTCCAATACGCTCAAATAAGGATCTCCATGCTGCCACAAACCTATATACTGGTAATCATATAATGCGTTGATATTATGACCAACAAACCATAAATTCCCCTCGTTTCTGTCAGTCCCGGAAGCTAATGCTGTAATTTTATTTCTGTTAGCATATAAATTACCACCAACTTCCCAGCTAAACCCATCAGGATTATTGAAAATAGAACCATTAAGAGATATTTCGAAACCTTTATTCTCTGATGCTCCCACGTTCTCGGTCACAGATCCCAAACCGCTGGATGAAGGCAACCCTTTACTTAACAATAACTGTTCTGTCTTCGTAACATAATATTCTACGGTACCGCTGATGATTCTGTTGAATAAAGTAAAATCTAATCCATAATTCCAGGTTTTTGAAAACTCCCAGCCCAAATTTGCATTTGAGGCTGTATTTACATAATTCCCGATGACAAATTCATTTCCAAAATTATATGGCACAGTACTTAAACTCCCAAAAGTGGTGTATGGCCCTACAGACTGGTTGGAAGTCTGTCCAAAACCAGCTCTCAGCTTAAGCGCATTGATATATTTTGAATCTTTAAGGAAGCTCTCATTGGCAATATTCCAACCCACAGAGATTGCAGGATAGGTATGCCACTGATGCCCTTTCGCTAAAACTGACGCTCCGTCTGAACGGATAGTAGCCGTAAGCATATATCGGTTATCATATTGATATAATGCTCTTCCCATGAAAGACATAAGACCTCTTTTATAATATCCCTGATTATTGGGATCAATAGTAACCTCACCTTGTGCATGGCCTAAATTAAAGTATTGAAAGGCATCGATAGGAACATCTCTCGCTGATATGTAAGAGCTGTTATATTTGGTCTGTTCCGCAGAATATAATGCCGTTGCACTAATTTTGTGTTTACCAAAAGTTCGGTCATAAGACAGGATATTTTCCAAAACCCACTGCGTCGTCAACGAGTTTCCGATTCCAGCCGAAGATTCAGTAGCAGGATTTACATTGAGTATACCGGTTCCTGTATAGGTTCCGCTATTTGAATTTCTGTAGGTAAGACCGACATTAAGCCTGTATTTAAGACCTTCAACTCCTGGTATTTTTAATTCTCCATAAAGGTTATTGTATGAACTAAAAGCATTGGTACGGTCAGCATAGGCGTCGCCTAAATTTTCAAGAATACCTCTGGTCTGGAGAGCAGTCTGATCAATGGCACTATACATGACGGTCTTAGGACTTCCATCAGCCTTATAGGGACTAACCAATGGTGAATACCCTAACATAGGAGCACCGCTAACACCATTGAAGTCATTGATAGAAAAGTTTGAGTTGGTAGAGAAGCCTATTTTTATGAACTTACTTACTTCCTGATCTAAGGAACCCCTAATAGAAAGTCTTTTATAACTTTGCAAAGGGACAACTCCATTTTGCTGAAAATACGCGACACCAAAATTGTAATTCCCTTTTTCGCTTCCTCCTGCAACCCCTATATCGTGGTTCATCATCAGTCCCACACCGTAATATTTATCCTGCCAGTCTGTATTTATATCATTGAATTCATCTTGCGCGTTGGTGAACATTTTGGCATCAGCACGTAATTTGGCAAACTTAGGCCCATCCATCACCGGATATTTAGAGAAAATAGTCTGAAATCCGGTATATCCGTTATAGGTAAATCTTGCTTTCTGACCTTTTGATCCTCTGTTTGTTGTTATTAAAATGACTCCGTTTGCACCACGTGATCCATAAATCGCTGTGGCAGAAGCATCTTTAAGAATATCCAAGCTTTTAATATCTGATGGACTGATATCACCCAGAGAGCCCACAAAAGGAATTCCATCCAATACAATCAAAGGATCGTTGGAACCGGTTAACGAACGTTCTCCCCTAATACGGATCTGTTGTACAGCGCCGGGTTTTGTAGAAGTTCTGCCAATATCAACTCCCGGAAGACGTCCTTGGATTGCATCGGTTATATTGGCCGAAGGAACTTCTTTGAGAGCAGTGCCACCCAGGGATGATACGGATCCGGTAACCGCTTCTTTTTTCTGTGTACCGTATCCGATTACAATAACTTCTTCTATCTTATTTTCTTTGGCAACAGTATCTTTTTTACTTTGAGAATAAGCTAAGCTTGACGGTAACAGCGCCATGGCGAAAAATATCGCAGCCCTGTTGGTTTTAGCAAAATGAAATCTGTTCATAATTATTATTTTTAATATTACATAAATAGAAAGGCTGTTAATAAATCCTTAGTGTTATAATGAAAGCCTTCTATAATTATTAGATATACATGTTCACGATTGCTTCAAACAATTCCTGTTTTCCGCTTTTGGTCTGGGGTTCACCCACCTCATGAGCAATTCTCTGAAGGTCTTCCAGTGTAAGATTCCCTTCTTCGAAAGCTTTTCCGTTACCGCTGTCAAAAGAAGCATAGCGCTCTGTCCGTAATTTTTTATAATCAGAGTTTTCCAGTATATCTGCAGCAACTAATAATCCTTTGGCAAAAACATCCATTCCAGAAATATGGGAGATAAATAAATCTTCCGGATCGGTAGAATTTCTTCTGATTTTCGCATCAAAATTAACTCCGCCATTTCCTAATCCTCCTGCAGGAAGAAGTACCAACCAAGCCTGAGCCAGGTCACGATAATCCACAGGGAACTGGTCTGTATCCCATCCGTTTTGGTAATCTCCCCTATTGGCATCAATACTTCCCAATAATCCTGCGTCAACTGCTACCTGAAGCTCATGCTCGAAGGTATGCCCCGCCAGGGTAGCATGATTAACTTCAATATTAAGTTTAAAATCTTTGTCTAAACCGTAATGTCTCAGGAAGCCAATCACTGTTTCAGAATCGTAATCGTACTGATGTTTAGTTGGCTCCATTGGTTTTGGCTCAATAAGGAATGTTCCCTTGAAGCCTTGACTACGGGCATAATCACGGGACATAGAAAGAAAACGGGCCAAGTGGTCTTTTTCTCTTTTCATTTCAGTATTCAGCAGACTCATATAACCTTCTCTGCCACCCCAGAACACATAGTTTTCACCACCAAGAGCAATCGTTGCATCAATAGAATTTTTCACCTGAGTTCCTGCACAGGCTACCACATCAAAATTTGGATTGGTAGAAGCTCCGTTCATGTATCTTTCATGCGTGAAAACATTGGCAGTTCCCCACAGAAGCTTGATCCCTGATTCTTTTTGCTTTTCT
The DNA here is from genome assembly GCF_051400735.1 of Chryseobacterium hilariae. NCBI lineage: Bacteria > Pseudomonadati > Bacteroidota > Flavobacteriia > Flavobacteriales > Weeksellaceae > Chryseobacterium > Chryseobacterium hilariae. Next base: position 868,156 of record NZ_JBLFFJ010000001.1, read on the forward strand.
TTGGCATATTCCACAACAGCCTGAAGGTTCTTTTCATAGTCTTTCCAGTTATCTGCCGGAGCAACCAAGTCTACATCATGGAAACAGTAATATTGAAATCCTATTTTAGACATGAATTCAAAACCTGCATCCATTTTATGTTTAGCTCTTGAAACCGCATCATTACCGATATCCCAAGGATGGTGGATCGTTGCTCCTCCAAATGGATCGCTTCCGTCTGCACACAGGGTATGCCACCATGCCATTGCAAAACGCATCCATTCTTTCATCGGCTTTCCCATCACGATCCTATCTGCATCATAATAACGGAATGCCATAGGGTTTCTACTTTCTTTACCTTCGAATCTGATGTTTTCAATACCTGGAAAAAATGCTTTTGTTTCTGTTAAAATGTTCATATTATTTGATTTTATTTTAGTTTGTTCTTTACAATTTAATATAAGAATCCCCTGCCTGCTGATTTAATAGGTCCGCAGGTACAATGAATAGCTTCGTTGCAGGATGATTAGATGATTTCGTTAAGATGCTGTTTCCACCTTGAATATGCTTCTAAATATTGTTCTCTTTTTTCTGTTTCAGGTTCTATAACTGCTATTTTTTCGAGGGACGAAAATGCCTCTTTTGAATCTGCATAAAAACCGATTCCCATTCCGGCGGCTCTGGCAGCTCCTACCGCTCCGTCTGTGTCGTAAAGCTCAATCACTGCATTGCTCACACTGGCAAGCGACTGCCGGAAAATTGAACTTAAAAACATATTGGCGTTGCCTGCCCGGATCACCTGGATGTCCATTCCCATATTTCTCATAATATCCATTCCATATTCATATGAAAAGACAATTCCTTCCTGTGCCGCACGCAGAATATCTCCTTTTGTATGAATGTTGAAATTAATCCCGTGCATAGAACAGCTGGTATCTTTGTTTTCCAAAACTCTTTCTGCCCCGTTTCCAAAAGGGATGATGCTTAATCCTTTTGATCCTATCGGGGAAAGCGATGCCAGATCATTCATATCACCATAGGAAGACAGTGAGGTTGCAAAATTGTGCTTTAGCCAGGAATTTAAAATTCCTGTTCCGTTAATACACAGCAAAACTCCCAATCTGGTTTGCTCAGGACTGTAGTTGACATGGGCAAATGTATTTACCCGTGACAGGGTATCATATTCCAATTTATCCAGTACTCCATATACCACTCCCGAAGTGCCTGCTGTTGAAGCAATTTCTCCGGGATTGAAAACATTCAGAGAGAGCGCATTATTGGGTTGGTCTCCTGCCCTGTACGAAATTGGGGTTCCTTCTTTTAGTCCTAATTCCTGAGCTGCCGCTGCAGAAACCGTCGACTGGATACCGAAAGTAGGAATGATTTCAGGAAAAAAGCTCTTAGGAATTCCATAATAATTAATCACGTCCTCAGAAATACAGTTGTTTTTAAAGTCCCAGAATATGCCTTCAGAAAGTCCTTCAATCGTCATCCCTATTTCACCGGAAAGTCTCATGGCAATATAATCTCCCGGCAGCATTATTTTATCAATCTTTTCAAAAATTTCAGGTTCATTTTCCTTTACCCAAGCTAGTTTTGATGCTGTGAAATTTCCGGGAGAATTAAGAAGATGAGATAAACATTTCTCAGTTCCAATTTCCTGAAAAGCTTTTTCACCATAAGGTACAGCACGGCTGTCACACCAGATAATCGAAGGACGAAGCAAATTCTGGTCTTTATCGACCAGGATCAGTCCATGCATCTGCCAGGTAATACCAATGCCTTTAATATCTTCAGGATTGATTCCGGATTCATGCATCACAGATTCATGTGCCAGCTTTAGGTTCAGCCACCATTCCGCAGGGTTCTGTTCTGCCCAGCCTGGGTTGACTGCCATGATTTTCATTTCCTTTTTTGGAGAAAAGTCTGATGCAATAATTTTTCCACTGGATGCCTCAATGAGACAAACTTTAACAGAAGAACTGCCTATGTCATATCCTAGCAAATACATAATTTGAAAAGGGGATTTATTTAATTAGTTTAGTGTTGTTTTTCTTATAGATCTTGGCATCAAACCGATAGTATCTTGCTGCCCGGTGCGATACGTTTTGCTCTATCTCTTCTAAAGGAATGATATAATTAAATGATGAAATTTTTTTATGAAAATTCTTGATATCGATCTGTTTTTCACTTAAAGCGCTGTACAGCTGGTACAGCTGTCTTATGGTAAATTTTTTCGGCAGCAATTCAAAAATAATAGAAAAATCGGTCTCAATCCACCTTCTTATTTCTGTTAAAGATTCATTAATGATCTTATTATGATCAAAGGGTAATGCAGGCACCTGATCTACAGGATACCAGTCGACTGTTTCATATTTGGTGCTGTTAATTTTATGATCGATTTTACATAGAGAAAGATAGGCCACCGTAATAATCCTGTCAATATTATGCATATACTCGGTTCCCATCCACTTGATATCAATCTGATTGCTTGCGCGAAATGGATCAGCAAAGCATTTGAACTGCTTGAGAACCATTTTTTTTATTCCTGTTAACTCATGAAGAACCCTATGGGCTGCATCATCCACATCTTCATTACTGAAAATCAAGCTCCCCGGCAATTTTCTTTGCCTATCCACTGGTACATCGTCTACATGACGTTGCACAAGTAAGATATTGAGTCTGTTGTCATGGTCAAATCCAAATACTACACAATCAACAGAAACATAGGTATGAATAAAATCCTGGTTCATCTTTTATTAACATTAGCGTAACATCACAAATATAAAAATTCAATTGAGAAAAAAAAATAAAATCTACATTACATGCTATATATCAATAGATTATATATCATTTTTTTATGATAAGAATGATGTAAAAATTATGATAAGGTTATCATTAATTTTATGATTATTATTTCAGAATACCTTAATATATAGCTATTTAAATGTTAAATTGACACTTAAAAAATTAATATTTATTTTTATCTAATTTATGATAAGAAAATTTTAAATTTTATTGATATTTTTTAAAAAAGTTATAAGAAAAACGTCCATTTTCTATTTAAACTCATATAATTAAGACGTGTGTTTTTTACAATTATTTACCCTAAGAGGTGAAAAGTTATCATATCATAGGATTTTTCTATACACAATTAGGAAATTTCTAAACTTTTCAGGAGGTTTAAAAAGGGTTTTCATGATCCTTTATAAAAAACGTACAGATGATTTACTTTAAAAAGATTTACAGAGATAAACTTTTCATAAAAAAACCTGTGCTTAAAAAAGCATTATTAATTATTCTATTCTATTCCAAAATAGTACTGTTTTCTCTATCTTTATCCTTTCAATCAATAGATCTTTATGAATAAACAGTCTGATCAAAATGTTGATGTCATGAGGGCCCGACTTCAGGAAATGCAGAAGGATCATCTGGCGATTTCATCTATTAATACTGCCTTTGCCAAAGTTTTAGATAAAAAACATTTTAGTATTGCTTTAAATCAATCCTTTAAAAATGAATTTCTATATGATGACATTATGATCCTTACAGCAAGGGACCATAAGCAGCAGATTTTTTACAGCTCTTTAATTACCGGAGCGTATGATGATAGCCCTTCCGATTCACCGGATATTTGTTTTGAGCAATGCATGCAATCGCCGGAACCTGTTACTTTTTACCTTAAGGATTTCTCTGAAAGGAAAACATCAGTACCGTATTTTACCCTTGCAAAAAAACTGGGAATGCATATGGCAGTGGGATTTTGCTTACCATCTGTAGGAGATCATAAAAACGTGATTTTCCTTTTGTATAAAAATTTTACTGAATTCAATGGCCGGCTAGAAAGGTTATTGGGAGGCATCTCTACGCAGGTGTCAATTACCATCAGAAACATTCTGTTCTCGGAAATGCTGGAGACTACTCATACTTCAGCACCCGATTCTCAAAAAGATATAAAGCCTGTCAGAAAAGATGAGGCAAGAAATCAAGAAGGGTTTAACGGAATCATTGGAAATAGTGAAGCCATGCAGCATATTTATCAACAAATCTCCCAGGTAGCCTCTTCATTATCCAGTGTGATCATCTATGGCGAGACCGGAACGGGAAAAGAGCTGATAGCCCAGGCTATTCATGAGCTCTCCTCTTCGTCTCATCACTCAATGATCAGGATTAACTGTGCATCCATTCCTGCTAATCTTATAGAAAGTGAACTTTTCGGTCATGAGAAAGGCAGTTTTACGGGTGCTACGGAACAACGCAAAGGAAAATTTGAACAGGCTAATAACAGCACTATTTTCCTGGATGAAATTGGAGAGCTGCCTTTAGCTCTTCAGGGAAGATTACTGAGAGTTTTACAGGAGAGAGAGATTGAAAGAATCGGCGGGAATAACACCATTAAAGTTAATGTCAGAATTATTGCTGCCACCAACCGGATTCTGGAAAAAGAGGTTACTGAAGGGAGATTCAGGAGTGATCTGTTCTATCGTCTTAATGTTTTCCCCATTCATTTGCCTGCATTGCGGGACAGAAAAGAAGACATCCCGTTACTGGCCGATTATTTTCTAAAAAAAATCAACCTGAAAACAGGTAAAAAGATCAGTGGATTCTCTCAAAAGGTAATCCATGCAATGAGTGAAAATGCATGGCCGGGAAATATCCGTGAGCTCGAAAACATGATCGAAAGAAGTATTCTTACGGCAAAAGACAGCACGATCAGAGAAATGGATTTACCGGAGATTTTCGAACAAAAAACAGCTGATCAGGATTTTCAGATTAAAACATTACACCAGGTGGAAAAAGAACATATCCTAAAGACCGTTGAAAAATGTAAGGGACGAATTTTTGGACCACAGGGAGCGGCTTTATTATTAGGGTTACCGGCTACCACATTGATTTCAAAAATGCAAAAACTAGGAATACAGAAAGGGCATTATTTTAATGAGAGCAATGAAACTTAAAATTACCGTAAAGCCGTTAATCATTCTGATTCCTTCATATCCATCTCAATTTTTCCTGAAGATAAAGCCCAGAAGATCCACAAGCCTAAAATCATTAGTAAGGAAACCGCAGGAATCCAAAAAGAGAACATCAATGCAATGAGATAGATGGGAAAACCATAAAGGTAATTATTGCGGATTTTTTTAATCGCAGCATCCGTAATTCCCGGACGCAAAAGCTTCTTATTACGACTGGCTACAAACCATAATAAATTATAGGCAAAATTGATCAGAACAAAAATTCCCGTATATATGGCTACAACCATAGAAGATGCCTCTCCATTGAAATATCTGGCCAGCAAAGCGGTAGGATAAGAAACTGCAGAAACTAAAAAGAGAATCAGTCCGTTGGCAAACATAATAGCCGAATTACGGCTGTAGATTTGTTTGAAAATCTTATGATGGTTCACCCACATTATAAAAATGCTGAAAAAAGAAAGGATAAAGGCTAAAAATACAGGCCATTGACTCTTTATGAAGGTGAAAAGATCATTTCCGTTTTTTATTACGTGTTCTTCCGGTAAGTGAAGATCCAAAACCAGCAGTGTTACGGCAATCGCAAAAACAGCATCACTGAACCCTTCTATTCTGACGGTTTCTTTTTCCATATTGTTGGTCATTTTTTTAAGCTTAATTAGGTTGAAAATTGCATGAAAAATGCTTCACTTATCCATAAGTGACTTCAACAAGATTAAATGTGTAAATTATTTTTCTTTGTTCAGGTTTATTTATACCCCTTATCAATTCCCAGCTTCTTCATTTTAGAATAAAGTGTTTGAGGCTGCATTTTCAGTAATTCAGCAGCTCCTCCTATTCCGGAAACTTTCCCGCCGGAATTTTGCAGGGCATTCAGAATATGATCTCTTTCCATTTCCTCCATCGATTTTAACTGGCCCTGAGGTTGATCAGAAAGCTTTTCTATGATATTGGGAAGGTCAAAATTTTCAATTTCTGCTGTTTTTGCCAGGAGAACACTTCTTTCTATAAGATGCCCCAATTCTCTTATATTTCCCGGCCAGTTGTAATTATGCAGCTGATCTAAAGCTTTTGCACTTATCGAAGTAATATTTCGTCTTGAAGCTGATGCATATTTGGTCAGGAAAAAATGAGCTAGCAATTCAATATCTTCTTTTCGTTCTCTTAATGGCGGCAGTTCTATGGGGAAAACATTTAACCGGTAATATAAATCCAGCCTGAATCTTCCTTCCGCCACTTCTTTTTCTAAAGACCTGTTGGTTGCTGCAACAATCCTGACATTGACTTTAATGGTTTTATTTCCACCCAATCTTTCGATTTCTTTTTCCTGAAGCACACGCAGAAGTTTTACCTGTGAGTCTAAGGGTAATTCACCGATTTCATCCAGGAAAATAGTTCCTCCGTCTGCCTGTTCAAACTTCCCGATTCTCATGGCATTGGCTCCTGTAAAGCTTCCTTTCTCATGACCGAAAAGTTCAGATTCAATGAGAGAATGAGGCAATGCTGCACAGTTCACCACCACAATAGGCTGATCCTTTCGTTCTGAAAGTTCGTGTACAGAATGGGCTACTTTTTCTTTTCCGGTTCCGCTTTCTCCCACCACAAGTACGGAAGTATGGGTAGGTGCAACCACTCTTATTTTTTCAATAACATCCTGGAGGGAATTGCTTTTTCCGATAATTCCTTCAATGATACCATGATCACTGGTTTTCACAAACCCGCCTCCTTCCTCAATACCGAAACGGTATTTGGCAATATCAAGCATAACGATCAAATCCCGCTCCCGGAAAGGTTTTACCATAAATCCATAAGGCTGGGTTTCTTTTACCGCTTCCAGCGTTGACTGGTTGGTATTAGCCGAAATATATAGAAATGGCAGGTTGATTTCACGCAACTCCCAGGCAAGATCTATTCCTGTAAGATCGCCTTTGAGCATAATATCAAGAAGGACCCAATTGGGTTTATTTTCTGCAATTAATTTCCTGGCCTGAACTACCGAAGAGGCAATTCCGGTGATCTGGTAACCTGCTTTTATCAGCATGATCTTTAGATCATTGGCCACGATGAATTCGTCTTCTACAATTAAAATTTTTTCTTTCATTCTGATTTAAATTTCAACGTCTTATTTTGAAATATCAATTTCTGTTTTTTTCCTAAATGTGATGATGATCTTTAAACCATTTTTATTTTCCAGGAGAAAAGTTCCGTCGAGCTGGTCAGTTAATCCTCTCATGAGATTCATGCCTAGGGATTCGCTTTCATCAATGTTAAAATCTTCCGGAAGCCCTACTCCGTTGTCGGAAACAATCAATTCGAAATCGTCTTTTCCGGTACTTTTAAAAGTGACGATAACCTCTCCTTTCCGGTTTTCAGGAAATGCATATTTAACGGTATTATTGATCGCTTCGTTGACAATGAGTCCCATGGGTACAGCCTGCGAAACGTCCAGAAAAACCTTGTCAATATCCATCGTAAAGCTAACCTTCTTTTCTGATGAATAGCATTCCCTGATGTAATTGATCAACTCATAAATATACCACGACATATCTATCATTGACAGATTATCTGACTGATACAGTTTCTGATGAATCAAAGACATGGCGTGCATCCTGTGCTGGCTGTTCTGAATGGCCATTAAAGCATCTTCATTTTCCAGATACGCTGACTGTGTGTTCAAAAGGCTGATCACTATCTGCAGGTTGTTCTTTACCCTGTGATGAATTTCCTTCAGCAGCCATTCTTTTTCGGAAAGCAGTTTTTTCAGCTGCTCATTCTGTTCATCGATCTGCTTACGTTTCAGCTCAAGCGTTTTATTGGCATTACTTTTCAGTCTTGACCGGTTGTAAAGCAAGGCTGCAAAAATAATCAGCACCAGAATGCTTCCTATAAAAATGTACTTTACAAAAGTATCATTGGTAATCTGAATTTCCTGAACTTTTCCTTTCTGGGTAAGCAATTGGATGTTTTTATCTTTCTGATCTGTTTCAAACTGGATTTTCAGGCTGTTGATCTGCTTGCTTTTTTCGCCGTTAAAAACAGAATCGGAGAGTTTCTTATACAGCTGGTAATGTTCAATTGCGTCAAGATATTTTCCCCGGGCAGAATCTGCTTTAAACCAAATCAAATGATTTTCAGAACGCAGCATATCATTCCCGTTTTTTTTAGCGATTGAATCAAAAAGCTTTGCCTCACGATACATGGCATTATAATTCCCGGTCTGGTAATGATAAAAAACAAAGCTTCTCAACAGTGAAATCTGCTTGTTATTCTTCCCTCCGTTTTCACCATAATAATCCACCAGTATCTTATAATACATTTCAGCATTACTGAACTTTTTAAGAATGGTATACGTACTGAAGAGAATATAATTTTCTGTCATTTCAAATTCCTGATCTGTAATGGGATACCGGGCTTTATATTCTTTTATCATGGCAATCGCTTCCTCAAATTTCTTTTGTCTGATCAACATGGTAGAGATATTGTTGGCTACAGTACGTATGTATGAATTATCATTGCTTTTTTTTGCAATGGCTAATGCTTTTTTCCAATATTTCATGGCATCGTCATTTTGCCTCAGATAATAATAAACCATTCCTACATGGTTGCATATGGAGCTCATCTGCAAAGAATTATCATCAAGGCTCTCGGCTGTTTTTTCAGCTAAAAGCCCGTAACGTAAAGCCTCCTCGTAATCTGCTTTCTGAACTTCAGCCTGAGAAAGGAAATTATAAACACCCTGCAATTCTTTAAATTTAACCGATTGATAAACAGATAAAGCTTCTTTAAGCAATGGTATCGACTTATCCGGATTTTCCATTATGTTATACAGCTCGCCCAGATCTTTTAAAGCAGAACCCTGCTTCAGTTTTGCTCCTGAATTTTTATAAAGCATAAGAGCCTTTTCTTTAAGCTTTATTTTGATATCCATATTTTTGGGATCATTATCATACATAAAAGAAAGCTCTTCGTATCCTTCTCCTGCCTGTTCGGTCATTTTATGGGTTTCAAAATAATTGACAGCCTGTTTCATTTTTGAGAAGGCAGCCGTTTTATTTCCTCTTTCTTTATCGATCTTTGCCTCCAGAAACATTGATTTTCCTTTGTTCAGCTTATCTCCGGTTTTTATACTCAGCAGGTTTGCTTCCCTGTTAAGGATGGCCGCACTGTCGAGATCTTTTTTCACTTCTCCCTGTTTGGTTATATAAAAATCGCTCAATCTCAGCAATAAAGCTGTTTTCTGCCTATCATTCTTTGAAGTAGAGATCTGCTTTCTCAGCAGTACAGGATTTTCCCTGGTCTGAGCTCTTAATGAGATACTTAAAAACAGTAAAACCAATGAAAAATAAAATATCTTTAGTGGATTTTTATTAATAAAATAAAGGGTAAAATTCATTTTTTAAAGATAATTCATTCTCCAATTATTTACCAGTCTTTACAGACTAAATTTTACGGTGATAAAGATAGCAGATGATCATTGCCAACCCCGGTAAAGCCAGTGTTACTAGCCCGAACTGTTTCCCTGCAAAAGCCCCTAAAAAACATCCGGTCAAAAAACCTAAAATAGTAACCAGTTGTTTTTTTAAACTGGCCAGGGCATCCACATCATTAAAACCGTTTTTCATTAAATTTCCAACGTCTAAAGATGCCTGGGTGACATTTCCGGTCATCATCGTAGTGGGCCCGTGCGTTTCTTTAGCATATAATTTTCCGAAAGCATTCTGCAGTCCCATCGCAAAAACAGCGACCATAGCAACGGCATACATCATCCATTCTGTAAAAATACCGGCATAGCTCAGTATGGCTACAGTAATTCCGCTTAATAATAGCAAAAGTCCTTCGCAAAACAGAATGGTATAGTGATTCGTCACCCTGTAAGCAATCCGCCCTCCTGTGATGACCGCCAGGATAAATACGGGAAAAGTAAGCAGCTTTACCCATGCGTGAACATCGGAACCTTTCACCAACTGATAGGCAAATACAATAAAGTTTCCCGTAACGTGCGCTGAAAAAACAGCATCCGCCGATACAAAAGTCACGGTATCACAATATCCCGCGATCATGGTTAAAAGTAAGGTGACAAAGCCTATATTATTCTTTATTTCCATCCTTTTTTATTTTAAATGTGAACGCAGCATCCAAGCCATTTTTTCGTGAGTTTCCAATAATCCGGTGATATAATCGCTGGTTCCTGCATCATGAAATTCAACGGCAAAGTTTTCTATATGTTCACGAAGGTGAATCAAAATACTTTCATGATCAGAAAGAAGTTCTTTCATATAGGTGAGGCTGTCATTGGATTCCAAGTGATGCTCAGACAAATGAGTCAGGGCAAGATATTCTCTTAACGTAGCCGGCGCATAATGCCCCAATGTTCTGATTCTTTCGGCAAGATTATCGATAATCTCATCCAGCTGCCCGTATTGAGCCTCAAAAAACAGATGTTTGTTGTAGAAATCTGCTCCTTCTATGTTCCAGTGGGCTTTTTTTGTTTTGGTGTAGAGCACAAATTCATCTGCTAGTGTCTGAACCAATACCTCAGCGACTTTCGCCAAGTTTTCATTTTTTATTCCTATTGAAGTTTTCATTTTAAAGTAGATTTAATAAATAATAATCGAGTGAATATTTTCCTGCACCCAGAGCAAGAATTAACAGTAAAGACAAGGTGTACATATAAGGTAAATCCCGCACTTCGGGAGAATCTTTTCTGTGAACGATGAAATAGCCGATCGCTGTTACGCCAATTGTAGGCAATACCGCGAGTCTGGTTCCCAAACCTAAAATGATTAAAAAAGGAACAACCAAATCGGCATATGAAGCTACTAAAGCATTCATTTTTTCCGGAAGTCCGAGAGGATTCGGAATGATTTCTTTCTGCCCGTTTTCAAGCCTGAACTTTTTCAGTCCGTGAACTCTAAATAACTGAACGGCAAAGAGTACCCGGAAGATCAGAAAAGCAAAATCATTATAGGATGATCCTAAATCGGACTCAAGGATCTGTTTCAAAATTTCCATAATTTTCAATGTTTAAAAGGCAAAACAGGAGCATCCCAAAGCACCCCAGAATGAATGGTAATTATTAACAGGGACAGAACTCATTCTTGCTGCATCATGGCTGTGCTGATGTATATCGCAGCTTCCGGCACAGCTGTGCACCTGTGAAGTCAAAGGTGCTTTTAAGTCTGCTTTTGCATTTTTTTCAATATCTTTCTGTACATGTCCGCCCACAGGATAATAACCATTGTACAAATTGACCGGTGACCAGTCCGGAAGAACAGGGATGGACGGTGGTGCGAATGATGAAAACTCTCCTTTTGCATAGACAATTTTACCGTTCACAATAGTCATTTCCGATTCTATACTTTTGATTTCTTCATCTTCTATCGTAAAATAATCTTTATCAAGCACTGCCAGATCAGCAAACATTCCTACCCGGATATCTCCTTTTTTCTGCTGTTCCTGAGAAAACCATGCGCTTCCCTTGGTATACAATTCCAGGGCAACTGTTCTGTCCAGCCTTGTTTCGTGATACAGCTGAAGCCCGCCAACCGTTTTTCCCACAGTAAGCCAATACATAGACACCCAGGGATTGTAACTACTGACTCTTGTTGCGTCTGAGCCACCGCCAACAGGCACTTCCATTTCAAGCATTTTCTTTATGGGCGGAGTATTTTCTGCCGCTGCTAAACCGTAACGGTCTGTAAAGTATTCTCCCTGGTAAGCCATTCTGCTTTGGATGGCAATTCCGCCGCCGAGCATTTTTACTCTTTCAATATTTCTTTCATCAATGGTTTCAGCGTGATCAAAAATCCACGGAAGCCCGTTGAAAGGAATATCCTGGTTTACCTTTTCGAAAACATTTAAGAATCTTGTGATACTTTCATTATAAGTAGCATGAAGTCTGAAAGGCCACCGGTTTTCGATTAATAAGCGGACTACTTTTTCGAGATCAGCCTCCATATTTTCGGGAAGGTCCGGTCTCGGCTGTAAAAAATCCTCGAAATCTGCGGCAGAGAAAACCAGCATTTCCCCGGCTCCGTTATGACGGTACATATCATCACCCTGATAAAGCTTTACGGTGTCAATCCATTCGCTGAAATCTTCAAACTCATTCTTTGGCTTTTGGGTAAATAAATTATAGGCAATTCTTACCGTTAACTGCTTATTTTCATTCAGTTCATTGACCACCTGATAATCATCTGGGAAATTTTGAAAACCACCACCTGCATCTATGACACTTGTGATCCCAAACCGGTTCAGTTCTTTCATAAAATGTCTGGTAGAATTTACCTGATGTTCGTAGGATAATTTTGGACCTTTTGCCAATGTTGAATATAAAATCATTGCATTGGGTGTCGCAATAATAAGCCCTGTCGGTTCGCCATTTGAATCTCTTTCAATATGACCACCCGGAGGTGCCGGGGTATTTTTGGTAAACCCTACTGCTTTTAGTGCTGCCCTGTTCATTAATGCCCTGTCATATAAATGCAGGATAAAAACAGGAGTTTCCGGGGCAATCGCATTGATTTCTTCTAACGTAGGCATTCTTCTTTCCGCAAACTGAAATTCTGACCATCCGCCCACAACACGTACCCATTGGGGTGAAGGCGTGCGATCAACCTGCTCCTTAAGCATGCGGAGAGCGTCGGCTAGCGAAGGAACACCATCCCATCTTAATTCAAGATTATAATTCAATCCTCCCCGGATCAGGTGAATATGGGAATCATTAATTCCAGGGACGACTCTTTTCTTTTTAAGATCGATAATCTCTGTAGCTGCATCTGCAAACTGGTCTACCAACCCATCATTTCCCAGAGCAATAATTTCACCTTCCTTCATGACAACAGCTGAAATATCAGTTATTTCTTTACTGAAGCTGTGAATCTTTCCGTTATATAAAATAAGATCTGCTTTCATAGGAATTATTGGGCATTGAGTTTTGAAACAGCTTCTTTAATTCCCTCTCCTGCAACACTGAAAAACGACGGACCTGCCAGCAATATCAGTTTCTGTAACTCCATTTTTTCAGATAAATGCTGAGTATTTAAATACGACTGTGTACGGTAGGCATCAAATGCTCCTAAAACCACATTTCCTGCAACCAAAGCTGTGGGAGAATCTATTCCGGCATCTTTAATATCGCTGGCAAAAGAAACCGTTTTTACGTTCAGCCTCAAAGCTTCTCTCATTGCAACGCTTCCTACTTTTTTCATTAATCCGGCATCGAAAGAATTTCTGTCGCCCAAACCTATCAGTAACAGTTTCTTAGAGGCTAAACTTCCTTTCGGTGGCGTTATCAGTAATGTCTCCAAAGCATAGCCTTTGAACTGACCTTTTTTTCTGACTTCTGTAATGATTCCTTTTAATGCTTCATCCAGGTGAACCATTCCGTTCAGTTCGGCAGGAAGTGCGGGAGGGTTGAAAATATCACCTTCCGTATACTCGAAAACGCACGCAATCTGAAGGTCAGCTACTGCTGCAGAAGGTCCCTGTACAAGACCAACAACGGAAACCCCGTCTACTTTCCCCCACGTAGTGATGGTTCCTACCGCTGCTTTTGTTTCAGTTAATGTCTGCGCTGAAACGAACTGGATTCCTGAACTTGTAAGAATCAATGCGGCAAAAACCGCTTTGGACCAATTAAAATATTTTGATATTGAATTTTGCATAATAAATGATTTTAGTAATGATTAAAATTTGAATCCTAACCGGATGTTGTAGAAGACGCCACTTTTAGCATTAGGAATAATATCTTCAATAAAAGCTCCTTTTCTGAAGTACTGAATTCCGCTCACCAAAGAGAAATAACGATTAAAACTGTAGGTAAAATTGGTTAAATAGGCTGTTCCGATATATCTTTTATCAGAACTGCTGCCTGAACGATTGAGTACTCCACTTGGCCTGTAGACCCCATCCTGAAGAGCATACCGCCAGTTGAAAACAACATCCATCTGCATTTTGAGTTTAGAATTTAAGTCCAGTGTTACATAAGGATGAATATCTATAAGATTCACCGGTCCGATCTGTGGGCTGAAGCCGAAATACCCGCCTTTTGGATAGAGAGGATTAAATGTCTGAAGCGTTCCATCATCTTTCGATTGATCTCCGGAAATGTAATCGTTCCTCAGGTTGATGCTGGGTCTGAATCTTACATTTTCAAACAGATAGCCAATATCCACGGAGCCTGTCCAGGCACTGATGCTCTGATCTCCAAAGCTTCCAAACTGATATGCGGCTTCAAGATTATAGATCAATCCGCCGCCATATTTCCAAAATCTCCCTCCGATCGTGTGGCGTTTTTCTTTTGCCGTCCCAGCTTCAAAAACGGATTCATCTCTTCGTATTCCGATATAATACAGATCAAGGTTTCCTGCGCGCGGAAAAATTATTTTAGAATAAGCGCCCCAAAGATTGAGCTGTTTTGAAATCTTATTATCAAAAATTCCTGCATTGATACTATCTGCCATCATGGCAAAAGCATCTACAAAAACATTCTTATGGGAATACATTATTTTAGCTCCGGTAAAGGAAAGTCTTGCATTGGGACCTTCTCTTACAGAGATTAATCTTCCCGAACCATAATCAAGTTCCTGACGGCCCAGCCTGAAAGTCAGTTTCTGAGCTGTTTTATTGATCAGGTTAACATCAATAAAAAGGTTTTGAATGCTTAACTGATCTTCATCAATACCTCTTGATCCGTTTTTTCTTCCGTTCTGTAAAGCACTTCTGATCTGTGAAAACACCCTGATATTTTCTCCCAAATGCATATCTGCGTGAAGATCATACCGCTGCAGAAAAAAGTTGTTGTGTCCTATATCCAGTCTTCCCCAATCTTCATTGTTGAAATCTACATATTCATAGCGTGCCTCGCCTCCAAAAGACAGATAGCTATCTTTCTTTTCATTAAGGGGAAGAAATTTCACCCTGTTATAAAAAGTATTTGAAGAATCTTTTAAATATTCATAATTCTCATCGTAACGCAGGAGCTTGAAACTCTGGGCAGATAAGTTTTCAGAAAATAAAAAGAGCAGAAAGATGACGGTTTTCAAAGACCATATGTAATGTGCAGATCTCAACATTGAAAATTTTTATATAAATATTAATGGTTCAGCATATGATGAGCATAATGAATTCCCAATCCATAAGAACCCCCATGTTTTTTCATTAAATCAGTCACAGGAATATAGGTTTCCTGACGTGCCCAATCTCTCTGAAGCTCTAAAATATACTGGATGGAGGTCATTGGTTTTACTCCTGCATGAATCATTCTCTGAATCGCTCTTTCGTGGGCTTCATCACTTATATCACCACAGGCATCAGTAATAACATACACATCATAGTTTTCTTCAAGAGCAGACAAGGCAGGCCCTACGATGCATACACCGGTCCATAATCCTGCGAAAACCAACTTCTGTTTCTGAGTGGCTACAATTGCTTTATAAGCTGCTTCATCTTCCCACGTATTCATTGTTGTTCTGTCAATGTATCCTGAAGTTGCCATAGGATATGCTTCTTCAATTTCAGGAAATACCGGACCTGAAAAGCTTTCTTCGGCTACCGTTGTTACAATTGTCGGTACATTAAATATTTTGGACGCCCCGCAGACTACAGCGACATTATTACGCAGTTCATTCATTGAGATGCTTTTCGTAGCGAATGCCATTTGACCTTCAAAATCGATCAATACAAGCGCATGATTATCCGGAGAAAGTAGTTTGGTTGATGGTTTCATAAAATTTATTTATTTGTTATTATGTATTTATTCGGGTTAAGCGGAATAAGTATTGACCGTACTTATTGTTTCAAAAACTTGATGAATTCCGCATTAAACTTATCTTTCTCTTCCAGGAATGAAGCGTGCCCGCTTTTGTCAAAAGGAACCAATTGAGATCCTGAAATAGCTTTATGCATTTGTTCCGCCAATGCAAAAGACACAATTTTGTCTTCTTTCGCGTGGAGAATTAAAGTGGGGATTTTAATTTTTGGAAGATCGCCGCGCAGATCTTCATCTCTTAAAGCAATTAGTGCCTGTTCCATTGCATATGGGGACGACTGCATTTCGATACTGCCCAGCCAGGCTCCAATTCCCGGAGAAACAGAAGTCGGGGAATACACAAACTTTTCACCGATGGCTGCTAATAATGCAGGTCTGTCTGTATTGTTTAATTCAACCCACTTGGAGATGTCTTCTTTGGTAAAAAACGGATAAGGATAATCAGCTTTTTTAGTATGGCAGGGTGCTGCCGCCGAAAACAAGGCCAATTTGCTTACATGAGCACTGTTATATTTTGCTACATAATGCAGGGCAATCGCACCTCCCATGGAATGTCCGCCCAGGGTAGCATCCTTAATGTCTAATTGATCAAGAACAGCTTTGATATCGGCTGCAAATTGATCGTAATTGTATTTTCCATAAGGTTTATCGGACTGTCCGAAACCCCTCAGGGTAATTCCGATTACCCGATACCCTTCTTTTACCAGAGCATGGTATTGATATTCCCACGAAGCGTCACTCAAAGGATAGCCGTGGATCAGAATAACCGGTTTTCCTTCACCCAGATCGGTAACATGCAGTTTTACATTGGGTTCAACTTCGATATATTCAGCTCTTGCTGTGGCTGTTTTTTCAGTGCTTTTTTCCGATTTATCTTTCGTGTTGCACGAAACGAATAATGTGGTTAATACAATAGCCGCACTGATCATTGGTTTAATTTTCATAATATAAAGTATTTAGGGATGTATTTAAAAAATCACATCTGACGAATAAGTATTGTAATGATTGATAGAGATTTCTTCAAATCCGCTGCTCCATGTTCAAGAGATGATAACCCCTGTGGAAAAATGAGGCAGAGGATTTGAAAAAAGAACATCAGCTATTAACTGTTGTAATAGGTTGTAATTTATCGCTTCAATAAGTATTTATGCTGACCTTCCAGCACAAGTTCTGATTTCTGGTTGTATACCATTACTTTTGTCGTCACAATCCCTTTATCTCCCTGCGGACTCAAATCCGTAATCGTGAGTGAAGAATATAAGGTATCTCCGGAATGGACCTCCTTCAGGAAATTACATGAGAGTTCCAAAAAGCTGATGAAAACCTTCCCGAAATAATGCGGCAGCAAGGTTGCCCCTGGCGCAGTAAAGGCCAAAACCTGTAAACCATGAACTACTGGTGCCTCATGCCCCTGTCTTTTGGCATATTCTGCATCATAATGTATGGGATGGTTGTCACATGATACGGTTTGAAAAGCTGAAGCATGAGCATCTGTCAATGTTCTGCTTGGAGCTCTGAATATCTCGCCTACTGCCAGTTCATCGAAACTGCGAGCCGGTACAATTGAAAAATCTTCAGGATTAAATGCCGGTTGTTTTGTATTTGAATTTTCCATAAAAACTTTCTGAATTAGAATAAATTACTATTTCACACCCAATAAAAAGCTTACTTTTTTATAAATGCCAGTATATCATTATTAATGGTTTCTGCTTCCGTAGTTGGCATTCCGTGGGGGAATCCCGGATAAGTAATCAATGTGCCGTTTTTCAGCAATTTGGCAGATTTTACACCCGCATTCTGATAAGGCACAATCTGGTCATCTTCTCCGTGTAATACTAAAACAGGAATATCAACAGACTTTAAATCTTCTGTAAAATCAGTTTCTGAGAATGCTTTTACACATTCATAATGGGCAAGGATACTTCCCATCATTCCCTGTCTCCACCAATTTCTCTGCACCCCTTCTTTTATCACAGCACCTTCTCTGTTGTATCCGTAAAAAGGAATCGTCAAATCGATATAAAACTGCTGTCTGTTGGTAAGAGTTTGGTTTCTGATGTCGTCGAAAACCTCCATAGGAACTCCATCAGGATTATTTTCACTTTTCACCATCACAGGCGGAACAGCACTGATTAAAACCGCTTTGGCAACTCTGTCTTTGCCATATTTGTTTACGTAACGAATCACCTCACCTCCACCGGTTGAGTGTCCTACGTGGATCGCGTCTTTTAAATCCAGATATTCTGTCAGTTCAGCAACATCCGCGGCATAAGTTTCCATCTCGTGTCCGGCAGTGGTCTGACCTGAACGTCCGTGTCCTCTTCTGTCGAAGGCGATTACCCGATATCCTTTTTGCAGGAAGAACATGATCTGGGCATCCCAGTCATCAGATGATAAAGGCCATCCATGGTGAAATACAACAGGCTGTCCTGTTCCAAAATCTTTGTAAAAAATTTCTGTTCCGTCTTTTAATTTTAGTGTACTCATTGTTGTAGATTATTTTTGATTGATAATTAAATTCATAAAAATTAACTACAAGAAGCACACTAGAAATACAAAACATTGTAATTCAAATATTTAAACACATACCAAATAAAATAAAACTACGATATATCGTAGTTTTATGAGGCTATTACTTAAATATCAGAAAAAATTGGAGTAATGAATTAGCAATTGTATCTGGCAAAATAGTTTTTATTTCAATTATTGTAAAAATCTGAGATAAATTTATCTACTAGCTTGTCAGGTTCCATCAATGATTTATCACTCCCCACTGTCATAGGCGTGTTAATCAATGTGGAAATGATTTCAAAAACTTTAACCTGTGTACCTTCTAACTGAAGCTTTAGAGAATTGTTAAAACTTTGAACCCCTGCTTTTGTAGCACAATAGACCGCAGCAGAGCTCTTTGGAACGATTAACTGATCCATACTGACGTTTACAATTGCACTGTTTTTGTTCTTTAGCAATGTAGGCAATAGTGATCCGGTCAGTTTTAATGGCACACTAAAGTTTAAAGAAATTTCATGATCGGCTTTACTAAGAAAGTTTGGTTCATCCAAAATATCATAATTGTACTGAACAGCAGCACTGTTGACCAATATATTTATTTCCGGATATTCCTGCTCAATAATGGAAACCAATTCATCTATCGAATTTTGCTCAGTTAGATCTCCGACAAGTACGATCATTTCAGGAAAATTCTTTTTTACGACCTCAAGTTCGCCTGAGTCTTTTCCTGTAATAATAACCTTGTTTTCCAACAATAGAAAACGTTTTGCCAGAGCCAGCCCGACACCAGAGGAACCACCTGTAATGAGTATGGTGTTATTTGTAGTTCTCATTTTATTTATTTTAAGCCTTTCGTTAAATCTTCAAAGAGATTTTTGTTCTACAGTAATGTCTTTACTTTCAAATTAATACACACTCAAAATATTGATATCCAGATATATTCTCATCAGAATATTACAATTCCAACGTTTTTTTGCTATCAAAATCATTAAGGATGAAAAAGAGAAGTAGCATTCATTGTCAACAGCATTACACTAACGGTTGTCAAAAATTGGCGAGAATCAGTCTGAGCTAAAATTCAATGTCCATTCCTGTCGACTCATTTCTAAACATCCACCTTGGATATTATTCTCCAATTGAGCATGGGATTAGTAAAAAAATACAGTCAATAGAAAGAAAACAGTCTCTTCATTTTTACAATGTTCAATATTTACTGTGCAAATATGGACAATCAATTGCTAAATTCCATTTACATAGGTAAAGAAATTACTTACTTAAAATTTTTCTTCTTATACGGCTGAGCTGTGTAGGAGTTACACCAAGATAGGAAGCAATATGATATTGTGGAATTTGCTGTTCTAATAACGGAAAGTCTTTCTGGAAAATATGATACCGCTTTTCTGCATCCAATAGGACTATTTCGATTTCCCGTTTTTCTTTCTGTATAAAAAGCTGTTCTGCTAAAATACGCGCCAATCGTTCAATGTCGGGAGACGTACCATAGAGATTTTGTATATTTTTAAAATTGGCCACTAACAGATTACAGTTAGTAAGAGCCTGTTGATTGATTGGACTTGATTTATTAGTAATCAGGGATGCATATCCACCAATAAAACAATTTGACAGAAAAAAATGTTTATTATATTCAACACCTTCATTATTTCTATAGAATGCCCTAAGGATTCCTATTTCCAGAAAACCAATTTCATTGGCAATCTCGCCTTCCTTAATAAAATAATCGCCCTTTTTCAGGATTCTAGGAGTGAACAACGCAGAAAAGTTTTTCCAGCTTTCAGCTGAAACAGTTGAAAGTCTATTTATAAAAGATTTAAAGTTATCCATTAGTCCGATCGTTGGGTGAGGCGTTTGTCTTTCGAATAAAAGCAAAAATTGGAATATTCAAAATTATCTTTCAAACCTATTTAAAAACTCCAATATGATCTTTATTGATTTTACTATGCAAATATACAAATGATTAATTAAGGCAATCGTAGTGGCACGTTAACAATAAAAAAAACGCTGTAAACATTGATGTTTACAGCGTTTTAGCTTATTTTAGTTTCTCAACCAGCGGAGAGAGAGGGATTCGAACCCCCGGACCTGTTACAGTCAATAGTTTTCAAGACTATCGCAATCGACCACTCTGCCATCTCTCCTGAATAACGGTTACACCCGTCGTTTTCAGTGGTGCAAATATATAAAGTTTTTTAAAACTGACAAAATATTTTTCAGCTCTTTGCAAAAAATATTAAATCCCATGGTATAATTTTTTAAATAAGAATCTATTTAAGGACCAATATCCATCCCATTTTTATTCTCCATTCCGTATAACCAACATGTTTTGCATCTATCTCAGCAATCTTTTCTATATCCGGAATCTTATTAATTTCTTCCTGAGAAAAAGGTTTCAAATTGACTTTCAGCCGTTCTTCATTCAGTTTATTTTTACTTTCTACCGGATATGGTACTCTTTCTTCAGTAAGTTGTGTCCCGTATTTTTGTGGTTTGCTCTGAAAAACCTGTATTCTGTCGTGCAGATAAGCAATGTTTAAAGGATTTATATCACGTCTGTTTTCAATCATCATTTTATAACATTCTTTCATAAATGCAGGCTCACCAATAGAATGCTGAACAACAAGCCATGCAGCCTCGCTGGCCCTATCCCCCACTTTTGAGATCGTAGGAAAGCCTATCTTCCTGATGATTTCCCGAAGCTTTTCCGCATTTTGTCTGTGAATCTGTTCCATTTCCGGATGATAGTCGTTGGAAAGCTTTCCCTCAGAAGCCAGTTTCTCTCTAACCGACAGATCTTTTTCAGCCAGCTCAATTAATTCTTTAGAAAATACTTCATTCATATCTTTAATTTTAATGAATCTATTTCAGATCTGTTTTCATTCAGGACTGCAAATTGCCAAAAAAGTTCCAAATATTTGACCGTAAGAGTTTATTTCATTAAAAAATCTAACATTTCTGAAAAGAACTGTCACGTTTTATTCATTAAGTTTGTCTTCAAAAGAAATATCATGCAGGAAAATTACAGCAAACTGCTTACCTATGCTTACAACATCACAGGTTCTTATGAAGATTCACAGGATCTTGTACAGGATGTGATAGAAAAATATATTTCTTTAGATAAATCGGGAATTAGAAACGAGGTTAACTATCTGATTAAAAGTACAGTTAACCACGCTATCAATTTTAAAAACAGGCACAGTAAAAAAATGATTTACGGTGAATGGCTTCCGGAGCCACTGTCGTTTGAAAATGCAGAGAATAAACTGATCAAGGAGCAAACGGCACGTTACACACTCCTTGTCCTTCTAGAAAAGCTGAATGCCAAAGAAAGAGCTGTATATATTTTAAAAGAAGCTTTCGACTATTCACACCAGGAAATCGCTGAAACCCTGGATATTTCCATTGATAATTCACGGCAGCTGCTGAGCCGCGCCGGAAAACAGCTGCAGAATATAAAATACGCTCCTGATACTGCAAATTCCATGGATACCGATATACTCCACAGATATCAGAAGGCATTGAGTGAAGGAAATATTTCCAGGATCGAAGAACTTCTGGTAGATGAAATCAAGCTTTCCGCAGACGGCGGAAAACGTATCCGTGTTATCAAAGCTGTAGAAACCGGCAAACCGGCAACGGCATCCCTTCTCGCTTATGTACAACAGCAGTTTCTTTCAGGAAAAAATTTTACTTTTAATGTTTTCAATCATCAGCCTGCTTTGTGCTTCTGGCAGGGAGGCCGTATTTATAACTGTCATATTCTGGATATCAATGAGTATGGACTGATCCGGGAAATTTATTCTATTGTAGATCCTGAAAAACTGAAAAGAATTAATTAGTTTAAGACTAAATTCTCAACTTTCTAACCATCTTTTGTCACGTTTTAAAAATCAGGTGTGTCTTTAAAGAAAAAAAGTATGAACACACTTCTCCGAATCGACAGCAGCCTTAGGCTTAAAGATTCCTATTCACGCCGTATGGGTGATTATTTTGTAAAACAGTGGATCCTGAAACATCCGGACGGATCGGTTATCGAAAGAGATACTGCCAAAAAAATGACCCCTCACCTCACCCAACAGACTTTTGATGCATTTTCGAATGAAAATCTTTATACCGAAGATCTTCTCCTATCCGACAGATTGATTGATGAGCTTTACAAAAGCAGTGAGATTCTGATTACCTGCCCCATGTACAATTATGGAATCCCTTCTTCATTGAAAGCTTATTTTGACCTTGTGATCAGGACTAATAAAACATTTACCTATGACAATGGTATCAAAGGACTGCTTTCAGGTAAGAAAGCACATCTCATTTCGGTCATGGGTGGCATTCACTCGTTACCCGGAGGCATGAATCCTCTTGAGACTCATTTAACCAGTATTTTAAATCACCTTGGCATCACTGATATCAGTTATTTCCCTTTGGAAAGCACAGCAGCTTCGGATCGGATTTCAGAGAAAGCAGGATTATTGGAAACCGCAATTTTTAATTATTTAAATTAATTATGAAAGAGATCAGACAAGCTATAGAAAAGTTTATCAAAGGTGGTGATACTAATGATACTACACTTTTAGAACAGGTTCTTCATCAAAACTACCAAAACATACAGGACGGATTTTTTAATCAGCCTGGAATTTTCGTTATTTCTAAGGAAGAATATATCCGGCTGGTCCGTGACAAAGTTTTTGGTGGAAAGCCCAGAACCGTTACTTATCATTCCCTGGAACGAAAAAACAATATTGCATACGCACAGGTTTTTCTGGAAAGTCCCGTGCTCCGGTTCTCATCGCATATTACCTGTGTTTTTGAACATGGAGAATGGCTGGTCATAAGCAACATTCCAACAATAGAGCAAAAATAAAATAAAGAGCTGTGTCAAAAGATCATTACAATGCTTTTGATACAGCTCTTAGATTTAAAAATATCTAATGATATTATTGTAGGCCATTTCTGACCTTACTGACCTTACTATGTATCAACTGTTCATAAATTCTTAAAACAATCGTAATCTACATTTCCGGTTATTTCCCAAACAGACGTTTAATTTTGTTCAGACCTAATACAGTTAAAAGTGAAGAAAATTTTTACCTCCGTTTTATTGTGTGCATCCATTTTTTTCTATGCACAAACCGGTACTGTTTCCGGAAATATCAATGATGATTCTCAATTATCTCTGCCGGGTGCCAAAATCTCCCTGGCTCCGGGAAATATCTATACAACTTCGGACGATCATGGTAACTTTGTTTTCCTAAATGTTCCTGCAGGAAACTATACCATGACAGTAGATTATCTGGGCTATGGAACCAGCGAATATAATGTAACGGTTGAGTCTGACAAAAATACAAAGCAGAATATCATTTTTGCGAGAAAAGAGACAACGATTGCAGAAGTGGTCGTGAGCGGATCCACCCTAAAAAACCAGGCGAGAGCATTAAACAAGCAGAAAAACAATGCCAATATCACCAATGTAATCTCATCCGACCAGATCGGACGTTTTCCTGATGCCAATATTGGTGATGCTTTGAAACGTGTTCCCGGAATTACGATACAGAATGACCAAGGGGAAGCCCGAAATCTTATCATCAGAGGTCTGGCGCCCAACCTTAATTCTGTTACGCTGAACGGTGACAGAATTCCATCTGCCGAAGGTGATAACCGGAATGTTCAGATGGACCTGATTCCTTCCGATATGATCTCTACTATTGAAGTGAATAAAACCCTGACTCCGGATATGGATGCTGATGCTATCGGTGGTTCTGTAAACCTTATCACGAGGGCTTCCCCTAACGGACAGAGAATTTCCGCAACTCTGGCAGGCGGTTACAATCCGATCCGTGAAAAGGGCAATTATACAGCAGGATTCGTGTATGGAAACCGTTTTTTGAATAAAAAACTAGGTGCCGTTTTCAGTTTTTCCTATAACAATAACAATTTTGGCTCAGATAATATCGAACCGACATGGAGCATTGCAGATGATGCTGCACAGACTGTTTACATCAGCAAAATGGGAGTCCGTTATTATAATGAGCACCGCATAAGACATAGCTTTGATCTGAATATGGATTATGAATTCAACTCCAAAAACAAGATCTATGCTTCTGCTATGTATAATTTCAGAACTGACAAAGAGAACAGGTTTGCTTTAGGCTATAAAGTAAAGCCGGTCTATAATGATGATGAAACGGAAATTACAAGCTGGAAAGGCAGCATTACAAGGCAGAATAAAGGTGGAGATGCAGATAATGACAATACACGTCTGGAAAGACAGAAGGTACAAAACTATGCCTTGAGAGGAGAACATCTTCTGGGCTCGAAGATTGATCTTGACTGGTCCATGAACTATGCAACGGCCAGTGAAAAGAAACCTCATGAACGTTATATAGAGTTTGAGAACGGAAAAATGAATTTCTCTTCAGATCTCAGCAATCCGGAAAGACCGATGATCACTCCCCTTTCTGCTGACAATTTAGGCGTTTACGAATTAAGTGACCTTTCAGATTCCAACAGTTTTACACAGGAAAAAGAATTTGGAGCAAAGGTCAATATTCGTTTTCCGTTTTCAGTGATCGAAAACCAGAAAGGCAGGCTTCGTGCAGGTTTACGCCTCCGTTTAAAGGAAAAAGAACGGAACAATGATTATTATGCTTTTGAGCCTTTGAATGATATGGGAAGCCTGCTATCTGTTCCTACAGTTCATTTTGATGGTCAAAACTTCCAGCCGGGAAATTATGTTCCTGGAACTTTCGTAAATCCTTCATACATCGGTGGCCTGGATCTTTTTAATTCTAATTTATTTACAGGTGAGCTGAAACCGGAAGAATTCCTTTCCAGCAATTATACTGCAAAAGAAAATATCTATGCCGGATATATCCGATGGGACCAGGATTTCAGCGATACATTCTCAATGATTGCAGGAGCCCGTATTGAAACCACAAAAATTGATTATACCGGAAATTATGTACTGGATGAGGAAGATCTGGCAGGAAAGATCAACCGTACGAATACCTATACCAATGTACTTCCGAATTTATCTTTCAAATATGTTCCTGTTCAGGATCTTATATTGCGTGCGGCATTTACAACAGCTTTGGCCCGTCCGAATTATTATTCACTGGTTCCCTATCTTAACGTTATTTCAGGGGATGAGACCATTGCGGCAGGGAATCCGGATTTAAAGGCGACGTATGCTTATAATTTCGATTTTATGGCGGAGAAATACTTTAAATCTGTGGGTATTCTTTCGGGAGGTGTTTTTTATAAGAACCTTAAGGATTTTATTTATACCTATTCGAGAAGAAATTATACATCGGGTGATTTTTCGAATGATTTTGCAGGACAATCCAATCCTATTCCTGCAGGAGAAAATAACTGGAGATTTACACAGCAGCGTAATGGGGACAATGTAGATATTTACGGTTTTGAAGTGGCTCTTCAACGTCAGCTCGACTTTATTCCGGGAGCATTCTGGAAAGGTCTTGGAGTATATGTCAATTATACGTACACCAAATCAAAAGCGAAAGGAATCACAAATGAAGATGGTGTGGAAAGAACAGATGTAGGGCTTCCGGGAGCTGCCCCGCATATGTTCAACGGATCTCTTTCGTGGGAAAATAAACGTTTCTCGGCAAGGGTTTCTATGAATTACGCATCTGATTATATTGATGAGCTGGGTGGAAAATCATTTGAAGACCGTTATTATGACAAACAGGTGTTCCTTGATGCAAATGCGTCGTATAAAATAACAAGCCAGCTCAGAGTTTTTGCCGAAGCCAATAATCTGACGAACCAACCGTTACGATATTACCAGGGAATCCAAAGCAGAACTGCACAGGTGGAATATTACAAGCCGAGATTCACTTTAGGATTGAAATTTGATTTTTAAACGTATGAAAAAGTTACCATTTATTATAGTGATATCAGTTTTACCTTTCGTGGTAAGCTGCAGCACGCAAAATTTAGGAAAAAATATAAAACCCTCTGTTATTACAGAAACCGTGATGCATGACACGGATGATCCTGCCATCTGGATCAATCCTGCGGATGCTTCCAAAAGTATTATTATCGGCACAGATAAGGATACTGACGGCGGACTGTACGCTTTTGACCTGAATGGAAAAATCGTCAATAAAGTTTTAGGATTAAAACGGCCAAATAATGTAGATATTGAGTACGGCTTTATGCTGAGCGGAAGAAAAACAGATATTGCTGCTGTTACGGAAAGGGAAACCAATACGATAAAGCTTTACAGCCTTCCTGATCTGAAAGAAGTAGGTAAATTTACGGTATTTGAAGGTGAAACGGAACGCGATCCGATGGGAATTTCTATGTACCGGAACCCTGTATCAGGAGAAATACATGTTGTTGTGGGAAGAAAATCCGGCCCGGCTGACGGTTATCTTTGGCAGTATAAGCTTTCTGAAAAAGAAGGAAAAATAACAGGTGAAGTCATCCGCAAGTTTGGAAAATATAGTGGTCTGAAAGAGATTGAAAGTATTGTCGTAGATGACGAAATGGGCTACATTTATTATTCTGATGAGCAGTTCGGGGTGCATCAGTATTATGCAGATCCGGCTAAAGGAAACGAAGGGCTTCTGGTTTTTGGAAAAGGTGATTTTAAATCTGATGTGGAAGGAATTTCTATCTACCCTACTTCAGAAAAAACAGGATATATTCTGGTTTCCAACCAGCAGAAAAATACTTTTAACGTGTATCTGAGAGAAGATCCCGCCAAGGGAAGAATTGCTGAAATTCCTGTTTCCACCAGTGAAAGTGACGGTTCGGAAGTAACGAATGTGAATTTGGGACCGAGTTTTCCAAAAGGAGTATTTGTCGCCATGAGCAATGGCAGGGTTTTTCATTTTTATGATTGGAGAGTGATTGAGGAGAGGATTAAAAAGGCTCAAGATACTGGAAAGTGATACAGTTTCTATAATATATTTCTTCGATATTAAATGACCTGAGCTCGGGATAAGGATTAAACTAACGCAAAGGCAAACAAAGTAGATTCTCTGGCATGTTAATAAGAAAAACAAGAGTATTTCATTCAGCAAAGTAAGACCAATACATTTTCCTGTATTACTTACCAATAAGTGAAACGGCTTTTATTTATCTTAAAAAAAACCAATGAATGCTTTTTAAAGCTTTGTTTATCTTTGCGTTAGTTTAATCCTTATCCCGAATTCAGGTTAAATAATAAACCATTGTTCTGGCAATGGTTTTATTATTTACTGTAGACAGGCAAACTTTAATGAGTATTCTGTTAAAATCATCTCTGTTTTACCTTTCTTTTCAATTCCCGGACCCTCACAGTCAGCTGTTTTCGCAGATCATTGTGATACTGCCTGTAATTTTTTATGCTCCTTTCCAGTTGTTTCTTTTGAGCCAGATAATCTTCATATAATTCACTTAATTCCGAGACCTTCGAAATCATATCGGAAGGCTGGATATCTGGATCCCCGGCTGCTTTTTTCAACAGACCACGGTAATATTCCATACGATCTGTAATGCTGCTGTGAAATTTTGGTTCTATTCCCTGCATGGCTGTTGGTTTATATATTAAAATTTGAAAATGGTCACTTTCCGATGGCTGCAGAAGGCGTATCACTCTGAAATAAAATCTTAACACTTTGGTCCAAAGCATTCTTGCCTGCTGATTTTGAATAAATATTATTCAGCGCGGATAAAATCAAGGTTTCTTCAGGATCTCCGAGAGGAAGCAGTGGCAGCGAAGAATATTCACCGGCTGCAATCTGCGGAGGAATTCCATTGCTGTAAGCTCCTTCTCCACTCGCATTGAAAACCTTATAAATAACCGGATGAAGCTGCCACGAGATCTTTTTGGGCTTTCTTTTATCCTCCACAATGAATCCGGCCATATCTTTGCCCAATGTCACACCGCCCACCTGAATGACCTGCATATAAGGTTTAAGATTATTAATCACAATCTCTGAAGCAGATGCCGTACTGGTTGAGGTAAGAATATAAACTTTACTTAATCCCAAAGCATTCGCACGCAGGGTATTGAAATCAAGAGCATTAGAATCATAACTGATCTGCTGGGCAAATGTTCGTTTGACTTCACCTCCGTTTTTGTTTCCTTTGTAGATAATAAATGGTGAGGAAGAGGAAATTCCGGAAGGAATCAATGAGCACAGTGCCGCTGCTGAAGCGACAGATCCTCCGTAATTATACCGGATATCGATGATAAGCTCCTGTATTCCGGCTGCTTTGAATGCTGCAAATTTCTGACTCAGAGCAGGAGTCATTCCGTCCGGAAAATCATAAATGTAAAGATATCCTGTCTTTTTTCCATTTTTTTCAAATATTTTAGATTCCAGAGGCTGCTCAAAGGAATACCCGTAATAGACTGTGATGTTTTTTTCATTCACAACAGTGTCATTTTCCCACTTTCCAACCGTTAATTCTATGACCGTCTGGTCTTTAATTGATGATGTCAATTCTTCTGCATTAGCCGCGCTAATCGTTGTACCGTTGATCTTCGTGATCATCATTCCTCTTTCCAGGCCGGAATTGAATGCCGGGGAGTTTTTCATGACAAGTTTTACAGTAGTTACAACACTTCCATTAACCAGCTGTATGACGGCATAATCAAAGCCATACATATTCCGGACAGAACGAGGATAGGAAGAGGGATCCTTGCTGTCTACAGCAAATGAGAACCTATCCTGTGATGATAAAAGGCTCTTAAAAAAATCTTTCACCGGTAGCTGGTAATCCGGTTTGGCAGGCATCTGGTCTGCCCAGTAATAGTATCTTTTCATGCTGTCCTGCACCCATTGGTTTAGAAATTCCCTGCTTCCCTCCGGGAAACGTGGAACGCCCTCATCATCATTACGATTACATGATAAGAACAAGATAGAAATTATCGCGAGCAGCAGTAGAAAATTAAAATGTTTCTTCATAAAATTGCCTATCATTACAGATAATCTGCCACATCAATCTCACCTTTAACAGTGAGAGCACCATTTTCCATTTTTTCCTGAAGAATGATAAGATTGGCTCCCATATCCTGTTTTATTTTTACTTTAATAATTTCAGATCCGGTATATGGCACAGAGCTATCCGGTTTATACAGTTCAAGATAGACAGGGGCTGTATTACTGAAAAAATTATAGATCTTCACTTCAGTAAAATTCTTCTTTCCGATATCGGCAAATTCTGCAAGCACTGCTCCGTTTTCTCTTTTCAGAATCCCTTTCACATTGGAAAGTGAACTCCCAGAGTATTCACCCAGATTGGGGAAAATAAATTCAAAGCCTACTTTTCCCAGGTTGATCTGCGGTTTAACAGCGGATGCCTGAAGAAAAATCCCCGGAAGGTTAAAAAAATTCAGGGTTTTATAATCACTGACATTGTCGTAAGTGATATTGTAATGGGCAATTTCGGCACCCGTTTCATTATTGTAGATTCCAAGACTGTTTGCTTCTCCTTCATCCAGAACGAAATCAAGTCTGGTCTCTATTTTATTGGTATAAGAAGTGTTTCCGTCAATAGATACGGGTGTCCCGTTCAGTCTCAGCTGGATAACATCCGGCTTGGAATATCCTTTAATATTCACCTCAGCGGGCTTCTGTGATTTATCAAACGGCTGCATGACGCTGCTGTCTGAACAGGAAATAAGTAATGTAAAAAATACGAGTGCAATGAACTTATTCATTTATATTATTTTAAATTAAAAAATCTAACTCAGAAAATATTGTCCCGCCCGGTGAAAGTACGGGACAACATAATAATTATAAAAAAAACTAAGTTGGATATGTTTATGATCAAACGGTTTTGCGGGGAAGCTTTAAACCTGTTTGATCTATTAAGTTTTCATGGTTAATTCCTGCAGAATACTCTGAAGGCCGGTGTATAAACGTTATGGTTATTTTTTGATAAACTTCAGTTTTTCCGTTGTTTTTCCGTCAGACACTTCAGCAATGTACATTCCGGACTGCAATGATGCTACATTGATCGATCTGCTGTATTGAGCTGAAAGTACTTTCTGACCGGCCACATTATAAATAGAAACCGCCGTCATATTTTCTTTAAAACTTGGATTTAATTGTAGCTGAAGGAATTCCTTTACAGGATTTTCCTCGATTTTCGTTAAATTTTCTTTCTTCTTTATATCTTTTGTGCCTAAAAATGTGGAAGCATAAATCGCCATTTCATCGATGTTGATATTCTGGAGATTATTACCGCTTGGCTTTCTGTTAGACCATATTCCGATATAGATCTTTTTACCCGCAAAGGCTGAAATATCAACAATACTTTCGTTGAACTGAGTCAGATCATTAGGAAAAGGGTTAGCTACAGTTCCTGCAATAACGCTGTAAGGACTTGGAATATCATTTCCTCCTGCATCTACTGTCATAGCTTGGAAGTCGGCCAATTCCGGAACCGGTTTCTGAGGGGTGCTTACATAAATAAAAAGATCACGCCCTACATTGAAATGGGTGGTTCTCTGTCTTCCGATATAAGCAGCGAGACTGATTGTTCCTGATGCGCCCTGCAAATCAATCGGCGGCGAAATAATCCAGTCGTTTTCAGTAGCAAAACCAGTAACATTTCCGGTTGGAACCAGGCTTACTGAATACCGGAGAACTCCTGCAGTTCCATAAGTAAGGGCATTGGTCCCGTTAAAATAGATGTTCTGTCCCTGAACCCATCCATTTCCATTATTGTTCAGATCATGGGTAGTCCATCCCTGAAGGTCAGCAGGGGTATCAAAAGAATTGCTCCATACCAGAGACTGCGCAGAAGCGGCCTGTGAAAGCAATACAACAGAAAATAAAAATAATTTTTTCATAATACAGATTATTAGAGATTAAAAAAATAAAAGCAGGGAAAGATATGGGAAGCTTCCCCTGCATTTTAAAATTATTCTACAATAGAGAAGTTATATTTCGTCCAAGTTCCCTGGAAGTCTCCACAGTTTCTAGGTGCCACGTTCCATGGTCCTACGTTGAAGAATGGCTGAGTCATTCCCCAAGCTGAAGCTGTACTTCCTACCAGTAGGTTGGCAGCAGGGATTCCTGCAGTTCCTGTACCTGTAACAGAAGTTGTAAATCCGTGTACTTTGATTGTGCTTAAAGAAGAAGCTGAAGACAGTTCAGAACCTGTTCCTTCTACTTTGATTCCTGTAGGATATCCTGTTACTACAGTGTTATTTAATGTTAATTTTCCTGCTCTTCTGATGTGGATACCATTTTCATATAGTGGTCCGGAAGGCGTAGATGAAGAATATAACACATTAGTACGAGATCCTACGATAGTAAGGTTGTTGATCACAGGATTTGTAATAAGCGGTGTAGCTGTACCTGTTGAGTTGTTATCCAGCTCAATACCGTTGGTATCGGAAACGCCACCACTAATACTGTGTGTAGAATTGTTATCTGCTAAAGCAAGTGCACAAGTAATTGTTCCTGTATATCCGTTGTCGAAATCAAAGTTATCATCATCCGGAGCGAAAGAAACAAGATTAGATGCATTCACAGTACCTCCGAAGAACTCGAAAGAGTCATCTTTCCCGTAAGATACCTGGATGTGGTCTAAAGTAGTCCCGTTTCCTACAGCTCCTAAAGTAAGACCGTTGATCTCATTTCCTGAGTTTGGAGCTAAAAGATCGAATCCAGCGAATTCAATACGAACATACTTCAAGATTCCTGCGTTGTGAGCAGCATTGGTACCTCCGTAATAAAAATCAGAACCGGTTAATCCTTCGATAGTTTTAGTATCAGGTGTATTTGCAGGTGCATCTCCTAAAACAATCACACCACCAAAGTCACCAGGAGCAGCCGTTGTATTTTCGTCTCCATCTAACAGTTTATAACTTGTAAAAATAATCGGCTGTGTTGCTGTACCGGTAGCATCTATTTTACCAGTTTTAGAAATCACAAGAACTCCTGTAGGTGTATTCGTAGTGTTTGGTTTTGCTTTAATGAAAGTTCCTGGCTGGATTGTCAATTTAGCACCATTTTTTACTGTAACGATACCGTTAAGTTCTACCACACCGCTCCATGTAGTGTTTGTAGTGATGTCACCACTTACGGTTGTTACCGGAAGTGAAGAAGCTGTAATATATTCCGCAGAAGCAGACTGCATTTCGAATGGTGTAGAAGAATCCGCTAAATGATCATTTTGACAAGCAGTAAGGGATAATGCTGCAGCAGCAATTAAAGTTAGTTTTTTCATTGTTATAATTTTTAGTAGATCCAGTAATGTTATTTTTATAACCGGAAATTTTAATATTAGGAATATCCGCCTCTATATTCCTGCGATTTGGTTTTATTTTCACCCTGCATTTCAGGAGGAGCTGTCCTGCCGGGGTTTCCTGTTTATCCGCTGCTGTCCGGAAAAAACAACGGCGTCCGGTTTTTATCTGATCCGGTACTGCTGTGCGCATCATCAGTATTGATCCGGCTCGTGCCCAGGATTCCGAAACCTGTACATTGCATCAGTGAGCTCTTTTATTGTTTTTTATAATATCTTTAAAATGTATAATTCACGCTTAAGCCGAATATCCTTCCGCTATAAGCCCGGAATGTAATCTTGTCGATATCTTTGTCGTATTTGTCAGTGGCTCCCGGCAGAAGCTTCCACGCCTCCCTGTCTGTAGATATGTTGCTTCCCCCGGATCCATTCGGCACTGAGTAGGAATTGAAATTGTTATAAAACTCTTTCACCCTGTTGAAAAGGTTTCTGACATTAAACTTCACTTCCAGATTCCTGTTTCTCAAGAATTTATAAGAAAGCTGGGCGTCTGCTACGGCATAAGGACGCTGTATTTCTTCTCCGTTATAATCATATCCTACCGTGATATACTGATCGCCTTTGGCATTGTATAAAAAGCTGGCACCAAAACGGCCTCCATCATAGGTCATTCCTAAATTGTAAGCATAGGGAGTCTGTCCGTACAGTGGTCTTTCCACTTCATAGGTTTCCCCATTATCTCCTGTTTTATACTGATCTTTAAAAGCAATTATCTTTGTCGTGTTATAGGTGAAATTTCCGCTTACAAAAAGCTTTTCCAGAAAAGATTCTTCAGCTATAAACCCCAGGTTTTTCCGGACTTCCACTTCTACTCCTTTCAGCTTTGCATTTTTAGAGTTTCCGTTGTAAAGGAAGAGGTTTCCTTCGTTCGAAAGACGTCCTTCACGCTCAATAGGCCTGTCGATGTCCTTGTAATAAAGTCCGGCAGAGAATATTTCTCCAAGACCCGGAAACCATTCAAATTTGAAATCATAGTTATTGACGACTGATGATGTCATTTCCGTATTATAAATCAAGCCGTTGGCTACCGGGTCAAAATATGGAAGCCCTGTTCTTTCATTGAATTGAGGACGAATTACCGTTTTATTGTAGGCAAGCCTTACATTGATTTTATTGGTGGGGCTATATGTAAAATTTACAGAAGGCATCCACTGCCACGGTTTATCATCTATCGGCTCTTTTGTAACCGTTTGATTATCCGAAAGATCTAATTGCTGAGAAATAAGATCGTATTTAAAATATTCCGCACGGACTCCCCAAACCAATCTGAATGTATTCTTCCAGCGGTTGTCAAACATAACATAAAAGGCATTCTGAGTTACTTTCCCCTCATATTTGTTATCCTTGTACAACGGCCTGGTTTGCCAGCCTATTCCTCCCGGAACATATTTGGAGCCATCAAACCATTGGGACAGAGAACCATACATTGTTAAAAGGCCTTTTACATTATTCGGAACATCTCTGTTTTCATCCACTCTTAAAAAAAACTTCTCCTGCTGGTTGGTATTATTTTTTATAACACCAGCATAACCTGCTTTAATGTCATTTTTAAAATTTCCTTTATCTAAATTCCATTTAAGGGAAGCTCCGTAATTATAATCTGTTTCTTTATTGGCGATATATCCCCTGTAAAAGTTTGATGCTGAATTGTATATATTATGATAGGTAAGAATTTCACCTCCAATGAAATCATATTGGCTCAGGTACTGCGTATAATCTTTGGTATCAGATTTCACTCCTGTTCTTGCAGCAAACCAGTTAATTTCTGCATTTCCAACTTTGTGGTTTCCCTCAAGCTTGTTCTGCAAAAGCGTCTGGTAGATAGGATAATTGGTATTGTCGGTATAGGGTTTGTCTAGATCCTTGATCTGTGAAGGATTATTATTAGGGATAATTCCGTTGTAGAAATAATTATAGGATGCTTCAGCATTGGCAGCCATTCCGCTTCCTCCTGTATATTCGTTCCAGCCGGTTATTCTTGTCAGGGTATTATCATAAATATGAGTGTAGGAATTACGGAAGGAAATTCTGTTTTTCCCAAGTTGCAGTCCGAAATTCAGCATTCCTGCTAATGTCGAGTTATAATTGTATGAAGCTCCTTTATTTTTGAAATTGTAAAATACAATCGGGCTTGTTCCATTTGCCTGCCAGTTAGGATCATATGGCGCTGTGGTGTCCAGCCAGTTTCCTCTCCCCGTATGATCGATGTCTAACGTATTCTGCTCATTTCTTACCGTAAATGCTCCTGCAAAACCCCATTTGTTATTATTTTTTAGGGCAAATGATCTTCCCAATGCTACCTGTATATTGGATCCCATGTCCCCTGTTGTACTGAAGGTGGAAAAATTATCATTTTTGAATCTTTTAGACTGTTCAAAAAACAAAGGATTGTTCCAGTCTGTAGCTTCAAGACCTTTGGGAAAATCTCTTGTGCCGTCATCATACCCGAAATAATCGTATTTTCCACGTTTACGGGTCAGGAATTCCTTAAACGCCGACTGGTCATTATAAGAAGTTCCCGTGCTTACTGTCGTAAAATTTTCATTGGGAATATCTTTGGTTCTTACTTCAACATAACCTCCTGCAAAGCTGGCATTCATGTCCGGTGTTGCCGTTTTGCTTACTACAATGCTTTCCACCATGGCAGTGGGAATAATATCAAATGAGAAGTTCTGATTATAGGCTTCTGTACTCGGAAGGTTAATTCCGTCCATAGCTGCTGTATTCCAGCGTTCCCCCATAGACCGAACCACTACATATTTGTTGTCTATGGTCGTTATTCCTGTTACTCTTTTTAGGGTTCCACCTACGTCATTATCCGGTGTTTTGGCGATCTGCTCAGCAGAGATCCCGTCGCTCATCTGGGCAGCTTTTTTCTGTTGGGCGAGAAGTCCGGCCTGCGTATCTGCTTTTCGGGTCCCGGTAATCACCACTTCCCGGATGTCCGTTATTTTGTCGGGAGCCTGCTTCATCGCAAATGAGACTGTATTGGTTTCATTAGTATGGACTGAAAGTTTTTCTACGCGCAGCGGGTTGTATTTTGAAGCTTTTACGGTTAAAGTATATATTCCGGAAGGCAGATCTACCACAAAATCTCCATTATTATCTGTAAGTACAGTCTTTTTAGCAACCGTCACTTCAGCGCCGGCCACAGGATTTCCTACTTCATCTACAATCTTTCCGGTGATCCTTCCGTCTCCCGTTACCGAAATGCCAGTTCCTTCATATTTTATTGAAATAAGATCTCCACGAAGGCGGAATGCCACCGGAAGCCCGTCTGTAATATCTTTAAGACAGTTATTGACAGAAGTATTCTCACATTTTACGCCTTTTACCTTCAGCTCTTTAATATCCATTTTAGAATAGGCCAGCCTCATTCCTGTTTTTCCTGCAAAATCTTCCAGAACCTCAATAAGAGGTCTGCTTGCAGGCACTGAAAATGATACTTTCTGAACCAGTTCCTGAGCTTCAGCTGCTACTGTAAAGAATACTGCCGCAACGGTAAGACCACATTTCAATCTTTTCATATGTTCAATTTCTCTTTTAAAAGTTTTATTTTCTTTTAGTGTTAATTCTATGTAGGTTATTTCTTCAGGGTGTATATATGATCTTCTTTATGTACTTCAAGTCCCAGTATAAAGGCCAGCGCTTCCATATTTTCATCAGCTGATCCTCCTGTGAAATCTGCTGTTATCCTCTTTTCAGCCGTTTCTTTGGGATACACGATTTTGATTCTGTAATTATTCTGCATCACATCTGCCACTTCTTTAAAGGAAACATCGTTGAAGCTTAATGACACCAGTTCTGTTTTCTGTTTTCCTAATTTTTTTTCTGTTATAAGTGAAATCACGGCAGCGGTATGGGTTATCCCGAAATTCGTCCACTTCTGGTTAGGCTTCAGGTAAGAAACCGGAACTCCGGCATAAGAAACAGCAACTTTTCCTTCATAAAGCTGTACAGATTTATCATTCCCGGACTGTGAAATTTTAAAAACAGTTCCCAGGACTTTGGTACTGAAACCGTCTGCATGTACAATAAATGGATGGTTTTTTGATTTAGCGACAGAAAAAACGGCATCTCCTTTCAGATTCACAATTCTTGTGGAAGCAGGAAATGACTTATCGACTGTAAGCTCTGCACCTTTTAGCAACGTTACAACCGAACCGTCTGCCAGGTAAACTTTACGGTTTTCCGATCCCGAAGTATAGATATCCGGTTTAAAAAAAGCAGTATAAAGGATTCCTCCCAGCGACAACAGAAGTACAATTGATGCCGCAGCTGTGTATATATATTTTTTTAGTGAATGAACAGGAGCTTCTTTGGCAGGCTTAATAAAATACAGTTCCAGTGCAGATAAACCCCTTTCTTTGGATTCCTTCATATGGATTCTGTCCAGGTCTTTTTCTGCCCGGGTTTTCCACTGGTTTAAAATTTCATTTTCTTTTTCTGAGATTTCCCCCTCGGAAACTTCCCTTTGCCAGAGCTTAAAAACAAAAGCTGCAGTATTCTTATTTTTTTGGCTTTTCATAAAATATTTCATGTATTCACAGATACTTCTATCTATAAGACTGTGAAAATGAAAAACTTCCCCAGGTGGTTCTTAATATTGTATTAACATTAAAACCAACTTGTTAACATTTTTAACCCATTCTACTGCTTTCTCAACATTTGATTCACATTTCGGGGATATCTTTCAGAAATAATTAATCTTAGAATCCCCAAAGTTCATAAAAAGTTAATTTTCCTTTAGGTAATTTTGTAACAACGATATGATGCTTACAGACTATACGATATTAAAGAAGATAAAGTCAGGTGACCGTCCTGCATTCATGCTGTTCTATGAGCGGTATTGGGACAGTCTTTACCGTTTTGTTTTCACGAGGACGAGAGATAAAGAGATGTCTGAAGAACTGCTGCAGAACCTCTGGATAAAGATACTGGAAAATACGGCGTCTATACAGACCGATGACACAGAAAGTGCAAAAGGCTACCTCCTGCGTTATCTTCATTACCGGATCATTGATCATTATAACAGTTCGAAAAAGATACCGTCTACCATTAGTATTGATGAATTTGATTCTACCGACGAAATGAATATATCCGATACGGAATATTTTGAAATTCTTGAAGAAAATGAGATCTCTGCTTTATTATCAATGATTGATGAGGTAGTTTCCCAGCTTCCCACGACAGAACAGAGCGTGTATGATATGAGAATCAGAAGAAATATGTCTGTTGATGAAACTGCAGAAGCTCTGGGCATCAGCAATAAGACGGTAAGTAATAAATTAAGCAAAGCTTTGGGAGAAATAAGGGAACAGCTGAACCCGGAATACCAGTCTTCTAAAAAACTGGTATCTATCCTGATGCTGATGGAAATACTGACGAAATATTAAATTGGGGATGGAAGCCGGATGCCTGAAGAAGGAAGTTAGCCATAGTAATTATAGTCTTAGCACTTCCTTTCTTATTTTTCCCTCTTTCAGCCTAAATTTTCTCCTGATCTGGTTTAATCAAAAGATTCTTTCTGTATTCTTTAGGCGTCATATTCCTGTGCTTCTTGAAAAGTTTCGAAAGATGGCTTTCATCACTGAACTGAAGTTCGTATGCAATTTCACTTAAACGGACACTGCTGTATTTCAAATAAGTTTCAACCAATTTCAGACGGTAATCCAGCAGATAATCCTGATAGGAAACTCCTGTATGCTGCTTAAAG
This sequence comes from Chryseobacterium hilariae, assembly GCF_051400735.1. Classification (NCBI taxonomy): domain Bacteria; kingdom Pseudomonadati; phylum Bacteroidota; class Flavobacteriia; order Flavobacteriales; family Weeksellaceae; genus Chryseobacterium; species Chryseobacterium hilariae. The sequence continues at coordinate 906,398 of NZ_JBLFFJ010000001.1, forward strand.
TATTCTCCGAAATAATTCTTTGAAATCCCGAAATGATCTGCTATGGCATGAATCCTCGTCTTTTCTTTATCTTTTACATGTTCCTGAATATAAGTAATGATTTTCATGATGGAAAAAGATCTTCTGTTCTGCTGCAGATCGGAGGTTTCGCTGTCAATGATATTCCGTGCGATAAGATTCAGCAGGATGGAAATGCAGTTCCTGATAATCAGATAATCATCGGTTTTATTTTTATACTCTCTTGAAATCTGTATAATAAGGGTCTCAGCAAAACTTTCATCATCCTTACTACCGAATACACATCCTGCCCTCGCATGGAAGTTATTACTGATATATTGCAGTTTGTAAAGGTTTTCGCAGCTTTCTATACGGTCAGCTTCCAGTCTTATTTTATCTATAAACTCAATCGGGCATTCTATAATGATCAACTGGGCATCATTACTTTCAAAATGATACAGCTGATGCTGGGGAATAATAAAAAGCTTCGATTCCCCGAATGTAATAGTTCGTTCGTCATACGTGAGTGTTCCGCAACCCTTCAGAACATAAACCAGTGAAAGAAAAGCTTTTGTTTTGAGAGCTATTTTTTCGCTGCAAATCCTGATTTCCTTTACATCAATGCGTTCAACCTGTAACATTTTCATGATTGAGTACTTATTTTTCCTCCAAAAGTACAATTTTACAGGTATAATAAGCGGCTAATTTTGCAGAAAAAAATGAACATCTACCCCAAACGATGGCAGGCACTTGGTTATCTGACAGCAGGAGCCTTTCTTTCACCACTCGATTATTTTATAGTCAATATGGCACTTCCCTCCATTAAAAAAGCTTTTGAGGCCAGTGATCATCAGCTACAAATGGTTGTTGCCATTTACGGGCTTACTTATGCAGCGCTTGTGGTTTGTGGAGGACGCCTGGGAGATTTATACGGCAGAAAGAAAATATTTACCCTGGGATTGTACCTTTTTTTACTTTCTTCTCTTGCGTGCGCTTTCTCTCCGAACATTACATTTCTTATTATTTCCCGAATGTTCCAGGGGGTTGGAGCTTCTTTTCTGGCGCCTCAGGTTTTAGCATCTATCAGGATTTTGTTCAACAGCAGCGAGCAGCCTAAAGCAGTCAGCATATTCAGCTCTGTTTTTGGACTGGCTTCTGTTGCAGGGCAATTGTTAGGCGGTTTTCTGCTTAACCAACACTGGGCTGCATTTTCATGGGAATTGGTATTTTTAGTCAATGTTCCCGTTACGCTGCTTTGTATCATAGGTATTCACTTTACCATGGACAATAACCGGGAAGAAAAGAAACAGAATATTGATTTTACAGGAGCACTATTACTAATCACCTCATTATTAATGTTCATATGCCCTATTATTTTCGGACGGAAATACCATTGGGCGTGGTGGATCTTTGTGGTTTTACTTACCGGACTTTTACTACTTGCTGTATTTTACAGATATGAAATTAAGGCCATGCGAAAGAACAAACCTGTACTGATAGATCCTAGTCTTTTGCAGCATCAACCGTTTGTTTTATGTCTGTTTATTATTTTCTTTTATAATTTTACTTCAGGGCTGTTTATCTGTTATCCGTATTATCTGCAGCAGTTTCTGAACTGGAACCCTGTAGATACTGGTCTTACTATTATTCCCTACGGACTGGCTTTCTTTATTGGGCCATTGCTTATTTCCAGAATAAAACGTTCTTCATACACCATGATCTTTACTGGGTTAGGATTGCTGATTTCAGGATTCTCACTGGCTTCAGTATTCATTTATCTTCAGGAAAAACCTTCAATAGGAATGGATATCAGTTTGTTTTTGGCAGGACTGGGTCACGGTATTATCATGCCTGTGATGATGCGGGAGGCTATAACACTATTAGGAAAAGAAAAAGCAGGTCAGGCTTCAGGACTGATCAGTATAAGCATACAGGTCGGCAGCGTAACCGGTGGCACCATTATCGGAACCGTATTTTTCAGTACTATAGATTTTTTAGGGTTCCCGAGAGCTTTTGCTTTGGCTTCTTTAATGATTGCAATTGTCCAGGTCGTGGGAATTTTTATCAATAAAAAGCTATTGAAGCATAATTAAATTATAATGAATAGATTTTATGCCGTTTTTATTAACAACAATTATATATTTAAACTTATGAATAACACAGAAAAAATCATTACAGAAATCAGGGGATTCCACAAAGATATTGAAGCGTGGTTTCGTGGAGAAGGAGATCAGAATACTCTTTATAAAAAACTTCTGTCCGGATTTGATGTAGATTTTAAAATGGTCACAGGCAACGGTGATACCATATCTTTAGCTGCATTTTCCGAATGGCTTCCGGGAGTATACGGTAAGTTTTCGGAACGCAACATTGTTATCGAAAATATTGAGGTTCAAACTACAGAAAACCATGGATTAGCATCATATATCGAGATCCAAACAACCGGAGCTGCGGTAACACATAGAAAATCATCAGCGGTCTTTGTGATCCGGGAGGAAAAAGCATGCTGGCTTCATCTTATTGAGAATTGGATCTGATAATTCATGCCAGGATTCTCAGTTTAGATTTTGGCTAACTGAGATATTTTTTGAGCGGGTTAAAGCCCGCTCCTATTGAATTTAAGCAACGAAATCTTTTGTCTTTTATCTAAAAATCAGCCAGTAATTTTATACACACAACGCTGACCGCCGGAAAGAATATGATTTACTCTTTCCACCTGGTACTCTTTGCCGATCAGGCTTCGGAAATTGGAAAGCTCTGCACGGCAGAATCCCTGACATTCTGTGGCGGCGGCACATATCGGGCAGTGGTTTTCTATGAGAAAATACTCATTGCCTTCTTTTGTCCATTCTGCCATATAGCCTTCCTCGCTTCGGACCTGTACCAATATTTCTAACCGATGTTCTAAGGATTCTGCTTTTACCAAGGCTTTTTCATAGCGTTCGTACATATTTTTTTCTCTGTCATTAATCAGAAGGTCCATTGCATTTTCTCCCAAAAGATTTTTTACAGACCTGAGAATCTGTACAGTTACATCGGCATGGGAATCAGGAAACTGCGACAATCCTTTTTCTGTCAGGGTATAGTAAGTTGTGGGACGCCCGACTCCCTCACTTTTTGAGACAGAACGGATGAGTCCTTCCTCAGCAAGATTCAGTAAATGCTTTCTTGCACCCTCCTTTGTTATGGAGAGTTCTTTAGAGATCAAAAACGATGTCGCCTCGCCTCTCATCTTTAAAAACATCAGGATTCGGTCTGCTGCCGGCTTCTTCATTTTACAATATTTTAGTTGTTTTATTTACAACAACAAATATAGTCATTTTCTATAATCTCTAATTTTAAATATTAAATCAATCATTTTCAGGTATTTAAATATCTGTTATTAGATTTAATAAAACAACAACAAAGTTGTTTTATTAAAATATATAACTAACTTTGAAACGCATTAATAAAAAAATAAAAACAATGAACACATTTACACTTCCTCAGCTTCCTTATGCTTACGATACGCTGGAACCATTTATAGATAAAGAAACCATGACCATTCATCATCAGCGTCACCATCAGGCTTATGTGGATAATCTGAATGCAGCATTGAAGGCATCAGAAGAAACCTCTGCCGACCTGGATTCTATACTACAAAGGATCAGTGAATACAGCCCTGCTGTAAGAAATAACGGCGGCGGGCATTTCAACCACTCATTATTTTGGGAAATTCTCTCTCCACAACCTCAGTTAAATCCTGAAGGAAAGCTGGCAGAGGCTATCAACTCTACTTTTGGAAGCCTTGAAAACCTTAAAACCGAAATGAAAAAAGCAGGTTTTGGACAGTTTGGATCCGGATGGGTATGGCTGTTCGTAAAATTCAGTGGTTCGCTGGCTGTAACTTCTACGGCCAATCAGGACAACCCGATGATGGATATCCAACAGGTCAACAGAGGGTTTCCGATTCTTGGAATTGACGTATGGGAACATGCCTATTATTTAGCTTACCAGAATAAAAGAGCGGATTATCTGGATTCATTCTGGTCTGTTTTAAATTGGTCAGCCGTAGAGAGAAAATACGAGGAAGCCCTTTCAAAAATTAAATAACTAACTTTAATATTGATTACAAAATCAATTATGGATCAGAAAATATTCATCAATAAAGCAGAAGCATCCGGAATCATTGCCCTCGATCTTTCAGACTATAGGCCAACTATAGAAATTGTAGAACTGGATATCAAAGACCATCTTTTCATGGGAATGATTGTGAAGGAGAAGGAATTTAAAGAATCCATTGCTGCTGTAGACTTTTCTGTATACAACGAAAAAGCTGTAGGAATCATCTGCTCTACGGATGCTATTATTCCGCCGTGGGCATTTATGATGCTGATGGAGAAATTATCTCCTTACGCTATTTATGCAGATTTAAATAATGCAGAAACGGTTTTGCTGGACCTTTGGAAACGCCGTCTTATGTATGCAGACCTGAGATCCTATAAAAATCAGAAGGTTGTGGTTCGGGCAAAAGCTGATCATGATCCTTCCCTGTACTTATTGGCAGCCGGGCTTCTGAAACCTTTGGTCAAAACTTTGATGTATGGTGAAATAGGCCTTCCAAAAGTAATTTTTAAAAGTTAAAAGCAATGAAAGCACTTATATTTAACGGTTCTTTAGAAAAAAGACCTGACTCTACTTCCGGACGGGTTTCACAATATTTTGCGGAAAAGCTGAAGCAATCAGATTTCCAGGCGGAGATCTTTACACTGGCAGATTCAGGGATTCCACTTTTCGACACTAGTCTTACTAAAACTCCTTTGGCTGTAGAACGCATGTCCCAACTGTTTTTGGAAGCAGAGATTCATTTCTGGATGGCTCCGCTTTATCACGGAAGCATTCCGGGAGCAATGAAAAATTGTCTTGACTGGCTTGAGGTTACGGCCAATCATTATCAGCCTTATCTCACGGATAAAACGGTAGGGTTGGTTTGCTGGGCAGATGGTCTGCAGGCTATGCAGGGCATCAATACGATGGACGCTGTTGCCAAATCTCTGCGGGCATGGCCTCTTCCTTTCAGCATACCTATTATCAGAACAGCATTATTTGATCCGGAAGATTCTACAAAAATATCTTCTTTATATTCTGCTAAATTTGATAAGATGATCGGCATTGCAACTACCAAGAGAATAGGAAAGATATAGTAGAATTACAACCAATTGTTTTTTCATTTAAGTTATGTTGAGACGGAGATTTCTCGAGCCCTAATAAGTCAGGAGAAATCTCTTTTAAACCTTCAAAAATATACTATATGGCTATTACAATAACTGATGCTTGCATCAACTGCGGAGCTTGCGAACCTGAATGTCCTAATTCAGCGATCTATGAAGGCGCTATTGACTGGAGATGGCAGGACAAAACAAAACTTTCCGGGAAAGTGGTCTTTCCGGATGGCACGGAAGCAGATGCTGAGGCTTATCAACAGGCTTATTCTGATGACGTCTATTATATTGTTCCTGGAAAATGTACGGAATGTAAAGGATTTCATGAGGAACCGCAGTGTAAAACAGTTTGCCCGGTAGATTGCTGCGTAGACGATCCCGAACACCGTGAAACTGATGATATTTTATTCAGCCGGCAGAAGTTCCTTCATTCTTAAATAAGTGAACTCATCCAATTGTGAACAAATATAAAGCGGGAATAGACCCGCTTTCAGCTTATTATTCGTCTTTAGCCAAGATCTGCCAGCAATTTACAAGGCTTTTATTTCATTATAAATTTTTTGTGTGGAAGGCGTCTCTATGCCTAATTCTTTTCCAAAATTCAAAACGGCACCTCCTAATAATTCAAGTTCATTATTTTCTTTTCCGGAATTCACGTCAAGTTGCAGAGAGGTTGGAGTTTCGAAAGGAAATGTAGCTGCTTTTTCAAATGTCTTTTGAATAATATCTTCATCCAGAACAATTCTTTTTCTGTCAGCAATCATTTTTATTTCTTTCATGATTTCAGAAGCTTCAGTTCTCTGATTTTCATCCGTGCATACCTTTCCAATAGAAGAATTATGTTTAGCTGTCACCAATCCGAAACTGGCAATGAAAATATATTTCGTCCAAATATCTGCCAGCGAATTATCTTTAAAATCAAAATCAATTTTACTTTCTTTCAATATATCAACGATCCAATCCACATCCGCAGAAAAATGTTCAGGATCTCTTCCTACAATCATTTTCCCTGCTTTTCCCTTATGCTCTACAATTCCTTTTTCTTTGATATGGGAAGCAACATACAGACAGGTCGGAAGAATAACGTTATCAGGAATTATTTTTCTAATTCTTTCGTAAATATCCGCACCATTCATCATGGGAAGCAGTACTGTTTCACTGCTGATCACCTCTTTAAGCTGACGGCAGATATTCTCGAGATCATATTCTTTTACACAAATCAATATTAAGTCTGCATTTTTCACGTCACTGATATTCTGCTCTACAGCATCGGGGCGGGTATGATCTATAGGATGCTCAGGCGAGAGAAGAACCAGTCCGTTTTCTTTTACCTTTTGATAGGTTTCTCCTCTTGCTACAAAACTCACTTTATATTTTTTTGAGGCTTCATTTTCCTGATTTATTTTAAAACCGAAATATCCGCCTACTCCACCCAATCCAAGTACTGCAATATGTTTCTTGCTCATAAATTTATTTTTAACAAAGATGGGTTTCAAATTTTAAACGATCACTTGACAAATGAAAAGAAATTATATTTTATTAATTTCTCTTCTGATACGGCTTAATGAGCTGTCTTTAATTCCCAGGTAGGAAGCAATGATCTTCAGAGGAACAAACTGGAAAATATCAGGATGCTTTTTCATCAGGTTAAAATATCGTGTAGAAGCTTTCTGGCTGGCCATTTCTATCAGTCGGTCATGAATGCTGTAATAATTGAGAACGAAAAGAAGCCGGCTGAACTCCCTGAATTCCGGAATATTATGAAAGTTGTGCTGTACGTTTTTCAGTCCCGTTTCCCAAAAAGAGCAGGCAGTAATGGTTTGGTAGGTTTCTTTAGCGGGCTGCTGTCTGAAAAACGACAGAAAATCATTCACAAAGCAGGGCGCTGCGTAGATATTCGTTGTAATTTCTTCGTTGTCCTCATTAAGGATAAAAGAACGGACATACCCTTTTTCCAGAAAAAATGTTCTGGTACTGATCTCATCTTTGTTCAACAAAACTTCATTCGCTTTTAGCTCAAAGTGACCGAATGTCTCAGTGATTTTCTCAACAACTTCTTCTTTAATATCGAATAAAGAATGAAAATAAATATTAAGTGAAGATTTGTCCATAATTCAAAGCATTTTTCAGCAACTTCCAAAAGTAGAAAATTTTAGTGAAAATTACTTTGAAAGAATTTATAAAGCAGATATTTCCATAAATTTAATCCTGAAAACTGATATATCTGAGACTAAAATTCTTCCCAGCCTTCGTTCTGAGGATCATATTTTGCGAATTCACCGGTATCTGTAAATTCTGATGCGGTCATTCCTACTTCAAAAATGGAACTTTCACTCAGACTTGCATTGAAATACAGTCCTCTTTCGGTAAGTAAAGCCGTTCCGAAATCTTCGTCCGGGTGGTTGAAATGGACTCCGGCATCATCTTTTCTTACCAGTTGATATTTATATCTTAAAAGACGTTCTTTTAATCCGTCAATCTGCTCTTCAGTCAAGGGAACAAGGTTGTCTTCACGGTCAAAAAAGCTGTCGTCATCGGCTTCCTGTTCTTTTTCTTTTGTTTTGATACTGAATAACTGAATATTATAGCTCATGAGATGGGTTGAATATTAATTGCCCAATATAATACTTTTATAGGTATCTATCCGGTCTTTCTCTCTGTACATATTGCAGAGAATCAAAAGTTCATCTGTATTATAATCCTGAGCCTTTTCCTGTAGCCTTTCTGAAATATTTCCGGGTGTATCCACAATGATATGATCCAGAATATTAAAGAATTCCTCTTCATCTTCGCTTCCCATTATTCTCTGTTCAATTATTGCAGCTGGGAGAAGAGCTTCGGGCGCCTGGATATGCCGGGCCTGCAGAAACTGATATGCCATTCCGTAGGCATTGTATCTGGCTATTTTTAAATCACCGGCAACAGATGCAGCAACCGCTATCTGCAACGAAGGAGTGGAACTGTATTGATTTCTGTTAAATTCATTTAAGTAAGTCTCAGTACTTTCCGTTTCCTGCCCGCCTCCCATGAAATCTGCATATGAATAGCCTACTCCATGCATTGCGGCTTCTCTGGCAGATTGAATTCCGGAACCTAGCCACAGGATCTCAGGCAGCTGAGCAACGGCTGTGGGTTGGGCAATAAGTCCGTCGTAGATTCCTTTTTCTTCTTTAATATATTGTATGATCTCTTCAAGTTTTGTTTCCTGACTAGATAAGACAACGGGTCGGTGGTTATTCAATGCGGATACAGCATCCTTTAAACCTCCCGGAGCTTTACCCAAACCCAGAATAAACCGTTCCGGATAAAGACTGCCCAGCATTTTGGTCCATTCGGCAATTTTATAGGCTGAATAGTTTTTCATCATAATCCCTCCGGTTCCTACTTTGATACGTTGAGTCTTACCTAATATCACAGCAGACAGGATTTCAGGACTTGAGCTTCCATACGCATCCACGCCATGATGTTCGGAATAGATTACACTATGAAATCCTGCTTTATCAGCAAACACTGCCAGATCAATGCTGTTCTTCAATGCCTGCAGTGAGCTTCCCCCTTCAATGGCTGGAGATTGATCCAGGATCCCTAATTTCAATTTCATACCTGCTGTTTACTTTTAATTTAAAACTAAATAATTACTGATTGAATACTTATACTTTTGAAGATGAATATGAGTCCCTGAAAACTTTTTATAAAAATACCAAAAATTTAATGATCCGTTAAAAGCATCCTTCCTGTTTATTGATAATTTTGGGCAGATTTAAACTGGCTATGTTGTACATTTTAATGGTTGTCATCCTACAGGCTGTAATTACGCTGGCTGTCTTACTCTGTCTTGCCAAGAACAGAAAGTCTTTTCACAATATGCTATTGCTCTACATTGTGACCGTAGTAGTGGATATGGGCTACGAATATTTTATCATCCAAAGATTCGGCTATGAATCTGTTCTTTATGAAATACCGGGCAGTCTCAGAGTTTTTAAAGGTTTGATATTTCTGTACATTACTTTTTATCTGATTAATTTCAAACACCGGGATAAACTGAAATACTTGCTCTACCCTTTCTCTCTGATCGTTCTCATCCATACCTTTGGATTGTCAGCAAAATTATTCGGTTACCAAGAAGGAGATCTAGTTATAGGCTTGTACTCAAAATATTTTGCCAATTATTATATTCATTATTGGACAGGAAGTCTCGTCATCTGTATTGTTTTGTTGTCCCTGTATCAAAAAAAGATCGAAAACCTTTTTATAAAAAAAATTCCGGCTATTTTTATCTTTTGTGTTAGGGAGTGTCTTGGCTTTCTGGTCAAGCTACAAATTAGGGCTGGATATTCTTCTGTTTCAAAAAATGTATAACCTTTCATTTTTAATCCAGTTCGCCTGGATATTGTACGTTTATATTTTAACGTACCACGAACAGCAGAAGAAAGAAACACTTACAATCATTGAAGAAACTCCATTTAAGGAAAAATATCAATATAAGGATCTTTCCAAAATAGATTTTGAGAAGGTAAAATCTTCTATAGAGGAATTTTATGACAAAAGCATTATCTATCTGGATGAAGACTTTACCCTGGAGCAGCTTTCACAGTATTTATCTATTTCCAGAACCGATCTTACCATTACGTTCAGCCAATATCTTTCTTCCAACTTTCATGAATATACCAACCGTAACCGTGTTTTACAGTTCAAACGCATGCAGGAAAAAGAGCCTGATTCCAATGTTACAGACCTCGCCTACCAATGCGGATTTAAGTCCAAATCCACCTTTTACAAATATTTCAAAAAAGAATTCAACTGCCTGCCAACAGATCATGTTATATAACGGTCTAATTCTATATTACAATTATTTAACAAACACAAATAACTAAAAATCAACACATTAAATAATATTCAAATCTAAACAAGTCTGTTAAAATTTAAATGAACTGAATTCTTTCTCAGGGAAAACATCTTTGTGCAAAATTTATAAAATGTTACGAAGAAGATTTTTTTTAACCACTGCAGCTGGCTTTTTTCTCGGGGGCTTTGCGATGGCCCAAACCACAGTACATGGTGTTGTGGCTGATCAGCAGGGAAACCTGCCTAATGCTTTAATCTATATAGAAAATAAAGCAGAAAAAATAACGTCGAATACGGACGGGTCTTTTGTATTAAGCAATATTCCTGACGGAAATTACAGACTGATTATTGAATATACAGGCTACGAAAGTATATATTTACCTTTTATAGTCGCTGATAAGAAGGCGGTTGATCTGGGCTTGATCAGCCTAGGCGAAAAAAAAGCGAAAGAGAATGCCATTCAGGAAGTAGTGGTCACCAGCGCTTATAAAGCGTCACAGGCCCGGGCTATTACCATGAAGAAAAACTCTAACACCATTACGGAAGTTCTGAGCGCAGATGCTATCGGGAAATTACCGGACCGTAATGCTGCAGATGCGGTACAGCGCATGCAGGGAGTTTCTATTGAAAGGGATATGGGGGAAGGACGTTTTGTTGCCGTGAGAGGCACTCCGGTTCAATGGACTTCTTCCACATTGAATGGCAGCAGAATGCCGAGCGCAAGTGGTGATAATGCCAACAGAGGAGTCCAGATGGATATTTTCCCTTCTGAGCTTATACAAAGTGTACGTTTATCGAAAGCACTGACTCCTGATCTTGATGGCGACGCTATCGGCGGAAATGTGGATTTCATTACAAAAACATCCCCCAACAAAGAAACACTGGCCATAAGTAATGCTACCGGATATGTAAATATGTCCAAATCTCCGACGTTTAACTCTTCCATCGTTTATGGAAATAAAATTACAGAAAAACTGAAGTTTATTTCCTCTGCGGTGATATGGCAACGGTCAAGTGCCATAGACCAAATGCGGAATATTTTCAATTATGGTTTAGCAGATCAGACAGCATCCTATTCCATCAATCAGTTACAGCTTCGTGATTATCTGGCAGACAGAAGAACTTTGGGATTCAATTACGCAATGGACTATGATATCAACAGTAAAAATAAATTGTACTTCAAAGGACTCTACAGTCAATACAAAGATGGACAGTCTGTGCGGGAAACCTATTTTAATTTTGACTCTAAGAATGTAACTCTTCAGGCAAGACATGCTGATTATCTTACCGATTTATATTCCATGCAGGTGGGTGGGAACCATCAGGTTGGCCAGCGTTTAGAAATAGACTGGTCTTTGTCTAAAGCCAGATCAAGTTTTAAATTTAATTCTCCGGAAAATTTAGACGACCATGACAGAGGCTACCCGATCATCAATTTTGTACAGCCTATGACCTATGGAAGCCTGGCTTCTGATGGCAGAAAATATTTCGCCATGGATGCTCCAGGCGGAACGGGTGATCCAGCAGACTTTACCTTACCTCATAATCAGAGCCCGGTTTCTGCCAGCCAGCTAAAACTGAATCAGGTGATCCTCAGCCAGAACCGTAACAGCGAAACCGATCTTCGGGGTCAGGTGGATCTGAAATATACCGTTTCGGAGCATTTTAAACTTCAATTCGGAACAAAATTCAATAATAAAGAAAAAGTAGTTGATGCTGCTGTATTGGTTTGGATGCCGAAATCGGCACTGGGTATTCCGGGATCTCCGTTAAGCTATATGAACCAGTTTGAACAGACACCCTTTCCTTTTAAAGGAGGTTTTATGAATCCTATCGGTAATCCTTATCAGTCAGTCATGATCAACCAGATTACTAACGGACAGATTGACCAATTTTATAATACCGACACTCAAAATATTCTGGGACTGCAGCAGGTAAGCGGAAAGAACAGCAATTCCAATATGACCAGCTCCTACAGAGGAACAGAAAATGTATGGGCAACCTATGTAATGGGCACATGGCGGATCAATGAGAACTTTCAGCTGGTAGGCGGTGTAAGAAATGAATATAATGACATTTCCTTCTACGGTAAGAAAGTAGTTTCCGATAAGTCCGGAACTGTGGCAGAAGATATTAAAGATGGGAAAAAGTATAATATATTTCTGCCTATGATCAATATGAAATGGAAATTGACCAAAGACAGAATACTGAGAGCTGCATACACCAGATCTTTTGCCAGACCTGATTTTAATGACCTTAATCCAGGAACTATTGTCAATGATCTGTCCAATACTGTCGTCCAGGGAAATACTCAGCTGAGTCCTACTTTTTCCAATAATTTCGATCTGATGTTTGAAAACTATTTCGGAAAACTGGATTTGGTCACCGCCGGAGCTTTTTATAAGGACATTACCGACCTGATCTACAAAGACCAGTCTATCCTTAATATCAATGGGCTTCCGTACACCTTTACCACTCCTAAAAATTTAGAAGGGGCAAAACTATACGGCTTCGAAATCGGAATCTCCAAACGATTTGAAAGGTTTCCCGGATTTCTGAAACATCTTGGCTTTGAAGGAAATTATACCTATATCAATTCCGAAATGAAAATGCCCGTCTATGAAAACGGAAAACAGACCGGAACCATGAAAACGACCATTCCCAATCAGGCCAAGCATATTTTTAATACCATATTATTTTTCGAAACCAGTAAGCTCATGCTCCGTTTGGCTGGAAATTATAAGGGAGATTACGTCAGCGAAATAAGAACAGCTGCCGGCCCCGATCATTATCAGCATTTTGATAAAAACTTTACGGTAGATGCTTCTACGTCGTACAGCATCAATAAAAATATCAGACTGTTTGTAGAACTGAATAATATTTTCAACGAGCCCAACCGGTATTATATGGGAGAAAAATCCAGAGTTGAGAACCTCTCCTATTCCGGAATAAGAGGCCAGTTTGGCGTTAATTTCAATTTTTAATAGTACAAAATAATTATCCACTTTATGAAAAAGTATATGTACACTGCTGCAGTAGCTGCAGCCTCGCTATTCCATGCCCAGGAAAAATGTAAAAACATCAGAATTAACCAGATACAGGTATTAGGAACCCATAATTCCTATGCAGAACCGGTAGATCCCAAAGTATTGGATCTGGCAGCGCCTATTATCAAGAATCTGATGGCAAAATACAGTTCAGGAATGTCCTCTGAGCAGAAAGCTAAATTCCAGGAATACCATCCTAACGGAATGGATTTTACAGAGGCCCTCAATTATAATCATCCCGGTTTTACAGAGCAGCTTAATGCCAACCTCCGTGGGCTTGAGCTGGACGTTTACTATGATCCGGACGGCAACCGCTTTAATCATCCGGCATCCTACCGCGTCTTAAAGGAGAAAGGCGTAAAAGATCTGGCACCGCACAATACCAAAGACCTGGACCAACCCGGATTTAAGCTTCTGCATATGGCAGATATTGATTTCAGATCGCATTATCCGACGTTAAAAGATGCCCTTAAGGAACTTCGGCAATGGTCGGATCAGCATCCTCAGCACACGACCCTATTTATTATGGTGGAAGCTAAGGACTCCGGATTTCCTATTTTCCCCAATTCTACCCAGGTTTTACCCTTTACCCAAAAAGCTTACGATGATCTGGATCAGGAAATTTTACAGTATCTGGGGAAAGATAAGATCATTACTCCTAAAGAAGTACAGGGGAAGTTTCCTACACTGCGGGAGGCTGTCGTTCACAATAACTGGCCGAAAGCGGAAGACAGCAGAGGAAAATTCATATTTATGCTGTTACCGGGAAGTGCAGGAACTCAGTCTACTAAAAACAGCCCTTATCTTATTGACGGTTCTCTGGAAAAAAGACTAATGTTCATGGAAAGTGAGCCGGAGGACAGTTTTGCAGCCTTTATTTTAAAAGATAATGCAATCGTACGGCAGCAGGACATTCAGACTCTGGTGAAACAGGGGTTTATGGTACGAACGAGAGCTGATATTGAAACATATGAAGCCAAGGTCAATGACCTTACCCGATCAAAAGCAGCCTTCAGCAGTGGTGCACAGGTTATTTCTACAGATTTTTTCCGGCCCGGAAATGTTTATGGAACGTCCTATTTTGTAAAACCTCCCCAGGACAAAGATTATATCCTGAATCCTATCAATGCGGATTGTCACTAAACCTAATGAAGCATCTTCAAAATTATATTTGAGGATGCTTTTTAGTTATCAACCAAGATAGATTCTACTTTATTGCTACCTCTTTTGGATGTGTTAACGTGATGTAAATATTGTTGCCGTTTAAAGATTTATACAGAATTGAGTTAAACTGATCACTTAAGTCCAATTTCTTGTAATTTAGTTTTTTGAAAAAAAGTTTTACATATATTTGAAAACAGGAGGAAGCAGAGGTCAGTTTTCCTGTCATCCTTCCTATATTCTAATGACTAAAAAACAGACATGAAAAAAGTAACAGGAATCGGAGGCATCCTTTTCAAATCAAAAGATCCGGATGCTATGAACGATTGGTATAAAACTCATCTCGGTCTAGAGACAACTCCCTACGGAACCAGTTTTGAATGGCGTGAAAGTGAAGATACTACGAAAAAAGGAATCACGCAATGGGCTCCTTTTACAGAAACTACCAAATATTTTGAACCTTCTACGAAAGATTTCATGATCAATTACAGAGTGGAAAATCTGGAGGCATTGGCAGAGGAATTAAAAAAAGAAAACGTTACGATTCTGGACACTATCGAAACTTATGATTATGGAAAATTCCTGCATATTCTGGATCTGGAAGGAAACAAAATTCAATTATGGGAGCCGGTTGATTAGCTGTTATTTAAATTCATTCAAGAACAAACAATCATATATAAAATTAAAAGTCCGGACTATACCGGACTTTTTCTTTGTTCAGTTTTTAAGGCATCTATTGGATCGCTTTAATCATTGCCCTGGTAATCTGGTCTTCTTTTTCTTTTGAATAGGTAGAATCAAAAGGTTGCATCACATCGAACAAATATTGATAGAAAGGAGTGATCTTCTGTACATTTTCAGATTCTTTCATTTCCTTTTCTTTACCCATCTGTTGAAGCTCTTTGATGAAAACATTGAACTTCTTATCGATAGGCTCTATAGATTTTAC
This sequence comes from Chryseobacterium hilariae, assembly GCF_051400735.1. Taxonomy (NCBI): domain Bacteria; kingdom Pseudomonadati; phylum Bacteroidota; class Flavobacteriia; order Flavobacteriales; family Weeksellaceae; genus Chryseobacterium; species Chryseobacterium hilariae. The sequence continues at coordinate 921,598 of NZ_JBLFFJ010000001.1, forward strand.
CAGGTAAGCATATGCCTTTTCATTCTGTCCCAATTTCTTATAAGCATCTGTTACCGCTGATACCACCATCGAGTATTCCATTGGCTTCACTCTCATCTGCTTGGCTGACTGCCTCTGAAATGTTGGGGAAAGACTCAGATAGTAATCGTATTCTTCAAAGATCTCTTTTTTAAGGATTTCTGCCAGCTGAAGGCCTTTTTTCTCCTGTCCTGCAATGATATATCCGGTGACCATAGAGCTCAATGAGCGGGGATCATTATATTTTTCAGCAGGAATTTCTTTTGAGGCAAGGTCTAATAATTCTATAGCTTTAGCTTTCTGTCCTTTTAGTGCCAATGCCGAAGCGGCCCTTCCGGCCGTCATTCTGTAGCCCATAATGTTTGAGGTGGCTGCTTCATCATAATGAATACCCAGGTCTTTAAAATTTCCCCATCTGAAGTTTTTCACAACATTATATAATGAATTAGTATCTACCCTGCCCATATCACCATCCAGGTTTGGAGCTGTATGAATAGGCACTAATTTGTAGCTGAAACCTTCAAACTGAAGATATTCGTCAAGGTAAAAGATATTCTCACTGTCGTAAATTCCCCCTGATGAGAAGTTGATTGGACGTTTCCAATCGAAATTCGCCAGCATATCCAGCATCATGAGGTTGTTTTTATAAAGCGTGTTTCCTTTATAGGTAATCATGATTTGGTTCACCACATCCGGAAGATCCGCCTGAGTGATGATTCCTGCTTTTAATGCATTTTCTTTATTAACAGGAAGAATGAATTTGTTTACCGGAAGGATATTGTATTCTGCATATTTTTCTTCCCCGAAGTACATTTTCAGAAGCTCATCTTTTTCAGGAGATTTAAACTTTAGAAAGTTGATTGCCTCCTTCAATGTCAATGAATCCTCTGTAAGGTATTTTCTGAAGGCTCCGAATTGTGTATCAGGGACACCCTGTTCTTTCAGCATAGAAAAAACGCCTTCCCAGTCTTCTTTCTTCATCATGTAGATCTGGTCATTCACTCCGTCTCTGTAATCTTCATGAGTGAGTTCACTCGGAATTGCCGCTGCATTGTATGTTTTTCTTTTTACCTGATCAATATACCATGGGGTCGCCAACAGAGTGAAATTTACGGTTTTTACGTCATCACGGAACCTTTCTGTTTCCTGAATCGCCCATACAGGAAAGGTATCGTTATCACCATAGATAAAAATGATATCATCTTTAGACAGTGATTTCAAAAATGAATAGGCATAGTCACGTGCCGCCGATTTTTTGCTGCGGTCATGCGGTGTATAGTTCTGGAATCCCATCATAAAAGGGATACCTAATAAAACTATTCCTAAAGCAATGTTTGCTCCGTTTGATTTTATCTTAGATTGGATAAACCATAAAATAGCTCCGGCTCCAAGGCCGATCCAGATCGCAAATGCATAGAATGAGCCTACCATTGCATAATCTCTTTCCCTTACTTCAAAAGGTTTTACACCTGTGTAGAAAACAATTCCAACACTTGTTAAAATAAACAATGAAAGCAGTGCATAGAATCTTCCAAAGTCCCTGTTAAGCTGGAAAAAGAAACCGATCAATCCTAAGATTAAGGGTAAAAAGAAGAATTTAACCGTGCTTTCATTCTTGAATTTTGCAGGCATTTTATCCTGGTTCCCAAGTAAGGCATTGTCTATAAAAGGAATTCCGGAGATCCAGTTTCCTCTTGTATTCTCCATTTTGCCTTCAAGATCATTCTGCCTTCCCACGAAGTTCCACATCAGGTATCTTACAAAGTAATACCCGTTCTGGAAGGTAATGAAATAATCCATATTCTGAGCTAGTGAAGGCTTCTGAACATTGATCAGGTTATAAGGTTTTACTTTCAGATAATCTGCTGCCGTAATGGATTTGTCTTCATATTTTGCTCTCAGCTCATCAAATATCTGTTTAGCCTGTGGATTGTCTGTCACTTCTTCATTGGCATAATTGAAGGTAAAATCAGGGGCTCCGTACATAGAAATGTAGTTTGCCATTACATCCTTGTCCTGATTGAACATTCTTGGCATTAAGCTGATCTGAGACTTACTGAATAGGTAATTGAACCGGTCACCGGTTTTTCTGTAGGTTCCAGTTTTTTCATCTTTTTCATAGATATCTCCGGTCTTTTTTGTTTTGAAACTTCCGTCTTCATTTTTCTCCATTCCGTTCGCATCAAGGAAAGCGGTATAGTTTTGACCGTAGATAGTTGGCCAATCACCGTATTGCTCCCTGTTATAATAATCCAGCATACCAATGGCAGTATCAGGATCATTAAGGTTCATTGGAGGATTCGCATTCGCTCTGATCGGAATCACCATCCAGCATGAGAAACCAATAATCATGAAAACTATTGACAATGCAGCAGTCTGATATATATTTTTCTTGGCTCTTCTTGCATATTTAATAATAAAATAGCATGCTGCTGTCATTAAAATAAATGCAGCGATCGTTCCTGAATGGAAAGGAAGTCCAAGCCCATTGACAAAGAATATTTCCAGTCTTCCGAACATGGTCATGATCAATGGGAAGATAATTTTGAAAACAATAATCAGAATTCCCAGTGTGATTGCGTTGGCCCAGATAAAATTTTTCCATGTAAATTTGTAGTTTCTTGCATAATACACCAGACATACGGCCGGAACTGCCAACATCCCCATCATGTGTACTCCTACAGAAAGCCCCAATACAAAGAAAATAAGGATGATCCATCTTTCGCTGTCTTTCGCAAGGTATTCGTTTTCCCATTTGGTGATGAGCCATACCAGCAGGGCAATAAACAGGGAAGCCATGGAATACACCTCTCCTTCTACGGCAGAAAACCAGAAAGTATCTGAAAAGGTAAAGCATAATGCGCCTACCGCTCCTGCAAAAAGAATGGAGATTTCCTGGTGTTTTGTAATTTCATCAAAGTCTTTGTTCAAAAGCCTTCTTACAAAATGGGTAATCGTCCAGAACAGAAATAAAATGGTCAATGCACTAAAGAGTGAAGACATTGCATTGATCACAATAGCATAATTCTGTTCATTTTCCAATGCCAATATACTGGTCATAGCACCCACAATCTGGAATAAAGCTGCTCCGGGAGCATGCGTTACTTCAAGTTTTACAGCTGAGGAAATGTACTCGCCGCAGTCCCAGAAACTAAGATAATGTTCCATGGTGGAGAAATAAGTAATCAGTGCGATAACGAAAATAACCCATCCTAAAACAGTGTTCCATTTTTTAAAAGACCAGTTCTTCATAAACTATGTAGTTTCAATACATAGTAAGACAACCCAGATTGGGGAATTATTACATGATCATTAAGAAACGTAATACAATTATAAGTTTTTATCTGAATATCTTCCTCAGAATTAATAGGTATTATTCAGTCCTCCATCCAAAGGAATACTGGCTCCGGTAAGATAAGATGAATATTCCGATGCCAGAAAAGCAGCCAGATGACCATATTCTTCAGTTTTGCCGAGCCTTTTCATCGGAATTTTATTTTCTCTCGCTTTTTTTATTTCTTCCTGGGATTTTCCTGTCTGCTGTGACTCATGGCTGATGAGATTCTGAATACGCTCCGTATCAAAATATCCTGTCAGAATATTGTTAATCGTGATCTGATGCTGTGCCACTTCATTGGATAATGTCTTTGCCCAGGCAATCACCGCTGAACGAATGGAATTGGAAAGGGATAAATTATTGATCGGCTCTTTGACAGATAATGAAGAAACATTAATGATACGCCCGCTTTTCTGTTTGATCATATGCGGTAAAGCCAGTAAAGTTGTCTCACAAACCGTTTTAAAAAGCAGGTCAAATGCTTTCTGATAATCATCAACATTTTTATCCAGTGCCTGCCCCGGTTCCGGACCATTGGTATTGTTAACCAGGATATCTATAGAGTTATTGCTGAAATATCCGGAAATAATCCTTCTGTATTCTTCAAAATTAGAAAAATCGGCCACCAGATATTGATGCTTCTGACCGGAATTGATTACAGGTAATGAAGACACCATCTTTTTAAGTTTTGCTTCATTGCGGGCCATTACAGTTACGTTAGCACCGCATTTTGCCAGCTCCAATGCTATTCCTGCGCCGATTCCCTGGGTAGCAGCTCCTACTAAAGCATTCTTTGAAAAAAGTTCAATATTCATAAGTGGATAATGATTTCGGATTATTGCTCTATAAATGTAGCAAAAAAGCTTTACATTCTGAGCCAATGAATCTTTTATTTCCAGCTATATGAGTGTTAATTTACTGTGGCAATACAGGCGGTAGAACTCTTTCCGGTTTTGTAGATAAAGTCCGCAGAAATGCTTCCAGCTGGGCAATTTCTTCATCCGTAAGATCCAGCAGCCTTACAAAACCTGATTTCTCAGAAGAAAGGCTTATTCCCTCATGAACTGTCGACCGCTTTTGGGAATGTTCAGGATTTCCTCTGCTATAAAACCGGATCACCTCCGTAAGGGTGGCCATAGAGCCGTTATGCATCCAGGGTCCTGTTCTCGCGACTTCACGCAGTCCGGGTACCCGGAATTTCCCGGCATCTTCCGGGTTTTTGGTCACCAGATACCGGCCCAGATCTTCTTCTTTCGATCCCAATAAAGAAGTTCCTACATTTTCAAACTGATTATTGGAAAAATAACCAGAGCTGTGGCAGTTCATGCACTGGGCTTTGGTCCGGAAAAGATGTAAACCCATGAGTTCATCATCAGAATAAGCATCTGTTTTTCCATCAATGAACTGATCAAATTTAGAAGTTCCGCTCCTTATACTTCTCTCAAAAGCGGCTATTGCCTTGGAAATCCTGTCCTTTGAAACTATTTTATCCCCAAAAGCTTTTTCAAACAGCATTTCATAGCCTTTAATTTTTGCAATTTTTCCGGCTGCGAGATCAATATGTCCGTTCATTTCTCTTTCATCACGAATTGGCACTTCCGACTGCTCTTCAAGGGATGCGGCACGGCCGTCCCAAAATAATGACCGCGCATAAGCTACATTCATGATACTCATTGCGTTTCTGGTACCGAGCTGCCTGTCGTGTCCGAAAGAGAGAGTTCGGTTATCGCACCATCCGAGTTCAGGATCATGACAGGAAGCGCATGCAATCTGATTGGATTTGGAAAGCCGTGGATCAAAGAAAAGTGTTTTTCCCAGCAATGCTTTAGCTTCTGAATAAGGATTATCTGCGGGAGACTGGACTTCCGGAAGATGACCTATTTCAGAAAAATAAGGTACGGCTTGTGGATCCAGGATCGGTTTTGGCCATTTCGAAGGGTCTCTGGAAGAATATAATTTCCTCAGTTCTGCAAGGAACGAGGATTTTTCTCTGATTTCCTTTTGAATACTATTGCTGAAACAGTTATTCAAAAGAGAAATGGTAAGAAATACAATTAATATCCAGCTCAGGACATTCTTCATGAATATTGAGATTTTGGCAAAAATAGGAAATCTGTTAAATACATTTTAAAAATTGATGGCAAGATTCTGTGATCCATTTAAAAACATCAAATTTTATGAACATTTTCATGAATCTCTCTATAAAAATCTCCATAAGCCTGAACAAGATCATCTAAACTAAATCCGCGGTTCAAACCGCTTGTATTCGGTAAGACCCAGACCCGGCAGCCACAAAAATCTTCGGGCTGCGGACCCCACAGAATTTCTTTTTTTCCTGAAAAAGATTTGTATGCTGCCTTACCGAGAAATACAATATATTTTGGCTGAAATTCCGTCATTTTTATTTTAAAAATTTCCAGGGAACTGTTGAATTCATCTTTTGAAAGTTCATCCGCGCGGGATGTTGCTCTTGCTACAGCAGTGGTGAGCCCGTATCCGAAATTCAAAAGGCTCCTGTCGTTCCCAGCTTCGATCTGGTACGGAGTAAATCCTGCCTTGTGCAAGACTTTCCAGAACCGGTTGCTCTTTCCTGAAAAATGGTGTCCTTCTTCAGCCGATTTTAAACCAGGATTGATTCCACAGAAAATAACGGTGAGATTTTTGGCGATGATATCTTTCAACATGTTAAAGCAGATATAATTTTATAGGTTTTTAGAATTTTCTACAATTGCCTGTGAACAGCAAGATAATATTTATTTTAATATATCCAATGATCATCTTCGTTGCAGCTTATCATAAAAAATCTCTAAAAAGCAATTATGGCATAAATATTATTGTATATCATATAAATACACCAGATGGAAAACATGTTAGAAAATATAGACCTGATACACCGGTATTTATCCATTAGTATAACGGACCGGTTTTACTCAACCGTTGATCTGGAAGGTGAATATACTTTTACGCAGAATATTGTATCTAAAAAGACCATCATTGTTTCTACGTTTACAAACAAAATACTACTTTATCCGGAACTGAAATTATTTGTAACCGCACTGATTACTGAAATTAACAATGGAAAATGCACTGTTGATCTTATCCGTGAAAGAATCAAACATTTTGAGGAAATAAAGTACCTTCCTGTCAGAAAGATTATTTAAATCAAAAAAATCCTTACAGGTGATGTAAGGATTCTTCTATTTATTCTAATACTATTGTATTTGCATGACTTTTGAAACAATCCATTTTTTATTCTTGTAAATATTTAGCCACTTTTTCCTCCAGATCATCAAGATTGAACGGCTTTGCCACATAATCATCAGCCTGAGCTTCCTGTGCCAGGCTCACGATGTCATTATTGGCCGTTACATAAATAACGGGGATTGACCTGAATTCTTCGTGGCTCTTCAGAAGCTGGGTTGCCTGAACTCCTCCAATTTTTGGAATCCAGTTATCCATAAGAATAACATCCGGCTGAAACTGGGAAACTTTTTCCAAAATATCATGAGATGTTTCTGAAATTTCGACCTGATATCCATTTTCCTCAAAAATGATGGTAATGATTTCTAAAATAGTGGTATCATCATCAAAAATCAAAATTTTCTTTGTACTCATATTTGTTCTATTTAATCTTTAGGGGTTGTTTAAATTTATTATTACAATTGATTGATATGGCCTGCCAGATTATCCGGCTTAATGATTAAATCGCAGACAACTTCCTGCAGGGCATGCCTGGGCATATAATCTACCTCGGCGGTCTCGGGTTCCTGGATCCAGACTTTTCCTTTATTTTTTTTAATAAATCCCAAGCCTCCCACTCCATCGGCATTGGCACCTGACAACAGAACACCTACCAGGTTTTCACCATATACTTCTGCGGCAGATTTGAAAGTCACATCAATAGATGGACGTGAATAGTTCATTTTCTCCGAAAAATCCAGAGACATCATACTTTTGTTCTCAAAAAGGAGATGGTAATCTGCAGGAACTACATACACTTTATTGTTCTGAATTTCTGTTTTATCATCAATCTCCACCACTTCAATGGAAATAAACTGCTGCAACAGGGTCTGAAGGATATTGGTTGAATAAGCTTTACGATGCAGTATCAGAACAATAGGGAAACTGAGCTTGTCTTTTAAATTTTTAAGCATTTCAAGAATGACCTGCAGACTTCCCGCAGACCCTCCTATCACCACTAATTCTGTTTTTACGTTTTCTGTTTCCATGATCATGTTTTTAGATATGCTCTGCTTTCTTCCAAATGCGCTGGTCATCTACCTGATGGTAATTTTTATCCAGCTTGGAAAACCTAAGGGTTTCTTTTGCTCCCAGTGCGAGATAGCCTAAATTTTCAAGGCTGTTATCAAAAAGTTTAAAGACACGTTCCTGCAATTCCCTGTCAAAATAGATCAGTACATTTCTGCAGATGATTAGTTGAAAGCTGTTAAAAGAACTGTCCGAAACCAGGTTATGAGTAGATAAAATCAGTTTTTCCTGTAAACTTTTATCAAATTTTACACTGTCATAGTTCGCGGTATAATAATCTGAAAAGTCTTTTTTACCGCCGGATAAGATATAGTTTTCCGAATAGGTTTTCATTTGCTGTAAAGGAAAAACTCCTGAACGCGCAGTTTCCAAAACGGATGGATTGAGATCTGTGCCGTAGATCAGCGATTTGTGATACAGATTGGCTTCTTTAAGCAATATAGCCATGGAATAAGCTTCTTCGCCGGTGGAACAGCCCGCTACCCAAATCCTGATCAGCGGATAGGTCCCGAGCTGCGGCAGAATCTTTTCCCTGAGTGCTTTAAAGAAATGGGGATCACGGAACATTTCAGTAACATTCACCGTTATTTCTTCTACAAAACGCTTCAGATATTCCGGATCATTAAGAATAGTATACCTGAGCTCCGCAAAGCTGGTAAACCTGTCAATAAGGCAGATACGGTTTACCCGACGCTTAAATGAAGCTCTGCTGTACTCGGAAAAGTCATAGCCATACATCTCATAAACATCTTTTATGAGGTATTCAATTTCTTCATCTTTTACAATGCTGGGCTCTAACATTTATGATAATTTTTCTATGGCTGCAATCAGCTGATCTACATCAATCGGTTTTGATACGTAATCCTGGGCTCCGGCATCGAGACATTTCTGACGGTCTTCGGGCATTGCCTGTGCTGTAACAGCAATTACAGGAATCTGGCTGATAGCCGGTGTATTTCTGATCATCTTTATAGCTTCATAACCGTCCATTTCAGGCATCATCATATCCATAAGGACAATATCTGTTTCATTTTCTTTTAAAACCTGAATAGCTACCTGAGCACTGATACAACTTTCAATCTGATATCCACGGGATTTCAGGGTCAGCTTAAGTGCAAATATATTACGTGGATCATCGTCCACAATTAAAATTTTCTTTTTCATCATTTAACTTTCATATAACCAGACACGCAGTAAGGACAATAACTGATCAATATCCACAGGTTTCGAGATATAATCTGAGGCTCCGGCCTCGATACATTTTTCACGGTCACCAATCATAGATTTTGCTGTAATGGCAATAATAGGAAGCCTTGTAAGAGCAGGCATTTTCCTGATCTCTTTTATGGTTTCGTAGCCGTCCATTTCCGGCATCATCATATCCATTAAAATAACATCTATATCTTTATGCTCTTTGATCTGCTGCAGGGCATGTTTTCCATCCATGGCAACAACGACCTCAACTTTATACTTTTCTAATGCTTTGGTTAAAGAGAAGATATTACGGACATCATCATCGGTAATCAGGATTTTTTTGCCGCTTAATACTTCGGTCAACGATCCTAAAACTTTGTTTCTGGCTGTTTCAACAGAATTATTTTTCTCTTCCACCAAATGCAGGAACAAACCTACTTCATCTAAAATCCTTTCGTAAGAATGGGCGGTTTTTACGACAATGGAATCCGCATACTGCTTGATTTTAAGTTCTTCGGATTTGGACAGACTGTGTTCTGTAAAAATAATGATGGGCAGGTTCTCCAGTCCTTCATAACTTTTGATAGATTCAATGATCTGGTATTCATTCCCTTTTGAAGCTTCCAGGATGACGCAATCCACATGAGATGATGTCAGGGCTTTCACGCTGTCTTCCACATTATTTTCCACTGATAAGGAAATATTGAAATTGCTCAGGAAATAAGCCAGCGCGCTGGCATGTTTAGCATTGTTTTCTACAATTAAGACCTTTTGGGGAGATTTCAGAAGGGCTTCTTCAATTTTCCTGAAAACATCGGTCATTTTATCAAGTGCCATAGGCTTATTAATGAAATCAATAGCCCCTTTCATCAGACTTTCTTTTTCAAGCTGCAGCACGGACATCATATGCACGGGAATATGCCTGGTTGAAGCGTTGGATTTAAGCTCGTCCATCACCTGCCAGCCGTCTTTCACCGGTAGCTGAACATCGAGTAAAATAGCCTGGGGATGATACTGAACAGCTGCGGATAACGCATAATCTCCTCTTACCACCACTACTCCTCTGTAATGGTTCATACGGGCATATTTGAGGAGAGCCTTAGCAAAATGAATATCATCTTCAACAATTAAAATTACCTTATCCTGTGCGGTTATGGCATCCCGGTCATCGTCTATAGCTTCCGGAATTGGCAATATTTCAACAGGTAAGGCTGGCTGGGATTCTGTGTCTTCTAAAATATTCTGAATCTCTTCAACATCTTCACGGATAATATCCACCAAATGCTGGTCAGTTTCAGGCTGAACTGTTTCATCTACAGCCTTTACGGGAATAATCAGGCTGAATTTGCTACCTTCATTTACTTTACTTTTCAGGGTTAATTCTCCTCCAAGCAGCCGGGCAATTTCACGGCTTATGGAGAGTCCTAATCCGGTTCCGCCAAATCTGCGGCGTGTAGAGCCGTCAGCCTGCTGGAATGCTTCAAAAATAATAGCCTGCTTTTCTTCAGGGATTCCGATTCCGGTATCTTTTACAGTGAAAATAATAAAGTCTTTATTTTTAGGGTCTTTCGCTATGTTCAGATCAATGCTTCCTTCTGATGTAAATTTCAAAGCATTTGACAAAAGGTTACGCAGCACCTGATCTACTCTAAGCCTGTCGGTCTCGATGGTTTTTTCAACATCACGCTCTATCTGAATATCAAATTTAAGTTTCTTTTCCTGAACAACCGGGTTAAATAGGTTTTTCAGATCTTTCACCACATCATCAATCGCAACATCCTGATATTCCAGTGACATTTTACCTGATTCTATTTTGGCCAGATCTAAAATCTCATCAATAAGAGTCAGAAGGCTGCTTCCGGAGCTCTGAATAACTTTTGCAGATTCTATCTGGTCTTCATTCAGGTTTTCATCAGGATTTTCGGCCATTAATCTCGAGAGAAGAAGAATTGAATTCAGCGGAGTCCTCAGTTCGTGGGACATGTTGGCTAAAAATTCAGATTTGTACTTGGTACTTAAGGCAAGTTCTTCTACTTTTTTCTGGATTTCGCTGTTTCTTTCTGCGATCAGGTGATTTTTTTCTTCGAGCAATCTTGAACGTTCTTCCAGTTCGGCATTGGCCTGCATCAGTTCTTCTTGCTGTACTTTCAGTTCTTCTTCAGACGCCTGAAGTTTCTGGGTCTGGGCTTCCAGTTCGGTATTCAGATTTTCCAGTTCAGCATGTTGTACCTGCAGTTCTTCCGATTGAGCCTGCGTTTCTTCCAAAAGCTGCTGTTCTTTTTCGCGGCCTTTGGCAGCATTTAAAGCAATTCCGATATTGCGGCTGCTTTCAGCAAAATAATTAATTTTGTCTTCATCAAAATCTGATGTTGATCCTAATTCCAGTATCCCGATACAGTGGCCGTCTGCATGAACCGGAAACAGTAATATGCTGTTAATTTTTATTCTGCTGCTGGCAAAGCTTACGACAAAATCTTCTTCACGAAGGTTGTTATAGACCTGCATTTTTTCATTGGCAAAAGCCTGTCCGATCATTCCTTCTCCCGGCTCGAAAGTTTTTTTCATTGTACTTTCCAGGCCGAAAGCTGTACTAAGCCTAAGGATTCCGTCATCAAAAAGGTATAAAGCACCGTTGATGCATTTACTATATTCCACAAGCTGGTTTAAGGATGCATCAGAGACTTCCTTCACGGATTTATTGCCTACCAGAGATTCGTTGAGTAAGGCTAAACCTTTCTGGCGCCAGTCACTTTTATTGATCTTCTCGAAGGACTTTTTCAGTGAGTCGGTCATATGGTTCAGGGAATCTACCAGATCTCCGAGATCATCCTGTGAATGATCTACTGCTTTCTGGCTGTAATCTCCATTGGCCACCCTGTTTGCAATCTGCTGAACAGCACTTACACGCCTGCTTATTTCCAGATCTTTTGATCTTAATTCTTTTTCTAGTTTGTCTCTTCGGATCAAATCTGCTCTGAGCTTAAAATAAAAGAATATCGTGACAATTACTGCAGCTATTGCCGAAACAATAATAAACATGACAGTTGTACCGGATGAGCGGTTGAGATCTTTATTTTTAATTTCAAGCTGGTTTTCTTCGTATTGTACAAAATCGCGGACGATCTGGCGGCATCTGTCCATATAGCTTTTGCTCAACAGGATCTGTTGCTGGGTCATTATAATACCATTCCGTCTGTTCTGGACAAACTGCTTTAAATTATCAATATTGCTGTTAACATTTTTTTCCAGGTCATTTAAACGCTGCAGCTGTTTCTGATCTGAAATATCTAAGGATTTCACCCGTTCTATCGCCTTAGAAAATTCGCTTAAACTGCGGTTGTAAGGCTCCAGAAAACTTTCTTTTCCGGTAAGCTGGTAACCTCTGCTTCCTGTTTCTGCATCCAGTAATGCAACAAGAACGTCTTTTACTGCTGTTATTGATCTCCTGCTTTGAGAAAGGCTTTCACGATGATCCATCTGTCTTTGGATACTCAGATAAGATGCAACTGAACTTGCAATAAGGATCAGCAAAGATAACCCGACCCCAAACTGAAGATTTCTGATTATTTTTTTCGGCATGAGAAATTAGTTTAAAGGTAACGTAAAATAGAAAGTAGAACCTTCTTCTACTTTACTGGATACTCCTATGGTTCCGTGGTGCTGTTTGATGATTTCTGAACAGATAAACAATCCTATGCCCATTCCCTGAAACTGCAGCGAGGATTCTTCTACGCGGTAAAATTTCTGGAATACGGCGTCCTGCTTAAAGTCCGGAATTCCTATTCCGAAATCCGTGACACTTACTTTTACTTCCTGCTTTTCTTCGTCTACAAATGTTGTGACTATAATCTGGTTATTCTGGGGTGAGTATTTGATGGCGTTGGTCAGGAAGTTAATGAGAACCTGTTCTATGCGTATTTCATCTAAAGGAATCAGAATATCGGGGCTTATACCATGCCGTTTTATCTTGACTTTATTTTCGTCATGAGTCTGAATAATGGTTTCAACCGCATTGCTGATAATGTTTTCAAGGCTGGTTGGTTTTTTGTTGATTTTAAGCTTTCCGTTTTCTATTTTTGAAATATCAAGAAGATCGGTGATCAGGGTGTTCAGCTTTTCTATCTGATCCTGCACTTTGTTCATAAAACCTGCTTCAGCGCTTTGCTTATCCAATTTTAATTTACGGTCCAGAAGCTGAACGTAAGCTTTTATACTGGTTAAAGGTGTTTTCAGCTCATGGCTGGCGATGCTCAGGAATTCATCTTTTTCTTTTTCAACTTTTTTCTGATCATCAATGTCGGTAAAGGTCCCTACCCAGTTTTTTATTATGTTTCCGTCATTCACCGGGGTTATCCGCAAGAGATGATATCTGTATTCTCCGGAATCCACTTTTTTTATTCTGACTTCAAGTTCCAATGCCTGACCCTTTTTGCGGCAGCGGTTAAATTCTTCTCTGATATTAAGGTCATCGGGATGCACTTCAGGAAAATCCACATCTGTATCCGAGTATTGGTACCATTTGCAGTTGACAAATTCTATATTTCCATCTTCATTGAGTGTAAATGCAATCTGCGGCAGAGATTCAAGCATTAGCTGGAAATGATCAATCTGGGACTTCATGGTCACCTGCGATTCACGTCTTCCTTTAACCTCCAGCTCCAGACTCTGCTGGGTCTTTTTCATAGCAAGATTCTGCTCCTGAAGACTGTAAAAAGTTTTCACTTTAAGCAACAGAATTTCAGGATCTACAGGTTTTGTGACATAATCTTTCCCTCCTGAAGCATATCCTCGGGTTATAAATTTCTTTTCGGTATTGACCGCGGATAAAAATATAATGGGAACGTCTTTTGTTTTACTGTAGTCTGCTAATGTTTCGGCCACTTCAAAACCATCCATTCCAGGCATCTGCACATCCAGAATAATGAGCGCATAATTATTTTTTATTGCTTTTCCTAATGCTTCTTCTCCGGAACTGGCCGTATCTACCTGAAAGTCTTTAGATTCCAGCAGTTTTTTCAATGAATAGAGATTGCTTTGGTTATCATCAACAATTAAGATCATAAGATGAATCAGTACTTGGGTTTATTTTACTTTTAAATACTGCCAAAAATACTTACAAAATTTCGAAAAACATTGATTTTTTAATCATTTTATGCCTACATACCACATATATACACTTATAAATTAATTTTCAAAAAAAATATTTGCAAAAATTTCCTTATAACCATAAAAAGTATCAATATTTTAGATAAATGACTGAACAATAGGCTTATCCAAAAAAACTTATGATTGCAAGAATTCTAACCATTCCTGTAATAGGTCTCTGATATCTGGCAACGGAAAAAATATCAGCCTGCATCATTATAAATACGGATAATTAAGAACTGCCTTCAAAATATGAAAGCAGTTTGTTTTATAATGTTTTTAAGACATTTGCGGCATTTTCATTTGAAGGGTTTATCTTCAGTAGTTTTTGATAGGTCGCTTTTGCTTTTTCTTTTTGTCCGGCCTTCATATAGGCTTCCCCCAGGCTGTCGTAAGCATTTGCACTTCCGGGATACAGCGCTGTATTTAAACGGAAAACATCAATCGCTTTAGTGAAATCTTTTTTGTTGAGTAATGAATAGCCTACATCGTTCAGATAATTTTCGGAAAGAAGATGGTGATTCTCCTCTTTGATTTTTGCATTCCTGTAGGCTTCGAGCCCTTCATCAAAATTTCCCTCCAGAATCATTTTCAAAGGAATTTTTTCATTGTCACTCAACTTCAAACCCTTTCTGATTTTACCATTGCGGAGAACCTGCTCCAGTTCTGTCTTTCCTGTCTGGCTATTTTTCACCAGCTTAAGCTTAAAATCCCATTCCCGGACTGCATAAGTATCTTTTCCCGTTTTTAGAAGTTCCATAGGAGTTTCCGTATTGTTCACCGCCATCAGCTTTCCTTTTTCACTATAGATCTTGAAAAAACCATAGGTATCATTGCTGTAACGTCCGGTATAGCTGAAATCTTCATTATTTAAAGGTAAAACTTTATTAACCGGAGAATTAAACTCAGGCCAGTGATAGACTTCTGCTACGGAGCGCACCAGTTCTTCTACAAACTCAGGTTTGTTGGTATTGGTTAAAACAACAATCCCGTCACCACTTGTTTTGCTGGCTATAAACCTGCTTGAAAAGCCTTCGTTCCAACCTCCATGATTGAAATAGATGTGCCCTTCTCTGTTTTCCAGAAAGACGCCCAATCCCATAAATGGATCAATAAAAGGGGTTGTAAATTCTTCAGCTGTTTTTTGTGAAATAATGGTACTGCTTTTACCGCTGAGGGTATTTTGGACATCAATTATAAATTTTGACAGATCTTCAGCAGTGGTCCATAAACCGGCAGGCGCCTGTTCAGGATAGATATGGTGTTTTCCGGCAACCTTTACACCCTCCTGGTTATATGCCGTAGCAGCCAATTGGGCCTGGGCTTCAGACAGAGGTTGGGAAAAGGTACTGTTCTTCATGTTCAGAGGTATCAGTACTTTCTCGTTCATAATAGTGGTAAAATCTTTCCCTTCTATGTCCATCATCATTTGCTGCATGACACAGTATCCGCCACCTGCATACCTGAAAGGTGTTCCGGGAGCTTTATCTACGAAAATAGCCGGAGTATTGGAAGGGCTTTGGCCATTCAGAAGCTGAACCAGTGTAGGAACAGGCTTACCGGGTTCATATCCTGGAAAACCGCTTACGGTAAATCCTGCCGTGTGACTGGCTATATTTTTGAAACTTACTTTTTTTTCTTTTGTAAATTCATTTTCGGGAATTTTCCAGGATTTCAGGTAGGTATTTACATCAGCGTCCGGATTTATTTTCCCGGCTTCAACTTCAGACAGTGCTGCATACACACTCACCGGCTTACTCATAGATGCTGCCTGAAACAATGTTTGGTTATTTACCGGAATTTTGGATTCTATATCTGCAAAACCATAGGCCTTGCTCCAGATTACTTTGGAATTTTTAATAACTGCAATGCTCACTCCGGGAATATTGTAATGTTTCATCCTGGATTCTAAGGTCCAGAGAGGATCGCCCTGAAAACGAACCGCAGGCATCAGTCCTGCTTCTACTTTGGAAATCTCATTGTTTAATTGGGACTTTGTCTGCGCAGATAATGGAAGACAGGCCATTCCGATGATAAGTGCAGTATAAAAAGGAGCTTTGGCTTTCATTTTTATTTTGAAATTTAGTTGATCAAAAATAGGCAAGTTTTAGCAGAATTGAATAGATTACTTTACTATTAAAAAAGATTTTGCTTATATGACACCATTGTCACCCTACTCATTACATCATTGCGTTCCGGATTTCTTGAAAAACACCCAAAAATGCAATGTGTTAAGCCTGTATTATTTTTAAATTGTTATGGCAGATATTATTCTATCCTACGGTTTAAAATGAGGAGTTCTTTATTTTTGGATTCATCGTCAGTCATTGGATAAAAGACAACGGCATAACTGTTTTCAGCCGTTTTGTTGATTCCAGAAATAATCAAATTTTCCTTCTCCATTGGTAGAATATGATGAGTCATGATGTTTTTATACCCTTTTTCATCTTTGTTGTAAAACAATTCCAAAAGCGTATCATTTTTAATTGTAAGCCAGCCGTTCCCAAATTCCCCGTTGAAATGTGTTACAAAAGTATGTTCTGCAATTTTTACCGGTTGCCAGGTATTGAAAAATTCATTTTCCAAATCTGCCAGTTCTGTAGTAGTGCATTGAAGATCCGGCGAGATGACCTCAACAGATATTTTGCCTTCTTCTTCACAAAGAAGGTATGAATTTTCATCAAAAGACAGATGTAGTATTTCCCAAAACCATTCCTTTCCGGAGTAGATCAGTCTTTCGCGTTTTACATTTCCCGATTCATCAATCTGCCTGTGGAGCCAACCATTTTTATCATTAGCTAATAAATGAATTTCACCGTTATCCATGAATATTTTATTGTTTCTGGGAAAGTCTATTTTTATGTTGTGCTTCTTTTTTAGGGTATCATTACTAAATTCGATAGAAAGCATTTTATCCGGTTTTGTTTCTGACCAGATATCAACATCATAAAAAATTGAAAACTGATGGGTTGTCCCAACAAATTTTCCGGTAAAAGGCCTGTTTCCTTTTGGCTGTTCTATGGCTGCCCGGTTAAAAACAGGAATACTTATTTCAGCTTCCTTGTCGGGATGATAGGGAACCAGTGACACAAAATTTTTCTGATCCGGACTTAAAAATAATGTCGGTAAAATACCATCCTCTTCTTCAAAACTTTCGTCATTTCCTTCTGGGTCAATAAGGGTGTAAACTAGCTTATACGTACCGTTTTTATGATAAACATAATTGGCTAAAAGTGTTTTGTCACCGCATGAAATGTTTCCGTGGCATGAAACACCACTTACTACAGACAGTGTTGTCAACGTTCCAAATTCGGTTTTCTTAATGATCGATTGATAGGGATTTGCTTTATCCGGATTTTTCATATTTCTGCTGGTTATTGTGTCTGGTTATAATTTCTGGTTATATTGATACCTTTTATTTATCCTGTTAATTTAAGTATAATTAAATTAAATAAATGCTTTTAAGGTTCGCATATAATAACAGAAATGCCTTTCCTAGCAGACTTTACTCATTATCTTCCGAAAATTCTGATGGTACAATTTATCCAATTGTTTTTTCAAACCCCAAAACGTTCGATTTTGCATCAATTTATGATCAGCTTTTCATCCAGTTTAAACACTCGGTGATCTGTCTTTTGCTGATAAATACATCCGAATTGATTTCAGGAGCCGGGGAAAGCTTTAATTCCACTTTCTGGCTGGAATGCTTGATGATCTCAACAATTGCATTTTTATTGATGATAAACTTACGGTTGATTTTAAAAAAAAGTTCCGGATTCAGTTTGTGGATGATATCTTTAATGGTATTATCATAAATATAGGTCCGGTTGTCCATCGTTGTGAGAAAAAGATATTTTCCCGAAGCAAAAAAGTAAGCGGTATTATGCTCGTCTATTGATTTCAGCTTATTTCCTTCCCGCACCATAAAATGATTCATCTTTCCAGGATTTTCTGCCTGACGTAATGTGGAAATAGACTGTAAAACAGGTTCGGGATCGAAATTGGATCTTATGGAAATGAATTTCTGCAATGCCTGCTGCAGATCATTCTCTTCAAAAGGTTTCAGAAGATAATCTATGGTAAAATGCCTGAAAACCCGTATCGCATATTCATCAAATGCGGTGATAAAAATAATGGGTGTAAAGAGTTCCACCTGTTCGAAAATCTCCAGGCTCATCCCATCCCCCAGATGGATATCCATAAAGATAAGATCCGCCGAATGGTTTTCGAAGAAATCTATGGCCTGTTTTTTTGAACGGAGAATCACAGTCTCTGTAACAGGAACTATGCTTTGTTTATCCAATAAATCTTTAAGATAATTAACAGCCAGCAATTCATCTTCTATAATGGCGATTTTCATAACCTTACAAAAGTACAAAAAAACCGCTAAAACTATTACATTCAAGCGGTTTCGGGGTTTGTTAATATGAATGTTTTATAAAAGGGGATTGTTCTTTTTTGCGCTCATTGGAAATTCTATCGTATATCTCACGTCATTCTGCTGAAGAATATATTCAACTCCGTTGACGATATGAATGATTTTCTTCTGGTCTGCCCGTCTTAAATCGAACCAGCGCTGTCCTTCCAGTGCAAATTCCCTGAATCTTTCATCCAGAATATAATTCATGAAGTCCGTACTGTTCATTGTACTGATTGTACTTTGAACGGCAGTATAGCCTTCGGGAGTGTATCTGTTCTTTAAAACTTTAAGGAGTACATCTTTAGCTTCATTAAGTCTGTTCAGCTTTAATAATGCTTCAGATTTTATAAAATACATTTCCGCTGTTCTGAAAGAGACTCTGAACTCCGTAGTTCCTCCCTTGATCACCTTGTATTTGCTGCCGTTTTTTTCAAAATAAAGACCAAACCGTTTGTCTGTAGCCGTATTGTATTTTGAGGTCAGATTGGCAGAAGCAAACGATACATTCTGTACCGCAATATTAAATGGATTATCCAAAGCCATGATGGACTCTACAGAAGCAAAGTGATTAGGTGCAGTAGCAGTGGTATTTAAATTACTTAATTCTCCTTTAATCGTCATGGCCTGCTCTGAAAAGCTTAACGCCTTGTTCCAGTTACTCTGGTAAAGAGCTGCTCTTGCCTGAAATGCTTTCAAAGCTACCTTTGAGAATCTGTAATTGATGCCGGACTGCTGCTTCTCTTCTACCATAAGACCTTCCGCCTTTGCGATATCTGCATGCACCTGGTCATAGACTTCCTGTACCGAAGACGGTTTCAATACCTGTTCAAGATCAATTTCAAGACTGATGGGAACACCTCTGTCTGTAGCTGCCGTAGCACTATTGTAAGGCTTCCCATACAGATTGACCATATCAAAATACAGATAGGCACGAAGCGCATAGGCTTCTGCCAGAATCTGCTGTTTTTCAGGAGAATCTGCCATGGTCTTGCTTCCTTCGTTGATAATCTGATTCAGATAAAAATTCACTGAATAAAAAGCCACCCATGGAAACTCAGCGGTTGCCTGATCGTTATTTGAGTCTTTCCACATGGCAATTTCACGGTAGACATTGAATTCATTCAGATTTTCATCTATATTCAGCTCATCTGTTCGCAGAGCGGTCAAAGATTTGTGCACCGGATACTTGGAATATGCCGAGGTAAGCACTTTACGGTAATCTTCAACGGTTGTAGGGATAATTTTCCCTTCAGGCTGTATATCTAAAAAACGATCGCACCCGATGCTGGAAAAGCTTAATACGGCAAGTGCAATGAATGTTGTTATTTTTCTCATTTTTTCAAGTTTAAAAAGAAACATTAAATCCTACGGTCACTGATTTGGCAATCGGCTGTGCATAAATATTACCATAGGTTTCCGGATCAAAATAACCTTTGTACCCATTACTGAACACAAACAGGTTACGCCCTTCAACACTAAGTCTCAGACTGCTGATTCCCATAGGACTGGTAAATTCTTTAGGCAGCGTATACCCCAAACGGATACTGCTGATTCTTACATAGCTGATTTCTTTTGCCCATACATCCAGAAAGCTGTAGGCATTGGAACGGTTATCAGCAAACCACTTATTGGCCATCCATCCCGGATTGGTTTCCATATCAGGACTGGTAATTCCCGGAAGTGTGTTTCCCGCCTCGTAGATATCTTTGGTATAATTTCTTCCTCTGTCCAGATCCATCCCACGGTAAGAAGGGGTTCTCATAACCGTCTGTTTTAAATTAAAAGCAGCGGAGATTGTCATATCAAAGTTGTGTACTTTAAATGTATTGATAATTCCTCCTGTAAATTTGGGATCTCTGTCTCCTACATAGGTAAACAGGTTTCTAAGCTCCTCGTTGGAAAGTTTTGTATCTACCAGCTGGCCCGGAAGGAAGTCTGCATATACATCGTACAGCTTGAAGAAATCCTCGGCTTTTATCTTTTCATTTCCTTTCCAGAACATCGGATTTCCGTTTTCATCCATTCCGGCTGTTTTCAAAGCAAAGACAGCATTTACAGGAAGACCTTCCCTGGAAGGAAGCAAGGCATTGTTACGGGGCTGTTCGCTTAATACTTTACTCTTATTATGGGCGAAGTTAATCGTAGTCGTCCATTTGAAATTCTCCTTATCTATATTTCTTGTAGATAGCGCCAGTTCGAAACCTTTGTTGGTCAAGCTTCCCCAGTTCATCATCGTATATTCAAACCCGGTTTCGAGCGGCGTTTCTTTCATACTGATCATATCCGTTCCTTTTCTGCTGTAGAGATCCGCTGTAAAATTGATACGGTTCTTAAACATTCCCAGGTCAAGACCCATGTTAACATTGGTTGTTTTTTCCCAACGAAGTTTATCATTGGGCGGACTGATCACGTTAATTATATTCTCTTTATTTCCCGGAAGTATGGTGATATCATAGTATTCACCGATAAAGAACGGCGATGTGTTACGGTCTATATTCCCCTGCAAACCATAGGAAGCTCTTAATCTAAGATTAGAAACAGCGGTAAGGTTCTTCATGAAATTTTCTTTCGTTACCAGCCATGAACCTGAGACAGCCCATATCGGCAGGTATTTATATTTTTTATTAACCCCGAATAAGTTGGTCCCGTCATATCTCACACTTCCGAAAAAAGTATATTTCTGGTCGAAAGTATAGGAAGCCGTTGCAAACATGGAAGCATAAGCATTCTCTACGGGTGGCATTTCCCGGTAGGTTTCATACTTTTTATCTCCTGCGAAATTCGAACTTGGGAAAACGATAGGGGTTCCAACTTTTGTCATACTGTTATAACCGAAGGCTCTGGTCAGTGTTGTATTATCATCCGTTTTACGGATTTCCGTTCCGGCCATCAAATCAATTTCATGCCTTGAATTTATTTTTGTGCTGTATGTTCCCTGCAATTTCCAGTTGTACTGGAAAAACTCATTATCCCAATTTTGTTTTACTCCTCCGTCAGGCAGGAAATAACGAAATGCCCCATCTTTATAATAGCGGGTTCCCTCTTTCATTTTTCGGGTAAAGTAGGTGTTTTCAGCGGCAAACTTCTCTGTTTTATTGCTGTCGTACTGCATGCCGAACTGCGAAGTAATCTTCAGGTCTTTGGTCACTTTATATTCTAAATCGAATATCGCTTTCAATGAACGGTTTTTCAGTGTATAGCTCGTGTTTTCTCTTTCTTCCAGGAAGTTAAAAGGTACATATGCGTCTCTCAGACCATCAATATCCTGATCATACCTGTAGCTTCCATCTGCATTGAACGGCGTAAGATAAGGATTGGCATTTCTTGAATAATTAATAGGATTGATGGCAGCGTCAGCATCGGTCACAAACGATTTACGTTCGCTCTGGGTACCGAAAACAGAGATTCCTGCAGTTAATTTATCACTGAGTTTATAATTGTTTTTTAAAGTCAGGTTATAACGTTCGAAACCTGTCCCGATCGTTGTTCCTTCTTCATCATAATACCCTAAAGAGAAATAATAATCTGAACGTTCGCTTCCTCCTGAAATGCTTAATCCATACTGTTTATTGATTGCATTCCGGTACAAGAGTTTTCCCCAGTCTGTATTATTGTTTCTTAAACCGTCCAGCTGGTGACGGGTGATTGAATTCAACGCACCTAAGCCTCCGCTTCTGTAAGCATCAAGCTGGTTGTTTTTCCTTAAAATTCTCATCACTTCCCCTTTATCATCACGGTAGGTTAAATCTGAACGGCTGGCAAGCATCAGCTCCAGATCTACTTTTTCCGAAGCATTCAGCAGGTTCAGTTTACTGAAATCAGGACGTGCGGTCACGAATGTATCTGCTGAGAAATTAACCTTCATGCTCCCTTTCTTTCCTTTCTTGGTTGTAATGGAGATCACACCGTTTGCTGCTCTGGCCCCATAAATTGCGGTAGCCGCAGCATCCTTCAGGATGGTAATATCTTCAATATCATTAGGATTCAGTCCGGCAATAGAAAAATTCTGAAGCTGGTCTATATTGTCTTTGTCACTGAAATTAGGGACATCATTTCCTTCTAATGGAAGACCATCAACCACCCATAGCGGATCCTGTGGACCGGAAAGGGAAGCTGTTCCCCTAATTCTTATTTTTGCAGGACCTCCGGGAGCTCCAGTCTCAGGCGTTACCACAACTCCGGCAATCTGTCCGGAAAGCATCTGGTCTACACTGGCAACGCCGGCCTGGTTGATATTATCCATTTTTACCGTAGCTACGGCAGAGGTCTGTTTACGCTTTTCAATTTTCTGGTATCCGGTAATGATAACTTCCTGAATTTTATTTTTGTCTGTAACTTCAGGCATCAGTCTTACCGTATAATTAGTCTTGTCTTCACTGATCTGAATGATTCTGGACTCATAGCCGGGATAGCTGATCAGTACAGACTTGGTATCTGCAGGAATTTCAAGGATGAATTTTCCGCTTTTATCGGTTACCGTACCTACTGATACGCTTTCAATAATTCCTTCAAGGTCGGTTTTGGTGGAAACGGACTGCGTTTCTATTTTTACAGATGCCCCTGCAATAACACCAGAGGTATTTTCGTCTTCAATTTTTCCAGTAATGGTTTTCTTTTCCTGGGCCAACGCAATCTGAGCCGCCAAAAGAGGTAAAAGTATTAGAGTTTTTTTCATAGCTGATTATTTGTTTAAAGCCTCTTTTATCCGGATGATCAAGTCTGCATAATGAGCCCTGGAAGCTTCATCTCCTTTGTTGTTCGTTTTATATAGCAAGTTCAGTACTTTCTGGAGTTCTGCTCTTTTATAAGTGGTTACTTCAGATACTCTTTTCATGGATGAATAGTTGATATTCCTAAGGCTGTGATCTTCTTCATGGAAGTTACAGATCATCGGGACATTCAGCGTATTTTCAACCTTTAAAGCTTTGACTGCTGTTTTTTCAAATAGTTTATTAACGGAAACGATTAAAGCATCCACATAATTTTTCTGGGTCATCTTTTCAAGGATAGTTAAACTTCCTTTTTTGCTGAAAATGGCCGCACGAACCTGGTTGAATAAATTTTCTACAGTGTAGATTTCTTCTTTTGAACCTGAAACTTCATGTTTTAATTCATTTTCGATCATTCTGAGCAGTCGGTCATCCATAAACAGGGAGTAAATATTCCCGTACTGCATTCCTCTTGCTAAAGTATACGGAGTCTGCTCGAATGGCCCCATCGGTGAGTTTTTAACCGGATAGGTTTTCTCTGAAATAGGATTAAAAAATAGCCACTCCGGAAGTTCTATTGCATTTTTAATGAGATAATCGACCGCTCTTTTCTGGGTTTCGGCAGGTACTGCTTCATAGGCTTTTTTATTGTTTCCGAAAACCGTATGATTCAGATAAATGCCTCCTACATTGGCCATGACATGACCTGTGTAGAGATCCCACTGCCCTATTGCTCCCAGATACAGTTTTCCGGCATCTGTATAGCTTTTTCCGTCTTCATAAGTCCATGTTAAAAGGTTTTTGAGAACAATTTTTAAGTTTTTGATTCCGTATTCACCGGCTTTCATAGCATCATCACCCAAGTCTTCAGACTGTGAACGCGGATCGATAGTTTCCAGATAATTCTGCTGTTCTCCATAAAAATACATGGGATCATCCTGGTGTTTTTCTATTAAATTCCTCAGTGCTTTTTTCTCGGACATTTCATCTGGATACCACCGGTAACCCCATTCAATAGCATATTTATCGTAGACACCGATCTTTGGAGTAATGGCGGTAACACCATCCTCGGGCTGAGCGACGTAATTGTACCGTGCATAATCCATGATGGAAGGCGCAGTGCCACCCATTTTATCAGTAAACTCTTTTGAACGAAGTGATTCTACGGGAAATGCGAAGGACGCTCCCATATTGTGTTTAAGCCCGAAGGTATGCCCCACTTCATGGGAGGATACGAAACGGATCGCTTCCCCCATATGTTCATCACTGAATGTATTTCCCCTGGCTTTCGGGTCAATCGGTCCTGTCTGAATTCTCATCCATTCCTGGAGGGAAGTCATCACATTATGCCACCATATGATATCCGATTCGATGATTTCACCACTTCTCGGATCCACTACCGACGGCCCCATCGCATTGGCCTTAGGTGAGGCAGCATATGTGATCACAGAATATCTTACATCATCAATATCAAAGTCTTCATCTTTTTCATCCGGCATTTTGGCGATAACAGCATTTTTAAAGCCTGCCTTTTCAAAAGCGGCCTGCCAGTCATAGACGCCTGCTATGATCTTTTCACGCCATTGTTTGGGTGTTGATGGGTCTATGTAATAAATAATCGGTTTTTTAGGCTCTACCAGCTCACCTCTTAAGTATCGTTCTTTATCTTCGTCTTTGGGTTCAAGCCTCCATCTGGTAATGAGCTGCTTTTCATCCATTTTCTGCTGACGGTCGTTGAATGTCCAGTGTTTTTCACTGAAAAACCCGACTCTTGAATCAGCTGTTCTCGGCTGCATTGGTATTTTGGAAAGCAGAACAAGATTGGTAGTTACTCCAAGAGTTACCGGCAGATCCACGCCTCCTTCGTTTACGGATGTCGTCAGTTGAGACTTCACCACAAGGTTCTGAGGAAAGGTTTTTACTTTTTCTATGTAGGAAAGGTTTGATTTTACGGATCCTCCAAGGCCCACATTAGCCAGAACGTCGTTGAAACTTTTCTGATTTCCGTCAAAGATTTTATTTACTTTAATGGCTACAGAGGTAGAATCGCTGTTTTGGGCTTCAATATCAAAAACCTCAATCACAGATTCTGAAAAGTTATCTTTAACAGATTTTGTAATCGCATCGTTTTTTGGTGATGATACCTGTGGAACCACAGTTTTCACCCAAACTTTTCTGGCTATGGCGTCCCGGTGAAAGGAAATGACTTTGTTTTCATAGTTCATTCCTTTATTCAAGCCGGCTTCATTGACCTGCATCGGAACCTGTGACAGTTTATTGACTACCAGAAACTGACGTCCCATCAGACTGTCGGGAATTTCAAAGTAAACATCTGTTTTTACCTGAATGGTATTCAAAAGACCTTTTTTATAAGTCCCTTTTTTAATCAGGTCATCAATTTTCTTGGCTTTTTTTGATGAAGCATCTGTCTTTTCTGATTTTTCCTTATCTGTTTTTAAAGTGTCTTTTTTCTGTGCAAGTGCTGCCGGTGAGGCTAAAGCGAGTCCTAAATACAGTGCCAGCCTGTAGTTCTTCATTAAAATAGTCCTATTCATTCCAAATTATTAGATATCCCATGTTTCTGCCCGCAAAACTATAGGTAAAGAAATAATATCAACATTAATAGGGAGTGAAAGGTGTGTTTTTGGGAGTGAGTGGATTTCATTTTTTATTCCAATAGGGGTAAAAAGCATATGAAATATTCACCATCTACTGAAATATTAACAGAATTATTTTTAAAATAATCATAAACCTGATTCAAATAATCAATTCCAAATTTCTCGCCCTGAATCTTTTCTTCTGTCTTTGGCTGCCATGTATTTTTAATACTGACACCATTGTGTTCAACAGTAATAATAATGTCCAGTGGATGATCTATGGTAGCAATATTGTGTTTGATGGCATTTTCCACGGCCATCTGAAGAGATAAGTAAGGTATCCTTTTTTCCAGGCTTTTAGAGTCCTTGATGATGAAATTAAAAGTAATTTCCTCATCAAATCTGCTTTTCAAAAGGTCCATATACTGCCGGATAAAACTGATTTCCTGGGCAACAGGAACGATATTTTCTTTGGGAGGCACAATGAGATACCGGTAAATTCTGGAAAGGTTCATGGTAAATTTCTGTGCGTTTTCTTTGTTGAGCCCAATGAGCATATAAAGGGAATTCAGCGAATTGAACAGGAAATGGGGATTGATGTTATTTTTAAGCTGCCTAAGCTGATTCAGGGCTTCTGCTTTGTGCATTTTTTCGTTTTCAACCAGCAGGAGATTTTTTTCGGACTGTATCTTTTCTTTTTCCCGGTACGCCAGCGCTGTAGATCTCTGAAACAGTATAAAAACAGTTACAATAAGGAAGAGAGCGGCCAGAAAGATATAGATGGTGTAGGCCTTTGTTTTGTTAACGCTTTCATCGATCAGGAAATTGACGTGGTTTACGACGGCGTATCCTTCAAAGTTATCGGTCTTCAACGGCTTTATGAAACGGGTTACGTCTACGTTCAGATATTCGGAAACCGTACTTCCTTCTGTATATCCTGATTTTGTAGTACCGGTTATGGTATCTTTGGGCTTAATGTTGGTAAACTCAAAAATATTCCTGCCTAGATACTTCTTTTCAGGATGGGTAATGCAGATCCCTTCTTTGGTGAAAACGTAAGCATAATTGTTCGGGGTTTTATCTATATTAATGAAATATTCGTGAAGGTCATCAAGACTCACTGCAGAACCGTAATACAGCATATCTTTATTGGGCAGCGCAAGAGAATCATAGCTTACCCAATACATACTGTCTTTACGGGTGGTGAGAAAATCACGGAAATGTCCGGAACCGCTATTCTCCATTTTTATATATTTCCCTTTTTTTCTGAAGAGGTAAGATAGAGGACTGCTGCTTTCAAATTTCCCGGAAATATGGTTATAGTAGGAATACCAGCTGTAAGGCAGCAGGTTGCGTCTTTGGTTCAGGTCGTTTAGAACGGAAGAATATTCTTTATAATTCTTCAGACCGTCTTTCTGGGTCAGAATCCTGAGGAGATATTGATGATCTTCGATATTCCTGAATTCTTTCTCTATAGTTTCGTATTTCCTGAAAAATGTTTTCCGTGCAAATTCTTCATTATTTTTCCGGCTGTCGTGGGTAATGAGAACACTCAGAACGGCAAATGCGGCGGCGGCAATTAAACAGGTCGACAGAACTGCTATATAAATAGATTTCTGAGATACTATATGTTTAAAATTAATATTCAATTCTT
The DNA here is from genome assembly GCF_051400735.1 of Chryseobacterium hilariae. NCBI lineage: Bacteria > Pseudomonadati > Bacteroidota > Flavobacteriia > Flavobacteriales > Weeksellaceae > Chryseobacterium > Chryseobacterium hilariae. Next base: position 948,941 of record NZ_JBLFFJ010000001.1, read on the forward strand.
ATGATTATTTTTATACTATTGATTTAATAATCATATTAATATTTTGTTGGTCTCTGTTTGAAACGAGGGTTATTATTGATCCTCCTGAGCAATTTTTTAATTGGATGGCCATTTTTTGACGATATTAATTCACAGTGGATTCCTCATTGGAATGTATGCAACCAGCAACAATATAAAAAAGTAGTTCCATTAGAATTCTAACGGAACTATATGATTTTTCTTCAGAGCTTGAGGAATTAACACCCAACCGCATAATCAATTGTAAATATAAAAGTTACAAAATAACAGCTTTGGTTTCGCGATACAAATATAAGAAATTAGAAATTATTATTTTTAATCAAATCGTAAATTATTATGAAAAATTTACTTTAAATACTGATTTTAATAATTAATGAAAAACACTTCCGAGACCTGTCATCGAACGGGACATATAACTTACCTAACGTTCATTCAATACAGATTCAATAGTTTCACGGCTCACACCTGTAATTACCATTACTTTTCTAAAGATTTAAAACAAAATTATAGCAAAGGACTTTTGAAATGGCTCAAGAAACTTTACAATCTATTATACCTCATCAATTTCCAAAATTCACAAAATGCGGAATCTCTGTTGCAAGGTCGTTTATCGGCAAAATATTGTTCCGGTTGCTGTTAAAATCAAAAACTGAATTATTATCGAAAGGAACGCGGGGATAATAAGTAAAAGAAATTTGAATTCTGTTGAAAACCAAATATGGGTTATTTATCAAAACACCAATTCCTATTTTAGTGTTAGTTTTTGTTTTTAGTAATTTATCGTCTGGCATTCCTAACCAGCCGACTGCTGCAGTTAGATAAGGACTGAAATGAAAATTCTTCCAGGTTTTATTTACGAAAAGCTGAAGCTGGTATCTCAAAACCAATTTTTTAGTTCCTATATAATCTGAATTGTAAACAGGAAATTCATCTGCAGAAGAAAGATTAATCCTGTCTTTATAAGAATAATTATGCTGCGGATTCCCTAATGCTAAAGTTGGAGAAAAGAAATGCCTTGCTTTGGCAAATTTCCAATCCATAAGATTAGTAAAATAAGTTCCATCCAAACGGAAAGACTCGCGGTTTTGACTGTCTTCATTAAAAAATCTTCCAAACTGAGCTTTCACATTGAAATAACCTATCTTTATAAAATTGCCATACGATGCAGAAATTCCCACATAGGGCATTACATCATTACTTCTTGATAAGACTCCAGCTGTAAGATTCATTGAATTACCATACGCAATATCCTCCGGCAGATCATATTGAAAAATATTCTTCTGAACTGAAAAATTTCTGTGAATAAATCCGGCAGACATCAAAAAGCTGCTGTAAGAACTAAAATATTGATACTGGTTGATTCCCGGACTGTCTTTATATTGATAATTCTGAAATCTTCCTATCAATGCAATATTGCTGTTGACTTTTTCCTTTGAATCAGATGAAACGGGAATTTGATAACCACCCCATAAATCCTGGCTGTACACCTTAATTTGAACTTCCGGAAAAGTAGTGCCCGTTTCTACCGGAAGTGAAACATTCCGCATAAAATATTCAAAAGTAAAACCGCCTGCCCATTTCGTCAGGGGTGAGAAGAAATCTCTTCTGACATTGAAATTGATTCTTTCATTTTTCAGAAAATCCCGTTCCCCTAAAACCTGGGCGTTGATATAAGAACCCAAAAGGTTATATGCAGTGTAGCTTCCTAAAAGATAATCTTGCTTTTCTTTGGAATCATTCCTATAAAGTAAATTCAATTCATGTCCTAATCCCAATACATTTTCTTCGGTAACCCCCAGGCCAATTTTGCTTCCTGAATAACTGACTCTCGGCTTCAGACTCCAGGAATCGAGAACTTTTATGACAACATCAATAGAATCTTTGCCGGAAGTACTGTCGGAAACACTGATATTCACTCTGTTTATAAAAGGCATTGTTCTTAGCAAACGTTCAGATTCATAGAGTTTCTGGGCATTATATTCTTCACCTTCCTTAAAAAGCAAATAATTATTGACCGTAGAAGTCCTCGTATTGGCATGAAGATGATTTGTGAACCAATCATACCACCTGGATTTTTCTTTTTTTTCTTTTGAACCATATCCAAACGGGTCAATTGTTTCTATCCGGATATTTCTGATATGCTTTCCTTTATGAGTTTCCTGTAAAAGTTTCTCAGTTCGTGTTTTAACAGATGCCGAATCCGCCTCCCTGCGAAATATGAAGCGATGAATGAATTTGGTAACTTTTCTTTTATCCGAAAACTTTTCTATTTTATAATAAAGCGAATCTTTTCTTTCCTGCGCATTTAAAAAGAAAAAACAATTTAAAAAGAAAATAAAAATTATGATCGATCTGTTCATCAATAATTAAAAATTGGATAAAATTCAATATCAATTAATAAGCCAATATAAAGGCAATATAATAATTTAGCCTGTGTTTTGTTTCTGCCAATTACCAGTATAATCAGGATATTTTTCTTTCCTATATATTACGAAAATAATTTAATGAGCTGTTCCCTATAGACTTGTACAGTAGTACTGACGAGATTTAAGAGTCAGTAAAAGACATAATCATCCTCTAGTGTTTAGTTGTTGCATATCAATAACAAATCATAATTAAAGTTGAAATCATGAAATAAAGTTAATTAACCTAACTTCAGGATAAGAAATACCTGAAACAAATTGTATTTTTATCGCAAAGGCAAACAAAGTAGATTTTTGACATCTTAATAAAGAAAACAAGGACATTTCATTCAGCAAAGTAAGACCGATACATTTCCCTGTATTGCTTACCAATAAGTGAAACGGCTCTGTCTATCTTTATGTTTAATTTAATCCTTATCCAGAATTCAGATTAATTAGTAAGCCTTAAAAATTTATCTCAATTTTTAATTGCTTATTCAATTTTGGAATAGCAGGATATGCTGACACTTTTCGAGAAAATAAAAAGGATTTTTCCCGTTTGTTGATCATGCTTTTAAATTGCGGACTCTAAGTTCATAGTGGTTTAGTTAAAACATGGTATCGGAGGAAGTCTAGAAAGGTTATAAAAAGAGTCCGTTTCCACTAGTTGTGAAAACGGACCAAGACTTTTATTAAATATATTGTTTAAGAATAGATATTGTTATAAAGGTTTTTTAAACATCTGGACGGTCATAGTTCCTCGTCCCCAGTTGAAATTAGGTTGGCCGCCTCCGTCCCACATATTATAAACAATCATACATGTTCCAGCTCCGCCACCTTCTACATATCCTGATAATTTATAAGTGACAGTCATATTGGATGAGGTATTGTTTGTGATGTCCTCAGAAAAATTACCATTAATAGTAGACATTCTTGATCCTGAATCCAAACCTTTGATTGCTACTTTCCTGGAGCCTTCCTGCTGCTCTACACCATCTTTGTAAAAAGTGATCCCCAGGTAATCTATTCTATCCGGATTCGCACAGCCACTCGTATGAGTACCGGCGGGAATGGAATAGTTCAATATTATTCTTCCAATAGTAAAAGGAGGAATGGTAACAGCTCTCGTAAAAGTACCCAAATCAATACCAGCATTAGATATAGTGGGAGAATCAAAATGATAATGTATGGGGCCGCCTGCTTTATTAACCAATACATCATCCAAACTAAATTTGTCAGTAGGATACACTGCTTCTACAGGAACCTTTTTTGCTGTTCCATCACTTTTCAATACTACTATTCTTTCTGTAGAATCTACACTGGCAGCATCCGGAACGCCTCTAAATCTTACATTTCCATCCACATCCAGTTTTTCTGAAGGAGACATCGCATAATTTGCATTCGAACGGCCTATTCCCATATTTCCATACTCATTAATTACCATAGCCGGACTATCGCTCGTAGAAAATGTAAGAGCAGAAGAATTGGTTGATCCGGTTCCCCAGTAATTTGCTTTTATTCCTGCCAACGGATGATCTGCACCTGCAATCCTGCCATTAAAAGATACTTTTCCCAGCTCTGTGCCTGTAGACAAATTGTTAACACCTGATCTTTCCAAAGTTAGTAATGAGAAAGTGTTTACAGATTCTACTTTTAATTGATTACTTCCTACTATAGAGCTTTCTTTTAAATGTAATCCGCTGTCAGGGGATGACGTACCGATTCCCACCTTTCCATCATCTTTAATAACAAAATCGGTATTGGTAATCCTTGCAGCACCGGTAGAACTCTTGCCAAGCTTTACCATTGTACCGGCAGGGTCATCAATAAAGGCATCCGGAGTTGGATCTGCAATGGCCGCATTTCCTGTATTTAGCTTTTGCCATTTGTTTAAGCTCCCGTCAAAATAAAAATAACCGGAACTTGTGACATCAACGGTCTGCCCTGCGGGAGCCGTGTCGGCGGCTGTTACATAAACCATTGCACCCGTTTGGCTGGCAGTATAGGTTTTCGCCCTGAGTTGTGCTCCTGTAATTCTCGGAGCAATTATACCATCCAATACATTGGCTACAGAGGCTTTTCCTTCTACGTCTAATGTGGCCTTGGGACTTGAAGTATTAATCCCCACTTGGGAAAATACTTGTAAGGAACCCAGAATGGTTCCGGTTAATAGAACTTTTTTTTTCATCTTCAGTATTATTGAGCCGCAAAATTATAATCTTTACAGAAAAAAAATAAACAAATATATACATCATACATGCATCAGATATACACCATACATGCATCAATGCACATTATATCAATGTTCTTTTCATTCAGAACCTTAGTTTGATTAATATTTATTCATTCAGGTCTAAATCATAGAAAAATTAAATAGGAAGAATCTGCCACTATTTTATACAAACTGATAATTTTCTATTTACCAGTGATTTTTCAACTTGTGCAAGCAACGAAATAGTAAAAGCAGTTTTTGTCTTCTGAGGATTTGGTATAAATCCATTTTAGCTCCGTCAAGACCTAATACTTATAGACTTTTTTGGAGTTGTAAATATTACATTATCAATCGCCATATTAGCTGTTAAAACAAAAAGTAAACTGGTACAACATCCAAGGAAACCTATCATTAATAATTGAAGCATTCCTTAAAACAAAAAATCCTGTAATTCGTTTGAATACAGGGTTTGTTTTTTGTGCTTTGTAAAGAATTTTTCTTGCACTTCGTGGAAAAAAGGTTCTCACCTACTCTTTACGATAAGCATTGAAATCGCCATGATATCGTGTCATTCTTTGTGCTTATTTTTAAAAATCAATTGTCAGTTCACTGCTGAGCATCGGCTGCGGAAAAACTACCATGGAAACCGAAATCTATTTGTAGCGTTTTGTCAGGTCTATATCAGAACCTCAAGAAATGATTATCAGATTTACTGTAACATAATTTATTTTAGCATGCGAATATGTTAGATGCATTGTATGAAAAGTGTATATATGATGTATTTATGATGTAACGATTTTTCTTTGTTTGCCGTCTGTATCTCTACATTTGCACATAAAAAATAAATCAAACAATGATGAATAAAAAAATTTTATTTTTAGGCGGAATATTATGTTACCTGTCAGTTCACTCTCAAATAGGAATTAATACTCCAAATCCCCAGGCCACCTTGGATGTAGTAGGTAAACCAAATTCAATCAAAATTATGGATGGAATTATCGCTCCAAGAATTACAGGAGCACAACTCAGGGCGAAAACCTATACTGCCAGCCAAACGGGTGCAATGGTTTATGTAACAGCCGCCGACACAGCTCCGGCAGGGCAGACTGCTGATGTCACAAGTTCCGGTTATTTTTATTTTGACGGTAGCTTAAACAAATGGCAAAAGCTAAATACAGGGAACACAGCCATTGGAGACCCGACTGCGGATGCTTTTATTGATGATCCTGCCGGTACAATGGTAAAGCTGGGCAAGAGTTCTACCGGTGCTGCAAGGATTACCAATACTGATTTTGTTATTAAAGATAATGGCAAGGTAGGAATCGGTACTTCATCCCCTGACAGCGGATTACATTTAAAAGAAAGCTCTACAGCGGGAAGTAATCAGCTAAAAGTAGAATCTGTAAACACTTCTTCATTACTAACTTTGGAAAGATCAGGTGTTAACAATTTGTCTACAGGCACTGAGCTGGGAAAAATATCTTTTAATGGCAGGATTGCAGGTGCAGATCATCCGTTGGCAGGAATAAAAGCAAATTATTGGGGAAATGGATCATCCAATTCTTCTACTCTTACATTTTCTACCAGCGATAGACCAGCTGTATTAATTAATGAATATGGAAATATGGGAATAGGCCATTCGAATGCAAATTATGCAATGTCTCCTTCAGAAAAACTGGATGTAGACGGGAATGTAAGATTCAGAAAGGTACCTGCATCATCTCTAAATACCACTGATATGTTGGTCGCATTAGATAATAACGGAGTTGCTGAAAAAGTAGCTTTAAAAACACCTACAAGTGTTTTGATTGCTACAAGAACGGGATCATCATTAAAAGCAGCTGACGCTTCAGACAGTGTACTATGGTTTGAAAATACCAACCAGATTGATAATGATTATCTAACCAGAATTGATAATGGAGTTTTTCAGGCAAAAAAAACCGGATTATATACAATAACAATTACCGCTAGATTTGAGGGTGTTCCGCTAGGAACACCACAACAAAACAGCCGGTATAGGGGTGTTACCTTGGGAGTTTCTACTACAAATGGAAGTAAAAGAACTCAGCATTATGGCTCTAGTTATATTGCTGGACATGGCTTTACTAATTTAACGGCTGTTTTCATATTAAATGCCGGAGAACAGTTTCATTCCTATACTCAATGCGATAAAGGTGGAACCTACAGACAAGCGGGGGCAACCATGTCAATTGTTTATACACCACTTTAGAAGAATATTTTACTAGTAAGGGGCTACCTTTACTATGAGCTCTATATTAAATAAAACACCACCCCATCATCTTATTTACAAAACTTATTTATATACAAATGAACATCTATTTTAAAATAATATTTTTTAGATATTACATCAGTGACACATGATGTAATTCTGCATATTCTTTTTTAAAACCAATAAAAAATCCTGCAATTCATTGAATCGCAGGATTTAATTTTTTTGTGCTGGTAAAGAATTTCTTCTTTGCATTTCGCGGAGAGAGAGGGATTCGAACCCCCGGACCTGTTACAGTCAATAGTTTTCAAGACTATCGCAATCGACCACTCTGCCATCTCTCCTGAATAACGGCTATACCGTTGTTTTCAGTGGTGCAAATATAAAACGATTTTACAGTTCTGCAAAACTTTTCCGGGAGAAATTTTAATGAAACTTAATAATAGACTTAAAATCAGAGGAATTATTTTTTCAGGGTACTCTAACCTCTTCCCTGTCTACTATGGCAATGAAACTGTTTTTTATAAGATCCGACGGATACACAAATTGATCTCCATTTTCTCCCTTCACTACAATAGCCGCCTGTTCATCGTTCAGGCATTTGTCCAGCTGGCTTTGCATTTCATTCAACCTTCCATCCTGGATTTCAATGGTGTAAGTTCCTGTAATGTGTTTTATTTTTATGATTTTATTGTGCATATTATTTTTTTTGATTGGGATTTAAATTTAGGAATTTTCCGGTAAGTACAATTATATATTTCACGAAGAACAGCCCATGAGTCTAGATTTGGCTAAAGCCAGCGGAATTTCCAATACGTTAAACGGGCTAAAGCCCATCTCTATTGAATATAATATGTATTATCTTTCAATAAAAATCTTATTTTTTTTATAAACTTAAGTTCACACATATTCAACTTAAAAATAAATAGAATTTTTAATAAGCTTTTGTGACTTTTGTGGTTAAAAGGAAGATAAAATAAAACAAAAAAAGCGCACCCACGGGTACGCTTTTTATGATAATAAACTGAATATTATATTAATGTAATTCAGCCAGATATTTTTCTGCATCCATCGCAGCCATACATCCGCTTCCTGCAGCAGTAATGGCCTGTCTGTAAATATGATCCTGAACATCTCCTGCAGCAAAAACTCCCGGAAGATTGGTTCTTGTAGATCCTTTTTCAGTAAGGATATATCCGTTTTCGTCAAGGTCGATCTGTCCTGCGAAGATATCCGTATTCGGTTTGTGTCCGATAGCGATGAAAATACCTTCTACGTCAACCGTAGAGGTTTCCTGCGTTTGGTTGTTGATGATCAGGGCTCTTTCTACAAGGCTGTTTTCACCTTCAATACCAATCAGCTCATGATTGAATTTTACTTCAATATTCGGAGTATTTTCCACTCTGTGGATCATTGCTTTAGAAGCTCTGAAAACGTCTTTTCTTACCAGCATGGTTACCTTTCTGGTAAGTTTTGCAAGATAGGTAGCTTCTTCAGCTGCTGTATCTCCCGCTCCTACCACTACCACATCTTTTCCTCTGTAGAAAAAACCGTCGCATGTAGCACATGCCGAAACACCGCCTCCTGCATATTTCTTCTCATCATCCAGACCAAGATATTTGGCTGTAGCTCCTGTAGAGATAATCACTGTTTTAGCCAGGATCTCCTTATTTCCTGCATATAATTTGTGAACACCACCATTTTCCTTAGAGAATTCAGCTTTGGTGATCATTTCATAATGAACTTTAGTGTCGAATCTTTCTGCCTGCTTCTGCAGGTCCATCATCATTTCAGGTCCTGTAATCCCTGCCGGATATCCTGGAAAGTTATCCACCTCCGTAGTTGTTGTTAATTGTCCGCCCGGCTCCAAACCTGTATAAAGCTCAGGTTTTAAGTCTGCTCTTGCTGCATATATTGCCGCTGTGAAACCAGAAGGTCCGGATCCAACGATCACACAATCTAAAATATTTTGTTCCATAAATTTACTTTGTTCAAAAAGATTTTAATTCAGTCCGCTAATTTCGTAATTTTTAATGTTTTATTAAAGTATTTTTAATGATACTTGTCAATATCAAATATGTGAACTGTCGATAAATTGTTCGCTTATTCTCCAATCCTAAACTCCCTGACTCTCCCACTCTACTTCATTACACCTTCATCTTAAATTTATCCACATTGATAATCTTATACACCAGTTCCTTGATCAGTTCTGTCTCGCCCATATTTACAGCACCAAGTCCCTTTCCTTTCATATCAAATTCCCTTAAAATGGAAATGACTCTTGTCGCATGCTTTAAAGGATACAGTCTTGCACTTTCTGCATAATCTTTAATAAAATAAGGATTAACGCCCATTTGTGAAGCAATAACCTGTGGAGGTTGCCCTGCCATGGTCTGGTAAATAATCACATTGGAAAAGTAGCTGTAAAGACTTGCCAGCATCATAACAAAAGGATTGTTCTTTGGATTTTTACCCATAAAATGAGCGATTCTGAAGGCTGCATCAGTATTTTTTGTTCCTAAAGCCTTCTGAAGCTCAAAAACATTATATTCCTTACTGATTCCGATATGGTTTTCCACGATCGTCCCGTCCAGTATTTCACCTTCTTTAAGGATGATCTTCAATTTATTCAGTTCGTTGGCAATTCTTGAAAGGTCGTTTCCGAGATATTCTGCAAGCAGATGAGAAATATTCGGAGCTGTTTTAATTTTAAGGCGTGTGCATTCGTCAGCAATCCATTTCGGAAGATTGGTATCTCTCACCGGTTCACTTAAGAAAAGGGCCTTTGCTTTGTCCAAAGCTTTTGTAGCTTTTTTTCTGCTGTCCAGTTTCTTATGCTTATGGGCAAAAACCAATACGGTAGACGGTACAGGATTTTCAACATAGGTTTCCAGCACTCTGTTTTCCTCTTCATTAAACTTCAGATCCTGAGCTTCTTTTACAATGATTATCTGCTTGTCACCCATCATCGGGAACTGCCTTGCCAGGGAAAGGATTTCCTGATAGGAAGTATCTTTTCCGTACACTACAGTCTGGTTAAAAGCTTTTTCATCTTCCTCCAGAAAGTCGTGTTCAAGTACTTTTACAGCAGCATCAATAAAGTAAGGTTCTTCTCCGTGGAAAAAATAAATAGGTAAAACTTCTTTATTTTTAATATTTTTGAGGATTAAATCTAATTCTTTCATCTTATTAATGGAACTTCCAAAACTGAATTTTCAGGAAACTTTTGATTTTAAATTCAAGAAAGACAAAGATAAGTTTTTTATTTATGACTTGGTCCGCAAAACTTATCTTCTCCTCACCCCCGAGGAATGGGTGAGGCAGCATTGGGTACACTATTATCTTACCGTAAAGGCTTATTCCCGGTCGGCAATTATCACTGAAAAAAAAATCCTGCTGAACGGTCTTACCAAAAGAATTGACCTGCTGGTTACCGAAAAAACGGAACCTATTATCCTGATTGAATGCAAGGCGCCACAAATTAAGCTGACAGAGAAAACATTTGAACAGACGGCGCGGTACAACTCCATTATCGGGGCGAAAGAAATTATCCTGACCAATGGTCTTCAGCACATCAATGCATATTATGAAAACGGGCAGTATCAATTTTATAAACCGGAGTAACCGCTAATATTTTTAACAAATACATTGGACGTATAAAAAATAAGTACGTACACACAAGGTTAAGAAGAAAATCTGTTAAGCCAACTTTAATTTGTAGAATCACATTCCCCCTCTCTGGAGAAATGGTAAATCAAAATTTGACGGGGTGGTTAAAAAAAGAATAATAAATTAAAAAAGTTAAATTCATATATGGAAATTAAGAATATCATCTTCGATTTTGGCGGCGTATTAATGGATTGGAATCCAAGATATTTTTTCAAAGATTATTTCAATGATGACGTAAAAATGGAATACTTTCTTGAAAACATTGCCCAGTCGGAATGGAATGAAGAGCAGGACCGCGGAAGAAGCCTGGCAGAAGGCACTGATATCCAGGTGAAAAAATTTCCGGAATGGGAAAAGGAACTCAGGGCTTATTATGATAACTGGACTGTGATGCTGAAAAGTGATATTCCTCAGAACGTAGAAATTTTAAGACGTTTAGGAAATACAAATTATCAATTATACGGACTGACGAACTGGTCTGAAGAAACTTTCCCTTACGCCTTGGAAAATTATGACTTCTTCCAACTTTTTAATGGAAAGATTGTAGTTTCGGGAACGGAAAAACTTATCAAACCGGATCCGAAAATCTGGCATGTTCTGCTGGAAAGATATAATCTTAAGGCCAATGAATCTGTTTTCATCGATGATAATCCTAAAAATATCGAAATGGCGCAAATTTTAGGGTTTACTACCATTCAGGTTAATTCGGACACCAATTTAGAAGAAGAACTTCATCGTTTAGGCATAAATATTTAATAAATTTTCAACTTTAATAATATTCTACCAATCCTTACTTATCGGTTAAGGATTTTTATTTTCACAAAAAATTAATATAAAATATTTTTCCCTTATCAATGAATTAATTAAAAAAAATCAACACCCAAAATGCATAACAAAAAGATAATCAATAACTTAACAGCCAAAAAAAAGGCTTTACTTTGGTTATTTTTCGTTATTTTAGTTCCAGCAAAATTTAAATAATTCGCTTTATGAACAAAAAGTTATGCAGAGCTGCCAGCCTAGGCCTCTTAGTTGCAAGTATATCTATTTCTGCACAGCATCATTTTAATATAGGTCTTGATGCAGGCTATACATCCAGCATATTACATGCTGATCTTTCCAATCTTGTGGATTCAAAATATGAAAGCCGCCCAGGTTTTGGAGTCAATTTATCCGGAGAATATATGATTTGGAAATCGTTTTTCGTTTCTACCGGAGTTGGTTTCCAACAGAAAAACTATGAGTTTAAACGAACGGGAAGCCGTACAGGCTGGTATACCCAATACACCAATAACTTCCTGACTCTTCCTCTGACCGTAGGTGCCTATATCTTAAACAATCCTCATGAAACTACAGGAGTATGGCTTAAAGTGGAAGGCGGAATGTATTCTGACTACTGGCTCAGCATGAAAAGAGAAGGCAGATATCCGGTATTTGGGGAATTACAGGAAAACGGGACTTTCAATTATACGGAAGTATCTGATACTTATGATTTCAAAAAAAACGAAAATCAGCTGAACCGCTGGAACTACGGCCTGGTTGGGAAAGCACAATTAGGCTATTCGTTCAAAAAATTAAATGTATATGGTTCATATTCCTATCAGCACGGGCTTTCGGATATCAACAAAGACAATGAAGACAAAAATCAAAAAGCATCTATCAGATCTCATATGATCTCTTTGGGGGCATCCTATAAATTCAATTAATACATTCAAATACCTATGAAAAAGAAATTAATTACTTTAGGCTTACTTTTTTTTGTAGCTACAGGAACATTTAATTCATGTCTTGAAGAAAATGAGCCCATTACCGAAACCACCAGATATATAAGCAGTGATATAAAATCCTATGCCGATCTTTTCAAAGTATTCTGGAAAGTTATGGACCAGCGTTACAATTACTTTTATGAACAAAAAAGAACCGATGGTATGGATTGGAATACTATTTACAAAGAATACTATCCAAAGTTTGAAGCTCTGAAGTCCTACAACCCTAAATCTGGGGCCACCGATACTGATTATCAAGCCGATGCTGAAAAAGCGAAACAATATTTTACAGAAATTGTAGATCCTATTATTGACCGTCATTTTTCTGTGAAAATAAAAATGCCTTATACCAATGCAGGTATTTCTATTACCTATACATTCTTTGGAGGTATGAAAACCAAGGATCCGAATATTTACCCTTTTGACAACAAATATGCTTACATGAAGGAGAGGCTGGAAGACGGCGCACTATTAAGCAACAACTTTCTATTGGCAGGAAATTTAAAAGCAAGTCCCGGAGTTTATTATTTCAGCTTTAAAAGCTTCGGTCTTACTTCCAGTCAAAAGATCAATCTTTTAGACAAATATCTCAGTCCCGATGTTGGTAATATTCTGGTACTGACGCCTGCAATTATTGAGAGCAGTGCCGAACTTAACGCCATTACCAATGTTACTACCCGAAATGAAGTAAAGAATTTTACAATCAACATCTTAAATCAATGGAATACTTTTCCAAATTCCAATGATATAAAAACATTCAACGAGCAGATTAAGACATTTAAAAACAGTGAAATTTTATCAGATCAGTTATTAACCCTTACTCAGCAGACATTAAATCAGTCCAATAATCTCGTAAAATACAATCTTTCATCAACGTATACACCTGTTTTAACGAATGAAACTCTTCCTTATCTTCAGTGGTTTATTCAAAAAATGGATGGGCACGTAAAATACGGATATAATTTACCCCAATTTCAAACGGCAGCCAACGGGATCTTAACAAGAGCTCCCTTTTATAAAAAGTTCTTAAACCCTCTTCGTAACGGAGATATTAAAAAAATCATTCTGGATTTAAGAAGTAATGGCGGAGGGGACATAGTGGATGCACGCTTTTTCTCGGACCGTTTTATCACTAAAAATGCAATAGCCTATTACCAGAGAACCAAGGAAGGAAACGGGCAGTACAATTATACGCCATGGGTGCCGGTACAAGCCAAGCCTCACCTGTTTGGAATTCCTAAAAATATCCCTACCGTCATTTTAACAGATAAAGGAAGTGCCAGTATGTCTGAAATGACCACATTAATGCTGAAAAGCCAGGGAAATCATGTGATTTCAATGGGAGATTACAGCGCGGGAGCCACTGCCGGATTAGGAACTCCTGATGATTTCAACGGAGGAACCAGAGATATTGTTGCCGGCGGTATTCTTGAATTCTATATGCCTCTGATGGCTGCGAAAGATGCTAGCGGAACAGTGATTGAAGGCATTGGTGTGAAACCCGATATTTATGTAACTCCTCCTACGGATGCGGAATTACAGCAGATGAAAAACAGTCCTACAACATTCGTAGACAGAGTTATCGACGAAGCGTTAAAATACCTTTCAACAAAATAAAGTTAGTTTTAATTTAAAGTATTTCTATTCATATTAAAAATCAAAGATCTTCATTTTTTTGATTTTTAATGATTCATCCTCATCTAAGTTATTTTCTGTAATTTAGTTGAGGATTTTTTATTAACTCATAATCAAAATCTGTTTAACAATTTACCAAATTGCAGAATATGATACGCAACCTTTTATTAACAGCATGCATGATAAGTGCAGGAACCGTTTTTAGTCAAAAATTAAAACCTGTTTCCTATCAGGACGGTTCTCAGAAACTCAACGGATTAGTCACTTCGAATGCCGGAAAAAAACTTCCGGGTGTCCTGATCCTGCCGGCCTGGAAAGGGATCGACGATGAAGCTAAAACTGCTGCTGCCGATCTTGAAAAGCAAGGTTATATAGCCTTTATTGCTGACATTTACGGTGAAGGAAATATTCCGGCTGACAATGCTTCTGCCAGCAAAACTTCCGGATATTATAAACAGAATTATGATGCTTATCAAAAACGGATTTCCCTGGCTTTAGAACAACTGAGAAAGAATGGAGCAATTGCTGATAAAATTGCCGTGATCGGATACTGTTTTGGCGGAACGGGAGCTTTGGAATCTGCGAGAGGAAGTCTTCCGGTAGTGGGCGTTGTTTCCATTCACGGAAGTATAGGAAAAGATCAGACCAGAAAAAACGGTCCGATTTCCGCAAAAATATTAGTCGAAAATCCTGCAAATGACCAAGGAGTTACCCCGGAAGATTATAACAATTTAGTCAAAGAGATGAACGAAGGCAATGCAGACTGGCAGATCATCACTTATGCCCATTCGAAGCATACGTTTACCGATCCGAAATCGCCAGATTATAATGAAGTAATGGCCAAAAGAGCCTGGAATCATACGTTGCTATTCCTGAAAGAAATACTTAAGTAAATTTATTTTAATGTAACAGTATAGCAGTGTAACAATAATTGAACCGAGTGATTGGTACACTGTTACACTGCTATATTGTTATATTTATTCTTCCTCCCTGTTTACCAGCTCCATCGAAAACGCTGGAAGACAGATGGCAATATATTCACAAGATTCTGAAAACGGATTGCTGTAACGTACTCTTGCTCCCTTTTCTATCAAAATACTCTGTCCTTTTTCAAGAATGATGATTTCTCCGTCTATCTCAAACTGCTTTTTCCCTGAAATAATAAGAGTAAACTCGTCGAAATCCGGGGTCTGATGCGGTTCGCTCCAGTCCGGTGGTGCTACCATATGGGCAATGGAAACATTTGAATTTCCTGTAGAATTTCCCCAATGCTCTTCAATTAATTTTCCGTCTGTGGTAGGTACTACAAACGGTGATGTTTGGATCTTGTATTTTTTCATGAATGATTTTCTTTTTTGATTTCATACACAAAATTGGTTCTTGTAGGCTCTGCAAAATAAGCCACTTCCTCTTCTGCGATCTTCTTGCCACCAATTCTTTCCAAAGCAGTCTGGGATCTGAAATTTTCTTTTCCAATATGGAAATGTACCTTGTCTACGTATTGGAAGATATAATCAAGCATCATTTTTTTCACTTTAGGATTGATCCCTTTTCCCCACGACTTTGTTCCATAGAAAGTATAGCCAATGAAAATGCGGCTCTCATTTTCATCAAAATTATAAAAACGTGTACTGCCCAAAATATCGCCGGAGGATTTTTCTACTATTTTAAAAGCACCTCCGCTTTCCATAGCTCCTCTGAAAAAGCTTTCAAAGACCTCTCTTTGATATCGCTCTTTATTAGGATGCTGCTCCCAAACTCTCGGATCGGAAGCTACTTCATATAAAGACTCAAAATCCCCTTGCTCTAAGGGGATTAATTTATATTCCTGATTTTCTAAAACAGGTTGAATTGAAAATTTCATTGCCTAACTTTTTGTTTTTGCAGCGTCTGCTTCTATTTTCTTAATTTCTTTAAGTTTATCTGCAATCTTGATAACAGCCTCTGGTTTTGCAGGTTTTAAAGCAACTTCTGCCTGAGCCATATCCCATTTAATCACCAGGTTTCCTGAGTTTTCATCCGTTGGGTTCAAGGTGATTTCAAACCACTCCTGCTTGTCAGCCAGTTTGTTCACCGGTACAGTTACATCTACAACATCCTGCTTTGGATCATAGGTGTAAGCGCCCCATTGCTGGAAATCTTTATTTAATATTACTTTCCATTCTTTTTCCGTAGGAACAATAAAAAGCCCGTATGTTCCTGCAGGAACTGTTTTTCCGCCGAAGTTAACAGACTGTCCAAATGTGATTTTTGTAGATGAGTTCGCGCCTGCTCTCCAAACCTGTCCGTAGGGAACCAGTTCTCCGAAGATCTTACGTCCTTTCACTCCCGGTCTTCCATAATCAATGCTGATTTTGGACATAGAAAACTGCTGTTCTACCTTCTGACGCGGACTTGCTGCCGGTACTGAGTAATCCTGAGCAAAACTTAAAGCCGAAGCTGATATGCAAAGTGCAAATAGTAACTTTTTCACGTGTAAATTTTTGCCTAAATTTACAAAAATCAAAATAAAATAACCTCCTCTAATTCCAATAATTTTTGCTTTTTCCGGATTCCTCCAACATACCCAACCCGCTCGCCATTTGAACCGGTAACACGGTGACAGGCTATCAGAATGGCAATTTTATTGATGCTTTTTGCTGTTCCCACTGCACGTGATATTTTTTTTCAATGAAAGCTGCTATTAATCACTTTTTGAATCATCTGATTTTAGTTTTTGCTGTTCCAAAGATAATGGGTAATTTTAAAATTCCGGAATTTAACCATAATCACATCAGAATGTTCATAAAATCAAGCATTATCGTACTGCTTTCTGCAGGTCTTTTCACCATCAATGCACAGCAGACGATTCCGTTCAGAATTACAAAACACAATAATATTATCATCAAAACCCTGGTGAATAAGAAGGATTCTCTGGATCTGATGTTCCAGATCGCCATGGAGGATGCATCAATTTCTCCGGAAAGACACCACAAAGCAGATCATATTACTTTTGATAAAGATGATGTGAGTAATGATAATACAGTACAGATCGGGAAGATGAATTTAAATAATGTCCGTTTTTTTAATAATGAGCTGACGGGTCATGAAGCAGATGGAAAGATCGGAACAGGAATGTTCTCTGGAAAATCTTTTAAAATAGATTATGATAACAACAGGTTTGAAATTTATGACAAAGAACCGGATTTAAATGGTTATCAAGGCGTTATGCTATTCCATGAGAATGGACAGTTTTTTATTAATGCAGATAATGTCATTGATGGTAAGCAACAGCAGGAAGCCTATTTTCTGCTACAGTCCGGATTCTCCGGAGCTATTCTTTACAGCAATGCTTTTGCAGAAGAAAAAGAGCTGGATAAGCTTTTAAAGACAACTTCGGAAAAAACCATGAAGAATTCTTCAGGAGAAAGTATCATAACCAAGCAGGGAATTCTTCCTTTCTTTAAGCTAAGTAATTCTGTTCTGAAGGATGTACCAGCAGGCTTTTTTGTAGGAAAACGTAAGACACAAACAGTTAATTATTTGGGTGCAGATATGCTGAAGAGGTTCAACTGGATTTTCGATGCTGATAGAAAAACAGTGTACATTAAGCACAGCAAATATTTTTCCGAGCCTTATTATAAAATGAATTAACGGAGCTATTTAAAATAAGATAGCTCCTTCCAGTTCCAGAAGTTTTTGCTTTCTCCATATTCCTCCGGCATACCCTACCAGTTCGCCATCTGAGCCTATTACCCGGTGACAGGGAATGATGATTGCGATTTTATTAATCCCGTTTGCCGTTCCTACAGCGCGTACGGCTTTAGGATTGCCCAAAAACTCAGATTGTTGTTTGTACGTCCGGGTTTCTCCTAGGGGTATTTCAGTCAAAAGGTTCCAGACTTTTTTCTGAAAATCCGTTCCGGTGGTATAAATCGGTACATCAAATTTCGTTCTTTTTCCCTCAAAATATTCATTGAGTTCATCTTCCAGCTGCTTAAAGTGTTTATTCTCACCCTGAACGATTTCTGCGTTCATCACTTTGGACAGCTGGCTGAACTGGCGGTCTATATTTTTTCGGTCTGTAAATTCGAGCAGGCATATTCCTTCTTCGCATGAACAGGCAAACATGGGTCCTAATGGTGTCTCCAGCCTTTTTAGGTCAATGATTTTCCGGCGGATTGTATTTTTGGGTGTTGTACCAATAACATCTTTAAAGCGTTCATTAAAGCCGCTTAAACTTTCGTAACCTGATTCCAGTGCTGTTTCCATAATGTTTCCGCCGTTTTTTATTTTCTTAAATGCTTTATTCATTCTGAATTCTCTCTGAAAAGCCTGAAAGGTCATTCGGTGGTTTTTCAGGAACCAGCGTCTGATGGTTACCGGTTCTATGTTTCTTTTCAGGAGGTCTGCGTCTTTGATTTTTAATGATTCATTCTGCTGAAGTTCGTCTATCAGATCCTGAATATATCGGGGTGTTTCATTCAGTTTTTCGAGTGGCCGGCAAATTTTACACGGTCTGTAGCCATTTTCTATCGCCTTTTCTGTATTAATAAAGAATTCAACATTTTCTCTTTTGGGCTTTCTGGCTGTACAGGTTGGGCGGCAGAATATACCCGTAGTTTTTACAGCCATCCAGTAAATGCCTTCAAATGAGGAATCTTTCTCTAAAGATGCCTGATACATTCTTTCTTCTGTAAGCTTTATCATGTTTAAAAAATTGGGGAAAAGCTCCCGGTTTCACCGATGTTTTTTAATGCAGTTTCTAATTGTCCATAAATATAGCCATTTAAGAAATTTCCGGATGAAATTCTTTTAACGCCTAGCCTTTCCAGGGTAATAAAAGCCGGAAGTTCAGGCATAGCCATAACACTGAACGGAAGTTTTGCGGCATCGGTAAGGCGTTTAATATCCTGTACTTCAGTGATACAGGGAACAAAGATCCCGTCCGCTCCCACTTTTTCTATGATTTTCATCCGGTGCAAACTTTCTTCTGCTGCATTGTCTACACCGAGCAGAAACGGATCTATTCTGACATTGACGAAAATCTCAATGTTTTGTTCTTTTAGCTTTTGAATAACTGCATTTAATTTATTAAAAAAATCGTCTGGACTTAATAATTTTCTGCTACCTTCAATAATGACACTGTCTTCAATATTGATCCCGACAACACCAGCCTTCGCCAGTCTGGAAATGTTTAAAACTATCTCGTCAGTGGTTTTTCCATAGCCGCCTTCCAGATCTACGGATAATGGAATTGATATGGATTTTAAAATTCTTTCAATGATATAAAAATATTCATCAAAGCTTATGTTTTCGCCGTCTTCATATCCCAGGCTAAATGCTACTGCCGAGCTTGAAGTCGCCACTGCTTTATAGCCCAGTTTTTCATAAACCTTAGCGCTCTGGACATTCCAAACGTTTCCTATCAATAATGGATCATTCTGCTCATGCAGTTCTCTGAATCTCTGAATTGCTGTCATCTTAATTTTTTATCAAAAGTAATACAGATGCGGTTTTTGTGCAACCGAAAAACGGACAAGTATTTTTATATGAAAAAACTACGCAAGAAAATTACAGGGCTTAAATTTTACTCATATCAAATCATCATTTTCCGAGTTTTCTTAAAACTGATTTTGCCCAAGCAGCATACATTGAATTTCTCATATCATCTTTCCAGTTAGAGCCATTGCAAAGAATAACTAAACCGCTTTTAGTAGGCATGTGCAAAAACATAGAAGCGCACCAACCATCGTTTTCACCTGTATGGCCAACAGTCTGAAGATTTTCAAAGTTAAAGAACCGGTAACCGAGACCGCTTTCTCCTTCACTGGAACCTGGCTGGACACGTTGTTCCATCAATCGTACCGTTTGGGGTTTTAAAACTTTATTCAGTTCTTTTGGATCGGCTGTGATAGATAATTCAGCAAAACGGGCAAAATCTAAAATTGTTGTTTGCAGTCCTGCAGCAGCCTGTTCGGTAAATATTCTGTTTTTTATAGGTTTTCCCAATGTATCATAAGCTGTGGCGGAATTTGCTTTCATTTCTTCTGTCCATTCATAATTAGTATGATTTAATCCCAGAGGCTTAAAAACATTTTTTCTCATGTATTCAGCAAAGTTTTCTTTGGTTCTTTCTTCAAGTAAGAGCTGCGCAAGCGTGTAACCACCACCTGAATATTTCCATTTTGTTCCGGACTCCATGATCAGACTTACACTTTCTTTGTTTCTTTTTGTTTTTCCTGAAAGAGATTCTTCTAATGATAAGAGTTTAGCTCCCTGCTCAGAACCTCCATATCCATGAACGGAAAGTCCAGCCGTATGGCTTAGAATCCGTCTAAGGGTAACTTTTGAAATATCAAATGAGGATTGTGGTAATTTCCAGCGGGTTAAGTATTGATTACAGGATCATCCAATTCAACCAGTTTTTTTTCTGTCAATTGCATGAATCCCCACGCAGCGACGACCTTTGAAACGGAGCCAACGTTAAAAATTGTCTGGTTTGTTACCGGTTTTTTATTTACTACATCAGCATATCCAATGCATTGTATCCATGTAACTTTTCCATTTTCAATCACAGCAACAGCTACTCCGGGAACATTACTTTTTTGAGTGTATTCTAAACCGAGCCTTTGGATTTCTTTATAGAGCGAATCTGTTTTTTCAGGAATAACATGCGTATCTGGCTCTACCACAATATGCTTTGCAGAGGTACAGGAAAAAAGGATTCCAATACATGAAACAGTATATAAGAAACCGGATTTGATGTTTATCATTTGGAGGGTATTTTATTAATCTAAACTTTCAATGTCATTAAATTTTCGCTACTATTCACCTATATGCAATGTACACATTTCACTTATACCATCATCTAATTCATACAAATTTCTGTAATCAGCTGATAATTAAATTTTCAATAAACAAAAACCCCGCAAGAAAACTCACGGGGTTTAAAATTATATCATTTGAATCCGAAATTACATCGTCTCCATTTTGAAACTCATGCTTTCAATGACTTTCAGGATAGCTTCTACTGTGTCCATGGATGTAGCTGTTTCTACTATTCTTCGTTCTGCATATCAATTTTTAATTTAAGCTGTCTTGACATTAAAATTCCAATTATAAATCCACTTAAGAGACCTCCAATATGCGCAGCATTGTCAACACCACCAGTAAAACCCATAAGCAAATTAAAGCCAACAAAAACAAGTGTGCTTAATAAAAATGCTTTTCCAAAATCAGGTGGGAACACTTTAAGTAATAAGGTTGCTAAAAAGAAACCATAAAGTCCAAAAATTGCACCCGAAGCTCCAATACTTACTACAGCAGGATACCACCAGATACTGGCAGCACTTGCTAATATCCCTGTTATCAAATAAACAAGTAAATATTTTGTCTTTCCCAAAAGCGGTTCAAGGAAAATACCTACAAATAAAAGCCCATATATATTGGCTAAAATGTGCATTAGCCCTCCATGCATAAAAGTATTTGTCACAAGCCTCCACCATTGCCCGTCAGTCGTAATGGGTCTGTAATTAGCCCCCCAGCTTAATAAATTGTCTGCTTTGAAAGATATAAGACCAAAACCAGCAATAACCATTGCAACAAAAACCAGTAAATTCAGGTTAATAATTATTGGGGTAATAAAAAAATCTTTTTTAGGAACGAAAAATTCAAGTATTTCTTTCAGATCTGTATCTTTTTCAGTCCTTCCTCTTTTAAAATTTTCCAATCGTTTTTTATCAAACTTAAAAAATAATAAAAGTATAAAATACACTAAGATTCCAATTCCCAGCGAACCAAAAATCCATTCAAACTTTTTACCGTTTCTATTTTCAAAAGGCTCATTTTTAGCTTCAAAAACTATCTGATCGTCACCATTGATCATTCCTAAATCTAAAATTGCTTTATTAAATTCATCATGATCTTCAGTATTTCCTATTATTTCTAAATACTTGAATTTACTAAAGTCAGTTTTTTCAAATTCTTTTTGTTTTTGTTCTGCAAAAATTTTGTATTTAGTTTCTTTTTCCTGATCTGAAAGACGGTTGCTTATCCGTTCACTGTATCGCTTTCCTAACCAAAATTTACTTTCTGCTTTTGCTGTGTCGGAAATGCTTTTTAAAATTGGCATCGCAACATAGATCAACATATTAAAATCTGTATTATTTTTCCCGGTTACTGTTACTGTATTTTGCACAGCAATATGTCTCTTGTCGATATAGTAATTCTTTAAAGAATAATATTTAGTTTTTTCACTCTTATCAATTTGTGATATGTTTTCAACTTTTGTAAGCTTACCTATAGCAGTTACTAAATATTCCTGAGCAATTATGGTAGGAATTGCTATAGCGACGCAAGCAATAAACTGGTATAAAAATGAAGCATTTTCATTTTTGAAATACAACAACTTTATTTTTGGCCTCAACCAAATTAATATTGGAATAAAGGGAAGTCCAAAAGGTAGCCAGAATCTTACAATCTGTTCTTTCAGTGGAATTTCCGCTTTGATAAATAATATCCAATGCAAAAAAGTATATCCTACAATAAAACAAATTGCAATAATCAAAAAGGGTTTAAAAATTAATTTTAATTTGTCCGAAATTTCGTTCATATTTTCTTGGTATTACTCTTTTATAAAGTGCCATTAATCATTGCAGCCAGCATCTGTGCTGCATTTAAAGTTTGTAAAAATCCACAAAATTAAACAAAAACCCCGCAAGAAAACTCACGGGGTTTAAAATTATATCATTTGAATCCGAAATTACATCGTCTCCATTTTGAAACTCATGCTTTCAATGACTTTCAGGATAGCTTCTACCGTATCCATGGATGTTAAACAAGGAACGCCGTTCTCCACACTCATTCTTCTGATCTGGAATCCGTCTCTCTCTACCTGTTTACCTTTGGTCATGGTATTCACTACATACTGTACTTTACCTTTCTGGATCAGGTCGATAAGGTTCACATCATCTTCTCCTATTTTGTATCCGATTTTACAAGGTATTCCTTTTTCTTCAAAGAATTTAGCTGTTCCTTCTGTTGCCCAGATTCTGAAGCCAACTTCATGGAATCTTGACGCCAGATCTGCAGCTTCCTGCTTGTGTTTATCTGCAACAGTGAACAAAATTGAACCGTGCATCGGAACTTTTCTTCCTGCTGCGATCAGTCCTTTGTAAAGAGCTTTCTCCAATGTTGTATCTTTCCCCATTACTTCTCCTGTAGACTTCATTTCCGGTCCCAGAGAGATATCTACTTTCGTTAGTTTTGAGAAAGAGAATACAGGAACTTTTACAAAGACTCCTTCTTTATTCGGAACTAATCCATTTTTGTACCCTAAATCTTTCAGTTTCTGACCTAAAATTGCTTTTGTTGCCAGGTTAGCCATCGGTACTTCAGTGATTTTAGATAAGAAAGGAACTGTTCTTGATGAACGCGGGTTCACCTCAATCACATATACATTTCCTTCGAAAAGAACGTACTGGATATTCATTAAACCGATCACATTCAATCCTTTAGCCAGTCTCTGAGTATAATCTACCAGAGTATCAATTTCCTGCTGCGAAACATTCTGAGGCGGATACACAGCGATTGAATCCCCGGAGTGAACTCCTGCTCTTTCGATATGTTCCATAATCCCAGGGATAATTACCGTTTCACCGTCGCAGATTGCATCAACCTCAACTTCTTTTCCTGTAATATAACGGTCTACCAAAACCGGGTGCTCCGGGCTGGCATCTACCGCAAATTCCATGTAGTGAGCCAATTCGCTTTCGGTATACACAATTTCCATTGCCCTACCTCCCAAAACATAACTTGGACGAACCAAAACCGGATACCCGATCTCACTGGCAATTTTAATGGCTTCTTCTTTTGACGTTGACGTTTTTCCTAAAGGCTGTGGAATTCCCATTTCCTGAAGGGCCTTTTCAAATTTATCTCTGTTTTCAGCTCGGTCTAAATCTTCCAGTGAAGTTCCCAGAATTTTCACACCGTAACTTGCCAGTTTATCTGCTAAGTTGATCGCTGTCTGACCTCCGAACTGAACCACCACTCCCATCGGTTTTTCAAGGTCGATGATATTCATTACGTCTTCTTCCGTTAAAGGCTCAAAGTATAATTTATCTGAAATCGAGAAGTCTGTAGAAACCGTTTCCGGGTTGTTGTTGATGATAATCGCTTCGTAACCCATCTCCTTGATCGCCCAAACCGAATGAACCGTTGCATAGTCGAACTCAACTCCCTGCCCGATTCTGATAGGTCCTGAACCCAGAACGACCACCTTTTGCTTATCCGTTACCACACTTTCATTTTCTTCTTCATAGGTTCCGTAGAAATAAGGGGTTTCACTTTCAAATTCTGCTGCACACGTGTCTACCATTTTGTAAACCGGTATTACCCCGTTTTCTTTTCTGAAATTATATACCTCCCTCTGGGAAGATCCCCATAAATGAGCGATATTCTGATCCGAGAAACCTAATTTTTTAGCCTGAACTAAAATTTCTTTGTCGAATTGATGGGCAGCTATTTCTTTTTCAAAATCAACAAGCTTCTTTAATTTCCAGATGAAGAATTTATCAATTTTACTCCATTCTACAATTTGTTCCCAATCGTAACCTCTTCTTAAAGCATCACAGATAATAAACAGTCTTTCATCGTCACAAACCCTGATTCTTCTTTCGATATCTTCGTCTGTTAAAGCGGCAGCCTGTTTTGTTTTTAATCCTAGATGTCTTAAGCCTGTTTCTAAGGAACGAACGGCTTTCTGTAATGATTCTTCGAAGTTTCTCCCGATGGCCATTACTTCTCCGGTCGCTTTCATCTGTGTAGACAGTCTTCTGTCTGCTGTCTCGAATTTATCAAACGGGAATCTCGGGAATTTCGTTACCACATAGTCAAGGGCCGGCTCAAAACATGCGTATGTTTTTCCTGTTACCGGATTCATAATCTCGTCAAGCGTTAATCCTACTGCAATTTTTGCAGCAATTTTTGCGATCGGATATCCTGTCGCTTTACTTGCCAATGCTGATGAACGGGAAACTCTAGGATTCACCTCGATGATATAGTAGTTGAATGAATGCGGATCTAAAGCCAGCTGTACATTACATCCTCCTTCAATTCCTAAGGCTCTGATGATTTTTAGGGAAGCGTTTCTCAGTAACTGATACTCTCTGTCAGAAAGTGTCTGGGAAGGCGCTACTACGATAGAATCCCCTGTGTGAACTCCTACCGGATCTATATTTTCCATGTTACAAACCACAATCGCATTGTCGTTGGCATCACGCATTACTTCGTATTCAATCTCTTTGAAACCGGCAATTGATTTTTCGATAAGGCACTGGGTAACAGGACTATATTTCAGTCCCAATTCCGCAATTTCTTTCAGCTCAGCCTCTGTGGAAGCAATACCGCCTCCAGTTCCTCCCATCGTGAAGGCAGGACGAACAATCACCGGATAACCGATCTCGTCAGCAAAACGGATCGCTCCTTCTACCGTAGTCACAATGTCCGATTCCGGAACCGGCTCATTCAGTTCTCTCATCAGCTCACGGAAAAGATCTCTGTCCTCCGCTCTGTTGATGGCAGAAAGTGTAGTTCCCAAAACTTCTACTTTACATTCTTCAAGAATTCCTGATTTTTCCAGTTCTACCGCCATATTCAGACCTGTCTGACCTCCCAGTGTCGGTAACAAAGCGTCCGGACGTTCTTTTCTGATGATGTGACTTACAAACTGAAGGGAAATCGGCTCGATATATACTTTATCTGCGATTTCTACATCCGTCATAATGGTTGCAGGGTTTGAATTAATCAAAATCACCTTGTAGCCTTCTTCTCTCAAAGACAGGCAAGCCTGCGTTCCTGCGTAATCAAATTCAGCTGCCTGCCCGATGATGATGGGTCCTGAACCGATTACTAAAATTGTTTTTATATCGTTTCTTTTCATAAGTTTAAAATGTAACAATTTATCAATCTAACAGTGTAACAATGTTTACAGACCGTTTTCCTTTGATAAACTTGTGCTTAAAATTTTATAAATAATTTTTCCGATTTCTATGATCTGCGTTTCCAACTTATCGTCAAAGGGATAATTTTTGGAGTTTTTACACAGATATAACCAATATTTTGTTTCTTCAAGTTCTTTGGCTGCAATTTTTATTTTATTCACAAAATCTTTTTTACTATAAGGATTCTGCGCTTCAAAAGAATTCGCACCGATACTTGTTCCTGAACGTAATAACTGTTTAGCAATGACAAATTTCTTATGTTGTTCCAATAATTCGCAAAACTCAATAATATCTAAAGAGAATTTCACTGTTTTTTCAATTAAAGGATTGTTTTCGAAATTGATCATTTAATTATTGTTAAACTGTTACATTTTTAAATTGGTACATTAAATCAATGAACTCATCAAACAAATAATTTGCATCTTCAGGGCCTGGGCTTGCTTCCGGGTGATACTGAACGGAGAAGCATGGATGGATCTTGTGTTTCAGACCTTCGTTGGTTCTGTCGTTTAGGGCGATGTGAGTTTCTATAAGGTCTGTATCTTTAAGACTTTCCTGATCTACTGCATATCCATGGTTTTGAGAAGTGATGGATACTTTGTTTTTCTCAAGATCCAGTACAGGGTGGTTTCCTCCTCTGTGGCCGAACTTCAGTTTGAATGTTTTTGCACCGCAAGCCAAACCGATTAACTGATGTCCTAAGCAGATTCCAAAGATCGGAACTTTTCCTAATAATCCGCGGATCATTTCTAGTGCCTGCGGGTTGTCTTCAGGGTCACCGGGACCGTTTGAAAGCATAATTCCGTCCGGATCCATTAATAAGATCTCTTCTGCTGTTGTATCGTGGGAAACTACAGTAATGTCACAGTTTCTTTGAGACAGCTCTCTGATAATTCCTAACTTGGAACCAAAATCTACCAACACTACCTTAAATCCTCTTCCCGGATTGGCGTAAGCTGTTTTTGTAGAAACGGTTTCCACCTGATTAGTTGGGAAGCTGGTACCTTTTAACTCTGCAACAACTTCGTTTTCATCAGTTTCAATGTTTACAATTTTGCCTTTCACAACTCCTGAATTACGAAGAATTCTGGTGAGTCTTCTGGTATCAATTCCAGAAATTCCAGAAAGATTTTTCTTTTTAAATAATTCATCTAAAGTGATCTGGGTACGGAAATTGGAAGGAAGATCGCAAAGCTCTTTTACGATAAGTCCTTTAATAGCCGGCTCGATACTTTCATAATCATCACGGTTAATACCATAATTTCCGATAAGCGGATAGGTCATGCAAACAATCTGACCGCAGTATGACGGATCGGAGATCAACTCCTGATAGCCTGTCATTCCGGTATTGAAAACTACTTCTCCGGCAGTTTCCAATTCTGCTCCGAAACCTTCTCCATGAAACACTTCACCGGACTCCAGTATTAATTTTTTCTTCATTTTTAAAAATTAGATATTAGATTTAAGAAGTTAGAAGTTAGACTTCCTCGTTCTGTTTTTATTTTCTTTTTGCTTTACTCTTTATTCTATTTAATCCACTTTAAAGGTATACCCTTCTTTTTCCAGTGCTTCCTTCAGGATCGCCATTCTTGCGAACACGCCGTTCTGCATCTGCTTAAAAATTCTTGAACGTTCACATTCTACAAGGTCTGTATCAATCTCTACACCTCTGTTGATAGGAGCGGGATGCATAATGATTGCGCCCTCTTTCATTGCCTTTTCTCTTTCTTTCGTAAGACCATATTTTCTATGATACTCTGAAGCGGAGTAACTCATTTTCGCATCGTGTCTCTCATGCTGGATTCTTAGCAGCATCAGCACATCCACTTCAGATATTAGCTGATCAACCGGCAAATAAGTTCCATTAATTAAAGCTCCTTCATCAAACCAGTCTTCAGGTCCGGAGAAATATACTTTAGCGCCTAATCTTCTTAATGCTTCTGCATTGGAATTGGCCACACGACTGTGCTTTACATCTCCAACGATTCCTATTTTCAGACCTTCGAATTTTCCAAATTCCTGAAAGATGGTCATCAGATCCAGCATGCACTGGGATGGATGGTTTCCTGTTCCGTCTCCTCCGTTGATCACCGGGATATTGATGTTTTTTAGTTCTTCAAAATACCGGTCCTTCTTGTCTCTGATAACTACCAGATTCACGCCTAGGCTTTGGATGGTTTTTACGGTATCATAAAGGCTCTCTCCTTTATTTACAGAACTGTGGGAAGCATCAAAAGGTACTACCTGCAGGCCCAGTTTTCTTTCCGCGATATCAAAGCTTGTCTTTGTTCTTGTACTGTCTTCAAAGAAAAGGTTTGAGCAGAAAATTTCTCCTTCAATTTTTGCAGTTTTCCCGTTGGCAAAAGCCAGTGCTTCGGTCAGTATACTGTTGATTCTCTCGGTGCTAAGTTCTGTAATCGTAAACATAATTCTTAATTTTTGAACATAAAAAAAGCGAAGACAACATCTTCGCTAATAATAATAAATATCGTAAAGGGCGCTTTCGCCCGGTAAATCTAATGATATAAATACTCTTTTATTCATTAGGTGCAAAGATACAAATAATTTACGAACTTACAAAACCAAATTTTAAAATAAATTAAAACCTCTTAATCATTCCTTATTTTCATTTATAATTGATATTTTTGTTAAATCTCAAACCTATTCTATGGATTTAAAAGACAAAATGATTCTCAGCATTATTCAGGAAGACTCTACATTATCTGTGAAGGAAATCTCAGAAAGGATAGGTCTTACGTTTACTCCAACTTATGAGCGTATCAAACAATTGGAGAAGCATGGCATTATTGAGAAATACGTTGGTCTTTTAAACCGTGAAAAACTGGGCCTGAATATCGTGGTCTACTGTAATGTCCGTCTTAAAGAGCAATCCCAGAAAGTACTGGAAACCTTTGAGAAAAATATTATGAAACATGATGAAGTCCAGGAAATCATCAGTCTTTCCGGCGAGTACGACTACATGCTTAAGATCATTGCAAAGGACATTAATTCTTATAATGATTTTGCAGTGAATGTGATCTCAAATATACCTAATATTGGTCAGTACCACAGCTCTATCGTGCTTCACGAAGTAAAAAAATCCACTAAGTTTAAGATTGATTTAGATTAATCTTTTCTTAATTTATCACAACGTTAAACAAAGGATAAGTAAAATGCTCTATTTTTTTTAAGATAAACAAAGCCGCTTCGCTTAATTTTTGAAATACAGTATTGATTTGCTTCTTTGTTTACTTTTTAAAATCAACCTAATAACTTATTCTTCAGTTTATTAAACTGGTATTCTATTTTATCCAGACACAGATTTCCTATGCTTCCCTGATGGCTATGATCGAGGTTTCCAACTTCAAATTCAAATTCATTATTTTCAATCTCCTGCCCTACTTTTACATAGGCATCACGGAATGAACTTCCTTTTTTCACTTCTTCATTGATCTTCTCTACACTGAAAAGATATTTGTATTTCTCATCTTCCAGAATTCCATCTTTTACCTGAATATTCGGAAGGGTGTAATTTAAGATTTCCAGACATTCTTTCAGGGAATCAATAGCCGGGAAAAGAATTTCTTTTGTCAGCTGGACGTCTCTGTGATAACCGGAAGGTAGATTATTCGTTAATAATATAAGTTCATTCGGTAAAGACTGAATTCTGTTGCATCGTGCACGAACCAGTTCGAAGATATCCGGATTCTTTTTGTGTGGCATAATGCTGCTTCCCGTTGTAAATTCTTTTGGAAAACTGATAAAATCAAAGTTCTGGCTTAAATATAAGCAGACGTCATAGGCAAATTTCCCAAGCGTTCCGCCTAAAGTAGCCATTGCCATAGACAGCATTTTTTCCGATTTTCCACGGGTCATCTGTGCGTATACAGAATTATAGTTCATCGACTGAAAACCTAAGTTATAGGTCGTACTTTCACGATCAATCGGGAAAGAGGAACCGTATCCTGCCGCTGAACCCAGAGGATTTTTATTGATGATATTCTTCACCGAAAACAACAATTCAACATCATCTAATAATGCTTCCGCATAGGCTCCAAACCATAATCCAAACGAAGACGGCATTGCAATCTGAAGGTGGGTATAGCCAGGAAGCAACTTACCTTTGTGTTGATCAGCCAGTTTAATTAAGATTTGAAAAAACTCATCGGTCAAAGATGTAATTTCACGGATCTCATCCAGCAGATAAAGCTTGATATCCAGTAAAACCTGATCATTTCTGGATCTTGCCGTATGGATCTTCTTTCCGGTATCGCCTAATTTTTCAATTAATATCGCTTCAACCTGAGAATGGATATCCTCTGCTTCTTTATCGATCTCAAATGTTCCGTTTTCGATATCTTTTAAAATATCTGCTAAAACAGAAAGCATCTGTTCTGATTCTTCACCTGAGATAATTCCGGTTTCTGCCAACATCTGGCAATGTGCCATGGAACCTTTAACATCATATTTTGCTAAACGTTCATCAAAGTCAAGATCTTTCCCGACTGTAAATTTATTGACTAATATATTGGTGGCCAGGTCATCCTTCTGCCATATTTTTTTCATACTATATTTTTTACAATATTTAATTTAATTTGTTTCAACCTGCCCAGCAGAGCATCCTTATTATTAAACTATAAAAAAACATCTCCACATTCAAAAGTCTTCGTCTTTAATTTTCTTTTTGCATAAATCTTTATTAAAAACTAGACTTTTTTGCCTGCTGAGCCTGGTTAAAACATTTTTTTTAGATATTAGATATTAGATATTAGATGTTAGTACACCATATTGTAAATTTCTAACTTCTAATATCTAACATCTAACTTCTCCTTACAAAACTTTTTCTAAGATCCTTATATAGATCTCGATTCCTTCTTCAATCTCTTTTATATAGATGTATTCATCTGCTGTATGAGAGCGCCTACTATCACCAGGGCCAATTTTTACGGATGTACACGGAATAATCGCCTGATCGGATGATGTTGGTGAACCGTAAGTTGTCCTTCCGATTTCAAGACCTGCCTGAACAAAAGGGTGATCCATTTCAATTTTTGAGGAATTTAACCTGAAAGACCTGGCCATTAATGAAGATTTCATCTGCGACTGAATGACCTCAAAAACTTCCTTATTGGAATATTCATCGGTAACTCTTACATCTAAAGTAAAAGTGCAGGCTTCCGGAACTACGTTATGCTGAACACCTGCGTGAATTCCGGAAAGGGTAACTTTAACTTCACCCAAATAATCGGAAACCTTCGGAAATCTGAAGTTCAGAATATTTTGAAGATCTTCCATACATTTTACAATGGAGTTATCGCCATTCGGATGAGCAGCGTGAGAAGGAGTTCCTCTCATTTCCCCGTCTATCACCAAAAGGCCTTTTTCCGCGATCGCCAGATTCATCTGCGTTGGTTCTCCTACAATGGCGAATTCGATGTCCGGAAGCAGTGGAAATAAAGCCTCAATTCCATCAAATCCTGAAATCTCCTCCTCAGCCGTCAAAGCAATAACTAAATTATATTTTAAATTTTCTTTCTCATAAAAATGTAAAAAAACCTGAGCCATGGAAACCAGAGAAGCTCCTGCATCATTACTTCCCAATCCATATAGTTTTCCGTCCTGCTCAACCGGAAGAAACGGATCTAATGTATATGCTTTATTAGGTTTTACCGTATCATGGTGGGTATTCAGCAAGATGGACGGCTTAGATGCATCAAAGTTTTTATTAACTGCCCAAATGTTGTTTTTAAAACGTTTTGCAGGAATATGATGTTTCTTAAAAAAATTCTCAATTTCTACGGACGTATTGTATTCATCTTTGCTGAATGAAGGAATTGCAATCAGTTTTTTAAGCAATTCAACCGCGTGAGTCAGCAGCTCTTCTTTACTATAAACAGATTTTAGTTCCTCCATGATGGTTTTCTATATGATTTTTTAATTGGGTTTCTTTAATTAAGAATACCTTGTTTACATTATTTTTTACAGCCCCAAGAGCGTTTTCAAGTTTGGGCAGAATTCCCTTATGAAGTTTTCCTGCTCCTTTTAATACAGAGAATTCTTCTTCAGAAATATTTCCAATAACAGATTTAGGATTTTCAACGTCTTCCAAAACACCTTCTTTATCAAAACAATACAGTAATTCCACATCATATTTTGATGATAAAGCCTGGGCAATTACTGAAGCAATCGTATCTGCATTTGTATTAAAAAGATTTCCTTTTTTATCATGCGTAATCGCTGAAAAAACAGGAACAAGCTTAAGTTTAATTAATTTTGAGATCAATTTTCTGTTCACGCTTTTCTTCTCAATATCTCCTACAAAGCCGAAATCTATTTCCGCATGCTCTCTTTTTCTGGCTTTAATTAAATTTGCATCAGCTCCGGAAAAACCTATTGCTTTGCATTTTTTATGCTGAAGTTTGGCCACAATATTTTTATTGATTCCTCCCGCATACACCATTGCCACAATATCCAGCGTATCTTTATCTGTGATTCTCCGTCCGTTGATCATTTTTTGTTCGACACCCAATTTATCAGCTAAAGTAGTTGCTAATTTTCCGCCACCGTGAACCAGAATTTTCTTTTCCTTAATTTCAGAAAACTGCTCTAAAAATTCGTTCAGTAATTCCTCATCATCAATTAAATTGCCACCGATTTTTATAATGTATAGCTTTTCTTTCATTGTAAATCTTTTTTGAGATTTTTCATTCTTATCCTTGACAAGGATTAAACTCCGTTATTTAGAATTCAATTCATCCAAAATTTCTGAAAAAACTGCTTGCGCAGAGAAAATTCGGTTTTTGGCCTGCTGATAGATGATGGAGTTTTCTCCGTCCATTACTTCATCACTCAACTCTACATTACGGCGGACGGGAAGACAGTGCATTACTTTTGCATGGTTGGTGTTTTCCAGTTTTTCTCCGGTCAGCATCCAGTTTTCTTTCACTTCCGGCATGGCTGCGTAGTCATCAAAAGAGGACCAGTTTTTCACATAGATAAAATCGGCATCTTTTAAAGCTTCATCCTGATCATGAATTACTTTGGTATCTTTCGTGAAATTTTTATCCAGATCATACCCTTCGGGATTGGCGATTACAAAATCAACATCCATTTCCTGCATCCACTCTGCAAAAGAATTTCCAACGGCCTGAGCAATCGGTTTGATGTGTGGCGCCCAGGTAAGAACCACTTTCGGTTTACGATCCTCTTTCCAGTTTTCTGTAATGGTAATGCAGTCTGCCAGACTTTGAAGCGGGTGTCGTGTTGCAGATTCCAGAGAAACCACAGGCACTTTGGCGTGTTGTTCAAACTGGCTTAGAATACTTTCATTCACATCGTCTTCTTTAGATTTCATTCCTGCAAAACAACGTACAGCAATGATATCGCAGTATTGGTTTAATACTTCTATCGCATCTTTAATATGTTCAACAGTATCGCCATTCATTACGGCTCCGTCTGCAAATTCCAGATTCCAGGCTTCCTGGGCTGCATTCAAAGTCAGGACGTTTAATCCTAAATTCTGAGCTGCAATCTGGCTGCTTAAACGTGTTCTTAAACTTGAATTTAAAAACACGAGGCCTATTGTTTTCCCCTTTCCTTTTTCCGGTTCGGAATTGGGATTTTCTTTAATCTGTAAAGCTTTTTTTATAATTTCCTGTAAGTTTTTTACATCACTTACAGAGGTGAATTTTTTCATTTGATGATTTTTTAAATTAATTGTGATAATCTTAGCCCTTTTGTGGTTTAAATCTTATCTAAAACTACTTTTAAGGCATCGACAAAAAGATCTGTCTCTTCTTTTCCGATGTTAAGAGCCGGAAGGATCCTCAATACATTTTTGTCATTGGAATTTCCTGTAAAAATGTAATGATCGTACAACAGGCTTTTCCTCACTTCTGAACAGTCCTGATCTAACTCTACTCCAATCATTAATCCTTTCCTTCGGATGGATTTAATATGTGGAAAGTCTTTAATTTCGTTTTCAATATAATCACCCATTTCCTGAGCATTTGCTATAAGATCTTCCTCCTTCATAACATCCAGAACAGCAATCGCCGCTGCACAAGCCAAGTGATTTCCTCCGAAAGTTGTTCCAAGCAAACCGTTGGTTGCCTGAAATTTTGGATGAATCAAAACACCCCCAATCGGAAAACCATTTCCCATTCCTTTCGCGGTAGTGACCATATCCGGTTCAATTCCGAATTCCTGGTGGGCAAAGAAATACCCGCTTCTTCCGTACCCTGACTGAACTTCATCAAGAATCAGTGCTACGTCATATTTTTCACACAGTTCTTTAATTTTGGATAGGAATTCTGCAGTAGGAATCATGATTCCACCCACCCCCTGAATTCCTTCAATAATGACGGATGAAATTTCATTTCCCTGTGTTTCAAAGATCTCTTCAAGCTGTTTGATATCATTCCATTCAGATTTAATGAATCTTTCAGAAAAATTAACCGGAGCAACAATCTTTGGATTATCTGTCACAGAAACCGCCGCAGAAGTTCTTCCGTGAAATGATCCTGAGAAATAAAGCACTTTACTTTTCCCGTTATGGAAAGAGGCCAGCTTCAAAGCGTTTTCATTAGCTTCAGCTCCTGAATTACACAGAAAAAGATTGTACTCTTCATAGCCTGAAAGCTTGCCCAATTTATCAGCCAGTTCAGTCTGTAATTCATTCTGAACCGAGTTTGAATAGAAAGATATTTTCTCCAGCTGCTTTTTCAATTGAGTTTGATAATGAGGATGATTGTGTCCTATGGAAATCACCGCGTGACCTCCATAAAAATCAAGATATTTTTCTCCTTTATCATCCCAAAGAAAAGACCCCTGAGCTTTTACCGGATTTATGTTGAATAATGGATATACGTTGAATAAATTCATTTTTTTGTTGTTTATTTTTCTTTTGTCTTGAAACAAAAGAAACAAAAGTTCAAGACCTGGAAACTTCCGCTAAAAATTATTTCTATTCTCTAAAAATTCTAAAACTTGCGCGATTTCAATATTTGTTTTCGATTCAATATTTTTGTCGCGCTTCAAACAGTAGAATTTTCTTAACGTTCATAGAATTAATTTTCTTAACGCTCCATTTTCCTAAGTCGAATATTTCGGTTTTTCAATTCACAATTGACTTATTGACTATTCACTTTTTTAAAATGCTATCGGTTTTAAATTCAACCCCAGGCTTTCTTCCCAGCCCATCGCGATATTCATGTTTTGTACCGCTTGTCCGGAGGCTCCTTTCAACAAATTGTCAATCGCTGAGTGAATAACCGCTACATTTCCACTCTTTTCTATATGAATCACACAGCGATTGGTATTGACAACCTGCTTTAGATCAATTGCATTTTCACTTACCTTTACAAATGGCTCCTCTTCATAAAAATCCTGATACAACTGAACGATATCTGAAAGTATTAAATCCGTTTTCACTGTAGAACTTGTAAAAATTCCTCTTGCAAAATCTCCTCTCCACGGAACAAAATTCAGACTGACATCGTTATGATTAAACAAAACTAACTGCTGTAAAATCTCATCCACATGCTGATGTGTCAGCGTTTTGTATGCTGAAATATTATCATTTCTCCAGGTAAAATGAGTCGTTGCCTGTAAAGATTGTCCCGCACCTGTTGAACCTGTAATTCCTGTTGTGTATACTTCATTCAACAAACCTTTTTCTGCTAGCGGAAGAAGAGCCAACTGAATCGCCGTTGCAAAACATCCGGGGTTGGCAATACTTTTTGCTCCTTCCAGATTTTTTTTGTTGATTTCAGGAAGTCCATAGATAAATTGTCTGTTTCCAAAACCTCCGTCCAAACGGAAATCATTTCCAAGATCAATCACTAAAGTTTCATCTTTTACCGGATTTACAGTAAGCCAGTTCTGGCTTTCCTTATGAGGGAGACACAGAAATAAAATATCTACTTCTTCAGGTTTATCTGTTAAAACCTGCTCACAAACTGCCGTTAAATCCGGGTACAAATCTGAAATTTTTTTCCCCGAATTGGAACGGCTATATAAAAAACTCAATGTCACATTGGGATGAAAAGCCAGCACACGGATCAATTCGCTTCCTGTGTAGCCGTTGGCGCCTACAATTCCTACTTTTTTCATATGATTTTTTTGATTGACAGGAGCTCATCCTATCATTGGTTAAATCCCTCTTTTGAAACTCTTTATTTTGAATTGATCTGGTGGTAAATGTTTAAGGAATTGCTTACAATTTTTGTATATCCTTTTACATCTTCTCCTGTCCAGGCTCTGTTCGCTTCACCGTAGCTTCCAAATTTATCGGACATCAGATCGTGCTTGGATTCAATTCCGTTTAAAACAAACCTGTACGGATGCAAGGTTACAAATACTTTCCCGCTGACTGTTGCCTGAGAATCCGCTAAGAAAGACTCAATATTCCTCATCACAGGATCTAGGAAAAGTGCTTCATGAAGCCAATTCCCGTACCAGTCGGAAAGCTGGGATTTCATCATCTGCTGATATTTTGAAAGTGTATGTTTTTCCAGTAAATGGTGCGCTTTGATGATTACTGATGCCGCCGCTGCCTCAAATCCTACTCTTCCTTTAATTCCAACAATGGTATCTCCAACATGAATATCACGGCCAATTCCGTAAGCTGAAGCCAGTTCTTCAATTTTCTGGATAGCATAAACGGGATGTTTAAAATTTTCACCGTTTACCGCTACAACCTCACCATTTTTAAACTCAATCTCCAATTCTGAAGGCTGGGTTTCTTTGATTTGTGATGGAAAAGCTTCTTCCGGAAGGTAATTCCGTGATGTAAGTGTTTCTTTTCCTCCAACTGAAGTTCCCCAAAGCCCTTTATTTACGGAATACTGAGCTTTCTGGAACTCCATTTCATAGCCATAGCTTTTCAGGAACTCAATTTCTTCCTCACGGGACAGGCTCATATCACGGATCGGCGTAATGATCTCTACTTCCGGACACATTACCTGGAAAATCAAATCGAAACGGACCTGGTCATTTCCAGCTCCTGTACTTCCGTGAGCAATAGCATCTGCACCGGTTTCAATAGCATATTTTGCAATTTCCTGCGCCTGAACCGTACGCTCAGCGCTCACAGATAATGGGTACGTATTGTTTTTCAGCACATTTCCGAAGATCAGATACTTTACGCAAGAATTATAATAATCCTCCTGAGCATCAACGCACCTGTATTCTTTCACCCCCAGAGTGAAGGCTTTTTTCTCCAGTTCTTTTTCTTCCTCTTTAGAAAAACCACCGGTATTTACAGTCACTGCATACACTTCATATCCCAGTATTTCACTAAGATATTTGGCACAGTAAGAGGTATCCAAACCTCCGCTAAACGCTAAGACGACTTTCTTTTTCTCCATTGTACTCATCAATTTCGGACTGCTGAATTTCAGTCCCGTTTACTTTATTATTATTTTCAGGAACGAAAAGCATCGCTGTACACAAACAGTTTTTACGTTCCTTTTTTATTAAAATTTCATAGTTCACACAGTTCTTACACCCGTTCCAGAATTCTTCATCCTGAGTGAGCTCAGAATAAATTACTGGCTTATAACCAAGATCGCTATTGATCTTCATGACGGCAAGTCCTGTGGTTAACCCAAATACTTTTGCATTGGGATATTTTTCTCTAGATAACTGGAAAACTTTATTCTTAATTAAAGTGGCCACTCCTCTGTTCCTGTAATCCGGAGATACAATAAGTCCGGAGTTCGCTACAAACTGGCCATGTGACCAGGTCTCAATATAACAAAACCCCACCCATTTGCCGTTTTCAGTTGCAACCACAGCATTGCCTTCTGAAATCTTTTTCGTTAAGTATTCGATGGAGCGTTTTGCGATCCCCGTTCCTCTGCGCTGTGCTGAATCATACATTTCCTGCTGTATTTCACTTACATACATGAGATGTTCGCATGAGGAAATTTCTATTTCCATTTGTTTATCTAATTTTTTTGGCAAATTTAAAACATAATAACTTTAAAAACCAAATTAAAAAGATATTTTTTTTGATTTAACAAAATATACAGGTAATTTTATCTTTGTGTTAAAATAGAATATTGCTAAATTATTATATATTTGCTAAAAACATATAGCTATGGAAAATAAATGTCCAAAATGCGGCGGCAATAAGATTGTCAAAAGCGGTATTATTAACGAAAAACAGCGTTTTCTATGCAAAGACTGCAGGTATTATTTTACCGTCAAAAAAATGGGAAAACAGATTGATGACTACTATGTAACCAAGGCACTGCAGCTCTATCTTGAAGGCTTAAGCTTCCGTGAAATAGAAAGAATCATTGGAGTTTCTCACGTTACAATCAGCTCTTGGATCAAGAAATACAACATCACAAGGCCACCTCATTCTGAATTCCATCCTGTTTATAAAATTCTAAAGCAAAACGAATTAATTGAATATATGAGCCAAGAAGGAAACATCAAAAACTCAGGTCTCATTATCACTCAGTTTGCAGATAAGTATATGCTGATTAAGTGGGAAAGGTTTAAGAAGTAGGGAGATTCAAGAACCAAGATGCAAGACAGTGGTGGCTTCGAGAGCCTCAGCCACCAGATAGCTGCCCCTCATTAGCCAAAATTCAACCAACAACCCTTTCCATGCTCATTTATTATCAAACAGCTTAGACTATCAGCCTCGTCCAAAACCTGAAGCTCACATATAAAAATCAGATCATCACAGAAAAACTATACTATTACCAATAATATATATTAAATTTTTGTAAATAAATTATTAATTACAATTTGGCTTTCACAAAAAATAACGCCAAAAATTGATAATTTATGAAGAAATTACTTTCATTTATTGGATTAGCCTTAATAAGCGGTTCTTTATATTCACAGGGTTCTCCTGATTACGGAGGCGGATTAAAATTAAACCTCAATCCGGAAGGAGATAAGTACATCAGATTCATATTATGGGACCAATTCTGGCTCAGAAATACCCAAATGAACCCCGGAAGTATGGTAGCAGGAGAAGCCACCGACAATTCCTGGAGTCTGGGAAATAGAAGATTACGTGCATTAGTATACGCGCAAATCTCCAAAAGATACATGATCCTGGCCCATTTCGGGATCAATAACCAAACCTTCATCAACGGAGGAGCTACAGGCACCACTGGAACAGGAGGTCATGGAAATGGAAAGAAACCACAGCTGTTTTTTCATGATGCATGGAATGAATATGCAGTTATTTTACCTGGAGAAGCCGGAAAATTCAGTTTATCTTTAGGAGCTGGGCTTCATTACTATATGGGACTTTCCCGCATGACCATGGCCTCAACTCTGAATTTTCTTACTGTAGACTCTCCTATTTTCTCATGGCCGTTAATCGATAACTCTGATCAATTTGCAAGACAGCTCGGAATGTTTGCTAAAGGAAAATACGGCAAACTGGAATACCGTTTCAGCTTAAATAAACCTTTTGCAACAGATCTGGTTCCTGTGAATGTTACAGATCCTTCAAGAGCTTCAGCCGTTGACAATAATGGAAATCCCAGCTTTTCAAAAGCAGGATATGTAGAATATCAGTTCCTGGATGAAGAGTCCAATACCCTTCCTTTCAAAGTGGGCTCGTATTTGGGAACAAAGAAAGTATTCAATGTAGGTGCAGGTTTTTATCATCAGGCGGACGGGACAAGAACATCAGTCAATTCCAATATTGAAAAACACGACATCACACTTCTGGCAGTGGATGCTTTTGCAGACATTCCTTTGGGAAATGCAAAACACAAAATGGCCGTTTCTGCCTATGCTGGATATTATAACTACAATTTCGGCCCTAATTATATAAGAAACCTTGGAACAATGAATATTGCAGCCAATGATCCTAATTTTGCAGGAAACAGAGCCATTGCAGGACCCGGAAATCTACAGCCGATGATAGGAACAGGAAATGTAGTGTATGCCCAGGCAGGCTTGCTTCTTCCTAACCAGGCAGAAAAACCAAAGATCAGGATACAACCTTTCGCAGCATATACCCATAAAAACTTTGAAGCATTCGACAAGTCGTCTTCACAGTTTGATGTGGGTGCCAACTGGTTCATAGACGGCCATCACGCAAAAATTACTACCCAGTATTCCACAAGACCGGTTTATACCAGTCCTACGGAAAGCCCTTCCTCAAAAGGCGAATTCATTGTACAGTTTCAAATTTACCTTTAAACATCGGATGAACTTAATATCTTAATCCATTAACATCAAAATCAATCAACATGAGCGAAAATCACCACGAAAACTACGAGAATATGACCGACCGGCAGAAGAACCGCACCATCTGGAGTGTGATCACAGCTTCGTCACTCGGTACTCTGATAGAATGGTATGACTTTTATATTTTTGGAAGTTTAGCGATCGTTTTAGCGACCAAATTTTTCCCTGCTGATAATCCTACCGCAGCATTTTTATCTACGTTGGCTACTTTTGCGGCCGGATTTGTGGTAAGACCTTTCGGAGCTTTATTTTTCGGAAGACTGGGAGACATCATCGGAAGAAAGTACACTTTTCTTGTTACTTTGCTGATTATGGGATTCTCCACTTTCCTGATCGGATGCATTCCCGGATATGAAACAATCGGTTTCATGGCGCCGGTTTTAGTTTTAATCTTAAGACTTTTACAAGGTTTGGCATTGGGAGGTGAATACGGAGGTGCCGCGACGTATGTTGCAGAATATGCACAGCCTCACAGAAGAGGTTACTGGACTTCGTGGATCCAGACTACAGCAACTGCCGGACTTTTCATTTCATTAATCGTCATCTTAATTACTAAAAATTCACTATCTGCAGCAGAATTCGACTCCTGGGGATGGAGAGTTCCGTTCTGGATTTCAATTTTAATGGTGGGTGTGTCTTATTTCATCAGAAAAAACATGAAAGAATCTCCGCTTTTTGCAAAGGCCAAAAGTGAAGGGAAAACATCTAAAAATCCTTTAAAAGAAAGCTTCGGAAACAAGTTTAATTTCAAATTTGTTTTACTGGCACTGTTTGGCGCTGCGATGGGACAGGGTGTTATCTGGTATACCGGGCAATTCTACGCCATGAGTTTCCTGCAGAAAGTAATGAATATAGATTCGATGCAGGTCGATTATTTAATGGCTACTGCCTTATTAATGGGCACACCGTTCTTCGTGTTTTTCGGTTGGCTTTCAGATAAAATCGGGCGAAAAGCAATCATGATGGCCGGTATGCTGATTGCTATTTTAGCTTACAGACCTATTTATGACAGTATGTACAAAAGTGTAAATATTGAAGCTAAAACAGTTGCAAACGACGGGATCAAAGAGACAAGAACCGCTGCCATTCACAAAAACATTGCATCGGACAGCTTGATTACATTTCACAAAGAAACTACCTATACAGACGGAACTTTCATTAAAAAAGACAGCATCGTACACTGGTCTGCAGCCGGTCCTGTAATGAAAGACGGAAAAGCGGAAGAGCCAAAAGTCACAAAATCGATTACACTGAGCAATGATACAAGATGGTACCTGGTATTTCTGGTTTTCATTCAGGTGATTTTTGTAACTATGGTTTACGGCCCGATTGCCGCCTTCCTTGTTGAAATGTTCCCAGTAAGAATACGTTATACCTCGATGTCACTGCCTTATCACATTGGAAATGGAGTATTCGGAGGACTTCTTCCGGCCGTGGCTACCTACCTGGTCACTCAGGGAAAAGATGCAGGACATCCAACCTGGTATCTGGAAGGGCTTTGGTATCCGATTGGTGTGGCTGGAGTCTGTTTAATCATCGGATTGATTTATCTTAAAAATAAGAACAACAATATCCACGATTAATAGAGATAATCACTCAGAAATTTATTAATTTTAAATCTACTAAAATGAACGGATTAAAAAAAATATTAGGCATTGTATGGATCCTGGTGGCACTGGTAGTTGCATACTTCGGAATTACCGTAATGGGAATCCCTAAAATAACCTCGGGAAAACAGGAAGACCTGGTTTTCGGTATCATTATACTTTTTATACTAGTGCCGATTGTGTCCGGCGGAATGGCTATTTTCGGGTACTATTCGCTGATAGGAGAATATTCGGACGATAAAATTTAATAACCGATTAATGATAATTGATGAGTAACCCACACTCATCAATTATCTTTTATCAATCATCATGTATGAAGAAAAGACACGAACAAAAACTGATTATCCTGAGCATCGGACTTATGATGGCTTTCAGTATTCCTATTTCACTGCTTTTCAACAGTGAAAAGGATGTTTTCGGCTACCCGATGATTCTGATCTACCTGTTCGTAATCTGGATGATCTCCATCATTATCTCTTTTGTAATCGTAAAAAAGTATGATGAGTAGTTTCGCGTTATTTGTTGTTGTTTTAATCTATCTCGCTCTCTTATTCCTGGTTGCTCATCTGGCAGAGAAAAAGAAGAGCAAGCGATGGATCAATAATCCTTACATCTACGCATTGTCTCTGGCCGTGTACTGCACAGCCTGGACATACTACGGAAGCATCGGCGTTGCGGCTACCAGCGGACTGAATTATCTGCCGATTTACATAGGACCGATCATGATTATTCCCGCATGGATCTACATCAACACGAGAATCGTAAGAATTTCCAGAGTGAACAAAATCAGCAGTCTTGCCGATTTCATTTCTTTACGGTACGGTAACAGCAGAAGCTTCAGTGCGATCATTACGATTGTCTGTCTGCTCGCCATCGTCCCTTATATCGGACTTCAGATCAAAGCCATTTCCGAGACTTTTCACTTGGTTACCGAGACCTCGATGTCCAATAACATCTTGACCGACAATGCAACGTTTGTAGTTGTTTTAATCGCTCTTTTTTCTTCATATTACGGAACCCGATATGTGGATGCATCAGAGAAACGTTTGGGAATTATTTCTGCCATTGCTTTAGAAAGTTTTTTAAAGCTTTTCTTCATTATTATTCTGGGCATATTTGTCATTTACTTCGTATTTGACGGCTTTTCAGATATCTATGAGAAGGCAAGCAAGTTTGAAGATTTTAAAGAAAAAAACACTTTCAATGGAATTGAAGGCGCTATGAACTGGATGGTTTTATGTATGATTTCTGCCACGGCAATCTGCATTCTTCCAAGACAGTTTCACACCGCAATTATTGAGAACAGGCAAGAAAAACACATCAGAACAGCGATCTGGTTTTTCCCTTTGTACTTATTGATTTTCACTATATTTATCTTCCCGATTGCCTGGGGAGGAAGGCTTATTTTTG
The DNA here is from genome assembly GCF_051400735.1 of Chryseobacterium hilariae. Lineage (NCBI taxonomy): Bacteria > Pseudomonadati > Bacteroidota > Flavobacteriia > Flavobacteriales > Weeksellaceae > Chryseobacterium > Chryseobacterium hilariae. Next base: position 992,106 of record NZ_JBLFFJ010000001.1, read on the forward strand.
ATGGAGAAAAGGTAAATCCTGAGTTCTATTCTATCCTGATTCCTCAGCATTTTGACAATACTTTAATTACGGTCTTTGTATTCCTCGGCGGCCTGAGCTCATGTATTTCCATGATCATTATTTCAGCCATTACTTTATCCATCATGCTTTCCAACAACCTCATCATTCCTTACGGTTTGTTGGGCAAGTTCAAATCTGACAACGAGGTTCAGAATACAAGAAATATTACGAATATCAGGAAATTCAGCATCTTCGCCCTGATCATCATGGCTTTTGTTTTCTATAAATATTTCATCCTGAAAACATCGCTGGATTCTGTAGGACTCATCTCATTTGTTGTCATTGCACAGCTTGCCCCTTCTTTTTTCGGAGCGATATTCTGGAGAAGAGGAAGCTATAAAGGTGCTGTAGCAGGTCTTCTGGCAGGATTAGCAATTTGTTATTTCGGACTGATTATTCCGCAATATTATTTCTCGTATAACCAGGAGTTCAAAGGGGCTATCCGGGAAATGTATGATGCGTTCACATTTTTTAATATTCCTTTTCTAAGCAGAATCCCACAGATCTTCTTCTGGTCTATTTTTACCAATACAGCTTTGTTCACCATTATTTCTGTAAGCGTTAAAGGGAATTATCGGGAAAGAAATTTCGCAGAATTATACGTGGATATCGACAAGTATATCCAAAACCATGAGAATGCTTTTATCTGGCGCGGAACGGCCTATGTTTCAGATATTAAAAATATTCTGGAAAGATTTTTAGGCAAAAATAAAACAGAACAGGCCTTAAGAATTTTTAATTTGAAATATAATATAGATTCTAAAACTGAAACCGCGGATTCAAGATTTATCAAGTTTTCTGAAAACCTTCTCGCAGGAAGAATCGGGACTGCATCTGCAAAAATTTTGATTGAAGGCGTAACCAAAGAAGATAAAATATCTTTAAAGGAAGTTTTAAACATCCTGGAAGAATCCAAAGAAAATATTACCCTTAATAAAAAACTCACCGAACAGTCAGAAGAATTACAGAAGCTTTCTAATGATCTGAGAACCGCCAATGAAAGCCTGATCATTAAAGACCGTCAGAAAGACGATTTCCTGGATTCCGTAGCCCACGAATTAAGAACTCCGATCACTGCCATTCGTTCGGCGGGAGAAATTTTAGCGGATGATGATGATATCCCACCGGACATCAAACAGGAGTTTTTAAACAATATCATCACGGAATCTGACAGGCTGAGTGAGATCATCAACGATATTCTCTACCTGGACAAACTGGAACACGGTGAAATAGCTTTGAACATTAAAGAAAACAATATCTTTGAAACCTACAAAAAAGCTTTAAACCCTCTACTCCATCTGATACAGCAGAAAAATATTCATTTAAGTGAAGTCAACCTCCTGAATCAAACCGTATTTGAATATGATGAAGCAAGAATGATCCAGCTTTTCCAGAATATTCTCGGGAATGCCTTAAAATTCACCGATGATCAGGGAACGATACAGACCAAACTGTCTGATAAAGAAAATTATCTCAACATCAGCATTTTCAATACGGGAAGACGTATTCCCGAAGAGGATCTGGAAATGATCTTCGATAAGTTTTACCAGTCAAAAAACCAAAATATTTTAAAACCTACAGGAAGCGGACTCGGACTGGCTATTTCAAAAAAAATTGTAGAGGCACACAGCGGAACAATAAAAGCGGAAAACAGCGGTCTGGGCGTAACTTTTACGATAAGCATTCCTTACAGCATAACAAAAAATGAAGTTGAACAAAACCAATAACCATCTATGAGAAAGATCATTATTGCCGATGACGAACACAAAATATTAATGTCGCTGGAATACAGTTTTAAGAAAAACGGTTACGACGTTTACATCGCAAGAGACGGAACGGAAGTCCTGGATTTCCTAAAAACAATGGTTCCGGACGTTATTCTTCTGGATATCATGATGCCCAATCTGGACGGATACAGCACTTTGGAAGCCATCAAAGAAGATGAAAGAATGAAAGATACAAAAGTCATTTTTCTAAGCGCAAAAAACAATCCTAAAGACATTGAAAAAGGCCTGAAAATGGGCGCTGATGCTTATGTAACGAAACCTTACTCTATTAAGAAGCTGATGCAACAGATTGAGGAGATGTTTGGGTAGAGGATTTTAGACGTCAGATACCAGACTTACAGACAGAGTGTTGGATTAAAGTTAAAAACTGGGGATATAGATATCTTGGGCAAGGTTTAAAATCTTGCCAAGGATAGAAAATTCAGACATACAACTGAAATATGAAACAGTAGATTGAAAACAAAACTCTAGCCCTTCGTCTGTCCGCAAAACAAAAACATAAGACACAAAAATTAATATGGACGCAGATAATCTCTTTAAACACAGCATAGAAGACAAAGAAAATTTCTGGAAGGAACAAGCTAAGGAAATTCAGTGGTTTGAGTTTCCGGAACAGATTCTTTCAAAAGGTAAAAATGACTATCCACAGTGGTATACTGATGGAAAACTCAATATTTGCTATCTATGCATTGATAAACACATTGAAGACGGTTTCGGAGATCAGACCGCCATCATTTACGATTCTCCCGTTACCGATCAGAAGAAGACCTATACTTTTAATCAGGCTAAAGAAGAAATGTCAAAATTCGCCGGAGGACTCGTTTCATTAGGTTTAAAAAAAGGCGATACAGCCGTTATTTACATGCCGATGATCCCACAGACCCTTTTTGCGATGCTGGCCTGTGCAAGAATCGGGGTGATTCACAATGTGGTTTTCGGAGGTTTTGCTCCCCACGAATTGGTTGTGAGAATTGATGACTGTAAGCCCAAAGCCCTGATTACCGCTACAGCCGGTGTAGAAATAGCAAGAAGAATTCCTTATTTACTACTTGTGGAAAAGGCCATCGAACTGGCACAGGATAAAGTGGACAACATCATTGTTTACAACAGAAAACTGGTAGACAACCAGCATGAAATGTTTGAAGGACTGATTGACTATGAAGAATTGGTTCAAAAGTCAGCGCCTGCAGACTGTATTTCCGTAGAATCAACCCATCCGCTGTATCTGCTTTACACTTCTGGAACTACCGGAAAACCAAAAGGAATTGTAAGAGATACCGGAGGTTATGCAACAGCGTTGAAGTTTTCCATGAAATACGTGTATGGTATTGAGCCTGGAGAAACTTATTGGGCAGCCTCTGATTTCGGCTGGGCAGTTGGACATAGCTTTAGCGTGTACGGTCCGCTTATCAACCGGAATACAACGATCATCTTTGAAGGGAAACCCATTATGACTCCTGACGCAGGCACCTTCTGGAGAATTATTTCAGAATATAAGGTTTCTGCAATGTTTACAGCTCCTACGGCCATCAGAGCTATCAAAAAAGAAGACCCGAACGGAGAACTGGTCAAAAAATATGATCTGTCTCATTTTAAAAAACAGTTTCTGGCCGGCGAAAGATGCGATGTAGCTACTTTGGACTGGTTTGCAGAACACATCGGAGTTCCCGCTATTGACCATTGGTGGCAGACAGAATCCGGATGGCCAATGCTGGGACTGATGACCTTTAATGATGATTATCAAATTAAAAGAGCATCTGCCGGAAAACCTATTCCCGGATATGACATTAAGATATTTGATGAGAATGGATATGAACTCGACGCCCATCAGGAAGGTTATTTAATTATCAAGCTTCCGCTTCCTCCGGGAGCACTTCTAGGCATCTGGAATGACAATGAGCGTTTTCAGAACAGCTATCTTTCTCAATACAAAGGGTATTATTTCTCTGGAGACGGTGCCATTCAGGATGAGGACGGCTATATTTTCATTACCGGAAGAGTGGATGATGTCATTAATGTCGCCGGACACAGACTTTCTACATCAGAAATGGAGGAAATTGTTTCGTCGCACCCCGATGTTGCCGAATGCGCTGTTGTAGGAATCGATGATGAACTGAAAGGACAGGTTCCATTCGCTACGGTTGTTTTGAAAAACGGTGCAGCAATCACTGAAGAAGAAATTGAAAAAGACATTATCCGAATGGTTCGTGAAAAGATAGGTGCTGTGGCCTTTTTAAAAAATGCAATGGTTGTTAAACGTCTACCCAAAACGCGTTCCGGAAAGATCTTAAGAAAATTGATCAGAACATTGCTGGATGGGAAAGATTTTCAGGTTCCATCTACGATAGATGATGAAAAAATTATTGAGGAAATTCAGGAAAAAATCAATGACTATAGGGCTTAAGCCATAAATTAAACATATATTTAATATTAATAAAATTCAAATTTCAAAAAACGAAGGGATATGAGAAATTACTTAATTGAAGATCTGCCACATTATTTTGAAGAGTATAAAAAGTCTATTAAAAATCCTAAAAAATTCTGGGATAAGATAGCTGACCAAAATTTTGTGTGGTACCAGAGATGGAGCAAGGTAGTTAAGTATGATATGAACGAAGCCAAAATCACATGGTTTAAAAATGCTAAATTAAATATCACCAAAAACTGTATAGACAGGCATCTGGCCGTAAGGGGCGATAAAACTGCCATTATCTGGGAACCTAACGACCCTAAAGAGGAAGCACAACATATTTCCTATACCGAACTATATAACCGCGTCAACAAAACAGCCAACGTTTTACGCGAAATGGGCATTGAAAAAGGGGACAGAGTATGTATTTATCTTCCTATGATCCCCGAATTGGCAATTACCATGCTTGCCTGTGCCAAATTAGGTGCTGTGCATTCCGTTATTTTTGCCGGATTTTCTGCTTCTGCCGTAGCTTCAAGAGTCAACGACTGTAATGCAAAGATGATTATCACATCAGATGGCAGCTATAGGGGAAACAAGGTTTTAGATCTGAAAAGCATTGTAGATGAAGCACTGGAAAAAACACCAAGCGTAGAATCCGTTCTGGTTGTGAAAAGAACACACAACGAGATCATAATGAAAGAAGGCAGAGACCATTGGATGACTGACCTGTACGAAAAAGCCTCCGCTGATTTCGTTACCGTGATCATGGATGCTGAAGACCCTCTTTTCATCCTTTACACTTCCGGCTCTACGGGAAAACCAAAAGGAATGCTTCATACTTCCGCAGGTTACATGGTGTACACAGCTTATACGTTTAAAAATGTATTTAATTATAAGGAAAATGATATTTATTGGTGTACAGCAGATATCGGGTGGATCACAGGACATTCGTACATTTTATACGGACCGCTTCTTAACGGAGCAACCACCGTTATTTTCGAAGGTGTTCCTACCTATCCTGAACCAGACCGTTTCTGGGAAGTGATTGAAAAACATAAGATCACCCAGTTCTATACCGCTCCTACCGCCATCCGTTCATTAGCAAAAGAAAGCACGGAATGGGTAGATAAACATGACCTGAGCTCATTGAAGGTGATCGGTTCCGTAGGCGAGCCTATCAATGATGAAGCCTGGCATTGGTTCAATGATCATGTAGGAAATAAAAAATGTCCCATTGTAGATACCTGGTGGCAGACGGAAACAGGAGGAATTATGATCTCACCGCTTCCGTTCGTTACTCCAACCAAACCTACCTATGCTACCCTTCCACTTCCGGGAATCCAGCCTGTCTTAATGGATGATAAACGCAATGAAATTACAGGAAACCAGGTGACAGGAAATCTCTGCATCCGCTTTCCGTGGCCGGGAATCGCAAGAACGATCTGGGGCGACCATCAACGATATAAAGAAACTTATTTCAGTGCTTTCCCAGGGAAATATTTCACAGGTGACGGTGCATTGAGAGATGAAGTAGGATATTACAGGATTACAGGCCGTGTAGATGATGTGATTATTGTTTCAGGGCACAATTTAGGAACAGCACCTATCGAAGACAGCATCAATGAACATCCTGCCGTTGCAGAATCTGCAATTGTTGGCTACCCTCATGACATCAAAGGAAATGCTTTATATGGCTTTGTGATCTTAAAAGAAACCGGGGAAGGCCGTGACAAGGAAAATCTGAAGAAGGAAATCAATCAGCTTATCTCGGATCAGATAGGACCGATTGCCAAGCTTGATAAGATACAGTTTGTTTCAGGACTGCCGAAAACACGTTCGGGAAAAATTATGCGTAGGATCCTGAGAAAGATTGCGGAAGGAGATTTCAGTAATTTCGGAGATATTTCGACATTATTGAATCCTGAAATTGTGGAGGAAATTAAAAATGAAAGGATATAAAATTTAATAATATCCAATGGAAACGGGCTTCGGTCCGTTTTTTTTATTCCCAAAAATTTCACAGATGCTATAGATGAATAGAGCCTGTAATACATTCAGAATACCCATCAAAACCAAACAGGTGTTCAATAGACATTCTCAAACATTTTAACATTACATTATAGATAAAATAATAAATTATAAATTTTAATAAATTAATAGCAATAATATTGAAAAATATTTATTATCTTTAAGTACAATTTTAAAACTATTGCTTATGTCAAATATATTAGCTGGATTATTTGCACATCACAGCGATTACAAAAAGCTTGAAGCCGATCTGGAAAATTCAGGATTTGAAAATTCAGATTACATAGTATATCTCCATACCGGCTCTGATACCTCTCAGTATCTGGCGAGTGTTGCGGTAAAAGATAATAACCAAACTGATGGCGCCCGAAATATTTTCAGCCAAAATTCAGTACTGAAGACCTATTTATTCGAGAATATGGGTATTGGAGAGGCACATTATGATCACATTAAACGATTTATTGATGCCAGAAACAGAGCCGAGATCCATAACAGCCCCGATGTGAGAATAAAGGCATCAAGCAGCGGCATGGATTCAGAAGTTAAATTCTGACAGAAAAACACAAAACCTAATAACCGGAAATCCGCAGAATGATCTGCGGATTTTTTATGGTGGAAAAGTTTAAAAAATTTCGTATTTTCGTTTAAATATAGGCGTTAGCACAAATGAGTTACGATTTAGAACAGGAAAACAAAGAGATCCTTGCCCGGTATAAGGATCTGATTTCGAATACATACAGGACTCTGGACGAGGAAAATAACAAGCTCATCCGGAAGGCATTTGATATTGCATTGGATGCCCATAAAGATCAAAGGAGAAAATCCGGCGAACCCTACATCTATCATCCTATTGCTGTTGCTAAAATTGTAGCTACAGAGATTGGTTTGGGAGCCACTTCTATTGCGTGCGCCCTGCTGCATGACGTAATTGAGGATTCAGACTATACCTATGAAGATCTTAAAAAGATTTTTGGAGAGAAGATCGCCAATATTGTGAACGGTCTCACAAAGATCTCTATCATGAATCACCAGAACATTTCTGTACAGTCTGAGAATTACAGAAAACTGTTACTGACGCTGTCTGAAGATTTCAGGGTTATTCTCATCAAGATTGCTGACCGTCTTCACAATATGCGGACACTGGAAAGCATGGCTCCGGACAAGCAGAAAAAGATCGCTTCGGAAACCGTTTATATCTATGCACCTATGGCGCACCGTTTGGGGCTGTATAATATCAAATCGGAGCTGGAAGATCTTTCCCTGAAATATAACAATCCTGAAGTTTATAATGAAATCACAGAAAAACTGGAACTGGCGAAAGAAAGCCGTGAAAGATATATTGAAGAATTTAAGAAAGAAGCTTCGGAAAGATTAAAGGAAGAAGGGTTAAATTTCACGATCAAAGGCCGTGCGAAGGCTATCTCTTCTATTTACAGAAAAATGCTTAAACAGGGAGTTTCTTTTGAGGAAGTTTTCGATAACTATGCGATCAGGATCATTTATAAGTCAGATGCAAAGAATGAAAAATTCCTGGCCTGGAAGATCTACTCTATTGTAACGGATGTTTACCACAGTAATCCTTCAAGAATGAGGGACTGGATCACGCAGCCACGTTCTACAGGGTACGAAAGTCTCCATTTAACCGTTCTGGGACCGGACAGAAAGTGGATAGAAGTACAGATCCGTTCGGAAAGAATGGACGAGATTGCCGAAAAAGGCGTTGCCGCTCACTACAAATATAAAGAAGGTTACAAACAGAGCTCTGATGACCGGAATTTTGAACGATGGGTTACTGAAATCCGTGATATTCTTGAACAGCAGCAAAACCTTTCCACATCTGAACTTTTAGATAATATAAAACTCAATTTATATTCTAAGGAAGTATTTGTTTTTACTCCAAAAGGGGAAATTAAAATCCTTCCAACGAATGCTACAGCTTTGGATTTTGCTTTTGCCGTTCACTCCGACCTTGGAATGAAATGTCTTGGAGCAAAGATCAACGGGAAGCTGGTTCCTATCTCTTATGTTCTTCAGAATGGTGACCAGATAGACATTTTATCTTCGCAGAACCAGAAACCTAAATCGGACTGGCTGGAATTTGTAGTGACATCCAAGGCCAAATCCAAGATCAAAAGCTACCTGAACTCCCAGAAAAACCAGCTGGTGGAAGATGGAAAAGAAATTCTCCAAAGGAAGCTTCGCCATGCAAAGATCAACTTTAATGATGAAGAGGTTAACAAACTTCAGAAGTTTTTCAATCTAAAATCTTCCCAGGAACTGTTCCTTAAATTCCAAAGCAATGAGCTGGATGTCAGCAGTCTGAGAAAATATATTGAGAGTAAAAACGTATTTAATAATTTACTTTCAAGATTCAGAAAATCTCCGGCAAAGAATACTCATTTTGAAGAACCGAAAGAACAGAATCTTGATATGATCGTTTTCGGGAAAGATGAAGAAAAACTGAACTACACCTATGCAAAATGCTGTACAGTAATTCCCGGCGATAAAATTTTTGGATTTATCACAATTTCTGACGGTATTAAAGTTCATAGCGACAACTGCCCGAACGCCATCAACCTGAGGGCACAGTACGATTACCGTGTCATCCCTGCCAAATGGGTGAATGCGGAAAGCTTTAAAAACAGGGTTAAGATTGAAATCGAAGGTCTTGACAGGATGGGAATGATCAACGATATTACAACCGTGATCAGCGGAAGCATGGGAATGGATATGAAAAGTATGTCCATAGAATCCAATAACGGTGTTTTTACAGGCAGCATCAATCTTGAAGTTAAAAACAAAAGTCAGCTGGAAGAAACATTTAAAAAACTTAAAAACATTGACGGAGTTTCAAGAGTGAGACGATTACAATCATAGACATGAACTTATCTTTATATTTTAAAAAATTTTTCAGCAGCAATCAGTCATCGGGAATTATACTTATTTTCTGTGTGCTAGTCTCATTATTAATCGCCAATTCGTCTGCGGGTGAAGGTTTTCAGAACTTTCTGGACAAAGAAGTGGGCACTCACCTTTTTCACCTTACCTATCCGGTGAGCATATGGATCAATGACGGGCTAATGGCCGTTTTCTTTTTACTTGTAGGACTTGAGATCAAGCGGGAAATGGTGGAAGGCGAGCTTTCTTCCTTTAAAAATGCATCATTGCCTATTTTTGCAGCAGTAGGAGGAATGTTGGTTCCTGCAGCGATCTATACCTTCTTCAATTCCGGAACAGAGTATGGCAGCGGTTGGGGAATTCCTATGGCTACGGATATTGCTTTCTCACTGGCCATCATTTCGATGCTGGGCAAAAAGATTCCCAACTCGATTAAAATATTCCTTGCGGCACTGGCTATTGTGGACGATCTGGGTGCTATCCTGGTGATCGCTATTTTTTATACTGAACAGATTCACTGGACCTATCTCCTACTCTCGTTTGGAACGGCAGCACTGCTGTTTCTTTTAAACTTTCTGAAAGTTACCCGTATTATTTTTTATATTATTCCGGGGTTATTTTTATGGTATTTCCTGCATCATTCCGGGATTCATGCAACGATAGCCGGAGTTCTGCTTGCTTTTTCCATTCCTACGAATGTATCTGATGTAGAAATTTCACCTCTTGAAAAATTGGAACACCAGCTTCATTTTCCGGTAAGCTTTCTGATCATGCCACTATTTGCTTTAACGAATACCAATATTACTTTTACCAGTGAAATGGTAACGGGAGTGACGAGTACATTAGGTCTGGGAATTATCTGCGGGCTGATATTAGGGAAACTGATCGGGATCAACATATTTTCTTTTATCGCTATTAAATTAAAGCTCAGCGAACTGCCTCAAAACAGTACATGGCTACAAATGGCTGGTGTCGGATTGCTGGCTGGAATAGGTTTTACTATGTCCATTTTTATTGCGCTTCTTTCCTTTAAGGATGATATTCCAATTCAGGATGAAGCTAAATTTGCCATCCTGATCGCTTCTTTCTTAGCGGCAGTTTTAGGGTTTGTAATATTGAGTATAAGTTCTAAAAAAGATATGAATGCTGTGGAAAATTAACCTTTTCCCTCTTCCAGCTTTCTTTTGTGCTCTTCATCGCTTTCAAGATTAGGCTCTGTCACCTGTGCGTGATAGTGAGCTGCTTCTCTTTTGATCTCATCAGACAGCAGCTTTTCGATCCTGAGTTTTCTGAGGGCCATATTAAGCTCGTTTCCGAACAACAGAAGATACACATTCACATTCACCCAAACCATCAGCAGGATCATACTCCCGATAGATCCGTAAAGGACATTGTACCTGGCAATATCTTTTACATAGATCGCGAAGATAAAGGTGGTAAGAACAAACAGGACCGTTGTTAAAATAGCTCCCGGCACCGCCTGTCTGAACCTGATGATTTTTACCGTTCCCAGCCAGTAAAAAAGCGTCAAAAGAATAAAATAAAACAGCGGAAAAGATACAAATCCGATGATTTTGGAAAGGTTATTCACAAGCCAGGAAATATCGTAAGCCGGAGTAAAAAGTTTCATAACAACCTCTACATAGTATACCCCGAAAAGTGACAAAAAAACAATGGTAATAAAGCCTATTGTAATAAAAAACGAAAGAATAAATTCTTTAACATCACTAAGTTTTTCATCTGAATTTTCATTAAACCCATTGATAAGCGAAAAAGTTCCATTAGTTGCAAAAACCAATGCCAAAACAATGGTAAGGTTACTGATGCCTTTCATGTTCGGGATGATATTGGTTTCAATATATCCTCTTACATCACCTTCCATATTCGAAGGAAAAACGTTATGCATCAGAACTTCAAAAATATAAAACTGCAGCTTGTCATAATGCGGCATATACGGCAAAACAGAAAGCAAAAAGAGCAGAAAAGGAAACAAACTGATGGTAAAGCTCCAGGAAATAGCTGCCGCCTTTCTTCCGATATTCCCTTTGAAAATCCCGGAAATATAGATCTGAAACATCTGCCAGAGCGATATTCCCAAAACAGGAATATGTATACCGTCAAAAAACTCTTGAATCTTCAAGATAAATCTAGGAACCTTTATACTCATCTATTTGGTGCATTTCCCTTAATAATAACAGCTGTTTATCTCCTTAAAAGGAAAAAAATCCACTGTTTCACATAAGTCTTATATACAAATATAAACATTTTCTTTATCCTGTTATAAAGCTTAAATTGATTGATATGCATCAATTGTACAGAATAGCTATTCTCTCCTCATCTACGGAAAGAAAACAGTATTTGAAAAGTAATAGATGTTCTGAAAGTTGTCAATCTTTCTAATGTAGATTTCACTAGGTTTAGGCATTAAACTACCGGATTAATGCTGTTCAATACAGGAATAAGTTTAAAGAACAAAGAATAAGCAACTAATGGAAAGATTAAAAAATTAAAAAATTTAAAGATTTAATAACTAAGGCTGAACCTTAAATACTCTAAGATTAGCCTTTTCTTTTTTAGCATTAAAAAATGGTATCTTTGTTCTTGAAATCCTCTATACATGCGAATCAGCTTACTTTGTATCGGCAAAACAGATGACAAGGAAATCACATCCCTGATCAGTTATTATCTTACCCGTCTTCCCAAGCACTGGAATTTTGAAATCACAGAAATCCCGGATGTAAAAAACGCGAAAAATCTCTCGCCTGAACTTTTAAAGAAGGAAGAATCTAAGCTTTTCTTAAATTATATTGATAAAAATGATCTTGTTGTGCTCCTTGACGAGAAAGGCAAGCAGTTCACCAGCCGTGAATTCTCGCAGAAAATTGATACCTGGATGAATTCTTCGGTAAAAAAAGTTCATATCCTTATCGGAGGTGCTTATGGTTTTTCTGAGGAGATCTACAGCCGGGCCAATGAAAAAATGTCTTTATCAAAAATGACTTTTACCCATCAGATGATCCGTCTGTTTATTGTCGAACAGCTTTATCGTGCTGATCAGATCTTACAGGGAAAGCCGTATCATAATGATTAAAAGTCCTGTATTAAGAAAGAACTCTGCTTAATTAACTTGTAAATTGATCTGTCTTTTGGCTTCACCAATTACAAAAGCAACGGAATTGGCAATATTGAAACTTCGGATCAATTTTGACATGGGAATGGTCAGATGATTTTCAAAATGCTCTAAAATTTCTTTACTCAAACCCACACTTTCCTTACCGAAAACCAGCCAGTCACCATCCTGGAAATTATTTTCAAAGTATGATTTTTCTGCATGTGAACTCATTAAAAAAACACGGGACGGATCTGGAATATTTTTCATCCACTCTTCAATATTTTCATATTCGGTAACGTCAAGATGCACCCAATAATCTAAACCGGATCTTTTCAGATTCTTATCATTGATTACAAATCCAAACGGATGAACCAGGTGCAGTTTACTTTCTGTACCCACACACAGCCGTCCGATATTACCCGTATTATTGGGTATTTCGGGTTCTATAAGAACAATGTTTAACATTTATCTTCTTTATTATTTTGTCTGATAACCATTCTTTACGGGCGCGGCATTTCATGCCGCGCCCGTAAAGAATGGTTTTATATAAGATTTATTTTTTCACACATTTAGCATAATAATCTGCTAAAATAGCTTTCTCATAACCCAAGCTTACTGCTTTATCCAGATTTTCACATGCTTCTTTAGGCTTTGCCGCATCAAATAAAACCAATGCTTTGGTTACATAAGAATGAGAAAATTTCGGATCTATGGAAATGGCTTTATTGACGTCTGTAAGAGCTTCTTTAGATTTTTTCATTTTGAAATAGACATCTGCCCTGCCATTATACAACAGTGATTCCGGTTTTTCGGAGATCAGCTGATTATAATCTTTTAATGCACCGTCCAGATCGCCGTTATTTTTCTTCAGATTGGCCAGTCCCGTTTTAGCAAAAATATTATCCGGTGCGAAAGTCAGGATCTGTTTTAGATCATTCAGGGCAAGATCTTTTTTCCCCTGGCTGTCATAGATCTTGGAACGGGTAAGATAAAATTCAGGGTTTTCTGCATCTATTTTGAGACCTGTGGAAATGTATTCCAATGCTTTGGTCTTATTACCTTTCTGGCTGTTCAGCGATGCAAGATTGGCATATACCGGAGCCGATAAAGGATTAGCTTTTAAAGCAGATTCATAAGATTTCAAAGCTAACGCAGACTTCCCCAGCCTTCTTTGGGCGGTCCCAAGATTATTGTAATATTCGGACTGAAATTTCTGGATCTGTTCTTTTTCTGCTAATTTACTGTATTGTTCTTCTGCACATTTGTAATCGGCTTTTTTAAAGCATTCTTCGGCTTTACTTTTATCCTGTGCGTAAAGACTGAATGAGGAGCATATAAATGCTGTCAGTAATAAAGATTTTTTCATGAAGCTATATTTTGTTTGTTGACGACTTTTTTGGCGAGCACCCCAAATATCACTCCCAATAAAGATCCAACAAACGCCCCCACCAAAATATCTATCGGGAAATGCACTCCTAAATATATCCGGCTGTAAGAAACTATCACAGCCCATACAAATATAGCATATGGAAACCAATTGAGCTTCTTTTTCAATAAAATACTTAAATAAGCTGCCAGAAAGAAGGTATTGGAAGCATGGGCAGAATAAAACCCGTACTGTCCGCCACACTTCACTATCCTCATATAATGCTCTAAGCTGGGATCATGGCAGGGCCGGAGCCTGGCCACTCCATATTTGAAAACACTAGCCAGCTGATCAGAAACCGTAGCTCCCAGTGCAATGAATACAAGGATAAAGATTAAGGATTTTAGCTTATAATTTTTGTATAAAAAGTAAAGAAATATGATGTAAAGCGGTACCCAGATCCATGTACTGGAGATGAGCATCCAAAACTGGTCGAAGGAAGTATCGCCCAAATTATTAAGGTATAGAAAAACCTTTTTATCTTCCTGAATGATTTCTTCCATGAATTATCTGCTTACAGGCCCTTCGTAGGTTTCGTCGTCGGCAGGCTTTAGTTTTGGAGGTTCATTAGTAGCGGAAGGTTCTGTGATGATATCCTTTTCAATATTCTTCATGGGATTGAAGTCTTTTGCAGCATCTTTTACCTTCTCTATTTCACGCTTGATCTCAGAAACAGGATTATCAGTTTCCTTCATGATCTCAGTTTTAATGTCTTCCACTGCGCCACGCATTTTTCTCACGCCTGAGCCTAAGTCACGCGCTATCTGAGGAAGCTTATCCGGACCGAATAATACAACAATCGCCACCGCGATCAGTGCCATTTCTCCAATACTTAATTCCATGCGGTAAAATTACGAAAGTTTATACATTTATTTACAGGAAAGTAAAATTTTAAACAAATTTTAAGATTTGAAGAGGTTTTGCGAGTTACGGGATGCGGAAGATCATGTCTGAGAGTTTGAGAATCTGAGAGTTTGAATGTTTAAGTGTAAGCTTTTAACTGTAGATGATGATGCTCAGGATTTCCTTGACTTGCAAAGCAAAATTTATAATTGACATTTTTACTCTTGTCTTAAACCTACTACAACTTTCAGTTAATAAATAATTAATTCAACAAAACGAGACATAATATTAATTTTATTATATTTATTACACAAAACCATTAAATATTTTATCATGAAAAAACTTGTAACTACTTTTAAGCTTTTTGCTGTCATAACAGTATTGACGCTTACTGCCTGTCAGGATGAAAACAATGAAACCATGCAGGAAACAAGTGTCTCTAAGGTATCAACTGCTGATCTGAAAAAGGAAATAAGTCCTGGATTACAGACTGTTCCGGAAAATATTCAGATCCAGATCAGTGATTCTAAGAAAAACCTTGAGCAATACCTGAAAAACGACCTGCAGATCACAGGGATCAATGTTTTAGGAAAGCTTTCCACACAGAAAGGTATTGAAATCTCCCAGAATTTAATTTCTGACAGGGAGCAGTTTACAGCAGAAGGAAATATTCTTGTTCCTGAAACGGTAAAAGTAGGAAAAATCGGAGTATTATTTTCGGGAGATCAATTGACTGAGGCCCAAAAAGGACTTAAAGAAGCTGCTTCCGAACAGATCAAAGCCGGTACCGATGTTCTTGAAATTTCATGGAACCATAAAGGCCAACAGTTTACATCTTTATGCTTTTATAATGAGTCCGGCATTATTTGGGATAATGTATTTGCAGGGCTTGTCATGATGGATACAAGAGGAAATACTGAAGTTTCTCCTTATGATGCTCAGGCTAAAGTATCTTCAAAATGGTTCAAGGAATGGTGGACAGCCAAATGGTTGTGGGGATCTAAAAGAGGGGAAATCGGATACAAGATTACTATTTATTATTCCGGGTCTACGGTTTCCAATGTTGATGTAAGCGACTGGGGAAGTATCAGTTTGGGCAAGGCAAAAAGCGAAAGCAAAACCACAAAGAGAACAGGAGCTTACGGGCAGTGCAGATATGCGCTTGGCTTATGTACTCCTACGGGTTCTTTAAGCTTTAACAGCAGCAATTTTTCCGTATCATTTTCCGGATTGGGAAGCAATATCGTAAGCAACGGAACAAAATCACTTTATCCGTAAAAATTCTGACACATTATTATATTTTTCAATAGAAATGGGGAAGCTGTAGGGCTTCCCTGTTTTTTGTTAATATTACATTTAAGCATTACTTTATCTCGATCTTAGCTCAGATTGGTTATTGCATTACTTCTTTTACAAAATATTTGTCCGTGTGATTTACAGCTTTTTGATCAGCTTTTTCTCTTTTTTCTGAAAAGCATAATAAGTCATCACCACACTTATCGCCATTAAGATAAATGCCAGAAAGAACGGCGCCCCTGAAAATTCAAACGGTGCCTCATCATGGGTAAAGAAGTAAAACAGGTTGGTCATCAACGGTGGTCCTATAATAGAAGTTGCACTCATTAGGCTGGTCAGCGCTCCCTGAAGCTCTCCCTGTTCGTTGGAAGGAACACTTTTAGTAATTACTGATTGCAAGGCCGGTCCACAGATTCCACCCAAACAGTAAGGAACTAAAAACGCAAACATCATCCAGCCTTCTGTAGCAAAGGCAAACAACAACATCCCTAATGCATACAAGGCCAATCCGTAATAAATACTTTTCTCCTCGCCCAGCCTGGGAGTTGTCCAACGTATCAGAACACCCTGAACTAGGCCGACTAAAAGTCCTACCACGCCTAATGAAATTCCAACCATTCTTTCTGTCCAGCTAAATTTGTACATGGTGAAAAAACTCCAGTTGCTTTGCACGGCATGTCCCGCAATATAGATTAAAATAAGGGCAAAGATCAATCCTGAAATTTCCGGATGCTTACCTAAAAACTTAAATGAACCTATGGGATTCGCCCGTTTCCAGTCGAATTCTCTTCTTTTATCTTTATCTAAACTTTCAGGAAGAACGAAATAACCGTAAAGGAAATTTAAAAGACATAAACCTGCCGCAGCATAGAAAGGCACTCTGGCGCCATAATGTCCAAGAACTCCTCCTAATACAGGTCCAATAATGAATCCAAGACCGAATGCAGCCCCGATAAGACCAAAATTCTTAGCCCTGTCTTCATCTGTAGAAATATCAGCAATATAAGCACTGGCTGTTGTTACACTGGCCCCTGTGATTCCTGCAATAACCCGTCCCAGAAAAAGCCACCAGATCGTAGGCGCAAGGGCAAGAAAAATATAATCTACCGCAAATCCAAAGAGGGAAATCAGGATAATAGGTCTTCTTCCGTACTTGTCACTCAGATTTCCTACAACAGGCGAAAAGATAAACTGAGTAAATGCATAAGCAAAACCAAGCCAGCCACCATATTTTGCAGCCTCACTGATATCGGCATGGATAAGCTCCTCAATTAATTTGGGAACGACAGGAATAATGATTCCCCATCCGGTAATGTCAATCAATAAAGTAATAAATATAAAGCCGATAGCTGCTTTTTTCCTTGAATTTTCCATAGTGCTGCAAAATTAATGAAATCTGAAATAAAATGGTTCTAAATTGTGAATTTAAGGAAGAGCCAAGATCCAAGATTTTAGATGAAAGATTTCAGCCATCAGGTTTCAGATTTGGGCTACGCAAATATAAATTTAAACCTTGAACTTTAAATATTAATTTTTTTAAAACCTTAACTCAAAAGCTTTTTATCTCAAACCATGCATCCCACAATCCATCTGCACAAAAAAAGGCCGTTTCTTTCGAAAACGGCCCTTACTTATTTATTGTAGTTGATATTATTTTGAAGCAAGCACTTCTTTGGTACTTGTTGTCTTACCGTGTACCTCTTGTTCTTTCCCTTTTTTAAGGAAATCGTAAGCGATAGCCGATGCAATAAAGATTGATGAATAAGTACCAAATCCAATACCGATCAGCATGGCAAACATAAATCCTCTCAGGTTGTCCCCACCAAAGATGAAGATTGCCAGGATCACAAGGATCGTTGTAAATGAAGTGTTGAATGTTCTACCTAATGTACTTGAGATAGAGTCATCAAATAACCCAGCTAATGTTAAAGCTTTCTTTTCTCTTAAATACTCTCTAATTCTGTCGAAGATAATAACGGTATCATTAATTGAGTATCCTAGTACAGTAAGGATTGCTGCAACGAAATCCTGATTGATCTCCATATTGAACGGCATAAATTTATGAAGCAATGAATACGCTCCTAAAATAATTACCGCATCATGGAATAAAGCCACAACAGCACCCAATGAGAATTGCCATTTTCTAAATCTTAACAAGATATAGATGAAGATACCAGCCAAAGCTGCTGCTACAGCAAGCATACCGTGAGTTTTGATATCATCTGCTACCGTAGGACCTACTTTTTCAGAAGAGATAATTCCTGCATGTTCTTTATCTGCAGATTTGAAATCATTCAATGTAGTCTTGGCAGGTAAGCTAGCCTTTAATCCTTCATATAATTTTTGCTCTACAGTCTGGTCAGCTTTTAAAGATTCATCTTCAATAAGATAATCTGTAGAGATTTTAAGCTGTCTGTCATTTCCGAAAGTTTTAGCTTCAACAGAAGAATTTTTACCATCTTCAGTTTTGAATACCTTTACCAGATTCTGTTCAATATCTTCAGCATTGACGGCTTTATCAAATCTTACCACATAATTTCTACCTCCTGTAAAGTCGATTCCGTATTTGAATCCGTTCATTGCGATAGATACAACACAAATCACTGTTAAAATACCAGAAATAATATAAGCATATTTTCTTTTTCCTATAAAATCAATCCACGTATTTCTGAATAGGTTCTTCGTTGGAGGAGTCCAGACAGAAAGATGTTTTCCCTTATTCAATCTTGTAAAGATCATTACTCTGGAAAGCAATACGGAAGTAAAGAATGTCATTAAAATACCGATTCCTAAAGTCAGTGCAAACCCTTTGATAGGTCCTGTTCCGAATAAGAAAAGTACACCAGCCGTTAATAATGTCGTTAAGTGACCATCAACAATCGCGCTTAATGCATGTTTAAAACCATCTTTATAGGCTTCCAAAATGCTCTTGCCCGCAAATAATTCTTCTTTGGTTCTTTCGTAGATAATTACGTTCGTATCGACTGCCATTGCCATTGTAAGAACAATACCCGCGATACCAGGAAGCGTTAATGTAAAGTCTCCGGAATCCATAATTCCGAAAATATAGAATAAGTTGATGATCATCGCAATTACAGCGTACACACCTGCACCACCGTAATAGAAAATGATATAAACAATAATAATCAGGAATGCGATAGCAAATGAAATAACCCCTGCATTAATAGACTCCTGTCCTAATGAAGGTCCTACTACTGTAGCCTGAACTACTTTTGCACCCGCTGGTAATTTACCTGCTCCTAAAACGTC
The DNA here is from genome assembly GCF_051400735.1 of Chryseobacterium hilariae. NCBI lineage: Bacteria > Pseudomonadati > Bacteroidota > Flavobacteriia > Flavobacteriales > Weeksellaceae > Chryseobacterium > Chryseobacterium hilariae. The sequence continues at coordinate 1,011,239 of NZ_JBLFFJ010000001.1, forward strand.
TACCAGTTCCTTGGCTTCCTCCTGAGAAAAATTACCTGAGATCTGTGTTCTACCGTTAGGAATAGCATTCACAACGTTTGGTGCTGTATATACTCTGCCATCCAATGTTACCGCTACCGGCTTACCTACGTTTCTTTCAGTTAATGTTTTCCATTCTTTAGCCCCTTTGGAATCCATCTGCATGTCTACTACCACTCTGCTTAGCTCATCATAGCCAATGCTAGCCGTTTCAACAGCACCGTCTACCGGAGCTTTTTGGTTGATGTTACCTCTGATCGCATACAATACTAAACTTTCAGCATCTGTAGCTTCAGGCTTGTAACCCCACATAAACTGTGTATATTTAATGTTAGCCGGACGTAATGACTGACCTACTTTGCTGTTCAAAATTTTGTTTACAGCAGCAGTATCTGAAAGTTTTACGCTTGCAACACCGTTTGATCTTAATTTGTCAAGGTTTAAAAGACTCATGAAATTGATGTTCTTCGCAACTCCCATAGAATCACCTTTTATGCCCACCATTGTAGTCAATGTCTGGAAATATGGCGCTATTTCAGGAACCTGCTGTACTTCCCAGAACTGAAGTTTTGCGGAAGTCTGAAGCATTTTCTTCACTTTGTCGATATCTTTCATACCAGGCATTTCAACAGAAATTCTTGCCGTACCCGGTACTCTCTGAACGTTTGGCTGCACCGCACCCATCTTATCGATTCTGGTTCTGATCACCTCGAAAGCTGTACCTACAGAAAGATCGATTCTTCTTTTGATGATGCTTTTTACCTGTTCATCAGTCGTATTATACTTAATCTCCGATAAATTGGTATTTCCGAAAAGTTCAGGATCTGCAAGCTTAAGGTTCGTCCCTTTTGCTTTGTTGATCGCTTCAAACTGATCGAAGAAATTATCGATGTAAGATTTTGTAGAATTCTTCTGAACTTCATCCGTCTTGTTTAAAGCTTCGATAAGAACAGGATTGGTAGAATAATTGGTTAAATCATTTACCAGGTCTCTTTGGTTGATTTCCAAAAGAACGTTGATCCCTCCCTTCAAGTCAAGACCAAGCTTCATTTCCTTGTCTTTGGCTTTAGTGTAATAAAGTTTTGTGAATCCCAGGTTCAAAGTATCTTTAGAAAGTCTTGCGATTTCTTTCTGATACTTTTCCGGATTGTCTCCTGCAACAGCAGTCGCCTGCCTTTCAATTTTGCTGGCGTACCAAGTTGGTAATAGCTCATTTAAGCAAATTAACCCTAGTACAATAGCAACAATTGTAATAAGTCCTTTTCCTTGCATTTTGTTATAACTACGTTAAATTAAGTCGGCAAATATAATGATTTTATTATTATTTTATGAATTTTTTAACAGCAGAAACGGTTTATTTTCAGATATATCGGGGTTTTAACTTCTATTTAAGATTTAATAATTTTTCTTCCTTATCGTAATGAAATTTTCAAATTCCGATTGGTATAAAATTTTCATTCAGTTATCAATACACTAAATATCAAAATATTATGAAAAAACTATTTTTTACCCTAAGTGTTTTTTGTTCTTTAATCGTTAATTCTCAAAGCATTAATTTAGTAGAATTTGCGTCCGGGTTCACCAGCCCCGTTGAAATTACAAATGCCAATGACACCCGTCTTTTCGTTGTACAGCAGAACGGGATCATCAAAATCGTTCAGCCTAACGGAACGATCAACAGCGCTGATTTTCTGAATATCAGCTCTAAAGTTCTTTACGGAGGGGAAAGAGGCCTTCTTGGCCTTGCATTTCATCCCCAGTACGCAACCAACGGATATTTCTTTGTGTATTATAACAATACCGCCGGAAATATCATTGTAGCAAGATATTCTGTGAGTTCTGCCAATCCTGACGTTGCAGATTCTGCTTCTGAAAAAATCCTCCTGAATATTCCTAAACCGTTTGCCAATCATAACGGAGGAAGCATTCACTTTGCTCCCGACGGAAATCTTTGGATCGTTACAGGAGATGGCGGAAGCGGTGGAGATCCTAATAACAATTCCCAAAATATAAATTCACTTCTGGGAAAAATGTTAAGGATAGATGTGAATGCTACAGGACCGTATAATATTCCACCCGGAAATCCTTTTGCAGGAACTTCAGTGACCGGAGCTGATGAAATCTGGGCCTATGGACTTAGAAACGCATGGAAATTTTCGTTTGATACCAACACAGGAAATGTAATGATCGCTGATGTAGGCCAGGGAGCCATAGAAGAGATCAACAGAATGCCTGTTACCCAAGCCGGAATCAATTACGGATGGCGATGCTATGAAGGCAATAATGCTTACAATACAGCAGGATGTGCTCCTATGTCCACGATGACTTTCCCGGTTGCTGTTTATGATCATTCCGGAGGAAAATGCTCTATAACCGGCGGATATGTTTATAGAGGAAGCCAGTATCCTACCCTTCAGGGAAAATACTTCTTTGCAGATTACTGTTCTGAACAGATCGGAATTATGAATCCGGATAATTCGATTGTGTGGAATTCTCCAAGTACAGGCAACAGTTTCTCTACTTTCGGACAGAATTCTCAGAAAGAATTGTTTGTAGCAGCAGTAAACAGCGGAAAGATATTTAAAATCACAACAGGAGCACTCGCAACAGATGAAACAAACCGCTTAAATTCTATGTATATCCATCCCAACCCCGCTTCTGAAAAGGTATTCATTGAAGGTCTGGAAGATATGAACAACACTGCGGATCTTATCAGTACAGAAGGAAAAATAGTCCTGGAGAAAGCAAAAATTGAAAATGACGGCAGCGTTGATATTACAGGAATTCCTGCCGGAGTTTATTACCTGATCATCAAATCGGGAGATGTGAAATCTTACAGTCAGAAACTTATTATTAAATGATAGAAATTTTACTTCAATAAAAAAGCGGTTCTGATGGAACCGCTTTTGTTTTTTATATCGTCATAGAGAAAATTCTCGTCTCAGGTTTGTTTCTCATCATCCTGAGGTCAAAAACCATCGCTACATTTCTCGTAAATGCCCTTCCTTTTTCTGTGATCTTGATTTGATTGTCATAAATCTCCACCAATTCATCTTTTTCCATTTCTTCCAGCATTTCAAATGCATTTTCCAGTTCAGGGAAAGAATTTTTATCAGTAAATGTTGTTTCAAGCTGACACATCAGATTCAAAATGTGTCTTCTTACAGTAAGATCTTCTTCATCAAGAATATGGCCTTTTACCACAGGAATTTTACCTTCTTCAATAATCTTCTGGTATTCTTCCACTGTCTTTACATTCTGGGCAAAAGCATACCAGGAATCTGAAATCGCAGACATTCCAAGGCCTACCATCAGTTGGGTATTGCTTGAAGTATAGCCCATAAAGTTCCTGTGAAGTTTTTTATGAATCAGGGATTGGTACAGGTCATCATGTTCAAGAGAAAAATGATCCATTCCCACTTCTATATATCCTAAATCCTCAAGCAGCTTTTTTCCGTCTTCATATAAACGGCGTTTTTCTTCACCGCTAGGTAGATCATTTTCATCGAAACCTCTCTGTCCTACTCCTTTTACCCACGGAACGTGTGCATAAGAATAGAATGCAAGCCTGTCCGGCTTCAGTTCCATTGTTTTTCTGATGGTATTCTCCATGGCATCCCAACTCTGATGCGGAAGCCCGAAAACCAGATCATGACTGATCCCTCTGTAACCTATTTCCTTAGCCCATTCTGTTACATTTTTTACATTTTCAAATGATTGTATCCTGTTGATTGCCTTTTGAACTTTAGGATCGTAATCTTGAACTCCAAAACTCACTCTCCTGAAGCCAAGATCATATAAAGTCTGAAGATGGTCCCTTGTTGTATTATTCGGATGTCCTTCAAAAGAAAACTCAGGATGTTCTGCAATTTCTACGGTTTCAAAGATTCCCTCCAATAAGGTTTTTAAATTTTTTGGCGAAAAAAATGTAGGAGTACCGCCTCCAAGGTGAAGCTCTTTAAGCTTTGGTCTTTCTTCAAAAAGCTCCAGATAAAGCTTCCATTCCTTCAAAACACTTTCCAGATATGGAATTTCAACACTGTGCTGTTTTGTGATACGTTTGTGGCAGGCGCAGAAGGTACATAATGCCTCGCAGAAAGGCAGGTGAATATAAATAGAAATTCCCTCTTCTGCATTACTTTCATGAAATGACCTGATCACACTTTCCCTCCACTTTTCAGGAGAAAATGTAGATTCGTCCCAATAAGGAACAGTGGGATAAGACGTGTAACGCGGCCCGGGAATATTATACTTATCTATTAAAGAATTCATTTCAAAATTTAAAATATTATCGAATCATGAAATTTAACATAAAATAAATTTCATCCTGCAAAATTAACCATTACGAATGAATTTTAAACCATGAAATATATTAGGCCGTATTTTATAATGAGTCTAAATATGATCGCTGCTGGGATCCTTCAAATAATGATAAATTCTATTCCTGAGATTTAAAATTTTAATTTCATAACTGAGATCCTGTCTTTTCCTGCAAAAACAACGGTATTACCATCTATCCAGCGGCAGACAAAAAATCCTTTCTCATCAGAAATCTTTTTCCAGGTTTTCCCGAAATCAGAAGAATAGCTGATGTGTTTATCACCTACCGAAATTATCTCTCTACCTTTTGAACCTGGCTTAATTTTCACACAGGTCGTATAGCCTGCATTACTTCCGGAAGCCTGAATCTTCCAGGTTTCCCCGCCATCATTAGTGGTTGCAATATTATTGATATTTGCATCCTGCTTGGTATAATCTCCGCCTACTGCAATCCCAAATTTATCGTCATAAAAATCTATTGAATACATTCCCTGAGAAGATTCTCCCTGGATAAAAGGAGTTTCGAAAACCTGGATACTTTCTTTTTTCAGATCCATTCTCAGAATTCGTGATGCTTTTCCACCTGTTGCTATCCACAGATACTTTTTTGTTGAGGCAATATTGGTATTGCTTGCTGCAAATGCGGCTTCACCGCTGTTCAGTTTTATATCACTTTTGAACATTCTCCATTTTCCATTACTGTAAACAGCCAGCTTCAGCAGATTATCCTTATCTGCATCACTGAAAGTATAAGCCATCTGATGATTCACAAAATGCAGAGCATCATAAAAAGCAGTTTTCACAGTATCTGTAAACACAATTTCTGACTTCAGATCTTTTTTATCAATCTTAAAAAAATAGGCAGGACTTTCAATATTAATAGCATAAAAAGAATTCTTATCCTGTGCCAGCGTTCTAAACTGAAGCTTTTTATCCGACAGACCCAGCTGCTTTTGGTCTTTGTTGTTTTTAAGATCAACAAAGCCAAACTTTGAATCTGTTCCGGTATACCAGACTTTATTATCATAAAATTCAAGAGCTCTTATGCTTATCTTGTCATTTAAAATAGTGGTAAAGCTTTCTATTTGCTGAGAAAACATAAATATTCCCAAGCATACCAATAAAATGGAAAAAGTTTTTTTCATAAAGACAAAAATAAAAAATCCACAGAATTCTGTGGATTTTAAGTTGATATTTTTTATTAATCTAAATCAGGTTTTTCCAAAGGCTCCTGTTCTGCTTTAAAAGTCTCTCCAAAGCCTCCGTTTTGAAGCTTAGAATGCTTTTTACTGTACAGGAAATACACAAAAAACCCGATGATCAGCCATGCAAAAGAATACATCTGTGCTTCTTTGCTCAGGTTGAAGATCAGATAAACATTGATCGCTATACCTAAGCAAGCAATAAGCGGTAAAGCAGGAACTCTAAAGTTTCTCTGTAAATTAGGTTCTTTCACTCTAAGTACCCAAACCGCTACACATACCATTGTAAATGCAAACAATGTCCCAAAGCTGGTCATGTGTGCAAGATCATTGATTGGAGTAAGGGAAGCAACAATAGCAATTACTACTCCTAAAATAAGAAGATTCTTTGTAGGCACTCCTGTTTTAGGGTTTACTTTTGAAAAGGTAGCAGGAATCAATCCGTCTTTAGACATTCCCAAGAAGATTCTCGACTGTCCCATAATCATTACCATCAATACTGAGATTAACCCTACAGTAGCTGCAATGGTAATAATATATCCTGCCCAGGCATATCCGGCAATATCAAACGCGTATGCTACAGGAGCTTTGATCGCATCCGGATATTTACCCAACGGATTAAAGTCTGTATAATGCATCATTCCTGTTAATACCAAAGAAACAAGGATATATAAAAGTGTACAGATAATCAGTGAAGCGATGATCGCAAATGGTACATCTTTTTTAGGATTAATAGCTTCTCCTGCCTGTGTAGAAACGGCATCGAAACCTACATAAGCAAAGAAAATAGCCGATGCCCCTGCAACAACCCCTGCAACACCGTAGGCGGAATGCGAGACTCCATTTTCGGTAATAGTGGTTGGATCAGGAATGAAAGGAATCCAGTTTTTAAAAGGCTCAGCTGAATTTAAAATAATAAATGCTCCTGCAACGATTACAAAAATAATAGCTGAAACTTTAAGCACTACAATGAAGTTATTGGCTTTAGCAGCACCTTTGGTTCCTCTTACCAGGATAGAAATTACAAAGAAAACAATTAAAAATGCGGGCAGGTTCATGGAAAACCCTGAGTTTCCTGCTGCAATATAGGTTTGCGGATCTGTGGTAAGATAAGCCGGAAGATGCAGCCCAAACATTTTGAGAAGTTTGGCAAAATATCCCGACCAGGATACGGCGACGGTCATAGATCCCATAGCATATTCCAGTATTAGCCCCCAGCCTATGATCCACGCAAAAATTTCACCTACCGTTCCATAAGCATAAGCATAAGCGGAACCTTCTACAGGAAGTATAGATGCAAATTCAGCATAGCAAAGTGCTGCAAATACACAGGCAATTCCTGCAATTACAAATGAAAGTGCCAGTGCAGGCCCTGCATTATAATAAGCACCTGTTCCTGTAAGTACAAAAATTCCTCCTCCAATGATTGCTCCGATTCCGATAGCAGTAAGGCTCCATTTTCCCAGAACGCGTTTCAGCTGACTCTTTTTGATATCAGCTTCATAAGCGCTCATTGGCTTCTTAACCCAAATTTTAGACATGTTTTTTTATTTAATTAAAGATTTACGAAAATATAAAAATTTTACAAACCTTAACGTTTATTAATAAACTTTCGTGATTTATTTTAAATAAAAATATTTAAAAAACTGATTTACACATTATTTAATTTATTTTCAAAAGTACTAATTTTTGCTTATTTTTGATCGCATGAATTTATATGATCTTTTTGTAAAACCGTATGAAAACTACAGTAGCATACAAATTCTGCTGGAAGCCACCGGTACATTTTTCGGAATTTTGAGCGTCTATTTTTCAATAAAAAAGAATATCTGGGTATACCCTACCGGAATCATTTCCACACTGATCTACGTTTATATTCTTTTTAATTTTGGTCTTCTCGGCGACTGTATGATCAATGTGTATTATACTGCAATGAGTGTTTATGGCTGGATCCTGTGGTCAAAAAACTCTGAAGACCATATTCATGTGGAGGTAAGCTGGGCAACAAAAAAAGAAAGAATATTCGCAGGAGTTCTTTTTTTATTAAGCATGGCATTGGTTACCCTTATTTACTATTACAAGCCCTATATTGATAATAAATTTTCTATGGATGGAGCTAATTTAGGATTATATCATCTGGATTGGGCAAACTGGCTTGATGTTATTACGACTTCTATATTTTTAGTAGGTATGTGGTTTATGGCCAAACAGCGCATTGAGAACTGGATTTTCTGGATCATCGGAGATTTTATTTGTATTCCTATGATGATTTTTAAGGAACTTGGTATCACTTCGGTTCAATATTTGGTATTTACTATAATGGCTATCTTAGGATACCTCAATTGGAAAAAAAGTTTAAAAGAAAAAAGTGTGATAAAGTCATGAAAAATTTATTTAAAATAGCATTCAGTATTGTAGCTATCAGCAGTTTAACATCATGTTTAGCTTACAGTGACGGATATGCAAATAATGGAGGCTACGGAGATCCGTATTATAACAACGGATATTATTATGCTCCTTCCGGATATTACGGAAACGGCGGTTATTATGGAAATGACGGCTATTACTACAGAAATGATGTTAATTATTATTATGATAACGGGGTTCCTTATTATTACTATAATTCAGGGGACAGCCGAAGAAAAGTATACGTTGAAAGAAAAACTATGGTAACTTCACAGAGACCTAATAACGGATTCCAGAATACACGTACAAATAACAACGGAGGTAATTATAATAATAGCGGTTTCAATAATAACAGAGGAACCAGCACAAGAAACAACAGCAGTAATAACGGATTTAGAAATTCGAGCAGTACCAATTCTAATAACAACCAGAGACCACAGAGCAACCAGAACAACGGAGGCTTTAGAAATTCAGGCGGAAATTCTCAGAACAATCAGGGAAACCGGAATAATCAGAATAGCGGAGGTTTCAGAAATACGCAGCAATACAACCAAAACCAGAACAGCACCAGAACAGAATCTTCAGGTGGTTTCAGGGGAAGTACAAGCACTCAGAGTAACACTCAGCAAAACAGCGGCTCCACAAGACAGCAGTCAAGCGGAGGCGGATTTAGATAAAACGATTATAAATAAGAAAACGGACAGCTAACACTGTTCGTTTTTCATTTTAAATATATTAATTTTGCTCGTTAATTTTAGACTAAAAATATGGAATTCTATAAATATCAAGGGACTGGAAATGATTTTGTAATGATTGATAACCGTGATCTGCAGTTCCCTAAGGAAAAAGATCTTATTGGGAAATTATGTGACAGACGTTTCGGAATTGGTGGCGATGGGCTTATTCTTCTGGAAAATGATGATGCCTATGATTTCAAGATGGTATACTATAATTCTGATGGCGGCGAGAGCACTATGTGCGGAAATGGCGGAAGATGTCTGGTAGCCTTTGCTTTTTTTCTGGATATTTTTGAAGATAAATGCAAATTCATTGCTGTAGACGGTGAACACGAAGCAGAGATCCATAACGGCATCATCAAATTAAAGATGATTGATGTGGAAACAATTTCCGAAGATGGAGAAGACACCGTGATGGATACGGGGTCACCTCATTATGTAAAATATGTAGAAGATCTGGTGAATTACAATGTTTTTGCAGCAGGTCATGGCATAAGAAACTCAGAAAATTATAAAGAAAACGGTATCAATGTAAATTTTGTTGAAAAAATTACTGATGACGAAATCTTTGTAAGAACCTATGAACGAGGCGTTGAGGATGAAACTTACAGCTGCGGAACAGGAGTTACGGCTTCTGCTTTAACCTTTTTGCAAAAAAACAATCTAATTTCTGTAAAAGTTAAAACTTTAGGTGGAAATCTTAAAGTTCATGCTGTAAAAAACGGAAATTCTTTCCAAAACATTTGGCTTGAAGGTCCCGCTAAGCAAGTTTTTAGAGGTAAAATAGATCTTATTTAAAAACTAAACTTTTAATCAAATTTTTAATAATGAAAAAAACTGTTCTCATTATCGCTCTCATTATTGTTGGAGCGGCAGGATTTTTTGGTTTGAGATTTTATAATAAATACTATGGAAATAACGTAGAGAAAGACGGATATGTGCTGATTCCCCATAAAGCGGATTTCAAGCAGATTCTTGATTCAGTAGGCCCATATGTAAAAGACAAAGAAGCTTTTGAAGCGGTTGCCAGAGATAAAGATCTTGATAAGTTTTTTAAGCCGGGCCGTTATCATTTCCAGCCAGGAGCAGGAAACACAAACCTGGTGAATATGATCAAGGCCGGGAATCAGACGGAAAACAGCTTCAGAATCGGTGATTTTGGCGACATGTACCAAATGATAGGAAAAGTAACCAAAAAAACAGAACTGGATTCTTTACATTTTGTAAACGACCTGAATAAAGTAGCAGCAGAAAAAGGGTACAAAAATGCAGAGGATTTAAAAAAATATTTTTTTATTGATACCTATAATTTTTTCTGGACTGTAAGCCCTAGAGAGTTCTTCAAAAAATTTGATGAACAGTACAATGAATTCTGGACAGCTGAAAGAAAAAACAAGGAACAGCAATCTGGCCTGACGAGAGATCAGATCTATGCCCTGGCCTCTATCGTTTATAAAGAATCAGGCGGAAAAAAGGATGAAATGAAAACCATCGCAGGATTGTATCTGAACCGTTATAGAAAAGGGATGAAGCTACAGTCTGATCCTACGGTGATCTATGCAATTAACAAGCAGACTAATTTTAAGGAACCAATCAAAAGAGTACTTTATAAGCATTTGTCTACACCTTCACCGTACAACACGTATGCGAACGCCGGAATTCCTCCTGGCCCTATCTGTGTGGTGGATAAAAACTCTGTAGATGCGGTTTTGAATGCAGAAAACAGCAATTACATATTTATGTGTGCTGATCCTGCAAGGTTTGGCTATCATAAGTTTACAGCAAGTGCGGAGGAACATGCCATCAATGCAAAAGCTTATCAGGACTGGCTGAATTCAAAAAATATCAAATAAAAAATTAATTTAACTTTATTTAACAATACGGTAATTAACATTTAACAATTATATACGACTTATACATCTATAAATAATACATAAATCGTAATATTTTGAAATCAAACCCAATTAATGATTTCACAATGTTAAGACTTATACTTTTACGATTTTACACAAAAAATACCTTATGAATCAGACGGAAATTGTCAACATTTTCACAAAAAAAACGCTAGCACTTACTTTTGTACTTTCGGCAGCTGCAATGGCATTTGCCCAGGACAAGGCAGGCGTTACGGGAATGATTGTCAACAAAAACAACCAGCCGGTTCCTTACGCTTCTGTGACGTTCAGCAATAAAGCGAACAAGTCATTAAGCGATGCTGTACTGACCGATGAAAAAGGACAGTACAAACTGGAACTTGCCCCTGGAAATTACGACATTACAGTAGAAGCAATCGACTATAAAAAAAGTATAGTCAATAAAAGCATTGCAGGTCCCGGAAATATTGGCGCTTTATCCATACAGCCTGAGGCAACAAGCACTTTAGACGGAAAAACCCAGGAAATACAGGGTGTGGTAATCACTGCAGCAGCTACAAAAGCTTATAAAGTTGAACTTGACAAGAAAACTTACGACCCTTCCCAGGATATTGTAAGTAAGGGTGGAAATCTTCAGGATGTTCTTTCCAATGTGCCTTCTGTTTCTGTGGATACCGACGGTACTGTTTCAATGAGAGGCAGCTCCAATGTGAAATTTCTGATCAACGGAAAGCCTTCTTCCCTGCTTGGAATAGATGATGGTGCTAATGCGCTTCAAAGTATTCCGGCGGACCAGATCGAAAGAATTGAAGTAATTACCAATCCCTCTTCTAAATTTGAAGCAAGCGGTACTTCAGGTATTTTAAATATTATTCTTAAAAAGAATAAAAAAATAGGTTTTAACGGAAGTGTAATTGGTACTTTGGGTTATCTTCCAAGAACAGCTCTTAATACTAATTTAAGCTGGAGAAAAAACAACTGGACCTGGTTTGTGAATGGTGGTGGAGGTTATTCTGAAAATAAAAGTAAAAACGATACTGAAACAACGTATCATAACATTACAAAACCTATTATACTGCCGAATATTCAGCCGAATGACGTTCCTACCTATCAGTTGCAAAATTCTACCAACAAGAGTTATAACAAAAATTATAATGCAAGTGCAGGTTTTACGTATGACATTTCTGATAAGACATCATTAAATTTATCCGGAGTTGTAAGAACATTTGAAAGTGACAATAATGAGTTACTGAATACTTTTAATAGGTTTTATCGATACAGTGATCAAAAAACATGGAACCTAATGGATTCCTATGGACAAAGATATTCTGAAGGCAGAAATACCAATCTTGCATTTCAGGGAGATATAGGGCTGGATCATAAATTTGATGATAAAGGACAGAATTTATCCGTATCACTGAGTTTACAGAGAAACAGAAGTAATAACAATTCTAACATCTTAGAAACTGAAGATTCTGTTCCGGTTCAGGAAGATATAACCCAAAGACATTCTGTTAGCAAAACCTTAATCGGAAAAGCGGATTATGAACTTCCTCTCGGTGAACAGTCTAAACTTGAAGCAGGATACAGAATAGATGTTAATAACAACAATTATGATAATTTTGTAAGCAGCACTTCTAATAATCCGTTTATTCTTGATTATAACAATAAAACGAACTACAGAGAAATGTTTAATGCTTTCTATCTGCAGTTTAAAAGCAAGATAGGAGAAAATTTTGCCTATCAGTTAGGTTTAAGAGATGAGCTTTCCAATGTTAAAATTGATTATGCTAATTTAAATCCCAATCAGGCTCCGATCAATAAAAATAAGAACTACAACAATTTATTTCCAAGCGTATTCTTAAGTTATGATATATCAAAGAACAATCAGATCCTTGTAAACTATTCCCGTAGAATAGACAGGCCGAGATCATTCTTTATGGTTCCTTTCCCTAATTACAGTAATAGTCAAAACGTTTTTGAAGGAAATATTGATTTAAATCCATCCTATGTAGATTCGTATGAAGTAGGTTATAACATTACAAGAAAGAAATTCACGATCAACCCTACTCTTTACTACAGACATGCAACAGAAGATACTAAAATGCTTGTCTACAGACCTGATGAAGGCCAGGGTATTTTTTATACAAAACCGATTAACTTAGGAAATGATGATCGTTATGGTTTAGACCTTAATTTCACTTATGATCCATTTGCATGGTTAAAAATCATGGGAAGTTTAGATGTATTTGGTTATAAAACTACCGGTATTGCTTCGTACGAAACAAAAGATGCTTTAGGTAAAACTAAAATCGGTACAATGGATTTTACTGGTGATGGTTTCTCAACGAGAGCACGTTTGAACACGACTTTCAAACTTGATAAGACATTAAGTGTACAGCTGCAAGGGTTCTACAGAGGGGCACAAAAATCAGCGAATCAAGATACTCAGGATATGTATGCACTAAATCTGGGAGCTTCTAAAACAATATGGAAAGGTGATGGAACAATCTCTTTCAATATTCAGGATATCTTTAATACCAGAAACAGAGAAGTATACAGCTTCAATAGTGACTACACCCGCAGAAATTACATGCAATGGCAACCAAGACAATTTTCAATTGCTTTAACTTACAGATTTAAGCAGGGCGAAAAAATAGAGCAGCCTAAAAGGAAAAAAGACATCAATGCCAACGAAAGTGGCGATGACCAGCAAGTTCCAATGTAATACACAAAAAATCCCGGAAAATATTTTCCGGGATTTTTTTATTTTAATGCTTCGGCTTTTGAAGACTTTTCCTTTTCCGCTTCATAAATTCGTTTTCTCAAATCGCTGGAGGAAAACCTATGATCTCTTTTGTTGTAAAAGATTTCAATACCTTTCTCTTCACAATATTTTTTACCTGTGAAATCCCTGTCCATATAATCATCACCGATAATCCTCACATCGATCACAAAAGATTTTAAAATATCTTCAAGATCCTCTTCTGTATAGTAAGGAATAATCTCGTCTACTGCGTTCACTGCTTTCAGCTGGATGTATCTTTCTACAATAGTCTGCGTAGGCCTGTTCTTATTCGGACGGTCATGAGACGGGTCTATCTGAAGACCTACAATTAAATAATCACATACTGTTTTAGCTTCTTCAAGCATTTTGATGTGCCCTGCATGTAGCAGATCAAATGAAGAAAATGTAATACCTATTTTTTGCGTTTTCATAATAGTTCAATTAAATTCCGCTACAACCATTATTCTTTTAACCGATAAAAGACCAATATTGAGGGAAGGGTTTTTATAATTTGTTTATCTTTTAAATTTAATTAAACAGTTCTGGATTCAAGATATTGCTGCCATTTCCAGACTGTTCTCAAAGATTCTTCCAATGGGGTTTCAGATTTCCAGTGAAGGTCTTTTTCGGCTTTATCCGCATTAGCATAAGCAATGGTAATATCCCCTTCTCTCCTGGCGCAGATCTGGTAAGGGACTTTCACGTCATTAGCCGTTTCAAATGCTTTCACCACTTCCAGTACAGATGAACCTTTTCCTGTCCCGAGATTAAATATATCAATCACCGTTTCTTCGCTGCTCTCCAGTAATCTCTTAAGAGCACTTACGTGGGCTTTAGCAAGATCAACAACATAAATATAGTCGCGTACTGCTGTTCCGTCTTCTGTGTCGTAGTCATCACCCCAGATATTCAGTTTCTCGCGGATTCCCGCTGCTGTTTGGGTAACATAGGGAATTAAGTTATTAGGAACTCCCAATGGAAGTTCTCCTAATTTTCCGGACGGGTGAGCTCCGATTGGATTAAAGTATCTTAAAAGAGAAATCCTTCTGTTGTAAGCTTTTGCAAAATCAATCAGAATTTCTTCTCCCATCTGTTTTGTTTTGCCATAAACGCTTTCAGGCATTTTCAATGGTGTATTTTCATCAATCGGCATTTTCTCTGCCTGTCCGTACACCGTGCATGAAGAGCTGAAAATAAAATTAGAGATGCCTCTTTCTTTAAACTCCTGAAGAATGTTAATCAGCGTAAATAAATTATTTTCATAATAATCCACAGGCTTTACCTGACTTTCTCCAACGGCCTTAGATGCTGCAAAATTGATACATCCCTCAATTTTGTGGGCATCGAACACTTGGGTAAGAAGTTCTCTTCTCTTTAAATCAAAAGGATAAAAAACCGGCTTTTTACCTGTAATTTCTTCAATATTCTTTAAAATAAACCTTTCGGAATTAGATAGATCATCCACAATAACAACTTCATAACCATTATTGATGAGTTCTACTACTGTGTGGGAACCTATATATCCTAATCCTCCTGTAACAAGTATTGCCATTTTTTTGTTTAATATTTTTTTAATCGTTGTGTTTTCCTATATTTTTTATTTCATTTCTGATTGATGTGGAAATAAGCAAACTTATTTTCGTCGCGAAGCATATTATTTCATAAACTCCAGCACAGCATCCGAAATATATTTCAGCTGCTCTTCATCCAGTTCTGTATGCATCGGAAGAGAAATTACCTGATCTAAAAGCTTATCTGTATTCACAAAATCTGCATCGTTACTTTCCTGATAATAAGCTTTCTGCTTTCTTAAGGCTACCGGATAATAAATCATTGCAGGAATTTCCTTTTCTGTAAGGAACTTTTGTAAATCATTACGTTTTCCATTCAGGATTCTTAAAGTATACTGGTGAAATACATGAGTAGAATATTCTGCCCTTTTTGGAGTTAAAATATTTTCGTTTCCTGCAAAAGCTTCATCATAATAATCAGCTGCTTTTCTTCTTGCGTCATTGTAAGAATCAAGATTTGGAAGTTTCTTTCTCAAAACCGCAGCCTGAATACTGTCTAATCTTGAATTCACTCCTACCTCATCATGATAATATCTCTCATACATCCCGTGATTGACAATTCCTCTTAAACGGTGCGCCAGTTCATCATTATTGGTGAAAATAGCTCCGCCATCACCATAACAGCCTAAGTTTTTAGAAGGGAAGAATGAAGTAGTTCCCACAGTTGCCATGGTTCCTGCATATTTTTCAGTTCCGTCAGAGAATGTATATTGAGCTCCTATTGCCTGTGCATTGTCTTCAATGACGTAAAGATTATGCTCTTCTGCAATTTTTAAGATCTCTTCCATATTGGCGCACTGTCCGAAAATATGCACCGGAATAATCGCCTTAGTTCTTGGTGTAATCGCTTTTTTAATTTCTTCTGTAGAAATGGTGAATGTATCGTAATCTACATCTACCAGCACTGATTTCAGTTTAAGCAGATGAATAACTTCCACTGTAGCAGCAAAAGTGAAATCTGCGGTGATCACTTCGTCTCCTTCTTTCAGGTCCAAAGCCATCAGCGCAATCTGTAAAGCATCCGTTCCGTTAGCACACGGGATCACATGCTTTACATCTAAATAAGATTCCAATTCATTCTGGAAAGACTTTACTTCAGGGCCATTGATAAAAGCCGCAGAATCCATTACATTTAAAACTGCATTATCTACATCATTCTTTATTTTGTAATACTGACTTTGCAAGTCAACCATCTGAATTTTTTTCATAAATAAATATTTGTGTAAAAATAAGGAATTTAAAATCCTATCAAAAATTTTATTGATTTTGTTTTATCTTTATGGAAAATAACTTTATGAAAAAACTTTTACTCTTTTGTCTTTTAGTGGGTTACTCTACCGTAAATGCACAAACGGAGCTTGTTTTTGTTTATTTTACAGGCAAACCGAATAAAGCTGCTTTTTATGCAAATCCCCTTTCGGAACTGACTCAAAAATCCCTTAACAGACGTACTTCGCTGGGTATTCCGTTGAATGATCAGGATGCTCCGATTGAACAGTCTTATATCCAAAATCTTCAGAACCTAGGCTTTACTGTTACAGATTATTCCAAATGGCTTAACGGAGCTGCTGTAAATGCAACTCCGGCACAGATAACAATTTTACAGGCCCAACCCTATGTATCGTCAGTAGGAAGCTTTGCAAGAAACACTAATTCTGTTCCTAAAACAGCACATCAGGATAAATGGAATTTTTCTTCTGAGACTCAAAAAACTCTGACTGTCTTTGATTATGGCTCAGGTTCCGCACAGATAGACCAGATTAATGTAAGGCCTCTTCACCTTGCCGGATTTACAGGAACAGGAGTTTCCATTGCAGTTATTGATGCAGGTTTTCCTTATGTAGATACCGGATCTGCCTTTGAAAGATTACGCAACAACAATCACATTAAAGCTGTTTACGACTTTGTAACCAAAACAAATAATGTGTACAGCACTGCGATCAGCAATCATGGAGCTGCTGTGCTGGGTGCCATCGGCGGCTATATCGAAAATACATTTGTAGGATCAGCGCCGGATGCTGATTTCTATCTTTACCGCAGTGAAAATGCGGTTGGCGAAATTCCGGAAGAGGAATTATACTGGATAGAAGCGGCCGAAGAAGCGGACCGAAAAGGAGTCGATATCATCACAACTTCTCTTGGATACAACGTTTTTGATGATTCCCGGTACAGCTACAGCTACTCCGATATGAATGGAACCACTTCTTTCATCGCAAGAGCTGCTGAAATAGCTGCCAATAAAGGAATTTTTGTTCTTGCAGCAGCAGGAAATTCAGGCCAGCAGCCATGGCATTATATTATGACTCCTGCAGACAATGCTAAAGTATTCAGCATAGGATCAGTAGATGCAACAGGAAGCTCTTCAGGATTTTCATCATATGGCCCGAATGCACTCGGCGTAGTAAAACCTGATGGAAGCGCAAGAGGAACTGCATCTGCTACAGTTAACAACAGCACCTTAACTTCAGTAAACGGAACCTCCATTGCAACGCCAATCGCTGCTGGTGGTGTAGCCTGTTTTATCCAGGCTTTCCCTTCCATGAACAGGGAGCTGATGAGAACAAAACTGAGACAGACCGCTTCACTTTATCCAGCTCACACGGATCAGATGGGTTACGGTATTCTTAATTTTGGGAACCTTTACAATCAAGTATTGAATACTTCTGAAATGGTGAAGAAAGAAAAATTTGCCATTTTCCCAAATCCTGTTAAAAATATTTTGAATATTGCTTCTGAAAGTGAAATTCTGCTACTTGAGGTCTATGATAATCTAGGAAAGCTGATCAGAAAAAATAATGGTCAAAAATCTATAAAAGTGGAAGACTTTCCGAAGGGAACTTATTATCTGAAAATTCAAACGAAGAAACAGGTTTTTTATGAAAAATTTTTAAAGGAATAGTTATTTGCTATTGCTGATGGTGGATTTATTTTTAACCACAAATAACACAAATTTTAACACAAATGCCACAAGTTCAAATCAATGGAAAGGATTTGAACCCATTTCATTGTCACACTTCAAAAGTGAAATTATTAGGCTGGAATACAACCTATTATCTTAATAAACTACCGAAGATGTATCCTTGACCTTTTATCATCAATCAAATTGGCTTTACCCATATGTTAAAAACAACGCCTCACAAATTGAGAGGCGTTGTTATAATATATTAAGCTGAGTTTCTGCTCGCGTTAATATTTCCGAATAATGATCTGGTCACCAGCTTTTCGTAGGCTTCTTTATTTCCCTCTCCTTTCTGGATTTTCATTAAGGCATATTGCTGAATACTCAACAACGGAAGCACGATCTTCTCACGAATCTTGACTGACTTTCTGGACAACGGATCTTCTTCCTGTAGCATTTTGAACCCGGTAAGCTCAAGCATAATGTCTCTTGAAAGCGTATATTCATCAAAAAGGACATTCCAAAATGCTCCGAATTTCGGATTGTTTTTAATGTAATACGTCAATGGAAAATAGGATTTGTTCATACTCATCATCGAGTTCAGAACTAAAGTTTTGAAAAAATCCGAACCTTTATACAGCTCTTTCACTTCATCCAGTCTTCCCTGCTCTTTCATCTGCTGCATGGCAAACCCGAACCCAAAAAATCCGGGAACATTCTGCTTCAGCTGAGACCAAGAACCTACGAACGGAATCGCTCTAAGATCTTCAAATTTCAGTTCAGTTCCATTCCCTCTTTTAGACGGACGGCTTCCAATATTTGTTTTACCGTAATATTCCAGCGTGCTCATCTCCTGGAGATAAGGAACAAACATTGGGTGAGCTTTAAGGTCTGAATATTTTTTGTAACTGATATCGGCAAGCTCGGCGATCAGTTTTCTTTCTTTTTCTGTAAGATCTTTCTTGGAGTTTTTAAAGACATCATTTTCCACTCCGGCAGTCAGAAGCTGTTCAAAATTATATTTGGCCTGTTCCTTATTTCCGAAAATACTGGTGATCGTCTGTCCCTGGATGGTCAGTTCAATTTTATTGTTGGCAATGGTATTTCCCTGTGATGCATAAAAATCATGGGTCTTCCCTCCTCCTCTTGCAGGCGGGCCTCCTCTTCCGTCGAAGAATACTACTTTAATTCCATTCTGAACGGAAAGTTTAGTTAAGACTTCTTTGGCCTTATAAATTTCCCAGTTGGCCTTCAGATATCCACCGTCTTTTGTTCCGTCCGAAAAACCAAGCATGATCGTCTGTTGGTTTCCTCTGCTTTCAAGATGCTTTTTATAAACAGGATTCTGATAAAGCTCGTTCATTACATTCTCGGAATTGGCAAGACCTTCCATGGTTTCAAAAAGCGGAACAATATCCATTCTGATGTCTTCATCCTGATATCCGCAGATTTTAAAGAATGCATACACATTCATCACATCTTTTACGGCATCTGAATTGGAAATAATATAGCGGTTCATTCCTCTTTGTCCATTTAAATTCTGGATCTCGGCAACCTGTGAAACCGTTAGCAAAGTGTCTTTAACGATATCTTCAAACTGATCTGCATTAACTTTGTTATCAAGCTGAATCAGCTTATTGAATTTTTCTTCTTCACTGGCTTCAATAGCACCGTATACTTTTGCAAAAACCTCATCAATAACTTTCTGATGAATTCTGCTGTCCTGGCGGACATCCAACGTTGCAAAGTGAGTTCCGAAAATTTTCACACGATCCCTGAAATTCGCCAGAAGGTCTAAAAACAGGGAATTGTGATCATTCACCAGTATTTTTTCTGCTTCATCTGCCTTTTTCAGAATATCCTCTGCAGTGATTATATTTCCGTTGAAAATTGCTCTGTACAAGTCATCACTCAATTGAGTCAACACTTCAGATACTCCTCTGAAGCTCAATCTTCTTCTGATAAATTTCAAATGGCTGTAATAGGATTTTAGGATCGCGGAACGGAGCTCTTCTGCCACTCTTTTGGTAACATCAGCGGTTACAAACGGATTCCCATCCCTGTCTCCACCTGGCCAGAAGCCAAGCTGAATAAGATCTTCGTGAAGATGAAAATGACCATTTCCAAACGTTTTCTTGATTTTGGTAAACAGTTCTCCAATCGTATCGTAATAAACATATCTTAAATAGGAAATAATGCTAAGCGCTTCATCAATTGGAGTTGGCTTTTCTTTATTAACGAAAGGTGTTTTCCCCAACTGTTGCAGAAGCATATCGATTTGGGTAACGGAATCGCTGGTAATAGCTCCCCGTAAATCCTGGATAATCCTCTGTACCGAACTTGGATAAAACTGGGTCGGGTGTGCTGTAAAAACTACCTTTACCGTAAAATCCTTCAGCTTTTCACGAACTTTTTCAAGCTTATGATCCTGGTATGAACGTTCAAAAAGATTGGTCACAGTTCCGCTGTCGCTTTCAGAGTGAAGGTTTGGGAATGCAGCATCTTCTATACTGTCAAACAAAACCACCTGCCTTTCGATGTATTGTATGATCTTGAAAAGGAGCTCTACTTTCTGTTCCTCTGTCTGGAGATCGGTATGGTTTTTAAAGAATTCTTCGACAATTTCCTCAGGGGTTTTGCCATCTTCATATCCGTTTCGGCTTTCCTCGTAAAGGAAGGGAAGAAGCATCCCGATATTGGTCATTTTATCATAAGGCAGGCTCATAAATAATGAATTGTAGATCTGGAATTTATTCTCCACGATCTGCCTGAATTTTTCTGCTCGTTGGTCGTGTATCATATAACAAATGTAATGGATTTTGGAATTAAATTAATTGACAAATGACAAAAAATGAAGTATCGCGAAGCAAAATTGTTTTAATATTCTTTCTTGGGGTTAATTCAATAACTTTTATCCATTTTATATTTAGGACCCATAACAATTCAGGTTTATAATAATTTTGAATACAACAGTTTAATGATTAATTTTACTTTTTACAGAAATTAACCAACTTCCCATGAAAAATATATTCATATTCCTATTAATGGCTTTTATTCTCACAAGCTGTGGTGAAGACTGCTATAATGCTCCTCAGACGATAGCTTTTAAATTCGTTGATTCTAATGATGAAAATCTGATTACAAACGGAACACTTACTGCCTATTCGATAAAGGACGAAAATCAGGTTGGGGTACAATTGACCAAAACATCCGACGATATGATCATTTTAGAAAATGTGGGTGCTTATAATGGGACAAAAAATTATACTTTCCAATCCAATATTAAAGCTTTTGATTTTTCAATACATTCGTCAGAATTTAAGGGAGGTTGTGACGGATATCAGATCAATAAATTAACATTTACAGGCGTAAACATTGATGTCACAGACGAAAAAGGATATTATAAAATTGTACTGCAATAGTTTAGCGTCTTCAAACTATTTTAAAAATAATAATTATGAAAATTATTTCGATTGTCTCTTTTCTGATTCCGGGTTTATTACTTTCCCAAAATACAGTTCCCTCCGATTTCAAAAAAATCCCGGAAATCCTTGACAATACCGAACTACTCTACCCGTTCATTGTCCCTGGTAAAGAATACAGTTACTGGAGAGTCCTTACCAATGACACCGATCCTGAAAAAGCTGTGATCTACGAAAGCCAAATGCCGGATTTCATGACTATCAACGAGCCTCTTCCTGAGAAGGGTTTCTTCCAGCAATGTATGGGCAACCGATGCTTTTCCTATATTCTTGCCTGCAAAAAAGACAGGTCCGTATATTTTTCCAATGAACAGCAACTGAGAGATTTCATCGGAACGGTTGACAATCTTCCGGAAGCTATTCTATTAATCCAAACCTATGGTTTTAAAATAGATACAAGCAATAAACTGAGTGGTTCCTATAAAATAGAGGACAAGCATATTTATCTGTATGCCTCAAAATCTAAAGGCTGTCCGGAAATTAAAGAATCTTACTTTATAAAGATCAACAGAAAAAGCGGAAAACTGGAGTCGAAAAATAATGGTGTTTATTTTAAGAATGAGAATTGTAATCAACCCATTTCTCTGTAGAAGTAAGAAAGTAATACCAATATATTCTATATTTAAAATTCTCGCTGATTAAGCAGATTGTGCAGATTTTTATACTATAGCTTGGATGAAATCAACTTTGTTGATTCCTGCTTTGCAACCTCAAAAAACATATTTTTCATCCGAATTAAAATTCTGTGAGGAAAATCAGAACTAAGATCTCACAGAACCGGTAAAATTTATATTGTTATTATAAAAGACTTCGATAGGAATTTTAAAATTTCATTAACTCTGTTTTCATATTGCTTTCCGTAAATTTGGATCAAATAAATTTAGAACAATGCTTAATTTCGAATTTAAAAATCCGACAAAAATACTTTTTGGAAAAGGCGAAATCGCTAAAATTTCCCGTGAAGTTCCAAAAGATGCTAAAATATTAATGATCTATGGTGGTGGAAGCATCAAAAACAACGGTGTTTACGACCAGGTAAAGGAAGCTCTGAAGGATCATGATCTGTATGAATTCGGAGGCGTGCCTGCCAATCCGGAATATGAAGTACTGATCAACGCTTTAAGCTTTATCAAAGAAAAAAATATCAACTACCTTCTTGCTGTTGGCGGTGGATCTGTAATCGACGGAACCAAATTCCTTTCAGCCGCTGCTAACTATGATGGCGAGCCATGGGAAATCCTTAAAAACTCGGTGAGAACTTTTGAAGGAGAGGGAATGCCTTTCGGAAGTATCCTGACATTGCCGGCAACAGGCTCTGAAATGAATTCAGGTTATGTCATTTCGAGAAGAGAAACTAATGAAAAATTATCTTCAGGTGGCCCTGGGCTTTTTCCACAGTTTTCGGTACTGGATCCGGAAGTGATCAGAACAATTCCTAAAAACCAGATCGTGAATGGAATCACGGATGCTTATACACACGTTCTGGAACAGTATATGACAGCTCCTTCTTCTGCTGATCTTCAGGAAAGAATTGCAGAAAGCATTCTCATTAGTCTTCAGGAAACGGCTCCAAAAGTTCTGGCTGATGATTTTGATTATGATGCTGCCGGGAATTTTATGTGGTGCTGTACGATGGCTCTGAACGGACTTATCCAGAAAGGAGTAATCACGGACTGGGCCGTACATGCCATGGGACATGAACTGACTGCTTATTTCGGAATCGATCATGCAAGAACATTAGCCGTTATCGCTCCTTCCCATTACCGTTATAATTTTGAAACAAAGAAAGGAAAGCTGGCGCAGTATGCTGAAAGAGTTTGGGGAGTTAAAGAGGGAACTGTGGAAGAAAAAGCAGAACTTGGAATCAAAAAAATGGAAGAATTTTTCCACAGCCTGGATATCAAAACAAGGCTTTCGGAATATACGGAAGATTACAAAGGTACTGCTGAAAGGGTTGAAAAAGCGTTTACAGACAGAAACTGGTCCGGACTTGGTGAATATAAAAAACTGACACCTCAGGATGTTTATAAGATTGTAGAGATGAGCTATTAGGGTTGGAGCTTGAAGGTTTTAGAGTAAACGGTTGATGATTTAATGAAAATTTGATATCTTCTGATGTCTTGATCAAAAACGGAATTTTCAGACTGTGGATTAATTCCTGCAACCTAAAACCTTCACATTTTAGCATCACTCTTCTATCTTCATTATAAAAAATACTATTATTTATAAACATTCGTTTAAAAAAGCATGATTTCATTATAGATATTTCAAATTTATTTATATTTTAGCATATTCTTAAATTTGTGAAAATGAAAAAACAGCTACTTTTATTTGCCTTTTCTGCTTTGGCGCTAACTTCATGTAAAGATGACAATATCGAAGCCTATGAATTAGAAATGATGAGCGGAGACTGGAAGGTGAGCAAAATAGAAACTATTTCCGGAAAAGACAATAAAACAGTGCTTAAAACAGAAACTCCTTCTGACTGTGAAGCTAAAAATATTCTGCACTTCAGAAGTGATTATTATACCAGCTATACCTATTATACTGAAAACGGACTTGACTGCCAGATGAGCGGAAAAACTGAAGGAAAGTTTACGTATACTGAGGAATCCAAGCTGATGAGTATTAAAAATGATAATGATACTGAAAGATGGTACAGAGTGGAGGTCCTTACAAGCCAGGATCTGAAACTTGCCCACCTGTTTGGGACATTTGATCAGAATGGTGATGGTACGGATGATCTCACTTATGTAACCTATAAAAGATAAGCACAGACTCTCGATTTTATCGGGAGTTTTTTATTACATTTATCAGATATTTTAAAAATTGATTACAATGAAGAAGATTCTTTCAGCATTTCTACTGCTGTATTTTACCTTGTCCTTCTCACAGGAAAAAAAACCGATGTTCTGGCAGGACATTCAGGATTTCAAAAAGGCAGATCAGGAAAATCCTCCGCCAAAAGACGCCATTCTTCTCATAGGAAGCTCTTCTTTTACAAAATGGACGGATGTTGCGAACTATTTCCCTGATAAAACAATTATCAACAGAGGTTTCGGAGGTTCAAGATTGACAGACCTGAACGATTTCGCTGACGATCTTTTAAGCCCTTATCAGCCTAAACAGATCATTATCTACTGCGGCGAAAATGATTTTGCAGACAACCATGAGCTGAAAGCTAAAGTAGTGGTGAAAAGGTTTAAAACATTCTATAAAAAAGTCCGTGAAAGATTTCCGAATATTGAAGTGGACTATATTTCCATTAAATATTCCCCGAGCCGCGAAATGCTGTGGCCACAGATGAAAGAAGCGAATAAGAAGATTGCCGCTTTCATGAAAAAAGAACCTGATGCAGAGTTCATAGATATTACCAAAGCCATGGAAGATTCCAATGGACATGTAAGAAAAGATCTTTTCGTTGAAGATATGCTTCACATCACTCCGGAAGGTTATGAAATATGGGCAAAGATTATGAAACCTTATATGAAATAATGCCTGTTGTAAACAAAAAAATCCCTGAACGGGATTTTTTTTATTTCTTTTTCTTAGATTTTGATACTGATATCGATTTCTGCTGGGCTCTGTTAGCTCCAAATTTCTTCGGTGCTTTCCTTTTGGAAGGTCCTCCCCAGTTTTCTTTCTTGTTTTTATCTTTTTTCTCGTGAAATGCTCCTCCTCCTTCGTACAGTTTTACCTGTGCAGGATTTTTCATAATGATCACATCTTCCTCGGAAGCAATTTTCTTAGGATTGATTTTCACCTCTGCAGGGAAATCATTGAACTTAAGATCTTTATCCATTAACAGCTCAATGTCAAGAATATAAGCCTCTTCTTTTTTAGTCACGAAAGTAATTGCCTTACCGTCTTTATCTGCCCTACCCGTTCTACCTATTCTATGGATATACTGTTCAGGAATTTCTGGAGTCTCAAAGTTGATAACATGGGTAATATTTGAAATATCAAGACCTCTGGCCATTACATCGGTGGTAATCAATCCTCTGATCTCTTCGTTTTCAAACCTTTTCATGGCTTTGAGCCTGTAGTTCTGGGATTTGTTTGAGTGAATTACGTCAAACTGCTCAGGGAAAAGCTCATCAATTTTCGAAAACAGAAGATCAGAATTCTTCTTATTATTTGTGAAAATCAACACTTTAGACATATCTTCATTGTTCTTCAATAAATGCTCAAGAAGATTGATCTTTGTATTAAAGTTTTCCACTTTGTAACCGGTCTGCTCAATTTTTTCAAGAGGTGTTCCTGATTTAGCCAATGAAATTTCTACCGGGCTAGCAAAGTACTGATCCAGCATTTCATCTACCGCTTCCGTCATGGTAGCCGAGAAGAGAATGTTCTGTCTCTTCGGCTTCATCATTTCAAAAATATGGGTAAGCTGCGGTCTGAAACCCAAGTTCAGCATCTCGTCAAACTCATCAATAATCAGCTTTTGTACTTCCCTCAATGAAATTGCATTGTCAATAGCAAGGTCCATCACTCTTCCCGGAGTTCCTACCAGAATATCACATCCGTTATTAAATAAAAGTTTCTGCGTATTGATATTTTTTCCTCCGTATATTCCGATTACCCTTGCGGTAATATTTTCTGTCAGTTTCTCAACAATTTCAGCTACCTGTACCACCAATTCTCTTGTAGGAACCAGAATCAAAACAGTAGGATTTCCTGTTTTGTTGTATTTCCATGTTTTAAGAACGGGCAGAAGATAGGCCAATGTTTTCCCGGTTCCGGTCTGTGCGATCCCCATTACATCTCTTCCGGAAAGTATAGGGCCAATGCTCTTTTCCTGAATAGGTGTAGGTTCGAATAGTTCCAGATCCGCTAAAACATCAAGAATTTTAACCGGCAGGTCAAAATCCGCAAAAGTGAGTTTTTCCATGGTGCAAAGATAGGTATTTAAATTTAGAGGTTAAAGGGCAAGAACCAAGATGTCAGACATTAGAAGCTGAATCATTAGCTTAACAACTCTTGCCTCGAAATTCAACTCAATTCACCTTCAAACCTGTAGTTTCAATTTTAATATCATCATCTTTCCAAATGCTTGAGGTAATGATCACATATCCTTTCTTTTTAGGGTCTTTTCTAATAGGAAACTTCTCTTCTTCCCATTGCGAACAGTGTGTGGAAATAGAAGGCACTAAGGTTTCCCATCCGGTCTTGGTAAGCGTATATACATGAAAAACATGCCAGCAGCTTGTACACCAGCCCGGATAGAAGCCTATCTCCTCTTTTCCATCTTCATTAAGGTCTCCCAGATTGTATAATTCTCCATTTTTGGCAGGTGAAATTATAAATGTTTTTATTTTTTTATCGCTGAAATAAATAGTTGTTTCACATTTTCCATCACATTCATCAGAACAATCGCTGACTTTAGTGTAGGCATATTCTTTTGTTCCATTACCGTCAAAATCTCCCAAAAGTCCATCTTCATTCATTTTTTGGGCTATAAACATTGAACTCCATAAGGTCAAAGTTATTAAGATGAGTTTTTTCATAGGTTATTTTTTTGTTGCTGGCTGGCAGATCAAAGATATAAAATTATAAAACTAAGTTTTGGGCCATTATCGGTTGTAAATTCTCCTGGCTAATTCCTATACCAGTTTTCATTTATTTCCTGGTTACTCTCAGTAAAAGAACCAAGACCAATATAATAGAAAAAACAAAGCCTAAAACGGCCACCAAAGACATTTCACCAACCCGTGGACCGGATTCTGACACAAAAACAATAGCTGTGGCAATAATATTAGCACCCAAAACCATGGCTAAAATTAAATTGATGATACTGGATTTAATTAACTGGTTGGTCTTTTCAATATTTTTGATCTCACTGGATACGGTGAATTTATTATCATCCAGCTTTTGGAGTACAGATCGTAACTCTTTGGGAATTTCATCTACATTATCTGTGAAATTCATCATCCTGTCCATTCCCGTTTTTAAAAGATTCTTTGGCTTGATCTTTTTTGTCAGAATTTTCCGGGTATACGGATGAAGGCTTTTCACGATATCCAGATCCGGATTGATCGTTCTCCCAACACCTTCAATCAGGCTGATCCCTTTAAACAAAAGATAAAAATAGTCGGGCATGTAAAGCCTGTTATCCTTCAGAATATCCTTCATTTTATTGATGATCACCTGAACATTAATATCCTGCAGCGATGAGCTGTGAACAAAATTCAAAATATCCTCCACATCATTTTCAAATCTTCTTTCATCGGGAATTTCGTAGCTGACAGCCATTTTTTTAAGATAGCGGACAATTTTATGTGGATTTTTAGCAACAAAGCTTACAATCAGACTTTCAAGGATTTCCTTATCATTCGGCTGTATCTTTCCTACCGCACCGAAATCTATAAAAACGATTTTCCCATCTTTTTTCACTAAAATATTACCGGCGTGCGGATCAGCATGGAAAAAACCGTAATCCAGGATCTGTGAAACAAACAGTCTTAAACCTACTTCGGATACCTTTACAGGGTCAATGTTATGGGCTAAAAGAGAAGCTTTATCAGTCACCTTGATCCCGTCGATGAACTCCATGCAGAGAATATTATTGTTGGAATATTCTTCATAGATCTTCGGAACATACGTTTCCTTATTATTCTTGAAATTCCGGGCAAAATGCAGAATATTTTCTTTTTCATTGATCAGGGAAACTTCTTCCAGCAGAGATTTCTCAAAAGTGGAAATCGCCTGTTTCAGATTGAGCTTTTCTCCGATTTCAGAATAAGCAGAGATGAGTTTTTCCAAGTCTTTTATAAGAAGTAAGTCGTCTTCAATAACGGTCTGTACATCAGCCTTTTTAAGTTTAAGAATCACAGGACTTCCATCCAGCAAAACTGCTTTATACACCTGTGCAATAGATGCTGTGGCCAAAGGTTCTTTCTGAATTTCCTGAAAATGGTCTTTGACTGATATATTGAATTCATTTTCCAGAATTTCTTCTACATCCATATCTACCGTATCCACCTTGTCCTGAAGTCTCTGCAGCTCCTGGATCAGCTCTGGCGGAAGCAAATCTTCCCTGTTGCTGAAGGTCTGGCCAAGCTTTACAAATGTAGGCCCAAGCTCTTCCAGCACCAGCCTGATTCTCTCATATACTGTCCCTTTAGAAATGACCTCATCCGGATCAACAGAAAGTGGTTCCTGCTTATTTCCTGTATTCATCCTTGCCAGCATATCCTTAAACCCGTATTTACTCAGTACGGAAATGAGCCTGGCTGATCTTTTCAGTTTTCGTTGCTGCTTGTCAAACATATATTTCTAAATAGTTGGTGCAAATTACTCCAAAAATTGTTCCTATTGCTATTTTAGTTTTTATTTGAACAGTAAACCGTAGAGTTAAGTAGAATAAAATTTAAGTTAAGCTAAAGCACTGTTCAGTCAAATGCCCCTTTGCATCGAACAAATTTTTCAAATCCAAAATCCATAAAAAAAGCCGCCTGAAATGGCAGCTTTATTTTAAACAATATCTTTAATAAGTGATTATCCTACTACTTTAACATTGTCTGCTTCAGGTCCTTTTTTACCTTCTTTAATCTCAAATTCTACTGCCTGTCCTTCTTTTAAAGATCTAAGGCCTGAAGACTGAATGGCTGAATGATGGCAAAAAATATCGTTTCCGCCTCCGTCTGGTGTAATAAAACCAAAACCTTTTGTTTCGTTAAACCATTTTACTGTTCCTGTCATTATATTTTATTTAAATTGATCAGTGAAGATAGTAAATTTAAGAATATCCTCAAAAAAAATATATATTCTTAGCTTATTTTTTTCAAATCACTGAAAATGCTAAAGAAAAAAATTTACATTACTGATATTATTTAATGTATTTTTTTATCTTTATACCCATCAAACTAACCTATAAATATTAAAAAATGAAAAATTTACGAAACAACAAACTTTCAAGAGAGCAATTAAAAGGAATTAACGGAGGCGGTATCATTATCGGGAACTGCTCATATGAATGCTGCCCTACTGACGGAAGGCCAAGATGTCCAAAACTGATCTGCCCTGCCGTGGTATGTCCTAAATATTTATAAAAAGAACCTATTTAAGTATAGAGCAGATTTTTGTCTGCTCTTTTTTATTTTAATGAAATAAATGTAAGCATAATATCCTGTCCAAATTGAACAGGATATTTTTATTTAAATTATAATATTCTTATTTAAGGTAGGTTTCGTACAGATCTTTTCTGCGGTCATTCATCACCTGAACGGATCCGTTATGATGGAGGTCTTTCAGGAGATTAAGGTCCACATCTACAATAAGGGTCATTTCTGTATTGGGAGTCGCTTCTCCTTTTATGGCATTGGACGGAAAAGCAAAATCTGAAGGTGTAAATACGGCAGCCTGCCCAAACTGAATATCCATATTGTTCACTCCCGGAAGATTTCCTACACAACCTGCGATAGCAACGTAACATTCATTTTCAATAGCTCTTGCCGCTGCACAGTGACGGACTCTTATGTAAGCATTCTGCGTATCCGTAAGATAAGGTACGAACAGAATTTTCATGCCCTGATCTGCCAAAATTCTCGGCAGTTCGGGAAACTCTACGTCGTAACAGATGACAAGACCTATTTTTCCGCAGTCGGTATCGAAAACCCTGATCTCGTTTCCGCCTTTCATTCCATAGTATTTTCTTTCATTCGGTGTGATGTGGATCTTCCGGTATTCATCGATCCGGCCGTCGCGGTGAAGCAGATAGCTCACGTTATACAAATCGTTATGATCATGATCAAAAACAGGCATACTTCCGGAAATAATATTGACGTTGTAGCTGATGGCCAGTTCGGAAATTTTATTCTTGATGTCCTCACTTAATTTAGCCAATTCTATCATACTGTCTCTTTCTGAAAGCTTATTGAACGGCGCCAGCAACGGGGTATTGAACAGTTCCGGGAAAAGGACAAAATCGGATTTATAATCGCCCATTACATTGACAAAAAATTCTACCTGCTCATAAAACGCATCGATATTTTTAAAATGTCTCATCTGCCACTGTACAAGTCCCAAACGGATGATGCTGTCCTGCATCGTATTCGGCTTTTTGCTATAATAAATGTTATTCCATTGAAGCAAAACAGCATTTTCCAGTGACGATTCATCTTCGGGAAGATACTTTTTGAGGATCTTTATAGGAAGAAAATTATTGGAAAGCTGGAAAGACAGCACAGGATCGTAAATTTCCTTGTCTCTTACTCTTCTGATGTATTCTCTTGGGGAAAGCTCGTCGCTGTATTTATGATAATTCGGGATTCTTCCACCCAGAATGATCGATTTCAGATTAAGTAATTCACATAATTCTTTTCTGGCATCATACAATCTCCTTCCCAGACGTAGCTCGCGGAATTCGGGATCTACAAAGACCTCGATTCCATAGAGTACATTTCCTGTGGAAAGATGGGTATTGAAGGTATAATTTCCTGTAATATCGACATAGGTATGATCGTCTCCGAATTCGTCATAATTCACAATAATGGAAAGCGCTACGGCAGCCAGTTTTCCGTCTACGGTGATACAGATCTGACCTTTGGGGAATATTCTGGTGAGCTTTTCGATGCTTTTTTTAGACCAAATAGATTCGGACATCTGCGGATACGCGCGTTTCATTGTTACTACCAGTTCATCATAATCCTGAAGCGTCAGGGCTCTTGTTTCTATTTGCATTTGACGTAATTTTACTTAAATTTAGGAAAAAAAAATCTACTTAACATAACTTCAACAAATGGAAGATTCAATTTATTATAAAATTCAAGAATATGATCCCAAAATGAAAAGTTTTGAAATTTCCTATACAGATCGTCCATTACCTATAAAAGATTTAATATCATTATATACGCTGAGAAATAAGATAGCTCAAGATGAGAATGTAAAAAGATTAACCAAACAGATTCTTGACGATTTCTGTCTGATAGAACAACAATCTCATGAACATATTAAATTTGTAATTGCGAGGTATAACGGAATAAGTAGAATGTTCTTTTTCAGTGAAGATAAGTCTCAAATTTTCTCAGATTTCATATTTCAATAAAAAATACCCCCATAACTAGGCAGGAGTATTTTATTTCGTTGTACTTATTCCTGAAATCAATAAATCAACTTACACACTTCGACTTCGCTCAGTGTGACATCACTACTAACAGGTTGGTTTTCGAACTTTATCAGTCTGAGTGCAGTCGAAGACTTTTTTTACAATATCACTTCTAAATAAACACCTGGTAGTAATATCATTTAATACTAACAAAAAATCCTGCCCCATAAAGAGCAGGATCTGTATTATAAAATCACAGTGAAAATTATTCCCACTCAATAGTTGCAGGCGGCTTGCTTGAAATATCGTAAGCTACTCTGTTGATTCCTCTTACTTCGTTGATGATTCTGCTGGATACAGTATCCAGAAACTCGTAAGGAAGTCTGCTCCACGTTGCCGTCATAAAATCGATGGTGTTGGCAGAACGGACTACAGCTGTATATTCGTAAGTTCTTTCATCTCCCATTACTCCTACTGATTTCACAGGAAGAAGCACTACGAAGGCCTGAGAAACTTTTTCATAAAGATCATTTTTGTATAATTCTTCAATGAAAATATCATCAGCTTCCTGAAGGATTTTCACTTTCTCAGCATCTACAGCTCCCAATACTCTGATTCCTAATCCAGGACCCGGGAAAGGGTGTCTGTGTACTAAATGATGTGGAATACCTAACTCCTCACCTACTTTTCTTACCTCATCTTTGAAAAGCTCTCTTAAAGGCTCCAATAATTCGAATTCCATATCTTCAGGAAGTCCTCCTACATTGTGGTGTGACTTGATTACTGCAGACGGTCCGTTGACAGACTGGCTTTCGATAACGTCAGGATAAATGGTTCCCTGAGCTAAGAATTTAGCGCCTTCAATTTTATGGGATTCTTCATCAAAAACATGAATAAACTCGTTTCCGATAATCTTTCTTTTCTGTTCAGGATCGTCTACTCCTGCCAATTTTGAAAGGAATCTTTCTTTAGCATCCACCATTTTAATGTTCATATGGAAATGTTCTCCATAGTTGTCCATTACTTTCTGGCCCTCGTCTTTTCTCAATAATCCCGTATCAACAAAGATACAAGTCAGCTGATCACCGATTGCTTTGTGAATTAAAACTGCTGCTACAGAAGAGTCAACTCCTCCGGAAAGTCCAAGGATCACTCTGCTGTCTCCTACTTTCTCACGGATCTCTTCAACTGTTTTTTCGATATAATTCGTCAGCTTCCAGTTTTTCTCAGCATTACAGATGGCAAAAACAAAGTTTTCAAGCATTTTCCCGCCTTCTTCAGTGTGAGAAACCTCCGGGTGGAACTGTACGCAGTAGATTTTTCTATCTTCATTGGACATAGAAGCCATTACTCCTGATTTTGCATTCAATTCAAAACCCGCAGGCAGTGCTCCTACTTCATCAAAGTGACTCATCCATACGATAGAATTCTGAGTAACTCCTTTGAGTAAAGAACTTTCTTTAATGATATCCAAATGGGCTTTTCCGTACTCTCCTTTTTCACCTTTGTTTACTTTTCCACCTAAAAGGTGAGCTGTAAGCTGCATTCCGTAGCAAATTCCCAAAACAGGAACGCCTTGCTCATACAGTTCTTTTTCTACTAAGTGTGCATTTTCTGCATTCACAGAGCTTGGTCCTCCGGAAAGGATAATTCCTTTTGGCTGTTTGGCTAGAATATCCTGTAAAGGTGTATTGAAAGGAAGGATTTCAGAGTACACACCCATTTCACGGATTCTTCTTCCGATAAGCTGGTTGTACTGTGATCCGAAATCTAATATGATAATACCGTTGTTCATTATTATAATTGATAAATGATGATTGATAAATGATGATTGATAAATGATGTCAGATGTCAGACGTCAGATATCAGACTTGGGTGTCTGGAATCTGAGTTCTTGCATCTGGTATCTAATATTGACTGTTTTACAAAAAAAGACTTGGAAATGTTCCAAATCTTTTTTCGTGATTTATTTTAAAACTTTCCGATGTCTTCTCTGTAGAATCCATAATCGAAATGAATGTGGGCTGCATCTTCGTACACCTTTTTGCGGGCATCATCGTAAGTCGCTCCTGTAGCCACCACGTTCAGAACACGTCCGCCGTTGGAAACCACTTTATCGCCTTTTCTTACGGCACCTGCGTAAAGAAGTTTTGAATGTTTAAGCTTGTCCTCACCTACAATTTCGTACCCTGTTTCGATGTTTCTTGGGTAACCTCCGGAACACATCACAAGACATACTGCTTTTTCGTCTTTAAACTTAAGCTGGATATCTTTTCCTTCCATACAGTCCTGGATCACATCAAGAAGGTTGTTTTCCATTAATGCCATTAATACCTGAGTTTCAGGATCTCCGAATCTCATGTTGTATTCAAGAAGGTAGGTTCCGTTTTTAGTCACCATCAATCCGAAGAAAATGATTCCTTTAAAGCTGAATCCTTCTCCTTTAAGACCGTTAATGGTAGTCTGTAAGATATTTTTTTCGAAATCAGCGTAGTGCTCCTGAGTAAAATCAGGGCTTGGAGCTACAGATCCCATCCCACCGGTATTTGGTCCTGTGTCACCGTTTCCGGCTTTTTTGTAATCTTTTGCAGCGATACAAGGGAAAATCTTTTCACCGTTTGAGAATGCAATGATTGAAGCTTCAAAACCTTCTAAATATTCTTCAATAACCAGACGGATGCCGGCATCTCCATAAATTCTTCTGATCATGAAGTCGTGAATCGTAGCTTCAGCTTCTTCAAGGTTGTCACAGATAACAACACCTTTTCCACCTGCCAATCCACTGGCCTTAACCACTAAAGGATACTGCTGTGTCTGAACATATTCTTTAGCATCATTGTATGAATCAAATACTACAGCTTTAGCCGTTTTGATATCATAGGTCTGCATAAATTTTTTAGAGAAAGCCTTACTTCCTTCCAGGCTTGCTACTTTTTGGTTGGGACCGAAAACTTTAAGATCGTGCTTTTTAAATTCATCCTTCAATCCTGCTACAAGAGGTGCTTCAGGACCTACGATGGTAAGATCTATCTTTTCTTTAATAGCGAAATCTCTCAATTCTTTGATCTCTGATAAATGAACATTTTTCCCTATTACATCGGTGGTAGCATTACCGTTAGCAAAAAACATTTTAGAAATTCTCGGGTCATTCTGAAGCTTTGCTGCTAAAGCAGATTCTCTACCGCCTTCACCTATGATTAATATTCTCATACTTTATTTATTATCTAGTCTATTTTACAAATATATAATTTTGAATGCTATAAATACAATCCCAAATTATTTTTTAATTCTATTTTAATTAATGTAAAAAGTGTCTAACTCCTGTAAACATCATTGGGATACCGTGCTCATTGGCAGCTTCAATGCTGTCCTGATCTTTTACACTTCCGCCTGGCTGGATGATGGCCTTAATTCCTTCTTTGGCGCAAAAATCTACCACATCACGGAAAGGGAAAAAAGCGTCAGAAGCCAAAACAAGATCTCCTGAGAATTTCTCTTTGGCTCTTTCGATGGCCTGTTCGGTAGCCCAGATTCTGTTCACCTGCCCGCCACCGATTCCGAAGGCCTGGATACCATTGGAAACAACAATTGCATTTGACTTTACATACTTCACAACTCTCTGGGAGAAAAGAAGGGCTTTTTTCTGCTCTTCGGAAGGCTGTACCTCAGTTACCACTTTGATATCGTCAGAGAAATGGTTGTCATTGTCCTGAACCAGGATACCACCGTCGATCTTCACCCAAGTCTGCTTATCAGAAACAGGGTTAACGATTTTTATAATTCTAAGGTTTTTCTTTTTTCTTAAAACTTCGAGAGCTGCTTCATCAAATTCCGGAGCCATTACGATCTCAAGGAACGTTTTGTTCAGTTCTTCAGCTGTTGCCGCATCGATTTTATAGTTCATTGCAACAATTCCGCCAAAAATGGAAACCGGATCACATTCAAAAGTCTTTTGGTAAGTTTCTAAAGCTGATGTTCCGATCGCTACTCCACAAGGCGTAGAGTGCTTCACTGCGCAGCATGCCATTTCTTCTTTAAACTCCGTAACTACTTTCCAGCAAAGATCCATATCACGAAGGTTGTTGAAAGAAAGTTCTTTACCACCCAACTGTTCGAAATCTTTCATCGCACCGTTCTCAAAGGTAGAAACGTAGTAAGCAGCAGTCTGGTGAGGGTTTTCACCATATCTTAAGTCGGACGCTTTTTTGTATGAAGCATTAAGATAGGTAGGATATTCTTCATCCAAAAGCATTCTTGAAATAGCTCCGTCGTAAGCTGAAGTAAGGTTGAATACTTTTCCTGCAAGCTTCTTACGTGTTTCGATGTACGTATCGCCGTTCTGCTCCATTTCAAGCCTTACCGTCGCATAATCTTCGACATCGGTAATTACAGTAACGGAATCAAAGTTCTTAGCGGCAGAACGAAGCATTGAAGGACCTCCGATGTCGATAAATTCTACCTTCTCATGTAAAGAAATATCTTTGTTCACATTTTCAAAGAAAGGATAAAGGTTTACGATCACCATGTCGATCAGATCAATTCCGTGTTCCTGAACGGTTTTCATGTGCTCTTCATTGGAGCGGACTGCTAAAAGACCTCCGTGCACTTTAGGGTGAAGGGTTTTCACTCTGCCATCCAGCATTTCAGGGAAATTGGTTACCTCATCAATCTGAATCGGATTTAAACCAGCGTCTTTCAAATGTTTGAACGTTCCTCCTGTAGAAATCAACTCATAATTCTGGGCTTCCAAAAACTGGGCGAACTCGGTCAAGCCGCTTTTGTCAGAAACACTGATTAAAACTCTCTTTTTACTCATTTTACTTTCAATTTTTTACTTTTTACAGCTATTTCAAACTGTAGCCCGGTCTTTCACCCCCGGCCTTACTTTTATTTACTTAGATTTTTTTTTAATGTAGCAATGTATCAGTCTAGCAATGTAACAATGAATTTAATTGGTACACTGGTACTTTGTTATTGGTATATTATTTAATTTCCTAAAACTTTATTGATGGCTTTTGGAAATATTTCATATTCAATATGGTGAACTTTCTCTGCAATGGTTTCCGGAGTATCTTCTGCGTTTACTTCAAATGATTTCTGAAGAATCGCTTCACCTTCATCTATTCCCGGAGTTACAAAATGTACGGTTGCACCGCTTTCTTTTTCCCCAGCTTCAATAACAGCATTGTGAACATTCATTCCCCACATTCCCTTTCCTCCGAATTTCGGAAGCAGTGCCGGATGGATATTGATGATTTTTCCGGTCCAGTTTTCACAGAACTCAGGTCTCAGGATGGATAGGAATCCTGCCAATACAATAAGATCTGTATCTTTCGGAATCACATTTCCCAATTCACTGCTGAAATTCTTTCCTCTGGGAATCAGAACGTTTTCTATATGATGATTTTTTGCTCTTTCAAGTCCGTAACATTCTCTGTCTGCCACGACTAAAGATACTTTTGCATTCTGGATTTCTCCGCTCTCAGTAGCATCTATAATTCTTTGCAAATTGGTTCCGGAACCTGAAACGAGTATAACGATGTTTTTCATGTTGTTAATGTAACCATGTATCAGTCTAACAATGTAACAATGAATTTAATTGGTACACTGGTACATTGATCAATTGTTATATTGCTAAATTAATCTTCTCGCTTCCTTCCGTAATCTCACCAATTTCGTACGCATCATCTAAAAGATGCAATACTTTTTCAGCGTGGTCTGCATCTGCAACGATGATCATGCCCACTCCCATATTGAAGGTTCCGAACATTTCTTCACGGGATACTCCGCCTCTTTTTTCCAGTTCAAGCATTACGCTAGGAATTTTGATCTTGGCTGCATCGATAGAAGCACATAATCCTTCAGGAATAATTCTTGGAACATTTTCATAAAGGCCACCACCTGTAATGTGGGCAATACCGGAAACCTTTACTTCTTCCAATACTTTGTGGATATCTTTATAATATAATCTTGTTGGCACTAAAAGTGTTTCGAATAAAGGTTTTCCTTCAAACTCTTCTTCGAAATTAGGGAATACTTTTCTTACCAATGAAAATCCGTTGGAGTGAAATCCAGAGCTTGGCAGAGCAATAATTTTGTTTCCTGCTTTGATAGTAGAACCATCAATAATCTGATCTTTTTCAACGATTCCTACACAGAATCCGGCAACATCATAATCTCCTGGCTGGTACATTCCCGGCATTTCAGCAGTTTCACCACCGATCAGTGCACAGTTGTTGTCCTTACAAGCTTTCACCATTCCAAGGACGATCTCAGCAGCAATTTCTGAATCAAGCTTACCGCAAGCCAGATAATCTAAGAAGAATAATGGTTTTGCACCGTGGCAAAGGATATCATTGGCACACATGGCGAAACAGTCGATACCGATAGAATCGTATTGTTTGGTATCCAAAGCTACTTTCAGCTTGGTTCCTACTCCGTCTGTTCCTGAAACCAGCACGGGATTTTTATATCCTCCGATCTCATAGAAAGCCCCAAAACTTCCCAAATGGTTCAATACATTTGAGTTGTGGGTTTCGCCTACCGCTTTTTTGATCTTATTAACCGTTTTGTACCCTTCTTCTTTGTCTACGCCTGCTGATTTGTAAGTGTTGCTCATGTTTAATAATTTTTATTAATGTAGCAATGTATCAGTTTAACAATGTAACAATCATCTTGTTGGGAAAACCAAAAAACTGGTAAATTGATACATTGGTATATTGGTACATTTTATTTCTATAATTACTTTTTATATCGATTTTAGAAAATAAAAAAGCCGACAATCTTGGTAGATTATCGGCCGTTATTTTATCTCAGAATTTCAGAGCCCACAGTTTTCCCTTTCTCTGAGAAACATTCTTTAAAAGTGGTCTGAAATTTCATCTTATTTCTTTTTGCAAAAATAGTAATTTTAAATTAATATTCAAATTCTATTTTTCAAGGATAATTTCAATGGCTGCAATCTTCTTGATTTTTTCTTTTAATTCACTGTCTTTCTCTGCATTAGAAATCTTCTGAGCCGCTTTATCAAAGTTATCATTAAAGAAAGGAAGTGAGAAAGTTTCTACAATATTCCCTCCGTGGAAAGGAAAACGCTTGGATGCAGCTTCTAAAACTCCAGCTCCTCCTCTGCCTCCGGGCGAGGTAGACATCAGCAGCATAGGTATTTCGTTCCATACGGTTCTGTCCTTGATTCTGGACACCCAGTCGAATACATTTTTAAATGCTGTAGAGTATGTTCCATTGTGCTCAGGTAATGAAACCAAAAGAAGATTAGCTTCGTCAACTTTTGCTGCAAAATCGCGTGCTTCCTGAGGAATTCCATCGGCCAGTTCTCTTTCATGCTTATAAATAGGCATTTCAAAAGGGTTCAAATCTACTACTTCTACTTCTGCATTTTCAAAAAGCGATGAGGCATACGCTACTAAGTGTCTGTTCATTGAAGCATCCGAATTGCTTCCTGCTATTGCTAAAACTTTCATTGATTGTCTATTTTATACTGTGTTCTATTTATTACGAAGATCGTTAATGTTATTTTAAATAAGCCGGCAGTTCCATTGGCACCTCCATTAATAAGATCTCAGCATCTTCTACTGCTTCAATATTAAAGCTCTGAGTGTCCCAGATTCCCAATCCGTCCCTTTCATTCAAAATTCTGTCTCCTACTTTGGCGCTTCCTTTTAAAACGAAGGCATATACCCCGTTTCCTTTTTTATTAAGCATATAATTTTTACCGTTTCCGGCTTTAAAATTAGCCAGATTAAACCAGGCATCCTGATGAATCCAAACTCCGTCATCATTTTTGTTGGGAGATAAGATCTGCTGGAATCCGTTAATCTTTTCACCTTCTTTTATACTTTTCTGGTCGTATCTCGGCTCAACATTCAGTTCTTTAGGAAAAATCCAGATCTGCAGAAATTTCACTGCCTCATCTTTATTTTTATTGTATTCGCTGTGCATTACGCCGGTTCCTGCGCTCATTACCTGGATCTCCCCTTTTTTGATAACGGCAGTAGTTCCCATTGAATCTTTATGCTCCAGGTCTCCTTCCAGAGGAATAGAAATAATTTCCATATCCTTGTGCGGATGTGTTCCAAATCCCATTCCCTGCGATACGGTATCGTCGTTCAATACTCTTAATGCTCCAAAATTCATTCTGTCTTTGTTTTGATAATTGGCAAAGCTGAATGTGTGGTAGCTGTTTAGCCAGCCGTGATCTGCATGGCCTCTTGAATCTGCTTTATGATATACTGTTTTCATACGTGATTATTTATAGTACAAATGTAAGGGATGGGAGCCTTTGAAAGTGTTGATGTAGGTTAAGAAAGGATTTTGGACTGTGACAGAAGTGTTTTTCTGTTAATACAATGGTATAAACTTAAGGCATAAAGATTTTATCTAAGACAAATTGACTGAGGATATAAACTAGTTTTGAAATCTAAAATTGAGATAAAGCTTTTACTGACATGCTTAATTTAATATTACTAGTATTTATTTCAATTTTTCTGTCTCTGCTGGAGTTCCGAAAATACGTTTGCGGTGGTTTTCACCCCAATCTTTCAGAGATTCCACAACAGGGTGTAGTGTATTGGTATATTGTGTGGGATGGTACTCTATACTTACAGGATAGGTATCTTTAACGATTCTTTCAACTAAGCCGTTTTGTTCAAGTTCCTTTAATTCTTTTGCTAAAACTTTCGAGGTTAGTTTCGGGATACTTCTTTCAATTTCTGTAAACCGTTTATTGCCTGCGTTTAAAGAAATGATAATCTGTAATTTCCATTTGCCATTAATAACATCTAAGGTGTCACGGACAGGCTTTAATGCCTGCATGCAATCTTTATGATTATGTTGCTTTTCGATTTTTTCACTTTCCTTTAGGTAACTGCTATACTTTAGAAAGTGAAATTACAATAATTTTGTCATTAATAAAAACGAAAAATTTACAAAATGGAAAACATTTTAAATATCCAAACAAGCATTAATGGACAGGATTCTGTAAGCAACAAACTTTCTCAAGTTGTTATCAATCGATTATTAGATAAAAATCCTGGAAGCAAAGTTATTGTTCGTGATCTGGCTTTAAACCCGATTCCGCATTTAGGAATTCATCATTTCAGCGCTTCCAGAGTTCCTGACGAAGAAAAGAATGATGAACAGAAGGAAGCCTCAAAATATTCTGACGAAGCATTGAAGGAAATTCAGGAAGCTGATATCATCGTTATTGGTGTTCCTTTTTATAATTTCACTTTCCCTTCGACTCTAAAATCATGGATCGACAGCATTGCGGTTGCCGGGAAAACATTTTCGTATGCAGACGGAACACCCAAAGGCCTTTTACAAAACAAAAAACTTTTTTTAAATTTTGCCATCGGCGGAATGTATGAAAACGGACTTATTGAGAACATGGAGCATTATTTAAAAACTTTATTTGGTTTTATTGGAATTACCGATGTAGAGGTTTTCAAATCTCAGGGAATGATGGTTCCTCAGTTGAAAGATGAGAATTTCTCGAAGGCGGTTGCGGAAATTGAAACAGTTTTGGCATAGATCATTGAACTACCAAGGCTGAATTTTTATAATTTGTCATTGATAATTCATTTGGCCAGAGCCTTTGTTCATGGGATTAATTTAAAAAGCGGGCTAAGCCCGCTTCTATTGAATTATATTATGATTGACTGTACTGACATTCGAGGTTTCTGTGCTTCCATCATCCGACTTCTTCCTCTAGCTTCTACCCTCTAATTTCTAACTTCTTTCTTTAAAAATGTACCTGCTGGATTTCTTCTTCTATTTCCTTAGGGGTTTCATCTTCTGATTTTACAAAAATCATTGTAACGACAGCTCCGATTAACATACAGATACCTCCGACTACAATATAATCAATGGCTTGTTTTCCAAAAACGCTGCTTACAATGGGTCCTCCGAAAATACCATTGATGATTTGCGGGATTACAATGAAGAAATTGAAAATTCCCATATAAACCCCCATTTTCTTTTGCGGAATCGAATCAATCAGCATGGCATAAGGCATTGCAAGAATACTTGCCCAGGCAAATCCTAATCCTATCATTGAAATCCAAAGGCTATGGATATCTTTGATAAAATACATAGAAATAAGACCTAATCCACCACAAGCCAAAGCTAAAGCGTGGGTTTGCTTTTTACCAATAAACTTAGCAATCGGAGTCAGCGCAAATGCAAAGAAAATCGCATAAAAATTATAGCTTCCGAATAAACTTCCCGTCAAATCTCCGGCTTTATTAAATTCCACTGAATGGGTATCGTCAGGAGAAAGTCCGAAGTGATGGGTTGCCAAAGCACTGGTCGTGAAAACCCACATGGTAAATAAAGCAAACCATGAAAAAAACTGAACAATTCCAAGCTTTTTCATCTGAGAAGGTGCATTTCTGAAATCTTTAAAAATATCCGAGAATTTGGATTCATTTTTTACAATGGGTTTCCCACCTTCAAATGATGCGAACTCTTCCGGAGAATATTCTTTGGTCGTTATAATGGTATATAAAATTGATAAAATTAAAACTGCTGCCCCGATGTAAAAAGAGTAAATCACATTGTCTGCTACAAAACCTTTGGGAGCAACATTTGACACTCCTAATTTTGTCAGCCAGTTCGGCAAATCAGAACCTATAACAGCCCCAATTCCTATTAAAATGGTCTGAACAGAAAACCCAATGGTTGCCTGGTGTTTCGGAAGCATATCTCCTACCAATGCCCGAAAAGGTTCCATTGCCACATTGATTGATGCATCCATCATTGCCAGGAAAATAACCGCCATCAACAAAACATTGGCAGCCAGCATTTGCGTGGCAGAAGCAGCATTGGGAAGCATCACTAAACCAATCGCGCATAAAACTGCTCCAATTAAAAAATAAGGCTTTCTTCTTCCGAGCGGACTCCAGGTGTTATCTCCCATATGTCCGATAATCGGCTGAACAATAAGTCCTGTGATTGGTGCAACGAGCCAAAACCAGGATAATTCGTGAACATCTGCCCCGAAATTGGCAAGAATTCTACTTGCATTACCATTTTGTAACCCAAAAGCCATCTGAATTCCTAAAAATCCCATACTCATATTAATGATCTGGGCCATGGACAGGTTCGGTTTTATCTTTTTTGAAAAAGTATTGTGCGGAGGATTCATTATTATTTTTTTAATTCTTGGATTAAGGCATTCTCAATGGCGGCTTTCTCTGCAACCACTTTATCAACCACATCATTCGGAACAGTTACAGAAAGTACATACTGTTTTACTTTCCAGCTTCCGTTTATTTTTTCTACAACACCTGAACCTCTGCAGATTTTCATTTGGGTATCCAGAAGCTCATCAAACCAGGCCAGTTTTCCGTCTTTGCTGAAATAGATATTTCTTTTAAGGGAAGTGAAATTCCAGGTTTTCTTTTTGTCAAAATAAGGTTTGGCCCAAACCATAAAAGCCTTTTTGTCCCAAACTTCTGTGGCATCGGTTCCAATAAACGTGGACTCGTCTGCAAAGTAGTTGAAATAGGCAGTGAAATCAGCTTTTGCGGCAGCAGTATTAAAGCCGTCCAGCATAGTTCCTATTTCTGTTTTATCCTTTTCAAATCTTGCCCCGTTGGATTGGGCGCTTATTCCCATAAAACCAAGTATAAAAAGCACTAATGTGTAAATAACTGTTATTTTTTTCATTGTATGATTGATTTAGTTTTAGAGTTCGATGATCATTGGAGTTTTTGCTGGTACAGTGAGACTGTTTTTCATAGAAAATTCCTTTCCTGAAATAACGTCTTTACCTTTTGTCACACCGTTTAATGATTCTGAAAAACGTTTTAAATCTAATGTCTGATCTTTTTCATTATTGTTGACAACTACCATTACATTGTCCTTGGTATCATATCTGAAATAGACAAATACACCATCCTGAGGAACGTAATTCTTAGTTTTTCCGGTATGAATCACTTCTTTTCCTTTTCTCCAGTTTAATAATTTTTGGCTAAACTGATAAAATTCTTTCTGTTCGGGAGTCTGTGATGAAGGGTTAAAAGCATTCTGCGCATCCGATTTCCACCCACCAGGAAAATCCCTGCGGATATCGGCATCGCCTCCTTTAGCTTTATCTCCTCTCATCCCTACTTCTGAACCGTAATAAATCTGTGGAATGCCTCTGACCGTGGAAATCAGGGTCAATGCCATTTTGTAGGCTTTCGGATCGGCATTGAATATTTCATTCCATCTTTCGGTATCATGATTTTCAAAGAAGACCAGAAGATTATTGATGTCCGGATACAGGAAATCGCTGGTAAAAACGTTGTAAATTTTAATCATTCCGTTATCCCAGCTCTCTTTTTCTTTAAGGGCTTTCGGCATATCAGCAAACAGCATAAAATCCATAACGGAAGGCAGATTTGAATTGTAGCCGGCTGCTTCTCCAGTTTTAGAGTTTTTTTGCCAGGCAGAAATCTGTCCTGCTGTATACAGCCAGGTTTCACCTACAATATTGAATTTGGGATATTCATCGGTAATCGCCTTTGCCCATTTGGCCATACCTTCTTTATCATTGTACGGATAGGTATCTACGCGCAGGCCACCCAATTCTGCATATTCAATCCACCAGATTGCATTTTGGGTAAGATACTTTAAAACCAACGGATTTTTTTGATTGACATCCGGCATGGTGGTATCAAACCAGCCATCCAGTGCGTATTTTTTATCAATTTCTGAGGCATTGGTATCAAACTGGGTCGTTGTTTTATAATTGGACCGGTAAAAGCCATTTTTCCCTTCATCAAACCAGTGAATCCAGTCTTTTGAAGGCAGGTCTTTGATGATCCAATGGGACACTCCCCAATGGTTG
Organism: Chryseobacterium hilariae; assembly: GCF_051400735.1. Taxonomy (NCBI): domain Bacteria; kingdom Pseudomonadati; phylum Bacteroidota; class Flavobacteriia; order Flavobacteriales; family Weeksellaceae; genus Chryseobacterium; species Chryseobacterium hilariae. The sequence continues at coordinate 1,055,437 of NZ_JBLFFJ010000001.1, forward strand.
GTTACATAATCCATAACCAGCTTCATATTCCGTTTGTTCAGCTTCTGGGAAAGTTCGCGGTATTCTTCATTAGTTCCGTAGCGGCCGTCGATTTTATAAAGATCAGTCTGTGCATATCCGTGATAGGAATATACTTTTTCATTGTCTTCATTGACAGGTGTAAGCCAGACAGATGTGGCTCCAAGGTTTTGGATATAATCAAGGTTATTGATAATTCCGCGAAGATCTCCGCCATGTCTTCCGTTCGGTAAGCTACGATCTGCTTTTTCAATAAGATCAGGTCTGGAGTCATTTTTTTCATCACCGTTAGCAAAACGGTCCGGCATGATAAGATACATGACATCTTTTGAAGTAAAAGATTCACGGTCTGCGGATCCGGGCGTTCTTTGTTTCAGCTCATAAGTGTAGGAGCTTATATTTTTCTTTCCTTTCTTAAGATTGATTTTAAACTTGGGAACATTAATTTCATTGGTATTGACCGTAACAAAAACATAATTGGGGTTTTCAACTTTTTTTATGTCTTTTATCTGAATACCGTCGGAAAGCTCAATTTCATTTTGGGCAATATCTTTTCCATATACCAGGATCTGAAGTTCAGGATTTTTCATTCCTTTCCACCAAAAAGCAGGCTCTACTTTCTGAATCTGAGAAAAAGCTACAGAAGCTGCTGAAAGGGCAAAAATTGTGTATATTTTTTTCATGTATGATTATATTTTGATCAACAAGGTCGTTCTGTTCAGTATATTTTTTCTATATTTTCATCAATTGTTTTTGTTCTAAAAAAGTAATGCCCCGGCCCATTTCGAATATATAATGAACCGGGGCATAACAAACTTATGAATTAAATCTTAATTGACAGGCTTTACAGAAACTGCAAAACCGCCGCTTCTTGCCATTTTGAAATTCAATTTAGATTTGCTGGTGACCTGCTTTTTGTAGATGTTATAGCTTTGAGGGTTATCGATGTAATCTGCATCTTTTCCATCTTCATAAACTGTTACCTCATATTTTTTCCCTTTATCCAGGAAAGAGAAATCTACGGTGTATTCTCGCTTATTTTCATCGGTAATACCTCCTACAAACCAATTGTCAGTGCCTTTTGCTTTTCTGGCTGTGATGACATAATCTCCCGGCTCTGCCGACAGAATCTTAGTATCATCCCAGTCTGCTGCAACATCCTTGATAAACTGGAATGCATCCATATGCTTTTTATAGTTTTCAGGAAGGTCTGCTGCCATCTGAAGAGGCATGTACATTGTTACGTACAAGGCAAGCTGTTTAGCAAGTGTAGTTTTCACAAAACGCTTATCTCCAGGGAAATAATAGTCTAATTTGGTTTGAAAAATTCCCGGCGTGTAGTCCATAGATCCACCCATCCATCTTGTAAAAGGAAGAACGGTCTGGTGATCGGGTTTATTTCCTCCGAATGCTTCGTATTCAGTTCCTCTGGCCGCTTCTGCAGAAATATAGTTCGGATAGGTACGGCTTTCTCCTGTAGGACGTACTGACTCGTGGGAATTGACCATTATTTTATAATCGTTTGCTTTTTCAGCAATTCTGTAAAAATGGTTGATCGTCCACTGTGAGTAATGGTGCTCTCCCCTTGGGATGATATCTCCTACATAGCCTGTTTTTACGGCATCATAACCGTATTTATTCATCAGCTGGAAAGCTTTGTCCGACCATCTTTCGTAGTTGGTTGCAGAACCGGATGTTTCGTGGTGCATGATAAGCTTAATCCCTTTTGAGTGGGCATAATCATTCAGCATTTTGATATCAAAATCCGGGTAAGGTGTAATAAAATCGAAAACATATTCTTTGGAATGACCGAACCAGTCTTCCCAACCAATGTTCCATCCTTCAATCAGCAGTCCCTGAAAACCGTTTTCAGCCGCAAAGTCGATATACTCTTTAACTTTTGTATTGTTCGCCGCATGCTTTCCGTTTGGCGTCAGTTTTGAGAAATCTGTTTTGTCCAGATGTAAGTTTTCAGCGGTAGAATAAGCCCACTGGGATTTTCCGATGATCATTTCCCACCATACACCCATATATTTGGTAGGATGAATGTAGGAAGTATCGGTATATTTTGTAGGTTCGTTAAGGTTGAAGATCATTTTGGATTCCATCACCTCTTCTGCTTTCGGAGAAACGATAATAGTTCTCCAAGGCGTTACTGAAGGGGTTTGAATATATCCTTTTGCCCCCTGCCTGTCAGCAGTAAGATGTGTTTTGAACTTAAAACTTTGAGCATCCACTTCAAGATGGGAAGCTGGATAATCTAAAACAGCTGCTTCTGCCACATTCACATACAAAGGATTTTTACCTTCCTTTTTAAGCATCAACGGAGACTGGACAGCATTTTTAACGAGAGCCTGGGAAGCATTGGCATCGAATGCCTTATCCCATTGGGAAGGAATTTCGGAGATCTTTGTTTCCTGGTATTGATATTCCTGGGAATCATAATCTGCAACCATCCACCATGCTTTCATATCTGTAGGGAAATCAATTTCGGAATCTTCTTCTCTGATCACGAAATAGTTCAGGTTTTTTTGCTGCGGAAATTCATATCTGAATCCCAATCCATCATTAAACAGTCTGAACTTTACAACAATGCTTCTGCTTGTAGAAGCCTGATCAAGGGTAATGGCAAGTTCGTTGTAATGATTAACATAGTTTTTCTTTTCACCAAGCACCGGCTGCCAGGTTTCATTTTTAGAGTCACGTTTTTCTTGTGTTTTCGTGAACCCGTTGTTCAGGTCAAATTTTGCGTCTTCAGCCTTAGCAATTTCGGAAGCGAATTTGATAGCTGAATCTTTAAATAATCTCAATCCTAACTTAGAATCTTCTACCACCACAGCACCATTATATTTCAGGTTGTAATAAGGTACTCCCTGTTTCAACTGAAAATTCATTTCAAATTTTCCATCCGGTGATTTCAAAGACTGTGCATTAACACCTGCGAACATCATTGAGAGCAGCATCGCTCCAACTGTAATTTTCTTCATAATGATTATTTATAAACTTAAAAATAGATAAAGTGCTGCGGTAAAGCAACACTTTATCAAATTATTTATATGTTTTACAATTTTGTAATAGTCAGCTTATAATAGGCTGAGTTATGCAGATCCAGCTCTATTTTATAGTTCCCTGCATCCGAAACTTTGTAACCATGATCTCCTGTTACTGTATTTTCAGCATTGAAATATGTCTGTACAGCTTTTCCTGAAACCAGCGCTTCATCAGCATCTTTAGGCTGAATTTTCAAGGCCCAGTCATCATTTGCTCTGAATTTAAACAGCCCGCTGCTCGTCAGCATAATAGAATTGATCACATAGGTTTTGGTAGCAGGATTGTAAACAAAATCTGTATCTGAACCCCATCCTGTAGGGGTAGCATCTCCGATAATCCCGAAGTTGGCAAGTACCGAAGAATAGGTATTGGCAGCCCAGTCTACTTTCATGTAGAAGGTTCCTGCTGAAGCCGGCACAATATCTGACCCGTCCACAACCAGTTTTCCTGTTTTTGTTCCATCATCACCTTTATTTCCCGGCCAATCCTGATTGATCGCAAATTTGTACTTCCCGTTATCACCTGTTGCATTGTTAATCCAGATAAATCCTCTGTATTGATCATTTTTTTCAGGAGAGAACAGGTTTGGTGAATTGGCAGGATTCCAATTTGCATATCCTGCTGCTCCGGCATAGGCTCCGGGAACGTTAATCTTCGGATATACCAAATCCGGATTTGGAGTATAAGGTGTTACTTTAAGGGCTATTACATTGGAATAAAAAGCTGCTGATCCTACAGATGTTTTAAGTCTGGCTTCAATATCATTCACCACGTCCGGAGCTGCTCCAATATTGAACATAGCAGCATTCATTGCGGCATGGGTAACAGAACCTGTCGTTACATCATTGGAAAAATCAACAGTAGCACTTTTTTTAAAATTATCTCCTTTGATCCCGAATTCTATCTGCTGGCTTGGAACTACAGCAATATTAAATGTCGGTTTTGTCCATGTAAAATTAATTACAGCATCATTAGCAGTAAGCTCGTTAAGAACTATTGCACTTTTATCGGAGGAGATTTTGGCTGTTGATGTTTCATTAATCACAGCCTGATCTTCATCTTTTTCACAGGAAATAACCAGAAAACCTATGAAGGCTATGGTTAATAATCTAAATATTTGTTTCATTTTATAGTGTTTTTAATTAATATCCAGGATTCTGAATCAGGTTAGGATTGGCTATAATGTCTTTATTTGGAATAGGGAAAAGATTTCTATAGCTTTCAACAGCTTTTCCATCTTTAACATTACCTTTCCATGGCCATAGATAATCTCCTGTAGTAAATTTGTTAAAACGGACAAGATCTGATCTTCTAGATGTTTCCCAAGAAAGTTCTCTTGCTCTTTCATCCAGAATAAAATTCAGATTTATTGAGGTTACGTTTCCACTTGTATTACCATAAGCACGTTCTCTTAACTGATTAACATAGGTTACTGCAGTCGCCTGGCTACCACCGCTACCGCCTCTTAGAACAGCTTCTGCATACATCAGATAGATATCTGCTAAACGATATAAAGGAATATCAGCTTCCACCCAGTTATCATGTGCACCTACAGATCCATTGCTTTTAACATTCTTATACTTGATAAATGCATATCCATCTGTAAAAGAACCCAGATCGTTAATTTCCAAATTCTGTCCTGCTGTAAAAAACCGTCCTCTTTTATCACTTCCATTAGTTGGAAACAGATTTACAAATGCTTTGGTCGTTCTGATTCCGCTCCAGCCTCCGTTGATTCCAAAATCAGAAGCTTTCATACCTCCACCTACTGCTGCATGAACCAGGTAAGTGGTTCCACCATTGGTTTGAGTATTAATTCCATCAAAATTTACACTTAGAATCTGTTCTGGATTACTGATATTATTGTCTGCAAGGAACAGATCATCATATTTTGGTTTTAAGGAATAACCTGCTGCAATTATTTTGTTACAATAAGTGATACAATCTGTATTTCTCTGTGTTCCGGTATATACTTCAGCATTCAAATATAATTTTGCCAATAACGCCCAGGCTGCAGCTTTGTCTGCTCTGCCATAATCATTGGTTTTAGGTTCTTTTAATTCACCTGCCACCGCAACCAGTTCAGATTCTATGAAGTTAAATAATGATTTTCTGTCTATTCTCTGCGGAGGATTTACAGATCCAGGAAGATATGTTTCATCTACAAAAGGCACATTCCCGAACATGTCTATTGCATGATAATAGGATTGTGCTCTTAGAAAACGGGCTTCGGCTCTCATTAATTTTGCCTGAGCAAGGTTATCTCCTGTAATATTATTTGCTGCTAATTTTTCGTCTGTAACATTTCTCAGAAATTCATTACAAAAAGCAATTTCCGTATATACTCTGTAATACATTGCGGCAATAAATTCATTAGAAGCATCCCATGTCATCTTATGAAGGGTATGAAGGTTTCCATCATTCCAGCCTATTACTGCTTCATCAGTAGTTATTACGTTAAGGGTATACAATAATCTTGTATACTGTGAAAAACCTCCGTTAATTCCATTAATATCACTGTCAGGCTGGTCACCATCTCCACTTACCTGTCCTCCCATAGCAAGACCTCCATACAGTTTTGCTAAGATATTTTTATAGTTAGAAAAATCTTTATAAATACTTGCAGAAGTAACATCTGTTATTGGCTCTCTTTCCAGATCTTTTACACATGACGCTGTAGTCAGTAGAAATGCGGCAGAAAGAGGCAATACTATATTTTTAAGTGTGATTTTATTTAGTTTCATCGTAATTATTATTTAAAATTGAAAATTAAAGCCTAAAGAATATATTCTTGGCATCTGATAATATCCGTTGTCTATGTTCCCAAAAACTTCAGGATCAACTCCTGTATATTTAGTGATTACAAAAACGTTTTGTGCCATACCGTATACTTTCAGATTGCTCCCTTTAGAGAAAACTTCACCGAAATTATAGCCAATATTGATATTATCTAATCTTAAGAACGATGCATTCTCTACATAAATATCCGATTTGTACTGAGGTACAGAAAATTTATATTCTGGCGCAGTGGAGAATACATTTTGAAGGTATTCGTTTGTAGATGCAGACTGTAACGAACTGTTGGATGCCATGTTGTTATACACATAGTTTCCTAATACGGCTCTGGCACTAAGCGCAAAATCCCAGTTTTTATGAGATACTTTGGTTGAAAAACCTAAAATAGCATCCGGAGTAGTAGACTTGTAATAATACATATCTTTTGTATTGATTATGCCATCTGCGTTTCTGTCAACAAATGCTCCATCTACAGGTTTTCCATTAGTATCATACACCTGCTGGTACACCCAGAATGAGTTTGGTGCATATCCTACAGCATGTGCCTGAATTCTGTTTCCGGCACCACCTTCAATACCACCAACTTCCATATTGAATGACTCATCAGCTCTGTCTTTCAATTTAGTTACAATTGGGTTATAATGTGTCGCGTTAAAACTTAATTCCCAAGTAGTCTTTTCATTTTTAACAGGAACTATTGTAATACTTCCTTCAATACCTTCATTCTTCATATCTCCCACATTTTGCCAGCTGGCATTACTTAAACCTCCAGCCGCTTCATCAGCATATACCAATAGATCTTTAGTATCTTTTCTGAAAAGGTCGATAGACCCGGTAATTCTATTTTGAGCAAAACCAAAATCTAACCCTATGTTTTTTGTTGTGGTAGTTTCCCATGTAAGATTTGGATTATAATTGGCAGGTCTGAACATAAAATAATATTCGTTTCCAAACTGGTAACTAGCACCTGGGTAACTTGGATTATATGCTGCAAATGCCGGATAATTATTCGGTTTGTTTCCGTTCAGAGCCGGTAATTCCTGTTGTCCGGTTTTCCCCCATCCTGCTCTCAATTTTAAAGTACTGATTGCTGAAATATTTTTAATAAAGCTTTCCTCATTAAGCTTCCAGGCAAGGGAAACTCCAGGGAAGACACCCCATACATTATCTCTCGTCCCGTTAAAGAATCTTGAAGAACCGTCTTTACGAACAGATCCAGAAATAATATATTTGTTGGCTACTGTAAAAATAGCTCTTCCATAAAAAGATATTAATGTATTCTGTGTTTCAAAATCCAGGTCCGGTGGTAATGTAGTACCATTTCCTTTATATGTAATAGCTCCCGGAACAATTGTGCGGAAGTCCTGATAAGCATATCCGGCTGTAATATCTACCCCTGTATTGATTGCGCTTATAGTTTTCACATAATTAAAGTAGGTTTCCAAAAGCTTGTTTTTCTTTTCCATTGAATAGAAGTTTGAGCTTCCTTTATCCCCATAGCCGGGTCTGTAAATGGCATCTTTAAATTTGTGTCCTTCACTTTTTGTATAATCATAACCGGCATTCACATTAAAATGCAGGTCAGGAAGAAAGTGCAATTTATAATCTAACTGAATATTTCCCAATCCTCTGGTCACAGATGATACATCCCGTACCCCATCAATTAACCCAAGAGGGTTGGTATTGGCATTAACATTATATCCTGTTGCTGATCCTGAATCCAACCATTCATAGTAACCTCCATAATTGGAATTTCCGGAATATACAGGCTGTGTAGGATCAAAATAAGTAGCTGCTTTGATTACTCCGCCATCCACAAATCTGTTATCTGTGAAAGTTCCTTTGGCATTGACATTTACTGATAAATGATTATCTAAGAACTTAGGATTTAAGTTCAAGCCTACTGAGGTTCTACGGAAAGAATTTGATCTTACAATACCGTTCTGCTCGTTGTACCCTAATGACAAACGGTAAGGCAAACCTTTAATACCTCCTGAAAGGGCCACATTATTGTCTGTTCCCCAAGCTGCCTGATATATCTTGTCCTGCCAGTTAGTATCTGCATTTCCAAGTTTGGTCTTGTAGTTTGCCGGTGCATAGGTATTAACAAAATCTCTAAACTCCTGTGCATTTAATACATCTACATTTCCCATTTTGGTAGAAACCGAAGCTACTGTTGAGAAATTCACTTTAAATTTTCCTGAACTTCCCTTCTTAGTTGTGATCAAAATAACACCATTAGAAGCTCTGTTACCATAGATAGCTGTAGCAGAAGCATCTTTCAGAATATCAAATGTTTCAATATCATTGGGGTTGATGAGGGATAAAGGATCAGAAACACCGTTCATCCCCACAAAATCCTGAGGAACTCCATCAATTACAATCAATGGAGAATTTTCTCCACTTAAGGAAGATGTTCCCCTGATTCTAATTTTGGTTCCTGATCCCGGTGCACCGCTGTTATTGGTAATCTGCACCCCAGGTGTTTTCCCTTGAATCAGCTGACCTGCAGAAGTTGCGCCTCCGTTGAAATCTTTGGCAGTGACGGAAGTAATAGACCCGGTAAGGTCAGATTTCTTTTGTTTACCATACCCTATCAATACAACCTCCTCGATTTTTTTCTCTTTGGTTATAGTGTCTTGTGTCTGTGCATGTATTATTGAGCTAGCTAGTAAAAAAGCAGGCGCAATTTTTAATACCGTTGTAAAATTTTTCACAATATCGTTTTTTTAGTTTCGTTTCTTAATAAGGCTGTACAAACCAGCCTTGCAATTTATAAAAAAATTAGAATTATTATAATATTATTGAAAATTTGGATAATTTTATGTAAATTGCTTGTCTATTAAAAAATTAAACATCTGTTTTTCATAACATTACATTAATATATGCAATACATAACATATGTTGTATTTTAACATTTAGTTAAACAATTGTTTAACTAAATATAATATTAAATCCTTTTAAGAGAGCAAAAAACTTATTATAGCAGAAGTTTAGGCACTTTTAGGCAGATAATCCTTATCTTTGCCGTCAAAACTTTACTATAAATGTCAAACAGAAAGATGATTACGGCAGCTTTGCCTTATGCAAACGGACCGGTTCATATAGGACATTTGGCAGGTGTATATATTCCTGCGGATGTCTACGCAAGATTTCAGAGAAGATTAGGAAAAGATGTAGCGTTTATCTGCGGGTCGGATGAACATGGGATTCCTATTACCATCAGAGCAAAAAAAGAAGGAGTAACGCCTCAGGATATCGTGGATAAATACCATGAGATCATCAAAAAATCCTTTTCGGATCTGGGAATTTCATTTGATGAATATTCCAGAACAACTTCAAAAAAACATTACGAAACGAGCCAGGATTTTTTTAAAGTTCTTTATGAAAAAGGAAAGTTCACGGAAGAGGTTTCTGAGCAGTATTTTGATGAACAAGCCGGAGAATTTCTGGCAGACCGGTATATTGTAGGAACATGCCCGAATTGCGGCAATGAAAATGCGTACGGGGACCAGTGCGAAAAGTGTGGTTCTACCCTATCACCTTCAGAGCTGATCAACCCGAAATCGATGCTAAGCGGAAATATTCCAATCCTTAAGGAAACCAAAAACTGGTATCTTCCTTTAAATGAATATGAAGACTTTTTAAACGAATGGATCATTGAAGGCCATAAAGACGACTGGAAACCGAATGTTTACGGTCAGGTTAAATCATGGTTAAATGATGGTTTAAAGCCACGTGCCATGACCAGAGATCTGAACTGGGGAGTTCCGGTTCCGCTTCCGAATGCAGAAGGAAAAGTTCTTTATGTTTGGTTTGATGCTCCTATCGGATATATTTCTTTTACGAAAGAATGGGCAGAGAGAAACGGGAAAAACTGGAAAGATTACTGGCAGAGTGAAAATAGTGACCTGGTTCATTTCATCGGGAAGGATAATATTGTATTCCACTGTATTATTTTCCCTGCGATGATGAAGGCTCACGGTGATTATATCATGCCGAAAAATGTTCCTGCCTTTGAATTCTTAAACCTTGAGAACGATAAGATCTCAACCTCAAGAAACTGGGCGGTATGGGCCCATGAATATGTGGAAGAATTCCCTGGGCAGCAGGATGTTCTGAGATATGCATTACTTTCATCAGCTCCGGAAACAAAGGATAATAATTTTACATGGAAAGATTTCCAGACTAAAAATAATTCGGAACTGGTAGGAATTTTTGGAAACTTTATTAATAGAGTTGCTGTTCTTATCCATAAATATTATGACGGAGTGGTTCCTCAGGGAGATGTAAACAGCCCTGAACTGAAAGAAATTAACAAAGCGGCTAAAGAAATTTCAGGATTCTTAGAAAATTATGAATTCAGAAATGCATTAACTGCATTAATGAATCTTGCCCGTTTCGGAAACCAGTATCTTCAGACTGAAGAACCTTGGAAAACCATTAAGGATAGTCCTGAAAAAGCAGCACAATCTTTATTTGTAGGAGCTCAGCTGGCTGTTGCATTAGCTCAGTTATGCGAACCATTCATGCCTTTCAGTTCTGAAAAATTGTTAACGATGTTCAATGCCAAGCAGGTAAACTGGAGTGATGTTGAAGATAAATCTGTTTTAATAGAAACAGGTCATAAAATCAATGAAGCTTCTCTTCTTTTCTCAAAAATTGAAGACAGTGTAATTGAAGCTCAGATTGAAAAACTGGAACAGACCAAACAAAACAATAAAAAAACAAACCCTAACGCCAACCCTATGAAAGAAGAGATTTCTTTTGATGATTTTGCTAAAATAGACCTTAGAACAGCAACCATTCTAGAGGCTGAAAAAGTAGAAAAAGCGGATAAATTATTAAAATTCAAAGTAGATACAGGCGTTGATATCAGAACTGTAGTTTCAGGTGTTGCAGAAAGCTTCACACCGGAAGAACTTATCGGGAAACAAGTAATGATCTTATTGAACCTTGCTCCAAGAAAGATCAGAGGAATAGAATCTCAGGGTATGTTCTTATTAACGACAAAACCTGATGGAAAACTGTCTTTCGTAACACCGGATGACAGCAATGTAGAAAATGGTATTGAGATAGGATAATTAATATTTAAGATAAAACAAAAGACACATGAAAAATCATGTGTCTTTTGTTATTTTATACTCCATCCTTAAAACAAAATTTAAACTCAATGATCTTAAAAACTTGATATTAACCTTAAAACCATTAAGAAAAGTTTAGCTATTAAGAGTATTAAGAGATTGCTTCGCTGCGCTCGCAATGACAAGGCAATATTTATTTTTTAGTCAGTTTTGCCAGGTAAGAATCTTCATCCTGCATTACTTTTTCCACTTTAAAACCATTATTTTCTGCAGCATTCTTCAAAGTTGTAAAATCAAGGTAGAGCCATTTGATAGGCTCTTCAGATTCTCCTTTATAATGAACCACATAATCCAGTTCACCATAATAGCCGCCTGCCGGAATATAAACTCCCCCATCTTCATCACGGTCGAACATATACAGAATATCTGTACTGTCTATCAGGATCTGTCCGTTATCATTGATTAAAGTGTGCAGTTTCTGAAGATAGGTATCAATTTTTTCCAGACTTTCAAAAATTCCGGTTCCATTCATCAGAAGCAGGATGGTATCAAAGGTTTCACCGGAAAAATCCAGCATATTTTCACACATTGCTTTTCTGATTCCTCTAAGTTTACAGACTTCAACAGATTTTGGTGAAATATCCAGTGCCAGCACATCAAGATTTCTTTCATTTTGAAGATATAAAGCATGAGAACCGGCACCGGCACCAATGTCCAGAACTTTCCCCTGAGCCAGTTCAAGTGCTTTCTGCTCAATATCGTTCATCTCCTCAAAATCTCTGAAAAGATACGCTACCGGAAGCTCATCCAGTTCCGAAATTGATGTTTCTGTCTGCAGATCCTCAGGATTTTCATTGTGAAAATAATCCCAGACTGCCTTACCCATTAAATCTTTCATTGCTGTCTTTAAAGGTGCAAAGATAAGGGTTTCGGTTCCGGATTGCAAGCTCGAGCGTTTGAGAGCTGGAGATTAAATGAGTTTTTATAGGTTGCTGCTTTGTTAGTTTCTGGTTACTGGTTCATAGTAATTAAGTGAATGAGTTCTTATCTGTTACCTGATATCCCGTATCTTGATTCTTGGCTCTTGGTTCTTGTATCTGCCATTCACATTCACTTGTAAAGCAAATTCACTATTGACCTAATATTCCGGTCAAAATCCCTATCCCATCGAATCCTTCTCCTTATGTCTGTCCTTCTCCGATTCGTTTTCTGCAACGCCTGCTTTCCAATAGGAATAGGCATTGAGCTCCTGTGATATCCAGCCTTTTTCTTTTCTAAGATAGTTACGGATCTCTTTTACACTTGAAAATTCCGCCGCAACATATCCGAATTTAGACGTTTCCGGAATAGTAATTTCTTTTACAGCATCTGCCATTTCACTGTTGATATGCGGTGTGGGATTATGAAGCCATTTAAATTCAATATCAGCCTTAGTTTTAAGGATCTGTTCATCTTCTTTTCCGGGGACTTCAATAATGCAGACTCCTGTTGCTGTTTCAGGCAGTGTTTCCAGCATAGCGCTCAGGACCGGAATTGCAGTAGAATCACCTGCAAACAGATACCAGTCAGCATCAGGATACATTTCTTTAGCTTCGGTTCGCATCATAATGCCCAGTTTGGATCCGGCTTCGGATTCTCTTGCCCATTTTGAAGCGGGACCGCCATCGCCATGGTCTACAAAATCAATAATCAGCTCGTTCTTTTCAAGATCAATCCCTTTGTGGGTGTAGGTTCTTATAGCAGGAGCTACTTCTTTTGGCGGATAAACCCATTGGCGGTTTTCATCCAGTGTTGGAAAATGAACTTCGTCCAAGCCTGCCGGAGGTACAGCGATTTTATTATTATCCCCAATGGTGGTATTTTTAAACAAATGAGCTTCGGGAGAATACAGATATACTCTGATATAATGGTCTGTGATATATTCTTTTCTTCTCATTTCCGCAACGATTCGACCTGTTTGAATTCTTGCCATATATTTTATTTTAATTCACACAAATTTAATTTTATTTTGTCTAAATAAAAATTAATTAATTCAAAAAAAGTAAAGCCCCACTAAAAAATTATAGCAGAGCTTTACTCGTGAAAAACAAGGTATCTTTAAACTGCAGGTCCGACTGCGTCTTTTATTTCTTCTAACAATTGTTTCCGTTCACGGAGTCTTCTTCTCGCAATGACAGATTTACCGCCTAACACCCTGATAAATCTCAGATACTGGAACCTTTCCCTGCCGAAATGATGCGTCATGACGTACAGCAGTACTCCAAAACCCACCAAAATAATATATCCGAAGATCTTTTTACCGGCTATAATAATGGCATTCAGCTGAAGCGTCTTCATATTCGCTGCTAAAGTTTGAGGGGTAACCGTCATTCCATCGATATATACCGCCAAATCTCCTACTGCTGTCACCTGAAAACGGTACTGGAACCATGAATACAATGCTGAAAAGAATCCTACCGCCAGAAAAGTTCTCCACACCAGCACCAATCCGATTGCGGCCAGCATGTCCTCCATTTCAAGCTTATCCAGGGTATAGAACCATACTGAAATAAACAGTGAACACATTCCGTATCCTTTTAAAAACATCGGTAAGTACCAGTTCTCATAATTGAATTCTAAAACCATCGAAAAGTACATAATCAATGCATATCCCATCATTGCCGAAAACCCCGAGAAGATGTACATTTTCAATGGTATTTCTTTTTTGAACCAGAATACTGCTATTATTCCTGCCAGTATAATGCCTGGAACCATCAGCATATTCAGCCCTGCATTTGTTTGCTGATCATATCCCAGAACTCCTACTGCAAAGGTATTCTGGAGTGTTGTTGTTCCTAAGAACATTCCCAGAAACAACAGCATAAGCAGACCATGCTGCACATTATTTTTTTTGAATATCTTGAATGATAAATAAGGTCTTTTTAAGGTAAACTGACGAACTACCAACAATGCAAAGCTTACAAAAGCAGCTATACTTGCATTCATAATATTTTTTGAGTTCCACCAGTCCTGCTGTTTCCCAAAGGAAAATACATAAGCCGAAAACATAAATGTTGCAACAAACAGCATGATGCTCATCCAGTCGATATAGTGTAACGGCACTTTCAAAGCAAAATATTTATCATGCATAAAAATCCAGTGAATAAGGGCAAGAATGAAACACAACACCGCTGCAATAATGTAGAAATGCTGCCAGTTGTAATGAATGGAAACTACCACTGCATAATAAGCTGCTACCTGGTTCATCACCAAAACAAAAGTGTAAAATAATCCATAGAACATTCCTCTGTTTCCGATCATCATCATTAACGGAAGAAATAATTCGATCGTTACCATCATCTTTAAAAACCCAATAAACAATGCCGTAAACACGAATATCATTGGCTGCATGGTAGTTCCATTGATGTAGCTCAATAATCCTAAAAGCACGAGCAACACTGTCATTTTATCCCTCACCTTGAATCGCATCTTCATTCTGAGAACGACCGGCATACAGGCGCCCATTCCTATTGTGGTGGCGTAATTCGCCCACATAAAATATTCTGTCATCGCCCCGGTACCACTCACCAGATAGCTGATGTTTCCGGTGTACACCCCGCCAAGCGGCATCACTACTGCCAATAGCAGTACGATAAGCAGCAGCTGTACGGGTTTTGGTACCCAGTCGTTATATAATCCTTTGTTGTACATGAATTTAGAAATTAGATATTAGAGGTTAGAAGTTAGAGGATCGAAGCGGGAAGATGGGAGATGGAAATTTCTTTTTGTCAGCATACTTCTGCTTTCCAAATAAGTTCTGTTTAAAAAAAATAAAAAATAAGAAAGGGACCGGAAGTTATGATTCGTCTGCATCAACTTCCCTCTTCTGACTTCCGGCTTCCCTTCTAAAATCTTTCAATCGTTAAATGCTTAAATCTTTCAATCCTAATTAATATTCACATTCATGTTCATCCCTGCGCTCAGTTTTTCCAGATCTTCTTTTTTATTGGAAGTGCTGAATTCTATTCTTACCGGAATTCTTTGCTGTACTTTGATAAAGTTACCCGTAGAATTATCGGTAGGAACACTGGAATACCTTGAACCTGTTGCTGCGGAAATAGCAGTGACCACTCCTTCAAATTTTTTTCCTCCCAAGGCATCAGCAGTCATCGTCATCTTTTCACCGATCTTAATGTTCGGCATCTGGCTTTCCAGGAAATTAGCTGTCACCCATTTCTGACCGTTCAGAACGATGGTAGCTACCTGCTGGCCCGGTTGTATCAATTGTCCTTCAGAGATCGTTCTGCGGCCCATGATTCCGTCATAGGGTGCTGTGATCACGGTATAAGAAAGATTGATTTTTGCCATATCCAGTGCAGATTTTGTTCTTTTGATCTCGGCATCATTAATTCCCAACTTGCTTTTCACTTCAGTGGTGGAAAGGTTGGCAGACTGTTTCTGGTTCACTAAGGTTTCATACGCTGCTTTCTGAGCATCATATTCAGTTTTGATCTGATCGTACTGTTGTCTGGTTACTGCTTCTGCGGCAAGAAGGTTTTTATACCGGTTTAAATTCTGTTCGGCATTCCATAATCTTGCTTTGGCACCGGCAATATTGGATTCCATAACACTTACATTATTGGAAACTGTATTTACAGATGAACTTGTTGCCGATCTCTGCGCAATTGCATTCTGATAAGCAGCTTCGGCCTGCCCCAATTGGGTTAATAGTTCATTTTTATCAAGAATAACTAATGTATCCCCTTTTTTAACCTTTTGATGCTCTATGAATTTTATTTCTTTGATATAAGCAGAAACCCTTGTATTGATTGGGTTAATGAATTCTTCTACCTGAGCAGCTTCCGTATACGTTTTGTCTCCAATGTGAAAATATTCGCGGACCAGCCAGAAAAGGCCAAACCCTATTACCAGGAATACAACCGTATTGGAAATAATGGCTCTGATTTTATTTTTTTTATTCTGTTTCTTTTTAACTACTGCTCCTGACTGTGCCGGAGCGGCCTGAGTATTTTGAGTGTTTTGTTCCTTGTTTTCCATTATCTTGATTTTCAGTTTTAAAATTAAAGTGTTCCTGCAGCCTTCAGCAGGTTATAATATTGATACAGTACATTGATCTCTGCATTGGCATAATCCAGTTCCGACTGGAGTTTCTGGTTCTGTGCATCAATCATTTCAGCCTGAACCGCCAATTGGTTTAAATATTTGGCTTCCGTGATCTTGTAGTTTTCTTCAGCCAGCCTTTTTGCGTCATTCAGAATATCAGCCTGCTGAATAGACTCCTGATATTTTACATAAGCTGCATTTACTGCCATATCTACATTCTGCTGAACCAGTGTCACAGCATCTCCTGCCTGTGTTTTCTGCAGTTCACCAAGCTTTACTTTCTCTTTTGTTTTATATAAATTATCAATATTATAACTCAGGGAAACGCCTGCCTGCCATCCTCCTGAATACATATCCAAAACAGGATTTCTCGTTGTAACCGGACGCTGTAAAGTATAGCCTCCAAACCCGGAAAGTGTCGGCATCTGATCTGTTTTAATAATTTCTATGTTTTTATCTGCAACATCAATATTTTTCTTTGCAGATTTCAGCTGAGGATTGCTGTCATGGGCAAGCTCCATATAGTAATCCATACCGATTCCGGATTCTTTATCCGTTAAACTTTCAACGGGAACAATCTCTGTTTCTGAAGGAAGTCCTAATGCGATATTTAAATTATAATTAAGGATCTTTTTGTTATTCGCCAATGTCAGAATTCCCTGATCCAGATTTTTGATCGCCAGCTCTGCACGAATCACTTCATTTCGGGTCACCATTCCCTGCTGATAAAATTTCTGGATATTTTTAAGACGCTCCTGAGCCAGCTTTTTGTTATTCTGAAAGACAGTTTCCTGATTGAACATTTTATAGACATCCAGGTAATTGGAAACCACCAGAAATTTTACATCAAGCTTGTTTTTTTCAAGATCCAGTTCAGAAAGCTGTTCCCGAAGGCCGGCCATTTCAATGGATTTATTCACCAAACCACCTTTAAAGATCAGCTGGGTTGCCTGTACAGCATATGAGCTTCCATAATGAGGCATCGGAATGTTGGTTGAGCTTGAAAAATCTTTATCGATTGCGACGGCATCACCTAAATAAAACTGACTTGTAGAAGCTGTTATATTAGGGAGCTTTTGAAGTTTTGCAACATTTGTATTCTGTTTTGCAATGTCAATATTCTGCGCAGCCACTTTTAACTGCTGGTGATTTCTCACAGCCATATCGGCCACCTCACTAGCTGTCATCTGTTTGATCTGTTGAGAAAAAAACAGCGCAGGAAATAGAGCTACCACTAGTGATAGTGCTGTTTTTATATTCTTTGTCATTTTACCTTGTTTTACGAAGGCAAAGTTACGGCAGCAAAAAAGTCAATCAAATGTTTGAATTTTGGAAAAAGATGTTCAAATGTAAGATTTCAATTTTCAAACTGGTGTCTGTACTGTCTGGGGCTTACGTCGAGATGCTTTTTAAAAAAGTGAGAAAATGCGTATTGGTCACTGAAACCAAGGATTGAAGAAACCTCTGAAACAGGTTTATTGGAAGAGTTCAAAAGCACCTTTGCTTCATTCATCACAATTAAAGCAATAATCTGGCTGGCAGACTTTCCTGTAATGGATTTTACAACAGAAGAAAGATGTCTGGTTGTAATCGATTGTCGTTCGGCGTAAAACTCAACGGTTCTTTCTGTCAGATGATGTTCTGAGAGGTCTGTCAGGAATACGAAAACAATTTCTTCCTGCCTGGACATCTGGTTCATAGAATTGTTATCCTCTTTAGAAATAATCCCGGCCATCTGGTAGCAGAAAACAGAGAAAAGGTGCTCCACCATTTCTTTTTTGTAAAGCATGTCTGCATCTGAATCCAGAATAAATTTCAGAAAATTGACACTTTTCCAGACCACTTCCATTTCGTTTTCAGGAAAAGGCACACCTTTATTCATCTGCTGGCGGAAATAGCGATACGTGATCAGCCTGTTAAACTTCAATGATAAAGCTGAAATAAAATCTCTTTTATAAGAAACCATCCTGGACTGGAAATCTCCGCTTACAGAAACCATTTCATAGATGGTCTGCGGGTCGGTAACCATAAACATATTGGCAGAAAGCTCCAGATCACTGAAATGCTGACGGAGTTTTATAGTACCTGATTTAATAAAAATAAAGGCAGGATTTTCCGGACGGAAAGGCTTATCCGCAGAAATTCTTTCGAAAATATTGTGCTGGGTAAAAATTTCAACACCGAATTTTTCTAAGGCTGACATAACACAAATGTAACCAATATATTCTGTGTTTACAATATTTAGTCTTCCAGGGAATACACGGCAAAGCTTGCCAGCCAGTGGTCTCCTCCATAATTCCCCTGGAATAATAAAGGAAGTCCGTTTGCTAAAAATACATCTGCCGTTTTTTTAAAGCTTTTTTTCAATGGATGCCCGTCAGGAAGGGATTTTGCTATTCCTTTCATGCACCATGCTTTGGAAAAAGAAAGACCAACAAGATGAACGGTCTGATAATCGCTCAGATCGCTTACAACAGGAATTTTTTCAATATTTTCCAGGCTTTTCTTTTCATAAAAATTATCCAGCCACAGTACAAATTCTCTCTGAGGCAGCACTCTTCTCATAAGGTCTGCAATTTCGAGGCTTGGCGAAAAAAAATCTGACCCGTCAGGCTCCAGATAGGCCGGAGTTTTCTGATCTTTAGCATAAAAATATTTCGCTTTTTCTTTAAGCTGATTTTCGAATTCCTGATCCTTATTTGCTTTAGCCCAATCGATTGCGAAAGCCAGACCAAATGCTGTATTTGGGTGAACTCCGGTTCTGTTAGGATAAGTCTGTTTAGGAAGATAAGCCTTCCATGATTTTAGAATCTGACCGGTAAGGGGTTTCAGATTCTCATGCCAAATCTTAGCTTTTGGATGATTCCAGGTGGTCAGCTCTTCATCAAGCTTTAGCAGCCAAGCCCAGCCATAAGTTCTTTCAAATGTAGTGGTCAATTCATATTTTGTGAAATAATCAGCTTCAGCCTGTAGGTTTTCTTTACCTAACGAATTGTCGAGGATTTTTTCAATGTCTTTTGCATTAGCCAGATTGGGTTTCGTCTTTAGCAATCTCACAAGCATCCAATGTCCGTGCACGGAACTGTGCCAGTCGAAACAGCCATAAAAGCTTGGATGAAGATCCTTTGGTGTTAAAGTAACTTCGCCAGCGTTGTTAATGATATGTGCCGTTTTATTTGGATATTCCTGGTTGATGCAGTGAAGTGGCTTTTCCAGTAATTTCCCGGCCATTTCATCAGTAAGTTTCGGAACTTCCTGGGCGCAGATCAAAAAAGGAAAAAGCGTGAATGTTAAAAGACTTTTTTTCATTCAATAAAAATAGAAAATAATTTAGATTCCAAGTCATTTTTAAACTTTATAAAAATAGCTAAATCCTAAACATTTCAATAAAATAATATGAGTATTCAATAAAATTAAGATTTAAGCATAATTTTTGATAAGATTCTGTAAAAAATATCTATGAAAAAATTATTTTTACCTTTATGTATACTTCTTTTGATGAGTGGATGCAAGAAATCCGAACTGGACATTGCTAATTCCTCTCCGGCAGTCTCCGTTGACAAAGTTGCTGTCGCTGAATATGAGATGAAGGCTCCTACACCACCAAAAGAAATTTCCCAAAAATTGCTTCCAGACGAAGATCAGTCTTCACAACATAATGCCTTAACAAAGAAAACAGATACTATCTCCAAAAAGATCATTAAAAACGGCAATATGAAAATCCAGGTGGGAGATATTAAAAAAGCCCAGAATCAGGTGGCAGATATTCTGAAAAAAAATAATGCTTATATCCAAACAGAACAGTTCCAAAATACCGATATGGACGACAATCTGGATCTTGTTATCCGTGTCGCGCATAAAAATTTCGACGCGCTCATTAATTCCTTTTCTGACGGTGTGGGTTCTGTTTTATCCAAAAACATTTCGTCTGACGATGTTACCGAAGAATATACTGATGTTTCCATCAAATTGACTAATAAAAAGATCTATCTGGAAAAGTACCGTGATATGCTTAGAAGTGCTTCTACTACAAAAGATATGATCGAAATCCAGGAGACCATCCGAGAACTGGAAGACGAAATTGATGTAGCGGAAGGCAGACTCCGATTCATTGATGACCGTGTAAATTACAGCACACTCAATCTGAGTTTATATAAAGAAAAAGTGAGAAGCTCTGCCACTTCAAAAATTGGTTTCGGAAGTCGTTTTGCAGATTCTGTCACTGAAGGATGGAACAGCTTTATGAGTTTTCTGTTGGGAATTATTTCTTTATGGCCGTTTTTGCTTTTTATTCCCATTATCATCTTCTTATGGAGAAAATGGAAGTCAGGAAGAACAACAAAATAACAGCATAACGTTTTCTATATAAATAAAAATCCGGATGTCGTTACTGACATCCGGATTTTTACTGCATGATCAATGATTTAAGCATTGAAAAAATCTTTAACGGTTTCGAGCACCTGCTCATCCGACATTTTTTGTGATGTATCTAATGTTATCGTTAAATTCTTAAATTGAGCCGTATCATGAAGATACTTCTTAAGCTCCTCCTGAATGGTTCCCGGGCCTGTAATATAAACTTCCTGAGAATTGGTAAGAAGATGCTCTACTTCTTTAAAGAATTTTACCCTGTTAGTACGTTCTGCATTATTGGCTGCATTTTCACTTGAGTTTCCATGCTGAATTTCTGCTTTTACGGGACTGCACAGGAAAAATTTGAATGCATTCTGTGCATCGTGATTCTTTACAACAATTGCTTTTTCAGTATCTATCCAAAGTCCTGCTAATTTCTTATCTGACATAATTTATTTTTTTGGTGTTATAAGCTGTACAGAACAAGAATGGTGCAAAGGGCATGTTAATGGCTGTTAAATGTTTATTTATAGGTAAGATGAAAATAAAACAGCTTTAAACTGATAAATGATTTTATATCTCTAGCAGATTCAACTGATCGAGCAGATTTTTTGAACATTATAATGATATAATCTGTGAGAAAAAATTAATCCTTGAAAATATTTAAATTAGTAAAGATTAAAACACAACTCAAATGAATGAAAATGAAATTTCTTACATCGTAAGAAAATGTATCTTTAATGTATACAACAAGCTGGGACCAGGCCTCTTGGAGACTGTTTATCACAAAATTCATATCTATGAATTACAGGAGAATGGACTTGATGTACAATCTGAATTGGCGATTCCAATAGTGTATGATGACAAAGAATTTGACTTCAGCTTTAGAATAGATATTCTGGTTGAAGATAAAGTAATTCTGGAACTCAAATCCGTAAAGAACCTAGATGATATTCATTTTAAACAACTTACTACTTATCTAAAGCTTTCCGATAAGAAATTGGGATTGTTGGTTAACTTTAATACTACCAATATTTTAGATGGTATAAAACGAGTGGTTAACAACATTTAGTCTCTCGCAGATTTAACTGATCAAGCAGATTAAGAATACTCATTAAAAAATATTCACAAAAGATCTGCTCGATTTGCTAAATCTGCGAGAGAAATAATAGACAAATTACTGTAGATATTACTTCACCTTCGGTTCGCAACGACGGTATGAGAATTATTTCCCTAACACAAATACCGCAGGAATTTTGTGGAGTTCCGGCTTTGCTTTTTTCCAGTCATTGATCGTTTTTGTCTGGATGAATTCATGCTCCGGATCGTTGATGTTGGCAGCAATACAGAGTTTTGTGTTCGGCGATAAGAATTTGGTAAGGTCCTCAAAAAGCGGATTGTTTCTGTACGGAGTTTCCATAAAAATCTGCGAATATCCTGTCTGCTGCACCAAACTTTCCAGGCGCTGGATCTGCTTTTTCTTTTCTCCTTTATCTATCGGAAGGTAGCCATGAAATGTAAATTCCTGACCATTAAATCCACTGGAAATTAACGCTAAAATGATAGATGAAGGTCCTGAAACAGGAATTACTCTTATATTTTTTTCATGACACCATTTCACAATCAGGTTTCCGGGATCTGCAATACATGGAAGCCCGGCCTCAGAAAGGAGCCCAAAGTCTTGTCCCTGCAGCATAAGCGTTTGAGCTTCTTTGATATCAGCATTTTCCGTGTATTTATCAAGCAGAAACAGCTTCAAATCAGACTGTTTCTTTTCGGGAGCAAAGAATTTAATAACCTTTCTGGCTGTTTTTTCATTTTCCACAAAGAAATAGTCCGTCTGCATAATATAATCTTTCAGTACGGGTGAAAAGTGAGTTATAGAAGTGTTTTCCGATAAATAGGCTGGGAGTAAAAAAAGCATTTTATTGTTTTTTAGTTCTTTCTTTTAGTGAAGGCTGAGGGAAATATTCCGTAAGATCCATAGAAAAGGTAACTGAAGTAATTTTCCATATTCCGTGGATCTTCATCAGAGTCCAGATTTCTTTACCCCAATTTTCCATTTTTCCGTCATACCAGAAACTGTAGTCAAAATTGGCAGAAGCTACAGCTCCGTCTTCAATGATTTTGATATTGTCGAATTTTTCCTCAGATTTATTATCCTTAAAACCTCTGATAAAGGCTTTATAATCATCCGTAAAATAGTATTCTGCTTTCGGGTTTTTTTCCAGACGTTTGGCCTGGGTTCTGTCATTATAAATCCCGGTCCAAAGCACTGGATCCTGAAATAAAGATGCAAACTTGGCTTCATCCCTGGTTTTGATACACTGCATAAATTCTTCCATTACTTTCCGGATTTCAGTTTCGTCCTGAGTTTGGGCAAAAGAAAAATTAAAGCTTAAGAGAAGTGCGAGAATCAATGTTTTCATATTAAGATAGAATTTGGTTTTTAATAGCGTCACAACCTTTGTCCAACAATTGGAAAACGTCTTCAAAATCCTTCATATCTCCCCAGTAAGGATCAGGAACCTCTGCATTTTTATGATCTCCCAGCGCAGACATAAATAATGATATTTTCTGGCGCTGTTCTTCATTCTGTGCTTTTGAAACCACATCTTCATATACATCAATGTCCATACAGTAAATCTTATCAAAAGTATCAAAATCAGCTTTGGTAATAGGTCTGGACCTTTGTTCTGAGATATCAATATGATGGTTTGCGGCTGTTTTTACAGCTCTTTTATCAGGAGTTTCCCCTTCGTGCAGAGAGATTGTTCCTGCTGAGTCTATAAAAAAGTTTTCAGGGACTTTTGTCTTCATAATACCTTCTGCTAAAGGACTTCTGCAGATATTCCCGAGGCAGACCATCAATATTTTCATATCATTTTATTAATTGAAAGATTAAATGACTTATCCATAAGACAACTAAGAATGTGAAGCCATTACTTCCAGCAGCAAAACTAAATAAAAAATGAAGAATAAAACTATTCTCCATTTCAATTTATTCAGATTAAATTATTTCTATTTTTTGATTCTTTCAGCAAGATCTTTAACGTACTTTTTCACTTCTTTATCAATTTTAGAGACATCCTTAATGGTATCACAAGCGTACATTACCGTTGAGTGGTCTTTTCCGCCCATTTCTTCGCCTATTTTTGTAAAGGTAGCATTAGTGAGCTCTTTTGAAAAATACATCGCTAATTGTCTTGGAAGTGCTATTTCTCTTTTTCTTGTTTTAGAAAGAAGCTGTTCTTTTTTGATCCCGAAATAATCGCATACCACTTCCTGAATGTAAGGAATGTTGATTACTTTCTTCTGGTTGGCAGCAATCTTATTGATCGTATCTTTCAGTAATTCAAGGCTTAAGTCGGTTTTATAAACAGTAGAATAAGCGATCACAGAATTAATTACTCCTATGAGCTCTCTTACATTCGTCTTAGCTTCAGCAGCAAGGAAATCCAGCATATCACCAGGAAGAACAATTCCGTCTCTGCTCAGTTTATCTACGATGATCTGTCTTCTTGTAGAAAGATCCGGTGATTTGATCTCGGCAGAAAGCCCCCATTTAAAACGGGAAACAATTCTTTCCTGAATATCCATGATATCTGCAGGTGCCTTATCCGATGTAAGGATGATCTGCTTTCCGTTCTGGTGAAGATGGTCAAAGATGTGGAAGAAACTATCCTGTGTCGCAGATTTACCGGACAGGAACTGAATATCATCAATGATCAAAACATCAACCATCTGGTAGAAGTTCGCAAACTCAGTCTGCTTATGGGCTTTCGCAGCAGAAATAAACTGCTGGATAAATTTTTCTGAGGATAAATAAAGAACAACTTTATCAGGAAACTGATTTTTTACCTCAAGACCTACAGCCTGCCCCAGGTGTGTCTTTCCAACTCCGTATCCTCCGTGAAGAAATAATGGGTTGAAAGCAGTTGCTCCCGGTCTTTTAGCAATTGATCTTGCCACTGTAGCAGCAAATTTATTACTCTCTCCTTCTATATAATTATCAAAAGAATAGTCAGACTTTAGATTTGAATCTATATTTACTTTTCTTATTCCCGGAACTACAAAAGGGTTTACAATATTTGCAGAGAATCCCTGCGGCATTGTTTCCTGCATTTTTGGGGTAGGAACGCTTTTTCCCTTCATATTCATAGTCACTGGCTTTTCCTCTCCGGTAGGCCTGTTCTCCATGACAGAGTACCATAATTTGACTCCTTTTCCAAGATTTTTCTTCAGGGCAGCAGAAAGCAGGGACAGGTAATTATCCTCAATATATTCCTTGTAAAAATCACTCGGCACTATAAGCGTAAGGTTATTGGCAACCAACGAAAGTGGCTGTACCTTATCGAATAGCATGTCGAAGGATTTTTCAAGCTTCTTAAGATCAGAATTATCCTCAGCCGCGTTCAAATTATCACGCATGAACTGAAGACATTTCTGCCATATCATCATTAAATTTTCATCCATATTTATGCCCCGATTAAATCTTTGTTAGTACTTTTTGTAGAAGGAAGACAAAGGTCCAATTTTTTCTTTTCAAAAAAAAATATTGCAGGTATTGATTATTTAAAAATATATTTGTATGTGTAAATAAGGACTAAAAATGATACACACAACACACTCAATACGAGTACGTTACGGAGAAACAGACCCTATGAAATATGTATACTATGGCAACTATGCAGAGTATCTGGAAATTGGCAGAGTGGAACTTTTCCGAAACATAGGAATGTCATACGATGAAATTGAGAACCAAGGAATTTGGCTTCCCGTTTCAGATTATAAAATTAAATACATCCGCCCTGCCCTGTACGACCAAAAATTAGAAATTCATACTTACGTAAAAAAAATTCCAGGGGTAAGAATTGAATTTGAATATGAAATTTTCAATGAAGAAGGGGTAAAGATTACTGAAGCATCCACTACCCTGTTTTTCCTGGATGCAAAAACCAATAAAATTATAAGGTGCCCGGATTTTCTGATGAAGCTTATTGAAGAGAATTGGAATAAATAACAAATATCAAATGACGTGTTGCAGATAAGAATCAGGATATCTCTAATGAAGGTGATTGTTTTTAAACTAATTTGCATCTTTGCACTTCAATTGATTTTAAATATAAAAACACATTTATTATAACGTATGAAGATCGCATTTTTGGGGCCACACGCAAGTTTCACACAGTTGGCAGCCACACAGCTTTTTCCGGGCGAGGAACTTTTACCGCAGGCCAATATTCTGGACTGTTTTAATGCTGTTAATAGTGGAGAAGCTGACAAAGCTGTTGTTCCTTTGGAAAATTCCATAGAAGGAACGGTTTCTATGACACTGGATTATTTATATAAAACGCCCTCCATCAAAATCGAAGCGGAAGGAGTGATGCCTATTGCACACCATCTGATGATTCATCCTGAGAACAGTCTGGAGGAAATAGAAAAAATATATTCGCATCCTCAAGCTCTGGCTCAAAGCTTTCATTTTCTGGATACCCATCATAAAGAAATAGCAAGACAGGATTTTTCTTCTACAGCAGCGGCAGCTAAATATGTTTCTGAAAATAAAGACTTGAAAATAGCTGCCGTAGCCAACCAGTTTGCCGCCAATCTGTACGGCTTGAAAATTGTTCACCGGAATATTCAAGACTTTGAACAGAACCATACCCGTTTTATTGTCATCACCAAACAGCAGCCTGCTTATCATAATACCAGCCTTGAGGTACTGGGAGAGAAATCCGGTATGCTGATTAACCTTCCGGAAGATCATGCGGGTGGACTTCACCAGGTTCTGTCTGTTTTTGCATGGCGAAAGATGAACCTCAGCAAAATTGAATCCCGAACACTCAAAACAGGCCTCGGTAATTACTTTTTCTTCATTAATGTAGTTGGAAAGTGGGAGGAAATACTTCACGGAAATGCGCTTTTGGAGCTACAATCAATAAATGCGGAGGTTGACTTTCTCGGTAATTATAAAGAATTTCTCCTCGAAAGCTAAAATTATACAGGTAATATAGCTCAACTAACACTGCTCTTCTGGCAGTGTTTTTTGTTTTCACTTCTCTTCTCACCAAGATTATATGACAAACCTGCCATTACAATTAAGCTGTCATAAAACATGGTAAAAATTTAATTCATAAAATGATGATATATTAAATAAATTACTTATTTTTACTCCGAAATTATTTTTAAAAATATTAACACATAAGCATATTACGAAGAAATATACATTACAAAACAAACATTTATTTAAATTATCAACACAATAACAAATAAATAATTAAAAAAATCATAATGCAAGGCACGATTTTTGCATTTGTTAACCCTAAAAACTAACTAAAAAACTTACTAATGAAAACTAAAATTTACAATTTGCTCTTTGCTTTAATTGCAATTCCAGCATTTTCCCAAGTAGGCATTAATACAGCTAATCCGTCCGCTACATTGGATGTGAATGGAACTTTGAAAGTAAGGGATACTCAAATGGTCCCCGCTTTGCCCGGATATAACATTGTGGTGCTAAATGACGGGACATTTCAAGTTGCCAAAGTGGACCCTCAACTCATTATCAACGCTGCCACAGCCGCATCCGGAACTAATACCTCTATATATGCAGCGAAGAAAACTACCGGAATCACTTTGCTTAGTCTAGGTCTTTTTCCAAGCGGATTCAGAGCTGTTAATTTTTTAGCCTCTGAAAGAACAGTAGGATCCGCAGCATTATTCTCTGATACCGACAATACGTATACAATACCTTCTAACGGTGTTTACGAGGTAGGTTTTACATTCCGTTACGGCGCAGGCCTTCAGGCTGCCTTACTTACGAATACTCCGGGTATCGGAATTTTCAGAAACAGAGCAGGTGTTGGTACTCTTATTGACAGCCGTGTATTCAGTGGGATAACAGTTCCGCTTGTTTTAAGCTTAACTATTTCTGAAAGTACTATCAATTCTCTGTATACATTCCAGGCCGGAGATAAAATTTCATTTGGACTTACAGGATCTTCAGCCCTTGAAGCAGGATTATTAGGAACAAGTATCGGATCTTTCCATATCTACAAAGTATCTAATTAATAGATAAATTTAATCACTCTGCACAGTTAATCCATCACATATTCTGTGGTGGATTAATTTTTTATCCTGTTACATTTATTTATATTTGATAAAAACTAAAGAATGAGTGGGTTTCTTGCTGTCATATTAATCATTGTGATCATCTTTTTTATCTTCAACAATCTTAATCATAAGATAAGGAAGCTGGAGAAAGAGGTTTCTAATCTACAGGTAAAGATCAATCAGGCTCAACAAAATACAGATACATTACAGGATCCGTCAGCCAATGAAAAAAATCCGGTATCTCTTCAGGTACAGGAGATCGTAGTGCCTGCAGAAAACATTTCTGGTGAAATTCCCAAAGAGCCTCAAAGGGACTGGCTGGAACCTGTTTTTGAATTTTTAAAACAAAATATCCTGACTATCATCGGTATTTTTACGCTTGTTCTTGGAATTGGCTACTTTGTAAAATATGCTATAGACAAAAACTGGATAGGAGAAACAGCAAGAGCTGGAATAGGCCTGACAGTCGGAGCCGGAATTATGCTGGCAGGACATTTTCTGAGAAAAAATTATGCTGTTTTCGCATCCATCATCACAGGAGGCGGAATTGCTGTTCTCTATTTTACCACTACCATTGCTTTCCGGGAATATCACCTGTTTACCCAAAATACCGCTTTCTTTATTACTACTATTGTTACCATTATTTCTATTGCCCTCGCCTATTATTATAAAAGTGAGGTGTTGATTATTTTTGCAATGCTGGGCGGTTTTTCAGCTCCTTTGATGATCAGTACGGGGCAGAGTAATTATCTTTTTCTTTTCACTTACCTGACCCTTCTGAATATAGGTATGCTTACCACTTCATTCTTGAAACACTGGAAAAGCGTGGGATGGACTTCTTATATATTCACCAGTATTTATCTGTTTTTCTGGACTGTAAAACAACCTGAACTGCTCAGTATTATTTTTTACATCATCAATTATATTATTTTCTACATCTTTGCGCTACAGGATCATATCAAAAAAAATACACTTTCGCCATGGGATACTTTAATGCTGGTGTTAATTAATTTTTCCAGCATTATCGGTCTGATTTATATATTCCATACATTAAGCTATGAGCCTGTAATTATTTTCCCGCTACTGTTTGCCGGTGTCAACGCTCTGCTGTTTTTAAGAGAATATGGTAAAAAAAGCTTTGGCTTCAGCTACTCTATTTTTGCTGCGCTTACCATCAGCCTTATCACGATAGCTGTTGCCCTACAGTTCAAGAGCCATCTTATTACCAGTGTTTGGGCTGTAGAAGCCACACTTCTTCTTTATATATGGAAAAAAAGCGGGCATAGCATTTTCAAGACTTGTTTTTATGTACTTTTCCCGCTTGTCATCATTGCACAGATCATGACCTGGTCTGAATATCTGAACAAGGACAATATGACTGTTATATTCAATCCTGTATTTTTAACAAGCCTGGTGACCGTTACCACAACAATCGTGAATCTCTTTTTACTGAAAAAGATCAACGAAACACAGAAGCAGGGAGATAATTTCTTTGAAAATGTTTTTGCTGTTATAAGTTATAGCGTTATATATATTGCCCTGCTGCTGGAGATCAGCTACCATATTTCGGACATGCCCTGGCCGGCAGTTGTAAGTATTGGTCTGCTGTTCAGCATTTATTATATTTTTACACTTATGATCCTCAGGAAAAAACTGGGTATTGAACGTATCATCCAGAGCGGGCTTATTTATCTGCTATTTATCCTTATTGTTTTAAACGCTTCATTTGCTGCATCAGCAGTTGTTACAGCGGTTTTACAGAAAAAGCTCACATTCGGCTTTTATATGATCCATCTTCTTCACTGGGTTCCTTTTGCCTATATATTGTGGAATGCAGCGGCCAGTACTGGTTTTTATAAAACAAAACTCTCTTACTGGATGATTGCAGTAACTCTTGTTGTTGCGGTAAGCTGTGGATTCTATCATACTTATATTCTCAGTTCTGTGAACGACATTTCGCTCATCTATGAAACCAAAGAACTGTTTAATATTCTTTATCTTCCGATCATCTGGACTGTTCTTGCCAGTATTTTTATTTATATCAGCTTAAAAAAGAATATTCCTGAATACAGCAGAATCGGTTTTGTACTTATAGGAATTATGGTGCTGAAGCTTTACAGCTATGATGTCTGGCAGATGGATAATATCTCAAGAATCACTGCATTTATACTATTGGGTGTTATTCTATTATTGAGCTCTTTCACTTTCCAAAGACTGAAAAACATTATCAAGAATATGGTGGATGCGAAAAAAGAAGAAAAAGAAGAAGAATGATAAAGCGGAGTTACTATTTATCATCTTATAACTTCCATATTATTCTCATAAAAACAGCTATTGAATACCTTCTTTTAAAATCAAAAATCCTTAACAAAAGTTTTTATTCCTAAACAATATTTAAAATATCACAAAAATTTATTCACATTTTGTAAAAATTAATTATATTTATCAAGTTTTTAATAGTTATACATATTCTGGTTATGAAAAAAATACTCTATTCTTTTTTAATATTATCATCTGTAGCATTATCTGCTCAGAAAAACCCTTCTATAAAGTTTGCCGTTGCCAATGATGTTGTCGGAACAGTAGGTATGTTCAATGCAAGAAAAGCTATTGTTCAGAGTTCTAATGTCTATAAAGGTCCTTCAGGACTTCCACAGGGTTTAAAAAAATACAGCTTCATTGCAGAAAAAGGTTTGACGGAATTTAAAATAAAAAACGGCCATGACGGCTTGGATGTAATATCTTTAGCTCAGCTAAACTCACAGTACGAACTGCCTGAAAACACACCAGTTTTTATTGAGGGTTATGAGTTTTCCGACACTAATACAAAGATCTATGGTGACATCATGGGCAATGTAGAAGTTAAAGACCATAACGGAAAGAAAACCGTTTTCCTAACCACAAGTGGTATAAAATAAACGAAACGTAAGATAAAACTTATAAAAAAGATACTTTAAGTTGGCTGTTGTACAAAGTAATTTGCTAAGTCAACAATAACTTTCATTCTAAATAAGGAAGGTTGATTTCTCAACCTTCCTTGTTATTTTACCATAACCATACTGGTTTAAGAACCAGCTTTGAAAGCCGCCTTTAATTAAGTGTAACACAAGATTCTTTGACCACCTGCCATCTTTCAGATGAGTATTCCCAGATCAGTGTAAAAAATTTAGGATCTGACTTTCCGTTTAATTTCCAAATCGCGAGTCATCACTACCATTCCCATATTTCCATCACATACAGCGTAATGAAATTCAGCTTTAGTGGAGAATGGTGTAGCTTTGGCATCACTATTTCCCTGAACAAAACCAACAAGTTTTTCTTTGTTCATAGTATCCACTACTCCATTTCTATCAACTTTGACAATGAGTAAATTATCCGCATAAATCTGCTTTACATAAGGGACATTAAAATGTGTTGCCTCATAAATAAGTTGTTTTGTCAGTTCAATTAATTTTTTGCTATCCATTTTTAAATTTTTAGAAAATGATTCAAATAGCCCAATGACTATTACAATACAAAGATGAATATAGTGCCTCTGTAAAAACTTAAACTGGTTTAAGTTTTTAGGATTTTTTTATTCTCAATTTTGCTTTATTAACAACTATAAACAAAAATAAAAATGAAAATTGTAATCATTGGAGGTACCGGACTTATCGGCAGCCAGGTAGTAAACATGTTAAAAAACGATCATGAAGTAATTGCTGCTTCACCCAATACGGGAGTAAACACGATTACCGGAGAGGGCCTTGAAGACGCTCTTAAAGATGCAAACATTGTCATTGATGTTTCCAACTCACCATCATTTGATGATGAACCGGTTATGAATTTCTTCAAAACCTCAAATCAAAATTTACTTCCGGCAGAAAAGAGAGCCGGTGTACAACATCACATTGCCTTGTCTGTTGTTGGAACTGATCAATTACAAGAAAGCGGATATTTTCGTGCCAAGCAAGTTCAGGAGAATTTAATTAAAGAATCCGGCGTCCCTTTTACTATTGTACACGCTACTCAGTTTTTTGAGTTTGCAGGTGGTATTGTGGCAACAAGTACATCAGAAGGAAAGGTAAAACTTTCGGATGCATTTATTCAACCTATTGCAAGTGCCGAAGTTGCAGCATTTCTTGCCAAGGTAGCAACAGAAAAACCAGCCAATAAAACTCTTGAAATAGGTGGGCCTGAACGATTCCAAATAGATGAGTGGATAAAACAATACATCCTGTCAACCCAAAAGTCTTTGGAAGTTGAAACAGATGTTAATGCACCCTATTCAGGTGCAATACTGAAAAAGACAACGCTTACTCCGGAGAATCCGGTGTATTTGGGAACTACGGAATATGCGGCCTGGATTGCCAAACCTGAAAACAAACGTTGATATTGGCTACAGATAAAAGTCTTTTGTATCAATGTATCAATCTGAAGTAACAATTAAAATCGTAGGTTATTTTAAACCTGCGATTTTAGCAAATAGTAATAGAAAATGTATATCGGTAAATCATATACCCTCATTGAATTTGTGACATGGACTAAAGGAAAAATTTACACCCTGCTCCTGTTAGGTTTTATTCCCATATGCCTGTATCATATATTCGGACTACAATGGGTAGCAATTCCCTGGTCTGTCATTGCCATGCTGGGAACTGCTACCGCATTTATTTTAGGATTCAAAAATAACCTGAGTTATAGCCGGTCTTTAGAAGCTCTAAATGTATGGACTTCTATTGTATCAAATAGTCGTTCCTGGGGTTTGGTAAGTCAGGATTATTTACAGGATAATAGTGAAATTTCAAAATCTCTTATTTATACTCATATAGCCTGGGTTACTGCCTTACGCTATAGCATGAGGGAACCTAAAAGATGGGAATCAACAAATAAAAAAAATAATGTAGAATATCGTAAACGATTTACGATTCCTGAGCACGATACAACCCTTAAAGAAGAGCTGGCTAAATACCTGGCGCCTGCAGAGCTTCAGAATGTTCTCAAAGCAAAAAATATTTCAACTCAAATTTTGAGTCTGCAAAGTAAGACCCTGAAATCTCTTTACGAAAAACAGGAGATTAATGTGACACAATTTGTTGATATGGAAAAATCAATTAAAGAGTTTTACAATCTGCAGGGAAAAAGTGAGCAGATAAAAAATTCACCATTTCCCCGCCAGTATAATATTATTAATAATCTGTTAATTCAATCGTTTTCATTCCTATTGCCATATGGATTGCTGGCAGATTTTAACAAGCTAAATGAAAGTGTTAGCGGAATTATGAAAGGGAATATGATTTGGCTGATCATTCCTTTCAGTTTCTTAATTTCCTGGTTGTATTCTTCTATAGCGCAAGTAGGTGAAAATACTGAGAATCCATTTGAAGGAGGCGCCAATGATGTTCCCATATCTCAAATTAGCTTTCAATTAGAAGCCGAATTGAGAGAGATGCTGGGAGAAGTGAATTTGACAGACTTTGATAGAAGTCAAAATATTATACTATAAAATTAATCACTATGTTAAAAGGTATATTTAAAAGTTCTATAGGCAGGAAAATCCTAATGGCATTAAGCGGCTTATTTCTAATAAGTTTTCTTATTGTACACGCCTCAGTAAATGCGCTCATTTTCTGTAACGATAATGGTAAGACATTTACTATTGGGGCACATTTTATGGCTACAAACCCTATCATCCGAACTATTGAAATTATTCTGATCTTTGGCTTTATAATTCATATAGCTCAGGGACTTGTTCTGTGGAGAAAGAACAGAAAAGCCCGGTCAATTGGCTATAGTTATAAAGACAATACGCCCGGAGTTAAATGGTATAGCAAAAGCATGACTTTACTGGGCACTTTGATCCTGCTATTCTTAATTATTCATACACAAAACTTTTGGATTCCTAACCGAATTCATCAGTTTCAATATGGAGAAGAGCTTCCGTTATATGAAATGATTATTGAAAAATTTCAAAATCCATTTGAAGTAGTGATTTATCTGATAGGATGCTTATCCCTTGGCTGGCATTTATTACATGGCTTTCAAAGCGCATTCCGTTCTATAGGGATCAGTCATGAAAAATACAATCCCTTGATTCTGAAATTTTCCTATGGCTTTGCAATAATAATATCTTCAACTCTAGCCATAATGCCTGTTTCTATTTATTTAGGATGGATAAAATAAACACCCTTATTTGGAACTGACAGCCTTATTGCCAGCAGTTAAGCAGCATTCGGAAACCTCACTAAAGACAAGCACATGAACATACCCTTTACTTTAATATCTGTTATTCCATTTTTTCTTAAGCTCCTCATAGATTTTTTTTTCTGTAGCATTGTTTCCCGGCTGGTAAAGTTTTACATCTTTAATTTCCTCGGGCAGAAAATCCTGCTCTACAAAATTTCCTTCGTAGGAATGGGCATATTTATATTCTTTACCATAATCTAGGTCTTTCATCAGCTTGGTGGGTGCATTTCTAAGATGTAAAGGCACCGGCAGGTTTCCAGTCTGTTTTACGAGAGCTAATGCTTCATTAATGGCCATATATGTTGAATTGCTTTTAGGAGAAACAGCCAAATAAACTGCCGTTTCGCTTAAAATGATCCTTGATTCAGGATTTCCAATAACATTAACAGCCTGAAAGCAATTGTTGGCAATCACTAGAGCGTTTGGATTGGCCAGTCCAATATCTTCTGCCGCAAGAATAAGCATTCTGCGGGCAATAAATTTGATATCCTCACCTCCTGCAATCATCCTTGCCAGCCAATAGACAGCGCCATTCGGGTCACCTCCCCGCATAGATTTTATAAAAGCAGAGATGATATCATAATGCTGCTCACCGTTTTTGTCATAGAGTGCCATCGTTTCCTGCAGAATGTCCAGAACATCTGAATTATTGATCTCTTCTTTATCTGAATTCACATATTGATTCAGAACAAGTTCAACAGAATTGATCAGTTTTCTGGCATCACCGCCTGAATACTGAATAAATGCTCCTTTTTCAGCAATCTTAAAAGAAGTTCCTTCATCCTTATTGAATCGCTGGGTAGCAGTATCTGCTAATTCTTCAAGCTTTTCATAGCTTAAGGCCTTCAGAATATACACCTGGCTTCTTGATAAAAGTGCGGATACCACCTCAAAGCTTGGATTTTCTGTAGTGGCACCAATCAATACGATCCATCCTTTCTCAACAGCATGCAATAATGAATCCTGCTGGGATTTATTGAACCTGTGGATCTCATCTATGAATAAAATGGGAGATTTTCCTGAAAACAGGTTTTGTTTTTTAGCATCTTCTATCACATCCCGTACATCTTTTACTCCCGAAGAAACTGCGGAGAGCTTATAGAATTTCCTGCCTGATTTTTCAGAAATAATTTCAGCCAGGGTTGTTTTTCCGGTGCCCGGAGGCCCCCAGAGAATCAGGGAATTCAGTGCATTATTTTCGATCATCTTTCTGATCGTACCTTTTTCACCGGTAAGATGCTCCTGCCCTAGAACTTCGTCCAGGTTTTTGGGTCTTAACTTTTCGGCTAATGGAATATTTTGGCTCAAGATAATTTATTTTTAGGATAACAGATTCAGGTTTTTAGTCTCTGAAACTTATAACAAAATTAAACTAATTTTAATTTTTTTACCCTATTTTTGCATTGTTTTGAAACTTACATTCAATAAAATCATCAGTTTTCCTTTGGTAATTTTGATAAAATTTTACCAATGGTTTATTTCGCCCCTGCTTCCCAAAAACTGCCGCTACGAACCTACCTGTTCTCATTATATGGTAGAATCCCTTCAGGTACACGGTATTTTTAAAGGGCTTTGGCTGGGTGTTAAAAGAATTTCAAAATGCCATCCGTGGGGAGGCAGCGGCTACGACCCTGTTCCTCCGAAAAAATTAAATCAATAACAAACTATTAAATTAATAGAAATGAGTAATCTATTTTTCAGAATTTACCTCATCGTATTTGCATTCATCACACAATCTGCGTTTGCCCAGCAATATCCCGGAGGATTATCTGACGGAACTCTGAAAGTAAACGGAGGCAATGTCCCGGTAAAGATTTATTCCACTACCGAAGTAGATGATCTTAATGCTTTCCCGGAAAAAGCTACAGACAGCAATATCCTGGTCATTCTGAACGAGTCCAATTTTGAACCTGCATACTTTAATTACAGTGCTACAACTTTAGAAAAGTATAAAAGTTTGCACTACCAGCTTTTTGATAAAGATTTTAAACTTATTGACAGCCCTGCCACCCAGGATAATATCACCAAATTCAAATATGCTGTAAAAACAGCAAAACCAATTAACGGAACCGACAGTGTAGCTTTGGAAACGGCTTTCAAAATATGGGACCCTTCAAAAGGCATCCAGCTTGGTCCGGTTACCCTTCATTTTTACAGCTTAATGTTCGTTTTTGCCTTTGGTTTTGGGTATATTTTAATGTTAAGAATATTCAAAATCGATAATGTTAACCAGAAATACCTGGAACCGCTTTTCACATGGACCCTGATCGGAACTATTTTGGGAGCCAGATTAGGCCATGTTATTTTCTATCAGCCGGAGCTGTTCAAAGAGGATTTCTGGAGCGTATTTTTACCGATAAGCACTAAAAACGGGTTTAAGTTTACAGGATTCTCCGGACTCGCAAGCCATGGAGCAACAATAGCTTTGATTTTCACTACTTTATATTATTCATTTAAAATAATCAAGAAGAATCCATTCTGGGTATATGACCGAATTGGAATTGTGGTTGCTTTGGGAGGTGCATTTGTAAGAATAGGAAATTTTTTCAATTCGGAGATTGTAGGAAAAGCAGTTGATCCCAATTCTCCTCTTGCTATTCTTTTCCCACAGCAAAGCAGTGAATATGGTCCTACGGTTCCCCGTTATCCCGGTCAGCTTCTTGAAGCAGTCGGATATTTTCTACTGTTCCTATTGTTATGGATATTATACAGAAAAACAAACAAAAAATATCAGCAGGGATGGCTATTCGGACTGTTCTTTATTATCCTTTGGGCTGTAAGATTCTTTGTAGAATTCCTGAAGGAGCCTCAGGGAGACGAATTCATCCAAATTGGAGGACTGAATACGGGACAGGTACTTTCCATTCCGTTTATGATTGCCGGGGTTGTTATCATGATTATTTCAAAAAAATTCAAGATCACTCAGGCAGAAAACGAGAAACCGGAGTAATAATAAAATATGAAAGGGCAAATTTGCAGATAAGCGAATTTGCCTTTTTTAATCTATAATTAATCTGACAACAATAGCAAACCGCCTGTCTATCACAGCCTGATCCGGGTTATTTTATTTAACTCCTGGAAAACATCTCCGAATGTATTGATCACATCCGTAGGCAGCATAGATTCTTTGGAATATTTTCCGGCAGCCAGGTCGGCGGCTCTTCCATGAAGCCAGACTCCTAAAATGCATGCATTTTTCTCGGAATATCCCTGAGCAAGCAGTGAAGCCAGAATACCTGTAAGAATATCCCCACTGCCACCTTTTGCAAGTCCTGCATTCCCGTTGATATTATAGAAAACGTTTCCTTCCGGGGTAACAACCTGGGTATGATGGTCTTTCAAGACAATATAAAAATTGAATTCTTTTGCTTTTTCGCTGGCAAGCTTCAACCTCTCAAAAGAGTTTTGTGTGCTTCCGAACAACCTTTCAAATTCTTTCGGATGTGGTGTTATAAGAGATTTTTGAGGAATTAGCTTTAGATTTTTATGATCTTTTGAAATAATATTCAGTGCATCTGCATCCAAAATCAAAGGGTCATTATATCCTTTTAAAAATTCCAGCAAGCCTTTTGCGGTTTTTTCATGAGTTCCCAAGCCAGGCCCGATTGCATAAACGACATCACTTTCCGGTTTGAAATCTTCTATCTGCTCATTTCCTCCTTCTATAAACATGGCTTCAGGACATGAGATCTGCAGAATTTCATAACCGCATTTCGGAGCAAGGGTAAAGGTAAGCCCGGCACCAGTTTTCAGAGCAGATCTGGTAGCTAATACTGCAGCACCTAACTTCCCGTAACTTCCTCCCACAACTGCCACTTTCCCGTAAGTTCCTTTATGGGAAAAATCTTCTCTGGGTTTAAAAATTCTATGGGTAAGCTTTTCATCAATAACAAAATTTTCAGCAACTTCTGATTCTAAATATTCCGGGTGCAATCCTATATCCAGAATGATTACTTGTCCTGCATACTTACCTGTTTCAGGATGAAGAAAGCTTTTTTTCCAACATTGGAAGCTTAACGTATAATCAGCTTTAAATATAACCGGATCTTTTTCAAATATACCATCAGCAGGCAGCCCGGAGGGAATATCAATGGAAATCTTAATACAGTTTTTTTCGTTTAATATTTCGACTACCTGCTTGCCAACGCCTTCCAGAGGCCGCGATAATCCTGTACCAAACAGAGCATCAATAATAACAGTTCTGTCGTCGAAATTATACTGAGCGGCTTCTTTAAATTCTCTGACTGAGATCCCGGAAAAATCCCGCAACCTTTTTAGATTCACCGAAGCATCATCAGAAAATTTTCCCTTAGGATTTTGTACGAAAATATCCGCATCAAAACCTTTCATATAAAGTATTCTTGCCAGAGCCAATCCGTCGCCACCATTATTGCCATTGCCACAGAATATGGCCATTTTTTTGTGATTTTTACAGTTTTCGGAGATCCAGCCGGCTAATGCTTCTGCAGCTCTTTCCATAAGCTGTATGGACGAAACAGGTTCATTCGAAATCGTGAACCGATCCCATTGGCGTATTTGTTCTGCAGTGAAAATTTTCATAAGATGGTGCAAATTTTAACCAAATTACAAAAGATTTCTTTTACAGCTTACAGTAATTACTGCAAAAATAAAATATTAATCAAAATAACGAATTCACTAAAAGCCAATTAATTCTAGTCTTAATTCAATGATTATGGTGCAAAAAACTCTAAAAAAGTACTGTTTTTTACGTTTTTTAATTCTATTTTTGTGTGTATACTAATTAAAAAAATATAAATTATGGGATTTGTTAAAGAATTTAGAGATTTTGCTTTTAAGGGCAATGTACTTGATTTGGCTGTCGGTGTGATCATTGGTGGAGCATTCGGGAAAATTGTTTCCTCTCTGGTAGAAGATGTCATTACTCCGCTTTTACTGAATCCGGCACTGAAAGCCGCAGGAGCAGAAAATATCTCAAAGCTTTCATGGAATGGGGTTACTTACGGTAATTTTATTTCTGCCGTAATCAGCTTTCTATGTATCGCTATGGTACTGTTCTGGATCATCAAAGGCGCCAACAAGGTTGTTAAAAGAGAAGAGGCTGCTCCGGCAGGACCTACTGCTGATCAACAACTGTTGACAGAGATCAGGGATCTTCTGAAAAGCAAAAACAATATATAAATAAAAAGCACCTCAAATTGAGGTGCTTTTTTTATCTGGTTAGTTCAGTTATTGTTGATTACTGAATCTGTAAAATACTTGAAATCTGTTCCGCTAAGGAAAGCCCGATCCTGTCCTGAGCTTCTAAGGTAGAAGCACCGGTATGTGGAGTCAGAGAGATCTTTGAATGATTCAATATTTCCTTGGAAGGTGTAGGCTCATTGATGAAAACATCCAGCCCTGCAAATTTCACTTTCCCTGAATCTAATGCAGTAATTAAGGCTGATTCGTCAATAACACCGCCTCTTGAGCAGTTTACAATAGCAACACCGTCTTTCATAATATCAAACTCATTTTTCCCGATCATATATCCATCTTTCTGAGCCGGAACGTGCAAGGTAATGAAATCTGAATGTTTCAGGACATCCTGAAGCGGTTCAGTTTCTATATCTACATTGATGAACTGGTTGTTGTAGAATTTCACTTTTATGCTTGCTTTTCCTACATTATTATCTGCCGCAATCACCCTCATGCCTAATCCCAGGGCAATTCTGGCAACCTCCTGTCCTATTCTTCCCATTCCAACGATACCGATAGTTTTTCCTCTTAATTCGATACCGGCAGTATATGCTTTTTTAAGACTCGCAAATTCCGTATCTCCTACTAAGGGCATTTTTCTGTTTGAATCCTGAAGGAATCTCGCTCCGGAAAATAAATGGGCAAAAACAAGCTCAGCAACCGATTCTGAGGAAGCAGAAGGAGTATTGATCACATGAATTCCTTTTTCTCTTGCATAATCCACATCAATATTATCCATTCCTACACCGCCTCTACCGATAATTTCAATAGACGGGCATCCGTCAATAATATCTTTTCTTACCTGTGTGGCACTTCTTACCAGCAGGGCACGGATCTTATGCTCATTAATGTAATCTACCAAAAACTCCTGCGGGACTTTTGCAGTGATCACTTCAAAACCTTTCTCAGCCAGAGCATCAATTCCAGATTGGTCCAGACCGTCGTTTGCTAAAACTTTCATAAATACAATTGATATTAAAAGTGAAGAGATTTAAAAATTAAAGAATTTCAGTGGGTACACTTTTTGTCATTCAATTTTTAAATCTCTGTATATGTTTTCTAATCTTCTTTGAAAACTTCAATGGTAACCTGCTTTTCTACAAGGTCTGTGAATCTGCCTTTGTATCTTGTAGCTCTTACCAGGTGGTTGTCTATCCAGTGATAGTTTCCTCCTCTTGGTTTTCCGCAGAGTACACTGTGGTACTTGAAGCCATTCTTATCCAGCCAGTCGATGGTGATCTGTTTCAGGTTTTCCGTTCTTGAAGTGAAAAAACAAATCTGATGTCCCTCGTCATACCATTTGTTGATGGTTTCAAGTGCATCAGGATAAGGTTCGCAGGTAACCATTCTTTCAGGTTCTTCATTCGGGACATCATCTGTAATGGTACCGTCGATATCTATTAAGTAATTTTTTACCCCGTCCTTCAAAATAGGACTTATATGCTCTTTATATTCTAACTCCATCATTAAAATTTGAAATGCAAAGTTACGGCTTTTACCTCGAAGCTCAATATCAAATTTGGTATATATTGAAAATACACTGTAAAAAATGCTATTTAATGAATAAAATTAACAATACTTTGTCATTAATCTAGCTGTAGTTAATTTTATTCTGTTTTTAATGTTAAGATAACCTGAAATAAAAAATGACATGCTTAAAACTTATCTCCCAGACTAATCCGCAAACGGTTCAAAGCGTTCATTAAGGAAATGCTGGAAGTGAGTTCTACAATCTCTTTTTCTGAGAACTCTTTTTTTAATTCTTCAAGTAAGACCTCTATGTCTTCGGTCAGGCCTGTCACAGCATCCGCCCATCTTAGTACCAAAACCTGCTTCGGACTAAATGAAACAGAGTGTTTGTACCCCGGTATTTTATCTATTAAAGATAATTCCATTCCCATTTCTCTTAATTCATTAGCATGAAAACTGCAGCAATAGGAACATCCGTTCAACTGGGATATTCTTAATTCAGCCAAGGCAATGAGTGTATTGTCCATTTCTGAAGTTCTAATGCTTGAGTGAGCCTGATACAGATAGCCTACCGTTTTTTTTGAAATCTCTTTATAATCCATTTCTTTTTTTGACAAAGTTAGAAGTACAGCTGCTTCTGAAAGAGTATAAAAATTGGATAAATAAGTAAAAATAAAAGATCTAATTTTGCCGTATCAAGCCTGGCAGAAGCATGGACCATATTCAAGAACTTATTGAAATCGAAACAGCCGAACTTACTGAATGGAAAGACAGATTCCGCAAAAACAGTTTTTTCGAACTGGTATTTATCCTGGAGGGGAAAGGAACTCAAAGTATAGAATACCAAACTAAAGCCTATGAAAAAAATGATTTTTTCCTTTTGCCCCACTCTAAATGCCATGCTTACAAAATTTCGGAGCCTACTACTTTTTTCTTTATCCGGTTTACGGAACATTATTTCAAAAACCTTAAAAACACCTCTATAGATTATTTACAATGGTACAGTAAGCTTAATTATATTATTGGATTTTATGATTTCAATACGGGTCTCTATTTCAATGACGAAAAAGACAAACGCCAGGTAAAGAGGTTATTTGAAATCATACAGCTCGAAAAAGAACAGAGATCGGAGTATTCGGAAACCTTAATTGCCAATACATTAGTATCCATATTAACCATAATAAGTTCAAAATTAACGGCATCCCATCATGTATACAAAAAAAGTGATGATAAATTTGCAGACATCATTCAGCATATCAATCAGAATATTATTGATGAAAAAAAATTATCGGTTGTCTATCTTTCAGAGAAGTTTAACATTTCTAAAAAGTATTTCAGCGAATATTTTAAAAGAAATGCCCATGAACCATTAAAGGAATATATTCAGAAAACAAAGCTTCAGATAGCGGTCAACAGAATACAATATACGGAGGCACCTTTCCAGGAAATTGCATGGAGCCTTGGGTTTACGGACAGCAGTCATTTAAACAAATCTCTGAAAAAACATTTTGGGGTTACTTCATCTGTTTTAAGAAAAGAAAAAATTTTAATAAGATAAGAAAGCCAGCGACAATTATTGAAATCTGAGAAAACAACTTCCTCCCGCTCTCTCTTTCAGAGCAATTCTTCATTATTTTTAGACCGAAATCAGGTTGTGGATATTTTCACCTTTGCTCCTCGCCGTATATCATATGATGTTTCTCCAAAAATTTTCAAAATACATTTATTAGGCTTACATTTGTAGAAATGGAAGAATTTGTAGTTTTAGTAAATCCCGAAGATGAAGTTCTGGGCCTTATGGAAAAGCAGCAGGCTCACATCAACGGTCTTCTGCACCGTGCATTTTCTGTGTTTTTGTTCAACAGCAAAGGCGAAATGCTTCTTCAAAAGAGAGCACCGGGAAAATACCATTCTCCCCAACAGTGGACTAATGCAGTATGCTCTCACCCAAGAGGAAATGAAACCTATCTTGATGCTGCTAAACGCAGATTAAAAGAAGAACTCGGAATCGAAACGGAGCTTTCGGAAAAATTCAATTTTATCTATAAAGCAGATGTAGGAGGCGGACTTTGGGAACATGAACTCGACCACGTTTTTGTAGGAAATTACGAAGCAGATTTCAATCTAAATCAGGATGAAGTGGAAGAAGTACGATTCATTTCCATGGAAGACCTTGATAAAGAAATGATGGAAGCTCCTGAAAATTTCACAGAGTGGTTCAAAATCATCCTTGAAGAATATAAACACCATTTTTAACTGATGAAAAAAATAGCACTCGTTTCCGCTTTTTTATCGGCAAGCCTGTTTTTTGCCCAAAAAGCAAAAGTTTATGACAGTCCCGGATACACGATTAATGTTCCTGAAGGCTGGAAATCTACCAATGACAACAATATTGTCAACATTTTCCCTGGCAATGAGATCGGAGCCATTACCATTTCAGAATACCACGATCTGAATCTTCCGAAAGCAGAAATGAAAAAATTTATCCTGGCTCTTTATAAATCTGAAGACCCGGAAAGCAAAATAAAGGAAAGCAAAGGCAGAAAAGGATATACAGAATATTCTTATGAATACTTTGATGAAAAAGATAAGCTTTTCTGGATCACCAGGGCCTTCCAGAAGGATAAAAACCTGTATCTGGTGTCCATCAACTGTGGCCAGAAGTTCTGGAACGGAAATTATATGAACCTTTTTAACGAAACTTTCAACAGCTTTAAAATAAAGAAATAAAAATTAAATATGAAGAAAACAGCCTTATACGATAAACACGTTTCTTTGGGCGCTAAAATCGTACCTTTTGCAGGTTTTGAAATGCCTGTACAATATTCTGGTGTAACGGAAGAACATTTTGCCGTAAGAGAAAAAGCAGGATTGTTTGATGTTTCACACATGGGACAGTTTTTTATTGAGGGACCGGGATCTAAAGACCTTTTACAGTTTGTTACGACAAACAATGTAGATGCCTTGGAAAACGGAAAAGCTCAATATTCTTGCCTTCCTAATGAAAATGGAGGAATCGTGGACGATCTTATTGTTTACAAAATGGAAGACGACAAATATTTTGTGGTGGTAAACGCGTCAAATATCGAAAAGGACTGGAATCATATATCAAAATATAATACTTTCGGAGCTAAAATGACTAATGCATCTGATGAGATGTCATTATTAGCTGTTCAGGGGCCTAGAGCTACGGAAATCTTACAGAAGCTTACAGAAACCAATCTTTCTGAGATTCCTTATTACAGCTTTACAGTAGGAAGTGTTGCCGGAGTAAACAATGTAATTATTTCGAATACAGGATATACAGGAAGCGGTGGTTTTGAGATCTATTTTAACAATGAAAATGCTGAACAGCTTTGGGATGCAATCATTAATGCAGGTGAAGCGGAAGGGATTATTCCTGCCGGACTTGCTGCAAGGGACACTTTAAGACTGGAAAAAGGTTTCTGCCTTTACGGAAACGATATCGATGATACTACTTCTCCTATTGAAGCAGGATTAGGATGGATCACAAAATTTGACAAGGATTTTGTTTCTAAAGATACATTTGCAAAACAAAAGGAAGAAGGTGTTACAAGAAAATTAGTAGGTTTTGAGCTTCAGGATAAAGGGGTGCCAAGACATGATTACCCTGTAGTAGATGCAGAAGGAAACGTGATTGGAAAGGTAACTTCAGGAACTCAGTCTCCAATGAAGAAAATCGGTTTAGGATTAGCTTATGTTGATAAGCCTCATTTTAAACTCGGATCAGAAATTTTCATTCAGGTAAGAAATAAGAACATTCCTGCAAAAGTAGTGAAAGCTCCTTTCGTATAATTGTTCGAAAAAACATATAAAAAGAGGCTGTAAGTGAATTACAGCCTCTTTTTTGTACTTAGTAGCAGATACAGCAGAGTATTCTGTCCGGAGTACAGGCATCACCTACTCCCGGTGTATTAGAGATAACGCCGCCTGCCGGTCCGCAC
Organism: Chryseobacterium hilariae; assembly: GCF_051400735.1. Taxonomy (NCBI): domain Bacteria; kingdom Pseudomonadati; phylum Bacteroidota; class Flavobacteriia; order Flavobacteriales; family Weeksellaceae; genus Chryseobacterium; species Chryseobacterium hilariae. The sequence goes on from NZ_JBLFFJ010000001.1 coordinate 1,099,835, forward strand.
AACGTATAACAGTTGACAACAGGTCTGATTCCTCCGTTAATTTTTTTTAATGCTGATCTGTTAAGATTCTTTGTTCGTAAAAAGTTTTTCATGTTACTATTTTTTTGGTTATTATAAATATAAGTATTTAATAATTAAACCATTGTAAATAAATCATAAAATATAGATAAAAGAATTTAAAATAAATGCTTCGACTCCGCTCAGCATGACATTTCGAATACTATCTGTTTTTTTCACATTGTCATGCTGAGCGGAGTCGAAGCATTTTTGATCTTAAAAACCGTATTTTAATCAAGAAAATTATTCCACAACACCAAAGAATTCTCTTAAAGCCTCAACATTTTTCTTGTCGTTCCCTACAAAAATTTCATTGTCGGTAAGAAAAACGGGACGCTTCAAAAATGTATAATGGTCAAGCAGCAACTCCTTAAAATCTTTCTCTTCGAGAGATTTTGTATCCAGGCCTCTTAGTTTGATCTGTGTTGATTTTTTACTGAATAAAGCTTCATAAGACTTCGTCTTTTTATACATTTCGGCTAATTCTTCTTTAGTCACCGGTTCTTTTTTGATTTCACGGAGTTCCCAGTCATTAAGGTCAAACTGTGCTAAAATTTTTCTGCATGTATCACATGTATTGAGATAAAATACTTTCTTCATTGTTACTTTTAAATCTGTTATGGGTTAAATTTCCTTCTTCATTGAAGTTTTACCTTCCAAAAGTAGGATTTAATCTAAAATTCTGGAAATTATTAAATAACTTTATTCAAATTTTATAAAGATGCAGAACAAGCCTATTACTTTTCAGTTTATTTCAGAACCTTCGGATGTAAATTATGGAGGAAATGTACATGGAGGAAGCGTTATGAAATGGATTGATCAGGCAGGTTATGCCTGCGCCACTACATGGAGCGGAAATTACTCCGTAACCGTTTATGTGGGCGGGATCCGTTTCTATGAGCCTATCAAGATCGGGGAAGTGGTTAAAGTGGACGCTCAGGTTATTTATACCGGAAAATCGAGCATGCATATTTCAATCAATGTTTTTTCAAGGAACTTAAAACAGCCTACATTTGATAAGAAGACGCACTGTATTATTGTTTTTGTGGCAGTAGATGAAAACGGCAAAAAGCTCCCTGTACCGGCATGGGTTCCAGAAACCGAAGAGGAAAAACAGCAGGAAGAATACGCAAAACGCCTGATGAACCTGAGAACTCAGATTGAGGATGAAATGAAACCATTTTTATAACTCCATGCAAAGAAAAGATTTCATTACACTTTCATCATTAGGGCTTCTGGGCTTATATTCCTGTGGAATTTCCAAAATTAGCCGTAAAAAACCTTTAGCCATCCAGCTTTATACCATACGGGACGCTGTTTCGGATAATCTTGAAAAAGCATTGGAGAAACTGGCTGCTTTGGGCTTTACAGAACTGGAAATTTATGGATACAATGGTACATTCTTTGGAAAAAACAGAACTGAGTTTCAGACTGTTCTTAAACAAACTGGTTTAAAAGTCATCAGCTCGCACCATACTACAGGATTTATCCATAAAGACGAGGGAACTTTACGGTACGGTTGGGAAAAATGTGTGGAAGACCTGCATTTTATCGGCTCCAAATACATGGTATGCTCTTATCTTTTTCCTGAAGAGAGAACTGTTGAAAACTATAAAAAGCTTCCTGAATTATTTGAAAAGTCCGGTGAAATAAGTCAAAAAGCAGGCATTCAGTTTGCTTATCATAACCATGATTTTGAATTTGAAAAGCTGGAAAATGATAAAAGTGTTTATGATTTTATTTTAGAAAATACATCTTCGGACCTGGTTAAAATGGAACTGGATTTATATTGGATTTCAAAGGCTGGACTTGATCCGCTGGCTTATTTTGAAAAATATCCGGGTCGTTTTCCTCTATGGCATGTGAAAGATATGAAAGCCGGCACAAAAGATTTTACAGAAATCGGAAACGGAACGATCAATTTCAAAAAGATTTTCAGTGCAAAAGAAAAGGCAGGCCTGCAATATTGGTTCCTTGAGCAGGACTCCAGCGACAAAGATATTTTCGAAAGCATCCGGATAAGCAAAAAGTATATTCTTGAAAACCTATTTTTTTGAAATAATACTTATATTTGCAGGGATAAAGGAAATGGTGCTCTTCCTTACCCAACCGCTTTACAGAAGCTGATGACGCCTGATTAAGAGATTATTAACCAATAACTTGTCAGGATAATTATGTCAAAACTACAAAGAACACTACAGAGAAAAGCAATTTTTCATACTCAATACTTTTTCAGAAAATATCCTGCCCTGCCCTATATTTTAAAATGGCTTTGCATAAGCATGATTATTGGTGCTTTGGTAGGAACGGCGTCTGCAGGATTCCTGGTATCCTTAGAATGGGCTACGAACTTCAGGGAAAATCACATCTGGCTGATTGCCCTGCTTCCAGTTGCCGGTTTTCTTATTGGCCTCCTCTATTATTACTATGGAAAGGATGTAGAAGCAGGAAACAATTTGCTGATTGACAATATTCATGATCCGAAGGGAATTATTCCGTTTAAAATGGCTCCTTTTGTATATCTGGGAACCATGGTTACGCATTTCTTCGGGGGTTCTGCCGGCCGGGAAGGAACTGCCCTTCAGATGGCGGGAGCTATAGCAGACCAGCTCAGTAAACCTTTTAAGCTTGATAAAAGTGAACGAAAAATTCTTCTCATTGCCGCAATTGCAGCAGGTTTCGGGTCTATTTTCGGAACCCCTTTGGCCGGTGCAGTTTTCGGGCTTGAAGTTTTCCTGATCGGAAGAATGCGGTATAACGCTATTTTCCCGGCTTTTGCATCAGCAATTCTTGCAGATCTGGTTACCAATCTTTGGAATGTAAAACATACTCATTATCATATAGATTTCATTCCGAAGCTGGAATTCTTACCTGTTTTGTACAGTATTTTAGCCGGAATTGCCTTCGGGATCTGCTCTGCAGGCTTTAGCAGAATCCTCCATTGGTCGGGTTCAATTTTTAAATTTAAGATCAAATATCCGCCATTCCGTCCTGTAGTTGGAGGAATTATTGTTGCTTTGGCTGTTCTTGCGATGGGAACCACGAGATATATCGGATTGGGAATTCCTGTCATTGTGGAGTCATTCGAAAAACAGCTTCCGTTCTATGATTTTGCTTTAAAAATGGTCTTTACCATTGTCACTCTTTCAGCGGGATTTAAAGGCGGTGAAGTAACTCCTTTATTTTTTATCGGTGCCACTCTCGGAAGTGCTCTCTCCCTGTTTATTCCTTTACCGTTTGGCCTTTTGGCCGGAATGGGTTTTGTCGCTGTGTTCGCTGGAGCAACCAATACTCCACTGGCCTGTATGCTTATGGGAATCGAGCTATTCGGAGCAGAAAGCGGAGTTTATATAGCTATTGCCTGTGTGGTTTCTTATCTGTTTTCCGGGCACAACAGCATTTATACAAAGCAGAAAATTGGGCAGGCAAAGAACAGACGGTATGAAAGCGAACGGGACAGGTCTATTTCAGATTTATGAAAAGTGTAAGAGTTTAGCGTGTGAGGGGTTTGTCTCTAACAAAAAAATCAGCATTATATGGCACTCAAACTCTGCAACACTCAAACTCTCAGCCTTAAGACCCCGCATAATTTCACTAAGTTTGTTATTACAAGTTCACAATAAAAATGTTTGACTACAGATTAAAAGTTTTTCATACAGCCGCATCCAGACTGAGTTTTACTAAAGCTTCTGAGGAACTTCATATTTCACAGCCGGCCGTGACCAAGCACATCAAAGAAATTGAAAATCAGATGGGCACCAAACTGTTTGACAGAAAAGGAACTTCGGTACAGCTTACTCAAAGTGGCAAAATTTTATATGAATATGCAGAAAAGATCCGGAATATGTATCGTGATCTGGAATTTGAAATCAGTCAAATTAATGAACAGCATAAGGGAAAACTGATTATTGGAGCCAGCACCAGCGTTGCGCAGTATGTATTGCCTGAAATATTGGCCAAATTCAACTCTTATTATAAGGATATTAAGATTGAACTGATCGCTCATAATACTGAGATTATTTCCGAACTTCTGAAGGAAGGAAAGATCGACCTGGGAATTATCGAAGGGGAATCCCAGTCATCCTTTTTTGATTATAAAATTTTCAAAGCTGATGAAATTGTCCTTACGGCAAAAACAGAACATCCATGGGCCCATAAAACCTTAAGTTTAAAAGATCTTTATGATCTGAATCTGATCTTCCGGGAACAGGGTTCCGGCACTCAGGAATTCATCCAGAACCGCTTAAAGGAAAAAGGAATTAATATTGAAGAGCTGAATACCGTCATGCAGCTGGGAAGCAGTGAAAGTATCAAGAATTACCTTTTACACTCCGATTGTATGGCATTCCTGTCCATCAGCACCATTTTGAATGAACTGAAGAATAATAGCCTGACTATTGTTGATATTAAAAACTTCAGCATTGAGAGGAACTTTCATTTCATTCTTCCGAAAGGTGATCAGTCTGAAATGATTAAGCTTTTTCTGAGATTTGTAAGGAGTTAGGGAGCAGATGGCAGGTTTTAGGGATTAGAGATTACAGTTTAAACTATGGATGTCAAAGATGAATTTTGCTTCGCAAGTGAATGGTGATTTTATGTTTGTAGAAAAGAATCAAGAGCCAAGAATCAAGATGCTAGCTATCAGATACATCAGATGATAACTCGTTAACTTAACTAATACGAACTAATAACCAGCAACTGACAACACTTCTTAACTCGTTTACTTTAAAAACTCTAAGACTCACAACCCCTATCAATCCCAAACTCTCCCACTTAACACATAACCAAAAGTTATTCACTATAATAAAATACGATTTATTTTGTAATACTACATTCCGGAACTTTGGAGTCTGATTTCAAAACTTATTTTATGAAAGACTTCATCCAAAATGAAAAAATACGAAAAGCTGTTTTTATTCTGCTTGCCGTTATATGCCTTACTCCACTAATTTCTTCTCCCATAGCTCTGGCCTTAGGCTTTGGCCTTGCTGTTTTTATAGGGAATCCGTTTGAGCAGCATCTGCACAAATACATTCATCTGCTTCTTCAGATTTCCATTGTTGGACTGGGTTTCGGACTTAAGCTGGATGAAGCGCTCCAGGCTGGAAAAACAGGATTCTTTTTAACGGTGGTGAGTATTCTGACAGTGATGATTCTTGGATATGTCTTGGGAAAAGTATTCAAACTTGAGAAAAAACTTTCCTATCTGATCTCTGCAGGAACAGCGATCTGCGGCGGAAGTGCTATTGCAGCCGTTTCTCCTATCATAAAACCCAGCACAAAAGAAATTTCTTTGGGACTTGCCATTGTTTTTACATTGAATTCGGTGGCTTTATTTATGTATCCTGCGATTGGACATCTGCTGCATCTCTCGCAGGAGCAGTTCGGGCTATGGTGTGCCGTTGGAATTCATGACACAAGCTCTGTTGTAGGTGCAGCCGGAAAGTATGGAAATGAAGCTTTAAAGATTGCTACTACAGTGAAACTGGCCCGTGCTTTATGGATTATTCCGGTTTCAATCATTACCATGTTTATCTTTAAAAATAAAGAATCCAAGATAAAAATCCCATGGTTTATCGGTTATTTTATTATGGCTATCCTGCTCAATACCTACTTTCCTTTTCCGGAGCACTTAAATACTTCTGTCACAGCTGTGGCAAAATCCGGGTTGAATCTGACCTTATTTTTTATAGGTTCTACCCTATCGATTCAAACTTTAAAAACAATAGGTTTCAAACCATTGGCTGCAGCTGTTATTTTATGGGCTGTCATCAGTATAGGAAGTTTAGTTTACATTATTATAGGTTAGTCGTCCCGATAAAAACCACTCACAAACTTTATATAACAGTATTTACATTTATTCAAAGACTGCTTTCTTCTATGGCACAGATTAAAAAAAAAAATTGATAATCAATAACTTAATATAACGATGTACATTTGATGTATGTCCTATTAATTCATTCAATTTAAATATTGTATAAGTTTGTTTTAGAATTTAGAATATAGAATTAATTCTTAAAATGAGAAAACCAATTTTAAGCCTGCTATTTATATTTTCGTCCGGATTTTTTTTTTCACAAATAGGTATACACACGCCACAGCCTACAGAATCTGTAGATGTAGCAACCGGAAATGTCAGAATCAGAGACATCAATACAAACACCAGCAATGATTCCAGTGATAAACTGGTTGTTACTGATCCTAATGGAGTATTAAAAGTAAATAATAGTCTTTTCATCCCCAGCACTTCAGTAGTGGGAAATAAAACAACTGCCACCTCTAATATTGCAGCGAATTTCGATGCAACAGTTACTTTTAATACGAATGCTCTTCTAAATAATTTTACTTATAATTCAGCTACCGGAGAATATACAGCTTTAAAATCAGGATATCATCAAATTACAATAACCGTAAACAAGGATGTCAGCATGAATAATCCAACTGGCGGAACATCAGTAGTTAATTTATTAGTTAACAATAGTGTAAAAAATTCCACAGCTGGCGGATATCTTGACGGAACTCACACAATTAATCAGAATTTTACCTATGTTACTTATTTAAATCCTGGTGATACTTTCAAATTTACTAGCTATTTCACAAGAACTCATTCTGTTACCAGTGCCCAGGTTTCAGTGATTGCCTTAGGAGGATAACAGGATGTCCTGCGATCAGTTTATGCACCTTATATGCAAGCAAAGTATACTTAATATAGTACTTCCCATAAATTTTACAACACTAAAATATTGAAAAAAAATATAAACATTAACAAAAACCATATGAAAAAGACTATTGTTTTAACAATTTGTTTTGTGCCGATTCTTTTCTTTTCACAAGTCGGTATCAATACAACTTCTCCAAGAACAACGCTTGATGTCACTGCAAGTCCCACTGATCTATCTAAAAAAGATGGTGTTACCGTACCGAGACTTACCCGGCAAGAGCTTACCAATAAAGGAAATACATTATATACCACAAATGAAAGAGGCACTATGATCTATATCACAGACATCAGTGGGGGAGATAATGCTTCACAGAGAATTAATATCAACGCAGTAGGTTATTATTACTTTGATGGCAGCGTCTGGCATAAAATGAGTCCTGACATTTCAACCCCTCTGCCTGCCTATTTTAGACTTACTGCTGATATTCCAAACTTTTTAAGTTCACAGGCTGCAGGCTTTAAAACAAGGGTATTTAATCTTTCACAAATTAAAAATGCCATACCCGGCCTTACCTATAATGCATCTACTTCTAGCATTACATTTCCGGCGGGTACCTATCAGATGACATTTGTATATGAAGCAACGCACGATGCAACAGGCTGTACTATAAGTTCATATGTTGTTGACTTTCCGGAAAGCTCTGATGGCTTTACAAGGGTACACAGTACAGCCAGCCACCTTGGAGGAACAAAATCTAATCATGGTGGTAATATTATCTATACAACAACGTTTACGGGAAACAGGACCTGGCAGGTGACTTTGGGGAGAGGGCAGTCTGGAAACTGTACAGGAAACGGAATGACTCTGATAGCGCAATCAACCCACTTACTGATTTTTAGAATTGGAGATTAATATGGATATAGTTCAATTTAAAGTATAAACGTACTACTGCTTCAACTTGTTTTATTCGGCCGACAGATTTTCAGACAATCGATTTAAACAAATTGATAATCTGAAAGCACAAAAATTCTTAAATACAAAAGCCTTTTGAAAATCCAAAAGGCTTTTGAGTATTAAATGTGGAAATGTTTAGTTCTTAGATTTCTGAACCACAGTTATATCCTTGTGTACAAGCAATATGCTGTACACAGTACCAAGGTCCGGTTACAGAACCTGAGCAGCTGCATCCGCAAAGTGATAAATCAGGGGTTCCGCTGATTCCTCCAATAATGTTCTTTAGATCTGTTTTTTTTAATTTCTTAGCATTTTTCATAATGTTAAATGATTTGATTTGAGATTAAACAATATAGCTTAGTTACCTTCCAAAGTTAAACAAATATTAATTATTCGCAACATAATTTAATTAAATTTTTAATAATAGGTTGATTTCATTACTTTTATTACGTTACAAAAGAAATAATACCGGTTAACATTTATTAAACAATATTATTATGTTGTTTCTTTTAACAGTCATAAAACCGTTGAAGAGAATGTCAACAGAATTTTTTTGTTTTTGGAATTTTCTTAGACTTTAATAAATAAAACCTTTCAATTGCTCGAAAGGTTTTACTGAAATGTTTGTATTAACAGGTGATTACCTGCAGACACTTCTTATACTTTACACAATAAGATGGACCTGTCACTGCACCTGTACAGCTACAGCCACATTGTGAAAGATCCGGAGTGATTACTCCACCAACTCCTCCTATAATGTTTTTAAGGTCATCCTTTTTTAACTTTTTTGCTTTTTTAAAAATTTCCTGTGACATGATGTTTTGATTTTAATTAAACAATAGAATTAATTTCCTTTACTTTCAAAATTAAACAATTAATAATTATATAAAACCCAATAAAATGTTAATTTATTTATTTTGTTGCACTTAAAAAGAGACAGTCTTTGTTAAAACTGTTATATTATTCAATAAATTCCAGGTCTTTATCATGCGTTTCTGAAATGGTGAGCGAGGAATAAAAAGCCAGTCCGAATACCACAATTCCTACAATTGCTGCACTTATAATGACAGTGAAATTATTTTTCAGCAGATCAAATGCCAGGATCATTACAGGAACCAGACCTCTTACCATATTGGGTACGGTAGTGGTTGCCGTATTTCTGATATTGGTCCCGAACTGTTCTGCCGCAAGGGTCACAAACATTGCCCAATATCCAGTACCCAAGCCCAGCCAGACACAGAACATATAGTATTTTGTTTCCGTATTGGTATTTCCAAACAACATGATCGCCACGCCGATTACCGTGAACAGCAGCATATAAAAAATAGCCATTTTTCGGGATTTCAGTGCATGGGAAATAAAGCCGCTCATGAGATCACCAACAGAAATACCTATATAAGCCCACATAATGGCCTTTCCGGGATTCAGATCTTTAATTCCTAATTCAGGGGCAAACTGATTTGCTAAAACCGCCAGAATACCTATACAATACCATGTAGGCAAGCCTACTGCTATGCATTTGAGATACCTGGTCAAACGTTCTTTGTGGGTAAAAAAAGAAAGAAAATTTCCTTTGGAAACACTTCTATGCTCTATATTTTTATAAATTCCTGATTCTGATACGCTTACCCTTAAAATTAACAGCATGATTCCCATAATTCCGCCGATAATGTATGAAATATTCCACCCTCCTGCCAGTTCTACAGTAAGCTGGGCTACTACTGCGCCCATCAATCCGAAACCGGCTACTACAGAAGTTCCGATTGCCCGCAGGCTCTTCGGCAGGCTTTCAGAAACCAGGGTAATTCCGGCTCCAAGCTCTCCGGCCAGGCCTATTCCTGCAATAAACCTTAAGCCCGCATATTGGTACACCAGATGCTCTTTGGGAAAATAGGGTAAAAATCCACAGGCTATATTGGCAAGAGAATACACTAAGATGGACCCGAAAAGTACGGAAAGCCGCCCCTTTTTATCTCCAAAAACACCCCAGAAAACTCCACCGATAAGAAGACCTACCATCTGGCAGTTCAGGATAAAGGTTCCGTCAGCATCGGGATTCAGACCTAAAGCTTTCAAACTCGGAATTCGTACGATACCGAATAAAAGCAGGTCGTAGATATCTACAAAATAGCCCAGAGCGGAAATAATAACGGGAATTGAAAAGATGTACTTCAGTTTTGAAGACAAAGACAGTTCTTGCATTTTTAAGTTTTGATAAAAATAAAAAACCTTTCAATCTCTTGAAAGGTTTTTATAAAATATCTTGATTGCGTTATTATCTTGCGATATTCACTGCTCTTGTTTCACGGATTACAGTTACTTTTACCTGTCCCGGATACGTCAGTTCATTCTGGATCTTTTCAGAGATGTCATAAGACAGTTGATTGGCTGTTTCATCACTTACTTTTCCGCTTTCTACCATTACTCTCAGTTCTCTACCTGCCTGGATCGCATATGCACTGGAAACTCCATCGAAGCTTAATGCTGCAGATTCAAGATCTTTCAGTCTCTGGATGTAAGATTCCAGAACCTGTCTTCTTGCTCCCGGCCTTGCTCCAGAGATGGCATCGGCCACCTGGATGATCGGTGATAACAATGACTTCATTTCAATTTCGTCGTGGTGAGCTCCGATTGCGTTAACAACTTCTGCGTTTTCACCATATTTTTCAGCCCACTGCATTCCTAATAGAGCGTGAGGAAGTTCAGACTCCTGCTCAGGCACTTTACCGATATCGTGTAAAAGACCTGCTCTTTTGGCTAATTTTACATTCAATCCTAACTCTGCAGCCATTGTTGCAGCAATATTCGCGACTTCTCTTGAGTGCTGTAACAAATTTTGTCCGTAAGAAGAACGGTATTTCATTCTACCTACAATTTTGATCAGTTCAGGGTGTAATCCGTGGATTCCCAGATCAATGATTGTTCTTTTTCCTACTTCAATAATCTCTTCTTCGATCTGTTTTCTTGTTTTTTCTACTACTTCTTCAATTCTTGCCGGGTGAATTCTTCCATCCGTTACCAATCTGTGGAGGGACAGTCTTGCAATTTCTCTTCTCACCGGGTCAAAGCATGAAAGAAGAATAGCTTCCGGAGTATCATCTACGATAATTTCAACACCTGTTACCGCTTCTAAAGCACGGATGTTTCTACCTTCTCTACCAATGATTCTACCTTTTACCTCATCTGATTCAATATTGAAAACCGATACTGAATTTTCGATTGCCTGCTCGGTTCCGATTCTCTGGATCGTCTGGATAACAATCTTTCTTGCTTCGTTCTTAGCATTTAGCTGTGCTTCTTCCATAATGCCCTGAACGTGCGCCTGAGCTCTTGTTTTAGCTTCTGCCTTCATGGTTTCTACCAATTCTGCTTTAGCTTCTTCTGCCGTATAATTGGCTATTTTTTCAAGAATCTCTACCTTCTTAGTGGTAGCCACATCCAGTTCCTGCTGCTTTCTGTCTAAGATCTCGTTTTTCTTAGCATAATCTGCAATCTGCTTGTCTAGATCTTTTTCAAGTTTTCCGGTCTTGCTAAGCTCATCGTTAAGCTTATGTTCCTTATCTTTAATTCTCTTTTCAATTTCCTGCATTTTTTTCTCACGGGACTGGATGTCTGCATCATGCTGGGATTTCAGTTCCAAAAATTTTTCTTTGGCCTGTAGATTCTTTTCTTTCTTTATGGATTCAGCTTGAACGTTTGCTTTTTCTATAAGGTTTTCGGCATTTTTCTTTGCATCATCTACAATAAATTTTGCTTTGGTATTTAGCGAGCTCTTAGAGAAAAGAATCCCTAACACCGCTCCTACAACTAAGCAAATAACGCCGACTATAATGGCTGTTGTCATAATATATATTGAGTTTTAATTGTCTTACACTTATCTAAATAAAAAAAAACCTACAACAATTCAGGGATTGAGAGTAAACTCCTAATCAACACGATTTGAACTGATTTCCTCTGTCTGTAATCCGGGAGACCCGGCACGCCATTCAGCGGACATTTGCTCGGTAATTGTTTAGCGTTGAGTTTACCTTAAATGTGTTAGAATTATTGTAGGCAGTCTGATAGGAAAAAATCTATTTCCCAATTTCATTCAACGACTGATTAATCTGCACTAATCTTTCGTTGGTAGAATTTATATTTTTTTCGTAGTTAAGAGAAACTACTTCAGCATTGGTTCCCAGTTTCAGGGCACACATAGCTAAAGCATCCTGTTTGTCTCTTACATCGAAGTTCTGTTCAAAATCTTTAATCATACTTTCAATCTGCTTTCCTACTTTACGCAGAGTTTCTTCCTCTGCGGCTGGTACGTTCAGCGGATATACCCTTCCTGCAATGTTGATGGTTATTCTTCTTACATCCATTATAGTCCACTGTTTTGAAGCTGCGCAATACAGAAATCAATTTCTTTTACCAATCTGTTGATATGGTTTTTCATTAATCTGTTGTGTTCAGGATTCCCTGATATTGCTGAATAAAGTTTTATATTTTTTTGTTCTTCTGCTAATACCTGATTTCTTCTTCTTTCCTCATCATATTTCGTTTTCAGTTCTTCATGCTCAACAGTTAATTCAGATAGTCTTTCAGTAAGATTTTTATAGTTCTTTTGTAAAAGCAAAATCTTTTTCTCTAATTCTGAAAAATTGTTTTCTAAATCTTGAAGCATTTCAGGTTTTCTATATTCTAACTAATAGCAAAAGTAAAAAAATAATAACAGTAACAAAAATAAAAGTCTCTATATTTTGATTAAGCACGAAAAAAAGGAGATGCACAAGCACCTCCTTTTATATTTTTAATGTATATTTTCTTATTCAAATTTCAGAACAAACATTACAGCTCTTGTCTGAAGCGTAGACATTGCAGTTGCCCAGTATGGAGGTGTCGTTGCATTATCTGCCACTTTCTCGTTGTTCATGAAGAATGTTCCTCTGATAGCCGGAGTAAGTTTAAATTTGTTGAAATAAAATTGAATTCCCATTTCAGCAGACCAAGCAAAGTTATGCGTCGTGGATCTGAAAACCTGCTGCATGTTGTCGTCTTCAGAATCTGAATTAGATTGAAGATTCACTACATAGTTCACCCCTGCTGCAATATAGGGTCTGGAATTGTACCATCTCTGCCCGTGAAGCTCCAGCAAAACAGGAACATCTACCAATGTAGATTTTATCTCTCTTATTCTGTCTTTCTCAGTTAAAGGAATTGGAATAAAGGGCGGATTCGTTAATGTTCCAGCAGCATACTGGTCATTGGACTGGGTATTGAAAATCAACTGCCTTTGAGCAAATTGCAAGCCTGGTTCCAATCTTAAGTCCAGATAGTCATTCAGTCTCCATTTGGCGATCAAGCCGGCACCAAAACTGTAGCTTTCTCTGGATTTAACAAGATTCTGATTACCTTCCGAACCATATCTTGGATGTAGGACGATACGGTAGTCCAGCCTGTTGCCATTCAAATAAAAACCCCAACTGAATTTCTGCTCGTCAAAGTCTTCCAACTTATCCATTCTGTTTCGGGTTCTGAACTGTGCATCTGCAAAAACTGCAATATTGACTGAGGCTAAAACCAGTGCTCTTAATAGAAATTTATTCATAGGTTACTTTGTTGCTTTATAAATTGTGGCTATACCTAAACTTAATTTTTTATATTCTACTTTCTTAAATCCTGTATCTAAAAGAATTTGTTTCATCTTTTCCCCGAAAGGAAAAGCATTTACAGAATCCGGAAGGTATGTATATGCCCTATTATCTTTGGAAACCAGTCTGCCAATGGCAGGTAATATATTTTTAAAATAAAACATATAAAATGGTCCTAAGAACCCCTCAACCTTTGAAAACTCCAGTATATAAACACTCTTGTTATCTTTAACTACTCTTCTTAATTCTGCCAAACCTTTGGTAAGGTTTTCAAAATTCCTCACTCCAAATGCAACGGAAACAGCATCAAATCTATTGTCCTCGAAAGGTAAATTTTCTGCATCCCCCTTTTGCATGGAAATTTTGCCGTCTAATTTAAGTTTTTTTATTTTAATAACGCCAACATTCAGCATTTGTTGTGATAAATCCAAACCAATTACTTTCGCGCCGGTTCCTTTTTCAATCGTGATTGCTAAATCTCCCGTTCCTGTAGCCACATCCAGCACTTCGTGCGGGTTGTCTTTTTTCATCATTTTCACCAATGTATTTCTCCATAAAACATCAATTTTCATAGATAAAACATGATTCAGAAGGTCATACTTCGGTGCAATATTGTCGAACATATCCTCTACCTGGCTTTTCTTGGTTGCCTCAGAATTGTAGGGAGTAACTTTGGTAATATCTTTTGTCAAAACTTTAAAACTTGTAATATTCTTTGTAATAATTTAGGAAATCCTGCTTTCTGAAAATCTTTGATCTTGATTCTACCTTTTGGATGTTTTTGATTACCTTATCGTAATCTTCATCTACATTGTAATAAAAATCTTCAGTATAAAGCTTATTGAAGCGTCTTGCTCCTCCGAAATAATCTTTTCCGTCAATTGTGATTTTGTCCAGGGCCAAAAGTAATGAATCTTTTTTAAGATTGTACCCATAATATTGATCATTAATATAATAATCCTGATGGGCAATATTAATCAGTCCACGAATCTTATTTACTTCAAATGCAGAATCATACAGCATTTTCTTGTTTTGGTCGAAAACTTTGATAGAGTTTTTTCCTTTTTTAATATCTACATGAACGTACTGGCCCGCAGAAATAACTCCTTCAGAACCGTTATTGATCTTAAAATAATACGTATTGGGCGTAGGGTTGTCTACTACAAAATAATTTTTCTTGGCTAAAAAAAAGAAGTAGACCCCAAAGGCAACGATAAACACCAGAGCTGCAATAAGTAAGCCTTTTAAGGACGAGTTGTTTTTCATACGATTGTAAAGTACAATTTTTGCAAATTTAATAATATTTTTAATTCTCCGTTATTAATATTAATTATTAACTTTGCATCTTTAAAAAATCATATAAACGAATGCCGAATACGATCATTATTGGTTCCGGATCCTATATTCCTAACAGAGTTATTGGTAGAGATTATTTCATGGATTCTGAGTTCTACACTGAAGACGGAGTTAAGATTGAAAAACCTGCAGAAGAAACCATCGCAAAGTTTGTAGAAATCACAGAAATAGAAAACAGAAGATTTATTGAAGACGATCTTTCCAACTCGCAGATCGGCTCCGAGGCAGCCAAAGCTGCTCTTGAGGATGCTAAAGTAGATGGTGAACAGCTGGATTACATTATTTACGCGAGCAACTTTGGAGAGGTTACTGTAGACGGATATGTGAATTTTATGCCCAATATGGCAGCAAGAGTAAAAAACAGGCTGGGCATTAAAAACAGAAAATGCATCACGTATGATATGATATTCGGATGTCCGGGATGGGTGGAAGCTATGATTCTTGCGGACAACCTTATCAAAGCAGGCGCTGCAAAAACCATTCTTGTGGTAGGCGCAGAAACATTGAGCCGTGTTACTGACCCGCATGACAGAAACAGAATGATTTTTGCCGACGGAGCCGGAGCAGTGGTAGTACAGGCGACAGATCAGGAAAATGTAGGCATTATTGCCCACAATACTATCTGTGACAACGGTCCGGAGCTGTGTTATCTTGAAAATGCACCTTCCATTAACGCCAATGTAGACCAGAGACGCCTTTATGTAAGAATGCAGGGAAGAAAGATCTATGAATATGCCCTTAAAAATGTTCCTTCAGCCATTAAGGAAACTATTGAAGCTGCAGAACTTTCCATTGAGGATATCGACAAGATCCTGATTCACCAGGCGAATGCAAAAATGGATTATGCCATGATTGAAAGACTTCACAAGCTGTATGACGTGAAGGATTACGACCATTCAATTTCTCCTATGACAATCCAGAACCTCGGAAATACGTCCGTAGCAACCATTCCTACGATGTATGATTTAATAATTAAAGGAAAAATGGAGGGTCAAACGTTTAAAGATAAAGGTAACATTGTGATGACTTCGGTAGGTGCCGGAATGAACATCAATGCTATCGTTTACAGATTTCCTTAAAATATTTAATTAACAAAAAAATATAAAGCACAGGGAAACGTATTCTTTGTGCTTTTTTAGATTTATCATGCAAAGAAATTTTTTGATCATCACTGCCATCTTCCTGTTCCTAGAAGCTTATATCTATCAGGCTATCAGAACATTAACCGACAATTCATGGATAAGAATCGGTTATTGGGTGATATCTTTAGTCGTTTACGGAATCTTCGCTTATGAAATTACTCATTTCCAAAGATCGGACAGAAGCTCGATGAGGGTTCAGATCACATTTTCGCTGTTCCTGATCTTTATATTGCCTAAAATTTTTATAGTTCTGTTTTTATTAATTGATGACATTTTCAGAACAGGAGGATATCTGATAGGGTTGACGCAACCGAAGGAGAATTTTTTCCCTGAAAGAAGAAAGTTTCTGAGTATGGTAGGATTAGGCCTTGGAGGCGTCCTTTCTGCTCTTTTTATCGATGGAATTACATTTGGGAAGTACAGACATACCGTAAGAAGAATAAAAGTAAAAATACCCGGGCTTTCTAAAAATTTCGAAGGCTATAAAATAATTCAGATCTCTGACGTTCACAGTGGCAGCTTTTCTGATCCGGACAAATTACAGCATGCCATTGACTTAATTAATGAGCAAGACCCTGACCTTGTTCTTTTTACAGGCGATATGGTCAATAACGTTGCAGATGAATTCAAACCTTTCATCCCGTTATTTTCTAAGATCAAAGCGAAAGACGGAAAATTTGCGGTGCTGGGAAACCATGATTACGGCGATTATGTATCATGGACGTCTAACGATGCTAAAAAGAGGAATCTTGAAGCTCTTATTGAATATGAAAAACAGGCTGGTTTTGATATGCTGAGAAATGAAAACAGAGCCATTGAAAGAGATGGAGAAAAGCTGTACATCCTTGGTGTCGAAAACTGGGGATTAAAACCATTCCCTCAATTTGGAAAGATTGATGACGCTTTAAAAAACATCCCGGAATCCGCTCCGAAAATATTAATGAGCCATGACCCTACCCATTTCGATTATGTCGTAAAAAAGCACCCTGGAAATATTCACCTGACACTTTCAGGGCACACCCACGGGATGCAGTTTGGTTTGGATCTGAAAAATGTAAAATGGTCTCCTGTACAGTATCGTTACCCAAAATGGGCTGATCTTTATGAAAGTGAAGGAAAAATGTTGTATGTAAACAGAGGATTTGGGGTTCTTGGTTACCCCGGAAGAGTTGGGGTCTTACCGGAAATAACTCTTTTTGAGTTGTCTTAAATAGTCTCTCACAGATTTTGCAGATTATGCAGATGTTTGCGTTGTAATTGGATTGTACAGTGTTGAGAGATAAAGGTATTATTGAACCTGCTTATCTGGCTATAGATCATCATATCCATAAACATCCCTAAATCTGCGAGAGCATAAAAATCTTCCGAGAAAGAAATTTAAAAAATATAATCCTTCATACGGGAAGTGGCAAGTTCCTTCTCGTTGATCCAGGTAAGGAGGGCATCCAGTTTGTCCTCCATTTTTTTGCCTGAAAACAGACTTCTGTAAAACGGAATATCAAATCTGTATTTCTTAAAATCGGTGAATTGCCAGGAATTGAGATAGATCAGTACAAAGTCATCATTTTTCAGAGTTTCAAAAACCATATTCTGATAATAATTCATCGGCAGAATCTGAAATACAAAATCATTATAGGGCAGCTGGCTGTACGGTGAGATACTTTCAGGGACAATACTCAGTCCGTCCTCTTCATTAATTTCCGTATCTCTTTTCAGTCTTTTGAACGGAAAAAGGATATCTGCATTATCAATATTGGAAACATAATTAAACTCCAGAGATTTTAAATCCTGCTGAGGAAGCTTGAAATCTTTCTGCCTTATTCCTCTAACCTGTTTTTCCAGAAAATCCTGAATATTCTTTTTAACATTTTCAATTTCCTGAAGATTGGAATTCAAATTATAAAAAGCAATTTCATGCCCTTTGGATGAAATTGCTTTTATTAAATTCTGCAGTTTTTCTGCGATAGAAATCTCTACAAAAAAACTTGCTTTTATATCATGAATATCTAAAATCCGAAGAATAGCTTTTGTGTTGTCTTCTGTGATTTTCAGTCTTTCCACATCAGAAATTTCTGCAACATTTTTCGCTTCAGCTTCTATATTCAAAATGTTAAAAGTCAATAAAATCATTTAAATTAAATTTTAGATAAATATTATAATTAATTAAAAATCAGATGTTAAAACGTTAATTATTTAAATGTAAACTTTAAGTAATTAATTCTTATTCAATTTCACCTTAAGATTCTTAATCATGTCCTTCGTCATTTCAGAAATTCCGAAATCATAAGTAAGTCCCCAGTCTTTTTTCGCTACCGAATCATCAATGGAAGCCGGCCAAGAATCTGCAATGGCCTGTCTGAAATCCGGTTGATAATTGATAGAAAAATCAGGAATTTCTTTCTTGATTTCTTCTGCCAATTCTTTTGGGGTAAATGACATTCCGCCTAAATTATAGGAGGAACGAACGGTAAGACTTTCCTTCGGAGCTTCCATTAATTTCAATGTTGCGTTGATTGCATCATCCATGTATAACATCGGCATTCCGGTATCTTCGGAAATGAAGCTTGTGTATTTTGCCTCTTCTATTGCTTCGTAAAAAATCTCAACAGCATAGTCTGTTGTACCACCTCCAGCCGGAGTCTTCCACGAAATAAGTCCCGGATATCTTATGCTTCTTACATCTACACCATACTTATCGAAATAATATTCACACCACTTCTCTCCTGCCATTTTGGAGATCCCATATACTGTTGTAGGATTCAGAACCACATCCTGTCCTACGTTCTGTTTTGGGATTCCTTTCCCAAACACCGCAATTGAGCTTGGCCAGAAGATCTTTTTAATAAGGCCTTCCTTTGCCATTTCACAAAAATGAAGGAGAGGCTCAAGATTCAGCTTCCATGCAAAAATTGGCTGCTTTTCTGAAGTTCCTGACAAAAGCGATGCTAAATGATACACTGTTGTGATTTCGTAGTCTTTAACGACCTGTCTTACCAGCTGCGTATTGGTAACATCCATTCTTTCATAATGTCCGGCAGCAGTAATTCCCTTTTGCCATCTGTCCAGTCCTGATGCTACTACATTATCAGCTCCGTGAATTTCAACAAGCCTGTTTGTCAGTTCGGTGCCGATCTGTCCCAAAGCACCCGTAATTAGTATTCTTTCCGTATAGGATTCCATTTTACATATTTTTTTTAGAATTCTACAAAAGTAAAAAAATCATATCAACCAAAATAAAAAAGGTATGCATAAACATACCTTTTTCATAATAACCAAATAGAAATTCCTAAAAGCTCAGATTAACCCTTGCAAAAAGAAATCTTCCATTCATCCCGAACTGGGATGTATTTCTGGAGTAAACGAACTGATTCTGATTGGTAAGGTCTATAGGAGCGGCATTAACATAAGTCAAATTACCGGAAGTATCCAGAGCAGGCACTTTCACCGCAGTTGGTCCGTAATTTTTATCCGGATAAATATCAAATAAGTTATTAGCTCCAATAGTCAGTCTGAAACTGTTACTGAATTTGTAACCTACCGATAGATCTGTAATCACCTTTCCACCCCAAACAGGATGCTCTGTAGCCACAGCCTGTCCATTAATGATCTCGCCATTTACAATACCATCTCCATTAGCATCCATCGTATTCGGATCTGTAACTTTTCCAAAATACACATTTCTCAAAAGCACATTAAATCTGCTAATTTCCAAGGCATTATTCAGAGAAGCTTTAAATCTTGGTACAGCCTCTTCAAGATAAATCCTGCTGGATTCCGAGTAATAACGATTGACCTGCCCTGCTTTAATCAAGGCATCAGAACCATGAATATCTCCTACTCTGTTGGTCTTGGACACCGTCACTGCCAGATCAGAATTTAATGAAACTTTTTCAGAAAATTTTCCTCTGTGAGAAATCACCCCTTCCACTCCTTTAGTCTGGGTATCAATAGCATTGGCAAAAAATGTAGCCGCATTGGCATTAGCCTTATCAAAAAGATTCTGTAGATTTTTTTCAGGACTTCCCTCTGCATAGGTTCCGGCCGGTCTTGAGAACTGATCGGTAAGAACCACCCTGTTTTTGATCTTAATATAATAACCGTCAACAGTAAAAGTAAGGTTAGCCTGTGGAATTTTTGCCGTAAAACCGGCAGAATAACTCGTTGACTCTTCCTGTTTCAGCTGTGGAATGCCCAGGAGTCTGGCAGCTTCTGAATCATTTGAAAATGTCCCTACCTCAAATGCTGTACCTCCTACAAACTGAGTTGCCGTGGCATTGAAATAAATCTGCTGTAAGGAAGGAGCTCGGAATCCCGTAGAATGAGCCGCTCTTAAATTAATCTGATCGGTCAGTTTATACCGTGTTGCTATTTTATAATTGAATGTAGATCCAAAATCTGAATAGTTTTCATAGCGCAAAGCAGCACTTAAAAGCCATTTATCTGTAACATCCAGTTCTGTGTCCACATAAGCCGCCACGGAACGTCTCCCTTTATTTAAAGCGTTTTCAGGTCTAAAACCGGGAAACACCTGCGATCCGCCCGGTCTGGTAGCTCCTAAAAAATCAGTGGGTTTCAAAGAAGCAACAGTTGATGGAGTCTGGATCCTTCCATTGATATCATAAAGCGCCCATGACGCCTCTTCTCCATTTTCTATTTTATACCGTTCAAATCTTGCTTCCCCTCCGAAGGCTACATTAAAGCCTTTCAGCCAGTCAAATTTTGTATCGAAATCTGCATTGATGGTATTTTGCATAAAACTCAGTCCACCTGCATCAAATTCCGTTTTGCCAGGATAAGACATAGATGCATTGGCGGTATTTTTTATGGTATAATCAAAAGTATTCTGCCCAAAGGTATTACTGATATCATAGTTGACATTTCCTAGTTTTCCTTTAAATCCGCCCGCAAAAGAAAGATCAATAACATCTGAGGCTATTTCAGGCAAAAAGCCATTAGGATATATTGAAGTAGAAGTTCTGTTTTGGTTAGGTCTTCTGAAAAAGCCTGCTGCATTACCATCTCTGTAAGAAATTCCCCCAAAAGCGTATCCTTTCACAGATGATGAAAGATCAAATTCAGAATTCATAAAAAACTGACCGGATGTCAGTTTCGACTGCCCTACCCGCATATTAAAATCATCCCTTGTTAATTTCCTGTAAGCCAGTTCATTTTCAGTTACATTAACTTTCAACAGGTTCTGCAATTGCGTAATAGTGCTCGCAGATTGAATATCAGCCTGCTGCTGTGCCGTAAAATAACCGACCTGCGGGGCATACTGATGGATATAGTTTATGATTTGCTGTGTATTTGGAGTATTATTAATATTACCAAAAAGTGAAGAAATATTTACCCCGTTTTCCAACGCTCTCTGTTCAATTGCATTATAGGCATTAAAAATATCTCCGCTTGCCGCCATAGCCCTTCTGGTATCATCTCTGCTTAATAAACTTGCCGTGAAATTGATAAATCCATTGGTCCCGATTTTAGTCCCGTAATTAAGATCTATCTGGTATTTCCCACCGTCCCATCCTCCATGATGGTCATTGGCTCCTTTTGAATTAAAAGCTCCCGCTGTGATGGCGGCTGTAAAAGCATTGGTGTTTTTCTTCATGATGACATTAATAACCCCTGCAATAGCATCAGAACCGTATTGTGCAGAAGCTCCGTCTCTCAGCACTTCCAGCCTTTCAATAGCAAATGCAGGAATGGCATTAAGATCGGTACCTACCGAACCTCTGCCCGGTGAACCGTTGATATTAACCAAAGAAGAGGTATGTCTCCTTTTTCCGTTAAGCAGAACTAACACCTGATCGGGACCAAGTCCTCTTAACTGGGCAGGATCCACGTGGTCTGTTCCATCTGCTACAGTGGTAGAATTAGAGGTAAAAGAAGGTGCTGCATAATTCAAAATCTGATTAAGATCCATCTGGGGACTTAAAACTGACTGAGAACCAATATTGATAACATCTACCGGCACCGGAGTATCGGTAGCAACCCTTGCTTTATTTCGTGAACCAATAGTAATTTTTACTTCATCCACCTGATTGGTCTTTATAGAATCCTTAGTTTGGGCATTGGCATGGGCTGAAATAAAAAACAATACTCCAAGCAAAGCAATTTTTTGATAATTTTTCTTCATATATATTTTTTAAAGTAGTAATTGATTTATAAAAATACATTAAAAACAACAAAACAAGGATTAATATAACAATAAAAATGAAGATTAACATAATATTCATTAATACAATTGATTTTTTACATGTGAAATAAATAATTCAGGGAATAATTTATTTTCTATTGAATGATATAGTGATAAACACTATTAAAGACCGGTCAGTTTCTTTAAAATTATCTACTTTTGTCTTAAACATAATCTTATGAAGCGAATATTTCTGGCTGCCCTATTTATGGCATTTAATTTTTCATCTGCTCAGTTTACTGATTTCAATATTATAAAGGAGGTAAAAGTAAAAAATAAAGGTGTAGTGGTTTCTGCGCATCCTCTTGCCAGCGAAGCAGGAGCCGAAGTAATGAAGATGGGCGGAAATGCCTACGATGCTGTTGTAGCAACACAATATGCTCTTGCTGTAGTTTATCCCCAGGCCGGAAACATTGGTGGCGGCGGCTTTTTAGTAGGTGTTAAAAATAATGGTGAGAAATTCACCCTGGATTACAGAGAAACAGCCCCGAAAAAAGCGTCTAAGGATATGTACGTTGATAAAAACGGAAAGGCGGATACAGATCTTTCCCAATACGGAAGACTGGCGGTAGGTGTACCGGGAAGTATCTCCGGATTTTTCGCGACCTTAAAGTACTGTAAGCTTCCGATGGATAAAATCATTCAGCCTGCTATTGATCTTGCGGAAAAAGGATTTACCATTACAGAAATGGAAGCCAATATGCTGAATACACACAAAGAAAATTTCTTAAAACATAACAAATCCTCTATTGCTTTTGTAAAAGATGCTCCCTGGAAGGCCGGTGATCTTTTAGTTCAGAAAGAACTGGCTGCAACATTGAGATTGATCCAGAAACTGGGAGCAAAAGGATTCTATGAAGGAAAAACTGCTGAACTTATGGTTTCCGAAATGAAGAAAGGTAACGGAATTATTACTTTGGAGGATCTTAAAAACTATAAAACGGCAGAAAGAAAACCTTTGGAATTCGATTATAAAGGAAGTCGTGTAGTTACTATGCCTCTGCCTTCCAGTGGTGGCGTATTGCTAGCCCAGATGCTGACGATGGCCGGATATGAAAATCTGGAAAAATACCAGCAAAATTCAACGGAAGCTGTACAGATCATGACGGAAGCTGAAAGAAGAGCTTTTGCAGACAGGGCAGAATACATGGGCGACCCGGATTTTATTGAAGATAAAACCACTTATCTGATTTCTGATTCGTATTTAAAGAATAGATGGAAAAGCTTCAGCTTCAGTAAAGCGACACCAAGTTCAGAAGTTGGAAAAATCATCAGTCAGCCAAAAGAATCCACCCAAACTACCCATATTTCTGTTATAGATAAAGAGGGCAATGCAGCTTCTGTAACAACGACACTTAACGGGTATTACGGAAGTAAGGTTGTGGTTTCGGGTGCTGGTTTCTTCCTAAATAACGAAATGGATGATTTCTCTATCAAGCCGGGAGTTCCGAATATGTTTGGAGCCGTAGGTGGAGAAGCTAATTCTATACAACCAAATAAAAGAATGCTTTCTTCTATGACTCCTACCATCCTGCTTAAAAATGGAAAGCCATACATGGTGGTGGGAACACCGGGCGGAACAACGATTCCTACATCGGTTTATCAGTCTATCGTGAATGTGGTAGATTTTAAACTGAATGCCAATATTTCTGTGAATGCACCGAAATTCCATCATCAGTGGCTCCCTGAAAAAATTACGGTAGAAAATAATTTCCCTGAAAGTACGATCATGGCTCTTAAAACCAAAAAATATGTGATCGAAAAAATAAAATACATCGGAAAAACAGAACTGATCCTGATGGACGATAACGGAAACATTCATGCTGTGGCAGACGGCCGCGGGGATGATTCTGTTGCAGTGGAATAATTTTGTAGTGATTCTATAGATGCTTCGACTCCGCTCAGCATGACAACGTTGATGTAAATTGTATCATGCTGAGCGGAGTCGAAGCATTTTTATAAAAATGACTTTTAGAAGTTGAAAACCAATCCTCATCTTTCCTATCTCATTCATGTTTTTTCTTAAAATCATTAATTTACTGACTTTCGTCATGTTTTAAGATAAAAATTCTTAATTTTCTGCGTTCAAAATCTAAAAAGAATCCTTTGAAAGCAAAACAATTTTATCATCAGCTCTATTTTCAAGTCATTATTGCCATAATAGCAGGTATACTTTTAGGAAGATTTTATCCTGAGCTGGGTGAAAAAATGAAACCGCTGGGTGATGGATTCATCAAATTGGTGAAAATGATCATCGCTCCGGTGATCTTTATTACTCTAACACTGGGAATTGCCCATATGACTGACCTTAAAAAAGTTGGCCGCATTGCCGTGAAAGCAATGATCTATTTTTTTACATTTTCAACTTTAGCCTTGATTATCGGATTGATTGTAGGAAATATTTTACAGCCGGGACACGGTTTAAATATTGATCCTGCTACTCTATCAGGCGATGTTTCGCAGTATCAGCAGAAGGCTCACGACACTACCCTGACAGGCTTTATCATGAATATCATTCCTGAAACGCTTTTCAGTCCGCTGGTAGGAGAAAATATACTTCAGGTGCTTCTGGTAGCTATTCTCATGGGTGTCGCCCTGGTTCTGACCAAAGAAAAAAGCCAGAAAGTAACCGATTTTCTACAGGATCTTTCTACCCCAATTTTTAAAATTGTCCATATGCTGATGAAGCTGGCGCCAATCGGAGCTTTCGGTGCTATGGCATTTACAATTGGGAAATATGGTCTTCATTCCGTGTTGAATCTTATATATTTAGTAGGAACCTTCTATATCACATCCATTCTTTTCGTTGTTATTATTTTAGGAGCAGTGGCCTGGTATAATGGATTCAGCATTTTCAAGCTGATGTTTTACCTTAAAGAGGAACTTCTATTGGTTTTAGGAACCAGCTCTTCTGAATCAGCGCTTCCGGGAATTATGGAAAAACTGGAAAAGGCAGGATGCTCAAGAGCTATTGTAGGTCTTGTAGTTCCCACAGGGTATTCTTTCAATCTGGATGGGACAAACATTTATATGACACTGGCTTCTCTTTTTATTGCTCAGGCTCTGAATATTGATCTTCCGCTGGAAAAACAGCTGATGCTGCTTTTGGTAGCCATGCTAAGCTCAAAAGGCGCTGCGGGTGTTACGGGAGCGGGCTTTGTAACGTTAGCCGCAACGCTGGCCGTCGTTCCTGAAATTCCAATAGCGGGAATGACTCTTATTCTGGGAATCGATAAATTCATGAGTGAATGCAGGGCTTTAACGAATGTGATTGGAAACTCGGTGGCTACGGTAGTTGTAGCCAATTGGGAGAAGCAACTGGATAAAACCCAGCTGCAGTATTGCCTGGATCATCCGAATGAAATTGAGAAGAAGCTTGAGGTTTAATTTTAAGCAATATCTTTTTTATTCTTTTCAGATTCTTTATCCCTGTACAATTAAATCAAAATATTCAGGCTGGCTGGTAAAACCTTCACATGTATCGGTGATTTTATCTTATTAAACTCACCGTCAAGATGCCAGTTTTTAGTGGTTACTTTAAATGAAATCTCCGAAACGGGCAGATAAGTTACATACTCATCGTCTTTTAACTTTTTAGTAAACATTCTAAAGGCAAAAAGAGCAGAATAGGTCAGCGGGAATTTTTTTACCAGCACCATATCTACCAATCCGTCACTTTTACTTGCATTTGGAGCAATATACGCGTTGTTTCCAAACTGCCGTGTATTGGCTATATTCAGCATCAGGTATTTTCCATTGTACTGCTGATAGGCTTCATCAAAAAATTTAACTTTGATAGGCTTATAATTGAAGAATGTCTTCAGGGATACTTTGATATAGTTTTTGAACCCACGGTTGGTTTTTTCGAATTCTTTAACTACTTTACCATCAAATCCGGTTCCTGAAACATTGATGGACAGCCTTTCATTAACAGTAAAGGTATCAATCTTTCTGGATGCTCTGGTTTTAATTTTTTCTAAAAGTTCATCCAAGTTTTTGCTGAATTTAGTCTCATTGGAAAAGCCATTACCTGATCCGGCAGGAAAAATAGCCAGAATCTTATCCGTATTAATAAGATTTCTTGCCACGGTTGAGATCGTTCCGTCCCCTCCGATGGCTACAAAAATATCAATATGATCAAAATTTGCCCTGATAAAATCATCTGTCGCCGGAATCGATTCGGAGATATAATATAAAGGATTGTCAACCTTTCTTTTGAGTTCGTCAAGAAACGGCTGATAATTTTTTTTGGCCGAAAAGGGATTAATGATAAAAGCTACTTTTTCCATTACCGCAAAAATAGAAAATGCTTCCAGATCCGGAAGCATTAATTTACTTTATTTTCATTCTTTCTTTGAATTCTGCATTCAGTGTTCCTTTCAGTTCTTCCCAAGACATAGGAATGACGATATCTCCGGCTGCAAAGGCAGTAATTTCATACGGACTGTAATGGAAATAGAGATTTTTCTGATCAAAATAGAAGTTATCTGTAGCGGGAATGACTTCTACCAGCAGCATGTCTGAATTTTTCACTTCTCCTTCACTGTCTGTTGTTCCGCTGTTAACTTTATTAATATTTTTCATTAATATAGCTTCAAGTTTGGCTTTGGGCATGGAAGTAATATTTTTAAGCTCCAGTTTTTTATTGCTTTTAAGGTCGAAAACCCTTTCGGAGAATCCATAATTATCATGAGCACCACCCTCATAGGAACTCCATACATACCCGATATGCATATAATCATTATCAGTTGAAACCAAATTCATATGGGTATTTGTATACCATTTCTGTGCGTAGGAAATATCTGAAAGCCAGTCTTTACTATCATTTTTCACAGAATTGAAATATTTGTTTTTCTCATTATCCAGAAAAGCCTGCAAACCTTTTTTAGAAAAGTCTTTGATTCCCTTATTTTGAAAATAAATACTGTCCAACAGCTGTTTGTCTTTCAGCGTTGGAAAAACAAGCAGTTTGGACGTAAAAGCTATGGTCAGTGAATCTGCAATCTTTGAGGAGTCGCTCACTTTCACGGAGTCCACTATGAATTTTTCCGGTTGGGAAGTTTCTGTTTTATCAGGTAGATTTGTATTTTCTCCTTTTTTACAGGCTGAAAAAGCGAGAAACGAAGAAACTGCCAGAACGGCAATGGTGTTTTTCATAATTATATCTTTTGGGTGTGAATGCAAAAACCATTCAAAAATGAATGGTTTTGCAAAATTATTTTTATTTGATCTAATAATCGGTCTGAGGAAATTCTCTTCTACGATTTTTTAATCAGGCTTATCACCTGGTTCTCACTTTTTGAGGCGGTTCCCCAAATCTGTTTGAATGCAGGATAATATTCTTTGGGATAATCCGGACTGGCAATTTTTGTAGTAGAAATTATTTCAAGCTTATTACCTTTCTGTTCAGCAATATAGCTGTATTCAATTTCTTTATCTTGTGTAACGATCTTTTTACTTTTAGGCATTGCTTCTATGACGTAGCCTTCCGGTATTTCCAGGATAACTTTTTTCACTTTAGTAATTGAAGAGATAAAATCTATCGGATATTTTCTTTCGTCGGCCTGGTCAAATTCATTGGAATTCTTGCTCAAAAAAAGCATTGGGTTAATGATCATTTTCTTCCCGATCTTATCGATCAGGTTATCGGATGAAAATTTCATTGTGCTTTCGAAATCCCCGTTTTCCAGAGTTTTGGTTTCAATTCCCGTAAAATCTATAGAGAAGTTATCTTTATACTGTTTTTTATATTTCTCAGCATTTTCGTCATAGCTTTCCTTCGCAAACATGGCATACGAACCGGTATCTTTGTCGGAATATGTTCCAGAGATACTGCCGTCTTCATTGATCTTTGCTTCTGTGGTAAGATAATTGAAACTGGTTGTAGTATTTCCCATCTGCATAAGTAGTGCTTTATCTTTAGCTATGAGTACACCATACTGATTCCAGTCTCTAGGGGGAAGATTATTCATTGATGACTGCTTTGAAGTGGCATCATAGAGATTAAGATTGTCTTTAATCTTCACAGTTGCAATAACAAAATTCATCCCGACTATGCTTGGAGATGTCAGGTTGATCAAGCCGTTGTCTACAGTAGAAATCACAAGAGGATCTGCTTTCAGTCCTGCCTCTCTAAGCATCATGACAAGCAAAAGGTTTATTTCTGCAGCATTTCCGGTTTTGGTTTCTATCAGTTTCTTTATTCCGTCTTCTGTATAAATTCCTCTGTCTTTGTTCCAGGTGAATGTATTTTTCACATAATTAAAAATGGCATCAGCTTTTTCAGCATCAGAATTGAGACCTGAGATAATTGATGATACATTTTCTTTAACCAGTTTTGTTTTTTTCAGCTCTTCTCCAAAGTCTTCATCTTTATACAGCTTCTCTTTAATTTCTTCCCAGGAAGAGGAATGCATTTTAAGTTCCCTAAAATTAGTGGAATGAAGCTCTGCACTTACTTTTGTACGGTAATTCCTGTCATTTTTAACAAATTTTTCAGTTTTGAATCCTTTCAGATTTTCATACCCGAATCTATAGGTTTTAAATGGCATTCCGTACATTGTCTTTTCTTCCACCATCCTGTACTTTGGAGTTAGTGAGCCTGTATAATTCACATTATAAGCTACATGCGAAGGGCTGTCCAGGATATATTCGGTATACAGTGAAGGCGCATCAGACTCTATTACGATCTGGGGAACTGAATATAAAAAGGGTGATGAGACTTCATACTGGTATTCTATAACCGATCCGTTCTTTACATTGGGAAAAGCAAATTTGGTGATGGTTGTATATTTACTTTCCTTACTCTTATATTTTGAGCTTTTATCTACTTTTGTAGCGACGGCAGCTCCGTTTTCAAGATTGTATACGAAAGCTTTCATTTTGTTTAAAATCTCTTCATGACCACCGGCGCTTTTGTATAGTGGAATTTCAAGATTCAACCAGTCTTCTGCTTTATCTTTATCATAGATCTTCACTCTGTAAAAAACCTTTTTCCGAAGATCTCCTGTAGAAGTATCAATATCAAAATGTACTGATTTATATAAAATTTCTGCCGGTGCATTTTCATCCAGCGTTGATTTTGTTTTGGACAGATCAGCATTATCGAATTTCGGAGGATTAAGAAATTCATGCTTCTGGCCGTTTACATAGATCAAAGTTCCAAAGCAGAACGCTGTTAGTATTATTTTTTTCATGGTTAGATTTTAGTCAGTAAAATTTTGGAATTATCAATATTGAGAGTTTTTTTTCTGAAGCTCACGTAATCGTTGTATTTTTCTTTCGGAAATATCCCTTTGTTAATTTTAATGAATCGTGTAACTTTCAACGATTCGCCGTTTTTTACAATATTCAGCTTATAAGTTCCAAATTCAGAATTGATGGTCATATTTTCCGGAACTTCATCAATTTTATAATTTTTCGGAATAATAAAATCAATTTCATATTCATCCTGAAACGACTGCCTTATCTCAAATGGAAGTTCCCTGTTCTCATCTGATTTATAATAATTGTTGGCAAAAATAGGCACCGCTCTGAAAATTAAGTTCGTTCCTGTATTTTTGGAGTAATTATTCGCCTTAAAATCTACATTGAATTTTATCACTGCATTGTCTTTATCATTGACAAAGTCTTTCATTTCAACTTTTTCAAAACTCAAAACATCAAATCTCGCTTTCATCGCCTCAATTCTTTCCTTCGGCGATAAATAAGCATAAGGCAAATTATTATCATACTGACTTCCGGTATAAGCAAACTGGATTTCTCCATTGATGCTGTTGTCTTCTGTAAGATTAATTTTTAAAATCTGTTTTTCTCTGTTTTGTTCGGCTGTATATGCAGGTGTATTAATAAGTTCGATTCCCTTTTTGGTGACAGCAAGAACATTTCTGTCTACGGTACTGTAATTCAAATGGTTAAAAGCAATCTGCTGGGAAGTATTTTCCAGCCAGATATTTCCTTTTTCCGTAGGTACCATCAGGATCGCATGATTTCCACGCATGGATGGAAAATCCGGATCAAAGGACACTTGTGACGAACTGGAATTGATCACGCAGTAATGGGAAGGAATTCCAGCCTCGTTCAATAAGGTTTTCATGTAATTGGTAAGGCCTTTACAGTCTCCGTATCCTTTCTTCTGAACTTCATCCGGAAACATAGGCAGCCATCCTCCGATTCCCAGTCCAACAAATATGTATCTGGTTTTCGACTGCATATGCTGATAAATCTTTTTCACTTTTTCCTCTGTTGTGCCCTCCAGTTTCAAAGCAGCCACCTCAGCTTTAATGGCCGGAGTAGATACAGAAACAGGCTCTACCAGATTAGCATAATACCAGGTTCCAAAATCTGTCCAGCTGCTCAATGTTCCCTGTTTGCCTTCGAGATTAAATTTCGCCAAAGCAAAACTTACTTTAGGCAGAATTTTTTCAGGCTGGGGCAGCATCAGGGCATCATCTATTGCCGGAACATTCTTATAAGAGTAGGTCTTTTCATTGCCATTATCGGCTAGGGAAACGGAAGTGTAGTTATATTTTGACGGATAAGTCTTTGTTCTAAGATCAATCCCGGATGTATTGACTATTTTGAACTGAGCTTCTTCCAAAGACATATTCGGGGACGAAAACGGTACAAAATCGGGGATAAAAATAGTATTTTCATCTGTGATCTGGTAGGAAAAATCAATAGTATACGGATAGTAAGCGGAAGTATATGGCAATGCTAAGATCCTGCTATCTGAATAAAATACACCTTGTGTATTGTTGGCAAAGTCACCAAAGTCAGATTTGGAAAAGCTTTTTACTTTCTTTCCGGATTCATCATACACGGTAACTTTCACATCAGAAATATTGTCTCCTTTTTGATAAGGAATATAAACCTGCGCTTTAGAATCACCATCTTTATTTAAAACTGTGATCACTGTATGATGCTGATACTTTATTTCATCAATTTTATTAATCTGAGCTGTTGTAAAATCCTTTCTGATCACAACATTGGCATTTTTCTTCAGGTTTTCAGGAATAGCAGAAACAGGATAGGTTTGTGCAAAATATAAAGAGGCTGTAGATAAGGCCCCAATAATTATAATTTTCATCATGGGTATTAAAGTTGGCACAAAAATAATAAAATCTTAATAAATGTTAAATTTTTATTTTAATATAAATAACGATACTATAGAAAAGACTTCATTTTCAAAGCCTTCCCATATTATAATTTTACATTTTATATCTCTAAATGAGGATTATTTTATCATTTTTTCGTGAAAGTTCTTTTTTCAACATTATATTTTTAAATTTTTCACTTTGATTAAAGTCATAAAAAAAGACTCCATTTCTGAAGTCCTCAATACCTTTTTGATTATTGCCTGTAACTGCTGCACCCGACATTACATCGATCCCATTATTTTTATTGGTTTTCACCAAATAAAAAAAGCTTCTAAGTAGAAGCCTTTTTTTATATATTTTAATAACAATTATGCATCAATCTTAGCATATTTTGCATTTTTCTCGATAAATTCTCTTCTTGGCGGAACCTCATCTCCCATCAACATGGAGAATATACTGTCAGCCTCTACTGCATTATCAATCGTCACCTGCTTTAAAATTCTGTGCTCAGGGTTAAGAGTTGTTTCCCAAAGCTGCTCAGGATTCATTTCCCCAAGACCTTTATAACGCTGAACCTCAACGCCTTTTCCGTCCGGAGCCATTTCTAAGGTAAACTCTTCACGCTCTTTCTCGTTATAGGCATATACTTTTTTGTTTCCTTTCTTTAATAGGTATAAAGGAGGTTGAGCAATATAGATATATCCATTCTCAATAAGTTCCTTCATAAATCTGAAGAAGAAGGTAAGAATCAGGGTAGAAATGTGAGACCCATCAATATCGGCATCGGTCATAATCACTACTTTATGATATCTCAGTTTAGCCATGTTTAGAGCTTTACTGTCTTCTTCCGTTCCTACAGAAACCCCAAGAGCGGTGTAAATATTCTTAATTTCCTCGTTATCATATACTTTATGAAGCATAGATTTTTCAACGTTCAGGATCTTACCTCTCAAAGGTAAGATAGCCTGGAAATGTCTGTCTCTACCCTGCTTAGCAGTTCCACCTGCGGAATCTCCCTCTACTAAGAATAGTTCAGATTCTGCCGGATCTTTGGATGAACAGTCAGATAATTTTCCCGGAAGTCCTGAGCCTCCCATCGGAGATTTTCTCTGAACCATTTCACGGGCCTTCTTAGCAGCTTGTCTTGCTTTTGCAGCTAAAACCACTTTCTGAACGATAATTTTCGCTTCATTAGGGTTTTCTTCTAAGAAGTTAGTAAGCATTTCACCTACTATTTTATCTACAGCACCTGAAACTTCGGAGTTTCCTAGCTTTGTTTTGGTTTGTCCTTCAAACTGAGGTTCCATTACTTTTACAGAAATTACAGCCGTCAGCCCTTCACGGAAATCGTCTCCTGTAATTTCTACTTTTTCTTTAGCAGGAATTCCCAAATCATCGGCATATTTTTTTAACGTTCTTGTCAAAGCACGTCTGAAACCTGCAAGGTGAGTTCCCCCTTCATGCGTATTGATGTTATTAACATAAGAGTGAAGGTTTTCGCTGAATGACGTATTATAACGCATAGCAACTTCTACAGGAATGTCATCTCTTTCTGCTTCCATGAAGATCACATTCTCCATGATAGATTCCCTGTTGCCGTCGATAAATTCAACAAACTCCTTTAAACCTCCTTCTGAATGAAAAACTTCCATCGTGAAAGATCCGTCTTCATTCTCTGTTCTTTCATCAACAAGAGTTATTGTAATTCCTTTGTTAAGAAAAGCCAGTTCACGTAACCTTGTAGCAAGGGTATCGTAGTTATATACAAGCTCCTGGAAGATTGTACCGTCCGGCTGGAAGAAGACTTCTGTTCCTCTTTCGGTCGTTGTTCCAATTACATCGACCTCTGTAAGCGCTTTACCTTCCGAATATTTTTGCTGATATAATTTTCCATCAAGGCTTACGGTAGCCACTAATAAAGTTGACAATGCGTTCACACAAGAAACCCCAACTCCATGCAGACCTCCGGATACCTTGTAAGAATCTTTGTCAAATTTTCCTCCTGCTCCAATTTTGGTCATTACAACCTCAAGGGCAGATTTCTGCTCTTTTTCGTGGAAATCTACGGGAATCCCTCTACCATTATCTTTTACAGAGATTGCTTCTCCTTTATGAATTCTTACTAAAATAGTATCACAATGCCCTGCCAAAGCCTCATCAATAGAGTTATCTACTACCTCATAAACCAAATGATGAAGACCTCTTACTCCTACATCTCCAATGTACATTGATGGTCTTAATCGTACGTGTTCCATACCTTCTAAGGCCTGGATACTGCTAGCTGTATATTGTTTTTGACTCATATAAAAATTAATAATTTTGCGTAATGCAAAGACCTACAAATATCGTGATTTTTTTCGACTTATGAAAGTTAAAATATGTCAAAAAAGGACAGAGTTTTTAGAAAAAAAACAGAAAATCATTTCATCAAAAAAAAGATTAAAGTTATTATCTATTTCTTAAAAGCCAACTGTATTAAATCATATTATACATCCGTAATTTATCCTTAAATTTATTTACTCAAAAGTTGATCGTATGGATGATTTTATTGCAGCCCGCGCGCAGATGGCCCTCTCGCTGGGTTTTCATATCATTTTCGCCTGTGTGGGAATGGTAATGCCTTTTCTGATGGCCTTTGCCCACTGGAAATACCTCAAGACCAATAACGAAGTATATAAAGGCCTTACAAAAGCCTGGAGCAAAGGAGTTGCGATTCTTTTTGCTACCGGTGCCGTTTCGGGGACCATGCTTTCTTTTGAGCTCGGGCTCCTGTGGCCGGGATTCATGAAACACGCAGGACCAATCTTCGGAATGCCGTTTTCTCTTGAGGGAACCGCATTTTTTATTGAAGCAATTGCCATAGGATTCTTTCTCTATGGATGGGAAAAATTCAACAAATGGTTCCACTGGTTCTGTGGATTTCTGGTAGGGTTAAGTGGACTCGCTTCCGGAATTCTGGTTGTGGCAGCCAATGCGTGGATGAATTCGCCGACAGGTTTTGATTATATCAACGGACAATATACCAATATAGATCCTATAAAAGCCATGTTCAATGATGCATGGTTTCCCCAGGCTCTCCATATGACGGTTGCTGCATTCTGTGCCACAGGATTTGCAGTGGCAGGAGTTCATGCTTTTTTAATTATGAAGAAAAAGAATGTGGAGTTCCATACAAAAGCATTCAGGATAGCCGCTGGATTTGCATTGATAGGAGCATTTGGAGCACCTTTAAGCGGTGACGTTGCTGCAAAATCTGTTGCAGAAAGACAGCCTATTAAACTTGCTGCGATGGAAGCTCACTTTGAAACTGAAAAAGGCGCACCTTTCGTTATTGGTGGAATTCCTGATGAAGAAAAAGGAGAGGTGAAATATGCAGTTAAAATTCCAAAAGTTTTAAGTTTCCTGGTGAGCAATGATTTCAATCATGAAGTGAAAGGATTAAATGATTTTCCTCGTGATGAATGGCCTCCGGTAGCTGTTGTCCATTACGCTTTCCAAATTATGATCTTCTTCGGTGTGGTGATGATCATCATCGGAAGTATTTATCTGTACGCTTTCTTTTTCAAGAAGGAATGGCTTAACAAAAACTGGCTTTTAAAAACATTCCTGATCGCAACACCTTTCGGATACATCGCCCTGGAAGCAGGGTGGACAGTAACTGAAGTCGGCAGACAGCCATGGATCATCTATGGTATTATGAAAACTGCAGATGCCGTAACGCCTATGCCCGGAATACAGTATTCATTTTATTTTTTTACGGCCATTTTTGTATCATTATCACTGATTATTATCTTCCTTTTGAGGAGACAGATCCAGATGGTTCCTAAACTTTATGACCCTACAGACGCTCAGTTTAACGATAAAAACAAAAAATCATGATCTACGTTGTTATAGGATTTCTGTGGCTTTCTATCTGCCTTTATATTATTTTGGGCGGTGCTGATTTCGGTGCCGGGATTGTTGAGCTTTTCACCCATAAAAAAGCCCGTCACAAAACGGAGGAGATCATGTATCAGTCCATTGCTCCTGTATGGGAAGCCAATCACATGTGGCTGATCATTGCGATCGTTATTCTTTTTGTCGGGTTCCCTGAAATTTACACCACCATGTCTACCTATCTCCATATTCCTTTGGTTTTGATGCTTTTAGGAATTATTGCAAGGGGTACAGCCTTTACGTTCAGACATTATGATGCTGTGAAAGATAACTGGCAGATTTTATATACCCAAATCTTTTACTACGCAAGCCTGTTAACTCCATTTTTCTTAGGTCTGATTGCAGCGGCTACCGTTTCACATTCTATCAACCCTGATGCAGTCGGATTTTTAGATTTATATATTTTCAGCTGGCTGAACTGGTTTGGGGTTTCCGTAGGTCTTTTTACAGTAGCTCTTTGCGCTTATCTGGCCTCTATCTTTTCATTAAGAGAAACCCGGGATAAAGCTGATCTTACCCTGATGATCAAAAAATCCAGGCAGACCATGGTTTTTGTAGTGATCACAGGAATGTTGGTATTTTTAACAGCTTATATTTCCGACATTCCTCTTATGATGTGGATATTTTCAAAACCATTAGGGATCATGGCAGTTTCCTTTGCTACAGTGGCCTTAGGATTGATTCTCCGTGCCCTGCATCAGCGGAAACTGCTTCCTGTTCGCGCACTGGCAGGATTCCAGATGGTAATGATTCTAGTTGCAGCTACTTATCAACATAATCCTGATATTATTTTGCTGGGGAATGGGCAACATCTTTCGCTTCTGGAACATATGGCACCAGCAAAAACAATATCGGCTTTGGGCTGGGCACTAATGCTAGGATCTTTGTTTATCCTTCCATTTTTGTTTTATCTGATGGCTTCGTTCAGCAGGCAGAGAAAATAATATGGTACAGTATAAAGATAAAACTGAACTGATTGAAGCGTTAAAAAAGAATTATCTCCTTTATGATCAGGAATTTAATGATATACCTGAAAACAAAAAAGACCTTTTGAAGCCCGGAATTAATAAAAGTCCTTCACAGAATATATCGTATCAGCTGGGTTGGACCAGCCTTTTATTACGATGGGAAGCAGATGAGAAAAACGGAATAGAAGTACAGACTCCGGCACCGGGATATAAGTGGAATAATTTAGGCGGATTATATGAATCTTTTTATAAAGAATATGGAGCTTTAAGTCTTCACCAACAAAGAGAGATTCTGAAAAATCAGGTAAACGAGATTGTAGAATGGATTGAAACCCTTGATCAAGAAACCTTATTTGTTCCTGAACAGAGAAAATGGGCTACAACACCTGCAAAATGGCCTGTCTGGAAATGGATACATATCAATACTGCAGCTCCTTTCAATAATTTCAGGACTCAGCTGCGGAAATGGAAAAAAGAAACCGGTACAAAATGATTTTGTACCGGTTTTATTTGTTTTTATAAAAGCTATACTCATGTTAGAAGAATATTCCTCTTCTAATTCTTTATAATTTTTTTAGTATACTCATTTTTACTGGTTTTAATTTTTGCTATATAATTACCCGGCAACAATGTTTGTAGATTTATTTTCGATTCATTACCCGTGAGAGCCAGTTTACCATCTGTAGAATAAATATTTATTTCTTGGATTTTTTCATTGGAAGCAAATTCTATATTTAAAATATCTGAAACAGGGTTGGGATAAATTTGGAAATTGTTTTTTTCATAATCTTCAACCGCTAATACACTGTTTTTCCTTATAAATTTATTAAACATATTCATTTTTGTATTACTTGATGATTGAAAGGAAATCTTTCTCTGTAAATAATATTCATTATCATTTAAAACTTTTCCACTTACTGATAATAAATAATGATACTGAGTACTAGAAGGATACCCTCCAATATAAAAACTTAAACCATCATTAGAGCTATTATCATAACTCCCATCTATGTTTAATCTGGATATGAAAAAGTTATAAGAAAAATAATTATTAAAATTAGGTTTCTTAGCACTGCCAAAAAGCAGCATTTTATTTAAAGAATCAAAGCCCATCTGGTAAATACTATAGGTATAGGTTTGCGGAGGATTAAAGTTTATAATAGAAACAGTACCGTTATTACCGAAAGTAGTATCTATAATACCCAAAGAAGTATACTTGGTTAAATCATTAGTTGCAAGATAAAAAAACTCGTTCAGAGCATTGACATAAACATTCTTAACATTGTTTCCTGGTATATTAATCACGCCTTGATTACCAAAGGAAAAATCTAAATTTCCGTTCTGAAAAAATTTAGTTACTTTCAAAGTAGATGCTGAAGTGCTTTCTTTCTGAACTACTAATATACCGTTATCATTTGTAAACAGTAGGTTAGAACTATCGATTGTAGAAAAATTTTTTTCACCAAATACATTATCAATATTCCCATCAGCATTTATTCTTATTAGCTTTTCTGGAGCGACACCAGTATCCTTTTTAGAAATATAAATTGCATTATCATAATTACTAACGGAAAAGTATTGTAACTGTCCCATAGGAGGTGCGGTAAAAAATCCATTCTCACCAAAACTTGTAATCAATTGCCCATTAAGGTCATATTTACCTAATCTCAAATAATTAATAGTATAATTAGGAAATTGTTTAGGAAAAATATCTAATAAATAAAAGTTATTTCCTTTAACAATAATAGGATATCTAATGTCATTATTCTGAGCAGGTATTAATCTTCCATTATTACCAAATTGAAGATCAATATTACCATTGGGCAGATATTTGGTGATACCCGTACCTTGACTATCACCATAAAAATAAATGCTACCATTATCAGACATAGCATATGAATGAAGCTCATTACCTGTAGTCACATACACCTCCGCAGCGCTAGGATCTTGCGATACACTATATTGTGCATCAACAGACATAATAGAGAAACAAAGAAATAGAAATATTTTTTTCATAATTAAATTTTTTCCAAATTTAAGGAAAAGAAAAAAGCGAACTTTTTAAAGTTCGCTTTTTTCTTTATTTGGTGATTAAACCAATTTCATCAAAAGTTGGTCATCAATTTTCTCCACTTTCACCAGATTATTCTTAGTCAAAGTTTTAGAAGCTTTATCCCACTTTTTACCGGATAACTGGCTTCTTTCTTTCACTTCAGCTAAAGTAAACGGCTCTTCGTGGGAATTAAGGATCTCAAGGATTACTTTTTCATCTTCACCCAATTCAATCTGAGGAACCGTTTTTTCCGGTCTCATCTGAGGGAAGAATAACACTTCCTGGATAGAAGCATTGTTTGTAAGGAACATAATCAGTCTGTCCATACCAATTCCTAATCCGGAAGTTGGAGGCATACCGTATTCCAATGCTCTTAGGAAATCCTGGTCGATGAACATTGCTTCATCATCCCCTCTTTCTGATAAAGCCATTTGGGATTCAAAACGCTCTCTCTGATCAATAGGATCATTCAACTCGGAATAGGCATTGGCAATTTCTTTTCCGCAAACCATTAATTCAAAACGCTCTGTTAGGCCTTCTTTGCTTCTGTGTTTCTTCGTTAATGGAGACATTTCAATCGGATAATCTGTAATGAAAGTCGGCTGAATGAAGTTTCCTTCACACTTTTCACCGAAGATCTCATCGATTAATTTTCCTTTCCCCATCGTCTCATTCACATCAATTCCGATAGATTTAGCAAAATCAAACAGTTCCTGTTCAGTTTTACCTGTGATATCAAAACCTGTATATTTTTGGATCGCTTCCGTCATGGAAACTCTTGGATAAGGCGCTTTCCAATTGATGGTATGCTCTCCGAAAGTAGATTCCGCACCTCCATTCACCTGAACTGCACAGAATTCCAGAAGCTTTTCCGTGAAATCCATCATCCAGTTGTAGTCTTTGTAAGCCACATAGATTTCCATGGCTGTAAATTCAGGATTGTGTGTTCTATCCATTCCTTCATTTCTGAAGTTTTTGGAGAACTCATAAACCCCGTCAAAACCTCCTACGATCAGTCTTTTCAGATATAATTCGTTCGCGATTCTTAAATATAATGGAATATCTAAAGCATTGTGATGCGTGATAAACGGTTTTGCTGCTGCTCCTCCGGGAATCGACTGCAAAATAGGTGTTTCCACTTCAAAATATCCGGCATCATTGAAAAAAGTTCTCATCGCATTGAACATCTTTGTTCTTTTTACGAAGATCTCTTTTACCTGCGGATTAACCGTTAAATCTACATAACGTTGTCTGTATCTCAGTTCAGGATCTGTAAATCCGTCGTGCACTACTCCGTTTTCATCAGTTTTAGCCTGAGGAAGCGGGCGTAAAGCTTTGGTAAGAAGCGTAAAGTTCTTTACCAAAATTGTCATTTCACCTACCTGAGTTGTGAATAAGGTTCCTTCAATACCGATAATATCACCGATATCCAAAAGATGCTTATACACTTCATTGTAAAGCTCTTTATCTTCACCCGGACAGATCTCGTCTCTGTTAAAATAAACCTGGATCTTACCTTTAGAGTCCTGCAATTCAGCAAAAGAAGCCTTCCCCTGAATTCTGCGGGACATCAATCTACCAGCGATCTTCACCTGTTTATTCTCAGAAAAATCCTGTTTTATAGATTCTGTAGTATCTGTAATCGTATACTCCTCCGCAGGGAATGCATTAATTCCCATTTCAGTAAGCTTATTCAGCTTTTCTCTTCTAATGATTTCTTGTTCTGATAATTGCATTTCTTATTTTTCTAAAAGCGTACAAATTTAGGCATTTTTAGTGATTTGTCAATTATGAATTTGGAATTTGCTTGTCAACGGAGATTATCATTGACTATTAGCAGCTTAAGCGTGAATTTTTAATAGTGAATCTGCTTCACCGTGAATTTTTTATAGTATTAGCATTGACATTTGACTTGCGCAGCAAAATTGACAGTGACTTCAATTGTAAAAGTGAATTGTCAATGGTGAATCTGTTTCACAGTGAATTATTAGTGAAGGTTACTATTGACATTTGACTTGCGCAGCAAAATTGACCAGTGACTTCAATTGTAAAAGTGAATCTTCAATAGTAAATCTGCTTCACAGTGAACTTTTTGGTAAATTATAATTCACTATTGACTTGCGCAGCAAAATTGACCAGTGACTTCAATTGTAAAAGTGAATCTTCAATAGTAAATCTGCTTCACAGTGAACTTTTTGGTAAATTATAATTCACTATTGACTTGCGCAGCAAAATTGACCAGTGAC